>CAMYYD010000006.1 GCA_947303395.1 uncultured Bacteroidales bacterium
AATATCTCGATGCTGAGTTGTCACGCAATACCGCATTACAGGATCTGATTTCACAGGTTTTGATCCCGACAGAAAAGGTGTATTCGGTGAGAAACGGTAAGAAAGTCAGCAAGGAAAGAAATTACCTTCCTGGCTATGTTCTCATTGAGGCCACTTTGGATGCTGAGGTCATGCATCTTATCAAGGAAACTCCGAATGTGCTGGGATTCCTCGGCACACGCGGAGGCGATCCTGATCCGCTCCGTCCATCGGAAGTCAAACGTATCTTAGGAAAAGTTGACGAGATGACAGAGGCAGGCGAGGGTTCGGAACTCGAGTTCATTGTAGGCGAGACCGTGACAGTCAACGACGGACCGTTCTCCAGTTTCAGTGGCGTGATCGAAGAGGTCAACGATGAGAAGAAAAAGCTCAAAGTTATGGTGAAGATCTTCGGTCGCAAGACACCTCTTGAACTCAGCTACTTCCAGGTGAAGAGAGAGAGTTAAGAATAATGGTTAATGTTTTCATTTAACTTTTTATAAGAAATTCAAATGAAAGAAGTAAGCGGATTAATTAAACTGCAAATCAAAGGAGGAGCCGCTAATCCAGCACCACCTGTCGGACCGGCATTAGGTTCAAAGGGTGTGAACATCATGGAATTTTGCAAGCAGTTCAATGCTCGTACACAGGATCAGGCCGGTAAGGTTTTGCCAGTCATCATCACTGTTTACAAAGACAAGAGCTTTGACTTCGTTGTAAAAGCATCTCCAGTAGCTGTCTCCGTACTCGAGGCTGCCAAAGTCGCCAAGGGATCAAAAGAGCCTAACCGTTCAAAGGTTGGTTCAATCACTTGGGACGCTGTTCGTGCAATCGCTGAAAACAAGATGAAGGACTTGAATTGCTTCACAATTGAATCAGCAATGAGCATGGTAGCAGGTACAGCTCGTAGCATGGGTGTTAAGATTACAGGCGAATCACCTTTAAAGTAAGACTAAGTCTTAAGCATTTGTAGAACAAACAAAAAAATTAAAAATGGCAAAAGTATCTAAAAACAGAAAAGAAGCTTTAGCTAAGTTCGACAAAAGCAAGGCCTACTCCTTGACAGAAGCTGTTGATATCGTAAAACAGATCACTTACACCAAGTTCGATGCTTCAGTTGATATCAACGTACGTTTAGGTGTCGATCCACGTAAAGCCAATCAGATGGTTCGTGGTAGTGTGACACTGCCTCACGGTACAGGTAAAGTTACCCGCGTGTTGGTATTATGTACGCCAGATAAAGCACAGGAAGCTCTCGAAGCAGGTGCTGATTTCGTCGGATTCGAGGACTATGTCCAGAAGATCAAAGACGGTTGGACCGATGTCGATGTAATTATCACAATGCCTTCATTGATGCCAAAGGTTGGTGCTCTTGGTAGAATCCTCGGACCACGTGGATTGATGCCAAACCCGAAGACCGGCACAGTGACAATGGAAATTGGTAAAGCTGTTAAGGAAGTGAAAGCTGGTAAGATTGATTTCAAAGTTGACAAGTACGGAATCATCGACAGCCGCATTGCAAAAGTGAGCTTCCCAGCTGAGAAGATTTATGAGAACGCAAAGGAAATCCTTGCTATGATCATCAAATTGAAACCAGCAGCAGCTAAAGGTACTTACATCAAGAGTATCTACATCTCAAGTACAATGAGTCCGGGTGTTCAAGTGGACGTCAAATCAGTAGCCATCTAAACCCTTAAATAAGTATTGACATGAGAAAAGAAGATAAAGAAGTTATCATTAACTCGATAGTGGACCAGTTGAATGCATGTCCTAATTTCTATCTGACAGATATCGAGGCATTGAATGCCGACAAGACCAGTCAGTTGAGAAGACAGTGCTTCAACAGCCAGGTCAAGCTTGTTGTGGTGAAGAATGCATTACTGAAGAAGGCCATGCAGAGAGTTGGTAAGGATTACGGTGATCTTTACGACGTTTGCAAAGGCACGACAGCAATGATGTTGTCAGAGAATGGCAACGCCCCTGCAAAGCTGATCAAGAAGTTCCGCAAGACTTGTGACAAGCCAATCCTTAAGGGAGCATACATTGAAGAGTGTGTGTACACTGGCGACAACATGCTTGACACATTGTGCAGCATCAAGTCTAAGAACGAACTCATCGCCGATGTTATCGCATTGCTCCAGTCACCAGCCAAGAACGTTATCAGCGCTCTTCAGAGTGGCGGCAACAAGCTCAGCGGCATAGTGAAGACCTTATCCGAGAGACCGGAATAATTCAGAATGATTAACATTCACAAAGATTAAGAGAAATAAAAAATAATTGTATAACAAATAAAAACGTAAAAAAATGGCAGATTTAAAAGCTTTTGCTGAACAATTAGTAAACCTTACAGTGAAAGAGGTTAATGAACTCGCAGCAATTTTGAAAGAAGAATACGGCATTGAACCAGCCGCAGCAGCAGTTGCAGTAGCAGCTCCAGCAGCAGGTGGTGAGGCAGCCGCAGCAGCTGAAGAGAAGACTTCATTCGACGTTATCCTCAAATCAGCAGGTGCACAGAAACTCGCAGTTGTGAAGCTCGTTAAGGACCTTGCAAGCCTCGGTCTTAAAGAAGCTAAAGACTTAGTTGACGCTGCTCCTAAAGCTGTTAAAGAAGGCGTGAGCAAAGAAGAAGCTAATGCACTCAAGACTCAACTCGAGGCAGCTGGTGCAGAAGTCGAAATAAAATAAGTTTATTTCCTGCTACAACAGGCATAAATACCTCAGCCCCTCCATATAGACGGGGGTTGAGGTTTGTGCCTATATTGTGTTGTATTCCGCCGTCTATATAATATAATAGCTTTTAGAAACAATTAAAACATAAACACTTTGGCAGACATTAAATTAGATAGAATCAGTTTCGCGTCAATCAAGAAGCCTTTCGACTATCCTGATTTTCTGGATATCCAGCTGAAGTCATTCCGTGATTTCTTCCAGCTCGAGACTAATCCCGACAATCGTAAAAACGAAGGCCTGTTCAAGGTATTTGCGGAGAATTTCCCTATTACCGACGCCAGAAACAACTTTGTACTCGAGTTCCTCGACTACTACATTGATGCCCCACAATATACTATCGCTGAATGTATAGAACGTGGCTTGAGCTATTGCGTAAGACTCAAGGCAAAACTGAAACTTTCATGCAACGATGAGGAGCATGAAGATTTCGAGACCGTCGTCCAAGATGTGTATCTCGGCTTGATTCCGTATATGACACCACAGGGTACTTTCGTCATAAACGGCGCAGAACGTGTCGTGGTATCACAGTTACACCGTTCTCCGGGCGTTTTCTTCGGCTCAAGCGTGCACACCAACGGAACGACGCTGTATTCAGCGCGTATCATCCCGTTCAAGGGCTCCTGGATGGAATTCTCGACCGATATCAGCAACGTGATGTATGCCTATATCGACCGCAAGAAGAAGTTACCTATCACCACATTGCTCCGTGCTATCGGATATGAGACCGATAAGGACATCCTCGACATTTTCAACCTCGCCGAGGAAGTGAAGGTGACAAAGAGCGGTTTGAAACGTGTGGTGGGTCGTCGCCTCGCAGCAAAAGTGTTGCACTCATGGTTTGAAGACTTCATCAACGAAGAGACTGGTGAATGCGTGACAATCGAGCGTAACGAAATCATTATCGAACGCGGTGTCATCCTCGAAAACGAACATATCGATAAGATTATCGAGAAAGGCGTTAAGACCATCCTCCTCGACAGAGAAGAAGTCAACACCAACGATTACTCCATCATTTTCAACACATTACAGAAAGATACCACAAACTCGGAGAAAGACGCTGTCGAATACATCTACCGCCAGCTCCGCAACGCTGAACCGCCAGATGAGGAAACAGCTCGCGATATAATCAGAAAGTTGTTCTTCTCCGACAAACGTTATGACCTTGGAGAAGTCGGCCGTTACCGTATCAACCGCAAGCTCGGTTTGAACATTCCGGAAGACGTCAAAGTTTTGACAAACGAAGATATAATCGCTATCATCAAATATTTGATCGAGCTTTCAAACAGCAAGGCAGAAGTTGATGATATCGACCACTTGAGCAACCGTCGTATCAGAACCGTGGGCGAACAGCTTTACGCACAGTTCGGCGTTGGTCTTGCACGTATGGCAAGAACTATCCGTGAGCGTATGAACGTCCGTGACAACGAGTCATTCACACCAACCGATTTGATCAATGCAAAGACATTGTCATCGGTCATTAACTCGTTCTTCGGCACCAACCAGCTGTCACAGTTCATGGATCAGACCAACCCGTTGTCAGAGTTGACACACAAACGTCGTATCTCTGCTTTGGGTCCTGGCGGTATCTCACGTGACCGTGCAGGTTTCGAGGTGCGTGACGTTCACTACACACACTACGGACGTCTCTGTACAATTGAGACACCTGAAGGTCCTAACATCGGTCTTATTTCTTCACTCTGCGTGTTCGCTAAGATCAACAACCTCGGATTCATCGAGACACCTTACCGTGAGGTTAAGGATGGTAATGTCGACTTCCAGAATCCACCTGTTTATCTCACAGCAGAAGAGGAAGACAACAAGATCATCGCTCAGGCATGCACCGCTATGGATGACGAAGGTCATATCACAGAGGAGATGCTGAAAGCACGTTATGTGGCTGATTATCCTATTGTCACACCAGACCAGCTCGACCTCATCGACGTGGCACCTAACCAGATGTCATCTGTCGCTGCATCATTGATTCCGTTCTTGGAGCACGACGACGCTAACCGTGCTTTGATGGGATCTAACATGATGCGTCAGGCAGTGCCGTTGATGGCTCCTGAAGCCCCAATCGTCGGAACAGGTATTGAGCATTATGTGGCAAGGGATTCACGTACATTAGTCGAAGCAGAAGGCGACGGCGAAGTCATCTATGTTGATTCAACAAAGATCACCATCAAGTATGACAGAACCGACAAAGAGCGTCTCGTGAGCTTCGATGACGATGTGAAGACATATAACCTTATTAAATATATAAGAACAAACCAGAGCACAAGCATCAACCAGAAGCCTATCGTAAGAAAAGGTCAGAAGGTTACAAAGGGTCAGATTCTTACAGAAGGTTATGCAACACAGGGCGGCGACCTCGCATTGGGCCGCAACTTGAAGGTTGCATTCATGCCTTGGAAGGGTTACAACTACGAGGATGCTATCGTGATTTCTGAGAAGATCGTCAAGGAAGACCTCTTCACCTCAATCCACATCGAGGAATTCACCCTTGAGGTGCGCGACACGAAACGTGGTTTGGAAGAGTTGACCAACGATATCCCGAACGTCAGTGCAGACGCAACTAAGGATTTGGACGAGAACGGTTTGATTCGCGTCGGTGCCGATGTTAAGGAAGGCGATATATTAATAGGTAAGATCACGCCTAAGGGCGAGACCGATCCAACCCCAGAGGAGAAGCTGTTGCGCGCCATCTTCGGCGACAAGGCAGGCGATGTGAAGAACGCATCACTCAAGGCAGGTCCTTCAATGAAGGGTGTTGTCATCGGAAAACGCTTGTTCTCACGCGTGGTTAAAGACAGAAAAGCTAAGTCAAAAGATAAGGACATCATCGCTGAACTCGACGCCGAATGCCAGAAAGAGCTCGACGCCTTGAAGGCTCGCATGATGGAGAAGCTCATGTCGATGTTGAACGGCAGAACTTCAACAGGTGTTTACAACAACTTCAAGGAGACTATCATCCCTAAGAAGGTGAAATTCACCCAGAAGGCATTGTCACAGATCGATTACATGACTGTCAATCCTTACAAGTGGACTACAGACACTGAGATTAACGACTGCATCGTGAAGTTGGTGAACAACTACAACATCAAGTGCAAGGAAATCAACGGTGTTTACAGCCGCAAGAAGAACGTGGCAAGCGTTGGTGATGAGTTGCCGAACGGTATCGTCCAGATGGCAAAGGTTTACGTTGCTCAGAAACGTAAGCTGAACATCGGTGATAAGATGGCAGGTCGTCACGGTAACAAAGGTATCGTTTCAAGAATCGTTCGCGAAGAAGACATGCCGTTCCTTGAGGATGGTACTCCAGTCGACATCGTGTTGAACCCGTTGGGCGTGCCTTCACGTATGAACTTGGGTCAGATTTACGAGACAGTGCTCGGTTGGGCAGGTCACGAGCTCGGATTGAAGTTCGCTACACCTATCTTTGACGGTGCAACATTGGAAGAAATCAACGAATATATGAAGAAAGCTGGATTGCCGGAGAACGGTAGAGTTCAGCTTTATGACGGCGAGACAGGCGAGCCGTTCGATCAGCAGGCTACAGTGGGTTACATCTACATGCTGAAGCTGCACCACATGGTCGACGACAAGATGCACGCACGTTCAATCGGACCATACTCGTTGATTACGCAGCAGCCTCTTGGTGGTAAAGCACAGTTTGGTGGTCAGCGTTTCGGTGAAATGGAGGTTTGGGCACTCGAGGCATTCGGTGCATCTAACGTCCTTCAGGAAATCTTGACAGTGAAGTCAGACGATGTCGTCGGTCGTGCAAAGGCTTACGAGGCTATCGTCAAGGGCGAGAACATGCCAACACCAGGTATACCAGAGTCATTCAATGTTTTGGTTCACGAATTGCGCGGACTCGGACTTGAAATTACGTTTGAATAAAAAAGCTCTTAATATTTTGTAAATCTATGGCTTTAAATAAGAATAACACATTAAACAGCAACTTTTCAAAGATTACCATCAGCTTGGCATCGCCGGAAAGCATTTCCGACCGTTCATACGGTGAGGTGTTGAAGCCGGAGACAATAAACTACCGCACCTACAAACCTGAGCGCGACGGTTTATTCTGCGAGAGAATCTTTGGACCTGTGAAAGACTGGGAGTGCCACTGCGGTAAGTACAAACGTATCCGTTACAAGAACATCGTTTGCGACCGTTGCGGTGTGGAAGTTACAGAGAAGAAAGTCAGACGTGAGCGTACTGGTCATATCCAGTTGGTGGTGCCGGTGGCGCATATCTGGTATTTCCGCTCGCTTCCTAACAAAATTGGAGCTTTGCTTGGTATTCCGACCAAGAAACTCGACAGCATCATCTACTATGAGAGATACGTCGTGGTTCAGCCGGGTATCATGGCCGAACAAGGCATAAACAAACTCGACCTCCTTTCAGAAGAGGAATATCTCGACATCTTAGAGAAGCTTCCTATTGAAAATCAACATCTTCCGGCAGAAGATCCTAACAAGTTCATCGCCAAGATGGGTGCAGAAGCTATCTACGATTTGTTGGTTCAGATCGACCTCGAGAAAGAAGCAGGCGAACTTCGCGATAAGGCACATAAAGAGACATCACAGCAGCGTAAAGCCGATGCTTTGAAGCGTTTGCAGGTGTTTGAGGCATTCCGCGAGGCTAACAAGCACGTCGAGAACCGTCCAGAGTGGATGATTTTGAAGGTCATCCCTGTGACACCACCTGAGTTGAGACCATTGGTCCCGCTCGATGGCGGACGTTTCGCAACATCAGACTTGAACGACCTCTATCGTCGTGTCATCATCCGTAACAACCGTCTTAAGAGACTCATCGAAATCAAGGCTCCAGACGTGATTATGCGTAATGAGAAACGTATGCTTCAGGAAGCTGTTGACTCATTGCTCGACAACTCACGTAAGTCAAGTGCCGTGAAGACTGACTCTAACCGTCCGCTTAAGTCATTGAGCGACAGCTTGAAAGGTAAGCAGGGACGTTTCCGTCAGAACTTGCTCGGTAAACGTGTCGACTACTCAGGCCGTTCGGTTATCGTGGTCGGTCCGGATTTGAACATGAACGAATGCGGTCTTCCAAAGGATATGGCAGCTGAGCTTTACAAACCATTCGTCATCCGTAAGATGATTGAAAGAGGTATTGTGAAGACAGTGAAATCGGCAAAGAAAATTGTCGATAGAAAAGACCCGGTCGTGTGGGATATCCTCGAGAATATTTTGAAAGGACACCCGATTCTGTTGAACCGTGCTCCTACATTGCACCGTCTCGGTATCCAGGCCTTCCAGCCTAAGTTGGTTGAAGGTAAGGCAATCCGTCTGCACCCATTGGTATGTACGGCTTTCAACGCTGACTTCGATGGTGACCAGATGGCTGTGCACTTGCCACTTGGCAACGCGGCAATTTTGGAAGCCCAGATTTTGATGCTCGCATCACACAACATCCTTAACCCTGCCAACGGAGCTCCTATTACGGTGCCTTCGCAAGACATGGTTTTGGGTCTGTATTATATCACAAAACCACGTAAGAGCACTCCAGACCATATCGTCAAAGGTGAAGGCAAGAAATTCTATTCAGCAGAAGAGGTTATCATTGCCTACAACGAGAAGAAAGTCGATATGCACGCCATCATCTACGTGAAGGTGCCGGTCCGTAAGGAAGACGGCTCAATCGTTGAGGAAATGGTGGAGACAACAGTGGGTCGTGTCAAGTTCAACCAGGTTGTTCCTGCAGGATTTGGCTACATCAACAAGCTGTTGAACAAGAAGGCTTTGCGTGACATCATCGGTGATATGGTGAAACTCCTTGGTACAGCTGTTACAACCAAGTTCTTGGACGATATCAAGAACATGGGTTACTACATGGCTTACAAAGGCGGTTTGTCGTTCAACCTCGGCAACGTTTTGATTCCTTCAGTGAAAGAGGAGTTGATCAAGGAAGCCAACGAGGAAGTGAACGCCATCCGTGAAGAATACAACATGGGTTTCATCACAGGCAACGAACGTTACAACAAGATTATCGATATTTGGGGTCACGTCGTCACCAAGTTGACCGACGAGGTTATGAAGCTGTTGCCTCAGGACGATCAGGGATTCAACCCAGTTTACATGATGTTGGATTCAGGAGCTCGTGGTAGTAAGGAGCAGATTCGTCAGCTTTGCGGTATGAGAGGTTTGATGGCAAAACCGCAGAAATCGACAGCAGCCGGTGGCGCTGAGATCATTGAGAACCCAATTCTTTCGAACTTCAAGGAAGGTTTGTCAGTGTTGGAGTACTTCATCTCAACCCACGGTGCTCGTAAAGGTTTGGCTGATACCGCTTTGAAGACCGCTGACGCTGGTTACTTGACCCGTCGTTTGGTCGACGTCGCTCACGATGTTATCATCACTGAGAAAGACTGCGGCACTTTGAGAGGTTTGTCAATCGGTGCTTTGAAACGTGGTAAGGAAATCGTCGAGTCATTATACGACCGTATCCTCGGCCGTGTGGCTTTGCACGACATCTTCCACCCACAGACAGGCGAGTTGCTCTGCAACGGTGGCGCTGAGATCACTGAAGACATCGCGAAGAAGATTTGCGATTCACCATTGAAAGACCAGACCATTGAGATTCGTTCCGTGTTGACTTGCGAGTCGAAGAAGGGCGTTTGCGCCAACTGCTACGGACGTAACCTTTCATCAGGTAAACTCGTTCAGAGAGGCGAGGCCGTCGGCGTTATCGCGGCACAGTCAATCGGTGAGCCTGGTACACAGTTGACACTGCGTACCTTCCACCAAGGTGGTACTGCATCGAGCACATCGGAAGACTCAATGATTAAGGCTGATTACAGCGGCAAGATGATTATCAACGACTTACGTGCTGTTGACTATGTCGATAAGGACAACAACAAGTACCAGGTCGTGGTGAGTCGTGCTTCTGAGATGAAGATTTTGGACCACAACACAGGTGTGGCTCTCGTAACAGAGAACATTCCTTACGGTTCGAAGTTGTACATCCCGGCAGGCAGCGACGTCAACCAAGGCGATATCATCTGCGAATGGGATAAATATAACTCACTCATCATCTCTGAACATGACGGTAAGGCACGTTTCGACAACATTGTTGAAAACGTCACATTCCGTAATGAATCGGATGAGCAGACAGGTTACAACGAACGAGTCATCATCGAAGGCCGTAAGTTCTCGAAGAACCCGTCAATTTCAATTGTTGACAAGAGTGGCGAGGTCATCAAGTCGTACGACTTGCCGGTCGGTGCACACGTTATGGTTGAGGACGGCGACAAGATCAAGGCTGGTGACATCCTGACCAAGAAGCCACGTGCTACTGGAGGTTTGGGCGATATCACCGGTGGTCTTCCACGTGTTACAGAGTTGTTCGAGGCACGTAACTCATCAGAGCCTGCTATCATCTCTGAAATCGACGGTGAGGTGTCATTCGAGAAGAAGCTTGTCCGTGGTAACCGTGTTTTGGTTGTCACATCAAAGACAGGCGAAGTCAAGAAGTATCTCATCCCGACAACGAAAGAGGTTTTGGCTTCAGAAAACGACTACGTGAAAGCTGGTCAGCCATTGTCGGAAGGTGCTATCACACCTGCCAACATTTTGGCTATCGAAGGTCCTATGAAGGTTCAGGAATACATCGTGAACAACGTTCAGGAGGTGTACCGTTCACAAGGTGTGACCATCAACGGTAAGCACTTTGAGGTCATCGTTCGTCAGATGATGCGTAAAGTTGAAATCGACGATCCAGGTGATACAAGATACCTTGAGGGCGAGCTCGTCAGCAAGATTACGTTCCAGGAGACAAACGACGACATTTTCGGAAAGGTCGTTGTTACAGATCCGGGCGATTCAGATACATTGTTTGTTGGTCAGATTATCTCGGCAAGAAGACTGCGTGACGAAAATTCATCATTGAAACGTCGTGATAAGAAACTTGTTGAGGCTCGTGACGCTAAACCTGCAACAGCACACCAGGTGCTTCAGGGTATCACACGCGCCGCTTTGCAGACCGACAGCTTTATCTCGGCTGCTTCATTCCAGGAGACAACGAAGGTCTTGACACAGGCTGCTATCAGCGCAAAGACCGACTATCTCGAGGGTATGAAGGAGAACGTCATCGTGGGTCACAAGATCCCTGCAGGTACAGGTTTGCGCGAATACGACGATTTGCTCGTCGGTTCGAAGGAAGATTTGGAACCTGAAACAGTGAAAGTTGAACCTGTAGAGGCGTAATTAGTCTTTAGACCTTAGACGTTAGACCTTAGACATTAGTAGAGACGCCACATTGTGACGTCTCTACATTTTAAAATCATTAAATAATAAATCATTATGGAAAACAACAAGAAACAATTGAATATCGACCTTCCGGAGTCTGTTGCCGACGGTGTTTATTCAAATTTGGCTATTATCAGCCATTCACCGACCGAATTTGTTATTGATTTCGCACAGATTGCTCCAGCAATGCAGAAGGCCAAGGTGCGCTCGAGAGTCATTATGACACCTCAGAATGCAAAGAGGCTTTACAGAGCTTTGGCTGAGAATTTGCAGAAGTACGAACAGAATTTCGGTCCGATTAAGGACATCAACGACACTGTGGCTCCGTTTACGATGGGGTCAGCAGGGGAGGCATAAATTAAAGATAATAAGTAAAAGAGTAGGGACGTCGCAGATGGCGTTCCTTTTTTATTTCTGATCATTGCGATAACCATTGCGTGCAGCTGCCATTCGTTCGCGTATTCCACCCTCTGTAACGAATTCTTTTTCTTTTTTCTTTTGATAAGACAGCATCATTTTGTCTACCATTCGGCAAAGTGTTATTGCGACATTACAGAACTCTTCTTCGCTCCATTTCCAGAAATAATTTGAATATTCTTCAAGTTGATTATGATTGCGACAATAATTGAGCATACCATTGAATCTAGGATGTTCTTTGTCCCAATGTTTTAATCCTTTTTTAATAATATAATCAATGTAATCCTCTTGAAGTTCTTGAATGCTAGCACGAGCTACATTCAGGAGTTTAAGTTCCATTTCGGTAGAAGTAACGCCATCAGAAGAGCCTTCAATTATGTTTTGTTTCCCTGAACGCGCTGCTTGTATCATTTGGTCAACAGTTCTGTCGCCACATTTTGGTAAAAATCTTTGGGTAAAAACAACAGTCATTTGATATATGACAACGGTTTTTTGATAAAACCATAAGTTTTGCCAGATTGCCTGATTTTTTAGAACTGATGGGGCGCTTTGTGAATGATTTAAATCCTTTTTCATAAATTTATTCTTTTGGTTAAAACATTTTCATTTTTCTAGAGTTTCTAGAGTTTCTAGAGTTTCTAGAGCGAAAGATTAGAATTACAAAATTACAAATTATTTGGGAAAGGCTAACAGTTTTAATAAAAAAATAATGACGCCGCTCGCGGCGTCATTATTTTTGAGAGATTTTACAAAACTAAATAAACTCGAGTTTATCCTGTGTTGTATTCTTCTCGCAGTAGTGGCAATGGAGTTTGATGTTGCCTTCGGCGTCTTTAATGACCGTGAACTTGGTCGGGACGTCGTGCTCTTTGTTGGTGACGCAGTTCGGGTTGAAGCATTTCACTATGTGCTCGATGCTGTCGGGAAGCGTAACCGTCTGTTTCTTAATCACTTCGTAATCTTTAATCTCGATGATTGAAGCAGTAGGAGCCACCAAACCGATTTTATTTACGTCTTCGAGGTTGAAATACTTATTTGAAACCTTAATAAAGCCTTTCTTTCCGTATTTTTTACTGTCGACGTTGGTGCCGAAATACACAGGAGTGCTGACTTTTTCAAGACCCAAAATCTTTACGACTTGGAACACTTTGTCGGCTGGTATATGATCGATAACTGTGCCGTTTTCAATGGCTGACACAACTAATTCTTTTCTCTTTTCCATAATTCTGATTTTTATTTAAGTCCTAAAATTGTTGCAATTAAAGCTTCGCGGGCGTAAACACCGTTTTGAGCCTGCTGGAAGTAGTAAGCCTTCGGGTTGCTGTCGACATCCACATGGATTTCGTTGACACGTGGAAGCGGATGAAGCACGCGGCAGTTTGGCTTCGAAGCGTCAAGCATTGCGTTGCGCAACACGTATGAATTCTTAACTTTTTCGTATTCCTCAGGATCTGGGAAGCGTTCGCGTTGGATACGTGTCATGTAGATGATATCTGAGTGCGGGATAGCCTCTTCAAGTTCTGTATATTGATGATATTCAAGATGTTTGTCTTTGATATGCTGTTTCACCACGCTCGGGAGCTTCAGCTCGACAGGGGATACGAGGTTGAACTTTGCGTTGAAGTTGCACATGGCTTCGACGAGGCTGTGCACTGTGCGGCCGTATTTAAGGTCACCGACGAGGGTGATTTCAAGGTTTTCGAGAGTTCCCTGGGTTTTGCGGATGCTGTAGAGGTCGAGCATGCACTGAGTTGGGTGCTGGTTGGCGCCGTCGCCTGCGTTGATGACCGGCACTTTCGAAACTTCTGATGCGAAGCGAGCTGAACCTTCAATAGGGTTGCGCATAACGATGAGGTCGGCGTAGGAGGCCACCATTGTGATGGTGTCGGCCAGAGATTCGCCTTTCTGAACGCTGGTGCCTGCGGTGCTGCTGAATCCGATAACGTTGCCTCCGAGAAGCTGGATGGCTGTCTCGAAGCTGAGACGAGTACGGGTTGAAGGCTCGAAGAAGAGTGATGCGATGATACGTCCGTTGAGGAGATTCTGATGTGGGTTGCGCTCGAAATCTTCAGCAATATCAAGTACATGGCAGATTTCCTCAGGTGTGTAGTCGCTGATTGATATCAGACTACGATTTTTCAAGGATATAGACATTGTGGTAAAGATTTTATTTGATTATCGGAATGCAAAAGTACTATAAATTTTCGAGATTGCAAGAAAAATATTACAAAATTTTTTTTAACAGAATATGCGTCCAGATGAATTAAATCTTAAAATCTTTTAAGAAAAAAGTACTTGACAAGTAATAAAAAGTACTATATTTTTGTAGCCGGAAAATAAAATCAGTTTATGGAACAAGTACGTTTAAAATTGGTAATAAAAAGTCTGCGGTTTAGGCACAAATAACCGCAGACGATGACCATTTGATAGATTTTGTGCAGATAATAAAAATTTTATTCATTAAAAATCGTGTTTATGAAACGCAAAAAAATTAAAGGAATTGCATTGATAACGCTGTTGGCGGTTGGTGCTGTCGTGTATTTTGAGGCTTGTAAAAAAGAGTCGGTTACACCTATTATTAATAATACTAATCTTGAGAATGAGATTCCGACATATCCTGATAAGGTGAAGGCAATGGTTGATAAAATGAATAAATTCCGATATCAACTGATTGATAAAGAGAATGTTATGCGTAGTGGACTGTGTGTTCCGATTGACAGCGTGATCTGGAATATTGAGGCGCTTTTTAATGCTGAATACACTGCTCCAGATAGAAAGTATTTGGAAACAGTGAAACAGGAACTGGAATTTGTTGTTACTGTTAACGATAATAATGAGATGCTTTTCTGTGATGTTGCTGATTTGTATGACAATATCACGGAATCTGTTAGGCAATTGTATTCTAACGATGGTGTCAGTGATTCGAAATCATTGAAAGCTGTGGTTGTTGATAAAGGAGATATTGATGGTAATATGGTGACTATCAATGTTTTCGTTATCTCAGGTAGAGTGGAAAACGATAATTCGACGAAAGATCCGGTACAAGGTCCGTTTGGGCCAGGCGACTGTTGGTATTTTGGCGAATATGGCGGCACGTGTAACGACCCGTCTGTTTTTGGCGATGCTGCTGAGATTATCGAAGATACGATAAACTATTATTATGGTTGTACGTCAGTGCCTCAGAGTGGATTCAGACAAATGAATTTCGGTATGCTTAGAGTTTCTCTTAATGGTAATGAATACATGGATGAAAATGGCGAGCCGTATATTTATTTTTACGGTATTGAGGAGAATCCTCCGTTGTATATGAATTACGAATTGCTCAATTATTATTACACTAGAGAACTGGAGGTTTTGTTGCATCTGTTGCCGTCTGATCCAATATTTTTAGAAATGATGCCTGATGTGCCTGCTTTTATAGAAGTTGATATAGTAGGTATGCTTGGCTATGTGAATAATGGCAGCTATTTTCATCATAAAAATTATGTGATTTATGGCAATAAATATCCTGTTCCAGAGCAAGAATTGCCACCTTTAAGAGATTTGTTGAATTAAAATTGTATAGTCATGAAGAAATTTCTGTTGTTAATATTTTGCTTCTATTGCGTGAGAACGTATTCACAGCAATGGATTATTTCAAGTATTGCTGAAGATGGCGTTGTACTTCAAGGTGGTGATTGTAACGGTGATGGTAATTATATTTTCGGAGCTTGTGATAATGGTCTGTTCGGTTATATGAACGCATTTGCGATGTATGTTAATAATGATGGCTCTTATAATGAAATAAAATTTGATTTCGGAAGTTACAAGTCGCATTTGTGTAATGCAATCAGATTGGAAGATGGCAACGCTTTTGTAGTTGGAGTGAAGGGCGGAACAAAGCAGGATCGTTTATATGATACATTGTGGATTATGGTTATGACACCGAATCTAGACGTTGTTGAAGAACATAATTATCCACTTGTTGCCCCATATATTACATGGACTACTGATGTTTACTTGGAATTTGATAATTATGGAGATATCCTGGTTTTAGCAGATGTTAGTGAGAGAAATTATCCGAATGTGACAAATGGTGTTTACGCTGTACTCAAGATGGATATACATGGAAATTTGATAAAATGCAAGTATTTCTCGGAAGGGCACGGGGTTAATGGTGCGAGACCTACTGGTATCATCAGAGTCCCTGACAGCGACTATATGATGTTGTTGGGAAGAGGCTTCTTTGTTAACGGATTCCATAGTATTTGCTATATAGACAATGAGTTGGACAAAGTTGCGGCTTATCCTTTGTCTTGGCTGGAGGATAATTGGAATTACACTGATTATTGGAAAGATAACGGACATTTCCTGATGTCGTCGATGACGCATCATCAGGGTGGTGGCAGTAGTTCGTATTATGCTGCGGTGTTTGAGGTTGATTCTCAAGGACATTATCTAGACACTTTGGTTTATGATAGGGCTGATACGTCAGATTACACGGCTCAATTTGGTAGTATGGCGTTTGTTGACGATGAAACTATATACATTGCCACTTATTGGGAAAATGGGATTGATAATGTGTCTTCTGATGCTGTTATATGTTTGATTGACAAAGATTTGAATCTTCGAGGAATTAAAAAATTGAAGATGGATGATACAAAAATAAGAATTCTTCAATGCCGAAAGACAGCTGACGGAGGTTGTTTGGTTTATGGACAATGCAAGAAAAACTATGGCAGCGAGTTGTTGTGTGTATGGAAATTGTTACCTGAAGATTTTGTGATTCTTTATTCTTTGAATGAAACGCCGGAGGTCTTGCCACACCATGAAGTTTATCCGAATCCTACAAATGATTATTTGAACATAATCATTGATTCGGAGAACCTTGATTATAAAGTGATTATTAGTGATTTAAAAGGTCTCAAGTATTTTGAGCGGAAGTTTGATAGCGCAACAGGTGTACTGTCGCTTGACTTGTCGTCTCTTGAAAGAGGAGTGTATTTTTATGAAGTTTTTACAGGAAAAAATTGTACACAAAAGGGGAAGTTTGTTAAAAATTAAATTGTAACGTTAAAATTTATAATTATGAAACCACGTATTTTATTATTTATCGCAATATCATGTATTGCAAGTAACATCGTTGTAGCACAAGAAAAAGGCGGGTGTGATTTGTGCGGCCCATCGGGATCGACGCAAAACCAGGCGAGAGGTAATTATTCTGCTACGATAGGAATGAACAATATTACTCTTGGAGCGAATTCCATGGCTGTAGGTCAAGCCAATAAAACGGTGGGAGCGGCATCATTTGCATTGGGCAAATTTGCAAGAGCTAATGCTACAAATGCCGTCGTTATTGGCGGCGGACTCGATAACACCGATGCTAAGGCGTTGATTAATAATTATTCGGGGACTCTGATGGTCGGTTTTAACAGTAACCGTCCCACGTTGTTTGTAAGTTCGTCAAATGGCTTGGCGACTACAGGCAAGATAGGTATTGGTAATGTAACCAGTCCTTCGGCAAAGCTGCATATGCTTGCCGATTCAAATGAAGATGCCGGAGTGATTTTGGAGACATCAAACAAAACGTCAAAAAGCGCTTTCCTGCAGTTATATGATGACAAACATAAGATCAGGGTGTCAAAAGACGGAATGCGGATAGAATCAGCAAGCAAAATCACTATGGAAGGCAAAGTCGGTATTAATACTGACAATGATTTCACGGGAGATTATGATTATGTTTTGGCGGTCAATGGCGGCATTCTTACAAGTGAAGTGTATGTCAAAGAGGTGGATGAATGGCATGATTATGTCTTTGACAAAGATTATAACCTCATGACTTTGAGCGATTTGGAAAAATATATTGGTCAAAATGGACATCTTCCGGATTTGCCATCCGAATCGGAGGTAAGGCAAAATGGTTATAATGTTGTGGACATGGAAGGCGTTCTGTTGAAAAAGATAGAAGAACTTACTTTGTATATTATCCAATTACAGCATAAATTGCAGGAAATCAAGTAGTTATTAAAAACATATTGCTATGAAAATGAAATATTTTTTAGTATTTCTTGCACTTTTATTGTCTCCGGTTTTTGAGAATGAGATATATGCCCAACGGTGTCTTGTATTTAAATATGACAATGATGGAAATCGCGTAAAGCGTTTCGTGGATTATAATTGTTATGAGACTAAAAACCGTGAAGAAGTGCAGGAAATTGCGATAGATGAAAAGATTGAAGTGTATCCGAATCCAACTGACGGATGTATTAATATTAAATTAGGAGGCCACCTAATTGAAGATGAGGCATGTTGTGAGTTGTATGATGTCAACGGTTTGCTGATAATTGAAAAAAGCTTGGTGAAACAAGAGACAGAGTTGGATATTGGTGATCTGCCAACTGGAGTATACCTTTTGAAGGTTTTTCAGGGTAATGATGTGATTTCTAAGATTATTTTGAAACAATAAAACCATTATGTTATGAAACAGAAATTATTATTGATATTGTTGCTGACGTTGGGAGCCTATGCCAGATCGCAGACCTATCAGCAGACAAATATTGTTCTAGATTCTGAAATCCCTAAAGATAAGAATCTGCATTATGAAGCATCCACTTCGATTAAACTGGTCAAAGGTTTTTGTTGTCATCCAAATGCCCAGAAATCAGTGGTGTTTTCAATCGACAGATATGGAGTTTTTCCGCCTGATGAAGGCTTAATAGGAGGTCCAGCAACATCGAATATGAACGGAGTGGTCGGCGCATTACCAGGGGAACTCAATATCAGCGATTTGGGTGCCGCGATATATTCGATTCCAATAACGATGCCTCTAGGAATTGGCGAAATGACTCCGCAACTGGCCGTTACATATAATAATCAAGCAAGCAACGGGCTGCTTGGTTGGGGCTGGGATTTATCTGGCTTGTCGTCAATTGTAAGGGTGGGTCAGACGTTGTATCACGACGGAAGTCAGACAGCTGTCAATTTTGTCGATGACAGATTTACATTGGATGGCAAACGACTTATGCTGTGCTCCGGTGATTATGGAGGTAATGGTTCTGTTTACAAAACAGAAATAGATGAGATGAGCAAAATAGAAGCGTTTAGTGATGGTTGCGATGGACCGGCTCGTTTTGTCGTGCATAAAAAAGATGGAACGATTTGGGAATACGGCTGTACTGATGATTCCAGAATTGAGCCGCAAAACAAAAATGATGTAGTGTTGATGTGGCTGGTTAATAAAATTACAGATTCTGATGGTAACTACATGACATTCAACTATATAGAAAATCAAAACACCGGCGAGTCATATATCAATAACATTGATTATACTCTCAATGATAAAGCCGGAATACAGTCAATGTATCGTGTTAATTTTGAGTATAGCGATAGGGATGATGTCGAAATTGGTTTTGTGTATGCAAATCTTGTTCAAAACAGAAAACTTTTAAATCAGATTTTGATAAAAAACATGATGTCGGGGGCAATATTATATGATTATTCGTTTGATTATTTGCCACCAGGCAATTATTCCGATGACGTGAAGTTTATGTATCATCGGTTAAAAAGCATAGGCTTGACTGCGGATGGAATGTCGTTGAATCCTACGATTATCAGTTGGAATAATAAGAGCCATTATCCTGAAAAATTTCTGTCATACTCGTTGGGAAAGAATATGTTTAACAAGGTTCCGTTTGTCGGAGATTTCAATGGTGACGAATTCACGGATGTCATAACTGTGCCTTATAAAATCAGTAATTCTTATTCTTCAAATGTCATGGCATCGGTTTTAATCAACAATGGAGATGGCTCTTTTAATGCTAATGCATATTACACTTTCAATTTTGACAAGACGTTGGAGTGGTTGTATGTTGTTGATTTTGATGGAGATGGTTTGGATGACGTAGTGTCTTGTTATACAAATTATGATGAAAAAGCCAGTTGGAAATCAAAAATTTGCGCTTATATTAATAATGGTAGCGGGTTTACATACATCGAGGAGTTGAGTAGCAATAGGTTTTTTACAATTTACCCAGGTGATTTTTGCGGTGAAAAGAAAACAATGTTTTTTCTCGAATATAACAATAAGGAATATTCGACTGTGTATTATCCAGCCGTCGTTTATTATGCTGATAATGCTTTGGTGCGTCAAACGCTTGGTTATCAGTCATATATTGATGTTCCGGAGCGTATTCATGTTGAAGATGTAGATGGTGATGGATGCTCCGAGATTTTATATCTGATGGAAAGCAATTCGGCAGTTGCAAAATTGCATTATGATGAGAACGGTTACGGCTTTCAGAGATTGTATTATTATGATGGGTTTGACAGCGACGATTTCCTTTTTCCGGGCGATTACAATGGCGACGGATATGTTGATTTCCTGAAATATGATAATCGAAATTATTGGAAAATGGCTCTTTCTGATGGCGAAAAGTTAAAAACTCCGGTTTCTTGCGGAAGTAATAATCTCCTGAGAAATGTTGTTTTGGTTCCTCAAGACAGATATTATTGCTCGTTAGAAAATCTGTCAAAGCCAACTGTTACAATAAGAACTGCTGATTTTGACGGTGATGGCAAGACTGATGTCGGGGTATTCAAAAATGCTGGAGGTAATTATTATTTGGAAATTGGGTTTAATATGTTCGAAACATTCAATAATAATTATAGTTTTAGCGATATTAGGCGATTTTATCTCAATATTAATTATTCGCATCAATATGTGCATCTGGGGAATTTTTTAGGGCATGAAAACATCAGTATTCTCAGTAGCGTCAGAGAAAATCCATACACTAATGAGATTCCTAAAATTGTTTCATTAAATCCGCATACTTCTAAGTTTAGCGTTGAGAGAATAACTGATGGTTTAGGTAACTCGCGTGGCTTTGATTATGAATACCTGATGCCCAAAGATAATGCTTTCTATCACTATGATTATCAATGGATTGGTAACGATTTGAGGACTATTGCTTTACCCGTTAAGGCTTTGCATACTGATACGGTTTTTTCAACTAATAACAAACCATGTATTACAAAATATTCCTATAATAATGCGTTGTATCATACCAAAGGCCATGGATTGCTAGGTTTTGCAAAAAGTGAATCTAAATTTATGATAAACAATGCTTTATGTGAGAGGAATGTGCTGAAAAAAGATTTTGAGATTATGGGTGACAATTTTTTATTATTGCCTACCCAACAGCAAAAATACAATTATAGTGATCAATTGATATCTGAAGAGAATTATATTTATAATAAGTTCACTTGTACGAAAAATGATAAAATAATTATGCCGTTGATAACTATAAAAAGGACTATGGTTTATGATTGTGACTCACCTGGCTCAGTTATTAAGTCTAATATTGAAAATATTGATTATCAATGTGATATATCGAATAATTTGTATTCTGACATTGTTGATGTCGCTGAAGTTGTTTCAGGTACAGATAGTAATTATACGGGAGATGATGCGATGGCATGCGAGTTTTGGCAGTCAACAAATTATTCTTATGATAACAATGTGTCGGAATGGATTGTGTCCAGATTGCTAAGTGCTCAAAAATCAATGCATTATGACGACAATGATGCTGTTGGTAGTTGTGAAATCTTTGAATATTCAGGCGCAAATCCATATCAAATAACGAAAAGAACGCTTTTGCCTAATCCTGATTTCAATTATTCTGATCCTTTGAAAGTGATTGCGGAATATTCGTATGATGAAAATGGTCATGTTATAATGCAGTCATTATCAACACCATCGGCGAAAAATCAAAAGGTGACAAGGGTGAATTATGGCGAAGAGTATAATTATCGTTACCCAACTTCAATAATTAATGAAAACGGTTGGGAAATAAATCATACCTACAATAATGATTATGGAAATCTCATTTCGACAATTGATTATAATCAGTTTGAAACAGTTGGAGTATCAGATCCTTTCGGGATAACTACTGAGAAAACCTTGCCTGATGGTATGAAATACATTGCGACACAACGATGGGCTTCAGACAATAAGCATGCGCCTCAAAATGCCATGTATTATTGCTGGGAGAAGACTACGGGAAGTGCTGAAAAAATGACATTTTACAGCAAAAATGGCACCAAATTAAGAGAGGTGACTTTAGGCTTGAATGGCGAGCCGATTTATTCTGATTTCACCTATGATGATTTCGGTTATTTAGTCTCAGAATCAATGCCTTATATTGCTGGGGATGATGTTCAAACGGTTTATTATGTTTATGACAAAAACAACAGATTGATTGAGGAAGTGCATCCAGATGGACTGGTGAAAAACTACATCTACAATAAACTTCAGAAAACAATTACTACGACTGCAGCTGAAGGGAACTCGCGAACTGTTGCTGAAACTGTTAATCCGATGGGTTGGCGTGTGCAGACAATTGATATTGGCGGAAATAATATAAATTACACGTATTATAGTGATGGAAAGCTTAAGAGTTCAATGTTAGGAGATGACAATGCCACCAAAATCGAGTATGAATATGACAACATGCGTAATATAACAAAGATTAAAGATCCTGCGATGGGTGAAACATCAAGTGTTTACAATGCTTTTGGCGAATTGATGGAGACAACTACAGCCAAACATTGTGTCACGTCGTATAGTTATGATGGCGTGGGTAACATGATAAGTCGACTTGAATCGGATGATAATGGCCAAAATGTTGTTACTACACAATGGCTTTACGATAACAGCAAAGGCAAAATCGGCTTGTTGTCTGCGGTCGTTTATGGTGATTCACATGTCGTTTCTTACGAATATGACGCTTTGCTAAGGAATACTGGCGTTACCGAAACAATTAACGGTGCTGATTATACGACAAATTATACTTATGACAATGCCGGTCGCGAGGAAACTGTGTCCTATCCGAGTGGTGTCACGGTTAAAAAACTTTATTCAAATTCCGGTTGCTATAGATCGATGATCGATGCTTCAGATGACCATGTCTTGTGGAAGACTGATAAAGCTGATGCCGCTGGCTATATCACTGATTATCATGTTGGTAACGGATTAAAAACTCATCGTGAATATGATGACAGAAACAAAATGCTGCTTGGAATTGACACTGGCAATGATGATAAAACATATCAAAATTTATCCTATTCTTATGACGGATTCGGTAATCTAACTAATCGGACTAAATATGTAGGAACTGCGAAAAGTGAAAGTTTTGGTTATGATGACTTTAACAGGCTTGCCGAAATCAAACTTAATAATGCGATAACCGGCAGCATGGAATATGATGATTATGGGAATATTTTGTCAAAAACAATTGATAATCATGAGGTTTTTTATGAGGCGAGATATGATGGACAATGCCCTTATGCGGTGAGTAAAGTTAAAACACATCTAGAAGATTTGGATGGCTTGTCTCATAATATTGAATACACTGTATTTGATAAAATATCGCGTATCAATAGTGGGAAGAGCTCATTATCAATAGATTATGGTTTTGATCATGAGAGGGTCCAGTCGGTTGAAAACATCGATGGGAAATTAAAAACCAAAGTATATGTCTCTGATTGTGAATTCGTTGATAATTCTGGTGAGGTGGTTGCCTATACTTTTTTAAAAGGACCGATGGGTGTCTTCTCAGTTTGCCAAACCGATGAAAATCAGCAGCATACGATGTTCTATGTGCATAAGGATCATTTGGAGTCGTGGTGCTTGATTACTGACGAGGATGCTAAAATTGTTCAGAAAACCAGTTATGACGCATGGGGAAATCCGCGAAATGACGATACATGGTCTGGTAAATACAATGGTAAGTTACTGTGCGACAGAGGCTTTACTGGTCATGAGCATTTATCGTCGTTAGGAATCATCAATATGAATGGGCGCGCCTACGATCCGTTGCTATCAATGATGATGAGCCCGGATAGTTACATCCAAAATGTCGATTTCTCGCAAAACTACAATCGCTACATCTATTGTTACAACAATCCTCTTTCATATAGCGATTCTACAGGCGAATTGGTCGAATGGCTGCTTTATGGAGCGTTCAATGGTATTTGCAATGTTATCTGTAACCTTGATAATATTGATAGTTTTGCGGAGGGGGCATTGGCGTTTGGCGCTGGATTTGTCAGCGGTTGTCTGACTCAAGGTCTGTCGGGAAGTTCGCGTGTGTGGCAAGTAGTCGGCAACGTTTCGGGAAAGGTGTTGGTGGCTGGAACCAACAATTTTGTTAAGCAAAACAAAGGAGCTACCCTCGATTGGAGCATACTTGAAAACAAAAGTTTTAAAACTGATGTGATGTATGCTCTGGGCTCAAGTCTGACGACATCAGTTCTGAACGCGTACGTTATGAAACCTGTTGAAAAAACTGACGGGAAAGACTTGGTAAGTCTGTATGATAATTACAAAAGTGAACAGCGTTTTATTGTGACAGCAGCCGGACGAATGGCTGGAAATCTGTTTGCAGGCAAAGATATCTTCGATGGTTTTGCATTGTCTAGCGAGAGACCATTCGATCTCTGGCATTATAAGGCCTGTTTGGATAACAGGTTATATGAAGGCTTTGAGTTTACAACGAGTTCTAATACGCTTGGCCAATTTTTCGACACATTGTTTAATATCAATTTTTCTGGAACTATGCGTGAAGTCGGCGGCAAGATGAACAATTGTTATAGCTCAATTCGTTCTTTATTTCTAAAAAAAGGTTAGTAATTAGCGTTTTTTTTACTATCTTTGCACCCAAATTCAAATAACGATTTGTACTATGCTGGAATTGATTTTGAAACAACTTTTTGTCGACGCTTTTAAGAAACTCTACGGTCAGGAACCTCCTGCGCAAAATGTGAGTTTCCAGAAAACGCGCCCTGAATTTGAAGGCGATTTTACCATTGTGGTTTTCCCGTTTGTGAAAATGGCGGGCAAAGCACCCGAAGCCCTTGCCAATGAACTCGGAACAGAGATGATGAATGAAAGCACATTCATAGCCAAATACAACGTGGTGAAAGGCTTCTTGAACCTGCTCATTTCCGACAGCTATTGGATCGACTTCATGCAGAAAAACCATCTCAATGAAAGGTTTGGACGAAAAGAGGTTTCAGGCAAACCGGTAGTGGTTGAGTATTCATCACCGAATACCAACAAACCGTTGCACCTCGGCCATATCCGCAACAACCTGCTGGGTTGGAGCGTGAGCGAAATCTTGAAAGCCAACGGTGAAAACGTGGTGCGTGTGAACCTCGTGAACGACCGCGGAATTCACATCTGCAAGAGCATGATAGCCTGGCAGAAATGGGGTAACGGCTGCACTCCTGAATCGACTGGCAAGAAGGGCGATCACCTTATTGGCGACTTCTACGTGATGTTTGACAAGCATTTCAAAGAGGAAGTGAAGAGCTTGCTGCCTGCCAACTACGACCAACTCAGCGATGAGGACAAAGAAAAGGTGAAAGCAGAGGCCGAAAACGCTTCTCCGCTGATGCAGGAAACTCGCGAGATGCTGCGCAAATGGGAGGCCGGCGACAAAGAGGTGCGCCAACTTTGGGAGATGATGAACAACTGGGTTTACGAAGGCTTTGATGTGACGTACAAACGTCTCGGAGTGTCGTTCGACAAGATCTATTACGAATCACAGACTTACTTACTTGGTAAGAGCACCGTGATGGATGGCTTGAAGAAAGGCGTTCTGTATCAAAGAGATGACAACTCGGTGTGGTGCGACCTCCGTGATGAGGGATTGGATGAGAAACTGCTTCTGCGTCGTGACGGCACCTCCGTTTATATGACTCAAGACTTGGGAACCGCTCAATTGCGTTATGACGAGTTCCATCCGAAGAAACTAATCTATGTGGTTGGTAATGAGCAGAATTACCACTTCGACGTGCTGAAACGCGTGTTGGTGAGATTGGGCTTCGAGTGGGGTAACGACATCGAGCACCTTTCCTATGGTATGGTTGAGTTGCCAAGCGGTAAGATGAAGTCGCGCGAAGGAACGGTTGTCGATGCCGATGACCTTATGGACGAGATGGTCGCGACGGCGAAGAACGTGTCGGAAGAACTCGGAAAAGCTCATGGATTGAGCGACGAAGAGTCGGCAAAGCTCTATCACATGATAGGACTCGGCGCTCTGAAGTACTTCATCCTGAAGGTCGACCCGAAAAAGACGATGCTGTTCGACCCGAAAGAATCAATCGATTTCAACGGCAATACAGGTTCATTCATCCAGTACACCCACGCACGTATCTGCTCGGTGCTGCGTAAGGCTGCTGAAGCCGGAATCGCGACAGACGACAAAGTCGACGTCGAGAACATACTGCCTGAAGAGAAAACGCTGCTAACCAACATTCATACATGGCCTGGTGTGCTTGAACAAGCTGCAATAAACCGCAGTCCGGCCATGATTGCCAACTACATCTACGACCTCTGCAAAGGATTCAACCAGTTCTATCAGGAATGCAGTATTATGAAAGAACCTGACGAACGTCGCAGAGCGTTCCGTTTGCAGTTGGCTGCGATGACAGCACGTTTGCTGCGTAACGCAGGCGAGCTGCTGGGTATGCAGATGCCGGAGAGAATGTAAAGAATAGTAAAGATGAACGTTTTTTATCTACCCGACGCAACAGAAGGAATGGTCTCCTTCCCTGAGGAGGAATCGAAACACTGTGTCAAAGTTCTGAGGATGCAGGCAGGAGACCGTTTCTGCGTCACCGACGGCAAAGGCTCGTTGTACGACGGTGAGCTCGTGGAAGCGCACCCTAAACGTGCAACCGTCTGCCTGACAAACAAACGTCCAGGTTACGATAACAAAACGTTCAAACTCGAGATAGCGATAGCGCCAACCAAACTCAACGAGCGCACGGAATGGTTTCTTGAAAAGGCAACAGAGATAGGCATCGACAAGGTGCAGCTGTTTGCGTCATATCATTCCGAACGCCGCGTCGCCAACGTGGAGCGTTTCCGCAAAGTGATGATAGCCGCCATGAAGCAGTCAATCAAGTCGAAACTGCCTGAAATAGATGATGTTATGGATTTTAACAAACTCGTGAAACAGCCATTCGACGGACAGAAATTCATCGCATGGATCGACGACGACGTCACCGAACTGCTGTGCGACAAATACGTGAAAGGTCAGAACGCGTTGGTGCTTATCGGTCCTGAAGGCGACTTCAGTCAGGAAGAGGTGCAGCTAGCCAAAGACAACGGCTTCATCCCGGTGAGCCTCGGAGATGCGCGCCTCAGAACCGAGACGGCTGCAGTGGTAGCTTGCCACACCATCAACCTTATCAACCAGATGTCAAAATGAAACGGTTGCTTACAATCGTACTTTTTCTGATGTCGCTGGGCGCCGCCGCCCAACAGACACAGATAGCTCTTCTGAAATACAGAGGCGGTGGCGACTGGTATGCAAACCCTACATCATTACCAAACCTCGTCAAGTTCTGTAACCAGGAGTTGCACACCGACCTCAATCCCGACATCGCTACGGTGGAGGTGGGGAGTCCTGATATCTTCAACTATCCGTTTGTGCACATGACCGGTCACGGAAACGTGAGCTTCGATAAGGCTGAATGCGACAATCTTCGAAACTACCTGCTTGGTGGCGGTTTTCTGCACATCGACGACAACTACGGACTCAAGGATTTCATCATGCCGCAGATGCAAAAGGTGTTTCCTGAACTCGAATGGGTGGAGCTGCCTTATTCGCATGAAATATTCAAAGAACCATACGCTTTTCCTAACGGTTTGCCAAAGGTTCACGAACATGATCTTAAGACTCCACAGGCATTCGCAATGATATACGACGGTCGTTTGATATGCCTCTTCACATATGAATGCGACCTTGGCGACGGATGGGAAGACCAACGAGTGCATAAAGATTCCGATGAGATCAGACTGAAAGCCTTGAAAATGGGAGCGAACATCATTCAATACGTGTTCACCAAATGAGGTGTCCCTATTGCGATAAAGAGATTTCCGGCAGATCCGACAAGGTGTTTTGCGACGATAAATGTCGGAACAATTACTATTACAAAGTCAACAGCGAGCGGAAGGCGTTTATCCGCAACGTCAATAAAAAACTGCTGAAAAACCGTGGAATCCTCAGGACTTTAAACCCGAGCGGAAGGGTATATGTCGTGAAAAAGACTCTCGAGGAACTGGGTTTCGATTTCGATTGTTTTACAGGCGTTTACAAAACAAAGAAAGGGAAGGAGTTTCGTCTCGTCTACGATCAGGCGTTTTGCCTGGAGGAAAACGACACAGTCTGCCTACTTGTTTTCTATCGTGATGCTGAGTCCGTCGTAAGCTAACATCATGTTCGACGGCAATGTTTTATTGACATCCTCGGCTTTTCCCATCGAATGGCTGACGTGAGTGAACCACGCTTTCTTGACGTTCAGTTTCTGAGCAATCTCAATAGCTTCGGGCAGTGAAATGTGCGAATAATGCTTCTCTTTGCGCAAAGCCTCGATGATGAGGTATTCAACGCCTTCAAGCTTTTTCAAACTTTCTTCGGAGATGTAATGAAAATCAGTAACGTAAGCAAAGTTGCCGATACGGAAAGCGTAGCATAACATCTTGAGATGCAGCAATGGAATCGGCTCTATCGTCAACTCGTTGATAATGATAGGTTTATTGTTTTCGATATCGATGAGATTATAGGTTGGCGCACCTGGATAAAGCTCACTTTTATCGACGAAAGCGTAGGAATATTCGCGTTTAATCTCTTCCTGTGCCTCAGGCGACGCGTAAATCGGCATTGAGATGTGTTGAAGGAAATTGAACGACCTGACATCGTCCAAACCTCCGATGTGATCCTTGTGCTGATGCGTAATCAAAATCGCATCGAGATGCTGCACGTTTTCACGCAACATCTGCTGACGGAAGTCGGGACCTGCATCCACGCAAATCGTGGTCTGTTCGGTCTGTATCAAAATCGAAGTGCGAAGACGTTTGTCGCGCGGGTCGGTCGACCTGCAAACGTCACAGTTACAACCAATTACGGGAACGCCCTGAGAAGTGCCGCAACCTAATATGGTAATCTTCATCATAGTCTTGCAAAAACGTTGCAAAGATAATATTTTTTTAAAAATAATTTAGGTGATTATTGATAATAATTCGTATTTTTGCAAGTTTATTGAGTATATCATCAAATTGATGGAAGCTATTGTTAAATTTTTCAGACGTCGCGCTATAAATGCGTTCCAAAAGCACAAGAAAACGTGCATTTTGCCGGATATCGGAAAGTACCCGACAATCGCGATTTTGCTTGACGAGGAACAGTTTAAACGCTACAAAGACATCGAAAGAACTTTGACAAAGCTGTTCGTCATGAAACGATATACTTTCATCGTCTTGGTCAACAGTCTTCCAAAAGACGTGATGCAAACCGACCGTTACTATTTCATCAGAAAAGAAGATTTCAACTTCTGGGGTCTGATGAAACTCGAGAAAAAGGAATCGCTGATCAGTTTGTCGTTCGATATGGTGGTCGATTTCTCGAAATCGTCGGATGCGGATTATGCTCACAGCTACATTATGACGTTGATTAACAACACTTTCAGGGTGACTTTCGGAAGTACATGCCCTTCGCTTTACGACATGGTGATCGATTCGAAAAGAGACGACGATATCTTAGACAAAATCGAAATTTTGAGAAATTATTTGTCAATGTTATTGGGAAGAAGATGAAAATGAATCCGTTTATAGGTACTGGAGTAGCTCTGATAACTCCGTTTAACGATGATTATTCAGTTGATTATCAATCGTTAAGAAATATTGTCGACTACACATTGCAGAATGGTGCCGACTTCCTCGTGGCTCTCGGAACGACTTCTGAAGCTCCAACGATGAACGCTCAAGAGAAGGCTAACGTGGTGAAAACCATCATCGAGACCGCCAACGGCCGCTGCCCGATTTTGTTGGGAATGGGTGGAAATAATACCGCTGCTTTGTTGGAAACAATTAAAAATCAAGACTTTACAAAGATCGACGGTATCTTGAGCGTCGTTCCTTATTATAATAAACCTAACCAGCGCGGCATGAAAGCGCATTTTCTTCACGTCGCTGATGTGTCGCCAGTGCCGGTGATACTTTACAACGTTCCGGGTAGGGTGGGAGTGAACCTCCAAGCGGCTACGACAGTGGAACTCGCCCAGCATCCGAACATCATCGCGGTGAAGGAAGCTTCGGGAAACCTCCAGCAAATCATGGAGATTTTGCGCGACAAACCTGAAGATTTCAGAGTGCTTTCGGGCGACGACGGCATCACCCAGCCTATGATGGCTCTTGGTGCTGAAGGCGTGATTTCGGTGGCTGCTAACGGCTATCCGAAACCGTTCTGCGAGATGGTCCATCTGATGCTCGAAGGTAAAAACGAGAAAGCTCTTCCATTGCATTATAAGATGCTGAAAATGAACGGCTTAATCTTTGCCGACGGCAATCCTGCAGGAATAAAAGCTCTCATGGCTCACGAAGGCTTGTGCAAAAACGTGCTCCGTCTGCCATTGGTGCCTGTAAGCGACAACGTTCGCCAAGAAATTGAAAATGAATATAAATCTATATAACAAAATGAAAACAAAGTTATTTTTAGTACTTTTTCTGTTTGTCACATTTGGACTAACAGCACAAGAAAACAAACTCAACCGACTCATGCAAGAACGCAATGAGTTTTATTTCACTTTTGAACTTAACGGCAACGACAATCTGCCGCAAATCGCCCACATGATTTCAGTTGACCGTGTCGACGGCAATGTCGTCACAGCTTACGCAAACAACAAGGAATTCGCTGAATTTCAGAAACTTGGATATGAAATCACACTGCAGACTCCACCTTCAATGATGTTTGAAGCCGAGATGTGGGACGGCAGCAACCGCGCTGAATACGACTGGGATCAGTACCCGACCTACAGCGCATACGAGAACATGATGTTCCAGTTTGCAATCGACCATCCTGACATGTGCGAAATCATCGAACTCGGTACACTTCCGAGCAACCGCAAGATTTTGATTGCTCACATCAACAATGGCAGCGGCGCTGGTAAACCGAAGTTCTTATACACCTCAACAATCCACGGTGACGAGACAACAGGCTGGATGCTGATGCTTCGTTGGATTGACTATCTCCTTGAAAATCCTACACTTCCGGAATGCGCCAACGTCCTTAACAACGTCGATTTGTATGTTGGTCCTAACACCAACCCTGACGGAACTTATCACGGAGGCAACAACACTGTGAACGGTGCCACACGTTACAATGCCAACGGTGTCGATATGAACCGTAACTACGCTGACCCTCACGGCGGCGCACATCCTGACGGTAATCCGTACGCTCAAGAAACTGAATGGTTTATGCAGCTCGCACAGGAAAACAACTTCGTGATGGGCGCCAATTACCACGGCGGAGCAGAGGTTATGAACTATCCTTGGGACAACACTCACACGCTTCACGCTGATGACCAGTGGTATCAGCTCATCAGCCATGAATATGCCGACCTTACACACCAGGTCAGCTCAGGCTATATGACCGATTACAACAACGGTATCACCAATGGCGCTGCATGGTATATGATTGGCGGCGGTCGTCAGGATTACATGAACGGCTATGCCGAATGCCGCGAGTTGACTATTGAATGCTCAAACACAAAATGCCCGAGCGGCAGCCAGATGCCTACTTTCTGGAACTATAACAAAAACTCTATCTTCGCTTTCGTGAACCAGTGCTTGTACGGTATCCACGGCACAGTTGTAGATGCAGCATCAAAAGCTCCGATAGGTGATGCTACAATCACTATGGTTGGTCACGACGACCAATATTCAACAGTGTCGACACAGCTTCCTAACGGCGATTTCCACCGCCCAATCAAGGCTGGAACATACAATGTGAGAATCACCAAGAACGGTTATGAGCCATACGAAACACAGGTTACAGTGGCTGACGGTCAGACAGTTAACATCGAAGCTCAGATGGTTGCACTCGAAGGCATCGTCGCCGACTTCACAGTCGATGTTACAGCAGTGGCAGTTGGCGGTTCAGTACACTTCACCGACAACTCATGGGGTGCACAGCTCACCAACTGGGATTGGGAGTTTGAAGGTGGCACACCTGCAACTTCAACAGATCAGAATCCAACCGTTACATACAACCAGGCAGGAACATTCGGAGTTCGTCTCACCGTGACCAACGCTGCCGGCGAGAGCGCGACAAAATACATGCCTAACTACATCTCAGCATCAGAGTCTTACAACATGCAGAACGGCACCATAACCACTTGTGACGCAATGTTCTACGATGACGGCGGTCCGACTGCAAACTACGGCAACAACAAAGACTTCACCATGACATTCATGCCTGCTGTAGCTGGCGGTATGATCGAGGTGACATTCCAATCGTTCGAAACAGAAAACAACTACGATTTCCTGTATGTTTATGACGGAACTTCAACATCAGCACCACAAATCGGCAATCAGCATTCAGGCAACGACAGTCCTGGCACAGTGACAGCAACCAACGCAGCAGGTGCAATCACATTCCGTTTCACTTCAGACAACAGCGTCAACAGAGAAGGCTGGGCAGCTCACGTAAGATGCTTGGGCGTTCCAATGGAAGTTACTGCAAGCGTTGAACATGAGACAATTTCAATCGGTGAGACCAACACACTGTATTCAAGCGCAACAGGCGGTTCATACAACTACACCTATTCATGGTCACCAGCCGATAACCTCGATGACGCTACAGCACAGAACCCGGTGTTTACAGCAACCACAGCCGGCGACTTCACATACACCGTAACAGTCAGCGACGGCAATGAAACAGCTTCAGCATCAGTCACTTTCACAGTTCTCGACAACACAGACGTCGACGAAGTTGAAAGCGCTAATGTGTCGGTTTACCCGAATCCAGCTTCTTCAATCATCAACATCAACGGATTGAGCGAGTTCGCAAATCTTGAAGTGAAAGTTGTCAACCTTCAAGGACAAGTTGTGATGACTGTTGTCAATTCATTGGAAATCAATGTGAAAGATATTGAATCTGGAATCTATTTCCTCAATATCAATTGCGATGGAACACAAATCATCAAGAGAATTGTTGTGGAATAATTTTTGTATGTAAAAAAATAGTAATTTTGCAGCATGCTAAAAAATAGGTTTTTCTTATTGATAATGATGTGTTTGCTGGGATGCGTATCTTGCAGTAAATACTCGAAATTGCTGAAGGGAACGGACAATGAGGCGAAGTATAAGGCCGCCTTGGATTATTATGAACAGAAAAATTATGACCGTGCTTTGCAGCTTTTCGACGTTATGCAGTCGTATTACCGCACCAAACCTGAAGGCGAGACGATAGCTTATCTCACCGCAGAATGTTATTTTCATAAGGAAGACTATTCGATAGCAAGCAGCTATTACAAACGTTTTGTTTCGAAATATCCTTTCTCGAAAAACGCGGAAGATGCCTTGTATAAGAGTGCGACATGCTATTACATCATGTCACCGAAAATCACTCTGGATCAATCGGATACATATACCGCGATATCTGAATATCAGAATTTTATCGACGTTTATCCGCAGAGTCCGAAAGTGGCAGAGGCTAACGGTCGCATCGACACCCTTCGAATGAAGCTCGAGGATAAGGAATACGACATCTGCCAACTCTATTTCAAAATGGAGGAATATCAGGCGGCGATAACCACTTACGAGGCGTTTTTGAGAGAACATCCTAACACGAAATATCGTGAGGAGATTCTTAACAATATGGTTATCAATTACTACCGTTACGCCGAGAATAGTGTAAAGGCGAAACAACGCGAGCGTTATGAGTCGGCTTTGGAGAAATATAACACCTTGTGCTATGTCTTCCCGGAAAGCGAATATATCGCGAAGCTGGAGCCAACGGTTAAGAAAATCAGAGAGAAATTAGAAAAATATAAATAGAATTTAAAATGATAGACTTTAGAAAAGTTAAGACGGAAACAACCGCAATCACACGTCAGAAAGACCAGTTCTATGTTGGAACAGGCAACATCTACGAAACAGTAGCTATCCTTGCAAAACGCGCAAACCAGATTGCAACTGAAGAGAAGCAGGAACTTAATAAGAAGATTGAGGAATTCGCTTCAAGCAACGATACTTTGGAAGAAGTTTTCGAGAACAAGGAGCAGATTGAAGTCGCAAAATTCTACGAGAGATTGCCAAAGCCGACTCTTATCGCTATCGACGAGTTCTTGAACGACAAGCTTTACTATCGTAATCCAAACAAGAAAAACGAAGGCGACTTTTAAGGAGGTACAATGCTCACCGGAAAGAAAATCCTCATTGGAATTACGGGAAGCATTGCCGCATATAAGATACCGCTTTTGGTAAGGCTTCTGAAGAAGCAAGGTGCTGAGGTTCAGGTCGTGATGACCGATGCGGCAAAAGATTTCGTAACACCACTCACGTTAGCAACGCTGAGTGGTTTACCCGTTTTATCGAAGGGCTTTGATCCTGAGACGGGCAAATGGAACAGCCACGTGGAACTCGGTCTGTGGGCCGACCTCTTCGTGATAGCTCCTGCATCAGCAAACACGCTGGCGAAGATGGCAGCAGGAATAGCCGACAACTATCTGCTAACTGTCTGTCTCTCAGCGAAATGCCCGATAATGTTCGCTCCAGCTATGGACCTCGACATGTACAAGCATCAGGCAACACAAGAGAACATCCGCACCCTCATCAGTCGCGGATACCGTTTCATTGCACCTGCATCAGGCGAGCTGGCATCGGGACTTTGTGGAGAGGGCAGGATGGAGGAGCCGCAGGAGATTTTCGAGCGCATCAAGGAGTTTTTCCAGAACAAACAGCGTTTCGCAGGCAAGAAGGTGGTCGTGACAGCAGGTCCGACTTACGAGGCGATCGACCCGGTGAGATTCATCGGAAACCATAGCTCAGGACTTATGGGCATTGAGATTGCACGCGCTTTCGCTGACCAGGGAGCCGACGTCACATTGGTGCTCGGACCATCATCGATACGCCCGGAGAGAAGCAACATCCAGGTGATGCCGGTGACGAGCGCAAAAGAGATGTTCGATGCAACGACAGCAGCTTTCAAATGTGCCGATATCGCTGTGTTGAGCGCTGCAGTAGCCGATTTCCGTCCGGAAGTTGTTGCTGATCAGAAGATTAAGAAAGACCCGAACAAGGACGAGATGACACTGAAACTCGTCAAGACAGATGATATTCTTAAGACTCTCGGTCAGAATAAAAAAGACGGACAGATTCTTGTCGGATTTGCGCTCGAGACTGAAAACGGAATCGAGAACGCGAAGAAAAAATTGCATTCCAAGAACCTCGACATGATTGTGCTCAACACCATGAACGAGTCTGGAGTAGGGTTCAAGACGAAAACTAACAAAGTGAACATCATCACAAAAGATGACGAGGTGCACGCTTTTGAGCTCAAGCCAAAGAGTGAGGTGGCTCAAGATGTGCTCAACGCTGTATATAAATTACTTACAAAATAATTATTATGAAAAAAATAATCCTTCCGATATTGTTTTTGTTCTGCTTTTTAGCACAAAACCTGCGTGCTCAGGAGTTTAACTTCACTGTGACTGTAAACACTAAACAGGTGGCCGGTACCGACCAGCGCGTGTATGAGTCGTTACAGGAAGCAGTGATGAACTTCATGAACAACCGCATTTGGACAAATATCAAATTTGAAGAGCATGAACGTATCGAAGGAACCATGGTGATTGTGGTGAAAAACAAGAACGGCAACAATATCGACGGTGAATTGAATATCGGTTTGCGCCGTCCCGTGTTTAAGTCGAATTACAACACTCCGCTGCTGAATTATATCGATACAGACTTCAGTATCAATTACATAGAGTCGCAGCCGCTCGATTTTAACGAGAACTCATTCATGTCGAATCTTACCTCGATTTTGGCATTTTACGCCTATTACAGTCTCGGTTTGTATTTCGACACATTCGGACTTTACGGCGGCGATGAGATGTTTAAAGCCGCTGAACTCATTGTCACACAAGCACAAAGCGCCACTGAAGGCGGCTGGAAGGCATTCGACAGCTATAAAAACCGTTATTGGCTGCTTGAAAGCTTCACAAACACCGCTTATCGTCCGCTGCGTCAGTTTATGTATGAGTATCATAGACTTGGACTCGACGTGATGGGCAATGGCAAGGTCGATGACGGTCGCGCCGCAATGACTAAGTCGCTCGATTATGTGAAGTCGGTTTATAACAGCAAGCCGAACCTGTATTTCCTTCAGATTCTTAACGATACAAAACGTGACGAGTGGAAGAACGTCTATTCGCAAGGACCGCAACAGGAGCGCACGAAGGCTGTCAATATCTTCCGCGAACTCGACCCGACACATGCTGAGGAATACGAGGAGCTGCTGAACGCGAAACCGAAATTCTAATTGACATGTTAAAGCACCTCGCAATAAGTAATTATGCTTTAATTGATTCATTGTCAATAACATTTGACGATGGCTTCAGTGTGATTACAGGCGAGACAGGAGCCGGAAAATCCATTTTGCTTGGCGCACTCGGTTTCGTTTTAGGCGAGCGTTCCGACTCAAGCATCATGCTTGATGAGACGAAAAAATGCACCGTTGAGGCGACATTCGTCGTTGATAATGAGCGTTTTAAGTCGTTTTTCGAAGCCAACGACCTCGATTTTGAAGAAGAACTTATTCTGCGACGCGAGTTGACACCGACAAAGAAGTCGCGCGCGTTCATCAATGATACACCAGTCACCATTCAGCAGCTGAAAGAGCTTGGCAGTCAATTGGTTGACATCCACTCACAACATGATTCGCTGCTTTTGACAAATGCCGATTTTCAACTAAAAATCGTCGATGATGCAGCTGATAATACTTTGTTACTTGTTGATTATCAGAAAGTTTATAATTCTTTTGTCACTTTAAGAAATGAGTTGAAGCGTTTGCGTGAGATGGCACAAAAGAACGTCGCCGAAAACGATTTTCTCGCATTCCAACTGGACGAATTGATCAAAGCCGACTTGCAAGAAAATGAGTATGAAGAAGTTAGCCAGCGATTGGAACTTTTAGAAAACGCTGAGGAAGTTAAAACTTTGTTGGCTCAGTCTTTAAGTTCTTTGAGTGAATCTGAGTACTCGATTTTGAACCAATTGAATGATCTGAAATCTTCGGTTGATCGCCTAAGAAGATACATCCCTCAAGCGGAGCAGTATCTCGAAAGGATTGATTCAACAAAAATCGAGCTCAAAGACATCGCTCAAGACCTTGATTCACTGCAAGATAGTACCCAATTTGATACCGACTCATTAAATGAAATCCAGGAGCGTTTCGATTTGATTCAGCGCCTGATGATGAAACATCATGTGAGCGATTACGTTGAGTTACTTAAGATTCGTGAGGAATTACAGCAAAAAGTCGGTGCATTCGCAAATATTGACGAGGAAATCGCGAAAAAGGAGCAGGAACTCAAACGATGCGAGAAAGAACTCACAAAACACGCTGATAATCTAAGTGATAAGCGCAAAAAAGTTAAAGTCTCGTTTGAAAAATCAGTCACTGAAATATTAAGGCAGCTCAAAATGCCGCACGCAGTATTTGAAATAGAGATCTCTGAATTCTCTAATAGTTCCGAGAACTCTAAGTTTACCATTACTGGCAAAGACCGCGTTCGTTTCCTCTTTTCCGCCAACAAAGGCATCGCTCCCGATGACATGAGCCGTGTCGCTTCTGGTGGCGAGCTCTCCCGTTTGATGCTGGCAATCAAGGCGGTAGCAGCTGAAAACGCTTACATCCCAACCTTGATTTTCGACGAAATCGACACTGGCGTTTCCGGTGAAGTCGCGTCGAAACTAGGTGATATCATGCAAAAAATGGGGGAGAACCTGCAGATTGTCTCGATAACGCATCTGCCTCAAATTGCGTCAAAAGCCAAGAATCATTTCTTCGTTTACAAAGACGAGAGCGAACAAAAAACACGCTCATGCATCAGACAACTGTCTCACGATGAGCGCGTTACGGAAATCGCCAAAATGCTTTCAAACGATAAAATAACCCCGGAAGCAATTAAAGCCGCCGAGGTTATTTTAGACTTTAGTCGCTAGACATTAGACCTTAGTAATCAGTCTAAAGTCTAAGGTCTAAAGTCTAAGGTCTTATCTAAATATTTCTTTGTATTTCAATTCCTTCATTGCTCCGTATTTCTCAAGAGCCTTGAAATCAATCTGCTTCTTGTTTCCTGACATCATGATGACGATCGGACGGTCGGCGACGTTGCGTTTGTAGAAATCGTAAACGTCTTTGTACTCAGTCTTCTTGATGATGTTGGTAATTTCAATTCTCGGGTCGTGGTCGAAACCTTGCTCAACCCATGAGCTCACTTGTGAAGGAATGCTTCTGAATCCGACGTAATCTGATGCACGTGACATAATCAAAGCGTCTTTCGAGGCATTGAATTTCTCCATGCGTTCAGGCATGTCGGTGATGAGGCCGCGCAACACATCGATACCCTCGTTGGTCTTGTCTGACTGTGTGCCGAGGAAGGCGAACAAGTTGCCTGGCTTGCGGTTGAGATAGTCGTACATGAAGTATGAATAGGCAGTGTAACCTAATGAGCGGAATTCTCTAACTTCTTGGAACACAATTGAATACATGTCGGTGCCGAAGTATTTGTTAAACACCTGGCTCACAGCTTTGTCTTGCTGGTTAAGAATCTCACTTGGCACATACATGAAGATGTTGCTCTGGCGGAACTTCTTGTTGTGAGCGAAAAATACCTGATTATCAGTATATTTCTTCTCAGCTTTGAACTTCTTTTCGGCTTTGATCACATCGTTCTTTACGAGGTTGTGTTTCTTTAAAGCTTCGATAACCTTCTGATTGTCAATGTTTCCGATAAACATCACCTCGCCATTGTAGTTGAGTGCGTCCTTCACTTCTTTGAGAAGATCTGCACCGCTGCGTTTTTTCCACTGTTTGAGAGGTGTTTTTGCGAGATAAGCTGATTTTTCGCCATAAAGCGCATATTGACGTACTGCTTGTGCCCATTCTGAAGCGTCATCTTTCATAGTCTCTTCTTCCATCTTCTCTCCCTCGTAGATGACATCTATCTTCTTCTCATCGTTAGCTGGATTATTGATTTTTTCCTTGCAAAGCTCAAGGATACGGTCTAAATCGCTCTCGAAACCTTCGATAATCACGTTGCAGTTGCTTTGGTTGGCGCTAATGAAAATCTCAGCTCCAAGTTTCTGAAGCTCAAGGCTTAACTCCTCGAAACTCATCTTATCGGTGCCTTGCATTGACCAATAACTGATGGCGCGGTTGAGGTCAGGATTGTCGATGGTACCGAAATTGTGGGTGATGGTCAAATTGAAGATATCGTTATAAGGATTCTTCGTTGAGAACATCGTGAAGCAGTCGTTGATCTTTGTAATTTCAACATCTTTACCAAATTCGATGACCTGTGGTGTGACTTCCGGAACTTCCTCAGCCTCAATCATCTTGGCGAAATCTGACTTAGCGTCGGTGTTCTTAGCCTCGATAGGCTTCCAGTTTGGCTTGTCGACTTTGTCTTTTGGTGCTGAGCCCATCTTTGAACGGATGTCCAGGTAGTCTTCACCGAAATATTTGTTTGCAATCTTGACGATTTCGTCCTTTGTGATGCTCTTAATACGTTCTGTCTCAGCGAGATAATCATCATAACTCATGCCTCGCATTTCGAGCTCGAGGAAGAGTTCTGACAGGTCTTCGCAGCTTTCGAGGTTTTGCTCACGTTCCTTCAGCATATTGGTGCGAAGAGCCTCGAAGAGGTCGTCGCTGAACTCGCCTTTTTTAAGTTTGTCGAGGCTTGCGAATACGTATTCCTCAGCTTTTTCGTGCGATTGTCCGATAAGTTTTGGCACATAAAGAATGATGTTTGCGCCGTGGTCTTCAAGTGATAATGGCATGAGCATTGCGGCCATGATGTTGCCGTCAAGCATGTCTTTGTCCATGATACCTGTCTCGCCGTTGCTGAAAACACTGCAAGCGATGCTAAGTGGCAGATAGTCGGGGTCGGATACTTTGACGCCTTTCCATGCCAGAACGCCCATCTTAATAGGGGTCATTCTCACTTCACGTATTGTCTGACCTTTGAATTCAGGCAGTTTGAACTCTGGCTGTGCAGGAATTTCGCCGCTGCGCCATGTTCCGAATTTTTCTGCCACCATTGGCTCGATTTCATCGATGTCGAAATCACCGACGAGGATGAGAGTCATGTTGTTGGCAACGTAATAGGTGTTGAAGAACTCGCGCATTTTCGAGGTCTGAGGGTTTTTCAGGTGCTCGGTCAAACCGATGACTGGACGGCCGTATGGATGCTCGCCGAAGATTTCTTTGAAGAAATAGTCTTTGAAGGCCTCGATTGGCTCGTCGCCGTACATATTTTTCTCCTCGTAAACTGTCTCAAGCTCGCTCTGGAACAGACGGAACACAGGGTAACGGAAACGCTCGACGTAAACGTCCATCCACTTGCCGATTTGGTTGGCAGGGAAGGAGTTGAAGTACATTGTCTGGTCGTAAGCTGTACCTGCGTTCAAACCTTCACCGCCCATCTTTGTCAAAATCACGTCAACCTCATTCGGGATGGCGTAGTCGGTTGATGCCAATGACAACTCGTTGATTTTCTGCTGGATAGCAGTGCGTTCGTTGACGTCGGTCGTCTCGTGAAGCTTGTCGTACATGATGTCGATGCTGTCGAGATAGACTTTCTCGGCTTCCCAGTTGATGGTTCCGATCTTGTCGGTGCCCTTGAACATGATATGCTCGAAATAGTGAGCCATACCTGTAGCTTCGAGAGGATCGTTCTTACTTCCGGCGTGTACATAAACGGCGCCGTAAGCGTTTGGTGAGCTGTGGTCTTCGCACATCACCACCTTCAATCCGTTGTCAAGTTTCGTTGTCTTGACCTTCACCTGAGCGCTCATCACGTTGACGCTCAAGATGATAACTAATGCTAAGAATAATTTTTTCATGTTTATTATTTTGAATTTTGTTGCAAAGATACGATTTCTTCCATTCGAATTCCATACAATTCCATTTTTTTCAGGAATTCAGGAACTTCGTTTTCCAAAAACTCTTTCTTCTGTTCCGAAAGAATCTTCTCTTTCGCGTCCTCACAAACGTAGAATCCTATTCCACGTTTGGTGGCGATAATCTCTTTCATCTGCAGGCGCTCGAAGGCACGCATCACCGTGTTGGGGTTCACTCCCAGCTCGACGCCGAGCTCACGCACAGACATCACACGGTCGCCGCTACGGAACTCGCCACTGAGGATGCGCTCGCACACGTGGTCGTAGATCTGCAGATATATAGGTTTATGTCCGTTAAAATCCATAGTTAATCAGTTATATGTTAGTATTTTTGAGTTTTAATTTTACGGTAAACACCCCAAAGCAGCAATGCCGAAACGATAATTTCAGAATACAAAGCGACATTCATCCAGATAAATATCATGCGTTCGATGAATTCAGTGACATTGTCTTCGTCTATCTGTTTAAAATATTCGATAAGAGCTTCATTGTTGGCCACATAGTTGATGAAGATTATCATTATTATGATAGCCAAAAGAATTAGTATTCCAATCATCTTACCGGTTTTGCGCTTCTTGAAAATCATGTTGCCGAACATAAAGATTGAAGACAGTGTAAGCAGACCAAGAAGACTTAAAATCGTCAAGAATGTTGGAGACAGGTTTTCGACAAATATTGGCCATGTGTCATCTAATAACCCGGCAACATCATGGTTTACAATGCTATAATCGATCTGTGCGAATTCATTGAAATAATATGATGCCGCGAATCCTTCGTATGGTCCGTTGAAGAGTGCGAGGATGCTGTCGATTGCGAGCGCACCTGCTATATATATAATAGGTGTGACGACGGCGCAATAGAGCACCATGCTGAGGAACTTCTCGAGTGTTGATGCCGGCAACATGGCGTAGCCGATGCCTTTGCGAGAATCGTTGCAATATTTGTAAAGTCTAGCTGGTGCTATGATGATGGCGATTTTTGTGAGAGTTTCGATGATATTGATTCTTCCAAAAGCGTCAAAAACATCCTTAGTGCCATCCGTTGGCATGAGGCTTGTGAACAAGTAAACGACTACAGGAATAGCCCACAAAATAGCCAAAGCCAGAATAATGTTCGGGAAGAAATTCAATCCGTCGTGTTTGAGGATTTTGCCGAAACGGTTGATATTGAATGTGTTGTTCATTTCATTAAGTTTTTGATGGTTTCTTTATTCTTCATTACCGCATTGAACAGCGCCTCGATGTTGACGTTGCTCTCCAGATGTTCTGTGTTTGGCATCACGTTGATGTAGCCGCCCGGCAGCATCTCGGTGTAGTAGGCGTTCTGAATTCTCTCAGGACCGTATTCAAAGTAAATCTTGTCGATAATTTCGGCGAAACTGGCGTTAAGAAGCACGTCGTCTTTGTCCAAAATCACGATAGGGTCGATGAGGTTCTCCACATCTTTCACCTGATGTGTCGAGATGATGACGGTTGTCTCGTCGCTGCAATATTGCGAAATCACCTTACGGAATAAGGCTTTCGAAGGGATGTCGAGACCGTTGGTAGGCTCGTCGAGGAAAAGATAGTCGGTCTGCAACGACATTGCGCATGCCAGCAGAGCTTTCTTCTTCTGTCCGTGCGAGAGCTCGTTGAATTTCTTGCTCAAATCAACTTCAAGTTCTCCCATGAGTTTGTTGAAGAGCGCGAAATCGTAGCGATGGTAGAAGCATCCTATTTTCTGGACAAACTTCTCCGGAGTGGTGTCCTCGGTGATAACTTCCTCAGGAAGGAAGTATACGTTTTGCAGGAACTGCGGCTCCCTCATCGAAGGAGTGAGGCCGTCAACTGTCACAGTTCCATGTTGTGGCTTCTGCAGACCGCATATTAATTTTAATAAGGTGGTCTTACCGACGCCATTTTCGCCCAAAAGTCCGTAGATGTTTCCCTTCTGGAACTCAAGGCTGATGTTTTTGAAGACTTGCGTGTTTTTGTAAGCGAAGTCTAAATCATTGATTTTAATCATGTTATATAAAATTTGTTGTCATTTTACCTCTGTATTAGTCATCTAATACACTGCAAAAATACAACAAATTTTTTACATGTCAAGAAAAAAATGAAAAAAATCAGATTTTTTTCAGTTAATCAGTTAGTCAGTTAATCAGTTAGTCAGTTAACTGAACAACTGATTAACTGAACAACTATTTCTTTATGCTAAGAATCACACCGAGTGCCACTCCCAATGCTGCAGCAAACAACACCTGCAACGTTCCTGGCAATAAGAATGTGATGGTGTGTGCCGGATACCAGAACAGCGGGATGGTCTTCTTGAAGACGAAGCCGTACTGAATGTTCCAGTTGATTTTCTCGGCCAGTGTTTTCTGCACGTTGAGCGGACTGCTGAAAAACCCTGCCAATGTGCCGCCTGTCTCAGCGATGTGGATATCTGTAATCTTATGGAATGTCATGAAAACCGGAGCGAACAATGTGTTCATCAACACGCTGATGCAGAGCGCTACGAAGAACTTGCCCCAACTGAGGTCGTTGGCAAACCACCATGCAGCCTTTTTAATATGGAATCCTTTTTCGAGCAAAACCACTGTTCCGGTCTTAAAAATGGTCATCGCGGAGGCGATAACGACACCCAAAACACCCCAAACGAGCATCTTGGGCAGCAATCCGAAGCCTTCTTTATAATACACACCTTCTTTTATTCTCAAAGAAAGCATCTCGCCGAAGGTTCCAAGAATTGCGAACTTGAAGAAACTCATCAGTAAACCATGATTTTTCGTAGCGCGGATAAACCAATCCCATGCTCCCGGGATGAAAGCGAAGCCGAGAATTACAACGGCTATCACTATTATTGTTGTACGATCTGATTTTTTCATTTTACTTATTGAATTATAACACGTTGTGTAGAATTTGCGATTTTAATAAAATAAACTCCATGTGGTAGAATTAAATTCATGTCGAGCGTGTTGTCGCCTTCTTTCAACTCATGTTTTCGTGCAAAAACTTGCTGACCGAGACAGTTGAAAACCTCAACATTTACAGCTGTTTCGTTACGAACGCCGATGTTTATCGTGAATCTTCCCGATGACGGATTGGGATAACAGCTTGCGTATGTCATGTCAATTTCGTCAACAGACAGCAGACCAAAATTGTTCAGTTCTTGCTCAAACCTCTCCATGCGTTTTGCAATGAAAACATAATTTGTGTCGATGTCTCTGTCATAACGTGCCAGACTTTGAGGAAATCCGAATCGCTCTGACTGTTTGGTGACTTCGTCTCTCACGTTTGCGTTGTAATAGTCGACATACTGTCGTAATTCATTGTAGCTTAGATGTGTCCGTTTCAGTTCAAGATATCTGTTGTAAAACATGCACCTGAACGTGTTGTTTTCAAGAAAATGGTTGAAAACTCTGCTGTTGTCGCCTGCGTTGATGGCGTTATAAACCGCATTGTAATTCCATTTCGTGAGACATCCGTCGCCATCGTAAAAGATAAATCTGAACTGCTCTCCAGTCTCCATCTGCCAAATTCTCACGTTGTTGAAAGGCCAGTCGATATTGGCTGTGTAGAGTTGAAACAGCATGTAGTCGATGAAATTCGACATGTCTATTCTGGTGAACGCTGTCAGCGAGTCTTCGGGCAAAGTCAAGTCGGCGGTTTTTATCCATCTGAAAAAGGCTTGCCAGTCGGCAGGGTCGCCTTGGTCGGGAACGCCACTCCAATATTTCATGACGTTGACTTTTTCCACGTCGGCGTTATAATGGTCTTCAAAATAACGTTCGTCGGGAGATTCTTCAAGCGTGTAGATGCCCCAATATTCGCCGTTGATAAACACGACCACTTCTCTGACAGCCATCGCGTCGATGTCCAAATTGGCAGCCATTCTATTGGCGATATAATCCTGCGCGCCGGTGTGCAACCAGTTGCTGCATCTGAACGGACGTAAAATCAGGTGTTTGAAACTGTTGTGATAGGAGTTGTCGAAGAAGCGGTGTTTGAAACGTTTTTTGCCGTATTCCTCACGCGCGTACAGCTTCAGACCTTTCTGATGAAACCATCTTGAGGCGGCACCATGGGTGCGAAGTCCGCATTCCTGGTTTATTCCGGTGTTGTCGTGCTCGTAAAACTCAAGGTTAATCCTTCGTTCCCATTCACTTCCGTGATTGCAATAATTGCCAGTGAAACCTGTTGCTGTGGTGTCGTAACTGGCTCCTGGGACAAATATTCCGGTATCGTAGTCAAACAATGATAATGAGTCGGTTACGATTGATAACACTGGCAAATTGTGCAAATCACAACCCAACGAGTGTATCATGTAGGTGTTGGTTTTCACCTGACTGACACAGCTGTCGGCATCGTTGAAAGCCGCTGCCCTGATCACCACGACTCTCTCTACGTCATCAACAGGATGATAATCTGATGGATCGCAGTTGAGAATAGTGAAAATGTTTGAAGGCGAATAAAAAGCCTCGTTTAAGTACAAAGGATTGACGTACAATGGAGAATTTGCCGTGGGCTTGTCGCCGTTGGTGGTATAACGGATGTGATATGCCTCATCGCAGCTCAGTTCAAGAGAGAAACTGTTATCGTAGAAACCTCCTGAATGTGAGAATGTTACTGTTTGAGAATTCATCTCAAACAGTAACATCATAAGAAACGCTATGAAGCAAATCTTCTTCATTAGCAAGAAATATTATTTCTCGATTCTGATTCTTGCGTCGACAGCGACCACGTTCTTCGGGTTGCCAAGCAACGGGTTGAGGTCCATCTCAGCAATCTCAGGAGCTGCCATCACCAAAGCGGCGACTCTTGCAATCTGCTCTGCGTAAACATCGACATTCACTGGCTGCTGACCGCGAACGCCTTGCAAAATCTTGTATCCGCGAAGCTTCGTAAGTGCTTCTTTCGCCTCATCAGCGCTGATTGGCACCAACGAGCTTTGGACGTCTTTCAACACCTCGATGAAGATGCCTCCCAAGCCGAAGAACACCTGGTGTCCGAACTTGTTATCGCGGATTGTGCCGATGTAAACCTCAGTACCGTCAAGCATTGGGTACATCTCAACGGCGTAGGTGTCTTTGATAGCCATCAAGCGGTCGAACTCCTTGCCGACAGTCTCGATGTCGCGTACATTCAATGTCACGCCGCCAACATCTGACTTGTGGACTGGTCCGACGACCTTCATCACTAGCGGATAACCAACCTCGTTGGCGAAGTCGAGAGCCTGCTGTTTCTTGTCAACGACGCGGATCTGCTTCTGTGCGATGCCAGCTGCGTCGAGGAGTTCGTAAATCTTATCAGGAGCGATATATCCGTTCTCGCAGCTGTCGATGCACTTGCGGATGCGAGCTGTGTCGATCTTTGGCATCTCAACGTTCTCAGGCTGTGGCTTCGGAGTGTTGTAAACCTTGCAGATTGCATTGCCGAGCACACATTCCTCAGGGAAGTTGATGCGGCCTTTTGCAATGAAATCGTTAATTTCGTCTTTCACGTTGATGATTGAAGGCAACACAGGGAAGATAGGCTTCTTGCAGGTCTTCATCTTCTGGTCGAGCAGGTCATAAACCTCTTTGTTGCTGAACAATCCCGGTGAGCCGAAGATGACCACTGAGAAGTCGATGTCGGTATATTCGTTTTCAACTGTGTCGATGATATATCCGAGCTGCTCGGCTGTTCCTGTTGCGAGGAAGTCGATAGGGTTACCGACTGATGAGCCAGCGAAGAGTTTCTCCAACAATGCCGGGCTTGCCGGATGTTCTTTCAATGATGGCACTTCCATGCCGCCGTTCGACAAAACGTCGGTAAGCATGACGGCCGGACCGCCTGCGTGGGTGATGACGGCGCAGCGTTTGCCTTTGATTTCAGGGTGCATGAACACGCCGCACACTGTCGTCAGCTCCTGACGGTTCTGGCAACGCACGATGCCTGCTTTCTTGAACAATGCGTCAACAACGGCGTCGTTTGTAGCGAGAGCGCCGGTGTGTGACGATGCTGCACGGCTACCTGCTGCAGAGCCACCTGACTTAATAGCTGCGATATGGCATCCTTTGTTGATGAGGCTGCGTGAGTGTTTTAGCAATCTCTGTGGGTCGCCAATCTTTTCCATGTAAAGCATGATGACTCTTGAGCTCTTTTCAGGGTCGAAGGTTTCGTCCAAGTGTTCCAAAACGTCCTCGATACCAAGCTGAGCGCTGTTACCGACAGCCCAGACGCTGTTGAATTTAAGACCGTTGCTGATTCCGTATTCCTTAATAAACACAGCTGTAGCGCCTGATCCTGTGATGAAATCGACTCCGTGAGGATCAAGGGTTGGGATAGGGGTGTCGAAGCAGCCTGCGTAGTTCACGTTGAGGAAGCCTGTGCAGTTAGGGCCAATCAAGCTGCCGCCGACGCTGTTGATGGTGTCGACGATATGTTTCTCAATCAAAGCACCTTCGTGATTCTCCTCTGAGAATCCGGCACTGATGATGATGAAGCCTTTGCAGCCTTTCTCTTTTGCCAAAACATCGACGGTCTGTGCGCAGAACTTAGCTGCGATGCAGAGGATGGCGCAGTCTACCTGTGGAAGGTCATTGACGCTGGCGTAGCATTTCACGCCCTGCACCTCAGTCTCTTTCGGGTTCACCGCGTAGACAGGACCTCTGAAAGGGCTCTCAAGAAGGTTTTTCAAAGCTTTCCCACCAGGTTTGTGGATGTCACTCGACGCACCGCACACCACGATGCTCTTCGGATTTAAAAGTTCTCTTGCAATCATATATCTGTATTTTTAATTTGTTCAAATTTTCTGCAAAAATACAGATATTTCGTGGAATTTAAAAATTAATTTTCACCTTTTTTAATGAACCACAATCTTCCTCGACAATGCTTGTCCGTTTTCAAAAATGATTTGAATTATCGCCAAGCCTTTGTAATCTTGTAAATCAAGATTAATCTGTTCGGAATTGCAGGATTTGTTAAATAAAACACGTCCTGTGTAGTCGCAAACAGAGATTTTATCAATCTTTTTCTCGGAAGATATTTCAATAATTCCATTCGACGGATTCGGAAAAATCTGAATCTCTGAAGAATAAGATTCATCAATTCCATCAAATTCCACTGATGTGATGTCGATGACTTTTTTTAGATAGTATGCGTTATAATACCAATTGGAAACCATGCCTGTAGCTGTGAAACTATCGCCTACATAAACTGTTTTGTTGCCCACGGTTATGTGGTCCGGAGCGGTATATTCATATATAAATTGTTTCAAATAATAAGTCTCGTCATCTTGGGTTCGGACTACAAGAATGTTGCCCCAATAAAACGGATTGCTCGCAACAGCCAAAGTGCATTGAAGGGTTTCTTCTTGTTCCTCAAATTCCACCTGGTTAATGTAAACACTATATAATATATTCTGATAGTTGTTTATGAATATACTGGCTAAAAGAGTGGCTTTTAACTGTTGCGAGGTTACTTGGATGGTATCATTGTCAACGACATAGAAACCAAAGAAACCATCACCATTATTGGGATTTTTGAGATAATAGTCAACAGTCTCGCTAATTAAAGCCATATCCAATCCTGGCAACGGAGGTCCTGCACCAATATACGGCATCGGGGCATCGCCCATGCCTCCAACTAGTATGTGTTCTGTTTCAGACTGCAATTTTATGACTTCAAGGGCATTGAAATGATTTCCATACAAATCATAACGAATGAATTCATATCCCCCGATAACCACAGAATCGTCTTCCATAAAAACGGCTTCATTGATATAGTTGTTTATGAGCTTTCTTTTGTTCGTCAGATAATGATATTCATCCCCGTCGAACACCGAAAGGAACGAATCATCCTCCTTGGTAAGGGTGCCACTGATGCTAAAATCTTCAACATCATAAGGAAGCGCGTCAGCAAGTTCAATGACAGTGAAAGAATTACCGTTGTAATTTGTTAAAGTATTGGTTTTCCCGAAGAATAGATACCGTTTGCCCTGCACAAGAGTCCTGCCGTTGATAGCAAAAGAATTGGCTGCTTGAAGCTCTCCATGGATGGTGATATAATAACCATCCATGCCATTGTAATGGTAAAAACATGCCGCTGTAATTGTGTCTGGACCAGGGTATGCAATATCGTGATGTGAATAAAACCCCATAATTTGCCGGGTGGTGGAACTGAGGTTTTTGCTGATGCTGATAGTTTGAAACGCTTCTCCATTCCCGTCTTCCATCTCCAAAATATTTCCAACAACCGAAATCTCGTTTCCAACCGCAATAGTATCGTAATGAATCACCAAATCTTCAAGATATGGATTGGGCCAATAGTTGTCAACCATCACGTAATATGTTTCGCTTTCAGTAGTGATGGCAAAACGAGTGTCGCAGACATTCTGCTCGAAATATGGAGCCGCAATGCGGTTCACCACGCCAGTTATGGTGTCCTGGGCGAAACTGCAATATGCAGTCGCCAATATAATTAATAAGGTAAAGGTTTTTTTCATAACTGATTGAGTTTTAATGGTTAAACCATTTGTTTTATAATGGTCTCGCAAAAATATAAATTATTTTTGAGAAAAACAAATAATTATGAAAAAATTGTATGAGAGGTTTTATGAATCTCTTATTCAAACTGCCGGGACAACGAATCTTATCGCCTGCCGCTTATTCTCAACAACGATTCTATTCCCCTGCAAAATCTCACCGTCCAATGAGACGCAAAATCCTTTGCCGCCTTCAATCACAACCTGTTTCGCCCTGCGGTATACGATGATATCCTTGAACTTCGGATTGTCGAGATGAGTCCCGTTGGTATAAGATTTTTTCAGCAATGCGAATTTTATTCTTGAAACAGGCTTGATAAGGCAAACCTCCAGCCAACCGTCGTCGTTCAACGAACGGGGTGCGCATTTGTAGCTGCCGCCCACGTATTTGCCGTTGGCAATGGTGCAGAGGCATATCTTACCGTCGTTGAGCTTCTCGCCGTCGGCGTAGACGGTGCATTTCGTGCGCATCCCAGTCAAAAACGCCCGCAACACTGCGATAGGATAGCACATCTTACCTCCAATGATAGGATAACGGCGGATTTTATGCATCACCTTGGCAACAATCGAGTCCAATCCGAAATGCGTGGCGTTGATGGCAAACCGCCCGTTGACCTGCATGATGTCGATACGCTTCTCGGTGCCGTGCATGGCGTTCTCAACATTTCTAAATGCCTTTAAATCAGCATAATATTTAATGTAATCGTTGCCGCTGCCGTAAGCTAACACGGCCAAGCTCGCGTTCGGGTAACCGTAGATGCCGCTCGCCACCTTGTTGAGCGTACCGTCGCCGCCACAAGCGTAAAACCGCACTTCCTCATCGGGATGAGCCTCGAGGTACGACTTGATTTGACAAATATTGTCTTTTGCTGAATCAGGTGTAAAGATTTCATAGTCAATGACTTCGCTTTCATTAGCGATTGCCTTCTCAACCTCTTTGAGGCACGAATGCTCGCCAGCAACAGTATTGACAATGAAAATATGCTTCATTTCGTTCCCAATTTTTTGCAAAAATAGGGAATTTTCAAATTAGCACCAAATTAATTTTTAATATAAGCGTAGGTGATTGCTTTACCGTCTCTCTTTATCGCGAAATGCCATGCGTCGTCGACTTTTTTACGGTATATGCGCAGCACGTCGCCTTCCAGACTCTCAGCCTCGTAATGAATCTCTAACTCTTTGAGTGTCATGGCTTCCAGCTCTTTGACTGAGAATGAGTCGAGGACCATCATGCAGTATTTTGTGTTGTTGGTATGGTGTGAAATGTCGATGTCGCAGGCGCGAATGGTCTTCTCATACACGAAATCGTCTTCAGTGAAGTCGTCTTTGAATCTTTTAAACGTCGGTTCGCAAGCTTTCTCCGGAAGGAATTGAATATCAGGATATTGCACGCTGTCTGTCTTGCGCAGGCGACGTGTCTCTTTGTCTAAAATCACCCATTCGGCCACGCTGTTGACAGCAGGCGTCATGTCGGTTTTCAAAATCTGATACGAACGTAAACAACGCAGCATCTCAGGTCCCGAAGGCCAGGTCTTCAAAATAACATCTTCATGGTCTTTAACCTCGTTCTTGAACTCGAATTTTATGCGTCGGACGACCCAGAAGGCGTTGTCGCGTTCTCCTAATGTGGGCTGGTCGATGCCGAGTTGCATGGCGTTGGCGTCAGCGAGCTCCTCAAACAAGGTCTGCATCATAAAAGGACTCAGCCTGTTCACGCTGTCGCAATAACTCGACCACACCTTGAAGTTCTTTTTATACTGATTGTTTTCCATGTTATTTTCGTCTTTGTCTTATAGCCTCAAACGTCACAATCGCCGTTGTTACACTCACATTCAGCGAATCTGCGATTCCGTTCATTGGGATGATGATGTTCTGATCAGCTGCGTCAACCCATTGTTGCGAGATGCCTGTCGCCTCAGTTCCCATCACTATTGCCGATGCTTTCTTGAAGTCTGCGTCAAGGTAATCAATTGAAGCCTTGAGATACGTGCAATAAATTGTTATCTTATTGTCTTTCAACCACTTGATGCAGTCTTCCGATGAGCATGCAAACAGCGGCACCGAGAAAATGCATCCTACGCTGGCTCTGATTGCATTCGGGTTGTATAGGTCGGTTCTTGGGTCTGCAATGATTACAGCGTCAACTCCAGCTGCATCGGCTGTACGCATCACTGCACCGAGGTTTCCTGGTTTCTCCACAGTCTCCAAAACGATGATGAGTGGGTTCTTCTTTTTAGGTTTAAACTGCTGTAAATCAGCGTATTTTGGGATGGCTACAGCAAGAAGTCCGTCGCTGCCTTCACGGTAGGCGATCTTCTCGAACACTTCCAACGAGACTTCCTCAATCGAGCGCGCCGTGATTCCTGCGCCGTTTTTTGCTATTTCAGGACATACAAATAGTGTATCGACCTCAAAGCCACATGCGACGGCGCGCTCGATCTCGCGTCGACCTTCAATCAGGATGCGGTTTTGCTCCCGACGCTCAGAAGCTTTTTCTAACTTGCTGATATTCTTAATCTTAGGATTGGTCTTGCTCGTAATCATACTTTAGCCTCCTTCTTTTTTAACTGGGAGAAAATCAAACCTACAACAACTATCACTATGCCTATCATCTTGTTGCTCGACAATGCTTCAATTCCTAAAATGAAACTGAAAATGCCAGTAAACACTGGAATTAGATTGCTGTAAACGTTGGCTCTCGAAGCTCCGAGTCTGCTGAATGCATATGCCCACAATGAGTAGGCGATGGCGCTGCAGAACACACCGAGGCATACCAAAGGCACGATATAACCGCTCACATTAGCGAAATTCGACGGCTCAAACTGCTCCATGACAATGGTCATCGGGATGAAATAAATCATGCCGACAATGTTTTGCATCCAAGTGATTGTCAATGGTTTATAAAGTTTTGTAAGCTTGGCTAACGATATTGAATAACCCACAGCTACGAGTACTGCGCAGAACAGGAAAAGCACGCCTTTGGTAGATGCCACAAACTCCAAATTCTTGTTCATCAGCATCACCATCACGCCTAGAAACGACACGATCAAGCCAATGATATTCATCACCGAAAGTCTCTCTTTCAGGAAAACCGACGCCGCGATAGGTGTCACCAGCGGAATCATTGCGATAATTGCTGACCCTATGATAGGAGAGGTGTTTTTCAAGCCGTATCCCTCGAAAATGAAGTACAAAAACGGCTCGAACATCGCTGCCAAAGCAAATAATCCGAGATGCTTGCGCTCGACTTTTTCGTTTAATTTGAAAATGAAAAGTATCGCTGTAAAGAAAATTGTCGCCACCACCAAACGCAGAAAAATTGTCGCCGTCGGGTTCAGGTTTCGATACACCTGTGTCGACCAGATGAACGATAACCCCCAGATAATCATGGCGATAACGCCTGCAATGTGAACTATGTAATTTCTGTTTTTCATGGCGCAAAAATAGTCAAAATAATTGATTCTATATTCAAAATAATTTTGTAATTTTGTTGTTTATTATTGTAAATGATGAAAATTTTAAAATATCTAATATATCTCGTTATCGCTTTTGTCGGTTTTCTCGTCGCGATGAATCTATTCGTGCCGGTTTATGTCTTCGACGAGCCTGTTCCTTTTCATGGCGATTATCTCTTGAATCCTTATCAAGATATTGACTCAACCTATTGGAAATGCTGCAATTTCCACGGACATACACGTCAATATGGCGGCGTGACAAATGGTCGCAACAACGGCAATGCGGTTTACGACAGCATGTATCGCCTTTTTGGCTACGACCATGTCGGAATCTCTGATTATAATAAGGTGAATGCCTACGAAGACGGTCGCGACCCTGGTTTCATACCTGGCTACGAGCACGGCTATAATGTTTGGAAGACGCATCAGGTGTGCCTCGGCACCAAAAAAGTGCGTCGCATAGATTATTTCTTATATCAGACTTTAAGTCATAAACAACACATGCTCAATAAGTTATCTGAACAAAATCGTGTCGTTGCAGTAGCTCACCCCAGTTTTGTCGACGGTAGCTACAATGTCCGCGACATGAAATACCTCAGCAATTACAAACTTCTTGAGGTTCTGAACGGTTTTGTCAACTCACCTGAGCACTGGGATATGGCACTCTCAAATGGTCATCTCGTCTATCTCATTGCCGATGACGATACTCATGATGTGCTGAAAGTCAATGATATAGCGTTGCGTATTACGTATATCAACGCTAAAGACAATGACGCCAACCAGCTCTACGATGCGCTTCTTTCAGGCAAGGCAGTCGGCATCGATTTTAAACTCGACCGTGAGGAGGAAATGAATCATAAAGTCGCTCGTTTCAAACGCGACATACCTTATTTAAATAGTGCAAAACTGAATGGCGCCGATTTCACTGTAAGTGTCACAAAACCAATCAAAAAAGCTGAGTTTATCGGACAAAACGGCGTGGTTCTGAAAGAGAAAAACTATAAAAAAGACCAGAAAGTTTTCACTGCTTCATACCAAATTCAGCCATCTGATCAATACGTCCGTACGGTTATTACATTCTTTGACAATACCACAATGTGGCTCAACCCAATCACTCGCCACGAAAGCGATGTTATTGTAAAACAACGCCTCGATCACATTTCATACTCCTGGACCGCAGCGTTGTGGGGCATTTACATTGGAATAATTGCGCTTATAGTAATACTAATCAAAAGGAAATAAAACAATAATCATACAAAAAAACAGGCCTTAGAAAGGACAGATTTCGAGACTGCTTTTTGTATGATTATTGCTGAATTTAAAAACTAAAGACTGAAATGTGGAATCGGCTCTAATTTGAACAGATTCTTAGCGTGTTTGTCGTCAATTTTAGCTTTAATTGCCGGGTCTTCGCAAACGCCAGTTCTGATGTATTTATCTAAGGTGGCGTAAGTGAATCCTAAATTGTCTTCGTCGCTCTTGCCGCACAAGCCGTCTGACGGAGTCTTTTCAACCAACTCAATAGGCAGACCTAATTCTTTGCCAATCGCCTTCACCTCCTGCACTGTGAGACCGCCGAGAGGGGAGAAGTCACCGGCAGCGTCACCGTAGCGTGTGCTGTATCCGACCCAGTCTTCCGAGAGATTGCAGGTGTTCGCCACGCGACCGTTAACCGACTGCGAAACAGCATACAAAGCCGTCATTCTCAAACGTGGTGGCATGTTGATAACTGTCTGATTAGCAACGTCTTTGTCGAGTGTCGCCAACTGTTTCTTAACCTCCGCCATCAATGCATTGTATGTCTCGCCGATGTTCACACAGAAATATTTTATTCCGAGGTGGTTGATGAGTTTCATGCTGTCGGAGATGTCTTTTTGCACTCCGTTTGGCATCGTCACGCCGTAAACACGGTCCTTGCCGAGCGCCTCAACACACAATCCGGCCACAATCGAACTGTCCTTGCCGCCCGAAATGCCGATAACGGCGTTGCAGCCTTTGCCATTAACTTCAAACCAGTCTCTAATCCATTGAACGACACGGTCTTTTACTTCTTTTGCATTGAAATTTTCCATGTTATTATATATTATAATTTCTTTCTCCAAAAATCTTGCTTCCGACTCTCACCATCGTCGAACCTTCTTCAATGGCAATCGGATAATCGTGCGACATTCCCATCGAAATCTCCTTAAACCATTCACAATCAGCGAAATACTTCGATTTTAATGTCGTGAAAATCTCTTTCAGATGCTTGAATTCCTTGCGCACCTGATTCATGTCATCAGTGTTGGTCGCCATTCCCATCACGCCGCAAATCCTTACATTTTTCATGGATTTATACATGTCCGATTGTAATATTTCATTGGCCTCGTCAATATCCAAACCGAATTTTGTCTCCTCTTCCGCGATGTGGAACTGCAGCAGGCAGTCGACAACTCTGTCATGTTTAGCCGCTTCTTTGTTGACGGCTTGCAATAAATTAAAGGTGTCGATAGAATGTATCATCCGTGCGAACGAGATGATGTATTTGATCTTGTTTGTCTGCAGATGCCCGATGAAATGCCAGTCGATGTCCTTTGGCAAAACTTCATGTTTGTCGCGCATCTCAAGCGCATGATTTTCACCGAAAACGCGCTGTCCGGCATCGTAAGCCTCTTGGATGTCCTCAACCGGCTTTGTCTTCGATACTGCGACCAATAAAACTCCCGAAGGGATTGTTTTTCTTACTGTTTCCAAATTTTCCTTGACCATATCAACAAAAATTTAATCATGCAAAGATACAAAATAATCCTGTAAATCTTGTTAATCCTGTCAAAAATAATTATCTCAAAAAAAACTAAGGTCTAAGGTCTAAAGTCTAAAGTCTTTTTATTATTTTTGCAAAAATTTGAAAACTATGAAAAAATACGTCATCTTTCTCGTTAAGATATTGATTTTCTTTCTCGTTCTGTTCGCTTCGATGAGAATAGTATTTATCGTGAACTATTGGCATCTGGTCAATGTCGACATGGTTCCGTTTGTCGAGATTTTGAAAGGATTTTTCAAGGCTTTGCCGCTTGATATCGCTACAGCTTGTTATATCATCCCGATTCCGGCTCTTGTGATGTTTGTCTTCACTTGTCTGAACAAAAACATCAGCTATCGCTGGATGCGCTGGTATTTTTATGTCATCATCGCGCTTTATATCCTCGCCGTGATGGGCGAAATCGGAATCTACGGTGAATGGGGTACTAAGCTGAGCGCCAAGGCTTTAGCTTATCTTGAGAATCCTTCCGAGGTGATAAACACTGCTTCAACTCAACAGACCGTGCTGCTCATCTCACTCTGGGCTTGTTTCACACTTCTGTTCTGCTGGTGGTACGTTCGCTGGATTGAACCATCAAACGTCATCACTCGCGAACGTAAAACCGACTGGTTTATGTATCCTTCTGTCTTCGTGCTCGTTTTCGGTCTGATGTTCCTCGGAATGCGTGGCGGTGTCGGCGAAATCCCGATTTCCACAAGCTCTGGTTATTTCAGTAACTATAAGATTGTCAATATCATGACGGTGAATCCGGTGTATAACCTTGCCGAAAACATCACCAACGACCGCAAAGTTAAAGACAATGCGCATTTCAACTATATGGATTTCGAAACGGCTGAAAAAATCACTAAAGAGACACATCAGGTGGAATGCGATTCTACAATGAATATTCTGAAGACCGAACGTCCTAACGTGTTGATTGTCTTGCTCGAAAGCTGGTCTGGAGATCTTATCGAAACGTTGGGCGGCGACCCGAGCATCACGCCGAATTTCCATGAGTTGGAGAAAGACGGGCTGATGTTCACCAATTTCTACGCCTCCGCAAACCGTTCACAACAGGCTATTGCCTCTATTTTTGGCGGTCTGCCAGGTCTTCCTGTGACGACAATCACCAACCATCAGGAGAAATATTACGCAATTCCATCTATAATCCAACCTCTTGATTCTCTTGGATATTACTCGAGTTTTTATTTCGGTGGTGAGCTGAATTACGGCAATATTCTTTCTTACCTTAGATACAACGAATTCAACCGCGTTGTCGAAGGTAAAGATGTGACCGAGCATTTCCACAAGGGAAAACTTGGAATTCAGGATACCGACATGATGCCTTGGGCTGCTAAGGACATCAACAGCCAGCCGGAGCCGTTCTTTACCACGATTTTCACGCTGAGCACTCACTCTCCATACGATTATCCGAAGATTTTCGATGAGTTGGAATGGCCTCAGCTCGAAAAAGTGTTCGTCAACTCGGCGAAATATACCGACATCGCCATAAAACTCTTTATGGATAAGGCAAAACAGCAGCCTTGGTACGACAATACTTTGTTCCTGTTTATGGCCGACCACAGCCACCCGTCGTATAAGAATCATCCTCTGGAATCCTTTGAATATCATAAGATTCCGCTTCTTATCTATGGTGAGCCTTTGCAGGATTCGCTTCGCGGAACGACATTCGACAAGATTTGTGGAAACACTGATATCCCGGCTACGCTTTTGGCTCAACTTGGCGTGAAACACGATGACTTCATCTGGAGTAAAGATGTGTTCAATACATGCTATAAACCATTCGCGTTCTTTGAGTTATATAGCGGCTTGGGCTGGAAAACCGATGAGGGCGAATTCATCGTAACAACTAACAACAAAGTGCTAAAAAACACCTTCCCGGAAGAGCAGTCCGACAGCTTGACTCGTCAGGGCAAGGCTTATATGCAATATCATTTCGATTTATTTAATAGATATTAAAAATTATTCGTATCTTTGCAGTTTGGAATAATTAGAAAAATTAAGATATGTTTGAAGGATTAACCGAGAAACTGGAACGTTCGTTTAAGGTACTTAAAGGACAGGGATATATCACGGAAATCAACGTGGCCGAGACTTTGAAAGAGGTTCGCAAGGCATTGCTCGATGCGGATGTCAGCTATAAGATTGCTAAAGATGTCACCAACGAAATCAAGGAGAAAGCCCTTGGTCAGAAGATTTTGACAGCAGTGTCGCCAAGCCAACTGATGGTGAAGATTGTGCATGACGAGTTGGCAGAACTCATGGGTGGCGAACATTCCGAGATCAACGTCAAAGGTAATCCGGCGGTGGTTCTCATCGCTGGTCTCCAGGGTTCCGGTAAGACCACTTTCTCGGCTAAACTTGCCAATTTCCTGAAGAATAAGAAAGGTAAGACCGTGATGCTGGTGGCTGGCGACGTGTATCGTCCGGCTGCTATCGACCAGTTGAAGGTCCTCGGCGAACAGGTGGGAGTGGAAGTTTATTCCGAAGAAGGCAACAAAAACCCAGTTCAGATTGCTGAAAACGCCATCGCGAAGGCTAAAAAAGACGGTAAGAACGTGGTTATCATCGATACCGCTGGCCGTCTCGCTGTCGACGAGGAGATGATGAACGAGATAGCGAAGATCAAGGAGACGGTGAAGCCGCAGGAGACCTTGTTTGTGGTCGACTCCATGACAGGTCAGGATGCAGTGAACACCGCCAAAGCATTCAACGACCGCCTCGACTTCGACGGCGTGGTGCTTACCAAACTCGACGGTGACACACGTGGTGGTGCTGCTCTCACAATCCGCACAGTCGTTGAAAAACCTATCAAATTCGTGGGTCTCGGCGAGAAAATGGACGCTCTCGACATCTTCTACCCGAAACGTATGGCCGACCGTATCCTCGGCATGGGCGATATCGTCTCTCTCGTGGAAAAGGCACAGGAACAGTTCGATGCCGAAGAAGCTGCCAAACTGAAGAAAAAACTCGCCAAAAACGAGTTCAACTATAACGATTTCCTCAAGCAGATTCAGCAAATCAAGAAGATGGGAAGCATCAAGGATCTCGCCAAGATGATTCCTGGCATGAATAAAATCAACGATGAGGACATCGACGACGACGCATTCAAGAGCATTGAGGCCATCATCGGCTCAATGACTCCAGAAGAACGTGAGAATCCACGCCTAATGAACGGCAGCCGTAAGCGCAGAATAGCTCTCGGCTCAGGCAACAGCATCGAAGAGGTGAACCGTCTCATCAAACAGTTCGACGAGACTTCAAAAATGATGCGCATGATGACAACAGGCGGCGCAAAGAAAATGATGCAGATGATGCAACAAGCAAAGCGAAGACGCTAGCACTGCACTAGTTAGTCAGTTAATCAGTTAGCCAGTTAGTCAGTAACTGATTAACTGAACAACTGAATAACTGAACAACTGAATAACTTTAAAACTATGAATATAGAAGACAAAATCATCGACGGCAAAGCCATTGCCGATGCAATGAAAAAAGAAATAGCGGCGGAAGTCGCCGGAATGTTGGACAAAGGAATGGATGCTCCGCATCTCGCAGCAGTGATAGTGGGCGAGGACGGCGCAAGTCAGACCTACGTGGCTTCGAAAGAGAAAGCCTGCCAGAGCGTCGGAATGACAAGCTCGGTGTACCGTATGCCAGCAAACACAACAGAGGAAGAACTGCTGAAACTCATTGATTTCCTTAACAACGACGAGGAAATCGATGGTTACATCATCCAGCTGCCTCTGCCAAAGCATATCAACGAGACTAAAGTCATCCATTCAATCAACCCGAAGAAAGACGTCGACGGCTTCACACCTTTTAATATTGGTCTGATGCAGCTCGGCGAGCCTTGCTTTTTGCCAGCAACACCAGCCGGTATCGTGGAACTGCTGAGACGCAGCGGCGTTGAGACTGCTGGCAAACATGTCGTGGTTCTCGGTCGCTCCAACATCGTGGGAACTCCAATCAGCGTTATGCTTTCACGTAAAGGCGCCGACGCAACCGTGACAATCTGCCACAGTAAGACTCAGAACCTTCCTGAGATTACACGCCAGGCTGATATTTTGGTCGTCGCTATCGGTAAGCCGTTGTTCCTCAAGGCCGACATGGTGAAACCGGGCGCTGTCGTTATCGACGTGGGTATCCACCGCATCGAAGATTCTACAACAGAAAAAGGCTATCGCATTGAAGGTGATGTCGACTTCGACGAAGTGGCGAAAGTGGCATCGAAAATCACCCCTGTGCCAGGTGGCGTGGGCCCTATGACAATTGTGTCGTTACTTTATAATACTTTGCAAGCTAAAAAAAGAAAATAAATCATGAAATTCTCTCTTAAAAGCTTAATTATTCTGGTGCTGGCATTGTTTTTGGCAGCTCCAGTGGCGTCATATGCTCAGAATTATCATACAAAGTCGAAAAAGGCGATCAAATATTATAAAAACGCTAAAAAACAGTATGATAAGAAGAAATATCCGAAGACCTATAAATATCTCGACAAGGCTTTGGATGCCGACGCTAAATTTGCCGATGCATTGTTGCTGAAAGCTGAGCTTTCGATGACGTTAAAAGATGATGATCAGGCAATTACAAGCTACGAGAGAATGTTTGCCGCCGATTCAATGGCTTTCCCGAAATCGGCTATCTCTTTGTCGAAACTCTACATGAAACATTTCCGTTTCGGCGAGGCTGTCAATATTTTGAGATGGTATGTCAAAGCACCTAACCAGAAGGCTGCAATGATTAACCAAGCCAAAGAATTGCTTGTGATTGCGGAGTTTAGAGACGAGGCTTTTAACAATCCTGTGACATATGAACCGATGAATCTTGGTGAAAATGTCAACACAGAAGGCGATGAGTATATCAACCAGATTTTACCTGACGGAAGCCGAATCTATTTCACCCGTCGTGGCGAAGTTGCTGATAAACAAGGATATAGAGATGAGTTTATTTACTCATCAGCTATAATTGACGGCGAATATATGCCTGCTATCCCGATGAATATCGATTGGCACAACAAGAAGAGAATGGGCGCTGTCTCAATCTCAGCTAACCAAAACAAAATGTATTTCGTCGGTATCGACTTCATTGACAGCTATGGTAGAGGTGATATCTATTCTTCAGATTACGTTGATAATCAATGGAATAAACCTGTTAACCTCGGCAATATCGTGAATACTTCAACCATGGAGTCGCAGCCTTGCATCAGCGCTGACGGCAAAGAACTGTACTTCGTGAGATATTCTCGTACTTATGAGAGCACTGACCTTTATTTCAGCCAGTTTTATCAAGGAAAATGGACAAATCCAAAACCAATAGTTCCGGCCAACTCAAAAGGCAATGAGATGAGTCCGTTTATCCATCCTGACGGAAACACTCTGTATTTCGCTTCTGACGGTCATCCTGGAATGGGTGGATTTGATATATTCATGTGCAAGAAGTTGCCTCGTGGCGAGTGGAGCACACCGAAAAACCTCGGTTATCCTATCAATTCGGAAAAAAATGAGATCAGTTTCGTGGTGAGTTCTGATGGTAAGAAAGGTTATATCTCCTCAGACCGTGACGGTGGAATGGGTGGCTACGATATCTATGTCTTTGATTTAGATGCAGTTGACGCTCCTGAAGTTGTCGATATGAAACGCTTCGTGATGCGTAACATCAACTTTGAGTTCGATAGCGCTATCTTGAGCGAGTCATCATATACGGAGATTGATTCTCTTGCAGCTTTCCTCACAGAAAATCCATTGATTAAGATAGAAATCTCAGGTTATACCGACAATAGCGGCAGTGACGAGCACAACATGACCTTGTCGTTGGAACGTGCTGCATCAGTGATGTCAGCTTTGATTGACAGAGAGATTTCAGTGACCAGAATTGAGGCCGTTGGCTACGGCGCCAGCCGTCCTCTCGTTCCAAACGACAGTGAGAAGAATAAGGCTCTGAATAGAAGGGTAGAGGTGAGAGTAATGTAAAAAATCTTTACAGTAGTGTAAAATATTTTTACACTTTTAAAAAGTCCGTTTTATTTAAAACATTGATACACAACGTCATGCATTTTTGGCATGACGTTTGTTTTATTATTTATCAAAAAGGAATAAAATGAAACGGATTGCTTTAATTATCACAATTCTTTTGCCGCTGTTTTTGAAGGCGCAGGATACCATCACGATGGGATTGAAAGACTGCATGCAATATGCGGTAGAGCATTCGACGAAGATAACAATTCAGGATGCTGACAATAGGGATGCGCAGGTGAACAGAAGGGACGCGATTCTGAACACGTTTACACCTGAAATTAGCGGAAATACCTATGCTTATTATAACTTCGGTCGTAGTATCGACCCGGAGTCGAACACCTATAGCACCGTTACTTCGTTTCACAACGGCTATAGCTTGTCGGCTGGAATCGATTTGTTTAACGGTTTTCAGGCGGTGAATAATATGAAGATCACGAAAACGGCGCAGATGATGGGTAAAACCAAGTCGCAGCAGCTTGAGGATCAGGTTTGCCTAGCGACGATGGAGGCGTTTTGCAATGTGCTGTATTTCACCAAACTTGAAGAGGCTCTCACAGCTCAGGTTGAAACGGCAGAGAAGGCGCTACAACTGGCTGAGCGTCAGGAGAAATTGGGTCAGAAATCGCATGCCGACGTGGTGCAGATGCAGGCTGACCTCGCTGAGCGCCAATATCAGCTGACAAATTGCAGAAACCGCTATAACGATGCTGTCATCACCTTGAAAGACGTGATGTTTTGGCCTATCGAGCAGCCGTTGAAGGTGGTTGCCGACTTAACAGATTCTGATGTTTTTGCCGAGCAAAGTGCAGAAAATGCACAATCCATCGCTGAGAATGCAAAAGACATCATGCCATCGGTGAAGCTTGCCGAGAGCACGATGAACAATGCTGAGTTGGAGCTAAACACGGCAAAATGGAAACTGTTGCCACGTCTCTCGCTTTATGGAGGCTGGTCCACCAATTACTTCACTTATCCGGGATTGGAAGGCTATACACCGGTGCCATTTGAGGATCAGTTTAAAAATAATAGGGGAGAGTACGTGCAGTTGTCTTTAAGCATACCAATTTACGATAGATTGTCGCGACATTCAACGATTACAAGAAGAAAGAACGCTTACGTCAAGGCAAAAGCTGATTACGACCAGGCGGTGCAGCAGATAGAGGCGGAGGTGTATCGTGCCGTTGCCGATTGTGAGGGTACTGCCGATGCGATGCGTCAGGCTGAGACGAGAGCGCAGCTGCAGGAAGAGGCATTCACGCTCAACGCAAAACGTTTTGAGCAGGGACTGATTTCATCGATAGAGTATCAGACCGCATCGAACAATTATTTGAACGCCTTAGCGGAGGAAATGAATGCAAAAATGCAGCATTTCATAAAGAAATCCGTTGTACTATATTATAAAGGTGTACACTATTTGGAACAATGATAATCTCTCGCAGATTCCGCAGAAAACGCAGAACAGTTCTTCCCCAAAGATTTAGTTCGCTAAAGCGAACAGATCCCGCGGAATCGAATCTGCGAGATCCGATTGCTTTAGCAATCAAAATCAAATGTGGAAGAAAAAGTGGAAGACAAATTCTGCGAGTTCAGCGAGATCTGCGAGAGACAAAAAAAAAAAAAAATTTAAAAACAAAATACTATGGATAGAATTTTAGAAAAGAAAAAAGGAATCAATGTGATTTTCACTAAGAAAGCGTTGCCGTTTTGGCTGGGCGCGGTGCTGGTGGCGTTTATCGTATGGCTCGTGGCGAGAGACGACTCGAAGAAACTGCGGGTGAACATGGACAACATCAGCGTGAGCGCAGTGACGCTCGGACAGTTTAACGACTACATCCGCATCAGCGGACAGGTGGCGCCGATAACGACTATTCAGATCAGTCCGCTGGAGGGCGGCGTGGTGCAGGAGATTGTGGCGGAGGAAGGCAGCCGAGTGAAACGTGGTGACGTGATTCTGATTTTGAGCAACGAGAACCTCGACATGCAGATCTTGAATTCGGAGGCCGACCTCGCCGAAAAAGAAAACATCTTGCGAAACACCATGATTCAGATGGAACAGCAGAAGCTGAGCGTTGAACAGGAGAAACTGCAGCTGCAGATGGACGTGCGCCGCAACAAACGTAACTACGAGGCGCTGAAGGCGTTGTACGACGACGGCCTGATTTCGAAAGAGGAGTTTCTGAAGGCTGAAGAGGATTATCAGCTGTCGGCAAGCCGCCTGAAGCTGGTGGAAAATCGCGCGAAGCAGGACAGCCTTTATCGTTCGGTGGAAATCAACCAGATGCAGGAAAGCCTTGAAAACATGCGCCAGAATATGATGATGATTCGCAAACGTAAAGATAACCTCACGATTAAGGCTCCTATTGACGGCGAGCTGGGTCTTTTGGACGTGGTTTTAGGCCAGTCGGTGGCAGCAGGCTCGAAGATCGGGCAGATTAACAACCTCGACAGCTATAAGATTGAGGCCCAGATAGATGAGCATTATATTGACCGTGTGTCGGCTGGCTTAGATGCCACTTTTGAGAGGCAAAGTGAGCGTTATCAGGCGCAGATTAGAAAGGTGTATCCGGAGGTGCGCGACGGCAAGTTCAAGGCCGACTTCAAGTTTGTGGGACAGCAGCCTGAGAACATCCGCAGCGGTCAGACGTATTACCTGAACCTGCAGCTCGGGCAGCCTGTGGAGGCAATATTGATACCTCGCGGAGCGTTTTATCAGAAGACTGGCGGCAAGTGGATTTATGTTGTGAGTGCCGACGGATCGAAGGCGATGCGACGCGACATCCGCATCGGACGACAGAATCCGCAGTATTATGAGGTGCTTGACGGCCTTGAAGCCGGAGAAAAGGTGATTACGTCGAGTTATGATAACTTTGGAGACAGTGATATGCTTGTTTTTTAGCTATTAGCCATTAGCAGGAACAAAAACCTAATGGCTAAAACCTAATGGTTTATAAATATTAAATTTTGAATCTTTAAATCTGAAAAAAATATGGCAAGAATATTCAAAAAAGGGAAAACGGCATTCGCATCGTCGGTGCTGAACGTTTTGGGCTTGACGGCAGCCTTTGCCGCGCTTTACATCATCCTTGTGCAGGTACACCACGACCTCACCTACAACAAGGGGCTTAAGGACAGCGACCGGATTTATGTCCTTACGAAGCAAGAGTCCCGATCCACTGGCTATTCGTCTTATCTGTGTCGCCCCATTGGGGAGTATGTGGTCAATGCTTCCCCTGACATTGAAGCCGGTGGTTGCGGTCGCATTGCGGGTGTTCCCGCCAAGATTCGTGTGAGCGACGAGCAGTCGCCTGTTTCAGGGTCGCAAGTCGCCTTGAACAAAGGTGCCCGCGAGGTCTTTGGATTTGAACTGGTGGCCGGCAATTGGGACGATTTGACGGGAGCGGCCATGGCTGTATCGGAATCGATGGCTAAGCGTCTCGGCGTCCAAGTGGGTGATGTTGTGAAAAATCTTGCCGAAACACAATGGATAGAAACGACCATAGTGGCCATCTATAAGGACATGCCGAAGCACAGCGACCTCTCATCTTTTGATATGGTTTGGAACATGCCTGATGCTCGGCTCGATGAATGGAAGGAGTTTTCGTACTTCTATTATTTGAAACTGCGTGAAGGTGCCGACCCCGAGGCAATCACAGAGGTGGCAAAGCCGGTCTGTAAGCAATTTTTCAGCGAGATGAATGGCGGCATTGAGGTTTCGGATGATGATGTCAAATTCGGGATTCGCCCCGTGCTGCTGACAGAGATGTATTTCGCCGACCCCAACGCCAACTATACAGTTGGAAAGATGGGAAACCGCACCACTACCATCACTTTGCTTGTCATCGCCATCTTTGTGGTGCTTATCGCTTTCATCAATTACATCAACTTCTTCTTTGCGATGGTGCCGTTGCGTTTGAAAAGCATCAACACGCGGAAGATATTGGGAAGCAGCCGCTTCCAACTGGTGATGTCGTCGGTGGGCGAGTCACTATTGATGGTGATTATCGCCCTTGGCTTGGCAGTGGCTGTGGTTACATTGTTTAAGCAATCCACATTGGCTGCCCTGATTGACACCTCGCTGGATTTCGGCCAAAACTGGGGCATCGTCGCTTTGACCGTTGGCTTGGCATTACTCATTTCAGTGGTTGCAAGCATTTATCCTGCTTTGTTTGCCACATCGTTCAATCCTGCTTTCGCTTTGAAAGGCACCCTCGGTACAACACAGAAGGGCAAGGCTTTCCGCGTTGGCTTGATTGGCTTGCAGTTTACCGTGTCCATTGTTTTGATTATCTGTGCGATATTTGTCCATGAACAACGCCAGTACATGCTGAATCATGACATGGGTTTCAATCAGGAATGCTTGTTGCAGTCGCGGGTATCGTGGAATCTTGCCACCAACCGCGAAGCCGTTGAGAACCGATTGAAATCCGATGCGGCCATCAAGGACATTGCCTGGGGCTCAGGGTCTTTTATAAAAGACTCTCGTATGAGTTGGGGACGCAAAGTGCATGGCGAGGATGCCGGGTGGCAGGTCTATCCCGTATCGTGGAACTTCCTGCGCTTTATGGGCATCGACATTGTAGAAGGCCGCGATTTCACTGAAGCTGATGAGCAATCTACAGGAACGTATATCTTCAATGAATTCGCACGTGACTATTACAAGATTACCCTTGACGACCAGATTGGCGGGCATGACGACCAAATCGCCGAGATTGCCGGTTTCTGCAAGGACTTCAACTTTTGCGCATTGCGCAATGGCATGGGACCGTTTGCCTTCTATGTGTATGGTAAAGACCCGTGGAATATTTGCAATATGCTCTTCATTCGCACCGAACCAGGCGTGGATGTCCCCGCCCTGAAGGAGCGCATCTCCAGAACCCTCGAAGACCTTGACCCCGATTTAGCCGAGGGCGTTGATATCGAGGTGATACCTTTCAGTCAAGCTATTGAGAACCAATACAAAAAAGAGCAAAACCTTTCCAAATTGGTGAATTTATTCACGGTGTTGGCCATCGTCATCTCGCTGATGGGCGTGTTCGGCCTGGTCATGTTCGAGACGGAGCACCGCCGCAAGGAGATTGGCATCCGTCGTGTGCATGGCGCCACGGTGGAGCAGATCCTGGCCATGTTCAACTCGCGCTTCGTGAAGATCGTGCTGGTGTGCTTCGTTATCGCCGTGCCGGTGAGCATCGTTATCATGCGGCGTTATCTGGAGGGCTTCGCCTATCAGGTGCCGCTGTATATCTGGGTGTTTGCGATATCATTGTTGGCAGTCCTGGCAATAACAATAGCCGTTGTGACGTTGAGAAGTTTGAGGGCAGCGACGGTGAATCCAATTAAATCATTAAAATGTGAATAACATGAAAAACTTCTCTGATAACCTCATTAAAATCCTATCGCTGGGTATAGGTCTCGCCATCGGCATCGTGCTGATTGCCAAAGTGTGCTTCGAATTGTCATACGACAGTTTCTACAAGGATGTGGACCGCATCTATCTTATTGACACTCACTATGAACAGCAAGGTGAGAAACAAGATTTTGCGCAGACCAGCGGTGCTGTTGCACCAGGCTTTAAAGCCGAAGTGCCGGGCGTGGAAGAAGCCACTCGCTACACCTTTCATTACAGAGGCAACCGCTATCTCGATGAAGAGAATAACGTTGTTACTGGAAGCTTGGTGCTTGCCGACTCGTGCTTCTTTAAGGTTTTCGATCGCCCGATATTGGCTGGCAATCCTGTAAAGGTTTTGGCGAAACCTCGTTATGCGATGGTGTCGGAGTCGTTCGCCAAGAAACTTGGTGGCGTTAGCGAATGCATCGGAAAATCTATAGCCAACGAAGACGACCCGAGAAACAAATTTATCATTGATGGCGTGTATGAGGACTTCCCTGAAAACGGCAATTTCCATTTCGATATAATTGGTTCGCTGGAATTGTTGCCTGCCTACACCACCGACAACTGGAATGGTAACGACCGCTATTTCGGCTTTGTGAAACTACAAAAAGGTGTTGACTATCAGTTGCTTGGAGAAGCTATTCGCAAGATGCAGGAGGCGCATCAGCCTTTAGATGAATATGAGAAAAACGGCGTGAAACTTTGGTATTATCTCGAGCCTTTCAACAAGCTTCACACCTCGCAGTCGTATGTCCACTCGATGGTGGTTCTGCTGACTGTCACTGCGGCGTTACTTATCATCATCAGTCTGCTGAATTATATCCTTATCGTGATTTCGTCGATGGTGCGCCGCGCAAAGGAAGTCGGAGTGCGCAAATGCTATGGTGCGGATTCGTTCGACATCCATTGGCTGCTGGCAAGAGAGGCCTTCGTGCATCTGATACTGTCGCTGGTGCTGGCTGCCGTAATAATCTTTGCATCCAAAGGATTGATAATTAACCTTTTGGATGTGCCGTTTGAGACTTTACTGATTTCAAGAAGCATCTGGGTTATCAGTCTGGTACTGGTGTTTGTGCTGATTGTGTCGGTGTTCGTCCCTGCTCAGCTTTACATGCGAATTCCTGTGTCGGTGGCGTTCCGCAACTATACCGAAAACTCGCGCCGTTGGAAGATAGGACTGCTTGGCGTTCAGGTGTTTATCAACGTTTTCATTGTGGTGATGCTCATTGTGGTGGCTTTGCAATATCAACGGCTGAATAATTCCAATCCGGGTTACGACTACAAAAACCTTTATTACATGAGTTTTTTCAATGGTAACAAAGGCACTGAAAAAGTGGTTGCCGAGACGCTTATGCAGTTTTCAGAGGTAAAGGGTGTGGAGGCGAGCAATGCGTTGCCAATCAGAGGTTTCAGCGGCGACAATGTATATTTGCCTGGCGATGACCGCGAGCTTTTCAACGTGGCTGACGGCTATGAGGTTACTCCCGGTTATTTCGACCTTCTTGGCATCGAATTTATTGAAGGCCGAGCGCCATCCGATATCTCGGAAATGGTTGTGAGCGAGAGTTTTGTAAAGAGAATGAAAGAGTTTGCCGACTGGAGTGACGGCGCTATAGGAAAAGTTGTGAACATCACAGGCCATGAGGATGCGGAGAGGGTTATGGAGCAGAAAGGCTTCACCATCTCAGGTGTGTATCGCGACATCCGAATCGGCAATCTGGTTTACCTCGATGCCCGCCCGAGCGTGTTGTTTTACGGCGACTTTGACGACGACTCTTACATGCCGTTCCTCATTTTCAAGACAAACGAGAAGCTCAACGAAGCTTCGATGCAGAAGATTACAAATGCCGTTTCCGATGTCCTCAACGGGAAAGAGGTGCATATCATATCATGGGCCGACAAGATGCGCTCAGCCTACGACGACAGCCTCAAGATGCGCAACACCATCCTCATCGGGTCGGTCTTCGCCTTGATGATAGCAATAATCGGCCTCATCGGCTTCGTCCGTGACGAGTCGAACCGTCGCAGCAAGGAGATGGCTATCCGTAAAATCAACGGCGCGACAGCGTCTGATGTGCTTAAGATATTCGCTTGGGACGTGTTGAAACTCTCTCTTGTTTTGTCGGTCGCAGCGTGTATCTTCACCTATTTTGTGGCTCACAAATGGCTGGAGCAATTTGCAGAGCGCATCGGCCTCTCGCCGTTGTATTTCCTCGTCGGAGCGATGTCGATACTTTTCATTGTGACTGTCGTGGTGGTTTTAACCAGCAACAGAATCGCAAGAATGAATCCAGTTAAGTCGTTGAAAAATAATTAATTTTTTCACTTTTTTGTGCATGGTATTCAAAAATTGCCTATTTTTGCTTTCTGTAAAAAGCATATATATGATAAAAATGCTTTTTGTAAAAAGCAATTAAATCAATAGACGATGGACGCACTATTTGAAAAACAAGATGCCATGCTCAACGCCACAAGCATGGACATTGTGAGAAGCTTCATGAACCATGTAAACTGGGACGCTCCGATGCTGTGCATCAGAGGACCGAGAGGCGTGGGCAAATCCACCTTGCTGAGGCAGTACATCAAACAGCAATATGGCGTTGGAAAAGAGGAAGTGCTTTATTGCTCTCTCGACTTTGCCTATTTTACTCAACACTCAATTTTGGAGGTGGCAGAGAAGTTCTACAAACACGGCGGCAAGCTGTTGGTACTCGATGAAGCGCACAAATACGAAAACTGGAGTCGTGAAGTGAAGGAAGTGGCTGAAATTTATCCGAATCTTCAGATAATTTTGAGCGGTTCGTCTCTACTTAAACTTATTGACGGTGATGCCGACCTCTCGCGTCGTTGTCGCGGCTATTACATGCCTGGGCTGTCGTTCAGGGAATATCTTCAGTTTTACAAAGGCATAAATCTGCCTTGCCATTCGCTTGAAGAAATACTTGCAAATTCCAAAGAAATCGCTGCTGGGGTTAATGCTAAATGCCGTCCGCTTCAGCATTTCCACGAATATCTCAAGTTCGGGTATTATCCTTTCTATCTGAAAAACCCGATTGATTATTATCCGCTTATCGAACAAATAACCAATTATGTGATTGATGTTGAGCTGCCGCAACTTCGCAAAGTAAATCCAGTTAACTGCAGGAAAATCAAGGCATTGTTAAATGTGTTAGCACAGCAAGTACCTTTCGATGTTGACATTTCTAAGCTGGCTTCAATGATTGAGCTGCAGCGTAACACAGTCATCGAATATTTAAACTATTTGGATGATGCTAAACTGCTGAATCTGCTTTATAGTGACATTGTTTCGGTGAAGAAAATGCAGAAACCCGATAAGATTTTTCTTGAAAATCCTAATCTTCTTTACGCCATGGCAACCACGCCGGTGAAGATTGGCACTGCTCGTGAGTGCTTCGCAGTTAACCAGTTAAGCTATCAGCATACGGTTGAATACGGCAAGCAGCAAGGCGACTTCAAAGTCGATGGAAAGTGGATTTTTGAGGTAGGTGGTGATGGTAAAACCTTTGACCAGATTGCCGACCTGCCGGATTCATTTGTTTTAGCCGACGACATCGAATCGCCTCGTGGCAACAAACTGCCTCTTTGGATGATAGGAATGATGTACTAATTGTAAAATTTCTTTACACTCACTGTAAAATTTTTTTACACTTTTTATTTTGCCAAAAATGTATTTCATTGATTTAGAATGATTTGCATTTTTGGCATGATTATTGCATCATTATTAATGTTTTTACGTTATTAATGTATGAAAAAGTTCTCTGATAACCTCATCAAAATCCTATCGCTGGGCATAGGTCTCGCCATTGGCATCGTGCTGATTGCCAAGGTGTGCTTCGAATTGTCGTATGACAGTTTCTACAAGGATGTGGATCGCATCTATCTCATCAAGGCTGAAACAGTTTTGGGCGACAAACAAGACGATTTCGACCAAATCAGCGGTGGTGTGGCTCCAGGCTTCAAGGCCGAGGTGCCGGGCGTTGAGGAGGCAACTCGCGTTGTCATGGGCACCCGTGATTTAAACTATCTTGACGAGGAGAAAAACCTGGTGTTCAAATGTAAGACGCTCATAGCCGACACCTGTTTCTTTAAGGTGTTCTCACGACCCATCATCGCCGGAGATATCGTTAAAGCATTGAGTAACAAGGATAATATCGCTGTATCGCGTTCTTTTGCAGAAAACGTTGGAGGAGTGAATGAATGTCTCGGCAAGGTTATTATGAATGAAAACCGTCCTGAAAAATTCATTATTGAGGCGGTTTTTGAAGATTTTCCGGAGAACGGAACGTTTTCATTCGGCATAGTGAAATCGCTGGAGTTATATCAAGCTGCATCAAGAGACAACTGGGTGTTCAACGATATGTATACCGGCTATGTTAAATTGCAGGAAGGCGTTGATCCTAACTCGCTTGACGAGGCTATCTATAAAATGCAGACAACTCATCAGGATTTTGAGAAACTGAAGACGCAGATAGGCTACCAGGTGCGCTATCACCTCGCGCCATTCGACAAATTGCATACGTCTGACACCGAAGTGCATAGCAAAGTGATTGTACTCGGTATTGTGGCTTTCCTGTTGCTTTTTATTAGCATGATGAACTATATACTTGTTGTGCTTTCGGCAATGATGAAACGCTCAAAGGAAATTGGCATCCGCAAATGCTACGGTGCCGGAGGACGTGAGATTTATCTTATGCTGACAAAGGAAGCAGCAGTACATATCGCATTGGCTTTGTTGCTTGCCGTAGTGCTTATCCTTGCTGGAAACAACCTGGCGCTCAATCTGTTGGGTACATCATTCACCACCACTCTCATCCAACCGAGCATCCGTATGATTGTAGCGGTTCTTGTACTGATATTTGTGATTTCCGTAGTAGTTCCTGGAATTCTTTATACGCGTGTTCCTATTTGGAAGGCTATCCAAAACTTCAGCATGAACATGCGTCACTGGAAACTGTTTCTTTTGAGTCTGCAGGTGGCGGTGAATGTGTTTATCATGGCTATGTTGCTTGTGGTTACTGGGCAATACGAATATCTTGCCAATGAAGATTTGGGATATAATTACAAGGATCTTTATTACATCGATATGCAAACCGTCAAGACACGCGATTTGGTGGTTAATAAGCTTAATGCCATGCCTGAAGTTGAGGGCGTGGAGGCTTGTGCTATTTTACCTTTCCAATATGCTGAAGGCAATGTGGTGCAAAAACCTGGTGAGAGAACAACTTTGGTGCAACTCGCTGACGGTTTTTACGTATCGGATGGTTTTTACGATCTGATGGAAATTCCTTTTATTGCCGGCACCTATCCAACTGACTCGTTGCAGGTGGCGGTCAGCGAAAGCCTCATCGAGAAAATGAAGGAGTTTGAGGATTGGAGCGACGGCGCAGTGGGGAAACAGATTTTAATATCAGACCATAGTTATTTCTATGTAGGCAAAAAACTGTATATCGAACCGCTGACGATTTCCGGTGTTTACCGCAACATCCGTATTGGCAGCGCCCTCGATCCGAACCTGAAACCAAGTTGCTATTTCCATGGCGACCTATACAGCGGTACCAAGTTTGATGGTGTGTTTTTCGGCAAAACCAGTATGCACCCTATGCGTTATCTGTTGGTTAAAGTGCGTCACGCCGATAAAAAGACAAAAGACCGCATCCATGATGTTGTTAATGAGGTTACAGAAGGGAATGAACTTGAGGTGAAGCTTTATTCCGACGAGGTCCGTGCCCAGTATGCCGACAACCGCAAGATGCGAAACACCATATTTGTGGGAGCTTTGTTCGCTATATTTGTGTCGCTTATCGGTTTGATAGGCTATGTCATCGATGAGTTGAACCGCAGAAGCAAAGAGATTGCGTTGAGAAAAGTGCATGGCGCAATGTCGAGCGAGATAGTGAGGATGTTCACTCTGGAGATTCTGAAGCTGTCGTTGGTGGCTGCTGTTTTGGGTGCTGTCGGTGCGTTTTTCGCTTCCCGCAGCTGGCTCGAGCAGTTCGCTTTCCGCATCGGCCTCTCGCCATGGTATTTCATCGGCGGCGCAGTGATAGTCCTGACAATTGTGGCTATCGTAGTGGCCTTCAGCAGCAGTAAAATCTCAAAAATGAATCCTGTTGAATCATTGAAAAAAGAATAAAAATGAGCAGTTACCTTAAATTCCTATCCCGCAACAAGCTTTACACCGCCATCGAAGCGGTGGGCCTCGCTGTAAGCCTCGCCTTTGTCATCATCATCGGCAGTTACGTGTGGCAGCAATACAGCATCACCCGCGAAAGCCCCGACCGGAAAAACATCTATTGCTTCGGGATGCCGGGCTATCTCGGCTCCACTTACGCTTTCGTTGACGAGGTGAAAGACCGCGTCCCCGAGGTGGAACTTGCCACACGGTATTGTATTGAGGCCAATCCACCCATTGTCATCATTAACGACGAGGAGATTGAAGCCTCGTTGACTGCCGTAAGCAAGGAATTTTTCACAATGTTTCCATATCTCAAATTTGTTGAAGGCGGGCCCGAAGGCATTGAAGCGCCAATGAATGTCATCGTGAGCGAGAGTTTTGCGCAAAAATACGATTTGAAAGTTGGAGAAACCTTGGATTTGATTTTGAACAAATATGTTATCATTGGCATCATTGAGGATTTCCAAAACACGGTGCTGGAAACAACAGATTTGATTGTCAACGAACACGACTTTCTCAACAAATCTGCTTGGGATACGCCATACGACCGTTTCGGCTCAACCATTCCTTTCATCAAATTCAAAGAGGGCACCGACCCACAAGTGATTTACGACAAGGTGGAAGCAGTTTGCAAGGAAATCTATCCCGACATGTACGGCCAGGCTTTCTTTGAACGGTTGGACATGACCCGTTTTGACCATCTGTTTTTCAAAGACTTTGGCGAACCTAACGACCAACTGAAACATGGCGACATCAAAACACTGAAACTCTTGGCACTCGTTGGGTTGTTACTGTTACTTTCGGCAGTATTCAACTACATCAATCTTTCGTTTGCCCTCACGGGAAAACGAGCCAAAGAAATGGCCACGCGCCGCCTATTAGGTGCACAGAAAACGGCCATCATTTGGAAATATGTCGCTGAATCATTGCTGTTTACTGCGGTTTGCTTCGGACTTGGGCTGTTGTTAGCCTACGCTTTTGCGCCTTCAATGAATGCTTTGCTCAACAATCCGAGCATCCCAATTCACATTCAGATAACGCCAATGTATTTTTTGGCCTATATTGCCATCGTTATGATGGTTGGCGTGCTTAATGGCATCATCCCTGCATGGTTTGCCAGTCGCGTGGAGCCGATGGATGTGGTAAAAGGCACCTTCAAGCGCAACACAAAGATGGTCTTTAATAAGGTGTTCATTGTCATCCAAAATGCTTTGGCAGTTTTCCTTATCGCGATGGCAATTGTGATGGAGGCGCAATATCGCACTTCGTTGAACCGACCGAAGCATGTCAACACGGATAATCTCTATTATCTGTCGGTTTTATCCTCTACGCCACAATCCGAATTGCGTGAGTCGTTGGAATCATTGCCTTGTGTGAAACGCATTGGATGGTGCAAAGGTGTTCCCGGTCATCCTTGGGGTCAGCAATGGTCTCTTACACGTGACGGTCGGACCATCGCGTATGTGCCGTTTATGATGGATACCGCTGCTTTTCAAATGTTTGATATTGAGATAATTAAGGATTATCATACTCCGATTCACAACTCTGTCTGGTTCAGTGAAAAATCATTCGCAGCGACAGGTCTCGATGACGATTATCACGACATCAGCCAGACTTTAGCGCAGAAGACACGTGATTGTGAGCAGGTGGCCGGTGTGTTCCGCGATTTCCCAGTCAATAGTAGCAATATGGGCGAGGATTACTATATGTATATCAGCATTGTGAGGCCCGAAGACTTCAAGTGGGGCGGTTTCGTTATTGAGACTGTCGGCAATCATAAAGAAGTAAAAAAGGCCATCCAAGAAGTTGTGGATGAATGGCTTGACGGGGAACTTCCGACAGTTGTTGCTGATGGCTACATTGACGATTTCTATCTTGAAGCCCTTAAGCCCGCCAAGAACAACATGCGGCTGATGGAGATATTTATGCTTCTTGCCGTGCTGATTTCGCTGCTCGGCCTCATTGCCATGAGCACCTACTGCGCGGGCGAGAATGCCCATTCGATAGCCGTCCGCAAGGTGTTTGGCGGTACTGTGGAGAGTGAGACGTGGCGCAATGTGAAGGAATATATGGTTTTAGTAATTGTTGGTGCCGTTATCGCCGTGCCTTTGGCGGTCTGGGCGGCACAACGCTACCTGGAGCAGTTCATCGTCAAACTTGAAAACTATTTCTGGATATTTGCGGTGTCTGTTGTCATCGCTTTTATGATGGCCTTTCTGTCCGTATTATGGCAGACATTAAGAGCTGCGAGGACTAATCCAGCGGAGGCACTGAAAAAAGAATAATTAATCTCACGCAGAAATAGCGGAAACAGCAGAATCTGACCTACGCGAGATCCGATTGCTTAGCAATCAAATTCAAATGTGGAAGAAAAATAAGGAAGATAAAATCTGCGAGTTCAGCGAGATCTGCGAGAGACAAAAATAGGAATAATATTTTTAAATTTTGAATGTTAAATCTTTAAATAATTAAAACTATGATTAAAGTAGAAAATTTAGTGAAGATCTTCCGTACGGAAGAGATTGAAACCCTGGCGCTGAATGGAGTGTCATTTGAGATTAACGACGGCGAATTTGTTGCCATAATGGGACCTTCGGGCTGCGGAAAATCAACGCTGCTCAACATTTTGGGCTTGCTCGACAACCCTTCGGATGGAAAATACGAGCTGCTCGGCCAGCAGGTGGGCGATCTGAAGGAGAAAGACCGCACCAAGTTCCGCAAAGGCAACATCGGCTTTGTGTTTCAGAGTTTCAACCTTATCGACGAATTGAATGTGTATGAGAATATCGAGCTGCCGTTGCGCTACATGAACATCGGTGCCACCGAGCGCAAGGAACGTGTGACGGCCATCATGAAACGCATGGCGATATCGCACCGCGCACAACATTTCCCGCAGCAGCTGTCGGGCGGTCAGCAGCAGCGTGTGGCTATAGCCCGCGCCGTGGTCGCCAACCCGAAGCTCATCCTCGCCGACGAGCCTACCGGTAACCTCGACTCAAAGAACGGCAAAGAGGTGATGGAACTCCTGACCGACCTCCACAAAGAAGGAACCACCATAGTGATGGTGACCCACTCGCAGCGCGATGCCGGCTATGCCGACCGCATCATCAATTTGTTTGACGGAAAGATTGTTGAGGACGTGCTACAGGAGTTGTAGAAATCTTGGAAAAGTGTCAAAATATAGGCAAAAACACCTTGGAAAAGTGTAAAATTGTTATCTTTGCGCATTGAAAGTCAAATTGTTATGGCAAAAAGAATATATATCCTACTTGCACTTCTATTGATGATATGCGCCACAGCTTCTGCATACGATTTTGAGGCGGTTTGTTCAACTGGGCAGACGCTTTACTATAACATCAATACCGATGGCATTTCCGTAACGGTTACCTATCCATGCTATGACGGGCAATACAGCTATTATTCCGGTTATGAAATGCCCCAAGGTGATTTGACGATTCCCGATAGCGTTGCATACCAAAATAACATGTATGCTGTTACAGCAATAGGTCCTAATGCGTTTAAAAGTTGCTACACTTTAGGGGCAGTCACTCTACCGAACACGCTGATTGAAATAGGCGCACATGCATTCCATGGCACAAACATGAACGGATATGGACATCATCTCGTAATTCCCGATGCTGTGGTTTCTGTAGGCGACCAAGCTTTTTATAGTGTTTCCGTACATGAACTTACTATAGGAAAATCCGTGCAAAACATGGGATATCGGGCTTTCGATTGCAGTAATATGGAAATTATACATTACAATGCAACCAATTGCAATGACTTGACTTCGGTAGCCATTGGTTCTGGAAGGAATATCAATACACTCACTATTGGTGAAAATGTGGAATATATTCCAGCAAAGTTATTTTATTGTTTTGACAGACTTGCTTGCGATGTTGTCATTCCGAATTCTGTGATTAGCATAGGAGAACAGGCTTTTTTTGATGCCAATATTACGTCCGTGGTTATTGGAGATGGCGTCGTTGACATTGGAGCGTGGGCGTTTTACAATGCCCATTATCTAACAAGCCTCACATTGGGAACCGGCCTGAAAACTATACAAGAAAGCGCGTTTTTCGATTGTAATATTGAGGGCAAGTTGGAACTCCCGGATTCCCTTGAGGTTGTCGGCTATGCTGCTTTCTATGGTAACAATTTCACATCGGTACATATTGGACCTTGTGTCAGTTTATTAGATTCACAGGCGTTTATGAGTTTTGATTTACAATCGGTTGTCATTGAAGCGACGGTGCCACCACTTATCGGCGGGCATACCTTTGGCTATTATACAACCACTATTCATGTGCCATGTGCGTCACTTTGCGATTATCTCTCCATTCAATCATCCAATCAATATTGGGCTAATTATACAAACATCACGGCCATTTTTCCATATCAGATAACAGTAGAGAGTGCCAATGAGCAGATGGGGTACGCCTATGTCACCCAAGAGCCCGATTGTTGTAACATTAAGGCATGGGTCAGAGCATACCCAAGACCAGGTTTTGAGTTTGATTGCTGGAAGTTGGACGGTGTTATTGTTTCGACCGAAGAGATTTTTGGTATTAATGTGGCTGAGGATATGCAACTTGTGGCTTATTTCAAGGTTTATGACGGAATTGAAGAGGACTATAATAATAGTTCCAAATTAAAGGTTTATCCCAATCCTGCTAAGGATTTCGTGCGAATTGGAGGCATTGAACTCTTCGAAGTGCAGATTTATAATGCACTTGGTCAGCTGGTAAAGACGGTGCATGGGACGAATGAGATTGATGTAGAAGGATTGCCGCAAAGCGTTTATATGCTGCTTATAAGGGATGTTGAAGGGAGGAGATTTAAGACACGAATTCAAAAAGGTTGATTTATTTATTTTTAAATTATTTTTTTTAGGTAATTTTATTTTGGTAAAAAATATTTTTCTTATCTTTGCGCAAAAATATTGATTATTATGGTAGATAGTTTAAATCCGTTCGTTGTATCGGGCAAAATTCCGCAGGAATATTTTTGCGACAGAGTTGAAGAAGCGGCACAACTGGAAAAATCGCTCCGCAATCAACTGAATGTGGTGCTGACATCGTCGCGCCGTATCGGGAAAACAGCATTGGTAGATTTTGTCTTCGACAAGCCAGAAATCCGCGATAATTATATCACAATTTCGGTGGATATTCTTCATACAACCTCATTCCGTGAGTTTATTCTGACATTGGGCACCGCGGTTTTCGAAAGCGTGGCGACACGCAGCGTAAGACTTCGTAAACAATTTGTTACAATACTAAAATCGCTTAGCGCAAGTTTTGGATACGACCCTATTTTGAACGTTCCGACATTTGACGTGAGATTGGGTGATGTTCAAAATCCGGAATATACACTTGCTGAGATTTTCCATTATCTTGAATCAGTTAATAAACGATGCCTTGTCGTAATTGATGAATTTCAGCAGATTGTATATTATCCTGAAAAAAATGTAGAAGCCATACTTCGCACACTTATTCAGAAATTGTCGAACGCAAACTTTGTCTTTTCAGGAAGCCGTCGCCGTATGATGGAAGAAATATTCTTTTCATCGAAACGGCCGTTTTACCAAAGTGCAAAAGCTTTAAGGCTTGAGCCGATTGATCATGATATCTATCTCGATTTTGCGACAAATAATTTCGAGAAATCTGGCAAACACATTACACCTGAAGCTTTTACACACGTTTATAATACGTTTTGGGCTGTTACTTTCTATATACAACGAATTATGAAGGACGCTTTTGCGGAAACTAGTGTTGGTGCTACATGTGATATCAATATGGTAAAACAACTCATTGAAGATTATATTGATGAGAACGACTCACGCCTTCGTGAACAACTATCTTTTATCACCGAGTCACAGAAAGAGCTTCTCTATGCGATTCATGCAGAGCAACATGTGCAAAGCATAACTTCATCAGAATTCAACAAAAAATATCGTCTTCGCTCACCGAGTTCAACGCAATCGGCTTCTATAAAGTTGCTGGAATACGACATGATTACTCGTAAAGAGAAGATATATTCCATTTCCGACCCATTATTTAACTTATGGCTTGACAGGAAAAATGTATAGATTATGCCCAAACTCAAATCAAAAATATTAGTTGTTGACGACAATGCCGGAATCCGTTCGGCGTTGAAGATTCTGCTGCCGACGAGGTTCTCGGATGTTGAGCTGATAGCTTCGCCCAAGGCGCTCATCAGCACGATGCAGACGTTTAAGCCCGATGTGGTGCTGCTTGACATGAACTTCGAGACTGACATCAACACCGGCAACGAAGGACTGTTTTGGCTTGCGGAGCTGAAGAAACGCTTTCAGGATGTGGAAGTGGTGCTTTTCACCGCCTACGCCGATATAGCACTTGCAGTGGAAGGCATGAAACGCGGAGCATTCGATTTCATTGTTAAACCGTGGGATAACGCCAAACTCCTTGCCATTCTTGAAGAGGCATCGAAAAAACACCGCCATGTGGCATCAGATGATGTGGAACAGGATAAGCCGCAGATGATTTGGGGCAACAGTGAAGCGATGCAGAACCTCCGTCACATGGTTGAGAAGATTGCGCCTACCGAGGCTTCTGTACTTATCACAGGCGAGAGCGGAACAGGAAAAGACGTGCTTGCCAACGAGATTCACAGGCTGTCGCAACGCTCAGGAAAACAGATGGTTAGCGTTGACATCGGTGCTATTACCGAGACTCTTTTTGAAAGCGAGATGTTCGGCCATATGAAAGGCGCGTTTACAGATGCCCACACCGACCATATAGGAAAGTTTGAGCAAGCCAACGGCACAACGCTTTTCCTCGACGAAATCGGTAACATTCCGCTGAGCGAGCAGGCGAAGCTGCTGAGAGTTCTGCAAAATCGCAGTGTCAACAGGGTCGGCGACACAAAAAACATCCCTATCGATATCCGTTTGATTTGCGCGACCAATATGAATCTTGCCGAGATGGTGAAACAAGGCCGTTTCCGTGAAGATCTTTATTACCGTATCAACACGGTGCCGATGCATCTGCCGCCATTGCGCGAACGGCAGGACGAAATTGTGCCGTTGTCGATGCTTTTCGTTGAGAGATATGCCGAGAAATATCACCGTCAGGCGAAAGGCTTGTCAGATGACGCGAAGACTTTGCTTTCGAACTGCAAATGGAGCGGCAACATCCGCGAGCTGCAAGGCTGCATTGAGAAAGCTGTCATCATGTCGGACAATGAGATTATCGGGAAAGACGACTTGCAAATCAATGATTCACAATTGATAGATGTGCAAAACAAGACTCAGAGCCAGACCCTCGACGATGCTGAGGAACAGGTGATTCGCAATGCCATGAAGAAATACAACGGCAACCTCTCACTTGTGGCTAAAGCATTGAATATCAGTCGCCCGACATTATATAACCGCCTCAAGAAATACGGAATATGAGCGTGTGGCTGTGGATATTGATTGTTGTGGTTGCTGTGGTTTTGACTGCTGTGGTTACTACGTGGCTCGTAAGGAAGCAGGACACCCGAAAGGTGTCGTTTATGATGGACTCGCTCGAAGACGGCGAGATGAATTTCCGTTTCCGTGACAACTCGAATCTAAACCGAGCCTTGAATCGTATCCGTGGCATCTTTACAAGGCGCACAGCAGTGGATGAAGCCGCATCGTGGAGCAAACTGTTTCGCGTGATGACGCATGAAATCATGAACACGGTGGCGCCAATCGCCTCGCTGAGCGACGCATTGTCGAAAGACGACAGTCTGGACGTTAAAGCCGGACTGGAAACGATATCATCATCTTCAAAAGACCTTATAAGATTTGTGGAGTCGTACCGCAGCATGATGAAACAGGCTCCACCGGTTAGAAAAGCTGTGATGGTCGATGAAATGATGGAGCGCGTTTTATACTTGAATAAAACACATTTGAAAGAGCAGGGAGTTACAATTTCATATACTCAAAAAACGCCTGATTTGCTGATCTATATCGATGAAAGTCAGATTGTGCAGGTGCTTAACAACCTGATAAAGAACGCTGTGCAAGCTGAAGCGAACTCAATCCGCATCACCGCGGAATTGAATTCTGAAGACCGCACCGTCATCAGCGTGACAAACAATGGAAAGCCAGTGCCGCTTCGCCAGCAGGAAGAGATTTTCGTGCCGTTCTACACCACCAAGCCCAATGGCACCGGCATTGGACTGAGCCTCTCGAGACAGATAATGACCAGACATAATGGAATGCTTTCGCTCATTCAAAGTGACGAAAAAACCACCACTTTCGTGATGGTTCTATAAAATTGTCATTCCGAACGCAGTGAGGAACCTCATTAACTGAACAACTGACTAACTGAACAACTGACTAACTGTATCAATCTCCTCCCTGGTACATTCTGCTGATCACATCCTTGTATTTATTAAGGATTACCGAGCGTTTCACCTTCAGAGTAGGAGTGAGGATGCCGTTGGCTGTGCTCCATTCATCAGCGAGGAATTTGAATCTCTTAATCTTTTCAGTGTCACCGAAGAAAGCGTTGATCTTCTGAACCTCTTTAGTCAAGCGGTCTTTCACCTCTTTGAGGTTGATCATAGCGTCGTTAGTCGTGAACTTGATCTCGTGCTTTGAGCACCAGTCTTTCAAGAATGAGAAATCAGGGACTATCAAAGCGGCCGCGAATTTCTCGTTTTCGCCAAGCACCACTACGTTTTCGAAGAATCCTGATTCAGTGAATTTGTTCTCAATCATATCAGGATTGATGTATTTGCCTAACGAGGTCTTGAAGAGGTTCTTCATACGACCGGTGATCTTGAAGTTGCCGTATTCATTGACAGCTCCGAGGTCGCCTGTGTGGAACCATCCGTCTTTATCAATGACTTCAGCTGTCAGTTCAGGTTGTTTGTAATAACCCATCATCACATTGTGACCGCGGCAGATAATCTCGCCGTTTTCAGCGATTTTCACCTCCACGCCTGGCAATGCCGGACCTACATATCCTGCTTCACGACCATGAGGTTCGTTGCAGCTTGTGCAGATAACCGGTGAGCATTCTGTCATTCCGTAGCCTTCGTAAACAGGCATCTTGATGGCTGAGAAGAATGCTGATATGTTAGGCTGGATGCTTGCTGCACCTGAAACGATGATGTCGAAATATTCCGCGCCGAGTTTGCTGCGAATCTTGCTGTAAACAAGCTTGTCAGCGAGTTTAAGCTTCTGGTTATAAAACCAGCTGCGACCGTCGACGGTGTATTTCTCTGCGAGATTCATCGCCCAGTAGAATATGGTCTTTGCAATGCCTTTCTGGCTCTGTCCCGACTGTCTGACCTTGAGATAAATCTTTTCCAATAGACGAGGCACGCATGTCATCATGGTAGGATGGATCTCCTTCATGTCGTTGGCGATTGTAGCAACGCTTTCGGCGTAATAAACTGACATTCCAAGGTATTGATACAGATATGTCAACGTTCTCTCGTAAGCGTGGCAGATAGGCAAGAAACTCAACGCGCGTGTTGAAGTAGGCGATGGTGTTTGACGCAAATTCTCAATCTGACCGAGAATGTTGGCATGTGAAAGCATCACACCCTTTGGAGTGCCTGTTGTTCCTGATGTGTAAAGTATTGTGGCACAATCTGTTGGCTTTACCGCTGCTTTGCGACGCTCTAATTCTTCGGGGTCTTGGTTATCTTGACCTAATTGAAGAAGGTCGGCCCAGATAGGGTAGTCGCCGCGTTTTACGAAGGTGTAAATCATCTTAAGCGATGGGATGTCCGCCTTGATATCCTCAATCTTATTCAAAACGCAGAGTCCTTCAACCATCACGAACTTAGCCTCGCTGTTGTTGATGACAACGCGGTAGTCTTCCTTGCTGATGGTAGGGTAGATAGGCACTGTGACAGCTCCAACCTGCTGGATGGCCATATCCATGATGTTCCATTCAGGACGGTTGCTGCTGATGATAGCCACCTTGTCATCCTTTTGGATACCTAATTTAATAAGTGCGTAGCTGATGATATTTGTCGTCTCGACGTATCTCTGGATGCTATATTTGTTCCATTCACCGTTTTCTTTCTTGGCGAGAGCGACTTCCTGGTTAGGATGTTTCTGTAAATAAGTTGTCAGAATGTCAAAAATGCGTTTTTCTTCCATCTTTATGTGCCTTTTTAATGGTGCAAAAATACTTTAAATTTTAACCCAGAAAAAATATTGGGGTGAGTGGGGCGAAAAATGGGATAAAAACGCCTATTTAGGGGTAAAGATGCCGATTTTAGGGGTGAATGAAAAAATTATACAGCATATTTTGGGGTGAAAATACTGTTTTTGGGGGTAAAAAATTTATCCCTAGGGGTGAAATTTAAGCACCAAAATCGTCGAAAAGTATGTTTTCTTTCGGCACACCGAGATTGTCGAGCATCGTGAGCACAGCCTGTGTCATCATAGGTGGACCGCAGAGATAGTACTCAATTTCTTCCGGTTCAGGATGATTCTTGAGGTAATTATCAAGCAACACCTCGTGAATGTTACCGACATATCCGTTCCAGTTGTCTTCAGGAAGAGGTGATGATAAGGCGATATTGAATTTGAAGTTAGGATTTTCGGCTTCAATCTTCTTGAAATCGTCAATATAGAATAACTCACGAAGCGAGCGACCGCCATACCAATAAGAAACCTTACGTTGCGTATGCTTGGTGAGGAATAGATCTAGGATGTGTGAACGCATTGGAGCCATTCCTGCGCCGCCGCCAATGAAGATTATCTCCTTTTGAGTGTCTTTGATGTGGAACTCGCCGTAAGGTCCGCTGATGGTGACTTTATCGCCTGGTTTTAGCGAATATATGTAGGATGAGCATACGCCAGGGTTAACCTTCATGAAACCGCCGTTTTTCCTGTCGAAAGGCGGCGTGGCGATGCGCACATTGAGCATGATGATATTGTCTTCCGCAGGATAACTTGCCATTGAATAAGCCCTAAACTGAGGCTCTGGGTTGTGCATCACAAGGTCGAACATGTGGAACTTCTCCCAGTCTTTACGATATTCCTCGTCAACAGCGATATCGGAATATTTTACGTCACATTTTGGCACGTCGATTTGGATATAACCGCCGGATAGGAAGTTAAGATGCTCACCTTCAGGAAGTTTCACCACAAACTCCTTGATGAACGTTGCCACATTTTTGTTGCTGACTACAGTGCACTCCCATTTCTTGATGCCGAAAATCTGTGGATTTATCTGAATTTTAAGGTCTTCACGAACTTTTACCTGACATCCCAACCTCCAATGGTTTAGTTGATCTTTGCGACTGAAAAAGTCTTTTTCTGTTGGTAAAATCGAGCCGCCACCTTGCAAAACCTGACATTTGCACATGCCGCAGTTGCCTTTTCCACCGCATGCAGATGGCAGGAAAATCTGCTCCTCAGCGAGAGTCTGCAACAGCGAGTTACCCGGTTTGACATCCAAGTCACGTTCATCGTTAATACTGATTTTTACGTTACCTTTTGGCGTGAGTCTTTTCTTGACAAACATTAGAATTGTCACAGGAATCAGCACTGCGACGAGGAAAACGATGACGCTGGTTAATATGATGAAAGTGTTGCTCATTTAAATACTTATTCCGAGGAATGCCATAAATGCGATTCCCATTAAACCTGTGATAATGAATGCGATACCTGTTCCTTGCAGACGTTTTGGTATCTTCGAATATCTTATCTTTTCCCTGATGGCGGCCATACCGACAATGGCAATGAGCCAGCCTATTCCTGAGCCGAATCCATATGCAAGTGATTGACCTACAGTGTCGAAGTGCCTTTCCTGCATGAAAAGGCTTGCACCTAAAATTGCGCAGTTGACGGCTATAAGTGGGAGGAAAATTCCTAACGAATTGTATAAAGTCGGGCTGTATTTCTCGATTATCATCTCAAGAATCTGAACGATTGCAGCAATAATGGCGATGAATAGTATGAAGCTGAGGAAATCGAGCGAGACATCAGTAAACGCTGGACTTATCCAAGATAAAGCGCCTGCTGACAAAACATATCTGTCGAGGAGATAATTCACTGGTACTGTGATAATTAGCACGAAAGTGACCGCAACACCAAGTCCGAATGAGGTCTTTACATTTTTTGAGACGGCAAGGAAAGAACACATCCCGAGGAAGTAGGCGAAAACCATGTTGTCGATGAAAATCGAACGGAAGAAAATGCCAAGTGTATCCATTATTTCTCCTCCTCAGGTTTTTGAAGCCAGATGATTATTCCTATGATTATCAATGTCATAGGTGGTAAAATCATCAAGCCGTTGTTAACGTAACCGAAATCATAAAGTCCTTGCGGAATGACTTGGTAGCCAAGCAATGTGCCGCTTCCGAACAACTCGCGGAAAAACGCCACGATGACGAGAATCGAGCCGTAACCGAGACCGTTGCCTATGCCGTCGAGGAACGATTCCCAAGGTTTGTGAGCCATCGCGAAAGCTTCAAGACGTCCCATTACGATGCAGTTGGTGATGATAAGTCCAACAAACACAGACAGTTGCTTGCTTACATCGTAGACAAAAGCCTTCAGGAACTGGTCTACAAGGATTACTAATGTCGCAACCACGATAAGTTGCACTATGATGCGTATTTTTGAAGGAATTCCCTTGCGCAGCAACGAAATCACGAGGTTCGACAAGGCTGTCACCACCGTTACGGACAGCGCCATGACGATAGCGGGCTTGAGTTTTGCCGTGACTGCCAAAGCAGAGCAGATACCCAGAATAAGCACCGTGATCGGGTTTGCCTTGCGCAGGGGAGCCGTTATCAGATTCAGGTTTTTCATTGCTTTTCAAGATAAGGTAAATATGCTTTTAATGTGCGCTCAATCATCTCTTCAACGCCTTTTGAGGTGCGAGTGGCGCCTGCGATGGCGTCAACTTTTTGGTCTAAAGGCTTGTCTTTGTACTGACTTTGATATTTCTCAGTGGTTATTTCAGCGCCTAATCCTGGCGTTTCTGACTTATGGTCAAACACGGCATTCACAACGGTATGGAGATCTTCGGAAAGTCCGAGATAGCCCCAGATTGGACCCCAGAGACCATTGCCCCGCATTGGGATGACGGTGGTTTTGCCATCGATAATATAATAAGGTAGGTCGCCATTATGTTCTGTAGTGCAGTGCTGTTTGAAAAGCTGTTCCGCATTTTTGTTGTCGACGCCAGTGATTCCAGCAGCTTTCAGAATGTTGATGCGTTGCTCGTTGAGCTCGTTGCGTTTCTGATAAGGCTGTAGCCACATCGCTGCTGCAGATAGTAAAACTGACACAATCGCAACTAAAATGATGATATAACGGAAGATATAACGGTCGCTCATTTTGTCCTCCTTTCCGCTGCCCAGCGTTTTTTACGTTTATAAATGTTGCATTCAACCACGCACCAGTCGATTAGAGGCGCAAATACATTGAGGAGCAGTATCGCAAGCATCATTCCTTCGGGATAGCCAGGATTTGCTACACGAATCAGTATTGCGACAGCTCCGATGAGGAATCCGTAAATCAATTTTCCGATATTGGTTTGTGCGGCTGTCACAGGGTCGGTGGCCATGAAGAAGGTGCCGAACATGAAACCGCCCATCAGTAAGTGGTAGTAGAATGGGACATCTGAAATCAATAGTGACATGGCGATGGCGCCAACGAATGTCGAGATGATGATTCTTAGACTTGCTATGCCAGTGAGTATCAAGAATATACCGCCAATTAAGATGGCAATTTTTGATGTCTCGCCAACGCTTCCTGGAATAGTGCCAACAAACATATCCATTAAACTCGGCAAGTCGTTGATGGTGCCTCCGTTGAAGATGGTTCCAAGTGGTGTTGCACCGCTGTAAGCATCAGCTTTTCCTGCTATCCACACATTGTCACCAGTCATTTTTGAAGGGTAGGAGAAGAACAGGAACGCTCTCGCCAGCAATGCCGGATTTACCACGTTCATGCCGCTGCCTCCGAACACCTCTTTGCCAATGATTACTGCAAAAGCCACTGCTATTGCAAGCATCCAGAGCGGCACGTCGACAGGCATGATGAGCGGAATCAGGAAGCCGGTGACGAAATAGCCTTCGTTGACGTCCTCATGACGAATCTCCGCAAAGGTAAATTCAATAGTCAAGCCGACAATGTAGCTGACAAGGTATAGCGGAATAATCTTAATTAGTCCATAACCAACTGTCTGCCAGAATGTTACGTCTTCGCCAAGCGATAAGAAATGCTGATATCCGATATTCCATGTGCCGAAGAGGAAGCATGGAATGAGGGCAAATACCACGTAAATCAGGCTGCGTTTCATGTCGACAGCGTCACGAATGTGTGCGCCGCTTGTTGTCACTCGGTTTGGAGTGTATAAGAACGTTTCAAACGCTTCGAAAGTCGAGTGAAACTTGGCGAATTTGCCACCCTGTTCGAAGTTTGGCTTGATTTTATCGATATAATTTCTAAGTCCCATCAGCATGTCTCCTTTCTGATAAATTCAAGTCCTTCGCGGATAATTTGTTGTATCGGAGTCTTCGACTGATCGATGACTTCACAAAGTGCAAAGTCTTCAGCGTCAACCTCATATATGCCGAGTTCCTCCATCAGGTCGATGTCTTTTATAAGGCAAGCCTTGATAAGCTGCATAGGGTAGATGTCGAATGGGAACACACGCTCGAATTGTCCGGTCATGATGTACGGACGAGTGTCACCGTTGGTGTTAGTGTCGGAATAACGTTTGAAAATTGGTTTCAACCAGCCAAAAAGCTTGTATTTATTGCCTTCAGGTATCACCGTGACCTGCGAATCGTGGAAACAGAGGAAATTGTCGTTGGTGATGTTTGTTCCTGTCAGCACGTTTCCGCTGATAACGCGAGAATTCTCTTCAATATTAAGTATTGGTGTGATGTCGGCACCGATTCTGGTTTTGTAATAATGCGGATTCTTCACAGCCGAACCAGTCATTGCGATGATGCGGGTGCTGTCGTATTTTCCGGTAAGGAAGAGGTTGCCAATTGTTATGACATCCTGCGGGTAGCAGTACCACACGACTTCGCCTTTGTTTATTGGTGATAACGCATTGATTTGCGTGCCGATGTTGCCAGCAGGGTGCGGACCCGAAAATTCTGTAATCACCACATTATGAATGCCCGTAGAGACGCGATTAATCGCATCTTTACACGATGAATTGGTAGTTACGCTGATATAAACGTTCCCGTCGGTTAATTTTGACAACACATTGATACCTGCCGTCAATGCATCATATTGATTCTCAATTATATAATCGTAATCCGGTGCCAATGGTGCGGTGTCGAATATCGAGACAAAGATATGTTTCGGCTTGTCGGCAGGGTTGGCGATGGTGGCATATGGTCGCTGACGAAGCATTGGCCATACACCGCTGCGTAACATCTTTTCGATAGGATTCACTACAGAACCAAAATCAATTGATTCATTCTTGCCGTCCGATTCAACTACAACACGTAAAATCGCGCGTTTTTCGCCCCTGACTATGGATTTCACCTTGCCTGAAATAGGGGAGGTGAACACTATCTGTTCGTGGTTTTTATCGTGGAAGAGCACTGATCCGGCTTTCACTGCATCTCCTTCCGCCACATCCATCTTCGGCAAAACGCCAATAAAATCTGTCGGTTTGAGCGCACAAAACGTTGGCTCGAAACATTCAAGCTGTTTTGTGGGCTCTCCGTTGAGACGAATATTCAGACCTTTTCTTATCTTGATTTTATCCATTTACCTGTTTCGTTGCCGACTTTCCAGAAATACAGTCCTGAAGCCCAATTTGAAGTGTTTATCGTTGTGATTGCTTCGTCGATATCTTTTTCAAGAATCATTCTGCCTTGGAAATCAAAGATCTGAAGCTTAGCGGATGTCTTTTCTAAAGATATGATGTTCAACTCGTTATTACCTGGGTTAGGGAATACGCTGATGCTGCTGTCGTCGTCAATAAACTCTTCAACATCAGTTATGACGACATGCATCGGAGGCAATTTTATGAGGTCGATTGATGCCGAGCCTTCTGCTGCATGGCTCTTCCTGGCGAATGTCCATCTCAAAAGATTTACTCCGGCAGGAATTTCTTGCTCAAACAAAGTCCATTGCGAGCCGGTTAATGTGTAGATATCAGTGTTCAAAGTGAATTTGAACTCATCGTTGGCATTGCCCGAACCTCTGTAATAGAATGATAAAACGTCATCAATTTCGGTTGTAACAGCTAATGCTATTTTTGAGACAGTACCTGATTCGGATGAGGCACCTGTGAAACAATAATTGCCTTCGTAAGGATTGTTTTCATCTCTAAACCATGGTGATGAGCCAGAGTTGCTCCAAGTAAAGAGAGGATTAAGTTCTTCATTTTCAAAGTCTTCAATGCAATTTCCGAGAGGAATCTGTTTCTCATAAACTTCTTGATAGCCGTTAGATGTAACAGTCATTGAATGGTCAAGAATTGCACCGTCGGGAGCGTTATTCAGCACTGTTACAGTGAAAGTGACATAGGTACTGTCATTGGCATCAACGCCTTCAGTTGTTATTGTCTGATTCTGATAGCTGATGATCGGAGCATCGATTATCACGTGGTTGGAGATGTTGTTGCTGCGGCTATGTCCTTGATTTTTAACGGTATAAGTGAGATTTGAGGTCTCGCCTTTGTATAATCTGTCGGTAGGATTGCCATTTGTGTCTGTTATTCTGAGATTTGTGATTGTGAAGTCAGGCGCATTGGCAATCAATACGAATTCATCTGAGAATGAATGAGTTCCGTTGCTCATTGTGAGATTCAGGTGAATCTTGGTCTGATCAGGAACGTCGTCAGTGAGTTTAATTGCGAAAGCGTTGTTCTTTGTTACGATTTCATTAGCACTCAGTGACTCGTAAGTTGTTGATGATGAGTTGATTATCACATATGGTGAGTCGGATGTCAACACGACATTCACGTTTTGAATTGTTTCAAAACCGACGTTATGAATTGCCAGATCGAGAGTGGCTTCTTCGTTGAAATCGAGTTGGTTGTTACCATCGAGGTCGTTGACATTGCAGCTGCTGAAAATCAAGTATGGACCTTGGTTCGGGATGACAGCGATTCGCTTTGTATATCTGTAATAATCTTGTTTCGTTACTGTCAGAAGCACTTCATTACCAAGCGTTTGCGGTGTGATAGTCATCGTCTGCTGCTGACCTGTAGCTGTTGCAAGACCGATGATGTTGTTGCCGTTTGACAGGCATATTGTTGCGTCTTCGGTTGCGGTGATTTGGAATTGTGTTGAGCCTTCAACTATGACAGGAATAACCGTAACGTCAAGATCCTGAGGCATTTCGGTGTAAAGATTCATATACACATCGCCATGATGATGGAAGAGGTAGTATGTGATTTCTTTAACGCTGCTGCCTGCCCAGTTCGACTGCTGGAGGAAGAATTTTCCTGATGCGTTAGCGTATGCTGGCAAAACGAAATCTGCAGGATGCTGCGTGCCGTAAGTCGGCATGAAGTTTGGCCACATATTGTCGTAAGCTCCCCAGACGTACACGTCATTGACGAAGGAGTATGAAACCTGTGTCGCTGCCACGATGCCGAGCGCGCCATGCTGATGACGATGGAATGCCTCAGCGAAGCATTGTCCGTTGACGCCGCCGTAGTTGAAACGTCCTGTGAGGCAGTTATTCGACATCACAAAGGTGAGATCAGGGTTGGCAAGACGGTTGATGTGGCTGATGTTATACGACGGTTCGCCCCAAACTTCTTCTGAGCCGTGGTCACGGTGCTGGATGATGAATGCGCCTGCATTTATAGCATCGTTGATGTCGTTGCCAGTGCCGTCCCAATCGTGTAGATGCGACATGGTTTGAGGGATGTAACCAAGTCCGTTTGGCCCGAAATAGTTGACAATGGTGCTTGTTTTCTCTGCCGACGACCAGCTACTGCCAGGTGTTCCTTCGTATATCGCGTTGATGCGTATAGGATGTTTGCCAAGTTCGTGTTCCCAGAATCCGTTGACGATTTCTGAACAGAGCTGGAACCATCTTGGGTGTTGGAATCCCATTGCTGTTATCGGTTTGTCGTAGAAACGTGGATTTGTTGATGGATGACGCTCGAACTGTAAGTCTTTGTTAATCATGTGGTACATCTCATCGTAATTGCGGCCGGTGATACGTCCCATGACCACTTCAGGAAGATGATCTCCATTGACATCGCCATATTTGTTGTCGGAGACATATGGGTTATAGCCGTCGCCGCCCGGATGGTTGTTCATAGAGTAAGATACGACACCCATTGTTCCGTCTTCATTATGGTCGCCAAGGATAAGCACGGCTGAAACCGGAATATCCCAGTTGTTGTATGCGTTTACGATGTAATTACGGATATGTGACTGCGTGTTTCCGCCAATATTTGCCACCGACACTACATCGGTCAAAATGCCTTGCTGGTTACGGAACAACTTGATGCTGTCAGCCAAAGCGATGAAATCAGGGTTGTCGGGAGTGATGATGAGATACTCGCAACCTGTGTCGCGGCGTTCGACCGCTTCTTTGATAAAGCTCTGATAATCAGCGTCAGGGAGTATGTTTTCGTTGATGACCATATCGCGGATGATATGATCCCATGCTGTGCTGCGATAACGTGGGTCGCCTCCGAAATTGCCGTCACCACCATCAAAAACGACTTCGAGGTTGAGTTCTTTTGTCACGATGAGCTCTTTTGTGACAGGATTGTATTGGAAAGGTGTCACGCTGACAATCACAACATCAACGTCACGGATTTTCGTCGGTTTTGATGCGATGATAGGCTCGGCAGGGTAGAAGGCATCGGTTGAATAAACCTTCACGTCGCGAACATATTTCATCGGAGTTCTGTCGTCATCGAGAGGCAACTCAGGTGCTGGCATGATATCGACACCATAAACCGTTTCAGTTACCTGATTTTTCACGTTTAAGACGACATTTGCGCCGCGTGGAATTGCCACATAACGTGAAATGACAGGGAGATCCGGTGAACCGGCCTGACCTGGCAAAAAGATGCCGTTTAACACTATTGTCTGTCCTTCAACGCCATCGTGATGGCTGTCTTCGAATGTGTATTCGTCAATTTTCAGGCTTAACTCAAGGTTGGAACGGTTGCTGTTCACAATCTCAAAAGTCTGTGAGAATGCCGAAAATGCCAACAGCATAATCAATGCTGTCAGTAGTATTCTTGATAATCTAGTCACTTTTTTCAATTTTTAATGGTTAATTTATATTTCTTCTTTTTGAATTATCATTTTTGCAGCCTCGGCTGAACTTACGAACCAAACGATGTCGTTGCAGTTGAAAATAGTTAAGGCTGAAGGACTTAGGATAAAATCGTTGCCACGTTGAATGGCGATTACCATGGCATCGTATTTATCTTTGAACATCGAATTCAACAGCGACACACGGCAAATCGGACTGTTTTCGGATATTTTGACCGAGTGCAGGCTCATGTTGTGGTCTTTGCGCTCGTGTATCAACTCTGTGTCTTCAACTTCAATTATCGGCTTGACTTTGTTGATGTTGTCATCGCATCCAACCAAAGTTACGATGTCGTAAGGGTAGAATGTCGTGTCTTTATCTGGCAGGTCGTAGGTGTCTTTTCCTCGCTCGATGCACACTACGCTAACCTTGTATTTGCTGCGGAACACAGTGTCTTTCAATTGTTTTCCAACAATTTGGCTCAACGGGCTCACCGTTACTTTCTCAAGGTGAAAGTTCTCCTGCAACACTTCTGGAATTATGAATGAAGCCTGTTTCTGACGTTTGTTTAGGTTATCCATGAAGTTATGCTCCAGACGGTCGTAGAATTTCATGATTCTGTTGGAAAATGCCAGAATTAGAGAGATTCCTATAGCTATTCCTAATGCAGCGAAGAAATTGATGCTGATGAAATGGCGCAGTATATTTGTGATTACAATCAGGGCTAATAAGTATCTGATTACGAAAATAATGACAATAACATGACGTTCGAAGACGTTTTTTGTTATCAACTTCGAGTTGGTGAGCGAGATTCTGTATTTGAATGCCATCGCCCAGATGAAAGGTGAAATAATAACCGTGGTCACTGCGATTGCTGTCACTCCGCCCCATAATCCATTGATATTCTTCATAATAAACGGTCCAATCGCTGAGTAGCAGATAATGCCGAGAGCGAAGATGATGCATCCGTAGATGAGCATGTTTTTGAACTGGTTGATGACGAATGTCTTGAATGTCAGGGTGGTATTTTCGCTCACTTTGAAGCCTTCAGAGTAGTTAGTCATGGTTTGTTTCCACTTCTCAGGAATTCTTGGATTCAGCCAGTTGTACAACGGGTCGGCGAGACGGATGATGTACGGAGTGAAAAACGTTGTCACGATGGAAACGGTGACGATGATAGGGTAGAGGAATTCGTCGATGACTTTGAAGCTAAGGCCGAGCGAAGCGATGATAAATGAGAACTCACCAATCTGACAGAAGCAGAAGCCGGCCTTAAATGAGGTGTGGATGTCTCTTCCTGAGATGAGCATTCCGAATGTTGCACTTAAAGTCTTGAAAATCATGATAGTAAGTGCGATGATGACTACAGGCCAAGTATATTCGACCAAAACCTTCGGGTTGACCATCATACCTACTGAAACGAAAAATATCGCGGCGAAGAGGTTTTTTATCGGGGTTACAAGTTTGTGAATGATGTCCGCTTCAAGTGTCTCGGCAAGGATTGAGCCCATGACGAAGGCACCGAGTGCTGATGAGAATCCGGCGTAGTTGGCAAGCATGACCATCATGAAACAAAGTCCTATCGCGATGATGACAAGTGTCTCTTCCGTCATAAATCTCCTGATTAGGCGGAGGAAAGAAGGGATGAGGTAGATGCCGAATATGAACCAGATGATCAGGAAGAACATCAATTTTATCATGCTGAGCACGAGTTCACCGCCGTTGAATGTGTTTCCGACAGAAAGTGTCGAGAGGATAACCATCAGGATGACGGCGACAAGGTCTTCAACAACAAGGGCTCCGATGACGTCAGCTGTGAATTTCTGGTTTTTCAGTTTCAAGTCGTCAAAAGCTTTCACGATGATACTCGTAGACGAGATGGAGAGCATGCAACCGAGGAAGATGCAGTTCATCTTTTGCCATCCGAACAGCTTGCCGACCGTAAACCCGATGGAAAACATGATTATCAGTTCGGTCAGCACCATGATGGCTCCCGGACCGCCTACTTTTTTCAGTTTTTTGAAAGAAAACTCAAGTCCGATAGCAAAAAGGAGGAACACCATTCCGATTTCGCTCCATGTCTCTACGCTTGTTGGATCGTTGATGACAGGAAAATAGGTGAAATGTGGTCCGATGAGAAAGCCTGCGACGATATAACCAAGTACCAGCGGTTGTTTTAACCATTTGAAAATGACTGTTGTAATACCTGCCGTAACCAAAATCAAGGCTAAATCAGAAAATAATGCGGGAACACCTTCCATGCTTAATAAATTTTGGCAAAGATAATAAAAAAGATTTCTCGCTGCGCTTGAAATGACAATTTTATTCATTATCATTTCGAAGGCAGCGAGAAACCGTTGCGTTTCAAGGATAATTCTTAATTATCTCTTGATGATCTTGTTTGTCCAGACGTTTTCGTCACTTCTTATTTGCAGAGTGTATGTGCCGCTGGAGAGCTCGCCGAGGTCGATGATAGCGTTGTATCCGTTCTCGGCTTTGTCGTTCTGTGAATAAACCACCTGACCGACACTGTTGTAAATCACAACTTGGATGTTAGATGTAACATTTTCAATTGCGATGTTGATGAAATCGTTGGTCGGGTTAGGGTGAATGTTGATATTCGCAGCGTTGATTTCATTGATGCTTGCACCTTTGAGGGTGATGACAAGAGCCTCTGACGGTTCGCTCTCACCGCATGTCTCGCTGTGTCCTACCACTGTGAGAAGCACCTCGCCGTTATTTGTGTTAGGATTCCATGTGATAGTGACAGTGTTGCCTGAAGGAACCATTGAAGTGGCTGCATCAGCAGGAGCGAGAGTCCATTCGAATGATGTGAATGAAGCGTCTGCATCAACTGTGTATTCTGTCACAGCGTTGTAGATATGGACATCCTGTGGACCTTGTGGCATTGGAATTGTAGGCATTGTGAAGTTGACAGTCACAACGTGGAAGTATGATGTTTCTGCACAGTCTTTGTATTCTGCTGTGAGTGTCACACTACCGTTGTTGTAATCTTCTTCAGAAGGAGTGAAGACGATGCTTTCTGATGTAGGATTGTTGATAGTTCCTGTGCCTGTTGTTGTCCAGCCGACGAGAGTGCCCCAGTCGTTTGTGAAGGTCATGTCAATATCAATAGGTTCTGTTGAGCAAGTGTTGATTTCTTCGGTGCCGCTGACGGTTGGAACGCCTTGGTAAGTAACCTCAAATGAATCTGATGCCTCACCGCAGCCGATGGCTGTGATGGTGATCTGTGCGTTGCCGTTTGCGATGTCTTGTGTACCGAATGTATAGACGTTGCCTTCAAATGTACCGTCACCGCTTGTTGTTAATTCAACTGTTTCGGCGTTGGTTACTGAGTAATAATTTGTGATATCGATGATACCCATGCAAGCCAAACCGTCGTGACCATATGCTAATTCAACTATAGGAGCATCGAGGAATGACAATTCCATATCGTCTGACATGGTCTCATTGTCTTTATGAGCGGTGAGTGTAAGTGTTGCACCACCATTTGCAATATCTTGAGTACCAGGAGTGTACACTGGGTTAGCAATAGTGATATCGCTGAATATACCGTCACCTGATGTTGACCATTCTATTGATGTCTGGTTGGATACGAAACCGTCTAATTGTGCGTCGCTGCCTTCGCAGATTTCCATATCGAGACCAGCGTTGACTGCGAGACTTCTGTCGCGTGGAAGGATCACGTAGTCGATCCATGCGCAGTCGCTACCGCTTGACACGCTGCTGTCTTTGTGGTATTGCCATTTGAATGTATGAGTACCGGCAGTAACAGCATACTGTGCTCTGGTCCATGCTACAGTGCCTGACCAGTTGTTCTTTTCAACGTTGTCGATGTAGAAGAACAGTTTATCGTAGTTTGATTCTGATGAAACTTTGTAGTAGAATGCGATAGAGTCGTTTTCGCCAACTTCGTAAGTCAAGATGAGGTCAGTGTCGGAACTGTGACTAATAGCACCTGATTTCACGCAATAAACGCCTTCATAAGGCTCAGTGTTGCATATTGTCCATGGAATAGCTGATGAGTTGTTCCACATTGAAGGATCAAGTGTACCTGACTCGAAGTCTTCAACGTTAAGACCGATCTTTGACATGAAGTCTCTTGAATCGGTATAAACTCCTGAAGCAACATCGAGTGTGTATTCTGCTGCGAATCCTGAAGGAGCGTTGCCGACGTAAATCTGATATTCAACGTTGGCTGTATTTGATGCAGCGATTGTGTTGACAGTGACAACTGGCTCTGTCAGCAATGTCATAAAATTATTGTTAATTGTGAGTGTTGCATCTGTTGCCCATGAGTCGGCGTTACCTTTGTTCTGGATAGGGAAGGTAAGTTTTACTGTCTCACCTGGGTCAAGACGACCATTGCCGTTACCGTCGATTTCTGTGATGGTTACGCTGCCGATTGCGAACTCAGGAGCGTATGCTTTCATTGCAATATGGCTCTCGTAAGTATCTGAACCACTTGTTATTGTGACAACGAAATCGATAAGGGTCTTGTTAGGCACTTCATCAGAAACTGTGAAGCTGAAAGCATTGCTTAGGTCGAGAGTTTCGTTCGAGTTGATTGCTGTGAAAGCTTCTGTACCGTCAGTAATTGTAATATACTCTGATTCTGTTGAGAGTGTAGCGGTACCTGTAGGAGCCTGTGAGTTACCGACGTTCTTAAGCTGGATGTCTAATCCGCTTTCTTCACCGAAGTTGAGCTGTGTAGCTGCATTGATAAGTTCGTATTCGTTAATGATAAGGTATGGTCCAGCGGCTGGAATCACATCAACGTTGGCCTCATAACGGAGGTAGTTCTGACCAGTAATTGTGAGGTGAAGCACTGTCGGAGGTGTCTGAGGTGCAATTTCAACGTTCTGAACGCTGCCTGTTGCTGTTGCCACAGCCACGATCTCCATATTTTCTCCTTCACCTTTTGTCAAAGCGATTGTAGCGCCTTCAGGAGCAGTGATCTGGAATGTGTTGAGACCAGCCAACTGTACGTTCTGATGGTTCACTGTCATTGTCTGTGGCACCTGTGTGTAGATTCTCAAGAAAGCGTCGCAGTGTGCTGTGAACATGATATAGGTGATCTCCTTGCTGCCAGTGTTGTATGGCCATGATGTCTCTTGTAAGAAATATTTACCTGCCACGTTACCGAATGCCGGACGCCAGTTGCCTCTGTTTTCGTAGGCAATATGATTGGTGTTGGTCGGATATGTAGGCATGAAGTTAGGATCAAACTGGTCATAAACACCCCAAACGAAAGCGTCGTTGACGAATGAGTAAGAGACCTCAGTAGGAGAGAGGACGCCGACAGCACCTGCGTTCTGTCCGTTGTATGTGCGGCGCATCCATTTCTCTGTGAAACAGTTGCCATTTGAACCTGTGTAGTTGAACATACCTGTCTGGCAGTTGATTGACATGACGAATGGCATCTTACCTACGTTGTTCAGCTGGTCGATGTGTGTGTTACGCACTGCAGGCTCGCCCCAGCCTTCGTTAAGACCGTGGTCGCGGTGCTGTACCCAGAATGTACCTGCGTTGACAGCATTAACAACCTGCTCAGGTGAACCACCGGTCCAGCCACCGAGTTCTGATGGTGATGCAGGGATGTAGTTCGTTCCTGAAGGTCCAAAGTAACTTGTGACCTGTGCTGTGTTCTGTGCTGATGACCATGAACTGCCTGGTGTACCGTCATAGATGCAGTTGATACGCTGTGGGTTGTAACCGTGTGCACGCATATAACCGCCGAAAACCTCTGAGCAGAGCTGGAACCAACGTTCGGTCTGCCATCCTAAAGCTGTTACAGGAGCGTTGTAGAAACTGGCGTCCATGTTAGGGTTGGTGAACTCATATTCAATCTGCTTGTCAGCCATCATGTTAGCTTCGGTAGCATCGGCTGCAACCAAACGTGAGAAAACAATCTCAGGAAGGTTATCATTGCCTGTCATATCAGCATACTGAATGTCGGTGATGCATGAGCCATTGTATGGGTGGCTTACAGTAATGGCAGGAATACCCTGTGCCATGTTGGTGTTGTGGTCACCGAAGAGAAGCACTGCAACTGGAGCAATATCCCAGTTGTCGTAGGCATTGTGGAAATATGTCTTCATTTGGTCTGTTGTCGTAGCTGGCATGTCCTGAAGTTTGACGACCTCGGTGAGGATACCTTGCTCCATACGGAAGTCTCTCAAACGTGTTGCTGGCTCGACAAATCCATCGTTATTAGGGATCACGATGATGTATTCGGCACCCTCGTCGCCATCACGAAGCCACTTCTGCATTCTTGCCTCGTAGTCGATAGTCGGCAATGCTTCGTAGTTCATGATGTTCTGAGCAAGGATTGGGTCGAAATAAGGTGAACGCAAACGGTTGTCACCAAACTGTCCGTTGCCGCCAACAAATTCAACAGCGAGCTCAATGTTATGATAAACAATGGCTTTCTTTGTCACTGGGTTGAATCTGACAGGACTGATGCTGATGTTCACAACATCGACGCCACGAATCTGTGAAGGTTCGCTGATGCTGGCAAATTCTGCCGGATAGTATTCATTCTGAGCATAAACCTTCATGTCTTTGATATAGTTCATGTCAGGTTCTTCATTCTCCATCTGGACACCCAATGAAGGCTCCACGTTGACATAGTCAATAACTTGCTGTTCATAACTTACAACGTGCAACACTGCCTGTGCGCCTTGTGGGATGGCGATTGTGCGGCTGTAGCTAGGCACGTTTGGCAAACCTTTCTCGTTAGGAAGGCTGATATCGGCGATGCCGATGTTTTGCATCTCTTCACCGTTGTAGGTGAATGATGTGAGGCTCATAGCGTCGAGGTTGTACTCGAGAGCGACGTTGCCTCTTGTCTGTTCAATCATCTGGATGCCCGTCTTGCCTTCATGGTTGAAGGTGAAATTGCGGACTTCCTGAGCTGTTGCTGCGAAACCAAGCATCAATAATGCAAGGCAAAGCAGGCTGCGAAAGTTTAATTTCTTCATCTCTTAAATTTATAAATGGTTTATAATTATACTAATCCTCCGAATCCCATGAATGCCATGGCTAAAATGCCAGCGGTAATCAGGGCAATAGGTGTTCCTTTTGTTCCTTCAGGTGCTTCCATGAGGTCGATGTGCTCGCGGATGCCCGAGAAGATTATCAAAGCCACTGCGAAACCGATGGCGATGCCGGCGGCGTAGATGACAGCCTCTCCGACGTTGTTGCCGTAGATGAAGCCTTCACCGACGACCTTCAACGAAACGCCGAGAACGCAGCAGTTGGTAGTAATCAAAGGTAAAAACACGCCCAATGCAGTGTACAGTGACGGACTGATCTTCTTCAAGATGATCTCGACCATCTGAACCAAGGCCGCGATGACCAGGATGAACGCGATGGTCTGCAGGAACTCGAGTCCGTGCGCCACGAGGACGTATTTATTTAATAGGTATGTCACCAAAGTGGCGAGGACGAGCACGAAGATAACGGCTGCACCCATACCAACAGCGGTTGATGTCTTCTTGGAAGTGCCTAAGAATGGGCAGATTCCGAGGAACTGCGCCAAAATGACGTTGTTGACAAAGATTGTCGATATAAGAATGATTATGATTTTCATGGCACTACGTTATTTAGTTTTCTTTAATCTATTGACTATTGCGATGAGATATCCCAAGGCGATGAATGCTCCAGGAGCAAGCACGAAGATGAGGATAGTGTTGGCATCTTCTGGGAGGAATCTCCAGTTGAAGAGACTGCCGCTGCCAAGGATTTCACGGATCGAACCGAGCACTGTCAAGGCGAAGGTGAATCCGAGTCCCATGCCAGCGCCGTCGAGGATTGAAGGCCATACCGGGTTCTTCGATGCGAAGGCTTCTGCACGTCCCAACACGATGCAGTTCACAACGATAAGTGGGATAAACAAGCCTAAAGTCTCGTAGATATCAGGCACATAAGCCTGCATAACCAACTGAACCACAGTCACGAACGATGCGATAACCACGATGAAACATGGGATACGCACTTTGTCTGGAATGAAGTTCTTCAATAATGAAATGACGAGGTTCGACATTATCAAAACGAATGTTGTCGCAAGTCCCATCGACATGCCGTTGATGGCGCTCGTCGTGGTGGCGAGGGTAGGACAGCATCCTAACAAAAGGACTAGAATAGGGTTTTCCTTGATAAGTCCTTTGGTGAAAGTTTTCCAGTTACTCATTGTTGCCTCCTTTCATGAATTGGTCTTTGTTAGCCTCGAAACCGTCGGCAGCCTTTTTGATGGCCTCTGAAACGGCTCTCGAACTTATTGTAGCAGCTGTGATGGCATCGACATCGCCACCATCTTTCTTCACTTTGAGTGTAAAAGTCTTCGGATCTTTGCCGTCAAACTGTCCTTTGAACTTGTCGTTCACCATGTTAGCTCCAAGACCTGGGGTTTCAGCCTGTGATAAAACCGACACCTTATTAATAATACCATTTGCAAGCATACCGACCATCAACTCGATCTTGCCGCCGAAACCGTTTTTCGAATAGGTCTTGATAGCTGCACCGATGAAGTTGCCTTCTGCGTCGTATGCCAGGTTATAAGTCAAATCGTCGATGTCTTTGGTCTCTGTTGAAACAATCTCGACATCTGATTTCAAAACTTCGTTGATAGCTTTGAGATTTTTATTGGCTTCGACCTGATCAATAGCAGGCTTTGTCAAGCCATAAACAAATCCAAGCACTCCGCCAGAAACGATGGTGATGACCATCAGGGCGATGAGCATATTCTTTAATGTTGATTCTTTCTTTGCCATAATTTCAAAATTTTAAGATTCAACAATTATTTGGCTACGCCGAAGCGTTGTGGTTTAAATCCTTTGTTGATGAGCGGCACTACGGCGTTCATGATAAGGATTGCGAACGAAACACCTTCAGGATATTGGCCCCACAGACGGATGATGACTGTGATTGCACCGATTCCGATACCGTAGATGATCTTGCCTGGCGTTGTCATTGGTGAAGTTACCATGTCGGTTGCCATGAAGAAAGCGCCGAGGATGAGACCGCCGTAAACAAGATGATACCAAGGAGCGATGTACTGTGTCGGGTCGACGAGGTAGCAAATCCCTGTCATGATGAACACTGTGAGGAGGATGCTCAATGGTGTCCAGATGTCGATGACTTTCGTGATGATGAGGTAGATAGCGCCAATCAAAAGAGCTATTGCGCAAATTTCACCGAAAGCGCCACCGCGGTTACCGAGAATCATATCGAGGAACTGCATGTCGCCAGATGCGGCAAGTGTTCCAGGATTGCCTTCTTTCAATAAACTCAATGGGGTAGGACCTGTCACTGCATCAGTGAAGAAGCCTGCTTCAAAAATCGGCTGTGCTTTGGGCCATGTTGTCATGGCTGTTGGGAACGATACGAGCATGAACACACGACCTACCAATGCTGGGTTGAACGGGTTCTTGCCCAAGCCGCCGAACGACATCTTGGCGATGCCGATTGCAACGACGCTACCCACGATTACCATCCAAAGTGGAAGGTTTGCAGGAACGTTGAAGGCCAACAGCAAACCTGTCAAGGCTGCAGAGCCGTCGTTGATGGTGAGAGGGCCTTTAAACAAGAATTTCTGGATGAGATATTCCGTAAGCATACATGCTGCCACCGAGACGATGGTCAAACGCAATGCATACCAGCCGAAATAATAAACAGCAACAAGCAAAGCAGGAATCAAGGCGATGATCACCATGCTCATGATTTTCTTGACGCTTAAATCTCCGTGAACATGCGGAGAACCTGATATTGTTAACTGATTCATAGCTATTTCTGATTACGTGAACGTATTAATTGTCCTGTCTTTGTCTTGCCGTAACGGATGTAATCGGCCAGCGGGATGTTGGCAGGGCAGGTGAACTCGCATGAGCCGCATTCGATGCAGTCCATAATATTGTGTTTCTCTGTCTCCTCGAAGTTGTTCTGACGTGCGAGACGGTTCAAAAGATAAGGCTCCAAACCCATCGGGCAGGCTTGCATGCATTTTCCGCAGCGAATGCAGTTGCTGACCTTACGTGGCTGAGCGTCTTTTTCGTTGAGCATCAAGATGCCAGAGGTTCCTTTGATGGTCGGGAAGGTCGTAACACTCACCGATTTACCCATCATTGGGCCGCCGTTGATGAGGTTGGCTGTGTCTTCAGGGAGTCCGCCGACAGCTTCGATAAGCATGTTGGCAGGTGTTCCGATTCTGACGAGGAAGTTCGACGGTTTCTTCACCGATTTTCCAGTCACAGTCACAACGCGGTAAACCAACGGTTTGTTCTTCTGCACTGCTTCGTAAATAGCAAATGTCGAAGCCACGTTGACGACCACGCATCCTGTCTCGATAGGGAGCTTGCCTGAAGGAACCTCGCGTCCTGTGACGGATTTGATGATCTGTTTTTCACCGCCTTGAGGATATTTTGTCTTCAAAGGCTGAATCTCGATGCCTTCGAAATACTTGTCGCTCTTTACGATTTCATCGAGTTTCTTTGCGGCTTCAATCTTATTCACCTCGATTCCGACCACGCCTTTAGGAGCGTTGACGGCTTTCATGATGACTTTTACGCCCACGAGGAATTCGTAAGGTTTCTCAATGAGAAGTCTGTTGTCGCAGGTCAGGTAAGGCTCGCATTCTGCTGCGTTGATGATGACGAATTCGGCTTTCTTGTCCTTTGGAATCATCAACTTGACGTAAGTAGGGAATGTGGCGCCGCCGAGACCCACGATGCCGTGTTGTTTGATGCGTTCAACAATCTCTTCGCTTGAGAGTGTGATATCTTTTACTAAGGTGTCGCTGGTGTCGATGCCTTCGAGCCATTCGTCGCCTTCCACGTCGATGAAGATAGCCGGCTTACGGTATCCAGTGTGGTCCATCACCTCGTCAATCTTGTTGACGGTGCCGCTTACTGACGAGTGCACGTTGGCGCTGATGAAGCCTTTTGCCGTGGCGATGAGCTGCCCCACCTTCACCTTGTCGCCTTTCGCGACTATCGGTTCTGCCGGTGCGCCGAGGCACTGACCGAGCGGGATGATCACCTGTTTCGGTATCTCAAATGTGATGATAGGCTGGTCCGACGAAAGCTTGTTTTCTTCCGGATGAACGCCACCTTTTGGAAATGTCTTAATTGGATTCATACGTTATTCTTTACTTTCGTTTGGTTGTTCAACATTAGTTTCTGCTGTCTCTACTTTCGGCTTTCTAGGCGGGAAGTTGACCTCATGGATGCTTCCGCGTGGGCAGACTTCGACGCATTTGCGGCACTGCTTGCACTTCGTGAAGTCGATGTAGGCGAGGTTGCCGCGCATCTCGATAGCCTCGAACGGGCAGGTCTTGAAGCACTTCTGGCAGGCGATGCAGCTCACTTTGCAGTTCTTCATCGCGACAGCACCCTTCTCGGTGTTGTTGCATGCCACGTAGACACGACGGTTGTTCTTGCCCTTGGCGCGAATTTCGATGACGCCGCGCGGACAAGCCTTGGCACAAGCGCCGCAGCCCACGCATTTGTCTTCGTCAACCTCAGGAAGACCTGTCTCTTTGTTGATGTGGAGAGCGTTGAACTGGCATTTCTTCACGCAGTCGCCCAAACCGAGGCAGCCGTTAGGACATCCGTTCTCGCCAGCGTAGAGAGTGTTGGCGAAACCGCAGATGTCGGCTCCTTCATAATGCACCTTCGATGGTGCGTTCTCACAAGTACCGTTGCAACGTACAACAGCAATCATCGGCTCAGCAACGGTAGCGGTAAGTCCAAGTAATCCGGCGACTTTAGACATGTCGGAGCTCGGACAGTTCAAACCGGAGAGGCTCTGCTTCTCGGCAGCGGCTTTCACACACGCCTCCGCGAAGTTACGGCATCCGGCGAAACCGCAGCCACCGCAGTTGGCACCAGCCAACACTGACTCGACCTCGTCGATGAGAGGGTTCTCTTCAACCTTGAACTTCTTCGCGACGAAGAACAGAATCACCGCCGCGACTCCTCCTAAAATTCCCAGAATTACAAGGGACCATAGTAAAATGTTACTCATAAAACAAAACATATTTTTAGCGGTGCAAAATTACTAATTTTATATTAATTAAACAAGGAAATTTTGCAAAAAATGTAACTCCTTAAGAACTAAAGAGAAACCCACGTCATGACGTGTTATTATCGTATCTCGTACTTAAACTCTGATTTCAGTTTTTCTTTGAAGAAAGATAAAACGATGTAATAAACCGCAATGACCCCTATTCCGATGAGTGCGGCAAGCCATTCTTTTACCGATAAATTGCTGAGAATCACGATGATGGCGACCAACAAAAACGCCGGTATGAAATAAGCGAACAATGCCGCCTTGTTGCCTTGACTGGTATTCATGATGATGCTAACTGGCTGACCCACAATGAATTCACGGTCGTCAGGCTTTGGCACTGTGACTCGTTTTTCTTGCATCTCCGACATGCCGCATGCCGATTTTATGCCGCAAGAGCCACACATGCTTGAGCTAAGTATCTCTATTTCAATGTCTTTGTCGTTTATTCCGACCACCACTCCCGGATGTGAAACATGATCTGTCATTTCGTAAAAATTTTTGCAAAGTTACAAAATTTTGTATATTTGCAAATCATACATTTTTATTATGAAAATGAATTTTGAGAAATATAAATCTCGTGCTATTGCGTTGAAAGACAAAACGATAGCATGGCTTAAAGGTGTCACTTTCCCCGGTTTTCGCGGAAAGCCTCTCTATGATGTCCTGATTTATTTTATTGACGGTTTCTCGAAAGGCTACCTCACTGACCGCGCGGCTGCAGTGGCATTCAACGTGTTTTTGGCGATATTTCCCGCTGTCATGGTGCTTTTTACATTTATCCCTTACATGCCGCTCGAAGGCGTGCAGCAGATGATAGAAGAGACCATTCAACAGTTTCTTCCTGACAACATAGCTGGCAGGGTGATCGACACCATAAACGAAATCATGTCGCACCAGCATAACACCCTCATGTCAATTGGTATCATCATGGCATTTTATTTCAGCTCAGGTGCCGTTCGTGCCTTTTTCCGCGGCTTCGACATGGGCGTCAACCATATCGGAAAAATGTCGCTGGTGAGAATGCATGGCGGGGGACTGCTCACAATATTGATTCTTGGTACGCTTCTAATCACTTCAATCGCTCTTATCATCATTGGAAACGACGTTTTGCCTTGGTTTTTCAATAAGATTAATTTTTATAACACATTTATTATCAATTTGATAAATATAGGCCGATGGCTACTGACTGTCTTTGTGCTTCTGGTTGCCATTGCAGTGCTTTACTATTTCGGAAACCCCGATAAAGCAAGGAAATTCCGTCTGTTTACGCCGGGCACTATCATGTTTACGCTTTTGTTCATCCTCGGTACCGTAGGGTTCAATTATTATATCATCAACTTCTCTAATTACAACGCTCTCTACGGTTCCATCGGCGGTCTCATCATTTTCATGATGTGGATGTACGTGAATTGTATCATCGTTCTTATCGGTTACGAGCTCGATGCAAGCATATTTTTAGCTGAAAAAAAGCTTATAAATGAAAAAACTAACGTCTAAGGTCTAAAGTCTAAAGACTTTTTCGTATTTTTGCAAAAATTTTAATAAAATGCGAAAAATTGTTTTTATCGGCAGCGGAGCCATCGCGACAGCAATAGGTGATGTGCTCGCAGCTAAAAATAAAGATGAAATATATCTGCTTTCCATTGAGGATGAAGTGGTTGAGATGATCAATACCATGCATGTCAACACTTTGTATTTCCCCAAATGCAAACTAAGCGAAAATCTTAAAGCCACAAGCGATAAAAAAGTGCTTCTCGAGGCAAACGTGATTTTTCTCGCCATCCCTTCGAATGCGGTTGTTGGCTACCTTAAGGAAAACAAAGATTACATCAATCCGACAGCTTTGCTGGTCAACCTCGCGAAAGGTTTCGGAAGCGGCGACCAGATTATTCCGGATAGCATTAAATCATTTATTTTCAATCCTTTCATGACGTTGAAAGGACCTTCTTTTGCACGTGAAATTATCAACAGACAAGATACAGGTCTCACCGCCGCAACAACCGACGAAGAACTTTACAAAATCATCACCAACGTCTTTGATGACACCATGATTCGCACCGATTTCACCACTGATGTCACCGGTGTTGAATACGCTTCAATTTTGAAGAATATCTATGCAATTATCATTGGAATGGTTGATGCCAACTTCGATTCAGCAAATCTCCGTTCAATAGTAATCACCAAGGCTCTCAATGAGATGCGTCGCCTGATAATCACTTTCGGAGGCGAAAACAGCACCATGTACCATTATTGCGGCTTCGGCGATTTCTCACTGACAGCACTCAACGACATGAGCCGCAACCGTACGCTAGGATTGCTCATCGGAAAGGGCTTCTTCAATAATTGCATGTCTGACAATGTGGTGCTTGAAGGTCGTATGGCAGTTGATATTTTTTACAAGAAACTTATTGATAATCAAATTGATACAAATGATTATCCTCTGATGTGCGAACTTTATCATGTGTTGAATGACAAAAATTATCCTACACGTAACTTTATCAAAAACATTTTGAAAAGCTGATGGGAATTGTAGTACGACAGAGTATCAAAGGCACGATAATGAACTACCTCGGCGTGGCTGTGGGGTTCATCACCACCTTCTTCGTGATGACTAAATATCTCACGCAGGAGGAGGTAGGCTTGACGCGTGTCATGGCTGATGCCGCAATCCTGCTTTCCGGACTCGGAGCGCTAGGTACCAACACCTCAGCTCTGCGTTACTACCCGTATTTTCGTGATCCTGAGAGTCGCGACCATGGCTTTTTCGGCTGGACGATAATAGTCCCGGCAATCGGATTTACAATCTTCACGATTCTCTTTTTTGCCTTTAAAAGCACGATAATCGAGATGTTTTCTGGCAAGTCGGCGCTTTTTGTCGACTACATCTACCTCGTCATCCCGATGGCTTTTTTCATGATGTACATGACGGTGTTCGAGACCAACGCCAACATACTGATGCGCATCGTTGTGCCCAAAATGGTGAGGGAAGTGGGCATCAGAATTTTTACTCTTGTCGACTACATTTTGTACATAACAAAAGTCATCGATCTCGACTGTATGGTGATTGGCTTGTGTCTTGCTTACCTTGTTGCTACATTATTGAATATCATTTACTTGCTGAGTTTATCTCGAATTTCCTTTAAGATTGAACCAGGACATATTTCGCATTGGCTGCGTCGCGATTTCTTGTTTTATACCTTGTTTTTGACAGTGGCGGCGGTCATAGGAAACATCATCCCAAGCCTTAATTCTTTCTTCATCACTGCTCAACTGGGACTGACGATTACGGGTATCTACGCCATCGCTTCCTACATGGCGAATCTTGTCGAGATGCCTTACCGCTCGGTGTCGGCAATCTCACGTCCGATAATCTCTCAGGCGATGAAAGACAATGATAATCAACGGGCTGCGGAAATTTGCAAGAGCGTGTCGCTGCATCAGCTAATTGCTGGAGCTCTAGTGTTTTTCATTATTTGGGTTAATATCGACCTGTTTTTCGAGTTGCTTCCAAACGGTGACAAATACGTCGATGGCAAATGGGTGTTCTTCCTCCTCGGCTTGGCGAAATTGGTCAATTCTTCATTAAATATTGGAGTTACAGTATTGAGTTATTCACGCTGGTATTATCTGCAGCTTGTCTTCACTGCAATTCTTACATTCAGTGCTATCTTATTGAATAACAGTTTGATACCGATTCTAGGAATGACAGGAGCGGCATGGTCGTCGATAATTTCATTCTCAATTTATTATTTATTTTTGCTCTCGCTGATCATTTGGAAAACCAAGATTTCACCATTTTCATGGAAAGAGATTGTGGTGGTTGCTGTAATAGGTGTATTATTTGTAATAAATTGGTTATCAGTTGGTTATATATCAAATATTGCGCTGGATATTATGGGCGGTGGCATCGTGGCGAAGATTATCGAGGCCGTTTTTAGAACTGGAATAATTGTTATTATTGGATTGGGAATCATATACATAACAAAGATATCAAAAGAGATTAACGAAATTATAGATAAAATTGTAGGGACGAATCGTGTCCGCCATTGACATATGAAAAGATTTACATTATCAATAATTCTGTGTTTCCTCGCAATAGTAGCGTTGCCGCAGGTGAAAGGAGTAGTTAAAGACAGCGATGGGAATGCCTTAGTCGGCGCTAACGTGATGTGGATAGGAACGAATTTCGGCACCACGACCGACGGAAATGGCAATTTTACCTTGGAAAGAAGACCAAATATCAATTCAGTTGTAGCTTCTTTCGTAGGTTTTCAAAACGACACGATTTCTTGTGAAAATATTGATTATCTTGAGATTACGCTACGTGGCGAAATCGCTTTGGATGCTGTCGTGGTGAAGTCATCGCGTCCTGGCAGGATACAGTCTAGGGGAGCGGTCAATATTGAAACGATAACCACCACCGAGCTGTGTCGCGCTGCATGCTGTAACCTCGGCGAGAGTTTCTCGACCAATCCTTCCGTAGACGTCGATTATTCAGATGCCGCTACAGGCGCAAAACAAATCAAACTTCTCGGATTATCAGGCAGTTACGTTCAGATGCTTACCGAAAATGTTCCTGCATTCCGTGGTGCGGCGGCTCCATTCTCATTGGGTTATATTCCTGGAACTTGGATGCACTCGATTCAGGTGTCAAAGGGAGCTGCAACGGTGAAAAACGGCTATGAGTCGATAACCGGACAAATCAATGTTGAGTATCTGAAACCTCAGTTGGATGAGGAACTTGACGTTAATCTGTTTCTCGACAGCCATCTGAAATTTGAGACAAATATCGAAGGTAACCTGCATTTTAACGATAAGCTAAGTGCTGGATTATTAGCGCATTACGAAAATATGTGGATGGAACATGATGGGAACGGCGATGGCTTCATGGATATGCCTAAGGTGCAGCAATACGATTTTATGAACCGTTGGACATACAAAGCCGATCATTATGTCATGCAGGCTTACGTCAAGGCTCTGAAAGAGGATAGGAATGGAGGACAAACTGAGGATACACACAATCATTCAAAGGCTTTATACGATAATAATCCATTGTATAAGATCAATATCGGCTCTGAACGCTACGAAGGCGTGTTGAAAAACGCTTATATCTTTGATGAGATAACTAATACCAACGTCGCCTTGATTTTGTCGGGCTCAATTCACAAAATGAATTCGTTTTATGGCTTGAAAACGTACGATGTGAACAACAACAACGCTTACGCTCAGCTGATGTTCGAGACAGAACTAACGCCAAGTCATAGTATATCAACAGGTTTGTCGTTCAATCATGATTGTTTTGATGAACGTTGGAAGAAAGAATATATACCAAATCTCGTCGCAGCTCCGGATGAAAATATTGGAGGTGCTTACGCTCAATACACTTTCAACTATGATGACAGATTGGTGTTTATGGCAGGTTTTAGAGGCGATTACAGCGATTTGTATGGCACTTTCTTTACTCCTCGCGCTCACGTGAAATGGGCTGTCAGCGATCTACTGAAACTGCGTTTTTCGGCTGGAAAAGGCTATCATACGCCACGTCCTATGCTCGATTATCACACACATTTGGCAAGCAGCCGCGATATTATTGTCGACAATAACCTGAAACAGGAGGAGGCGTGGAACTATGGCACCACTGCTTCATTCGATATCGATATTTTCGATAAGTGCTTGATTATCAATTTGGAATATTATTATACGAACTTCAACAGCCAAGTGATCGCCGACTTCGATAGCGATGTTCATCAGTTGCATTTCTATAACCTTGACGGAATATCTTACTCGCACACCTTCCAAATTGACGCCACATACCCGTTTTTCGAGGGTTTCTCGCTGTTGGGCGCATTCAGATATAACGACGTGAAATACACCATCAATGGAGTGCTTCGCGATAAACCTTTGACAAGCCGTTACAAAGGTTTGGTGACAGCTACATACAAAACCCCACTTGAGATTTGGCAATTCGACTTGACTTTACAAATAAACGGCGACGGCCGTATGCCTGACGGATTTGGCACTTTTGACGCTTATCCGATACTTAACGCTCAGATACTCAAATGGTTCCGTTGGGGAAATATCTATATCGGCGGTGAAAATCTCACCAATTTCAAACAGAAAGATCCAATCATTGGTTGCCACGATCCGTTTGGTGAAAACTTCGACGCCACAATGATTTATGGCCCGATTGATGGCATTATGGTTTATGGTGGAATAAAATGGAAATTATCAAAATAAAATAATATGAAAAAGCTTTTTTTATTGACATTTGCGTTGTTTTTAGCAGTCTTGACTCAGGCTCAGACAAAGAAAGAGGTTGTCTTTTCAACCGAACCTGAAATTGAGTGCCAGAGCTGTGTGAAAAAAATCAAAGATAACCTTCGTTTTGAGAAAGGAGTGAAGGCCATCAATCCAGATTTGAATACAAAACTCGTTACTATTCAATACGATAGCGAGAAAACAAATCCGGAAAATCTGATTAAGGCATTCGCTAAAATCAACTACAAGGCAGCAGTGGTTGAACCCAAGAAAGAAGCGGAAAAACCAGATAATAAAGATAAACAGGAAAAGTAACGCTGTAAAGATGCGATTCATCGCATCTCATAATTAAAATGAAAATCATCATCGTCGGAACATCTTACCCTTACCGTGGAGGCATTGCCGCCTTCACCGACAGACTCGCAACTGAGTTTGTCAAGGAGGGTGTTGATATTGAAGTAGTTACATTCAAACTTCAGTATCCGTCGTTTCTCTTTCCAGGCAAAACACAGTATTCCGACGCTAAGGCTCCTGAAGGCTTTCCGATTGAGCGTAAAGTCAACAGTATCAATCCGTTAAATTGGATAATAGTAGGGAAGGAGATTCGAAAAAAGAATCCCGATATCGTGATTTTTACTTATTGGATGTCGTTTTTCGCTCCTTGTTTCGGCAAGATTGCTAGAGTGATAAAAAAGAACCGTCAAACCAAGTGTATCGGATTGATTCACAATATGATACCGCATGAGAAATCGCTTCTCGATAAGCTGTTTCCGCCATATTTTGTTAAGGCAATGGATGGCTTCGTGGCATTATCGAAATCTGTACTTGATGATGTGAAATCGCTTGATAATCAAAACAAGCCGAAATGCTTGGTGCCTCATCCATTGTACGACCATTATGGCGAAATAATGGAAAGAAGTGAGGCGTTACATCATCTCAACCTTGACCCCAATTATCGTTATTTTTTGTTTTTCGGTCTTGTCCGCGCATACAAAGGTTTGGACCTTTTGATAGATGCTTTTGCCGATTCGCGCATTAGGAATTATCCTGTCAAACTTATTGTCGCCGGTGAGTTTTACGATGACCCGAAACCATATCTTGAGCAGGTTGAAAATTATGGTTTGAAAGATTTGGTAATAATTCAAAATCAATATATTAGCGATAATGATGTAAAGTATTACTTTAATATTGCTGATATCGTCGTTCAGCCATATAAATCGGCTACACAAAGTGGTGTTACGCAGGTTGCGTATCATTTTGAGAAGCCGATGCTTGTCACAAATGTCGGCGGCTTGGGCGAGATAATTCCTGACGGAAAAGTCGGTTATGTCGTCGAACCAAATCCGTCAGCCATCGCCGATGCTATTGTCGATTTCTGTGAAAACGATCGCTATGGCGCTCTGGTTGAAGGAGTTAGGGATGAAAAACAAAAATATCAGTGGTCAAACATGACTGCTGCGATAAAAAATCTGTTATGAAGAAGTTAATCGCTTTATTTACAAGGATATTCCCGCGTCAGACGCTGATTCGTTTCAGTGGTCTGTTCAGCATTTTGATACGACCGTTTTATATCGGAAACAAAGTAGAGTGTCCGGTGTGTGGCAAACACTTCCGAAAATTCCTTCCTTACGGCTATGGAAAGGCTATGGATAATCGTCTTTGTCCTAGTTGCTTATCACTTGAACGCCATCGACTTATATGGCTTTACTTAAAGCAACGCTCGAACTTCTTTGAAGCTCCTTTGAAGGTGCTGCATTTCGCTCCTGAACAGCCTTTTTTGAAGCGTTTCAAGGCATTAAAGAACCTCGATTACACCACTGCGGACCTTGATTCACCAATTGCCGATTTGCATCTTGATGTGACCAATATTGACCTTCCCGACAACCAATATGACGTCGTGATTTGCAACCATGTTTTGGAACATGTAAACGATGTGAATAAAGCTTTTTCGGAAATAAAACGAATTCTCAAACCTGGTGGCTGGGCTATATTGATGGTCCCAATAAACCCTGATATCGACACTTGGGAAGACCCTTCAATCACTGATCCAGAGGAACGAAAACGCTGTTTTGGACAATATGACCACGTTCGCCAATTCGGTCGCGACTATGCTCAAGTGCTTGGAAACGCAGGCTTCACCGTCGATGCCGACCGCATTTATTACGAACTGACCGATGAACAACGTCAACGAATGAGATTGGCGAGGCCAGGGGAGGAATTGATTTACCGTGTAATTAAAAGTTAGTCAGTTATGACTAACTGAACGACTAAAAAAGGCTCTCGAAAAACCTCGAAAGCCTTTTTCATTTCTGCGAGATCCGCTCGCTTGCGAGCTAAATCCTTGTCTGAGTCCAGAAATTCTGCGTTTTCTGCGAAATCTGCGAGAGACAATTGATTATTTCGCGAGGAAAGGATATCCGTATTCCGTAGCAGGAACAAATGTTTCCTTAATTGCGCGTGGGTTCGTCCAGCGGATGAGGTTCCACAAACCACCAGCTTTGTCGTTGGTACCTGATGCGCGTGAGCCGCCGAATGGCTGGCATCCCACAACAGCGCCCGTTGGCTTGTCGTTGATGTAAAAGTTACCTGCTGAATATTTGAGCTTCTGATCTGCGAGCTGACGTGCCTTGAGGTCGTTGACGAAGATGGCTCCTGTCAATGCGTAAGGTGATGTAGTGTCGCAGAGTTCCAGTGTTTCCTCATATTTTTTGTCGTCGTAGACATAGATGGTGATGATAGGTCCGAAGATCTCCTGAGCCATTGACTCGTAGTTCGGCACCTTGGCGAGAATGACTGTAGGCTCGACGAAGTAACCGACGCTCTTGTCGCACTTGCCGCCAAACACGATTTCAGCGTCCTTGCTGGCTTTTGCGCGGTCGATGTAGCCCTTGCAGTTGTCGAATGAAGCCTCATCGATGACAGCGTTGACATAGTTAGTGAAGTCTGTGACGTCGCCCATCTTGATGGTGCTGAGCATGTCACCGACAATCTGTTTCACTTCGTTCCACATCGATGCAGGGATGTATGCACGTGATGCTGCTGAGCATTTCTGGCCTTGATATTCGAAGGCACCACGGACGATAGCGCATGCCACCTCGCGTGGATTTGCTGAGCTGTGAGCGAAGATGAAGTCCTTGCCACCTGTCTCACCGACGAGACGTGGATATGACTTGTAATTGGCAATATTGACGCCTACGCCTTTCCAGAGGCCTTGGAATGTGGCTGTTGAACCGGTGAAGTGGATACCGGCTAGGTTTGGGTTGTTCAAAGCGACGCCGCCAATCAAAGAACCCTTGCCTGGCAGGAAGTTCACAACGCCAGCCGGAAGACCAGCTTCCATTGCGATCTGCATGATGTGATAGTTAGAAAGCAATGCTGTTGTTGACGGTTTCCAGATTGTGGTGTTACCCATCAAAGCAGGTGTCATGTTCAAGTTCGAAGCGATTGATGTGAAGTTGAACGGAGTCACAGCCATGATGAAGCCTTCGAGTGGACGGTATTCCACGCGGTTGAGCTGGTCTGGTGTCGATGAAGGCTGCTCTGAATAGAGGTTGCCTGCATAGTAGTTGTTGAAACGGTAGAAGTCGATGGTCTCGCAAGCTGAGTCGATTTCTGCCTGGAAGCAGTTCTTACTCTGGCCGAGCATACATGCTGCGTTGATGCGTGCGCGGTATTTTGTTGCCAGCATCTGACCGATACGTGCCATGATTGAAGCTCTCTCCATCCATGGTGTGTTTTCCCAGTCTTTCTTGGCCTTCAGAGCGGCTTCGATAGCCATGTTGACTTCTTTTTCGCCTACTTTATGGTATTTTGCAATCACATGCTTGTGGTTGTGTGGCATAACCACTTCGCCCATGTCGCCGGTGCGGATTTCCTTACCACCGATGATGATTGGAATTTCCACGACTTCCTTCGACTGTTTTTCGAGTTCTTTCTCCAAAGCGACGCGCTCAGGGCTGCCCGGTCTGTATTCTTTCACAGGCTCGTTAGCAGGATGTGCAAATTGAAATAATGCGTTATTCATGTTTAATTATTTAAAGGTTAGTAATTTTTCAATATTTTGAAGCGCAAAGTTATAAATTAAATTGGAATATGACAAAGTTTTTTTTATTAATTTTGCAAAAAATTCTCATGAAAAATAACGGCATCAGTAAAACGACGATTTCCGAAGCGACAAGTCGCAACTGGAAACGGCTGCATTCTAATGGCAGCGGACGACTGATGTCACGTGCGAATAAACAGCTCTCAACAAAGACTATTGTTCCGATTGAATATTTCTCTAATAAAGATAATATAGCTGATATTCAACGCTTTGTGGCTTATTGCAAGGAACAAGGTTATAAAGTTGAATATGTGCTATTTTCAGTGGGCGTGAGGCTTCTGAAAAAGGCTGGACTTCTTGAGAAGGCACATGTGGCGGCAGTTTTAAAAGCAACGGCAAGCTCAGAGTTCTCTGATAGTTTAATTCTGCCGCCACTTCCTTCAAATGAAACCGACCTTCTCGGCTTGCTCTATCAATGCTTCCTTCTCGAAGGCGAAAAAAACCGCAAAGGCTCGTATTACACTCCTTCCGAAGTCGCCAGAAACATGGTCAAAAACCTCGATTTTTCGAAAGGTCAGACCTTTTTCGATCCTTGCTGCGGCTCAGGATCTTTTATTTTGGCTCTTGAAGGCGCTTCACCGTCTCAAATCTTCGCTTGCGACAACGACCCCATCGCCGTGATGATAGCAAAAATCAATCTTTTGCTCAAATTCCCTAACGAAGTCTTTGAACCTCAAATAGTTTGCTGTGATTATCTTAACGCTTCTAATGCCGTTAACGCCCTTAATGACCTTAAGGCAAATTACATCATCAGCAACCCTCCCTGGGGCGCGGTCATTTTTGATTCTTCAGGAAATCCAATTTCCACCAAGGAAAGCTTCTCCTTCTTCTTTGAAAAAGCCTTTCAACAGCTTGAAAATGAAGGAATTATCCGCTTTTTATTGCCTGAATCAATCTTAAATGTGAAATCTCACCGCAATTTCCGCAAGTTTCTGTTGGAAAACACTGAGATTCAGTCGATTACAAAGTATCCAGGGACATTTTCGGGGGTGCAGACGAGGTATATCGACATTCAATGTGCTTGTCATTTCAACCGAAGCAAAATGAAATGGAGCGAAGCGGAGAAATCCTTGTTTCCCAGAAACATTCTATTGTTTACGTTCAAAGAGGATTTCTCGACTCCATTTCATTCCGCTCTAAATGACAAAGAATCTCGTTCTGTTTCAAAAGACGCGTTCTATCTCACTAAAAACCTGAATTTCAATCTGTTATCCGCTTCTGATCTCGAAAAAGTTCAGAAAATCCTTGCAAAAGGCAAGTATACTTTAAAGGATAGCATTTGGGCTTTGGGCGTCATCACAGGAGACAATAAAAACAAGGTGAAAAACCGTCAGGGTAGGGGATTGGAACCGATTTACACAGGTAAAGAAATCGAGGCATATACTTTGAAACAGCCTCGTAAATATATAAAATACGAACGTTCTGATTTTCAACAGGTTGCAAAAGATGAAATCTATGGTGCCGACGAGAAGCTAGTTTACAAATTCATCTCAAAAAATCTTGTTTTTGCCTACGATAACCACAAAAGTCTGTTCCTCAACAGTGCAAACATATTGATTCCTAAAATCCCTGGAATGTCAATAAAAACCGTGCTCGCGTTCCTTAATAGTGAACTGTTCAAATTCCTCTACAAATCACTCTTCGGGGAGATAAAAATCCTTAAAGGAAACCTGATGGAGCTGCCATTTCCTGAAATTTCAGCAGAAACAGATAAAAAGTTGACCGAATTGGTTGATGAGGTGCTAAATGGAAACAAGGAAGCGATAAAAAAGATTGATAACGTGATATTTAACTTTTTTTAATACATACAACTTAAAGTTTCAATACCATACATAAAATCAGACCTTGCGTTAAGCTGAAAAACAGTCTGATTGTTGTATGGTATTGAAACTAAATCCTTTTTATTGTGCTTAAAAAGTGTGTATGCTTCCCTAATTCCTTATTAAAAATACCGGTTTGATCTAATGAGTCAATCCGTACCTTTCCGGAAGCGTGGATGATTTTTTCACCATCCAAAATAATGCCTACATGCACAATCTTATGCTCTGTATTCTCAAAAAACGCCAAGTCTCCAGGCTGCGCTTCCGCCAGAAAATACACGTCTTCACCGCATTCTACCTGTTGTGAGGCATCACGCGGCAACTTGATTCCTATGGTTTTTGCGCAAAGTTGCACGAAAGCTGAGCAGTCAATGCCGAAAACAGTTCTTCCGCCCCAGCGATATGGCACGTCAAGTAACAATAAAGCATTGTTAATGAAACTGTTAGCCTCGATGCAGCACTTGTCTTTGGAATAAATAGTAGTTCCAAATGTCAGAACCTTAGAATCATACAACTCGACTGGTTTGTTTATTACATAAGAATCCATCGTGGCGAGCGAACGATACGCATCTTCTTGAATCTCAAAGTGTTGCAGACTCCTGATCCAGCCTTCGTAACCGTCATATTCCATTTTTATATAAAGCCAGTCACCGCTCGTTTCCAAGACTTCATAAAGGTCGTTGAACAACAATTCGGTCACAAGTTCGCTCTCGTGATGGGGCTCTTTTCTTACAGGTATTGCCGATAAAGTGCAGATTCCAAACATATTTGAAACTTTTTTTGCAAAGTTACAAGAATTTTTCGTACTTTTACAAGTTAAAATAATTTGTTTTGAAACAATTGCTTATTCAAGTTGTAAATTATTGATTATGAGTAAGATAAAAGATATAGCTGAAAAGATCCGCCATTCTTATTACAGCATTATTAAAGTTATGGCTTTCGTTTTGTCGCTGCTTATCGTCGTGATGTTGATGCCGCGAAACATAAAATTTAAATATGAATACCAGAAATTGCGCCCGTGGCCGCACGAGAGTCTCTACGCACCGTTCAACTTCCCGATTTATAAGTCGGATGAAACAGTGAAAAAGGAGAAAGAAGAGGCATTGCGTAACGTCGAACCGATTTTTGTTTTTGATGTTCTCGGTACCGAAAACGGTCGCGAAAAACTGCTCAAAGACTTTGAGACTCAATGGGTTGATACTATCGGTGACAAGGATTATTATGAGAATCTTATTCTGAACACTTACGACCATATCGAAAACAGCGGCGTTGTGGCTAAAAACGACCGCACCAACAATTTCAAAGGCGAGGAGACTGTCGTGGTGGTGCGAAACAAGGTGCAAACCAAGTGCAAATACGACGATTTGAACACCATGGCTACGGCTTCGGCTTACATCCAAAGCCAACTGGTGAATATCTCTGATTATAAGACTATGCAATTGATTAACAATCTATTACATAACTCTTTGCGTCAGAATGTTATTTACTCTGAAAGTATGACCAAGCAGGCCGAGAAGATGGCGGTCGACAATATCATGCTGACATTCGGCATGGTTCAGAAAGATGAGCTTATCATTATGGAAGGTGAAATTGTTACTGAAGATAGGTATCAGATTATCAATTCATTACAACGTGAATACGCAGATATTACCGCAAATAATTTCTTCAGCAGAAACTTCATGCTTTATGGTCAGCTTCTGCTTGTGGGCATCGTGTTCATTGCTTTGTACCTGACTCTCAGGATTTTACGTCCTGATGTCTTTGAACAGCTGCGTTACATCAACTTGATCCTGCTGCTGATGCTGGTGACAATTGTACCGTCATTCCTGCTTCTGAAATTCGCTCCTGAGTTCATCTACCTGATGCCGGTGGCAATCATGGCAATGCTTCTGATGACTTTCTTCGACGCGCGAATCTCGATCATTGTGCAGGTTATGACGTTGATAATCATAAGCTTGGCGGTGCCTAACCCGTTCCAGTATTTCTTCGTGCAGCTGCTCGTGTCGTTTGTCGCGATCTTCAGCATGACAAAACGTACCCGTCGTGCGAGTTATTTCGGAACCTCTCTGGCGGTTTTCGTGACATATCTGGTGGTTTATCTCGGCATGATGCTGATTTATGACGGCGGTTTCGACTCGTTCAGCTGGAAATCAATAATCATTTACGCTGGAAACGCCTTCTTTACCATGCTTACTCTGCCACTGGCGTTTCTCTTCGAGCGTGTGTTTGGTTTCGTTACCGACCTTTCTTTACTCGAATTAAGCAACACCAACAGTCCGCTGCTGCGAAAACTGGCGTCGGAGGCTCCAGGTACGTTCCAGCATGTGATGCAGGTGGCCGACCTTTGCGAGGAGGTCATATATAATATAGGTGGCAACCCATTGCTCGTCCGTACAGGCGCAATGTATCACGACATCGGAAAGACCCGCAATCCTTTCTATTTTATTGAAAATCAGAATGGTAAGTACAATCCGCACGACGATGTCTCAAATACTGAGAGCGCTCAGATTATCATCAGCCATGTGCTTGACGGCATTGAGATTTGTCGTGAATATCGTATCCCTGAGCAGATTATCGACTTTGTGAGAACGCATCACGGAACGCGTCGTACTGAGTATTTTTATCAGATGGAATTGCGCGAAAACCCTGATGGCGTTGACGAAGAAGAGTTTAAATATCCTGGTCCTGTGCCGTTCTCCAAGGAGACAGCAGTGCTTATGATGTGCGATGCGGTGGAGGCTGCTTCACGAAGCATGCAAAATAAAACAGAAGAGTCGCTCAACAAACTCGTCGACAACATCATAGACGGCCAGATGAAAGCAAATCAGTTTGACAACACCAACATCACTTTCCACGACATCACCACAACGAAGAAAGTGCTGAAAAAGAAGCTGATGAACATCTATCACGTGCGCATCGCTTATCCTGATTAATTTTGACTAATTTGAAAATAAATATCATGAAAAAATTATTTCTCGTTTTAATCGTCGCTTCAGCGCTGTTGACATCATGCAAATGTTCGCATAAAGATGACAATTCTGATAACAAACAAGTTGAAAAATCAGAAGTAACAAATTCAGAATCAACTACTAACGAAAAATCATACGTTAAGGTGATGTCTTATAAAGACTTCGTAAAAAACGTGTGGGATTTCGAGGCAAATGCCAACGAATTCACCTTTAAAGGTAACAAACCTTGCGTGATTGACTTCTATGCGACATGGTGCGGTCCATGCAAAATGGTCGCTCCGATTTTGGAAAAATTGGCCAAGGAATACGATGGCAAAGTAGATTTCTACAAAGTTGACACCGACAAGGAGCAAAAACTCGCTATGATATTGAAAATCGAGTATTTGCCGACGGTTTTCTTTGCCAAAGACGATGCCCAACCTGAAAAATCGGTCGGAGCAAAAGACGAGGCATTTTTCCGTGCACAAATAAACAAGATGTTAAGTGAATAACATTTTTCCGACATCTTATCTTACTGATATTCAGTATATTGCACTGTTTTTGAAAAATGATGCGCCCAAGATTGAATTGTTCGAAACGTATCAGAAACAATCGTGTCGCACTCGCTGTAACGTCATGACTGCCAATGGCTTACAAACTTTGACTGTTCCAATTGTCAAAACCAACGGCAATCATACGATGACGAAGGATATCGCGATAAGCTACAAGGAACCGTGGCAGCAGATTCATCAGCGTTGCCTGGAAGCGGCATATCGCAAAACGCCTTATTTTGAGTACTATTTTCCATATCTCGAGAAGGCTTTTTCGACCAGATTCGACAGACTCGTCGATCTTAATGAGTTTTGTCTGAAGTTTATTCTTAAAACATTGAAAATCAATAAAGAAATCCTTTATACTGAAGATTTTGAACCAATTTCTGATACTAACGATTATCGCATTTCCTTATCGAAATGGTCGCCTGAAATGACTGATTTTCCTAAGTATTATCAGGTTTTTGAAGACCGACAGCCGTTCGTTTCGAATTTGTCAGTCATCGATTTGATTTTCAACGAAGGACCCGAGGCGGTTAACTACTTAGATGTCATTTCGAGCGTAGTCGAGAAATCTTAATTTTTTTTAACTTTTTAATTAATTTTGTATATTTGCAGATTGTAATTATTCGAAATTTTAACATAAAAAACTAAATATCATGGCAAGAAAACTTGAAAAGAAAGACTTATTGAAGAATGTCGTGAAGCACATCGACATCAAGAAGTACGACTCAACAGAAATCATCGACGCAATGCGTGAAATGTCGTTCACATCACGCGACACAGCCCGCGCCGCCGACATTTTGATGATGATGGTGAAAGAGAAATCATGCACCAACATCCTCACATTGGCTGGTTCAACCTCAGCAGCAGGCTGTATGCAGGTTTACGTCGACATGGTTCGCAACAAAATGATTGACGTCGTCGTTTCAACAGGCGCTTCAGTCATCGACATGGACCTCTTCGAGGCTCTCGGTTTCAAACATTATATCGGTGAAAAAGAGAACGTGGTGCCGGATACAAAACTCCGCGAACTATACATCGACCGTATTTACGACACATATATCGACGAGGAACAGCTTCAGGTGTGCGACCACGCTACATACGAGCTCGCCAACATCCTCGAGCCACGTCCGTATTCATCACGCGAGTTCTTGTGGAACCTTGGAAAATGGCTGCATGAAGGCCACGGTGTGAAGAAAGACAGTCTCATCCAGACATGCTACGAGTGCGGCGTCCCGATGTTCTGCCCAGCATTCTCAGATTCTTCAGCAGGTTTCGGTATTGGTCTGCACCAGTGGGAGCGCAAGAAAGCCGGTAAACCATACGTGAGCATCGACTCAGTGGCCGACTTCCTTGAGTTGACAGAAATCAAGATGGCTGCTCCACAAACAGGTTTGTTTATGGTCGGTGGCGGTACTCCTAAGAACTTCGCTCAGGACACCGTCGTCTGCGCTGAAATTCTCGGTCACGAGGTGCCAATGCACAAATACGCTATCCAGATCACCGTTGCTGACGTCCGCGATGGCGCTTGCTCATCATCAACACTGCTCGAAGCAGGTTCATGGGGCAAGGTTAGCGAGAAACTCCAGCAGATGGTCTACGCCGAAGGTACAACCGTCATCCCGATGATTGCATCTTACGTTTACCATAACGGTCCATGGAAGAAACGTGAATACAAGAACTGGCAAAATATTTACAAGAATAAATAATGCTGATAATCAACATCAAAGAACTCTGTGGCATTGTCGAAGACGGCTCATTATGGAAGGCTGGTTCGGCGATGTCACAGGTGACTCGCATCAAGAACGCGTACCTTTATATAAAAGGAAGCAAGATTGCCGACTATGGCGAGATGAGCTCTTCAAAATACCAGGAATATCTGGCAAAGGAGAAGAAAGTCGTCGATGCCAAAGGCGGTTTGGTCTTGCCAGCGTTCTGCGACTCGCACACCCATTTGGTGTATGCCAACTCGCGTGAAATGGAGTTTTGCGACAAGATCCGTGGCTTGAGCTACGAGGAGATCGCAAAAAGAGGAGGAGGAATCCTCAACTCGGCAAAAGCCACAGCAGCTGCTAGCGAAGACGAGCTCTACGAGTCAGCTATACAGCGTCTCGACGAGATTATGCACATGGGAACTGGCGCCGTCGAAATCAAGAGCGGTTACGGTCTTACCACCGAAAGCGAGTTGAAGCTTCTGCGCGTGATTCGTCGCTTGAAAGAGAATTCTCCGATGACCATCAAGTCGAACTTTTTGGGCGCTCACGGCATCCCGATGGAATATCGCGGACATCAGGAAGACTATGTTGACCTTGTCATCAACGAGATGATTCCGCTTGTCGCGGCTGAGGATTTGGCAGATTTCATTGATGTTTTCTGCGACAAAGGTTTCTTCACCGTCGAAGACACCGAGCGCATTTTGATGGCTGGCATCAAATACGGCATGCGCCCGAAGATCCACGCCAACGAGATGGCAGTGTCTGGTGGCGTGCAGGTAGGTGTTAAATACGGCGCTATCTCCGTTGACCATCTCGAACAGATGGGAAAAGCTGAAATCGAGGCTTTGAAAGGCTCCGACACCATGCCGACGGTGCTTCCGGGCTGTGCGTTCTTCTTGAACTTGCCACTTTCACCAGTCCGCGATATGATTAATTCAGGTTTGCCGGTTGCAATGGCCTCCGACTTCAACCCTGGAACGTCGCCATCAGGCAATATGCAGTTTGTGCTCTCATGTGCATGCATCCGCTATCGCATGACACCGGAAGAGGCTTTGAATGCTACCACTTTAAACACCGCCTACGCCATGGATGTGGCTCATGAGCTCGGCTCAATCACCAAAGGTAAGATCGCAAACGTGATGATTACCAAGCCGATGACGCAATTGGAGTTCATGCCGTATTATTATGGGGCTAACAAGGTTCAGGCAATGATTTTAAAAGGAAAAATAATTAAATAATCATACAAATGAAACAATTAATCGAATGTGTTCCGAATATCAGCGAAGGTCGCGATATGAACATCATCAATCAGGTGACTGCCGAGATCGAAAAGGTCGAAGGCGTGAAATTGTTGGACGTTGACCCGGGTGCGACGACAAACCGTACCGTCATTACTTTTGTGGGCGAGCCGGAAAACGTGTGCGAAGCCGCATTCCGCGTGGTGAAGAAGGCTGCCGAGCTTATCGACATGCGTAACCATCACGGTGATCACCCACGTCAGGGTGCAACAGACGTTTGCCCTCTCATCCCGATTTCAAACATCACAATGGACGAGGTGGTTGTCTATGCCCGTAACCTCGCAAAACGCTTCGGCGAAGAACTCAATATCCCAATCTACTGCTACGAAGAGGCCGCTTTCCAGCCAAAACGTAAGAACCTAGCTTATTGCCGCACTGGCGAATACGAGTCATTGTCGAGCCGTCTCGGAACAGAAGAATGGAAACCTGATTTCGGTCCGAACGAGTGGAACGAGCATGTGGCGCAGACCGGCGCTACACAGGTCGGAGCCCGCGACTTCCTCATCGCCATCAACTATAACCTCAACACCACTTCGACACGCCGCGCCAACGCCATCGCTTTCGACGTTCGCGAGAAAGGCCGTCCGAAGAGAGTGGGACCGAAGGTCACCGACAAGCCGATGAAAGATGAAAACGGCAACACCATCATGATTCCTGGCACTCTGAAGAGCACCAAGGCTATCGGCTGGTTCATCGAGGAATACGGCATCGCTCAGGTTTCAATGAACATCACAAATATTAACGTTTCACCGGTTCACGTCTGCTTCGACGAGGTCTGCGCTAAGGCTGCAGCACGTGGAGTGCGCGTGACAGGCTGCGAGATTGTGGGTCTGATTCCAAAGAAGGTGCTTATCGACGCTGGTAAGTACTATCTCGCAAAACAGCAGCGTTCACTGGGCGTGAGCGAGGACGAAATCATGAAGATCGCCATCAAGTCGATGGGTCTCGATGATTTGAAACCGTTCAATCCGAAAGAGAAAGTCATCGAATTCTTGATCGAAGACATGACACAGAAGAAGCTCGTTGACATGACATGCACAGGCTTTGCCAACGAGACAGCCAGCGAGAGTCCGGCTCCAGGTGGCGGTTCAATCTCTGCATATATGGGCGCTCTCGGCGCAGCATTGGCAACGATGGTGGCTAACCTGTCATCACACAAACCGGGCTGGGACGAGCGCTGGGAAGAGTTCTCAAAAGTCGCTGAAAGAGGTCAAATCCTTAAAGATCAGTTACTTGACCTGGTCGACGAAGACACTAACGCTTTCAACAAGATTATGGCAGCATTACAGATGCCTAAGAAGACCGACGCCGACAAGGCTGCTCGTATGGAAGCTCTTGAACTCGCATCACAATATGCGACAAAGGTTCCGTTCAAGACCATGAATGTGGCATTTGAGGCATTCGATATCGTCGAGGCGATGGCAAAGACAGGCAATCCTGCATCAGTTTCAGACGCTGGAGTCGGAGCTTTGTGCTGCAGAAGCGCTGTCATGGGTGCATATCTCAACGTTAAAATCAACGCCGCTGGTCTTAAGGACAGAGCATTTGCCGACAAAATCGTCGCCGATGGCGCAAAGATTGAGGCGGCTGCTATCAAGAAAGAGGCTGAAATTCTCGAGGTTGTCAACAAAATTATCAACAAGGAATAATTAAATTATTGATAATCAATTTGTTAAATTTTTAAAATTTTTTGACTGAAAAATATTGGAACGTATCAAAAAAAAATGTATTTTTGCAGTCCGAAAATTTGAAAGGAAATAGATATGTCAAAGAAAGTTAAAGACGCACGCGTACAAGTGATTTTGGAGTGCACAGAGCAAAAGGCAACAGGCATCCCGGGAACTTCTCGTTACGTTACCACAAAGAACAAGAAGAACACCCCAGAGAGATTGGAACTCATGAAATACAACCCAATCCTCAAGAAAATGACTCTTCACAAAGAAATTAAATAAGATTTAGGATATGGCAAAGAAGGTAGTTGCATCATTGCACACAGCTGGTAAGGAATTCACGAAGGTCATCAAAATGAAGAAATCAGAGAAGACTGGTGCTTACTATTTTGAAGAGACCATCGTCCCGATTGACCAGGCACAAGAATTCATCGCAAAGAACTAATATAGTTTTTTGAATTGATTTAGAATGGCTTTCCCGTTTCGACGAGAAAGCTTTTCGTGGTTTAGACCCACACATAATTAATTATCACGCAGATCTCGCAGATGGCGCTGAAAAAAATCTGCGAAATCTGCGAGATCTGCGTGAAATTTTAAATATATTTGCAAAAATTATTGAAAATGGGAATTTTTTCGTTTTTTAAGAGAGATAAAGAAGCTAAAGAAGATCTGAATAAAGGTCTGGAGAAGACAAGAACCAGCGTGTTTGACCGCATCTCGAAGGCTATCATCGGCAAATCGACGGTTGATGACGAGGTTTTGGATAACCTTGAGGAGATTTTGGTGACGTCAGACGTTGGAGTCGATACAACTTTGAAGATCATCGACCGCATTCAGAAGCGTGTGGCTCGCGATAAGTATGTGGGAACCAGTGAGTTAAACTCGATATTGAAGGAAGAAATCGCTTCTTTGTTGCAGGAAAATAACTCTGGCGATGGCAGCACTTTCGACCTTCCTGAAGATAAAAAGCCGTACGTCATCATGGTTGTGGGCGTGAACGGTGTGGGAAAGACAACCACCATTGGCAAGCTCGCTTACAACTTCAAGATGGCGGGCAAGAAGGTGATGCTTGGCGCTTCCGATACCTTCCGCGCGGCTGCAGTCGACCAGCTTAAGATTTGGGCCGACAAGGTGGGCGTTCCGATTGTCTCACAAGGTATGGGTGCTGACCCGGCATCAGTGGCGTTCGACACGGTGAAATCGGCAGTGGCACAAGACGCTGACGTGGTTCTGATTGACACCGCTGGCCGTCTGCACAACAAAGTCGGCTTGATGAACGAACTCTCAAAGATAAAGAAAGTGTGCCAGAAAGTCATCCCCGACGCGCCGCATGAGGTGTTGTTGGTTTTGGACGCTTCAACAGGACAAAATGCAATTGAACAGGCCCGCCAGTTTATCGCTGCTACTGAGGTTAACGCTTTGGCGCTCACCAAGTTGGATGGCACTGCAAAAGGCGGCGTGGTCATCGGCATCTCCGACCAGTTCAAGATTCCTGTAAAATATATCGGAGTGGGAGAGAAGATGGAAAACCTGCAGATTTTCGACCGTAACGAATTCGTTGATTCATTATTTAAATAAAAGGACAAGGCATGCCTTGTCCCAACGGGAATCCCGTAAGGCAAATGCATGCATTTGCATATGAAGAAACAAATACTAAACATAGTAACTTTAGGTTGCTCGAAAAACAAGGTCGATTCGGAGCATCTGGCGGCTTTGCTGAACAACACATATAAGATCGTCCACGATTCGGATGAGAAATCCGATGTGGTGATTATCAACACCTGCGGCTTCATCGGCGATGCAAAAGAAGAATCGATTGATACCATTTTGGAATATGCCGAGCTGCGTAAAGCCAATAAAATCAAGAAGTTATATGTGATGGGCTGTCTCTCGGAGCGTTACAAAAAAGAGCTGCGCAAAGAGATTCATGAGGTGGACGCTTTCTTCGGAGTGGAGCCAGTGCAACATGTGGCTGCCGACATCTTAAAATCAGATTTCCATGCCGACTATTGCTGCGAGCGAGTGCTTTCAACACCATCGCATTACGCATATTTGAAGATTTCGGAAGGCTGTAACCGTCACTGTGCTTTCTGCGCTATCCCGCTGATTCGCGGCGAGCATAAGTCGGTGCCGATGGAAAACCTCGTCAAAGAGGCAGAAAATCTTGCTAAGAAAGGCGTAAAAGAGCTGATTCTCATTGCACAAGACCTCACATATTACGGCTACGACATAGATGGAAAATCTCATATCGTTGAGTTGGTTCAGAAACTCACTGAAATCGATGGCATTGAGTGGATTCGCTTGCATTACGGCTATCCGTTGGGATTCCCTGTCGAGCTTCTTGAATTGATGCGCGATAACAAGAAGATTTGTCATTATATAGATTTGCCATTGCAGCATGTCAGCACGCCTATTTTGAAGGCTATGCGTCGTGGTGTCGACCATGAGCAGACGGTAGAATTTGTCAAGAAAGTGAGAAGCTACGTGCCGGATATCGCTTTCAGAAGCACGTTTATTGTTGGTTTTCCTGGTGAGACCGAGGAACAGTTCAATGAATTGATAGATTTCATCAAGGAGATGCGGTTCGAGCGCGCCGGCGTGTTTGCATACTCGGCAGAAGAGGGAACGCCTGCCTACGAACTCGAAGACGATGTGCCTGAAGATGTAAAGAAGGCGCGCGTTGATAAATTCATGGATGTACAGCAGGATATCTCATTGGAAATCAATTCCAAACGTCTTGGAAGGACTGAAAAAGTGCTCATCGACCGTACTGAAGGCGGTTACTATGTCGGTCGTACCCAATACGACTCCCCTGAAGTCGATGATGAGGTGCTTATCTCAATGAAAGATAATAAATTAGAAATCGGCACTTTCGTCAACGTAAAGATTACTCAAGCCGATTATTTCGATTGTTACGGAGAAATTAGACCTTAGTTTTTAGACCTTAGACCTTAGTCAGTTCCAACAATGGATTGTTCTAAAGTCTAAGGTCTAACGTCTAAGGTCTAACGTCTAAAGTCTATTATTGTGCCTGGAAGCTAAACGCCTGCGTCGATGCCGACGATGTTCCGCCAAGGTAGAGTCCATGGAAAGAGGTCGTTGGGTTCGTTGGTGCATCATTGCCGTACTTCACGTAATAAGTGCTGCCACTTACCATGCCTGTCGCTGTGATGAGGGCGAGGTTGCTTGTACAGTTGGCTTCGAAGCTGAATGTCACCATATTGGAGCCGCCTGTGCCACTAGCATTCGACAGCGTGTAGTATTTTCCAGCCTGGAAGCTATAGCTGCTTGTGTAGAATTTATAGCCTTGTGCAGGGTTGGTGATGGTGCCACCACCTCCGCCGCCGCCCCAGCCACCACCTTGTGATCCGCCAGCGCTGATACCGATACCGGTGCCAGTAATTCTGATGTAATTGTTGTTGTCACAGTCAAATCCTTCTTCAGGGTTACCCTTGGTGGTGTAGGCGAAAGCTACGCCATTGCCAATGGTGATGGCTCCTGCTGTTCCTGCATTTGAGTCGACGGCATCGTTGCCGTTGCTGAAACATACAGTTACACCGCCGTTGAAGAAAATCTTGCCCGACGAGTTGATGCAGTCGTCGTAGCATTTGAAGTAATGCTGACCACCTTCAATGTTGATTTGAGTCTTAGACTCCAGACCTTCTGCACCGCTTGTTGAGGTGTGTACGTCTGTTGTACCACCGTAAACTGTTGCTACGCCACCAACTTTGATGGCTTTGGCTGATGCTGTTGACGAAGAGCTGCCGCCGCCAGGTCCTGGAGGCCATCCGCCGCCTGAGCCAATTTGAGCTCCAGATGTGGTGATTGTGATTGTTGGACCGGTGCCGTCGGTGTTACCCTGAGTGTAAGTGCCGGTATAAGTGTTGCCGTTCTTTGAGCCGACTTTTATGCCTTTGCCAGCTTTTCCTGTGCTTGTAAGCGTGATGTTACCGCTCAGAATCTGCATGTTGCCTTCAGCGCGGAGGCAGGAACTTGAATATGTGTCAGTGCCTGATGTGGCTGTATAAGTTGCACCATCGCCGTGAGTTTCGATATTGATGGTGTTGTTACCACTAATCGTCATATTGCCGTCGCATGAGATGCCTTTGCCGCCATTATTTGAACTTGGGAGGTTGATGTTAAACGTTCCGCCGCTAATGATGATGTCGGTGTCGCTCTTGATTGCGGTGCAGTATGACGGATCGTTGTTGGCTATCACGGTGGCACCGCTCGAAGTTATGGTGAAATCACCATCGGTGAGAGTAATTGTGCTGTTCGACTTGATACCTTTTGACACAGCGCCAGAATTGTTCAAAACGAATGTTCCGCCGTTGATAGTCAATTCTTTATCTGCTTTGATGCAGTTTGCATCGGCACCAGTGAGAGTGATGTTGATCTCACCTCCGTTGATAACCAAAGTGCTGTCGGCAGAGATGCCGTTGATGTCGGCTGTCGGACTTGTTATGGTGATATTACCTCCGTAGATGTAGCCGTCCAATTCGCTGGTCAAACCGTCGTCGCCGCACGATTGGATGTTGATGTTTCCGCCTTGAACCAAAAGTCCTTCAGTATGAATTCCATCCAAAACAGAACTTGCGATGACGATATTTCCTGAGTTCATGTTAAACTGTCCCTTGACTTTGACTGCATGTTGCACAAGACCTGTAACTGTTAGCGTGCCATTTCCTTGAACGAGAAGATCGTTGTTGCTCATAAGAGCGGCTTTCTTGTCGCTTTCAGCACTGTCGCTGAGCGAGTTGGTGGTGTTGTCGACAATCTCGAGGATGAGACCTGCTTCACAAGTCAAATCCATCGCTTTGCCAGTAGGATTGGTAAGATTAACTCCATTTAACTTGACAGTTGGTGTTGTCGTGCTCTCCAGCTCGAAACGTCCAGGATTTGCTGTGCCTGACAAAACATAAGTTATGTTCGATGAGCTTAACGAGGTAATGGAAACCTTCGCTTCGCTGACAGTCACTATGACTTCTGTGACAGGGTATGGGTTGATTACTTCGGCCGACGTTCCATTATAATTTATGTAAACGATGTCGCCAGTGCTTGCCGGAATAAACGGGAAGGTCAGACTGTCGACCTCGGTGAAGTCGAACGAGTATAAGTTGTTGGTTGTCCGCACTTTAAGCTTGCCATTCTCGTTGATGTACATGCTGTCGATGGAGCTTACCGGCGCATCCAGAACTATGCCCTTGTTTTCCTGGCCATGAATGCGCACATGGTATTCTCCATCCTGTGCCTTAACTGATAATCCGATGAATATCAATGATATAATGAACAAAACTCTCTTCATGGCATTACATTTTTATGAATTTGGAAAACTCGTTGCCTACACCTATTATGTATAAGCCCGCGCGCAAATCACCGACGTTGATGGCTGCGTTTGCTGACACTATGGCTCTTTTTACCACTGCTCCGTTTATCAAATAAATTGTAACTTCTTGATTATCAGAGATGTTGTTTATTCTTAAAATATCGTTTGTCGGATTCGGATAAATCGTAAGATGTTGATTTTCAGTTTCGATGACATCCTGTACTTCTGAAAAATAGGCTTTTCTCAAACTTGACAGGTTGAAAGAGACGGTTTCGCCATTGTTGTCGAGGAAAAGCTGGGTGTCGGAATAGTAAATCTTAGAGCTGGTGCTCATCACGTAACTCGCTGTTGTTCCGTCGGTTTTCACTATGGTGAAGGTGACTTCCTGCGCAAATGCATAGCACAAGAACCCTAATGACATCAACGCCGTTAAAAATAATTTTTTCATAGTTAATCTGTTAAATACTAAATTATAAACAACAAAGATACGGAAAATATTTTAAATATCAGACAAAAAAAGAAAAAGTGACAAGAAAATGCCACTTTTTATCAACGTCATTTCGACTGAAGCGGAGCGAAATGGAGAAATCTCCGGCATTTGAATGTTTCGGAACAATCCAGATGGTGGAGATTTCTCGGCTTCACTTCGTTACGCTCGAAATGACGATGGGGAATGCTTCGCCTGCGCTCGAAATGACAGGTTATTTCTTTGGTGCCTCGAGCAAGATATCGCACAGCAAATCCCAGAACATCTGGACTGTCTTGATCTCGATTCTCTCGTCAGGGGAGTGCACGCCGCGGAGTGTCGGACCGAATGAAATCATGTCCATGCCAGCGATCTTGTCGCCGATGAGGCCGCATTCGAGACCTGCGTGGATAGCCTTCACTTTAGGGTCTTTGCCGAAGCGTTTCTTATAGACTTTCTCAGCGATGGCGCAGATTGCCGAGTTCGGGTTAGGTGTCCAGCCCGGGTAGCCGTCGGTGTGTTTCACCTCTGCGTTGGCGAGGTTGAAGCAAGCCTCGACCATTGCCGCCGCATATTCCTTAGCCGACTCGATGGAGCTGCGCTGTGAGGTCTGGATGAAGAAATAACCTTCTTTTTTCTTTACAGATGCGAGGTTTGTCGATGTCTCTACGAAGTTCGGGACGGTCTGTGACCACTCGATGACGCCGTGAGGGCAGGTGAGGAGGCCGTTCAGGAGGTCGAACTGTGTCATCTCGTCGATGACGACATCGGCTGTAGTCTCTGATTTCTTTGCCTTAACGGTGATGCCTGGGTCGGCGACTTGATATTCGTTCTTGAAGCTCTTTTCAAATTTCTTGACCATTGCCTCGAATTTCTTTGCGCAGTCTTTCGGGATGAATACGACAGCTGTTGCCTCGCGAGCGATGGCGTTGCGAAGATTACCACCCTGGATATCATAAATACGGAGGTCGTAGTCGTTTGTTGCCTGCCATAAGATTCTGGTTAACAGCTTGTTAGCGTTGGCGAGGTTCTTGTTGATGTCGTCGCCTGAGTGACCGCCTTTCAGTCCGCTGACCTTGATGTCGTAAGGGATGTAGCCTTCAGGGGCGTTCTCGAGTTTGTAGAAAATCTTGACGATGGTGTCCATGCCGCCTGCGCATCCGATGAAGATCTCGCCTTCGTCTTCTGAGTCGAGGTTGAGAAGGATACGGCCAGTGAAGTCTTTCGGGTCGAGTTTCTCGGCGCCAGTGAGACCTGTCTCTTCATCGACGGTGAAGATGCACTCAAGCGGACCGTGTTTTACGTTTTTATCAGTGATTACTGCCAATGCAGCAGCCACTCCGATGCCGTCGTCAGCGCCGAGTGTGGTGCCGTTAGCATGCAGCCATTCGCCTTTCAACACAGCCTCGATAGGGTCTTTGTCGAAATCGTGGACTTTGTCGCCGTTTTTCTCGCACACCATATCCATGTGAGCCTGCAGAATCACGGTCTGGCGGTTTTCCATGCCCTTCGTTGCCGGCACGCTCATGATGATGTTGCCGCAAGGTTCTTTCTTGTATTCCACTTTATGGTCTTTTGCCCATTTCTCAAGGTAAGCTACCATTTTTTCTTCTCTCTTTGAAGGACGTGGCACGCCCATGATGCCTTGGAATTCCTTCCAAACGCCTTCCGGTTTAAGTTTTAATACTACTTCGTTCATGATATTAATGTTTTAATAATTCTATTGTCTTTATTGGGTCTTCCGATTTGAAGACAGCGTTTCCTGCTACCAAAACATCGGCCCCAGCATTGAAAAGCTTCGGTGCGTTCTCGACATTCACTCCGCCATCGACTTCAATCATGGTTTTTAATCCTTGATTATCAATCATTTGACGAAGTTTTTCAATCTTTGCGTATGTGCGCTCGATGAATTTCTGACCTCCGAAGCCAGGATTCACTGACATTAATAATACAAGGTCTAAATCGCCAAGGATATCTTCGAGGAGCGTCACTGAGGTGTGCGGATTAAGCACCACGCCGGCTTTCACGCCCAGCGATTTAAGCATCTGCACTGAGCGATGGATATGTGTGCTTGCCTCGTAATGGAAGGTGATGATGTCGGCTCCAGCGTCGCGGAACTTCTCGAAATAACGGTCAGGTTCGACAATCATGAGATGCACGTCGAGAGGCTTAAGTGCTTCTTTCTTAATGGCTTGCACCAGCGGGATGCCGTAAGAGATATTCGGCACGAACACCCCGTCCATGATGTCGCAATGGAACCAATCGGCCTGACTGCGGTTCACCATGTCGATATCTTTCGACAGATGCAGGAAGTCAGCTGAAAGCAACGATGGAGCGATAAGTTTTTGCATGATTAAAAATGTTTAATACAATCTGCAAATATACAAAATATTTTGAATTGATAGGGGAGTAGGCAAAAAAATAACAGGACCGTCACCAGCCCTGTTAATCCCTCAATAATCAAATAATAAGATCAACCAAGATAACTCTTGAGAATCTTGCTCCTGCTTGTGTGTTTCAAACGGCGGATTGCCTTCTCCTTGATCTGACGCACACGCTCGCGCGTGAGGTCAAACTTCTCGCCAATTTCCTCCAAAGTCATCGGGTGACCGCCGTTGAGTCCGAAATAAAGACGGACGACGTCGGCCTCGCGTTGTGTCAAAGTCGAGATGGCGCGGTCGATCTCCTTACGTAATGACTCGTAAAGAAGTTCTGTCTCGGGTGTCACCACTTCGTCACTCTTCAAGACGTCGTACATATTGTTGTCTTCATCCTGCACGAGTGGTGCGTCCATTGAAACATGACGGCCTGCGTTTTTCATCGATTCCTTGACTTCGGCTTCGGTGAGGTCGAGGACTTCAGCTATCTCTTCAGCGTTTGGCTCGCGCTCAAATTCCTGCTCCAGCTTTGCGTATGTCTTGTTGATTTTGTTGATCGAGCCGATCTTGTTCAATGGAAGTCGGACGATACGTGATTGTTCTGCAAGAGCCTGGAGGATGGACTGACGGATCCACCACACAGCGTAAGAGATGAACTTGAAACCTCTTGTCTCGTCAAAACGGCGCGCCGCCTTGATAAGACCGAGGTTGCCCTCGTTGATGAGGTCGGGGAGGCTTAATCCCTGATTTTGGTACTGTTTCGACACGGAGACTACGAATCTCAAATTAGCCTTTGTGAGCTTCTCCAAAGCGGCCATGTCGCCCTGACGGATTCGCTGCGCAAGCTCGACTTCCTCGTCAGCCGTTATCAATTCAACTTTACCAATCTCCTGGAGATACTTATCCAAAGAAGCTGTTTCCCTGTTGGTAACTTGTTTGGTAATCTTTAACTGCCTCATATTCTTTTTATTAAGTTATTCAGTTGTTTAGTTATTCAGTTGTTCAGTTAATCAGAAGCCAATAACTGACTAACTGATTAACTGACTAACTGGTTAACTATTTCTTCTCGTGACGTGGTCCTTTGTGATCGCCACCTTTGTGTTCACCGCCCTTGTGCTCGCCACGTGGTCTCTCTGGCTTCTCAACGTAACCTTCCGGTTTTGGCAATAAAGCCTTTCTTGAGAGGCGGAGCTTGCCGGTCTTCTGGTCGATGTCGATCAATTTCACTTGAATCTTGTCGCCTTCTTTCAAAACGCCGTCCATGCTCTCGAGACGCTTGTAATCGATCTCTGAGATGTGGAGTAAACCGTCTTTACCTGGAAGAATCTCAACGAAAGCGCCGAACGGCATGATTGACTTCACTGTGCCGTCGTAAACCTCGCCAACCTCAGGAACTGCAACGATAGCGCGCACGCGTGCCTTAGCAGCCTCGAGGTCTTCCTTGTTGGTAGAAGCAATCTCGACAATGCCGCATTTCTCGTCTTCAGTGATGACGATGACGGTGTTAGTGGTCTTCTGAATCTCTTGAACGACTTTTCCGCCAGGACCGATGACAGCGCCGATGAAGTCCTTAGGAATGATGATCTTCTCGATACGTGGCACTGACTCTTTGTAGTCGGCACGTGGCTCGCTGATGGTCTTGGCCATCTCGCCGAGGATGTGCATTCTGCCAGCCTTTGCCTGCTCGAGAGCCTCACTCAAAACTTCATATGACAAACCGTCAACTTTGATATCCATCTGGCATGCTGTAATGCCGTCTACAGTACCTGTGACCTTAAAGTCCATGTCGCCAAGGTGGTCCTCATCGCCAAGAATATCTGACAAAACAGCGTATTTGTCATTGTCGGTGATTAAGCCCATTGCGATACCTGCGACAGGTTTTCTCATCTTGACACCTGCGTCCATCAATGCTAATGTGCCACCGCACACCGAAGCCATTGATGATGAGCCGTTTGACTCGAGGATGTCGGACACCACGCGGATGGTGTAAGGATTTTCTTCGCCACCAGGAATCATGTTCTTGAGAGCTCTCTCAGCGAGGTTGCCGTGACCGATTTCACGACGGCTGACACCGCGGCTGGCCTTGCATTCGCCTGTTGCGAAGCTTGGGAAGTTGTAGTGCAGCATGAAGTTGCTTGTGCCTTCAACGACAGCACCGTCGATGGTCTGCTCGTCGAGCTTAGTGCCGAGTGTCACTGTCACCAGTGCCTGTGTCTCACCACGTGTGAAGATGGCTGAGCCGTGGCATGAAGGAAGTACGTCGACTTCTGTCCAAATAGGACGGATCTGGTCGAGTTTACGGCCGTCGAGACGTTTGCGCTCGATGAGGATAGCGTCGCGCACTGCCTTACGCTCGATGTCGTGGAAGTAACGTTTTGCCATCGAGGTTTTCTCTTCGAGTTCCTCTTCGGTGTATTTTGTGAGATAGTTGTCAAGGATTGCCTGGAATGCGTCCTCGCGCTCGTGTTTGTTGGCGTTGCCTGTGAGAGCGAAGTCGTAGCAAGGTTTGTAGCAGCACTCCATCATGTCGGCGCGCAAATCTTCGTCGTTGACTTCATGGCAGTACTCGCGTTTAGGATTTGCCTTCTCAACGCGTGAAGCGAGGTCGATCTGTGCCTGCACCTGACCTTTGATAGCCTCGTGAGCGGCTTTCAAAGCGCCGATCATCTGTGCTTCTGAAATTTCTTTCGATTCGCCTTCCACCATGCAGATGTCTTTCATTGTAGCACCCACCATGAGTTCGAGGTCGGCGTTCTCGAGTTCGTCGGCACGTGGGTTGATGACGTATTCGCCATTGATCATTGCGACGCGGACTTCTGAGATAGGACCGTGGAACGGGATGTCAGAAACCGCAATAGCTGCTGATGCTGCCAATGCTGCGTAAGCATCCGGAAGAACGTTCTGCTCACCTGAGAGCAATGTGATCTGTACCTGGATTTCAGCGTGGAAATCGTCAGGGAATAATGGACGGATGGCGCGGTCAACGAGACGTGAGATCAGAATCTCATAGTCTGATGGCTTGCCTTCGCGTTTGAAGAAACCGCCAGGAAACTTGCCTGTGGCGGCGTATTTTTCTTTATAATCGACTGAAAGAGGCAGGAAATCGACATCGTCTTTCGCTTCTTTTGCTGCAACCACTGTTGCGAGCAACACTGTCTTACCGCATGTCACTACCGCTGCACCGTCGGCCTGCTTGGCCAGACGTCCTGTCTCGATGGTAATGATGTCCTTACCAGTTTGTACGGTCTGTTTAATACCTTCTGGACCCATAATAAAAACTTTAAATAATTAATAAACCGCTTTTGATTAGGCATACAACAATGCAAAAAAAGGCAACGAAATATTGCCTTTTTTTGCAAGGGCATTGATAAACAATGCTATTATTTTCTGATACCTAATTCCTTGATGATTGTACGATATCTTTCGATATCATTCTTCTTCAGATAGGCGAGGAGTTTTCTTCTCTTACCTACGAGAGCGACCAGTGAACGCTTTGTTGCGATGTCCTTCTTGCTGGTCTTCATGTGCTCTGTCAAATTCTTGATTCTGAATGTGAACAATGCAATTTGTCCTTCTGCTGAGCCGGTATCCTGTGCGTTTTTACCGTACTTTGCAAAAATCTCTTCTTTCTTTTCTGCAGTTAAATACATATCTATCTTTTTTCTCTAAATTTTCGGACTGCAAAATTACAACTTTTTTATTTACAAAAAACAAAAATTTTCAAAAAAAATTTTACCTATAAAAATTAAGTAAAATTAATTTCGTATTGAAATAAATATTAACTTTGAAGCGATTTTTCTCTGCTGAGAAATCATTTAATATATAATAGGTAACTAAAATTAATTTATATGAGGTTTAAGTTTACAAAATTTATTTTAATCGCTTTGGCTGCTCTTGTGATGATTTCATCGTATTCTTGCAAGAGATCAAAGGCTAAGGCTATCGCTGTGGATACACAGTTCGCGGTGGCATTGTTCAGCGATACCATCTCGATAAAAAGAGTGTTGGGAATGATGGATAGCACGACGAATAACTGGCTGAGAGTCAGAAATGACTCGGTTTTCGCTTATTATGCCGACTCGGTTAATGGCGTTCTCAGAGCCAGTGACCTGTTGAGTAAAATCGAGGATGTGACGTTTGAGACACACACTAATTTCACTATGCCTGTGTGCGACCCGACAAACAACCACGACACTATTGTGGTGGTCGACAAATTCATGACCGTTCCGTTCAAGTACGACGGCTTTGTCATCGACGAGGTGGTGATGCGTAGCGGAATATTTGACTTCGATTTCCAAGTTTCCCCGGAGATTGAACATCTTAGAAGAATAGAGATATTCTCAAACCAGCTGCTGTCACCGACAGGAGAACCGCTCGTAATTGGAATAGATTACAATAAGAACCGCAAAAGCGTCAATCTTGCCGATTACCGCATCGTGCCTGAAGACGATACTGTGGCGTTCGGAGCGCGCATAACTCTTCACATCGAAGGTGCTGTATATCCTGGAGGCGATTACGTTTGCGATATGAACGGCGGAATGAGAAACGTGGGGTTTAAGACCGTTTTTGCCACAGTGACAAAGGATCTCGACTCCATCTTTAACGACTACGCCGAGATTGATTTCGGTATCAACGGACTTTCTGGTAGTGCTTATCTGCCAGTGCCGAAAATCCAGCTGACATACAGAAACACCTTCGGCTTGAGCGCTTCAAGCGATGTAACAACACTGGAATTTTATAACTCCAGAACCGGTCTCGTCACCGACTTGCTCGCCGCTGACCACTGGGAGGAGACAGTTGGCCCGACCAACGGCGAGTATTATAGCAAACGCATCGGAAACTTTGTCGATAACATCGACGTTCTCGCAGGCTACACACGACTCGATTTCGATGGTAGAGTGACAATGGCAATGCCAGGCGACAAAATCTCAATTTCCGACACGTCTGCAATTGATGTGATAGCCGATATTGAGATGCCGTTCTCATTCAAAATCAGCGACTTGCGCTATACCGACACCTTTGATGTCAAGTTTGATGGCAACGGCATGAATGTGGATATGCTTGACTCACTTGATTTCTACCTTGATTTCAACAACAGAATTCCTCTTGAAGTTGATGTTCAGGCGTTATTCATGAGAAATGGCATGGTCATCGATTCGTTGTTCGACAGTGACCATGTAATTCAATACAATGATAATCCGTATGCTCAAAATTACAACACTATCGAGTGCACAGTCACTGAAGACAAGATGCGCAACGTGTTGAGAGCCAATAAGATGATCCTTCGCTTGGGCGTTTCAACAGAAGCAATCAGCGACGATCCGGTCATGATTATGGAATCGAACGCTATCGCTTTGAGAATGAGGATGATGACGTATAGTTCTGAGGTTGAAATTGATAATATTTTGAATTATTAAGGAGGTGGTTATGAAAAGAATAGTTAGAATAGTTTTGGTTGCTATCGCTTTAATTAGCACCTCTTTGGTTTCAAAAGCCCAGAATGACGGTATAACTTTCACTTTGCTGCCGCAGATGCCTTACACCAACTTCCTCAATCCTGGAATTAAGGTGCCGTATAACGGAATTTTCGGTCTGGGTGTGTCGAATATCAGTTATTCCATTTATAATTCGAGCGTGAGATACGAGAATCTGTACGGCGTGAACGCCAACGGTGAAGATGTCATCGACGGCGTGAAACTCGTCAACAATCTGGATGAGCAAGATAATTTCATTAACGGAAAATTCTCGTTCGATGTTTTGAACATAGGCTTCAGAGTCAATAAGTTGTTCATTGACATCGATTGGAGGATGAAAATCAATTCAGAACTTCAGTTTTCAAAGGATTTCGTCGGGTTCTTCGTTCTCGGTAACGGAAATTATCTAGGACAGGACAATCCTTGTGATTTCAATCTTGGTGTTGACATCGCGGCTTATTCCGAATTCGGAGTTGGCATCCAGTATGACATCAATAACAAACTTACCGTGGGAGTAAGGCCGAAATTCTTGCTCGGTGTCGCGAATGTCGTGGTTAGCAATGATAAAACAAAGATTTATACCGATGCTGATTCCTATGCGATTTCGGCTGACGTGAATCTCGACATCAAGGCTTCATCAAACTTGAATCAGGAATTGAACCATATTGGTGACTTGACCAGTTTTGTCGATTTTGATAAACTCGGTATTAAAGACTTCTTTAACTTCAAAAAGAGCTACGGTTTTGGTGTTGATTTAGGCGCTTCTTACGTTTTTAACAAACATTTCGGAATCGCAGCCGGCGCTTATGACATAGGTTTCATTACTTGGAGAAATACCAAAGTAAAGAAAACATCCAAAGAGAACGTGGTGATTAACAACGCTGTGTTTGGTGATATCAATGACGTGGCCAATATGAATTTGGACTATAAGAGCATGCTTTCCGATATTGTTGACGAAATTTGGGGAGACGATGAGCTTATTGATGGCGACGATTATACCACCACGCTCAAGACAAAAATCATGCTTCAGGGATATTACGAGCTCAATCCTATGCTCCGCTTGACTGCAATAGGGCAGATGTACTATGTCAATGAGCAGATGAGACCTGCGTTTACCATTGCTTATAGCGGTGCTTTCCTTAGATTTTTGAATCTGTCGGTGAGCTACACCAACTCTAAATATGCCGGAAGCACAATCGGCGCTGGAGTCGGTTTCCATATGGGACTGCTCAATCTGTATGCCGTTACCGATAACGTGATGGTGCTAACCAAGATCGCTGCTCCGACCATCGAGATGTCGACTACCTATAGTGCAGTCAACTTCAGAGTGGGACTCGCGCTCACAATCGGACGATACGAGAGCCAAAAAGAACGCTTTGATAATGAAGACTAAACGAAAAAAGGCGACTCAATCGAGTCGCCTTTTTTATTGATTGTTATGAGATTAACCTTTGTAGAAAGGTAATTTCACCACGACTGCAGGGATGAGTTTCTCTCTCACCTTGATGAAGATTTCGCTTCCAACCTTTGAGAAGTCTTTCTTCACATAGCCCATACCGATAGCTTTCTTCACTGACGGTGCCATGGTGCCTGATGTCACTTCACCGATGTGGTTGCCTTCAGCGTCGCAGATCTCATATTCGTGACGTGCGATGCCTTTGCCTGTGACCTCGAAAGCGACGAGCTTGCGTGTGACGCCTTCAGCTTTCTGTTTCTCGTTGTATGCGCGGTCGATGAAGTCGTTGCCGTCGACAAACTTGGTGATCCAGCCGAGACCAGCCTCGATAGGAGAGGTGGTGTCGCAGATATCGTTGCCGTAGAGGCAGAATCCCATCTCGAGACGGAGAGTGTCGCGAGCGCCGAGACCGATAGGTTTGATACCGAACTCTTTACCAGCTTCGAGAACCTTCTTGTAAACGTTCACTGCTTCTGCGTTAGGGATGTAGATCTCGCATCCGCCAGCGCCGGTGTAACCTGTTGTTGAGAAGATGATGTCTTTTACGCCAGCAAATTCAATGATTTTGAAGGTGTAGTATTCCATATCTTCAACAGATGCCTTTGTGAGCTTCTGCATAGCCTTGAGTGCGAGAGGGCCCTGCACTGCAAGCTGTGACCACTGGTTGCTCTCGTTAATGAAGTCGACGCCGAGCTTCATGCCCATCTCTTCAGCGACTTTCGACATCCAAGCCCAGTCTTTATCGATATTGGCTGCATTAGGAACCATGAAATATTCGTCAGCTGACACGCGGTAAACGAGCATATCGTCGACGATGCCGCCTTTGCCGTTCGGGAGGCAGGTGTACTGAACCTTGCCGTCAACCAATGCTGCCACGTCGTTTGACGTGCAGCGCTGTACCAATGCGAAAGCCTTAGGACCTTTTGCGCGGAACTCGCCCATGTGAGACACGTCGAAAACACCAACGCCCTTGCGGACTGTCTCGTGTTCAACGTTCACGCCTTCAAACTGAACCGGCATGTCGAAACCTGCAAATGGAACCATCTTGGCGCCCATTTCATAGTGCATTGCGTTCAATGCAGTCTTTTTCAATGTTGTATTTTCCATATTTTTATGTATAAAAATTAAATTTTCAATATTTCAACCTGCAAAAATACAAAAATTCTTAATCACCGACAAAAAAAATAAAAACTAAAGTCTAAGGTCTAAAGTCTAAGGTCTTTTTACTATTTTTGCATTAAATTTTAATAAAGATGAAAAACTTTAAAAAATATATCATCTTATTGATTATCATGATGTTGGCTTTGCCAAAAATCTTCGCTGCTTACATCCTGATTCCGATGGATGAAACACAAACCAACCACCTGAAGGCCTACGGAGTGGCTTATTGGGTACTGCAACGCGAGGTTGAAATAAGCTGGCTGCTTAATTATAAAGGTGGAAGCTATCTGATGCCGTATCACGAGATGCTTGAGCGTGAGTGTAAGCTCAGAAATGTTTCATATCAGGTGATTGCCGACGTTCAGGCACAGAGCATATTGGCAGAAATTGCCGATCCTGGAGTTAATATGGATGAGATGAAACTTCAAAAAGTGCCTCGTTTGGCAGTTTACGCCCCCAAAAACATCCTTCCTTGGGACGATGCGGTGACTTTGGTTTTGACTTACGCCGAGATACCTTATGATATAATATACGACGACGAGGTGTTGGATGGCGTTTTGCCGACTTACGACTGGCTTCACATGCATCACGAGGACTTTACGGGGCAATATGGCAAGTTCTGGGCGAAATACAGGAATTATCCTTGGTATCAGGAAGACGTGAAAAAACAGGAGGAGACGGCGAGAAGACATGGTTTTACCAAGGTCTCTCAACTGAAACTCGCAGTTGTGAAAAAAATCCGTGACTTCGTGGCTGGTGGTGGATATCTTTTCGCCATGTGTTCGGCACCTGATAGCTTCGACATCGCTTTGGCAGCTGACGGTCTCGATATATGCGATGTGATGTTTGATGGCGACGCAATCCGTCCTGGCGATCCACAGCGATTGAATTATGATAACTGCTTTGCTTTCACTGACTTTACTGTGTCGACAAACCCGCAGGAATACGAGGTTTCGAATATCGACGTTACATTGACTCGTCCTAAATCTGTGAGAGAAGGCAATGATTTCTTTCTTTTGTTCGATTTCTCCGCCAAGTGGGATCCTGTTCCGACAATGCTGACTCAGGACCACGAAAAGCTGATAAAAGGCTTCATGGGACAGACCACGGCATTCGATAAGAGATTTGTAAAGCCTACGGTGGTCGTCTTGGGTGATAATGCCGCATTGGAAGAAGACCGATACATCCACGGTGACTACGGAAATGGTTTTTGGACCTTCCTTGGCGGTCACGACCCTGAGGATTATCAGCACCTGGTGGGCGATCCGCCAACGGAGCTCGATATGCACCCGAACTCACCAGGATATCGTTTGATATTGAATAATGTGTTGTTTCCGGCAGCAAAGAAAAAGAAACAGAAGACATAATAGAAGACCTTAGACGTTAGACCTTAGACTTTAGTCGTTTCTACTAAGGTCTAAGGTCTAAAGCCTAAAGTCTAAAAATTTTCATATTTAATAATAACCAAACAATTTTTTTATTAATTTTGCGGCCGAAAAATAAATATTGTTACTATGGGAAGAGCATTTGAATACCGCAAGGCGGCTAAGATGAAAAGATGGGGCCACATGTCAAGAGTGTTCCCGAAACTTGGAAAAATTATCACAATCGCAGCAAAAGAAGGCGGTCCGGATCCAGATATGAACCCTAAACTCCGTCAGGCTATCTTGAACGCCAAGGCGGAAAACATGCCAAAAGATAACATCGATGCAGCTATCAAACGTGCTACCGATAAGAGCACGGCTGATATGGTTGAAATCGTCTATGAAGGCAAGGGTCCTCACGGCGTGCTCTGCGTTGTTGAATGCGCTACAGACAACACTACACGTACAGTTGCCAATGTCCGTTCATATTTCAACAAAGCAGGCGGCGAGTTGCTGAAGACTGGTCAGCTTGAATATATGTTCACACGCAAGGCTGTGTTCCAGATTGAAATCCCTGCCGGAATGAGCAAGGACGACCTCGAACTCGAACTCATCGACGCTGGTCTTGAAGAGATTGAGGAGACTGAAGACGGCACATTCGCATACAGCGACTGGACAGCTTACGGCACAATGCACGAGGCTTTGGAAGGCATGAAGATTAACATCGTCAAGGCTAACCTACAGCGTTTTGCCAACAACCCTGTTGCTTTCAACGACGAACAGATTGAAAGCATCATGAACTTCCTCGACAAAGTCGAAGACGACGAGGACGTGCAGGCTGTCTATACAAACATGGAATAAAATAATGAGAAAATCAATATTTTTAACGCTGCTTCTGGCAGCGTTTTTTGTCGTTAGTGCTAATCCTGTCGATGTCAATACAGCAAAATCGATAGGAACAAAATTCCTTCAGGCTTCGACAAATGTCAAATCTGCTGACGATTTGCAGCTTGTAGCGACTTACAATATCGACAGGGGAGATGCGGCGTTTTATGTGTTCAACGCTGAAAACGGCTTTGTCATTGTTTCTGCCGACGACTGCGCCACGCCAATCCTCGCATATTCCGACGAGGGTGTTTTTAATGCGGATGATGTTCCGCCGGCGATGCAGGGATATCTTGAAGGCTTCATTGAACGGATTAAGTATGGCGTTTCCAAGGACGTTTCAGACGAGCAAATTCTCAAGAGATGGAAACTCGTGAAGACGACAGGCAGAATGAATGATAAAAGAAACACACCTGTTGTCTCTCCATTGCTTACATCACTTTGGGATCAGAACAGGTATTATAATATCATGTGCCCGTTAGCTGCCAGCGGCGGCTCTGGCGGTCACGTTTATGCAGGCTGCGTCGCCACAGCGATGGGACAGATAATGTATTATCATAAAAAACCTGTAACAGGCAAGGGTTCACATAGTTACACTCATGCCACTTACGGCACACAGTCGGTAAATTTTGGCGCGACTACATACGGGTGGGGTAATATGCCGGATCAGCTGACAAGTGGTTCAACAGATGATCAAAAAAATGCTGTCGCTACATTGCTTTATCATTGCGGCGTGTCGGTTAATATGGATTATGGTACCGGTGGCTCCGGAGCCAACTCGCGCGACGTTCCTTATGTTTTGAAGACTTATTTCAGATATTCAACTGAGATGAGCGAAGGCGACAGGAACGATTATGATGATAAGGTATGGCTTGCACGAGTGAAGGCATGTCTTGATTTACACCGACCGGTGTATTATTCGGGCAAAGATGTCGCCAATAATGGAAAAATTTCAGGACATGCTTTTGTCTGCGACGGATACGACGACAATGACCTGCTTCACATGAACTGGGGCTGGAGCGGAAGCAAGAATTGTTATGTGGCTGTAGATGTAGTTCATCCAGAAGGTGATGCTCATTATTTTAAGTATAATAACTACGCAATTTTCAACATCCATCCCGGCGATGATGGCATAACCACGACACATACTGTTGACGTTGCCTATAACAATGCATCACTGGGAACTGTTTCCGGCGGTGGCACTGATATTGCGAATGGAGCGGAAATCACAATTACAGCAACAGCTGTTGGAGATAATGTTTTCTGTTATTGGTCAGAGAATGGAGGCATCGTTTCCACTGATAAGGTATATAAATTCAAGGTTTATTACAGCCGCGACATCGAGGCGGTGTTCATGGAACCGAATTCTTTGACAATTACCCCGTCGGTTTATGAGAGTGTTGGCGGAACTGTCTCAGCATCAGCTGATTACAGCTATGGTGATATCGCAACAATTACTGCCACACCTGCTGAAAACTACACCTTCTGCTATTGGATGAACGGCACAGAAATAGTGTCGTCCGACAACCCTTACTCGTTCAAGGTGACTGAAAACAGCAATTTTACCGCGCGTTTCGCACCAGAAGCTGATGTCTGCGAAATAATTTTCACTCTCGACGATTATTATAAAGACGGCTGGAATGGCAATCAACTGAAAGTGAAGTATGAAAACACTTTCACCGATGTACTTGAACCAAATCTTTATACAGCGACAATTTTTAACAGAAAAGTCGTGGATGGAACCCAAGTGGCGCTCTCTTGGACATTGGGTCTTTATGTTGACGAATGCCGTTTCTCATTGAAAAATTCTAACGGTGTGGTGTTTTATGATGTGCCTTCTGTTAATCCTAAGACTTTCGGTCATTCTTTCACAATGAATTGTTCAGCCAGTTCAGGATGCGTATTCAATGGTGGAATGAGCTCGAATAAGTGGAGTGAATCGTCGAACTGGGCATCTGGAACAAAACCGACTTCGACAGATATTACTAACATCAATTCCGATGTTACTGTCGATGAAAACGTTACCGTCGGCACATTAAATATTTTTGAGGATAAGACCGTTACAATCAATTTCGGAGTAACTCTTACAGTGACCGGCACAATAGCCCAACTGTCAGGCTCAAATATTGTTATTGAAGACGGCGGACAACTTGTAAATGAAACACAAGGCATCTACGGCAAGGTAAAGAAAAACGTAAACGCTTATGAAGAATCAGTTGATGGCTGGTATGCCGTCTCAACGCCTGCCGATGATATCGCTTTCGCGAATGTGAGCAATCTGACCGATGTTGCTTATGATGTCTATCGCTACAACGAATCCGTCGCTACTTGGGAAAACTGTCGCAATCCTGAACATCCTTTCAATTCTTTTGAAAGCGGACGCGGGTATCTTTATCGCAGAGCGGATGACTCAGCTCTCGAATTCAATGGAACTCTGACCACTTCTTATGTCGGTTATCGACTGTCCTACACAACTGCCATGGGCGATCTGAAAGGTTTCCATCTTATCGGAAATCCTTATGCACACAATATCTATAAAGGTGCAAACACCGCTTTTTATAATTACAGCTATCTCGAAGACGGCTTCTATACACTGCAAAACAACGGCGTATGGCTTGCTGGAGCGGATAATTCAACACCAATAAATCCTTGTGAGGCGATTCTTGTGAAGGCAAAAAGCTTTGTCACTCAGGGTGATTGGTTGTATTTTGTAAATTCTACGGCTTCAGGAGCATCAAAAGATGTCGGAAATGTAATACAATTCGCAGTTTCAAACGATAACTTCGAAGATGTGGCTTATGCGATTTTCAAAGACGGTGATGGTCTGAACAAAATAGAACATCGCAACGACAAAGCGCAGATGCTGTATATCCATAATAACGATGCTGATTACGCCGTGGCGGATATCGATGACGAAACGAAGGAATTTGACCTGTATTTCAAAGCTGCTACCGTTGGAAAATATAATCTGAAAGTCAATGCTGACGGCGATTTCAGCTATCTTCACCTTATAGACAGATTGACTGGAGAAGATGTCGATTTGCTAACTGAAACCGAGTATTCATTTGTCGGCTCGCCTTCTGATCCTGTTGAGCGTTTTGTAATTGCTATGGCGAATCCCGATAGTTTGGAATCTTCCGAAAACTCGATGTTCGCTTATCAAAATGGTGATGAAATCGTTATCACAGACGAAGGTACACTCCAAATCTTTGACATTATGGGTCGCATGATTTCAACAAATAATGTAGTCAAAGGAGAGACGATTCACAAACCAGCACAAACCGGTGTTTACATATTCCAGCTTCTCGGAAACGACATTAAAACTCAGAAAATCATTATAAAATAAAAGCTCGTGAAAACGAGCTTTTATTTGTAAAATCTGTGTAATCTGTGAGATTAAACGATTCCGCAGAGGTGATACAGCACTCTCGCTCCAACATTTCCGTCCCATTCGGTGCCTTCACCTGGCGAGACCTCACACAAATCAAAGCCGATAATCTCTTTTCCTGATTCCTTGATTCTGTTGAGGAGATACATTAATTCTTCGTATTCCATGCCGCCTGGAACTGGAGTGCCTGTATTTGGACAGAGCTTCGGGTCCAAACCGTCGATATCGACTGAAATATATACCTTTTCAGGTAATTCTTTCACTATTTCGTCGCAAATCTGCTTCCAGTTGGCGCCTTCATACATTCTGCGACGGTTGTCGCGGTCGTAAAACACCTTCACGCGCCCGTTGGAGTCTTTTATCAGCTGCTTTTCTTGATGGCAATAGTCACGAATTGCCACCTGCACCAGTTTCTCGACTTTTTCAAGCTTCAAGACATTGTAAAATATTGAAGCATGCGAATATTCAAAGCCTTCGAAGCGCTCGCGCAGGTCGCTGTGAGCATCAATGTGCAGAATGCCGTACTTGACACCTATATTATTAAGGTATTGGTGATAGGGCAGAGGCGTACTGTGGTCGCCGCCTAAAAGTCCGACCTTCTTTCCTTGTTTCTGCCAAAATTCAATGCGCTCGCGCAACCAAGCGAACATCTTCTCGAAGCCGTCTTCAATGGCTTTGTATTTCGCCTCGTATTTCCAAGGGAACTCGTCGACATCGCCGTTTTCGATGCCTTCAATGATATCCTCGCTGACAGGGGCCAGCTTGTCGTGCAGTTCCCTCAATTCTTTCGGGAACTCGTCCATCCAGATGCCTCGTTGCCACAGGTCAGGGTAGTCGTGATGGCACAAATCCACCTGCATCGAGCCGTCGAACACCGCACTCGGACCGTCGACAGTGCCTCTGTTGTAACTCGTGGTCAACTCCCACTCCACAGGGATGATGATTATTTCTGCTTCCTCAGCTGTGCAAGGCAATCCGTAAATTCCTGAGCCTATTGCTGCCGCCGCATTGGGGTCAAAACTCTTTTCCATTTCAAATAATTTTTGCAAAAATACAAAAAATACTTATTTTTGCACACTTAATCATTAAAACTATGTTTAGAAAAGTATTGTTATTGGTTTTTGCGATAGTTTTGTCATTGCAACTTTTTGCTCAGCTTGAAGTGAAAGAGGGATCGTTTAAGGAAGTGGCTGGTTTTGTTAATATTAACACCGAAAAGATGTATGACGATAACGATAAGCCGTATTCTGTTTTGAAGGTTAGGACGGAAAATATTAACGACAGGCAACGTCGTGAATTGAATTTCGGTGGCGATGCACAGACCTTTTTTGAGATAGAGTACAAAGACGGCGAAGTATGGCTTTATATTAGTTATTACGCCACTTTCCTGAAAATTTCGCATCCCGATTTAAGCTCAACGGAGTTTTATTTTCCATTCGATATGGAGCCCAAGAAAGGTTATGAGATGACTCTGGTTAATAAACCAACTGTGGATGAGGATATCATCAAAAGACTTGAAAAACTTGAGAATGCCAATAATATGGCACAGATTGAAAAGCCTGTTGAAAAGCCTATCGAGCAACCGAAAGAGCTGCCAAAAGAACAACGCAAAGAACAACGCAAAGAACAACCGAAGGATGTCGGTTATATCACTGTAAAAACCAATCCTAAAGGCGCGTTTGTGCTTGTTGATAATAAAATCGTCGGTGTAACTCCTTATTTATCAGAGGCTTTGGAAGTTGGAAATCATAAAATTTCTGTCAGTTTGGAAGGGTATGAGCCTGAAGCAAAAAGAGTTGTGATATCTAAAGATGCAGAGACGAAAATTGAGTTTGATCTCAATGTGGAAAAGGCTGATAAACAGGAGGTTATAGTAGTAAAACAAATTATTACAGATACTGTAACAATTAAAGATGATGCGTTTTCTGTCAGTCAGAATAAATATGTTTATTTTTCAAAAGGCAATATTCAATACAACGAATTGACTAAAACATGGCGTTTCGCTGAGAATCAATGGGATATCGTAAGTGATACTTTGAATGATTTGTTTGAATGGGAGGGTAGTATTACGAAGATGGAAGACAAGGAATGGCGCACATTGACTAAAGACGAATGGGATTATTTGTTAAACAGACGCAAAACGAAATCTGGTGTGAGATATGCGAAAGCTGTTGTTAATGATGTAAACGGTGTGGTTTTGTTGCCAGATAATTGGAAAGGCTCTTACAGCTTAAATAACATTAACGATAGGGGAGCGTTGTATAGCGGTAATCGCATTAAACAATCTGAATGGGAAAGAAAATTTGCGACTTATGGTGCGATATTTTTGCCAGCTTCAGGGTATCAGCACGGTCATATCTTTCGTGTAGGTTCCGCAGGTCGCTATTGGTCGTCTTCCAAAGAATCTGGTAATAATGCTTTTTGTGTGAGTTTTACAATCAACGAGCTGGAAATCACGACTGACAACTGCAAAAACGGATTAAGTGTCCGACTCGTAAGAGATGCGGAATAGATAATATTAAAAAAGCCCGCCATTCGGCGGGCTTTTTTTAATCATCGGATTATTCCAGTGTGTGGATCACGAGACCTGATCTGAGTTTCGGCTCAAACCATGTGGTCTTAGGTGGCATGATGTTGCCTGTGTCAGCGATGTCGATGATCTGCTTCATGCTCACTGGATAGAGAGCGAAAGCGACCTTCATCTCGCCGCTGTCAACACGACGTTTCAACTCACCGAGGCCGCGAATGCCGCCAACGAAGTCGATACGCTTATCGGTACGTAAGTCTTTGATGCCCAGAATCTTATCCAAGACAAGGTTGCTGAGGATTGTGACGTCCAAAACGCCGATAGGATCGCTGTCGTTGAATGTACCAGGCTTTGCTGTCAACGAATACCACACACCTTCAATGTACATTGAGAAGTTGTGAAGCTTGTTAGGCTTGTATTCTGTCGAGCACTCGCAGTGGCATGGGAACTCGCAGTTGCACTTGCCGCCGTCCTTGGTGCAGTCGCACTTGCACTCGATGTCGAAGCTCTCCTGGAGGGCTTTGAAGAAATCTTTTGTGCTCAAGCCGTTCAAATCCTTAACAACACGGTTGTAGTCGATGACGTTCAGCTGGTTGTCAGGGAAGATAACTGTCATGAAGAAGTTGTATTCCTCTTTGCCAGTGTGGTGTGGGTTGTGCTCTTTCTTTTCCTGTCCGACCAATGCTGCTGCAGCGCTGCGGTGGTGACCGTCGGCGATGTACATTGCAGGGACTTTCTTGTCGAACAACTCAACTAACTTGGCGATGGTAGCCTTGTCGTCGATGACCCAGAAACGGTGACCGAAACCGTCTTCCTTAGCGATGAAGTCGTAGATTGGCTTCTCGTGGCGGACGATGTTGTTGACGATGGCGTCAATCTCGTTCACTGCCGGATATGCGAAGAACACTGGTTCCACGTTGGCGTTGGTGATGCGGACGTGTTTCATACGGTCCTCTTCCTTGTCCTTACGTGTCAACTCGTGCTTCTTGATCACTTTGTTGATGTAGTCCTCGCTCCATGCGCATGCCACGATACCATACTGCCAGTGTGCGTTGGCATCTTTCGGGTTCATGCTCTGAGCGTAGATGTACAGCTTCTCTTCGTTGTCCTGGACGAGCCATCCGTAGTCTTTGAACATGTTGAAGTTCTCAACAACTTTGATGTAAGTCTCAAGGTCGCTGTCTTTGTGGCCGGCCGGAAGGTCGATTTCAGCCTTGGTCACGTGGAGAAGGCTGTAAGGATTGCCTTTGCATTCCTCGCGAGCTTCCTCTGTGTTCAAAACGTCGTATGGTCTTGAAGCTAATTTCTCAACGATATCAACCGGTGGACGATATCCTTTGAAAGGTCTTATAACTGACATATTGTTTCGTTTTTATTTGTTAACCTGGAATTTTGTGCAACCGTCTTTGAAGAAGCCCACGATCTGGCGAGCTGCTGCAAGACCTGCGTTCATGTTAGCCTCAGCTGTCTCAGCACCCTGTTTCTTAGGTGTTGCGAAGAAACGTGGAGCGAACTGTGCCAATGCCTCTGCGTTTGCCGGAGCGATATCGGTGACATACTTGAAATCTGCTCTTTCAGCGAGCATCTTCTCCATGTCAGCCTCGTTGATGACTTCCTTACGAGCTGTGTTGACCAAGCAACCACCCTTAGGCATCTTTGAAAGAAGAGCGTAGTTGATGCTGTTCTTTGTCTGGTCGTTTGCCGGGATGTGCAATGAGATGTAGTCGCAGTGTGCGTAGAGTTCCTCGAGTGTTGCAGGAACGTGAACGCCTTCAGCTTCCATCTTCTCTGTTGGTACGAATGGGTCGAATGCCCAGACTTCCATGCCGAGAGCCTTGGCTTTCTCAGCCACGAGGCGGCCGACGTTACCGTAAGCCTGGATACCGACTCTCTTGCCCTTCAATTCGCAACCTGTGCCAGGTTTGAATGTGTTACGGGCCATGTAGATCATCATACCGATTGCCAACTCAGCGACTGCGTTTGAGTTCTGACCTGGTGTGTTCATTGCCACGATGCCTCTTGCTGTGCAAGCTGCGAGGTCGAGGTTGTCGAAACCTGCGCCGGCGCGAACCACGATCTTGAGGTTCTTGGCGTGGTCGATGACTTCCTTGGTCACCTTGTCTGAACGCACGATGAGAGCGTCAGCGTCAGCGACTGCATCGTAGAATTGCTGAACATCAGTATATTTCTCGAGTTTTGCGAAGCTGTAACCAGCTTCTTCAACTATTTTCTGGATTCCATTGACAGCTGCTGCTGAGAATGGCTTTTCTGTTGCAACTAATACTTTCATGATTTTTGTATTTATCAAATTTTGAAAGACTTTAAACCCTAATCTAATGACTAAGGTCTAAAGTCTAACGTCTAAAGTCTTATTTATTAGCTTTTTCGAAATCTTGCATGCACTGTACGAGAGCCTCAACTGACTCGATTGGGCAGGCGTTGTATAATGAAGCGCGGAAGCCGCCGACTGAACGGTGACCCTTGATACCGACCATGCCGCGTTCTTTTGCGAATGCCATGAAAGCGTCCTGGAGGTCTTCACGACCTGGAGCCATCACCCAGCAGTGGTTCATGATTGAACGTGAGTCTTTCTCAGCTGTACCGACGAACATTGAGTTGCGGTCGATTTCTTCGTAGAGGAGGTTTGACTTCTTGACTGCGAGCTTGTTCATAGCCTCGACACCGCCGATGGTGTCCTTTAACCACTTCAATGTCTCGTGCATGACGAAGATAGGAAGTACTGGAGGTGTGTTGAACATACTGACGTTCTTAGCTTCTTCAGCAGCGTGTGTCTTATAGTCAACCATTGTTGGAAGTGGGTTCATATAAGCACGGTCGCCGATGTTGCCGAGGAGGTCTTTGCGGACGATGACGAATGTCACGCCAGCAGGACCGACGTTCTTCTGAGCGCCACCGTAGATCAAACCGTATTTCTTCACGTCGACTGGACGGCTCATGATATCTGATGACATATCAGCAACGAGTGTCACCGGGCAATCCATATCGGTGCGGATCTCTGTACCGTAGATTGTGTTGTTTGTTGTGATGTGGAAGTAGTCAGCATCTGTTGGGATTGTGTAGCCCTTCGGGATGTATGTGTAGTTCTTGTCTTCTGATGAAGCGACGATGTCGACTTTACCGAACAACTTAGCTTCTTTAGCGGCTTTCTTTGCCCAAACACCTGTCTGGAGGTAAGCAGCTTTTGTCTTCAGAAGGTTAGCTGGCACTGTGAAGAACTGTGTGCTTGCGCCACCACCGAGGAAGAGGACCTCATATTCTGCTGGAATATTGAGGATGTCGCGCCATAACTGGCGTGTTTCTTCCATGATACGCTCCCAACCTGGAGTACGGTGTGAAATTTCCATCAAACCGATACCTGTGTTGTCAAAATTGCGAATTGCGTTGATTGTTGATTCAACGGCTTCTTTTGGAAGGACGCATGGTCCCGCATTGAAATTGTGTTTCATTACGTTATATTTTAAGTTTATAAATTTAGAAATACCTTATTTATTTTATGCTTTTTCAGCGTTGCAAAGTTAGTAAATAAAACAATATAAAACACAAAAGATAAAAATCTTTTTATCCCATGTAAAACGCTTGATAATCAATGAAAAAGGGGAGATGTTAATCTATTGCCGGGAAATATTGTTCCTCATATTCGTTCACAATCCTCGTCATAACAGCCATTTCTAAGGCATCGCGGCTGTTGACCGGTGACTCGCCACCAGCCAAAAGGAAAAGCTCTTCATAGCGCATCAGCGCAAACTCGTACAGTTCTTTAGCAATCTTAATCATGAGTTCCTCCTTATTTATAACTTGACACTGCAAAAATAAATGATGTTTTTGAAAAAAGCAAGGAAAAATGAAAATTTTTATTTTTATTTGACGATGGTGAATCTTTGGCAGAAATCATGACATTTTTTCAGTTTTTGTAATGTGTTGAAAATCAATGCGAAGAAAAATTAAAAAAATTTTTAAAAAAAATGCTTCACGTATTGAAAAATGTTGTATTTTTGCCGTCCGAATTGAAAGGAAAATTATACAGCAATGAAAAAAGACATACATCCAAAGAATTACAGACTGGTCGTGTTTAAAGACATGTCAAACGACCACGCTTTTATGTCACGTTCCACCATCAATACCAAAGAGACTATCGTTTGGGAAGACGGCAATGAGTATCCACTGGTGAAACTTGAGATTTCAAACACATCACACCCATTCTACACTGGTAAGATGAAACTTGTCGACACTGCAGGTCGCGTTGATAAATTCAACAACAAGTACAAAAAATTCCAGGAAGCTAAGAAAAAATAATCCCAGAATAGGTTTGTTAAATTTTTCATAATGAAGTTTTGCCCTTGCCAGAAATGACAAGGGCTTTTTTTGGCACGATTTTTGATAGACACAGTCTGAAAAAACGTTTTTATGGATAATAAAATCAACCACGATATAATCCTCAGCGACATAATTGAGGCTGACACAGAATATATTCCGCTGTTTTCGCCGGAAGACGAGAAACGTATGATCGACGCGCAACTGCCGGAAGAGCTGCCAATAATGGCTCTGCGTAACGCAGTGCTGTTCCCGGGCGTCGTCATCCCGATCACTGTGGGACGCAACAAGACCATCCGCCTTGTGAAGGACGCATATAAAAAAGGTATGGACATTGGTGTCATCACTCAACGCGACGCCAAGGTGGAAGACCCGCAGCAAGCCGACCTTTTTGAAATTGGTACCATCGCGCAGGTCATGAAGACACTGGAGATGCCTGACGGAAACACCACTGTCATCATTCAGGGAAAACGCCGTTTCAAACTGGAGGAGATAACAGAGACTGAGCCTTATCTGAGAGGCAGAATCACTCCGTTTGGCGATAACTCACCAGTGCCACGCGACCGCCAGTTCAAAGCTTTGATCCAGAGCATCAAGGACATGGCGATGCAGATCGTGCAGAAGTCGGGAGCAGTGCCGTTTGAGGCCACGTTCGCCATCCGCAACATTGAGAGCCCTTGGTTTATGGTCAACTTCATTGCGAGTAACCTCGTAGCAAAGATGGAAGACCGCCAGAAACTGTTGGAAATCAACGATATAACCAAGTTTGCCAACGAGCTTCTGAAGTTCCTCAACAAAGAGATGCAGATGGTCGACCTGAAACAGCAGATTCAGAGCAAGGTGAAGACCGACCTTGATAAACAACAGCGTGAATATCTTCTTAATCAACAACTTAGGACTATCCAGGAAGAGCTTGGCGGTACGCCTAACGAGCAGGATGTTAAGGATTTGAAGGCAAAGGCTGCGAAGAAGAAATGGAGCAAGGAGGTGGCGGAGGTGTTCGAAAAAGAGCTCCAGAAGATGCAGCGCATGAATCCGCAGCAAGCCGACTATGGCGTCCAGCATAACTATCTTGAGACTCTCGTAGAGTTGCCTTGGAATGAGTATACAAAGGACAATTTTGACCTCGAACATGCACAGAAAGTGCTCGACAAAGACCATTTCGGACTTGAGAAAATCAAGGATAGGATAGTGGAGCATCTGGCGGTTTTGAAGCTGAAAAACGACATGAAATCCCCGATTTTGTGCTTGGTTGGACCTCCTGGCGTTGGTAAGACATCGTTGGGTAAGTCGATAGCTAAAGCGTTGGGACGCAAATACATACGCATGTCGTTGGGCGGTGTTAGAGATGAATCTGAGCTTCGTGGACACCGTAAGACATACATCGGCGCAATGCCTGGTAGGATTATTCAAAATCTGAAGAAGGCGAAGTCGTCGAACCCTGTCTTTATCCTCGACGAAATCGACAAGGTGAGCGGTAACAACATCAACGGCGATCCGCAGGCTGCCTTGCTCGAAATCCTTGATCCTGAACAGAATAACACATTCAACGATAACTTCATCGAGTTGGATTACGACCTCTCGAAGGTGATGTTTATAGCCACCGCGAATAACCTTCAGACCATCCATCCGGCCTTGCGCGACAGAATGGAAATCATAGATTTGAACGGCTATCTGCGAGAGGAGAAATATCAGATTGCAAAACGCCATTTGATTCCAAAACAGCTCAAGGAACACGGCTTGAAGGCAAAAGATGTGCAGTTTTCAGAAGAGATAATCTATAAAATCATTGACGACTACACTCGTGAAGCTGGTGTGCGTTCACTTGAACGCAAAATTGCCGATGTGATTCGCAAGAAGGCGAAAGCTATTGTTGTTGGTGGCGATTACGAGAAGAAAGTCACTGAAGATGACCTCAAGAAAGCCCTTGGCGTGCCTATGCATCACGATGAGGAAGAGGTGAAACACACCATGCCTGGCGTTGCCATCGGATTGGCGTGGACGCCAGTCGGCGGCGAGATTCTGTCGATTGAAGTCAGCTTGAGCAGGGGACACGGTCAGTTGAACATGACAGGCAACCTTGGCGACGTGATGAAGGAGTCGGCAACAATAGCATACGAGTTTATTAAAGCACATGCCAATGAATTGAAAATAAATCCGATAGTGTTTGAGGAATGGAACGTTCACATTCATGTTCCGGAAGGCGCTACGCCTAAAGACGGCCCATCAGCAGGTATCACCATGCTGACAGCACTGACATCAGCATTCACGCAGCGTCGTGTCAAGGACAAGCTCGCGATGACAGGCGAAATCACGCTCCGTGGCAGGGTTTTGCCGGTTGGAGGCATTCAGGAGAAGATGCTTGCTGCTAAGCGCAACGCCGTGACAGATGTCATTTTGTCACTTGACAACGAGCGCGACTTTATGGACATCAAGCCTGAATACATTGAAGGTCTGCAGTTCCATTTCGTCGACAACATGCTCGAGGTTTTGGACCTTGCATTAGAGAAGGAACAAGAGGTTAACGCGTTGGATTATAATAAGTTTTTGGTAGATTCGCACCGTAAGGTTACGGGATTTAAGGCGTAAACAAATATTTTTTTATAAATATATCGCAATTTTAAAATATTTTGTACCTTTGCAACGTCTGGAGCGCCCAGGCCCTCGCACCTTGCTTTATTATGCGTTGGGTGGCTAACAGACAGGTCGAGCAAGCGGCCTCGTAGCAGGGGCGACTACGAAATAAAGGGAGACTTCGGTCTCCTTTTTCATTTTTTCCAGATTAGTGGAATTCTTTTTAAATCGTCAGGTCTTATGGCATGCACTGTCGTTACTAACCAGAAGTTTTCGTTCTTGTTATAATTTAGTCGAACAGCGGCAACGTGATTCGGGTATTCTTCATTAGCTACTGCAAGTAAAAGTGATAACGGAGTGTTGCCACTATGGATTTCATTGAATTTTTTAGCGACAAACTCAACATAATCCTCTTTTGTTAAACCGAGTTGGGTCAAATGCATTTCAATTTCATCGAGATGCTTCTTGTTATGTTTTAAAGTATTACCAATATTCACTCTTATTGTCTGGACATTTCCAGGCAACTCCATCACTTCTTGAATCTTTTTAATAGCAGCCATCGGAATTCGTCCGATGACTTTATACTCTTTATTGAGTTTAACTTTATTTTTACTTTGTTGTACCATATCAACATTTATTTTTAAACAAATCAAATACCCATCACTGTTCAGTGAATTCCCCATTCCAATAAATGTTTTACGATACACTGCTGTTTTTGGTTATGAATACGATGCAAAAATATAATTTTTGTGAAAATAAAGCAAAAAAATAGAATAAAAATCTTCATACATTACAAAAATTTACTATCTTTGCCTTGTCAAACTAACAAATATTATTAAAAAACAGACATTTAGATAAATAAAAGACATAAAAAGGCGTTTTCGCTTTTCTTGGTGTACCTGAAATCGGCAAATTTTGGTGTAATACTACGACAAGAAAGGAGAAATGCTCACAACACCGTGAGCTTTCTTGTTTAGTAGTATGGGTTTTGCCGAACCTCAGGTACGAGACAGAAATAGTTCGCGGTTTTTTGTTGTCATATTAAATTAAATACCATGAAAGATTCTATTAAATTATTGATTGGAATAATAATGTTGACCATTATTGTTTCTGGGTGTAAAAAAGATTCAGACAATACGTCAAATTCAGGAGGAAGTGGAGGTAATACTATTAATGATGTAAAGGTAACGACATATTCTCCACAAAACATTTCTAATACGAGTGCTTTGTGTGGTGGTGATGCCGTTGTAATTCAAGGGTTATCGTTAACTGAAATTGGAGTTTGCTGGAATACAGAAGGAAATCCCGAGGCAAGTGATAATCATGTATCTACGGAAGTGTGGAATGAACCATTTGTATGCACTATTACTGGACTTGAGCCAGAAACGCGTTATTATGTAAGAGCTTATGCTTTGCGAGGATTGGAGTACTATTATGGGGAGGTAAAAACATTTACGACGACATTAAACCCTACTAATAGTGTTACGATTCATACATATACGCCACAGGAAATCACTACATGCTCTGCCGTTTGTGGTGGTGATGCTATTGTAACCCCTAATTTTTCATTGACGGAATTGGGTGTATGTTGGAATACTGAAGGGAATCCTTTACCAAGTGATAATTATGTGTCGACAGAAATTTGGAATGAGCCTTTTGTGTGTACTATTACTGGTCTTGTTGGTAATACGACATATCATGTTAGAGCTTACGCGTTAGATGAGGCGCAGTGTTATTATGGAGAAGAGAAAGTGTTTACAACAGAGCAGATATGTGATGAGTTGGTTTATAATGATGATAATCCTATTCATTTAGTATTAAGGGAGGAGCATAAGATTGTTGATTCTTCAGCATATCCTATAACATATACATCTTCTGACAACACGTATGTGACAGTTTCGGATGATGGGGTTTTGAATGGAAGAAATGTTGGTAGTGCTCAAGTAACATTGGATAACGGCTTTCATAGCTTGACAGTTGATGTTATTGTGGATTTGTTTAGAGAACCGACTTTTGAGTTTGGTTGTTATACCAATAGAATCAGAGAATTATATGGCAATCCTTATATGTCAGGTTATATTAATGATACGATTCTAGTTTATCAATACACTGGTCCTAGCGGTTATTCATACGCATGTGGTGAAATGGATTTTATCTTTGATAATAGAAGTTATTTTGAGGCGGATTTATATATTAGAAAGAATGTAGAGTATTTGCTTAATTGTTATCTTGAGGATAATTTTACATTTGAAACTACGCTGAATGATACTATTCCGATTTATAGAAACAAAATAGATAATAGCGTTATGTGTGGAAAATATGACTCACACAACCAATGGAATGAGATTTGTTTATACTATTTTAGGGCTGACGATATAAAAAGCCTTAATGCGGCTTTGAATAAGCCTAAGAATTATAATATCAGAAGAAAGGATTAGTTATGACTAATGTAGTCTTTGTAAAAATCCTGTTAATCTTGTAAATCCTGTCTAAATATAATCTTGTAGGAAGTGTAGATTTCTCCGGCAGTTGTTTGAATCACTGCTTCAAGTTTTAGGTCTGGGGTGTCTTTTGCGAGATATTCCAGACTTTCCATTATCTCGTCGAGTGATTTGTTAAAATATTTTAAGATTTCCTTCATATTCCTGCAACTTATGTTAAAAATCACTTTCAAACAGCAAAAAGTGGCACTACATTAATTGGTGGTTGATTCTTAGGCTGTAATTTTGCCAAGTAAACTTTAAAATTATTATTATGGCAAAGAAAAGTATTGTTAAATTCGAGCAAATCGAAGACATGATTATCAATTTGAGAGGCAAACAGGTTCTCATTGACGCAGATGTGGCTGCATTGTACAAAGTTGAGACAAAAGAAATCAATCAAGCGGTCAAAAACAATCCGAAGAAATTTCCGAAAGGCTATGTATTTACTGCTACTAAAGAAGAGATGGAACTGGTCAAAAATTTTGACCGGTTCGCTAATTTGAAGCATTCAACAGTACCGTTGAAAGTTTTCACTGAAAAAGGGCTTTACATGCTTGCTACTATTTTAAAAAGTGATGTTGCAACCGATACAACTATCAGAATCATTGAGACTTTTGCAAAAATAAGGGAGCTAGGAAGAACCATTTCACAAATGTCGCAACCTCAAGGCCAAGAAACACAGAAACAATTGGTTGAAAAGAGCGATAACATTATTTCTGATATTATCGGCGACGATTTAAAAGTTAGTGAAACTGAATCGGAATTTGAGCTGAATTTTGCAGTGGTGAAACTGAGGCATAAAGTTGTAAGGAAAAAGGAGAATAATAAGTGAGTTGAGAAGACAGAAGTCTGTATATTTAAATCTTGTTAATCTTGTAAATCCTGTCTAAATAAAATCTTGTCGGAGGTGTAGATTTCGCCAGCAGTTGTCTGAATCACTGCTTCAATTTGAAGGTCTGGGGTGTCTTTTGCGAGATATTCCAGACTTTCCATAATCTCGTCGAGGTGGTAGCGGCGGGCGTGAGCACCACGATATTTGCCGTTGGGTGTAAAGTCAGACTCGATTTCCTCGTATTCAACGCGGAAAAAGGTTGTGCCGTCGTCGAGAGGGTGGGAGATCTTGAAAAACGGCTCCTCGAATGAGATGTCGTAACTCTTTGAGTATCTGAAGTTTAAGTCGATAACGAAATAAGGCCACTCGGGGAGGAGCCGCTTTGCCTCCATCTTGATTTGGACCTTGTGTGAGGCAGCATTGGCAAGACTGTCAATCACTTCCATCGGGAAGAGCGGCACGTTGGTGGCGTTGGAGCGCATGAAACTCAGGAGCTTGTCGCGGTTGCTCAATGGCACGATAATGGTGTTGTCGCCATAGTCGGTGATGACGAGGACTCCGCGGTCGCTTCTGATATTTTTTATGCGCATTTCCTTGAAAAAATTTTTGCAAAGATACGAATTTATTTGATAATTTTGCAATGATGAAAAAAGTGCTTTTTATATTTGCGATTTTGCTCGTTTTCGCTTCGTGCGGAAGAAAAGACCCGGACGCTACCTTGAAGATTTTCAAGTACAACGAGTCGGCGGGGATATTGTCGCTAGATCCTATTTATGCCAAGGACCAGCCGCATATCTGGGCTTGTAACCAATTGTATAACAGCCTTGTAGCGTTTGACGACGACATGAATATAGTGCCAAGCGTGGCAAAAAGTTGGGACATATCCGAAGACGGCAAAACATACACGTTTTTGCTTCGTGACGACGTGCTTTTCCACAACGACAGCTGTTTCAACGGGAAGAGCAGAAGGGTAGTGGCGCAAGATTTTGAATATTCGTTTAACCGGTTGATTGACAGGAAGTTAAGTTCGCCAGGAACATGGATTTTTGCTCAGGTGAAACAAAATGAAAACGGATACGCTTTCAAGGCATTGAACGACTCTGTTTTTCAAGTGGAATTGAAAGAGCCTTTTCCGGCGTTTCTTGGCATATTATCAATGACTTACGCCTCAGTGGTGCCTCATGAAGCGGTTGATTTTTATGGCGAGAATTTCGGTCGGCATCCTGTTGGAACCGGACCGTTCAAATTCCAATATTGGAAAGAAGGTGTACGCCTCGTGATGCGCAAAAATCCTGCATATTTTGAGTTTGAAAACGGCGAAAGATTACCTTATATTGATGCCGTTTCGGTGAGTTTCCTCATCGACAAACAGGTGGCGTTCATGGAGTTTGTGAAAGGAAAAACCGATTTCATGTCGGGTGTCGATGCGCGTTACAAAGACGAACTTCTGACTCGCGACGGCTTTTTGAGAAGCAAATATGAGGACCGTTTTTATCTGATACGTGAGCCGTATCTGAATACTGAATATCTTTCGTTTTATATTGATAATCAAGAAGAAAGAGATGATAAAGAACGTCAAGTTGCATTGCGTCAGGCGGTGAATTATTCGATTGACAGGGAGAAGATGCTTCGATATCTGAGAAACGGCATCGGAACTCCTGGAAACGGCGGAATTATCCCTGCGGGATTGCCGGGATACGATTCTTTGGGACAAATCGGATATGCTTTCAACCAGCAGAAATCGTTTGAGATTATCGAGAAATATCAGCTTCAAGGAAGTGAGATAAAGCTTTATACCACAAAGGATTACATCGATTTGGCGAAGTTTGTGCAGTCGTCGGTGACCGATGTCGGGTTGGTGTGCAAGGTGGAGGAGATGATGCCGGCGGCTTTGCGTGAGAAACGTGCCCAGTGCAGCCTGCCTTTCTTCCGCAGTTCGTGGGTTGCCGATTATCCCGATGCAGAGAATTATCTCTCACTTTTCACAACCGAAAATTTTGCTCCGAAAGGTCCGAACTACACCCATTATTCGAACCCAAAATTTGATGAGCTTTATGCGAAAGCGATTGCTACTAACGACTTGAAAACCAGAGCCGAAATATATCACGAAATGGACTCTTTGATGATGACTGAGGCGCCTGTTGTGATACTGTTTTACGACGAGGTGCTGCGCTTTGTCAACAAAAGGGTGAGCGGATTCGACGGAAACCCCGTGAATTTGCTGGATTTGAGGCGTGTTAAAATTGATTGAAAAAATTTTGATAATCAGTGAATTTCGTGTTAAAAAATTTCGTAATTTTGCAGCGCTTTTTTGCGAAAAATAATTTGATATGATAAATATTACATTTCCTGACGGTGGAGTCAGACAGTTTGAAGCGGGCGTAACGCCAATGGACATTGCCAAAAGCATAAGCGAAGGCTTGGCTCGCAACGTGTTGTCAGCAAAGGTGAATGACAAGATGTGGGACGCACTTCGTCCAATCAACGAAGACGCTAATATTCAGTTGTTTACGTGGAACGATCCTGAGGGAAAAGCTACAGTTTGGCACTCATCGGCACACCTCATGGCAGAGGCTATCGAGCAGCTTTACAAAGGCGTGAAATTCGGCATCGGTCCGGCTATCGAGAGCGGTTTCTACTATGATATCGACACCGGCGACATGACATTGACCGAAGAAGACCTCGTGAAGATTGAGAAAAAGATGCTCGAGCTCGCCAAGGAAAAACAGGCATTTGAGCGTGTTGACGTTTGCAAAGCCGACGCTTTGAAATATTTCACCGAGAAAGGCGATGAGTACAAAGTCGAGCTTATCAACGAGCTTGAAGACGGTACCATAACATATTACAAATCAGGAACTTTCACTGATTTGTGCCGCGGACCGCATATCCCTGATACATCATGCATAAAGGCTGTGAAGCTGACATCAATCGCTGGCGCTTACTGGCGTGGCGACGAGAACCGCAAGCAGCTGACACGTATCTACGGTATCACCTTCCCGAAGCAGAAAGAACTCGAGGAATACCTCGTTCTTCTTGAGGAAGCTAAGAAACGCGACCACCGCAAACTCGGTCGTGAGCTTGAGCTGTTCATGTTCACCGACATGGTTGGCAAAGGTCTCCCGATGTGGCTCCCAAGAGGTACAGCTCTGCGTAACCGCCTTCAGGAATATCTCACAAAGATTCAGAAACACTATGGTTATGAGCAGGTTATCACTCCTCATATCGGAAACAAGAATCTTTACGTGACATCAGGTCACTGGGATCATTACGGCAAGGACAGCTTCCAGCCGATCACCACACCTGAGGAAGGCGAGATTTACTTGCTGAAGCCGATGAACTGCCCTCATCACTGCATGATTTACAAGTGGCAGCCACGTTCATACAAAGACCTCCCGCTGCGTTTGGCAGAGTTCGGTACAGTGTATCGTTACGAGCAGAGCGGCGAGTTGCACGGCTTGACACGTGTCCGTTCGTTCACACAAGACGACGCCCACATCTTCTGCCGTCCTGACCAGGTGAAAGACGAGTTCATCCGCGTGATGAACATCATCGAAATCATCTTCAAGGCTTTGAATTTCCAGAACTTTGAGGCTCAGATTTCACTTCGTGACCCAAGCAACACAACAAAATACGTCGGTACAGACGAGAACTGGGAGAGAGCAGAACAGGCCATCAGAGAGGCTTGCGCAGAGAAGAATCTTCCGGCAAGAGAAGAGCTCGGCGAGGCTGCGTTCTACGGTCCGAAGTTGGACTTCATGGTGAAAGACGCACTCGGTCGTCGTTGGCAGCTTGGCACAATCCAGGTTGACTACAACTTGCCAGAGCGTTTCGACCTCACATATATCGGCAAAGACAACGAGAAACACCGTCCTGTGATGATTCACAGAGCACCATTCGGTTCAATGGAACGTTTCGTGGCTGTGTTGCTCGAGCACTGCGCCGGCGACTTCCCGTTGTGGCTCGCTCCTGACCAGGCTATCATCCTGCCTATCAGCGAGAAATATCAGGAATATGCCGAGAAGGTGTATGAGACATTGAAGAATTCTGAAGTCAGAGTGTTGTTGGACGACAGAAGTGAGAAGATCGGTCGTAAGATCCGTGACGCCGAATTGAAGAAGATTCCTTACATGCTCATCGTGGGCGAGAAGGAAGAAGGCGAGGGCTTGGTATCAGTGCGTAAGCGCGGTACAGGCGACCTCGGTTCGATGCCAATCGCTGATTTCGCTAAGATGATTGAAAATCAGGTGGCAGAAGAGCAAAAAGTTGAATATTAAAATATTGTTAAATTAATATAGGAGATACATACCATAGCACTTCCAGTAAACAACGGAGGCAACCAGAACAGACCTCCGAAAAGCAAGCAGAACGATGATCCGCACAGAATAAACAACAGGATCACGGCACCAATGGTGAGAGTCGTCGGCGAGGCCGGTGACAACGAGATACACCCGATTCGCGAGGCCATCAGAATGGCTGACGAGGCAGGTCTCGATTTAGTGGAGATTTCACCAAGCGCAAATCCACCGGTCTGTAAGATCATGGATTACAAGAAGTTCCTCTTCGACCAGAAGAAGAAACAGAAAGAAATCAAAGCTAAGGCTACCAAAGTGGTTATCAAGGAGTTACGTCTGGGAGCCCAGATTGGCGACAGCGACTTTGAGTTCAAGTTGAACCACGCCAAGAAGTTCCTCGAGGACGGTGCTAAGGTGAAAGTCGATGTGTTCTTCCACGGACGTTCCATCGCCTACAAGGAGCAGGGAGAGCTGGTTTTGCTCAAGTTTGCTCAGGCTTTGGAGGATGTAGGCAAGGTTGAGTCGTTGCCGAAGCTCGAAGGAAAGCGCATGTTGATGATAATAGCTCCTAAGAAGTAAGAAAGACACTCATTCATAACTTTAAAAATAGTTTTAAAATGCCTAAAATGAAAACAAAATCCGCTGCCAAGAAACGTTTCAGAATCACTGGCACCGGTTTAGTAAAGAGAAAGCACGCTTATCACAGCCACATTTTGACAAAGAAGACCAACAAACGTAAACGCGCTTTAGGTCATCAGACAATTGTGGAGCAGGCCAACATGGCAGCTGTAAGAGAAATGCTTCTCATGTAATCAACAAAATTGTTTAACTCTTGTTAGAGCGGAAGAAAGTTCCCGGGAAGATGCGGGGCGCTCTAACGGATAAAAATTAGAAAATTATGCCAAGATCAGTAAATGCAGTCGCTTCAAGAGCAAGACGCAAAAAAGTATTAAAACAGACGAAGGGACAGTTCAGCGCACGTAAGAACGTCTGGACAGTGGCCAAGAACTCTTGGGAAAAGGGTTTGACCTACGCCTATCGTGACAGAAAGGCCAAGAAACGTGATTTCAGAAGCCTTTGGATTGTACGTATCAATGCCGCAGCACATGAGTACGGTATGACATACAGTACATTCATGGGTAAGATTCATGCTGCCAACATCGACTTGAACCGCAAGGTTTTAGCCGACCTGGCTTTGAACAACCCGGAAGCTTTCAAAGCTATTGTTGAAAAAATAAAATAATGTTTTCAAAGAATGAGTGGTAAAAAGAGCCCGCAGGGATGCGGGCTTTTTTGTTTTACCCTTGATGCGTCTCCCTCAGCAAGTCATTGACCGTCTTCACCGGGTTGAACGTCAGAATCGGGACTTCGACGAAGATGGTGATCCAGTCGGCCATGGCACCGTTCCAGAGGCCTGGGAGTTCCATAGCTTTCAGGTCTTTGCCGTCTTTCGACTTCATCGATATGAAGCCTGTTTCAGGATCGACGTAATCTGGGAGGTTGAACGAGTTGCCCTTGAAATCCTGGGTGGCGCAGACCAAATCAACCGGGTTGAAGTGGGTTGAGGAGCGGAACATCGCTTCCTGCTTCTCGTTTTTGTGGTCGATCTGCGACGACTCGACAATCTGAAGCGAGATCTCGTCGCTGCTGTTGCGAGTGAAATAAGGACCTCCGCCAGGCTCGCCCTCGTTTTTTACCATGCCGCACACGCGCATCGGGCGGTTGAGCTTGCCATAAAGAAAGTCGATCTTCTCGATTTCGTTGTAGGTGCTGAAAAAATCGGGGATGTCGATCATCAGCTTGTCTTTCGCAAAAGCGGTGATTTCGTCGAGTTCCTCGTTGGTGACATTGCCGTCGTCGAGCATCTCGAGGTATTCGAACTGTTGCTGCTGCAGGCGGAAGAGATATCCGCCGAGTACCTTTTTATATTCATAGGTGGTCGCCTTGAAACGGTCAGGAACCACATTGTCGATATTCTTTATGAAGATGATTTCCTTGTGTAAGTCGTTGAGGTTCTGTATCAAAGCACCGTGACCGCCCGGACGGAATACCAGCTTGCCGTCCTTGTCGTGGAACGGCTCGTTGTTCATATCGACGGCGATTGTGTCGGTAGAAGGTTTCTGCACCGAGAAACCAATCTCGTACTTGATTCCGAACTGTTTTTCGTATTTCGGCAGCACGTAGTTCACAATCTTCTTGAAGATGTCGAGATGCTCCTGTGATACAGTGAAATGCAGCTTCGCCACCTCGCCGTTGTTGCTGTATTCAGCAGCTTCCGCGAGATGCTCCTCCATCGCGAGACGGGCAGAATTGCCGTATTTGTGAAACTTCAACAATGCCTTCGGAAGATTACCGTAATTCATGCCGTCGGCGTTGAGCAGGGTATCGACAATCTCTTGATACTCTTTGTTTTCCAACATCTTTTCGATATTCTTGCCCTTAGCTTGAAGCTGGCATTTCAAGTCATTGAAAAATGCGAAATTATGAATACCTTTTATAAAAGTCTCGACCGCCTCTGGCTTCATGGCGTAAAGGTCCTTGAACATTCGGCTCGCCGCGCCCGAAGCAGGCACGAATTTGATGATATCGTAGTATTTTTTGTCCTCGTCGAACTGCCTGACAAGGTCTTTTATCTCATTTTCGTTGAAACGGACGATGCCTTTCCCAATTGTGGCAGGTGCGATGAGGTCGCTGAAAGCAAATCCGTTTTTAAACTGAACTATCTGATTTTCAACTTGTTGTGCTGAAATTCCCAAAGCTTCGAGTTGCTGTTTGTCGGCAGAAGAGAGTGTTGTCATGATATCAAAATTTAATCTTTACAAAGTTATAGCATTTTTTTATTAAAAAGAAAAATTTTTTGAAAAATGTTGACAAAGTTCGAAAATAGGTGTAATTTTGCGTATCAAAATGAAGTTTAACTTTAAAAATTAATGATATGAACAAGAAGATTGAAGACGCAATCAATGCGCAGATTAATGCTGAGTTATGGTCGGCATACCTTTATTTGTCAATGGGAACCAACTTCCGCGCGAAGGGTTTGGACGGCATCGCCAACTGGTTTGAGGTTCAGTTCAAGGAGGAGCAGGACCACGCCATGATTTTCTACAAATACATGCAGAGCCGTGGCGCACGCGTGGTTTTGAAGCCTATCGCGAAGGTGCAGACCGACTGGAAATCGCCGGTTGAGGCATTTGAAGACACACTCGCTCACGAGAAGAAAGTGACCGAAATGATTCACAAAATCAATGAGTTAGCTATCAAGGAAAAAGATTACGCAACCCAGAACCGCATGGTGTGGTTTGTTGATGAGCAGGTTGAAGAAGAGGAAGAGGCCGGCAAGAACCTCGAGGCTTTGAAGGCTATCGGCGACAACGCTCTCGGACTGTTTATGTTCGATAAGGAATTGGGTGGTCGCGAATATCACAAACCATCAGCATTGAAATAACGCATTGGTTTTGAACGATTGATTGTAGAGACGTGCCATGGCGCGTCTCTACATGTTTTTATTAACGTTTACGTAAAATAATACGATTCAATTCCAATCCCAACGGCTCGAGCGGATTGCAGTGTTCTGCCTGATCGAGAACGATATAATTATATCCTTCTTTTATTAATAAGGTGCCGAAATAGGAGGTCTGCAGCATACGGTCAACGCCAGGAAGCACGCGCGTTGTTGAGACTCCATTGCAGGTGAGTGTATATTCTTTGGCATCGTTTTCGGGTTTATAGACGACGAAAACATCGTATTCGCCGGAGGTTTGGGAGTCGAGTTGCCATGAGAGCCATGAATTGGGCTGCACGCTCATGTAGCCGGTGCCGTCGATGGCGGCGTGAGGCTTGCAATCTTGAGGCGTCAGAGTGGGGATGTGGCCGTCTTTGCCGACGCCAATGATGCAGTCGATAGGGCAGGGCTGGAGATGATTTAGAGTATCTGGATTTTCTAGTAAAAATTGACCAATGCCATTTAATACATCTTTCTCATAATCAATCACTTTGCCAGTGCCATCAGGACCGATGTTTAGCAGATAATTACCGCCGTTGACGACGGTTGTCAGAAGGCGTTGTTTTTGAGTCTCAATCTGTTGGCTGAGTTCTGGGCGCTCAATCCACGATTTGTAACCCCATGAGTTATAAAGCGATGTGGGGTTGTCCCAATAGATGTCGCCGTACGATGACACGTTGCCGTTGTCGGGTAGCGTCATGTAATCGCCCATGTTGTTCATGATGCGGCCGTTGATAAGGCATTGAGGCTGAATGTTTTTCACTGTCTCGCGGAAACGATGGCTCTGTTCGGGAGTTACGAGACCCATATCGAACCACAAAGTGTATATGTCGCCGTAGTTTGTGAGCAGCTCAGTGAGTTGAGCCACGATATAATCCTCAAGTTCTGGAGTTATTATCTCGAGTGGCGAATAAACCTGATTCACATATTCGGTGCAATTTGTCGTTGAATCCGGCTCGAGGCGCGGGATTCCGTAAGGAAAATGCCAGTCGGGGAGGGAATAGTAGAAGCCGAGTTTCATCCCGTGGCGATGGCAGGCATTGGCGAGTTCTTTCACTATGTCTTTGCCGTAAGGCGTGAAGTCAACTATGTCATAATCAGTGGTTTGCGTGTCGAACATACAGAATCCGTCGTGATGTTTTGTGGTGAAAACGATATATTTCATGCCGGCGTTTTTGGCGAGAAGCACGATATCATCGGCGTTGAAATCGGTAGGGTTGAATTCCCTTGCCACCGCTTCATATTCAGGAATGGTAATCCTCGCATGGTTCATTATCTGCTCGGCGTAATACGGAATTTTCTCGCCTTTCCATACACCGCCTAATTTTGAATACACACCAAAATGGATAAAGAGGCCGAAATGGTCGGCGCGGAATTCTTCCAATGCGGTTTCGGTCTGTAGGGACGTGGCGCGCCGCGTCCGTACATCATCATTGCAGGAAATCACAAGCAACGATAGAATTATTGTGATTATTAAGAGATATTTTTTCATAATGAAATCAATTATTTTTTCCTTTTCGGTTTCTGTAATTGCAGCTCCTTGCATGTTGTTTTTACCAGTTCCGACATATAGTCGCGGTCGTCGACATCTTCAATGAAGAAGTAGTCTTTTGCTCCGTCGTAGGGTGGGCGCATATCGACAATGCGAAGCATAGCCCGACCGGCTTCTGTCGGTTTCAGATAGAAACAGTTGTCGCAAATGAGGCCGAAGATTGTACCGTCGCAATAAATGCCGTAGTCGCCAAACATCTTTTTGACCATGATTTCGCTAGCCCCTTCGCATTGGTCGGCGATATATTGTACATAATTGAGATTGCTTGCCATGATGAAATTTTTTGCAAAATATTAATTCTTTGATGTAGTATATTATTGAAACTTTATATTTGTAATATGCTTTTTAATAAGTCTATAATCTTTTCTTTTTCTCCACTCTCGTTTGTTCGCAATCTAAGTAATGGGAGACCATAAATTTCAAGAATATGATTTTTTAATGTATCACGACGATGCTGTACCGTATCATTTTTGTGAAATGTATATCCGTCAGTTTCAATAGCCATTATTGGTTTTTTTGTAACATGGTTTATTATAAGGAAATCAAGATGTGTGCAATAATTAAATATATACTTGGTTTCTTCCTCGTTCAATAATGACCAATTGCGAATAACACTGCGCAATGGTGTGTGGCATAATATACCAAGATGCCTATATTCGGGATATTCTGATAATATGGATTCAAGCAATGAGTATGTGAGATTCTCTGAGTCATATTCAGATATTTTTTTATGATCAGCTAAAAATCGCATTCGCTCATTTGTATAATGGCTATATAGATAGTCAAAAATTGAGTTGATTTTGCTATCTGTAACAGTCATGTTATTGTATTGGATGTACTCGATTAAATCGCTTATATTGCCTTTGCGCTCTTGTTCGTTTCCTGATACAACTAAGATAAAGCGCTTTTTTGCTCGGGAGATAGCAACATTAATAAGATTAGTATCATTACTAAATGATGTGATTTGGTCGTCAACAACACTCATTATTATATTGTCTTTTTCTCTACCTTGATACTTATGAATTGTTGCCGTTTCAATATTAGGTAACTGATGAATACACTCATTAACTTGATTGTTGTATGGCGTAATAATACCAATATCTCCGTTTGTATCTAAGAGAGGCAACACTTCACTTTTGATTACATCTATCTCACGTTGATTATAATGGTTGTATTCGTGGTGGCCGCAAACGGTTTTGATAGCCATCATAACGTCTTTTTCATTATGATCCTCTGTCATTATTAGTAGATTACCACCATAAAAGCGTTGATTACAATAATTGATAATTGTTGGATGACAACGATAATGTTCGCGTAAAAGTGTTTGAGTTACGTCAGGAATTATAGAACATAAAGACTGCAAAAAACTGTAATCAGCACAGTTGTATCCTTTTGCAACATTATATTCTTTGAAAATGCCATCTAGTTTTATTTTGTCCTCATCTGTTACTACATTAGGAAGTTGCATGGTGTCACCAACAATAACCGCGTTTTTGGCACAAGTCAATGCTAATGCTCCTGTTTCGATGGAAACTTGTGATGCTTCATCCATAATTATATAGTCATAGATTTGGTCTGGAATGGCTGTTCTTGCAGAGAAAGTTGTACTGAGTATAACAGGATAATTCTTGCAAAACTCTTCAGGATTGCGGTGTATATCTTTGACTTCATTCAATGACAAATGACGATTGTTCTCATATTTTTCATGCAACTTGTCTTTTAATAAAGCCATTGATAATTCTGAAAGATGATCAGACAATGATTTCGCATTTGTAGATGATAGTGCTGCTTCTATTTCTGTGATGCGATTTGACAATTCTTTTTGTTTCACAATTAAATATAAAGATTGTAATTCGACTAAAACATTATGCATTTTATCCGAATACAATGAAGCTTTTATACCAAGAAGATGCTTCCCTATAAGACTTAGCTTAGCTAATTTAATCCGTTTAAATAATTTACGAAAATAACTGGATTTAATACTAATGCTATTGTTGAATTCTTGATATTGCAACCATAGATCCATCAAACGATTAGATTTTACGCCTGCTTTGGGTTTGTAATCGTTATCTTTGATCTTGTTGTCTGTTTTGAAATGTTGCCATTCTATTTCAATGGCTTTTAGTTCTTGTTTGCAATTAGCTAATTCTTCTTGAAGTGAAAATACATCGCGTAATTTGGATAGCGTAGCAGATGTTGACTCAATAATCTTTGTTTTGTCATTATTATTAATCGCCCATGAATGAAGCTCTTGTGGAATAGAAGGCAGGCTCTTTATAAAATTTTCCTTATTTTCCCTTTTACCTAATGATGCAACTATAAAACCCAATCCATACTTTTGAAGTTTCTCCATAACATTAAGCGTGGCGGAATTGTTGTTTGATACAACCATTACGGTTTGGTCACGCATGAGTATATTGGCAATGATATTTAAAATGGTTTGGGTCTTACCTGTTCCGGGGGGACCTTGAATTACACTGATTTGTTGGACCATTGCCGCTTTAACAGCATTTGCTTGACTGGCATTACATCCAAAAGGATAAATTATATTTGATGCACTTTTAAATTCTTGCTTGTATTTTTTAGCGTCAAGATATGGCGCAATTGCCAATGATTTATCAATAAAATCTATCTTCGCGTAGAGCGAAGGAAGTATCCCGCCATGCTCCTCATCTTTACCTAGATCATTAACTTGAGATATGCGTTTGAGATAATCAAAGGCGTTGCAGGCAATATTATCTGCCAGACAAGATTCAACTACTTGAATAGTTCCGTGTAAATAATCTTCTATGTAACCATTAGTATATGTTATTCGCCAATGTGTTAGATCCTGTTGCTTAAATGAGAGTATATCTGTTACATTTCTTTGTGCTTGCCCATTAATATAAACTTTATTGTGAAGAGGATCATGCCATGTTGCATTAGTTAACCAAATGACATCATTGTTGCGATAATGAAAAATACTAGGACTGTTTTTATATTTGACGGCATAAACACCATTTGCACACAATTCAATCTTATCTATCTGAAGTGTTTTAGGTTGACCTTTGATGATAATAAAACCTTGTAATGCTGTCATAAATAAAAATATAAAACGATACGAGTGCAAAATTACAAATAATTTTAAAAAATATTTAACAATAATCAATTAAATACATTGACAAATAACACAATTTGTCGTATCTTTGTCCCCGATTATGAACCATAACTAAAGAGCATCGTAAAACAAAATGAAAAATGGGATGGGGAGTTCGCAGGATGGCGAAAGGATTTATTATTGTTAAATGTTTAAAAATGAAATGTATGACGAAAAATGAGTTTTACGAGAAAAATGGCATAAATAAAACGAATAAAAAATTCATTCCTCAACGAGGAGATTATAGAAACCTCAGGGTTTATCAACTTGGAAACTGCATTTATGCGCTAACATACGCGTTTGCGCATCGGCATCTGGAAAAAGGCGACCGCACAAGAGATCAGATGATTCAGGCGGCTCGAAGTGGAAAACAAAACATTGCCGAAGGCAGTGTGGATGGCGCCTCATCGGCTGAAATGGAAATCAAACTGACGATTGTCGCGAAAGGCAGTATGCACGAGCTTCGGATAGATTATGAAGACTTTTTACTTGCTCGCGGTCTTAAAAAATGGTCAATTGATGACCCGAGGACACGGCAAGTGAGAATTTATTGTAAAAAGCATATGGATCCTGAAGAATATCGGTTGGCTGTGGAGACGCGCTCGGCGGAAACGATTGCAAATATTGCGATAACAATGCTGCATCAGTTTGATGTGATGATAACAAGTTTGATAGAATCGCAAAAGAGGCGGTTTTTGCAAGAGGGCGGAATTAAGGAGCAGATGTATAAGGCGAGGGTCGAAAACAAGAAGTTGTAGTATCTCGGAGTTCTCAGAGTGCTCTGAGCTCTCCGAGAACTCTGAGACATAACGCAGAGCCGCTTTGCGGTGCGTTCTTACTTCCTACTATTCACATCATCATACTCCTTCTTCTCAAACTGCCTTACCACATACGAGCAGACCGCATGGATTTTGAGGCCATTTTCTCTGGCGTATGCCACGGCGGCATCGAGGAGCGCTTTGGCGATGCCTTTGCCTTGAAATGTCGGTTCGACAACAGTGTGCATGATGGCGAAAACGGATTCGTTCATCCATTCGTAGGAGATATATCCCATTCGTTTGCTGTTTTCCTCGGCGATGAAGTAGCCGTCTCTTGAATTGTTTTTATGAGTGATTTCCATTATTTGTTCAATTTATAAGTCAGAGCTCCCGAAGGGCATAATTTGATTTGAGCTATAAGCTCTTCTGTCGTTGCGTTTTGAGGCTTGCACCATGGGCGTTCGTTCACGTTGTAAACTTTAGGCAATTGATACACACATACTCCGGCGTGTGTGCATTTCTCCGGCTGCCAGATGATAGTCAGATCGTCGGTTTTGTATTCTTTAATCATAGTTATAAAATTTTTGCAAAAATATAAAAAATGTAGAGACGCCATAATATGACGTCTCTACTAAGGTCTAAAAACTAAAGACTAAGGTCTAACGACTAACGTCTAAAGTCTTATTTTCCGCCTTTTTCCTCTTTCTCGAGGTTTTCTTTCAATGTTGCGAGAACATCGAGGTCGCCGAGAGTTGTGCGCTCAACGTTGTCGTTGATCTGCTTCACAGCGCGCTTGGTGTTCTTTGCAGCTTTCTCCTTCTCAGCTGTCTCAACTTCTGCTGCAGCGTTCTGCTTGTCTTCCCAGATGCGTGAGTGTGAGAGGATGATCTTCTTGTTTTCCTTCGAGAATTCGATGACCTTGAAATCCAAAGTCTCGTCAACCTTAGCGGTTGTGCCGTCTTCTTTCTTCAGATGGCGGTTCGGGCAGAAACCTTCAACACCGTATGGCAATGAGACGATGACGCCCTTGTCGCTTGTGCTGATGATTGTTCCCTGCTGGATTGAACCGACTGTGAAGATGCTCTCAAACACATCCCATGGGTTCTCTTCAAGCTGCTTGTGGCCGAGGCTCAAGCGGCGGATCTCCTGGTCAACGTCGAGGACCACGACATCGATCTTGTCACCGATCTTGGTGAACTCTGCCGGATGTTTGATCTTCTTCGACCAGCTGAGGTCTGAGATGTGAATCATACCGTCAACGCCTTCTTCAAGTTCGACGAAGATGCCGAAGTTGGTGAAGTTGCGCACTGTAGCGGTGTGTTTTGAACCCTTTGGATAACGCTCCTGGATGTTCTCCCATGGATCTGGGACGAGCTGCTTCATACCGAGGCTCATCTTGCGCTCTTCGCGGTCGAGTGTGAGGACCTTGGCTTCCACTTCGTCGCCAATCTTCAGGAAGTCCTGAGCTGTGCGGAGGTGCTGTGACCATGACATTTCTGAAACATGGATAAGACCTTCAACGCCTGGAGCGATCTCGATGAACGCGCCGTAGTCGGCCAAGACAACGACTTTACCCTTAACGACGTCACCAACTTTGAGGTTCGGGTCGAGAGCATCCCATGGATGTGGGGTGAGCTGCTTGAGACCGAGGGCGATGCGTTTCTTGCTGTCGTCGAAGTCGAGGATAACGACCTTGATCTGCTGGTCGAGTTGGACGATTTCCTTAGGATCGTTGATGCGGCCCCATGAAAGGTCGGTGATGTGGATAAGACCGTCAACACCGCCGAGGTCGATGAACACGCCGTAGTTGGTGATGTTCTTGACAACGCCTTCAAGAACCTGACCTTTTTCAAGCTTGCTGATGATTTCGCTCTTCTGCTGCTCGATTTCGTCTTCGATGAGGGCTTTGTGTGAAACGACCACGTTCTTGTACTCCTGGTTGATCTTAACAACCTTGAATTCCATTGTGCTGTTGACGAATACGTCGTAATCGCGGATAGGTTTGACATCGATCTGTGAACCTGGCAAGAATGCCTCGATGCCGAACACGTCGACGATCAAGCCGCCTTTTGTACGGCTCTTGACGAAGCCGCGGACGATCTCCTGGCTGTCGTAGGCCTCGTTGACGCGGTCCCATGACTTGAGAAGGCGAGCCTTCTTGTGTGAAAGGACGAGCTGGCCGTTGATGCCTTCCTGGTTCTCCACGTAGACTTCGATTTTGTCACCCACCTTAAGGTCTGGGTTGTGACGGAATTCTGAAATCGGAATAACACCATCTGATTTGAATCCGATGTTGACGACGACTTCGCGTGAAGTCTTTGCGACAACTGTTCCTTCGATAACTTCGTGGTCGCCGATCTGACTCATGGTCTTCTCGTACATTTCTTCCATGCGGGCGCGGTCTTCAGCTTTGTAGCTGTCGTGTTTCTTTGCGTCGCTGCTCCAGTCGAAATCTTCTGATGGAACCGGTTTCACTTTCTGGATTTTTTCGGTGTTTTCTAATTCGCTCATTATTTTTTT
>CAMYYD010000007.1 GCA_947303395.1 uncultured Bacteroidales bacterium
TAGAGCACGACCTTGCCAAGGTCGGGGTCGCGAGTTCGAGTCTCGTTTTCCGCTCTGATATAAGTGCCTGAGTGGCGGAATCGGTAGACGCGCCGGACTTAAAATCCTGTGTCCATTGTGGACGTGCCGGTTCGACCCCGGCCTCAGGTACGAATTATAAAAAATAATCCCTTGTAAATCAATGATTTGCGAGGGATTTCTCTTTTTTAGGTAGTAAAAGGGTAGCAAATTTCAACAATTATTAAAAAAAATAGCTTATATTTGCATCTGGATTAATAAAATTGATAGAGTATGAAAAAATCCTCAAATATCTTAATCGAGATCAAAAACTATGCTGTAATTACAGTGTGTTTGTTTATTATCGCACTCGGTTGGACGGCGTTTCTCATTCCAAACAATATGTTGGGTGGCGGAGTTAACGGTATCGCTACAATCGTTTATTGGGTGACGGGACTCTCGACAGGTTATACCATTTTTACACTTAACGCAATCCTTATCTTATTCTCTTTCAAGATATTAGGTTGGAAATTCGGCGTTAAGACGATTTATTGCATCGCAGTGATGTCGTTCTTCTTCTCGCTTCTGCAGAACCTCATCGGCGACGTGCCAGTTATTTCTGATAAATTCCTCGCAGCTATCATCGGAGGTGGAATTGGCGGCTTTGCCAACGGTATCATTTTCCTGCAAGGTGGTAGTACGGGTGGTGTTGATATCATCACAATGGTGGTCAACAAATACCGTAATATCTCGCTTGGACGATTCACTTTGGCGATGAATTTGGTCATTATCGGAAGCTCGTTTTTCGTGTTTCAAGACTTGGAAGTCCTTCAGCGTGTGGAACTTATCATCTACAGCTTGGTCGGAAACTTTGTGAGCAGCTACTGCATGGACCTTGCTTTTACAGGAAGCAAGCAGTCGGTGCAGATGTTTATTTTCTCATCAAAACCTGAAGTTATCGCCGACCGTATCAGCAATGAGCTTCATCGCGGCGTTACGATCATTCGCGGAACAGGCTGGTACACCAAGCAGGACAGCGACATTGTGATGGCGGTGGTGCGCAAAACACAATGCCAACCTGTCATTAGAATAGTGAAACAGGAAGATCCGAAAGCCTTCGTTTCCGTGAATACCGTGATGGGAGTTTACGGCAAGGGATTCGAGGTGATGAAGAAATAGTTGGCAGTTAGCAGTTGGAAGTTGACAGGGAGGAGTTGTAGTATCTTTTGTTGCCGGTGACTTCCTCTCCGAGCCATGATGGACGGTCGAAAGGTTCATTCTCGTCGTCGAGTTCAATCTCAGCAATAACTATACCTTCTTTGCGGCCATGGAAGACATCCACTTCCCATGTGTGTTTGCCGTCGGTGTTTTTAATCAGGTGTCGGGTCTTGTCGACGAGTCCAGGCTCGCAGAGTTCTAAAAGTTTCTTGGCCTCTTCGACGGGTATTTCTTTTTCCCATTCGAAGCGTGTGGCGCCGACATTCTTCCCTTTGATGGTGATAAATCCTTTGTCGTCTTTGATTCTGATGCGAACTACTCGTTCAGGCACTCTTGAGAGGTAGCCTTGAACGATATGAACGGTTTTGAACACTTCATTTCTGAAGTCGCCCTTAACCAAAAATTTTTTTTCGATTTCCTGTAACACTTTTTTAGTTGTTTAGTTGTTCAGTTGTTCAGTTGAATCAATTAAAAAAATAACTGACTAACTGAACAACTGACTAACTGACTAACTATTACTTGATACCAAGTTTCTTTCTGATAGCTTTTGGAAGAGCGTCTTTGTGAACCACATAGTTCAAAGTCTTGTAGCGCACGAAAGCTTCTGAGCAGTACCAGTTGCCGTTGTAGTTGCCAGCATCGCCCCATGAGTTCTTAACCATGAAGTAGACGTTGCCCATCTGGTCTTTTGCCTTGCCGTAGATCACCATGCCGTGGTCGTCGGTTGTCTCATAGTTGTTGTAAGCGTCGATACGGTCCTGGTTGGTGACCCAGCGCTGTGGCGTTGGCTTGCTCATAGCTTCTTTCTGGCGGTCAGCTGCGCTGAGGCCGTTCCAATGTGCGAAGTCTGTTCCTGACTTGTCGGCTGCCTGGCTTTCAAGGTCTGGAAGCACGCAAACGCCTGCCATTTTGCCACGGAGCCAGCCTCTTTCGCTGACGTCAGCGCCCCAAGCGATCGGGTAGCCGTTGTCGATAGCGTTGTTCATCACCTCCATGAACTCGTCGACTGGGAGGTTATAAGCCTTTCCCCAGCGCCAGTTGTCCTGAACCTCGATTACGAATGGTTCATACCATGGCTCGTGTGAGAATGAAGCGAGGTTAACGTAGTCATCCATGTTCAAGCCTGTTGACTCTGCAAATGACTTTGGAGTGTATTTTTTGCCGTTGTAGGTGAATTCCTCTGGGCATTTGCCGATGTAGGCGTCGAGGATGCCGTTGAAAGCGGTTTTCCAGAGTGGAGTGTGGTTTTCGTCGGTGCCAAGTTGGAGAGTCTTGCATTTTACAACGCCCTCGAGGAACTTACCGCTGACGCTTGAAAATTCTGAGAAGTCGCTGAGACTGTCGCCGTGCATCTGACCTGCTCTCATCTCAACATCCGGAACGAGTCCGTAATGTTTGATAGCGTAGATGACATCGCCGAAAGCGCCGCCTTCTGCGAAAGATACATCGCCGTGGGTGCGGACGTGACGGTCGGCACGATCCTGATATGTCTTGTAAACGATGTACATCTCAGAGAAATCGTACTCAGGTTTGCCCATACGGAGCAATTCTGCCTCGAAGAAACCGAGTGACGAGTAGCACCAGCATGTACCGGCTCTGTTCTGGTCTTTCACAGGAGTGATAGGTAATTCTTTGATGACTTCAAATTTGTAGCCTTCATCTTCTTTTTGTGGCTCTCCTTGCGGAGGCATCGGCTGTGCGAATGCTGACACGCCCAGGAAAAGGGCTGCAGTCAATAAGAAATGTTTGAATTTCATTGTGTTTTTATTTTATTTGATTGATAAATTGTTTCTCATTTCGTTTGAAAGTCCGGCTTTGTTCACAGTGAAGAACACGGTGTGCAGTTTTACGAATTCCTCTGAGCAGTACCAATAGCCTTTGTATGGGCCAGCCTCACCCCATGAGTTTTTCACCTTATAATATTTGTTGCCGTTTTGGTCGTGAGCGATGCCGACGATGAGCATGCTGTGGTCGTCGCCGGTGCTCCAGTCGTTGTAGGCGCGCTGGTGCATCTCGTCGGTCACTTCTTTTTCAGGCATGATATATTCGAAAGAGTATTGTTTTGCGAGAACTTCTTCATCACTCATCTTCTTGAAAGCCTTAGGGTTGCTTTCGCGGATTTTGTTGACGTCGGTTTCTGGAACAATGGCAACGCCGGCATTGCGTGAGAATCCTTTGTCGCTGACATCCTGTGCCCAGCCCACTGTGTAGCCGTTGTTCAAGGCGTTGTCGAGCTCAGCCATCATCTCGTCGAAGCCCATGTTGTAAGTCATGGTGTAGGTCCAGTTGTCAGGGATGAGAAGGAGGAACGGCTTGTACATCTCCTGATCCATGAATGATGAGAACTGCACATATTCGTCGATGTCGAGTTTATATTTCTCGGCAAATGATTTTGGAGTGTATTTCACGCCATCGTATTCGAAATTCTCCGGGACTTCGCCAAGATATCCGTCGAGGATGCCGTTGAGAACCTTAGGATATGTTTCATAGAGGATTCGTCCGTTGCTTTTCTGAGTCACGAGTTTGGCATAGCCTTCGACAGCTTTCTGAAGCTCCGAGTGATTATGTCTGTCGTCGCCGATTACGAGGCCGCTATAAGCTTCGTCGGTAATCATGCCAGCGTCATTAATTGCGTAAAGCACATCAAATACTTCGCCGCCGCAACTGAGGTTGGTGGCGCTGTGCAGTTGCACGAAACGGTCAAATTTCTTGGTGTAAGCCCAACGCACCGAGAACATCTCTGAAAGGTTGAGTTTTACATCGTATTTTCTAAGGATTTCAGCCTCGACGAATCCTGTTCCGGCAAAGCACCAGCATGTTCCTGATTTTGCCTGGTTTTGAACTATTGTGTGAGGGACTTCCACATTGTCGGTGAACTGGTAGACTGGTTTTTCATCCTTCTGAGCATTGGCTGGCATTGCAAAAAGCATCGCTGCCGCTAATAAAAGTGCGTATTTTAAATTTTTCATGATATTATAATTTTACTCATTTTCGGGTTACAAAGATATGAAATTATTGTTAATAATTTTAAACAAAAGGAAAATTTTATCTTTTTTTAGAAAAAGTAAAATATTTTACTATCTTTGCACTCTTAAAAATATGGATTTTATGGCTTTTACACCAACGAAATATCAGGTAAAATGCGTCGCTGACGGACGTGTTTGCGAAGATTCAGGCTGGATGCTCGATTTCCCGAACAGCGAGAAACCTAGTTTGATCCGCGCGATTTATGAAAAGAAACAACTTGAGGTGAAAGAGGAGAACGGAGGCTTGTACCGTTTTGCCGACTGGATGCCTCTGAAGAACCTTTTGAAAGGCGCTTCGTGTCCGGTGACTTATAAAAGTGAAAAGCTTGCTAAGAAATTGGGACTCAAGAATTTATATGTCACCTTTAACGGATATAATCCAGAGATTGGAGCAAAGATGCGCACATGCTCTTTTAAGGAGACGGAGGCCTATTCTGTTTGCGGTCGTCTCGACGACAAGCTTCGTGAGCAGGTGATGGTGGTGTCGTCGGCTGGAAACACAGCGAGAGCTTTCGCGCAGGTGTGTTCCGACAACAATATCAAGCTTTTGCTTACGGTTCCGGAGGATAACATCGACGCTTTGTGGTTTGAGAAACCATTAAATCCTTGTGTGAAACTGCTTTGCACAGAGCATGGCAGCGACTATTTTGACGCAATCAACCTTGGAAACATTGTTTGCGAGATGGATGGATTTTTCGCTGAAGGCGGAGCCAAAAACATCGCACGTCGTGACGGCATGAGCACCACGATGATGTCGGCGGTGACATTCATCGGTCGCATTCCGGATTTCTATTTCCAGGCTGTTGGAAGTGGCACTGGCGCCATCGCGGCATGGGAAGCCAATTTACGTTTCATCGAGGACGGAAGATTCGGCTCAAACAAGGCGAAACTGTATGTCTCACAGAACAAGCCGTTTACTCCGATGTACGACGCTTGGAAGGCGAAATCAAGAGCCATGTTGCCTTACGATGCCGATCAGGCTCGTAAAGACGCAAGCGAGATCTGCGCGAAAGTGTTATCGAACAGAAAACCGCCATATTCATTGGCTGGCGGACTCTTCGATGCGCTCGAAGACACTGACGGCGACATGTTTGCTGTAACCAACGCCGAGGCTCAGATGGCATGCGATATGTTTAAGGAACTCGAAGGCGTTGACATCTATCACGCAGCAGGTGTGGCAACGGCTTCACTTATTCAAGCCATTGAAAATAAACAAGTTAAAGCGGACGATGTCATCATGCTGAACATCACAGGTGGAGGCGAGGCGTTGTTTAAAGAACACAACGATGTCTGGTATTTGAAACCGGATAAGGTTTTCAAAGTTGATGCAAGCAAGGAAGAGATTAAAGAATTCGTGAAAACGAATTTGAAATAATTCAATTCGTTATAAAACAGCAGAGACGCCACATTGTGACGTCTCTGCGTTTTTTATCGGATGATATTTTTATTTTTTCACAACTTTGTTAACCGTTGCGTTTCCGTTGCCATCAACGATCTTCACCATGTAAACGCCTGTTGAGAGAGCGCTCATGTTGACGTTCACGTTGTTTGAGTTGGCTTTCACTGACATTACTTTCTGTCCGCAGATGTTGTAAACCTCAACCATGTTGATTTCGTCACCGCAAATTGTGATGTTGCCGTTGGTTGGGTTAGGATAGATGTTATAAACATTTTCCTGATTTTCAGCGACTGATGTGTGGTCTTGGTAATCAATGCCTTTTACCATCTTTACTGAAGTCATTTCATTTTCATACAGTGCTTCCACTGCAAATACATAGAATCCGTAATCGCATTCCATTGTAATTTGTGTGTCTGTAATGTTTTCCATTGCGAGTACGCCATCGCTATAGAAATTGTAAGCTATCGCGTTGCCACCTTCCGGAGCGTTCCAATTGATTGTGAGAGAATGATCGCCTTCTTCGATTGTTAAATCTTGAACCGGATAAGGATGGATGTCGGTGTATTCATACATGAAGTGGCTGTTGATTACCTCGTGTGAAGCGATGTCCTGAATCCATGCTGAAACTTCGAGGTCGCTCATCTCCTCAACGTGTGTTGATGACATGTCTTGTGACCATTCGAAATGCTGATATTCGCCTGCAGGGATGTTGAGAGCGTCACCTGAAGGTGAGGTTAAGAATTTCATGAAGACATGGTGGAATTCTGTCTCGCCATTGCCACCAACGTTGTTGTGTGTCACTTTTTCGTTCACTGTGACGAAGGCTTTTTCAACGGTCATATCATAAAATGACATGAAGTCGACCTTTACGTTGATGGTGTTACCAGTGACATTGAAAGAACCTCTTACATCACCAAATGAAGGTGTGTTGTATGCGTTATCCAATTGGGCTTGTGTCATTACAGTTGCGCCCAAATTTGTTCCTTCGAGGCATACATTAGGCACAGCGTTCACGCCGTAGAATTGTCTTCTAACGCCGCCTTCTTCAGTGTAATATGGGTCACCGTTGCCAGGCCAGTTCATCTGATATTTGGTGTAGGTGAATTTACCAGGGTTAGCGTTGGTGAGGTTGCCCATACCTGTGTTAACGCTGACGCATGGTCCGCAAGTTGAACTTGAGAAGTGCTCAATCATAGGTATTCTTTGTGTTTCACCGAAAGCCACGCTGATAGTCTTTTCCAAAGTGTTGTTTGAAGGATCATCGTCATCGCCACCGTTCACTTCCATTATGCTGACAGTGATGTTGTATGAACCTGGTGTTAATGATGCAAGCTCTGCAAAGGAGATCTGCTGAACATCCAATGATGACAATGATATGTCAAAGATTTCTTCAACAGGTTCTTCTTCGTTAATCTGATAACCCATCTTGAACTGGTTGATTGTCTCAACACCTTTGTTCTGAACCGTGAATGTGACGTTGGCGTTGCCGGCACCCATTGTGCTGTTCATGTTGATGCTGTTCAAAGCGAGGTCGAGGTTTTCCATTGAGAAGATCTCGATATCGTCGAAATACCAGTTGTTGATGTTGTAGCTGTTGCCTGTGTAGAAGATGCAGAAATTAACGTTGTTGTTGCCCATGTCGGCTGTTGAGATGTTTTCTGTCACCGTCCATACGTTGCTTGAGCTGTAGGTTTGTTGCCATCCCACATTCCATGTTGTGCCGCCGTCTGATGATGTTGCGACACCGAGGGTGTGACCGCCTGAGTAGTTGTCGAGAGCATGTTTGAAGCTGAAAACCACGCTTGAAACGCCTGTGAGGTCAACGGCTGGCATAACCATGCGTGATGTTCCGTTGAACTGTGGGCTCCATACGAGGACGAGCTCGTTGGCTTCGCCGCCAGCGTTCTGTGTTGCTGAAATACCCCAGTTTGAGGTGCCTGATCCTGCGACTTGCCATCCGGCAGGTGCTGTTGAGCTATTGAAATGCTCACTGATGAATGTTGTTCTTGTCTGTGCGAATACTGATACTGACATCAATATTGCCGCAATGAATAGTAATGATTTTTTCATATGCAATATTTTTAAATGTTCACGTTGCAAATATAATAAAAATATGTAAGGGCGAAACATTTTTCGCCCCTACATTAAAAATTTTCGATAAACTCATTATTTCTCGATAAACGCTAGGATGTCGCCTTTTTTCACGTTTTTGCCTTGCTCTGCAACAACTTCCACGAGCTTGCCGCTCCAGTTGGTGATGACGGATTCAGGTGCGTAAGGTGTCTGGATGTAGCAGAATGTGTCGCCTTCGTTATATTTCGTGCCTGTTGCAGGTGCCATCGATTTGTCGTAGGCATCGAGTTCCCAGATGATTTGTCCGCTTGTCGGTGCTGTGATGGCTTCGGCGTTAGGGTGACGCATTTTACGTAAGTCATCGAGGTTGACGGTCATGCCGCTCTTCTCGGCCTTGGCCTGCATCTTTGCCTCGAGTTCTTGGTTGAAGCGGCGTTTTGCCTCCCCTGATTTGTATTCACGATACTGTTTCTCATGCATTGCGAACTCGAACAGCTCTTCGTCGTCCTGACCGCGATCCCATCCTTCTTTTTCCATCATCTCGATGAAATGAGGCAAAGCATTCGGGTAGTTGTCCTGCGGGTTGCCGGTGAAGAACTCGAAGCCTTTCTTCTTTGCAAGTTCCACGATTTCAGGATCCAATGTGCCCGGGAGTTTTCCCGCCTTGCCGAGAATCATGTCCCAAGCGGCTGGGTCGATTGATGTCTCGTAACGAGGCTCGCCCTTGCTCATCGCGAAGAGGTTCATCAAGGCGATGTTCTTGGTGTACTGGCTGAACGGCGTCACTAATGGCGGGTTGCCGAGTTTAGGCCAGATATTCTGCACTTCCTCGAACAGTTCGACGAGCATCTCGTCTTCTGAAAGCTCAGGAAGTCCTTGATTCTTGCGGTTCATGTTGATGGCGGCGTGTACCGGCTTGAGGTCGGCCATCAAAGATCCCATCATTCCACCTGGAAGTCCGCAACCGAGCAATAATGAATTGACGTAACGGTTACGCGGGTCGATCCAATAGCCGAGGAAATCGTCGATGAAACTCTGTGTCATGCTGCGTGCAGCCATATATTTCTTCATGTCGATGTCTTTGACGAGGAAACCTGCGTCTTTCAGCATTGCCTGAACGCTGATCACGTCCGGGTGGACAGTGCCCCATGAAAGCGGCTCCATAGCCACGTCGACGTAGTCGCAGCCGGCTTTGCAGACTTCAAGCATTGATGCCATCGAGAGGCCAGGAGTGGTGTGACCGTGATACTGAACTTTAATCTCAGGGTGTTGGGTCTTGATATGGTTGACGATCTTGCCCAAAGAAACAGGACGACCGACACCGGCCATGTCTTTGAGTGCGATTTCCTTAGCGCCAGCGGCGATGAGTTCATCGGCCATGTGCATGTAATATTCAGCGGTATGCACCTGTGAATAGGTGATACTCATTGCGGCTTGCGAGATCATACCTGCCTCGTTTGCCCACTGAATCGACGGGATGATGTTACGCACGTCGTTCAATCCGCAGAAGATACGGGTGATATCGACGCCTTGTGCTTTCTTGACTTTATACATCAGCTGACGAACGTCGGCTGGAACAGGATTCATTCTCAGTGCGTTAAGAGCGCGGTCGAGCATGTGACACTCGATGCCGCCCTTATGCAGAGCCGCCGTGAATGCGCGAACTGAAGGGTTAGGATTCTCGCCATAAAGCAGATTCACCTGCTCGGCGGCACCACCGTTTGTCTCAACACGGTCGAAACAACCCATGTCGATGATGAGCGGCGCGATCTTCTCCAACTGGTCCTTGCGAGGCACGTATTTGCCTGAGCTTTGCCACATGTCACGGTAAACGAGACTAAATTTAACTTCCTTTTTCATGTTCGTTTTCTTTAATTTTTTAAAAAATTTCCGACTCTTACAATTGGAGCGCAAAGGTACTATTTTTTTTCATATCTTTGCAAAAAATAAAATTAATAATGAAGCAATTGATAAAAGCCAAGTGTGACGCGTATTTCGATGAGGTTGTGGCCATCCGCCGACAGCTTCATCAGCATCCCGAGTTGAGTTTTTGCGAGAAAGAAACCGCCGAACTCATCAAAAAATGTCTTGCTTCAAAAAATATTGAGTTTCAATCTGATATCGCAGGATTTGGAGTGGTTGCAACAATAAAGGGTGCTGTACGGACAGACCGCGTCTGTCCTATAATCGCATTGCGAGCCGATATGGACGCATTGCCGATTCAGGAGAAAAAAGACCTTCCATACCGTTCCGTCAATGACGGCGTAATGCATGCCTGCGGTCACGATGCTCATGTGGCGATGCTTCTTGGCACGGCATTCATCCTCAATGAGTTAAAAGATAAATTTTCAGGCACGATAAAGCTTATTTTCCAGCCTGGCGAGGAAAAATTGCCTGGCGGAGCGTCGTTGATGATTAAAGAAGGCGTTTTGGATGATGTCGATTTGATCATCGGGCAACACGTTTACTCTGATTTGCCTTGCGGTGAAGTCGGTTTCCATGCCGGAGCTTACATGGCATCGTCCGACGAGGTCAACATCACCGTGAAGGGCAGGGGCGGTCATGCCGCGAAACCTGCTGAACGAGACAATGCGGTTCTGGCAGTAGCAAAAATCGTGACAAAATTATCCGAATTATATCCTGAAAATGGCGACGTTTTACTGGCATTTGGCGGTTTAGTTGCCGACGGAACCTACAACGTCATTCCATCGGAAGTTCATTTGAAAGGCACGATGCGCACCTTTGATGAAGATAAACGTAAAGCATTGAAAGAGACTATTTTAAAGGTTTCAAAAGAAATAGCATCAGAGTTTGGCTGCGAGGCAGATGTCTTTATCGAATCAGGCTATCCTTCATTGAAAAATGATGAGAAATTGACAGAAAAATGTGCCGCTTTCGCGAAAGAGATTTTAGGTGAATCGAAGGTGAAAGAACTGCCTCAACTGATGACCGCCGAAGATTTTGCCTGGTATTCGCAAAAAGTGCCTGCATGTTTCTACCGTTTAGGAACTGCAAATCCTGCGAAAGGTATTGATTCTAAACAACATACATCAAATTTTGACATTGATGAAAATGCAATGAAAATCGGAATGGAAATGATGACATTTTTAACAATAAATTTGCTATGAAATTACTTTTAGTTATGAAGATTCTATTAGTTTACGCTATTCCTGAGGAAAAAATTGAGATTAATATCCCGAATGCGGAAGTGATTTATGTGGAAACCGGCATGGGTAAGGTGAATGCCTCAATGCGTCTGATGCGCGCTATCTGCGAATATCATCCCGACATGGTGATTAACGCCGGCTCTGCTGGTACTTTGAATCATAAAGTTGGTGATATCATTGTTTGTAACCGTTTCATTGACAGAGATTTACGTAAGGTTACTCTCGATGGTGTGATATCTGAAATTGAATTTGAAAAATTTTCAACTTTTTCAAATTCAATTTGGGGTACCTGCAATACCGGCGATTCCTTCATCACTGAAGGCAACGATATCGAAGGCGATGTCATCGATATGGAATCCTTTGCCGAAGCTGACGTTTGCCGTGAGATGGGAATTCCATTCGTTTCTGTGAAATACGTTACCGACATAGTCGGACAGAATTCAAGTCAGGAATGGTTTGCCAAGCTCGCTGACGCAAGAGAAGGTCTTTCTGCGTTTTTCCGTGATTTCTGCGTGAAATAATATGGACCTCAAGTGGCTGCCGATAACGAAGAAGGAATCCGACCTGCGCGGATGGGACGAGCTCGACATCGTGCTCGTGAGCGGCGACGCATACGTTGACCATCCATCGTTCGGAGCAGCGGTTATCGGGCGCACACTTGAAAAAGAAGGCTATCGTGTAGCGATAATCCCGCAACCAAACTGGCGTGACGACCTCCGCGACTTCCGCAAATTCGGCAAACCGCGACTGTTTTTCGGCGTGTCAGCAGGCTGCATGGACTCGATGGTGAACCACTACACAGCCAACAAACGCCTGCGTTCTAACGACGCATATACTCCAGGTGGCGAAGCAGGATTTCGTCCGGATTACGCATCGGTGGTTTACTGCAACATCCTGAAACAGATTTATCCGGATGTTCCTGTTGTTCTTGGCGGAATAGAAGCATCTCTTCGTCGAGTGACTCATTACGATTACTGGTCAGATTCATTAAAACCAAGCATTCTCGTTGATTCTCACGCTGATATGGGCGTTTATGGTATGGGCGAACTCGCCAATATTGAAATCGCAAAAGCGCTGTCTGAAGGCAAAAAAATCGATGAGATAACCGATATTCCGCAGACGTTTTTCCTGAAAAAGAAATCGCAACCTGTTGAATCTCAATGGCAAGATATAAAACTTGTATCGCATGAGGTTTGTCTGAAAGATAAAAAACTTTACGCCTCGAATTTCAAGCATGTGGAGGAGGAGTCGAACAAAAAACACGCAGCTCGATTGCTTCAAGATGTAGGAAATTATACGCTTTACATCAATCCGCCTTATCCTACATATACAACAGAACAGATTGATGCCGCATTCGACCTTCCATACACCCGCATGCCGCACCCGAAATACGCCAAACGCGGACCGATTCCGGCTTACGAGATGATTCGTCATTCGGTGAATATCCATCGCGGATGCTTCGGTGGCTGCGCCTTCTGCACCATCTCGGCACATCAAGGAAAATTTGTGGCATCGAGGAGCAAAAAATCGATTTTACGTGAGGTTGAGCAAGTGACGCAAATGTCTGATTTTAAAGGCTATATCAGCGATTTGGGCGGTCCGTCGGCAAACATGTATCGCATGCGCGGCAAAGACGAGTCGTTATGCGAGAAATGTGTGCGTCCGACCTGCATCCAGCCGAATATATGCAAAAATCTTAACACCGACCATCATCCTTTGATTGAGCTTTACAAGGAGGTTGACAATAATCCGAATGTTAAAAAAGTGACCATCGGCTCGGGCATCCGCTACGACTTGTTTTTGACCAACGAAGACCCCGACGGCCGTCTCGGCTACGACGAATATTTTGAGCAGCTGATGCGCCGTCATGTGAGCGGACGACTGAAGGTTGCGCCGGAGCAAGTTAGTGATAACGTGTTGAAACTCATGCGTAAACCACCATTTTCGCTATTTAACAAACTGAAAAAACGTTTCGATCAGGTCAACGAGAAATATCATCTCAACCAGCAGCTGATACCTTATTTTATATCGAGTCACCCGGCTTGCACCTTGATGGATATGGCCGAACTTGCGGTGAGAACCAAGGAGTTAGGCTATCATCTCGAGCAGGTTCAGGACTTCACGCCTACGCCGATGACTTTGGCGACTGAAATCTATTATTCGGGCTATGACCCGTACACTTTGAAACCTGTTTTTGTCGCGAAAAACAAGGAAGACAAGCTTGCGCAACAACGTTTCTTCTTCTGGTATAAAAACGAAAACCGCCAGTGGGTGAAGCAGACATTAAGAAAAATGGGCAAGTCCGATTGGATCAGACGACTTTATGGAGACAAATGACGCTATATTAAAAAAGGTGTTGCGCTATTGCGCCTATCAGGACAGGTGCACGCAGGAGGTGAGAACCAAGCTCGCCACTTTCGACATGCCTAATCCCGAGAAGGAGAAAATCGTGAAACTCCTTGTAGATGAAGGCTATCTCGACGATGAACGTTATGCGTCAACTTTCGTGAGAAGCAAGATTCATTTGAAAAAATGGGGCGTGAACAAGATTAAAATGTCGTTGAAAATCAAAGGTATTAGCGATGAAATAATCTCCAATGCCTTGTCGGAAATCGACCCTGAGATTTATAAAGACGAATTGATAAAAGTGTTGAAAGCCAAGAAAATCAACGAGTCAGACCCTTATAAAAAAAAGGCGAAACTGGCGCAATATGCCATTCAGAAAGGGTACGAACCGTCACTGGTTTGGGATACACTTCGTGTCATTTCGAGTTAAACGATTCTTTCTCGTCATTTCGACCGAAGCGAATCTTTTCCTTCGTCATTTCGACCGTAGCGAAGCGGAGTGGAGAAATATCATGAATAATAATTACAAATAATATGAAAATGAAGAATTTGTCAAAATTGATTTTAACGTTTGTCCTTGTCACCGGATTCCTTTGGAACGTCAACGCACAAGGCTATCAGCCGACCACTTATTTCACAACTGAGGAAATGCCTGATTTGATACAATGTCTGCCAGCACCTCCCGACAGTACGTCGGAGGCCTTCAGCTACGATATCCTTCGTTATATGTGGGGTAAGTTGCAACGTTTCGACACTGAGCGTGCCGAAATGGCAAAACGCGACGCCGTGTGGAGTTACGAGGCTCTTTTGGCTGAGATGAGTGTGCCGTTCGGACTTGAGATTTCTGAAGAAGACACTCCTGAGATATGGAAACTCATCACCAACAGCCTTGCTACCGTCGATCAGATGCGTGTGGCACCGAAGGCATATTACCATCGCACTCGTCCTTTTGTGTATTTCCACGAGGAGCCTTTCATGGAAAGCGACAAGGAATTCTGCAACGAAGGCAGCTATCCGTCGGGACATACCATGCGCTGCTGGGCCACGGCGTTGCTGCTCTCTGAAATAAACCCTGAGGCATCAGGTGCCATCTTCAGCCGAGCCTGGCTGTATTGCGAAAACCGCGTCATCACGGGAGCGCATTGGCAAAGCGACATCGACGCCACACGTTCCGGTGCAAGTATAGGATATGCGCGACTCCAGACAAGCCCTGAGTTTCAGAAGCAGATGTCCAAAGCGCAGAAAGAATTCAAGAAACTAATTAAAAGCACCAAGAGTAGCCGACCTTAACAAACACGCCCAGCATAGAGCCGATTGCGGTGTGCTGCTCGAAGTAAAGCCTGTTGTGTTGGTCAATCTGGTATTCGGCACCGAAACCGACGTTAAGACCGCCACCGAATGAGAAAAACTTATCAAGTCGGTCTTTGTAATAGTATTTCTTGCCATCATCAAGATAAACAGTGCTTTCGATGAGATCGTCCTCGTTTATCGTTATTTCTCCTAATGTGACGAGGTCATAAACCGTGGCCATTATTTTGCCTGCTCGTGAATAACCTACTGTAGCGTAAAAACCGGCAATCAGATAGATGTGGAATTGTTCTCTACCGAAGATGAAGTTGGCGTTGAAGTTGAGGTCGGCACGTCGTCCCCAAGCGATTGTACCTCTATTCAACGTGTCATATCTGTCAACAGTGTATTTTGTAGCTCTTTTTGACGAATAGAAATAATAGTTGCCGTCGATAGTGAAACGCACATTTTCAGTGTAGTCGTAAGAAAATCTGACACCGACGCCCGCTTTTGTCAGCGAAACCGGTATCTGAAATGAAATGGCATGTTTAGGAAGATTGGATAAACGGAGTGAATGGTTCTCAAAATTGCTGTTTTCCTGTGCATTAACAGCCTGTAATCCAAACAAAAACATTAAAAAAGCTGTGTAGAGTAGTTTTTTTGTCATGATAAAATAAGTTTAGTTGGTGTAAAGGTATGATTTTTTTTAATAATCAAAAAATTTTTTCATAATTTTGCAATCGTTAAGTTTTAGCAGATGGCAAAGAGGTTTATTGTCTTTTTTATTGCGATTTTGATGTTAGTCAGACCGGCGTTCGCCGAGGAGATGCAGACGCTTCCGCAACGACTGCAGACGCTGAGATATTCGCTTCAGCGTGACTATCAGCAGATGGAGCATACAAAAGAGGATATTTCGGCAAATTATGAGGCGCAACACCAGGAGATGGTCGAAATCATGAAGCATTGTAACGAGTTGTCGCTGCGACTTTATTCGCAAAAGCAGGAATACACGCTCGATATCTGCTTCGCCTTGGAGAAAGTCAAAAATGAATATGAGAATTTCAATATAAACAGGATGCCTTACAATCGTATTGTAAACAATCTTGACATTGAGATAGAACGCTACAACCATATGATTGAGTCGCTGCAAAACATCGACCAGACCCTGCCGATTCTTGACCCTGCCGATAAACTCAGCCGTGACACTTGTGTCTTTTTTGCCAAAGAGCTTCTGAGATTATATGCCGAAAGCCGCGACATCATTGTAAACGACAGCATTCATTACAATGAGACGTATTCCCAGCTTAAAGAATCGTATGACTATGCAAGCCGATATTATAAACTGCTCCAGAACAAGATTTTTGTTGAAGGGCAGACGCCTTGGATTACAATTCTTGCCAATCCGCGGATATATTGGAAAAAGACCGTTGACGACATAAAGGAAAAATATACTCTTTTCTTTATGAATGACGACGAAAATGTTGACTTGTACGACTATTATTGGGAGCCTTCAGTCCTGGTGGTTTTCATCTCGATGATGCTCGGATTGCTGGTGGCTAGCTGGCTGATAGTCAATCTGTTGGCTATTCCATTGTTCCGACATGTCAAAATCCTGACAAATACCGCTAAAGTACAGAAACGGCAAATCATCCTGCTTGTTTCGATGTTGCTGTGTTTATTGTTGAATGGCATAATCTTCAACTCTGACGAGTTGGTTTTAAAAGCTATCAGGCTCTTCAACACTTTCATCTGGCTGCTTACCGCTATCATCGCCGCCTTGCTTATCAGGCTTGAGGCGAAACAGCTTAAAAACAGCATCAGACTTTATTTGCCTGTCATCATCACGGCCGTTGTGGTTATCGGTTGCCGCGTGATATTCGCCCCGAACTCGTTCATGAACTTTATCTTCCCACCATTGTTGATGGTCTTTTCAGCATGGCAGTTTTTGGCTTGTATCCGTCATGGCAAGACAGCCGAGAAGAGCGACCGCGTCATGGGATGGATTTCGCTGTCAGTCACTGTGGTGGCTATGATTGTGTCGATAGCGGGTTATATCTTCGCCGCTTTGATGATATTGATTTGGTGGTATTTCCAGCTTGCCGCTATCCACACCATGACAACGATATGGTATCTCATCACTCTTTATAAGGAAAAACGCATGAAACACCGTATCGACGAATATCGCAAACGCATCAACTTCGTGGGCGGTGCCGATAAAGAGGCTCTGCTGTTCGGCGCCACTTGGTTCTACGATTTGATTAAGGATGTGGCTCTTCCGGCTCTGGCTCTGATGTCGTTGCCGTTCTGCATACATCTGGCTCTCAACGTGTTCGATTTTGAGGATATATACCATAATATTTACGACAATCCATTCTATCAATTCGTCGATGCCAACGGAATAAGCACTTTCAGACTTTCGTTCAATGCCATCATAATCCTGATTGGATTAGTGTTTGTCTTCAGATATCTCAACAAAGCCCTGCATGTGATATGGCAGTATAGCCGATATACGCAGTTTATGCGGAAAAACAAGCGCACAAGCATCCGAAAGAACGAAATCAACCTGTCGCTGGGCAATAGCATCATCAGCGTTTTGGTGTGGATGGTCTATGTCATTATTGTAATTTCTATGTTGCAGATTCCGACAGGTTCGCTGGGTCTTATCCTTGGAGGTTTCTCGGCCGGTATCGGTTTGGCCATGAAAGATATAATCAACAACTTCATCTACAGCATCCAGCTTATGACGGGACGCCTGAAGATCGGCGACTGGATTGAGTGCGACGGCATACGTGGCGTTGTCACAGATATAAGCTATCAGAGCACGCAGGTGGAGACTATCAACGAAACCACGGTGTCGTTCCTAAATGCTGACTTGTTCGCAAAGAACTTCATCAACCTGACAAAGAGCAACTCCTACGAGCTGTTGAGTATTCCTGTCGGTGTGGCGTATGGCACCGATGTGCAACATGTTCGTGAGATACTTGAAAAAGCCATGCAGGTGATGCGCACCAAAGACGCATACGGTCGTGATGTGGTTGAGCCTAAGAGAGGAATCTACGTGGTGTTTGGCAATTTTAACGACAGCGCAGTCGAGATTTGGGTGAAACAGTACATTCTGGCAGCCGAGCGCATCGGCTATATCGACCGTGCTAAAGAAGTGATTTATAACGCATTGACTGCCAATGGAATAAGTATTCCGTTCCCGCAATGCGACGTTCACGTCATCAAAGATGATGAGAAGGCGTTTACGAATGATTAACTAATTTTTTTTATAAGATGAAAAAGCTTTTTTTAACTGTAGTATCTTTGTTTTTCTGCTTGGTGACAATGGCACAGGATGTGGAGGTGGATGGCAATTTTTTTAGTCGCCGATACAACAAAATAACCTATGACACCAACTATATAGTGCGTCCAAAGTGCAAATGGACTTTCAAGTTGAGAACCATGACGCTTATGCAGGAATTCAGCACCAAGGGCGAGTTTGAAGGTACGACGTTTGAGTCGAATCTGACCACAGGGCTGAAGCCGAAACTCAATGTGCAGGTCGGATATATGGGAATTGCTCTCGCAGGCGGCATCAGTTTCAACAAGCTGAAAGGTCAGAAAGACTTAGACTTTGACGTGAAACTCAATATGTATGGCAAAAAATTCGGCTTCGAGCTTGGCTTGAGCGGAATAGAGAGCCTTCGCGGCAAATATATGCTGGATGTTCCTGGAATGGATGGCATCTACATAGATGATTCCCTCTATATAGAATTCCCACTTGATTTTGAGGTGCCTGAAGGTAAAGTCTCGCAAGCCGTCTTTAACTTCAACTTTTACTATGCCTTCAATAATAAGAAATTCTCATATCCGGCGGCTTTTACACAGATGTTTATCCAGAAGAAGAGTGCCGGTAGCATCCTTGCGGGCGGTGAGCTTCATGTGAATACCATCAATATAGGCGACACAGTATCGTATGATGAGCTTTTCAGGCTCAGAAATGTCACATGCGGACTCGGCGTGGGCTACGGATATAATTTTGTATTGTCGCGCCACTTGCTTATACATGCGTCAGCTCTCCCATACCTCGTGCTTAATAGCAGAACATTTGTCAGAAACTATATGGAAGGTGATGGCAAAACTGTGGTATCCGACTTTCCGGAACTGTTTGTCGTAGGTAGGCTCGCTGTCGTTTATGATTTCAATAAAAGATGGTTCGCTGGCGCTACCGGGCAGGTTAACTGGTCTAATGTCAATTCCAGAAAACTGAAAACAGGCAACGCCTTATATCAAGTTTTTGTATTTCTTGGAATCAGATTGTAAAAAAATTGTAATTTTGTAACCTAAATCATACACCTTATATTAATATGGTCACTTTAGACAGCATAAAAGAGTTAAGTAAGAGGATTGATGCCTTGAGGAGGTATCTTTGACATCGACACCAAACTGTCGAAAATAGCTGAATTAGAAGAGAAAACGAAGGCCGACGGCTTCTGGGACGACCCGAAAAACGGCAAGGTCATCATGCGCCAGATCCGCGACGTGAAGAGCTGGGTGACAGCTTACGACGAGATAGTGAAAGCTAACGACGACCTCGGAGTTTTGTACGATTTTGCCAAGGAAGGCGAGGCGACGGAAGAGGAAGTCGACAAACAGTATGCCGACGTCATCAAACTCGTTGAAGACCTTGAGTTCCGCAACATGCTTCACGATGAGGCCGACTCGATGAGCTGCGTGCTGAAAATCAACGCGGGTGCAGGCGGAACGGAGTCGCAGGACTGGGCCGACATGCTCATGCGTATGTATATGCGCTACGCCGAGGCTCATAACTATAAGGTGAGAATAAGTAACATCCTTGAAGGCGACGACGCCGGAATAAAGTCATGCACCATGGAGATCGACGGCGACTACGCCTATGGTTACCTCAAAGGCGAGAACGGAGTGCACCGTCTCGTGCGTGTGTCGCCATTCAACGCTCAGGGCAAACGCATGACGTCGTTCAGCTCGGTGTTTGTGACACCTCTCATCGACGACACCATAGAGATAGTCATCGACCCCTCGCGTTTGACATGGGATACATTCCGCAGCGGCGGCGCTGGCGGTCAGAACGTCAACAAAGTGGAGTCGGGAGTGCGCTTGAGATATCAATATAAAGACCCTTACGACGGTCACGAAGAGGAGATTCTGATTGAGAATACTGAGACTCGCGACCAGCCGAAAAACAAGGAGAACGCTATGCGACTGCTGAAGTCACAGCTGTACGACAAGGAGCTGCAGCATCGCATGGAGGAGAAAAACAAGATCGAGGCGTCGAAGAAGAAGATTGAGTGGGGCTCGCAGATCCGCTCTTATGTGTTCGACGACCGCCGCGTGAAAGACCATCGCACCAACTATCAGACCAGTAATGTGCAGGCCGTGATGGACGGTAAAATCGATGAGTTTATTAAGGCTTACCTAATGGAATTTGGACAGAAATAATTAAGATTATGATAACATTTTTCATAGCCCTTGCCGTCTTGATTGTCGGCTATATCGTTTACGGAAAGTTTATCGAGAAGCTCTTCGGCGCTGATCCGAAACGTGCAACACCGGCTGTCACCATGGCCGACGGTGTCGACTACGTGCCTATGAAGCCGTGGCGTATCTTCTTGATTCAGTTTTTGAATATCGCCGGCGTCGGTCCAATCATCGGCGCTATCATGGGAGCTCAGTTCGGAACGGCTTCGTTCCTGTGGATTGTGCTTGGCAGCATCTTTGCAGGTGCCGTCCACGACTATCTTGCAGGCATGATCTCGTTACGTACAAAGGGTTCAAGTCTGCCTGAGATTCACGGCATGTTTCTCGGCAACGGCATGAAACAGGTAATGCGTGGATTCACGGTTTTATTGATGATTCTGGTGGGCGTGGTGTTCGTCAATACCCCAGCGACGTTGTTAATCAACAACTTCACTCCAGGTTGGAATCCGTACATCTGGGTCATCATCATCTTGGCATATTATCTCATCGCGACATTGCTTCCTATCGACAAGCTGATAGGACGACTTTACCCGATTTTCGGAATACTTTTGCTCGGCATGGCGGTCGCTATCTTTGTGGCGTTTATCATTTATCGTCCCGAGATTCCTGAGATCTGGAGCGGATTATACAATCGTCATCCGGGAGGTGAACACTGTCCTATCTTCCCGATGATGTTTATCAGCATCGCATGCGGCGCAATTTCAGGTTTTCATGCCACACAGTCTCCGTTGATGGCACGTTGCATGGTCAACGAGAAGCAGGGACGTCCGATTTTTTATGGTGCGATGATCACTGAAGGCATCGTCGCCTTGATTTGGGCAGCTGCAGCGGCTTATTTCTTCAGTCCCGACAGCATCGTTGACGTGACAGGCAAGAGCGGAGCTGCCATCGTGGGTGTGATTGCCAACACTTGGTTTACCCCAGTGATTGCTGTGATTACCATCCTCGGCGTCATCTCGGCAGCCATCACCTCGGGCGATACAGCGTTACGTTCGGCTCGTCTCATCATCGCCGACTTCCTGCATTACGACCAGAAGCCTATCAAGAACCGTCTCATCATCGCTCTCCCGATGTTCGCGGTGACAGCAATAATCTTGGTTTACAGCCTTGCCGACGCGAGAGGCTTCGACATGATCTGGCGTTATTTCGCTTGGGCAAATCAGGTCTTGGCAATGGTAACTCTTTGGGCAATAACGGTTTATCTTGCGAAGGAAAAGAAAAATTACATCTTCAGCCTCATCCCTGCGATGTTCATGACAATGGTCACGATGACATACATTTTTGAGTTCCCTGCCGGAAAATATGTCGAAGGCGTAGGCTTCTCGAATGTCGTCGCTCCGATAATTGCGGGCTGCATAACGATATTGTTCACGGTTTTGTTCTTCAATTTCCGTAGGAAATACAATAACGCCTTAAAAAGCTGATGAATACAGCTACACGAGATTTCATCGAGTCGCATCTGAAGGATGACGTGCGCCAATTGGCGTTGCAGAAGTTTCCTGATGATGTAGATAAGGCGTTGGTGCTCAATCAGATAGAGGCGCGGCAGCTTCTGTCGAAGAAGGTGCCGTCGTGGGCTTCTAATCCCGATTTGCTGTTTCCGAGACATCTCTCCATTGAGCAATGTTCTTCCGAACTTACTGCGAAATATAAAGCTTCTATCATCGAAGGAGGTGACACGTTTGTCGACTTGACAGGCGGTCTGGGTGTCGATTCATATTTTCTTTCGGAGAAATTCAAAACCTCCTATTACGTTGAAAATCAAAAGGAACTATGTGATTTGGCGAAGCATAATTTTGGGGTTTTAGGACGAAAAATAAAGGTTGTTAATGATGATTCTGAATCATTTTTATCCAATAATAAAGGTTTTGATTTGATTTTCATTGATCCTGCCCGCAGGGATGTATATAACCGAAAAATGGTTTCTCTGCATGATTGTTCGCCTGATGTCATTGATTTGCAAAATATTTTGTTAAAAAATGCAAAAAATGTTTTAATCAAGGCATCTCCGATGTTGGATATTTCCTTGATTACCAACGAATTGCAAAACATTTCAGAAATCCATATCGTTTCGGTGAAGAACGAATGCAAGGAGATTTTGATAAAGATTGAACCAGGTTTTGATGGGGAGATAAAATATTTTTGTGTGAATTTGCAAAACGACACCGTCATTTCGACCGCAGTGAAGCGGAGCGGAGAAATCTCCTTCGAGTTCTCCGAGAGCTCTGAGAACTCCGCGGTCTCCACATTTGCGCCAACAATAAAACGCTATCTTTACGAGCCCAACGCTTCCCTCATGAAATCCGGCGCGTTCAAGCTGATATCGCAGCGTTTCGCCATCGAAAAATTACACGTTAACAGCCATCTCTACACTTCCGATAATCTGATTTCCGATTTCCCTGGTCGCGTTTTCGAGGTCGTCGGTTTCGCGCCGTTCAACAAAAAAATCAAAAAAGAATTATTAAACAACATCACCAAGGCGTCTGTCGCTACACGTAATTTCCCATTGAGTGCCAACGAGTTACGAAAGAGTCTCAATCTCAAGGAAAGCGATAAAAATTTCGTTTTCGGCACGACATTGATAGGGGAGAAGAAGGTGGTGATTTTATGTAAAAAGATATAAAGATGAAAAAGAAAATCTACTTCGCAGGTTCCATCCGTGGCGGTCGCGTCGATGCCGACCTCTACAACCGCATCATCTCCTACATCCAGCGCACCGATATCGTGCTTACCGAGCATGTCGGTGGCAGCAATTTATGCCTTGAAGAGCAAGGTTTTGAACGCGATTCGAAGATTTACAACCAAGACACCTCCTGGCTACGCGAAAGTGACCTCCTCATCGGTGAATGCACCTGCCCGTCGCTTGGTGTCGGCTATGAGCTCGCCTATGCCGAACGCTTCGGAATCCCTTGCCACATCTTCTACAACAGGACAAAAGCCCATCTCTCCGCGATGCTCACCGGCAACCCGTATTTCAAGATTTATCCTTACGAGAGGGAAGAGGAGATTTATGCGGTGATTGATGAGATTTTGAAATAGCAATAATTACAGCACCGCTGCGACTTTTCTGACCCCTTTCAACACACTCAAGAAAGATTTGTCGTTCCTTGCAGTCTGCATGTTGTATTTCATTTGAAGATACATAAGAGAGTCGGCAGGAACATCGAGAGCAGCCTCAAACATAAGGGCAGTTTTGGCTGTCAGAGAACGGCGGCCGTTCAGAATTTCGTTGACCACCGAATATGTAAGTCCCATGCTGTCAGCCAGTTGTCTCTGACTGATGCCGCGAGATTCGATTTCATCTTTCAAAACCTCTCCAGGATGAGTGGGATATGCCCCATAGCCTAAGTTGCCCATATCTATCTTTTTTTATAATGGTTCGACAATTCAGTTATATTGCAGATTGTTATACTTTTTTCTACGTTTTCCGTCGATTTAAACTCAATTCGATACTGGTCGTTCACGCGCACTGATTCAAATCCTTCCTTGTCATCATGCAACTTCTCATAATGCAAGGAATTATATCGGAAAAGGTCTTCAACTTTGGTGACTGCATCAAGGATATTAACCACATTGACGTATTTCTTCACAATTTGTGGCTGATAGCGATGATGTTTGTCGTTTGTTTTTCCATCGTAGTAAAGCTCCCTCAAATAATCTTTCTCAAAAACAATCTCCATAACAAACAAATTACGCCTGCAAAGATAATACTTTTTATAATATATTCGCACTTTTTGCGAACTTTTTTTTGAAAAATATAAAACTGTGTCATTATTGTAATCCGACACAGTTTATATGAATTCTTCGATAAGGATTAATGGTACTTTTCTTTTATCAACACATCATAAGCAAGAAGTACATCTCTTATACCTTTAATCTCGTCATTTGATAAGTTTCTTGTATGTGTATATTTCCCACTTAATCTCATTTTAACAGTTTTTCCATTAACCATGTTTTCCAAAAAAGTTAAAATTGAACTATTTACAGGAACATCAATCCATTCTTCTACACCGTAATCAACTTCTGTTTTTTTATCACGGTATTCGTCAAAGTATATCTCTTTTGTATTACCATCATATGATAAATATGCGTTTTTAAAAAAGATCCAATTATCACCTGAATATGACATTTTTAATCTTAGCCATACACTATTGTCTTGTTGACCGATATAAATTGATGTCAGATTTTTACTGTTATAATGGACAAAATATGGATTATAATACCAAGTAATACCAGATACATCATCATATTTTTTCCTAAGTTTTTTTACGGCAGAAAGACGCTTGTTTCTTTCTTTTACTTTTTGTTCATAACACTCTTTTTTGATATTATCAATCTTTTTTTCTAGTATTTGTCTTTCTGGTGCTGCGGGGTGGTATGTGATTATCGTTTGTAAAATCTTTTCAAGATTAATTGTGTCTTGTGTTTTTATATAATTTGAAGCACTTTCCATTAATTGTTCTGGAGAGGTTTCGTATTTTTCAATTTCATTAATAAGAGAGTCGTTGTCTCGCTTTAATAGCTCATAGTCTTTCTTCAATGATTCATAGTCACTTAATAAACTTTCATATTTGTGTTTTGGTGTACATGAATACATAAAAAACAGACTCACTAAAACAATTATGTATTTTAGTCTAGTTTTTTCCATGGGTTTATCCCTATTTCGTGTCGGGCGCAACTTTTTTGTCCTTTCAGTGCCAATAAGGACAATTAAGCACATAAAAGAAGCGTGCTACTGAATGTCTAATCGCTAATGAAGGTCGTAGGAAACCCAAGGTAGAGAAAAGAAAAACAGTCCACGCATATGCGCGAACCATTACACCGACTTTCACTACCTTAAAATGAAAATTTCCTACGTTTTCATTAGCAAGTCGAGCATAGCGCTTCGTTAAATTTCAATAAATAAGAGGTTTAATTGCTTAAACCAGTGGCAAAGATAATACAATTTTCCATTCCCCACAAAATTAATTTGCAGAAAACAGCTATTTCCAAATGATTTTTTGAGATTTCTCCACTTCGCTCCGCTACGGTCGAAATGACGAAGTGGCTGTGATGATATGACGTAAGGAAAAGCTAATGGCTAACGGCTAATAGCCAATGGCTAAAAATCTTTTATCTTTTATCTCTTATCTTTTAACAAAAATTCCTATCTTTGCAGTTTGTAAATCTTTCAAAAAATGGCACAGAAACCGTCAATTCCTAAGGGCACGCGCGACTTCCTTCCGGATGTCATGATGCGCCGAAATTATATATTCGACACCATAAAGACCGTGTTCAAACGCTTTGGTTTTCAACCGATTGAGACCCCTTCGATGGAGAACCTCTCCACCCTGATGGGCAAATACGGCGACGAAGGCGACAAACTGCTGTTCCGCATCCTCAACTCCGGTGACTTCATGTCGGGCGTGGAGCAGAACGGCCAGCCGCTTGACTCTCAGAAGCTCTCAAGCAAGATATGCGAGAAAGGTCTCCGTTATGACCTCACAGTGCCGTTCGCGCGCTTCGTGGTGCAGTACCGCGACCAGATCGCATTCCCGTTCAAACGCTACCAGATGCAGCCGGTGTGGCGCGCCGACCGCCCTCAGAAAGGCCGTTACCGCGAGTTCTACCAGTGCGACGTCGACATCATCGGCAGCGACTCACTCCTCAACGAAGCTGAGCTCGTCCAGATAGTCGACGAGGTGTTCAACAACCTCGGCATCAAAGTCGTCCTGAAGATAAACAACCGTAAGGTCCTTGCCGGAATAGCCGAATACATCGGGAAACCTGACGCTCTCGTCGACATCACCGTGGCAATCGACAAGCTCGACAAGATAGGAATCGACGCGGTGAACGCCGAACTCGCCGAGAAAGGCCTCGACAATGAAGCCATCGCAAAACTGCAGCCTATCCTCTTCATGCAAGGCAGCGCCCGCGAGAAGATGGCACAGCTTAAATCGCTGATGAGCGGCATCGAAATCGGCACAAAAGGCATCGAAGAACTCGAGACCTTGTTCAACTACCTGGACGTCATGGGTTTACGTATAGAATATGAACTCGACCTTACCCTCGCTCGCGGCCTCAACTATTACACCGGAGCCATTTTCGAGGTCAAGGCTAAAGACGTGGCTATGGGCAGCATATCGGGCGGCGGACGTTACGACAACCTCACCGGAATATTCGGCCTGCCTAACGTCTCAGGCGTGGGCATCAGCTTCGGCGCCGACCGTATCTACGACGTCTTGAACGAGCTCAACCTCTTCCCGGAGAAGAACGCCGAGAACACCGAGGTCATCTTCCTGAACTTCGGCAAAAACGAAGAGCTTTACTGCCTCCCATATCTGCAACAGCTTCGCCGTCAAGGCATTAACGCCGAGATTTATCCCGATGCAAGCAAGATTCAGAAGCAGATGAAATATGCCGACCAGCGCAACATCCCGGTGGTGGTGATGGCAGGGGAGACCGAGGTCAACGACAAGACTTTCACCGTGAAATGGATGAAAGAAGGCCGTCAGGAGAGCGTGAAAGCCGAAAATTTAATCGAAATAATCAAAAAATAACATACAATGAAGACACATTATATCTCAACAGAAACCCTCACATTTGAGGAAGTCAACCGAATCATCAGCGAACATTAGCAGCTCGCATTGTCAGACGACGCGAAACAGCGCATCCAGAAGTGCCGCGACTATCTCGACAAGAAGATGGAGACTCAGAAAACCCCGATTTACGGCGTCACAACAGGCTTCGGCTCACTCTGCAACGTCAACATCTCGAAGGAAGACCTCAGCACTCTCCAGAAAAACCTGGTGATGTCGCACGCTTGCGGCACCGGTGACCTCGTCCCGGAAGAGATCATCCGCATCATGCTCCTGCTGAAGATTCAGAACATGTCGTATGGTAACTCGGGCGTGCAACTCGTTACAGTTCAGCGCCTTATCGACTTCTTCAACAACGACGTTTTGCCAGTCGTTTATGACGAGGGCTCACTCGGCGCATCAGGCGACCTTGCACCTTTGGCCAACCTCATGCTGCCTCTGCTTGGCTTAGGTGAGGTGCATTACAAAGGCGAGATCCGTCCGGCTGCTGAAGTCAGCAAGATTTTCGGTTGGGAGCCTATCACACTTCAGTCGAAGGAAGGTCTGGCACTGCTCAACGGCACACAGTTCATGTGCTCATACGGCACCTATGTGTTGCTCAAGGCATTCCGTCTGCAGTACCTCGCCGATATGATTGGCGCCGTCTCATTGGACGCTTTCGACGGCCGCATCGAGCCGTTCTTCGACCAGATTCATCAGATCCGTCATCACCGCGGACAGATTGTCACCGCTGAGCGTTTCCGTAACTTCCTGAAGGGCAGCGAGATGATCGCACGCGAGAAACAGCATGTCCAGGATCCATATTCGTTCCGTTGCATCCCACAGGTGCACGGAGCATCAAAAGACGCCATCGCCTACGTGTCACAGATCCTCGGTGAGGAAATTAACGCAGTCACCGATAACCCGACAGTGTTCCCTGATGAGGACATGGTCATCTCGGCAGGAAACTTCCACGGACAGCCTCTGGCATTGAGCCTTGACTTCTTGGCCATCGCAATGGCTGAGCTCGGCAACATCTCAGAGCGCAGAACATACCAGCTCATCGCCGGAAAACGCGGTCTGCCGTCGTTCCTTGTCGCTGAGCCGGGTCTGAACTCAGGCTTCATGATTCCTCAGTATGCCGCAGCGGCTATCGTCAGCCAGAACAAACAGCTCTGCACACCGGCATCAGTCGACAGCATCGAGTCGTCACAGGGTCAGGAAGACCACGTGAGTATGGGTGCCAACGCAGCAACAAAGGCATTGCGCGTCGCCAACAACCTCGAGCGTATCCTCGCCATCGAGCTCTTCAACGCAGCACAGGCCCTCGACTTCCGCAAGCCTATAAAATCATCAGCATTCATTGAGAATTTCGTGGCTGAATACCGCAAGAAAGTCGAATTCGTGAAAGTCGACAAGGTGATGTACACCGAAATCGCTAAGTCAGTGAAATTCTTGCAGGATTACGACCTTGGTGAGAAAATCTTTGAAAAATAATAATTATGGAAGACCAATTCAATAACGAGCAAAACTGCAACGAGTTCATCGAACAGAAGCCTCAGCGTCCGTTCGGTCTCTCGCTCTTTTGCGTACTCTCGTTCATCAACGCTGTGTATCAGGTTATCGTTGGCGCAATTTTGTTTTTGTCGTTCAACTTCTTGAAGGAGTTGTTTAGCAATGAGGATTTTCTTGAACAGATGGAGGAAAGCAACGTCGGAATGGGCGATTTCAGTGCCGCAATCGATGCCTTGTTCGCTCCTGGAAGAAGTTACTACATCATCTTGGCTTTGCTTTATGCAGCGTCGTTTGTCGGCGTCTATTACATGTGGAAACTTCTTAAAAAAGGATTCCATATCTACGCCATCGCTCAAATCTTGATTCTGATCGCCGAAGTGCTGATGGTTACCAACGTTACCGGCACATCACCTTGGGGCAGCGTCGTCATAACAGCGGTGTTTATCTCGATGTATTACGTTCATTATAAACGAATTATGGAATAATGGAACAGGTCGAAAAAGAGAAAAAGAGTATTTTTAAGGAGCGCAAGCATATCACACTTGGCATGAAGCTGGTGTGCGCCTTCGCGGTGACTTATTACATCCTCTTTTTCTCTTTCATGACCTACATTCTCATCAAATACAACACCGTTTTCGACGAGGCTTATATCGACCGAAACAACCTTAATGAGGTGGTGGCGGCGAACCATTACACCTTGTTCGTCATCGAATGGGCTTTGCTGGCTTCGATAGTCATAAGCCTCTTCATGGTCTTTTTCAAAAAACGTTTCGGTAAGTTTCTCTTCATGATTTTCACTATCTTACTCGTTGTGTGTCAATTCTATACGACTTATCCGCCAGCGATGGAAGTCTACGTCATGGAGCTTGTCATAGTGCTGATAATCGCGCCTCTGAGGGTGATTTCGAAATTTACCGACATCATTCAAACTGAAACACAAAAAATTAATCCTTTTAAAGATAAAAAATGAACCACATCACATTGTCGGGCGAGCTGGGTAGCGGAAAAAGCACCGTCGCCAATTATCTGATAAGTAAAATGCCTTTCAAAATCGTTTCAGCAGGCTTGTTATTCAGACAATTAGCAGCCAAACACGGCATGTCGGCGAAGGAATTCAACGAGTTTATCGAGAATGACCCGAAATACGACCACTATGTCGACGACACCATGGCTGAACTTGGCCGCACCGACGAAAAAATCATCTTCGACTCGCGCATGGCATGGCATTTTGTGCCTTCTTCGTTCAAGATTTACCTCTATGTCGATGTGGACACCGCAACCGAAAGAATCTTCAACGACAAAGGCCGCGTCAGCGAGTCGTATTCCGACAAGGCGACAGCTCGTCAGGAAATCATCGACCGCCGCAAGAGCGAGCTGCTCCGTTACCAGAATTTCTACCACTGCAACCTCGACGACTACAGCAACTATGATCTTATCGTCGATACGAGCCACGCCAGCAGAGATGAGGTTAACGAATTGATTTACAATAGTTTCAAGGCTTTTGAAGAAGGAAAAGAATATACCAAAATCTGGCTTTCGCCTAAGTCATTAATATTAAAAGGTGGTGTAGAAAACGACTCGTCAAATGAACTTGTAATCAACAAAAAGGATGGCCAATTCATCGTCGAAAAGGGTGGGGCAAGGGTGAAAAAAGCGCTCGAAAATCGCCAAAGCCTTGTGGCTGTTGACTTTGTGAATTGTTGATAATTTTGTTAATAAAAACTTTATTTTAAGTTAAAAATTCATAAAAGTTTTGTATAATTTTGTCTTGTCAATAAACGGGCAATTACAAACTTATATATTACTGATTTTATGGAGTTTAACCAAGTTTTCATCATTAAGAGAAATGGTAAGCGCGAGCCTTTCTCTGTCGATAAGATTAAAAATGCTATTCAGAAGGCCTTCCTCTCGGTCGGAAGTTTTGCCTCACAGGAAGTCCTGACCAACATCATGAGCCGTGTCAGCATCCATGATGGAATTTCTGTCGAAGAGATTCAGAATCAAGTGGAAAACGCGCTCATGGCCGAACGTTACTACAATGTTGCGAAGTCGTATATCATTTACCGTCAGCGTCATTACGAAGACCGTGAGGTGAAAGATAAACTCGATTTCCTTATCAACTACTGCAACGCTCAAAACGCCGCGACAGGCAGTAAATACGATGCCAACGCGAACGTGGAGAAGAAAAACATCGCTACTCTTATCGGTGAACTGCCGAAGTCAAACTTCATCCGCCTCAACCGCCGTATGCTCTGCGACCGTATCAAAGATATGTACGGCAAGGAAGTGGCCGACAAATACATCGATTTGCTCAACCATCACTTCATCTATAAAAATGATGAGACAAGCATCGCAAACTATTGCGCTTCTATCACGATGTATCCTTGGCTGCTGGAAGGAACAAAATCTATCGGCGGCAATGCCACACGTCCAACTAACCTGAAATCGTTCTGCGGAGGATTCATCAATATGGTGTTTATGGTGTCGAGTATGCTCAGCGGCGCCTGCGCAACACCTGAATTCCTCATGTATCTCAACTATTTCATCGGGATGGAATACGGTAAAGACTACCATAAACGCGCAAATGAAGTGGTCGACCTATCGAACCGCAAACGCACCCTCGACAAGGTCATAACCGACTGCTTCGAACAAATCGTTTACTCCATCAATCAGCCTACAGGAGCTCGTAACTATCAGTCGGTGTTCTGGAACATCTCATACTACGACAAATATTATTTCAAGAGCCTCTTCGGAAACTTCTACTTCCCTGATGGCAGTCAGCCTGACTGGGATTCGCTCAACTGGCTCCAGAAACGCTTCATGAAGTGGTTCAACGCCGAACGTCTCAAGACCGTCTTGACTTTCCCTGTTGAGACAATGGCTCTCCTTTCACAAGATGGTGACATCGCCGACAAAGAATATGCCGACTTCACAGCTGAGATGTACGCCGAAGGCCACTCGTTCTTCACATATGTGAGCGACAATGCCGACTCATTGAGCTCATGCTGCCGTCTCCGTAACGAGATTCAAGACAACGAGTTCAGCTACACCCTCGGCGCCGGTGGCGTGTCGACAGGTTCAAAGAGCGTGCTCACAATCAACATGAACCGCTGCATCCAGTACGAAGAGCAGAACCGCATGCCATTCCTGAGCTTCGTCGAGGAAGTAATCGACCTCATGCATAAAGTGCAGATGGCTTACGACACCAACCTCCGTTACCTCCGCGACAAAGGAATGTTGCCATTGTTCGACGCAGGTTACATCGCAATCGACCGTCAGTACCTCACAATAGGCGTGAACGGTATCGTCGAAGCAGCTGAGTTTAAAGGCATCGAGATTAGCGATAATCCTGAATATCAACACTTTGTGGAAGAAATCCTCAGCCTCATCGAGAAATACAACAAACAGTACAAGAAACCTGGTCTGATGTTCAACTGCGAAATGATTCCTGCCGAAAACGTGGGCGTGAAACATGCTAAATGGGACAAGGAAGATGGTTTTAAAGTGCCTCGCGACTGCTACAACAGTTACTTCTATGTCGTTGAGAATCAGAATACTAACGTTCTCGATAAGTTCAAACTTCACGGCGAGCGTTACATCAAACATCTCACTGGCGGCTCGGCATTGCACTGCAACCTCGAGGAACACCTCACACAGGATCAGTATCGCCAGCTCCTCAGAGTGGCATCGAAAGAAGGCTGTAACTACTTCACCTTCAACATCCCGAACACGGTGTGCAACGACTGCGGACATATCGACAAGCGTTACCTCAAGAAATGCCCGAAGTGCGGTAGCGAAAACCTCGACTACCTCACACGTGTCATCGGTTACATGAAACGCGTCAGCAACTTCTCACAGGCACGTCAGGTGGAAGCTGGCAAACGTTTCTACGCCAAATTCTAAAGTAGACGATGCTGAAGTATTACAACTACGACGTAGTTTTTCAGGAAGTCCCCGACGAGGTTAGTCTGGCAATAAATCTTACCAACTGCCCTAACCACTGTCCCGACTGCCATAGCAAACATCTTTGGGAGGATATTGGCGAGGAACTCACTGAAAATGAACTGAATAGGCTCGTTGAGATTTACAGGGGCGACATCACCTGCGTGCTGATCATGGGTGGTGACGCCTCAAAAAACGAGGTTGAGACTTTGGCACACTACATCAAAAACACAATGAAACTGAAAGTCGCCTGGTATTCCGGCAGATACGACAAGCCAGTGAACATCAACGACTTCGATTATATAAAATTCGGTCCGTATATCGAAGAGAAAGGCGGACTGAAGTCGCCGGACACCAACCAGCGATTTTATAAGGTGATTGACGGCAATCTTATCGATTGCACCGAACGCTTTCAAAGAAAACATTAGCAAAAACGCCCCGTCAGGGGCGTTTTCCTTTCTCAAATATCCTAATGTTCTTTCAAAATCTTCATCAGCACAGCAATATCTTTCTTGTATTGCTCTAAATTTTCTTTCTTCACTGGATCTGCACTCGGCGACTTGAACTTCAGCGGGTCGATGTATTTTCCATTTTTCTGCAGACGGAAATCGAGATGCGGTCCGGTGGCGGTGCCTGTCATGCCAACATAGCCAATCGTCTGCCCCTGTTTCACTTTGCATCCCTGTGAGATGCCTTTTGCAAAGCCTTTCAAGTGCATGTAAGTGGTGGTGTAGGTGCTGTTATGCTTTATTTTCAGATAGTTGCCACCACCTTTCTTGTCCCATCCCTTGTCGATGACGGTTCCGTCGCCAATCGACTGCACAGGAGTTCCGCTCGGAGCCGCATAATCCACTCCATGGTGAGGTCTGACTATCTTATGCACCGGATGAAGCCTTGCCTCCGAAAATGTCGAGCTGATTCTTCTATAGCTCAAAGGCGCCTTCAAAAACGCCTTGCGCATATTGTCGCCGTTCTCGTCGAAATACTCCTTTCGACCGTTCTGTTCATAGCTGAAAGCATACTTTCCTTCACCGTTGTTCTTGAAATATGCCGCCAACACATTACCGATGCCAAACGGGACGGTGTCTCCGGCAATAAACCGCTCCTCAAAAATGACCTTGCACGAGTCGCCCGCTTGTATGCCGAAGAAATCGATGGTCCAAGCGTAAATGTCTGATAATTCAAGGATTAGACTTGCATCGCAACCTGCTTCAGCCATGGCGTTCCAAAGACTTGATTTGATTTCAACGCCAACATGTTCCACTTTGGTGATGACTTCTTTTTCGCCTCTCCATGCTGATAATGAATCGGTTAGCTGAAAAACGGCGTAATTGGTCCTGTCGATTTCATAAATCCAGTATTTGGCTGTCGGGATGCTGTCGCGTGTCTTCAAAAACACGTATTTGTTCCCGACTTTTATCTTTCTCACATCAAAAACATTTCTCTTGTTTCGGTCAATGTTGTTGATTGTGTTGTAATTCACACCTTCTTTCTGTAAAATATTCGCCAAAAACTCGTTTTTCTGAACCTTCCCTTCAACCACATCCAATGAATCTATGCAGATGCCGTATAAAAACTTCGGCTCAGCGCATTTTTTCGATGTCTTTTTCGTGGAATTATCATTATTTCCGCCTCCGCAAGAAACCAGAAACAATAACAAAATCAAAAATGGTGTGATTTTTTTCATAATGATGAATTTTTAAAATGTAGAGACGTGCCATGGCGCGTCTCTACTAAGGTCTAAAGTCTAAGGTCTAACGTCTAAAGACTAACGACGTGCAACGTCGTAACCTGCTCTCACAGCCTTGATGTTAAGGTCAACAACATCCTGGCCTTTCTTGCCGAAGATATGTGCGATAGCCTCTTCGACTTTCTCAATAGAGATGCCGAGATAAGGAACTGTGGCACCCAAAAGCACCATGTTGGAACGTGCCTTGAGCTGTTTGGCTATCTCGCTGGCATCGAACGAAACCACATGTGGAAGTTTTGCCAACTCGGCATGCACCTTCTCAATGGCAGGGTAGTTGTTAATGTTGATGAACGGGTCTGAATTTGTAATCACCCAACCTTCCTTGCTGAGCCATGGCAGATAACGCAATGCCTCCATCGGCTCGCTCGACAGGATAATATCAGCCTTGCCTTCTGGAATGACATCGGCAAAGATTGGCTCACTCGACAAACGAAGGTGCGAGAACACCGAGCCGCCGCGCTGCGACATGCCGTGGATTTCCGATTGTTTCAGGTTCATACCCATGTTGAGGGCAGCATCTGAGATGATTTTGGCAACTGACACGATGCCGTCACCACCAACACCACACAAAACGATATCTTTTTTCATATTGAATTCTTTTTTAATGGTTATTTCTTAATATGTTTTTTCAACTCGACGATGCAGGTGCGGTGAGGGATGATCACAGAAACACCGTTGTATTTTACTTCTTCTTCAATGATCTTGACATTTTCCTCGTGGTTCTTTGGCAACGGGATGATGTCGCGGATATGCTCAGGCTCGACACCGAGACCTTCGCAGATGCGGCGGATCTTGTTGTGTGCCGATGATGGCTGACCACCTGTCATAGCTGTGATGTCATTATCGAGAATCATGACCACAACGTTGGCCTTCTCGTTGACACAGTCCATAAGACCTGTCAAGCCGCTGTGACCGAATGTACCGTCACCGATAACTGCCACGCTCGGGAAGATACCAACCTCGCTTGCGCCCTTTGCCATTGTGATTGAAGCACCCATACACACTGTTGTGTTGATAGCGCCCATGTTGAAGCCTAAAGTATAGCAACCGATGTCGCCAAATACCTTGCCACCTTTGTGGTTGGCCATCACTTCGTTCAAAGCTGTGTAGCTGTCGACGTGTGGGCAGCCCTGGCACAACGCTGGAGGACGGTTGGTTACGACTTCCGGAACTGCTAATGTTGCCTCAGCCTTCATTCCCAATGCTTTAGCCACTTTCTCAGCGTTGAGTTCTCCGTCGCGGCGGATGGTCTCGTCAAGACGGCCTCTCACTTTCTTTCCCTTGCCGAGGAAGCCTTTGATCTGCTCCTCAACGAATGGCTGTCCGTCTTCGAGAACGAGAATCTCGTCGCATTCGTCATAAAGACGGTTGATCATGTTGTATGGCAATGGATATTGAGTAATCTTCACCACTGGATATGGACATTTTCCGCCAGGGAAGTTCTCCATGAGATAATTGTATGCAATACCTGTAGTGATGATGCCTATTTTCTTGTCGGTGCCTTCAATGAATTTGTTGAAGCCAGATTCTTCCGACATCTTTGTGAATTTCGGCTGTTTGTCGATTAAGTCTCTGTAAAGACGTTTCGCGTTGGCTGGGAGGAGCACGAATGACTTTGCGTCGGCTGGTTCTGTGAGCTCGTTCTGCTTGCGAACTGGTTTCAACTCAACACCTGCGCGGCTGTGTGCCAAACGGGTAGGGATACGGTAAAGCACTGGAGTGCCAAGCTGTTCGCTCAACTCATATCCATAATGTACCATGTCGTAAGCCTCTTGCTGGTTTGAAGGCTCCAGCATCGGGATCATGGCCCAGTGACCGTAGAAACGGCTGTCTTGCTCATCCTGCGATGAGAACATGCTCGGGTCGTCGGCAACAACTATCAAAACGCCCTTGGTTCCAATGATGGCGGCGTTCATAAACGGGTCGCCACACACGTTAAGACCGACATGCTTCATACATGTCATGGCGCGTTTACCGGCATAAGCCACACCTAAAGAAGCCTCGAGAGCTGTCTTCTCATTGGCGCACCAGTTGGCAATCACGCCTTGTTCCTTGGCCTGTTTAGAGTTTATGACATACTCCGTAATCTGTGTGGAAGGAGTGCCCGGATAACTGTTGATGGCACTGCCTCCGGCATCAATAAAGCCCTGCGCAATGGCCTCATCACCAAGTAATAAGATTTTCTTCATGTTATAACGTATTTAATTATTGTTGATTCCTTAAATTATAATTCGGCAAATTTATGGAATTTTTTTCACATGGCAATGCGTTTTTCATTTTATTGTAAATAAAATTTAAATTGATTGTCGTATTGAAAAAAGTTGTATATTTGCAAGTTAAAATCAAGTGATGAAAAAGTTAATAACAAGTAACGACCTTGTGAGGTATTTCAAATGGAGCCCTCTGACTAAACCGCTGGTGGCTTTAGCCTTGAATATCATGGGATTCCGTAAGATTAACCGACTGTATTCTCCTTCTGCCGACCTGAAAAACAAGGAGTTTACAGAGGATATGCTGCGTCGTTATAACACAACATACGATGTCAATGAAAATGAGTTGAACTGCATCCCGAAGGAAGGTCCGTTCATGCTCGTATGCAACCATCCGTTTGGCGCCATCGAAGGTATCATCCTCTACGACGCCATCGCAAAAATCCGTCCTGACTTCAAAATCATGGCGAATTTCATCCTTGGTTTTATCCCGAATCTGAAAGATGTATTCTTCTCAGTCAATCCTTTTGAAAATAATCCGGAGTTTGGCGGCAGCACCGGAGGTATCAGAGCATCATTGATGCAAATCACTGAAGGTCACGGACTTGGCGTGTTTCCGGCAGGCGAAGTGGCTCGTTATCACGGACATAGTTATCCGGAAGATATCGCATGGTCACCTTCAATAGCAAAAATCATCCAGAAGACGAAAGTGCCGGTGATTCCTGTCTATTTCGACGGCAACAACTCACGCAAATTCTATTTCTGGGCTAGAATATATTCGATGTTCGCAACAGTGCGTCTCGTGAGAGAGCTTCTTAACAAGCGTAACAAGAAGATAATCATGAAGTTAGGCAAGCCTATTCTTCCTGCTGAGGTCGCACAATACGAAACAGCGGAAGCTCTGGCGGCATATCTGAAAAACCGCAGCTATGCCTTGCAGGCTAACATCACCAACGAACAGAAACGTTTCCGCTCACGTGTTTCCGACCCTATCGACCCGCCTTACCGCCCGTCGTTGCTGGCTCGCGAACTCAACGCTATCCGCGCGAAATCGTTGCTGTTCACCATCGCCGACTTCGAGTGCTATCTCGCTGATTATGACAAAATTCCGCATGTCATCCGTGAGATTGGCCGCCGCCGTGAAGAGGCTTTCCGCGCAGTGGGCGAGGGTACAGGCAAGAGTATCGACACCGACGATTACGACACATACTATAAACATCTCATCCTTTGGGATACAAAGGAACAGACTATCGCTGGCGGTTACCGTATCGGCATAGGCGATCAGATTTATGAGAAATACGGCGCACGCGGCTTCTACGTCGACTCTCTGTTTAATATCGACCCGAAATTCGAACCTTATCTGAAAGAGACCATAGAACTCGGTCGTTCATTCGTATCTGTTGATTATCAAAAGGATATACTTCCTCTTATGCTTCTCCTCAAGGGCTTGATGGAGACTATCATGAGATATCCGAAGATGAATTATTTCATCGGCCCTGTGAGCATCAGCAGCTGGTATCCTAAATTCTACCAGAGCCTCATGGTGTATTATGTCACCACAGTGCACACCAACGAGGAGATGTCGAAACTGTTCCACCCGAAAACTCCATTCGTGCCGAACTTCAACAAATGCGATGTCAACGTGCTTCTTGAGAAAAACATGGAGACAGTCGATAAGTTCGACCGTTATCTCATGAAACTCAGCAACGGCGACTACCGCATGCCGACTTTGTTCAAGAAATATCTGAAAATCAACTCTAAGTTCTTGTGCTTCAACGTCGACCCTGACTTCAACGACACCCTCGACGGACTTCTGTTGCTGAAGTTCACCGACTATCCGAAAGACGAACTCGACATGATGCTTAAAGACATCGAGGAAGAAAAACGTCCAGCCTACTACAAACGCTTCGGAAAGGAATAACACCTCCCGTCATTTTGTCATTTTTTCACGTCATTATGCAGCAAAATCATATTTTTTTCGTTATATAAGCGAAAAAAGCCATTGTGGCATGATATTTGATAAAGAAAAAGTGTAACAAAAAATTAATCATGGAAAACAACAATAAAAGACTTGAACGTTCCCGCACCAACAGAGTGATTGCGGGTGTGTGCGCCGGCCTCGCCGACTATTTTAACATCGACATCGCCCTTATGCGCGTGCTTTTCGTCGTGGCTACCATCTGCGGTAGCTTCGGATTCTGGATGTATGTCATCCTCTGGATAGTCGTTCCTGAAGAAAACATCCTAGGTCCGGGCAACCAACAGACTTATGGCGATACCATCGACATCACGCCGAAGGAAAATGAAGGTAAAACACCGGCAAAAGGTGCTATGATTGCCAGTTTGATATTGATTTTCATCGGTGTTGTGGCTCTTGTCGACAACTTCACGTCATGGTCGTGGATTTGGAAACTGTGGCCTGTGCCGATCATTATAATAGGTGTTGTGATTTTGTTGAATTCTTTAAAAAACAATAACAATGAGCAATAACGAACAAAATAAAAACGACGGCTTCGGTAGCGGTCTCACCTTGATAATTTTAGGCGTTATCGCCCTCATGGTGACATTCTTCGATTTCGAAATCGATTGGCATATGATGGCTAAATTATGGCCTTTGCTGCTGATAATCATAGGAGTATGCATTATGCCAATCAACAGATGGATTAGAACGGTGCTCGCACTGTTGTTACTCGCACTCGGATTTGTGGCATATCAAAACAAGATAAATGACGACAAAGTCCTTGACAAAACTGAAATAATCTCGTCATTTAACGGTGATGACGACGAATTTTGATTGTACGGACAGACCCGTCTGTCCAAAATATAAAAAAACAAATATAAATGATTTACTGTGGGGACAGACCGCGTCTGTCCTTTTGTTATTGGAGGTACAAACATTATGGAATATAAAGATTATTATAAGGTTTTAGGCGTTGACCGTTCTGCAAAACAGGACGAGATCAAGAAAGCCTATCGTAAACTTGCCGTGAAATATCATCCAGATAAGAATCCGGGCGACAAGGCGGCAGAGGAGAAGTTTAAAGAGATTTCAGAGGCTTACCAGGTGCTCGGCAACGAAGAGTCGCGTAAGAAATACGATGAGCTCGGCGCCAACTGGAAACAGTATGAGAATATGGGCTACGGAGGTCAGGGATTCCAAGGTTTCGAGGGCTTCCAGGGCTTCGGCGGCAGCGGATTCTCCGACTTCTTCGACGCTTTCTTCGGCGGCCAGGGTGGCGGCTTCGATTTTGGCGATATCAGTGGCTTTAGCGGCGGTCGCGGACGTGCTCGCACCAGAACAATGAAAGGTCAGGATCTGACAGCGTCAATCGACATGACTTTGCGTGAGGCTTATTCCGGCTCACAGAGGATGTTTAAAATCGGCAACGAGACTATCAAAATCAGCATCAAACCGGGTGTCAAGGACGGTCAGACTTTGCGAGTGAAAGGCAAGGGACATCCGGGCATTAACGGTGGCGAGAACGGCGACCTTCTGATGAAGATTCATATCTTGCAAGACCCTGTGTATCAACGTGATGGCGATGATTTAATAAAGACTGTCAACATCGATATCTACACTGCTATCCTTGGCGGAAAAATCGAAATCGACACAATGAAAGGCAACGTCAACGTGCCGATAAAACCACAGACACAAAACAACAGCATGCTTCGTCTGAAAGGCCTCGGAATGCCGCATTACGGCAAGGAAGGCGCAGGCTCTCTGTTGCTTAAAATTCAACTGATGCTGCCAAATCATTTCTCCGATAAGGAACTTGAACTGATAAAACAGGCAAAAGAAACGTAATTTCTTGAAAAATTGTTTGAGCCGTAATAAAAAAATCATTATCTTTGCACGTTTTTAATAATTCTATTTAAAACTGCTTGACAATGAATATTATTACGGCCAAAACAAGGTATATTTTTTTACTGGTTTTCATAATGATGACCAGCGTTTGGGCTTTTGCACAAGGTGATAACTCGGTAAAAGGTTTTGTTTATGAGAAATCGAACGGCGAACCGATGATGTTTGCCAACGTGTTTCTGAAAGGCACAACGCATGGCGCGACAACCGATATCAACGGATATTTCAGCATCACCCGAATCCCTGACGGCACTTACACTATCATGGTGACATCTATCGGTTACGATACCATTTCCGAAAATATCTCATTGAAAGGCAACCAGATAGTAAATAAAAAATTCAGCATTGAGGAGACTTCAATTCAGCTTGCCGCTGTGAGCATCAGCGCCGATAAGATTGAGGCTAAGACCGAGACAAAAACATCTGTCGTTTATATCACTCCAAAGACTATCACCAAAATTCCTGCAGTGGGCGGACAGGCTGACCTTGCCCAGTATCTGCAAGTGATTCCAGGCGTCGTGTTTACTGGCGACCAAGGCGGTCAGCTCTATATCCGCGGCGGTTCCCCGATTCAAAATAAGGTGCTTCTCGACGGCATGATCGTCTACAACCCGTTCCACAGCATCGGTCTTTTCTCTGTGTTCGATACCGATATCATCAGAAATGCTGAGGTTTACACTGGCGGCTTCGGCGCTGAATACGGCGGAAGAGTGTCTTCAATTATGGATATCACTACCCGCGACGGTAACAAAAAACGTATCTCAGGAAAGATCGGCGGCTCAACATTCGGTGCCAAGGTGATGGTGGAAGGTCCACTAAAGAAAGCGAAAAACGACAACGACATGACGGTCTCGTTCCTCGTTTCAGCGAAAAACTCTTATCTCGAGCAGACAAGCCAGACGATTTACAAATCGATTCTGAATAACGAGGTGCTTCCTTATAACTTCCAGGATGTTTACGGAAAAGTCTCGTTGAACGCCCCTAACGGCAGTAAAATCAACTTCTTCGGCTTTAACTTCAACGACCAGGTAAATAACTATAAGGCTATTTCCGACTTCAGCTGGATTTCTTACGGAGGTGGCGCTAACTTCGTGCTTATCCCAGGAAAATCACCGGTTCTCATCGAAGGTAATGTGGCTTATTCAAAATATGATGCGAAGCTTTCAGAAACCAACAATCCTGGCCGTTCAAGTTCTATCGACGGCTTCAACGCTGGCTTCACTTTCTCATATTTCCTTGGCAAAAACACTTTGAAATATGGTGTTGAGCTCCTCGGTTTCAAGACTGTCTTCGATTACACGAAATCAAACGGCATCAATCTGAATCAGACAGAAAATACTACCGAACTTGGCGCATTTATCAAGTATAAATGGCAACTTGGCAAACTCATCGTTGAACCGAGCATGCGTATCCAGTGGTACGCTTCATTGGCTGAAGTCTCACCAGAGCCTCGTCTCGCTGTGAAATACAACGTTTGCGAATGGTTCCGCGTGAAAGCCGCTGCAGGTATGTATTCACAGAACCTCATCGCAGCTAACAGCGACCGTGACGTCGTCAACCTGTTCTACGGATTCCTTTCAGGACAAGACAATATCCCTAAGAAATTCAACGGCAAAGCTGTCAAAACAAAATTGCAGAAAGCAAATCATTATATCATTGGAACAGAATTCGATGTGTATGATAATGTGACACTTAACATCGAGGGTTATTTAAAAGATTTCAAACAGCTGACCAATATGAACCGTAATCAGGTTTATTCGGAAAGCAATCATCCTGACGATGCCTCTGAGATTGAATGGCGTGACTTCATGATTGAGAACGGTATGGCTTATGGTGTTGATTTCTCAGTGAAATATGAGTTTATGAGATGGTATTTCTGGGCGGCATATTCGTTGGCTTGGGTCAACAAAAACTATGAGAACGCGGCAGGTCAGCTTGTCAACTACCGCACTCACTACGACCGTCGTCATAACATCAATATCATGATGACATACACCGGTGGCGCCCGTAAACAATGGGAATTCAGCGGTCGTTGGAACGTTGGTTCAGGTTTCCCGTTCACACAAGTCAGCGGATTCTATGAGCATTATCAGTTCGACGATATGGGCATGAGTATCATTGAGAACAATGGCGACCTCGGCATCATCTACGGTGAACTCAACAGAGGTCAGCTGCCATGGTATCACCGCCTCGACCTCGACGTGAAACGTAAGTTCTGGTTCGGCGAACATACAATACTCGAAGCCGACTTCAGCGTCACCAATGTCTATAACAGAGATAACATTTTCTATGTCGACATTGTCACAAGCGAAAACATCTATCAGCTGCCGCTGATGCCGAGCTTAGGCTTGACCTTAACATTCTAAACATGACAAAGCCTTCTTTGAAAAAGATACCACACGAGATGACCATTCACGGTCACACTCGTGTGGATAACTACTATTGGCTTAACCAGCGCGAAAATCCTGAGGTCTTGGAATATCTGAAAGCTGAAAACGCTTATCAGGAAGCAATGATGAAACACACTGAACCGCTTCAGGATCAGCTGTTTAAGGAGATTGTGGCACGCATCAAACAAGATGATATGTCGGTGCCAGTGAAGCACAAAGGATATTGGTATTATTCTCGCTACGAAGAAGGGATGGAATACCCTTTATATTGCCGCAAACCTGTAGGGGCGAATGATATTCGCCCGAATGAAATAGAAAAAGATAAAGACGAACAAATCCTTCTCAACGGCTACGAGATGTCGAAAGGCTACACCTTCTTCGACGTCGGCGGCTACAGCATCAGCCCCGATAACTCGTTGATAGCCTATAGCATCGACACAGTGAGCCGCCGCCAGTACAAGATTTTTTTCAAAGAGATAGCGACAGGCAAAATGTTCTCGGAAGTGATTGAAAACACTTCGGGAAACATGGTCTGGGCGAACGACAACAAGACGATTTTCTATTCAGTAAAAGACGAATCGCTGCGTCCTTGTAGGATTATGCGCCATGAACTCGGTACCGATCCGAAAGATGACGTGGAAGTCTATTTTGAAGATGACACGACATTTGTCTCTTTCGTAAGTAAAACAAAATCAGACAAATACATCCTGATTATACTTGAAAGCACTCTGACTTCCGAGATTCGTTTCATCGATGCCGACCACCCGAAAGACGAATTTAAAATTGTGCAGAAACGCCAGCACGACCTGCTTTACGGCGTAGGTCATTACGGGGATTATTTCTATATTCTGACCAATGCCGACGGAGCGAAGAATTACAAACTGATGCGGACTCCAGTAAATGCTACTGCAAAGGAGAACTGGGAAGAGTTTCTGCCGCATCGTGATGATGTTCTGATTGAGGATTTCGACCTTTTCGCCGATTTCATGGTTGTGGAAGAGCGCTCGAAAGGTCTTGTAAATCTTAGAGTTATGTCGTGGGATGGCAAGATGGATTATTACATCAACTTCGGTGAACCTACTTACACCGTCGAGACCTCGGCGAATCCTGAGTTCAACACGCATCTGTTGCGATATATCTACACCTCAATGACGACGCCAGCCTCTGTGTATCAATATGATATGAAGGCAAAGACCGTTGAACTTCTGAAACGTCAGGAGATTGTGGGCGGCTTCGAACCGGCTGATTATGTCACTGAAAGACTTTACGCGCCTGCAAAAGACGGCGTTCAAGTGCCGATTTCGCTGGTTTATAAGAAAGGATTAGTGAAAAATGGCGATAATCCGTTAGTTTTGTTCGGCTACGGTTCATATGGCAACAGCGTCGACGCTTATTTCTCAACGGCACGACTCAGCATGCTCGACCGTGGCTTTGTGTGGGCTATCGCACATATCCGTGGAGGCGAGGAGATGGGGCGTTGGTGGTATGAAGACGGCAAGCTTCTGAAAAAGAAAAACACGTTTACGGATTTTATTGCTTGCGCTGAATATCTTGTAAAACAAGGGTTTACGAATAGCAAGAAGATGTTTGCCATGGGTGGAAGCGCCGGCGGACTTCTTGTTGGCGCAGTCGCTAACATGGCTCCGCTGCTGTTTAAAGGCATCATCGCACAGGTGCCGTTCGTCGATGTCGTTACAACCATGTTGGATGACTCGATTCCGCTAACTACGGGCGAATACGACGAATGGGGCAATCCGAACGAGAAAGAGTATTACTATTATATGCTTTCATATTCGCCATACGATAACGTGGAGGCGAAGGAATATCCTGCAATGCTAGTGACTACAGGACTTCACGACAGTCAAGTGCAGTATTGGGAGCCGGCTAAATGGGTAGCGAAGCTGCGCGAACTCAAGACCGACGACAACCCATTGTACCTGCGCACGGAGATGGACTTCGGTCATGGTGGAGCGTCGGGACGCTTCGAGCCTTACCACGAGGTGGCGATGGAATACGCTTTTATGCTTGATTTGCTTGAAAAATGATAATATATCAGCTTTTTCCACGGGTTTACGGCGCGATGCCAACAAAGCGCTGCGGCACTTTCAGCGACATCAATGATGATGAGATTGAAAGGATTAAGTCGCTGAGCATCAGTCATATATGGCTCACTGGCGTGATACGTCACTCGGGATGGCGCGACACCAATCCTGCCGTTACCAAAGGAAATGCTGGTTCGCCTTATGCTATCGTCGATTACTACGATATCGACCCTGACCTTGCCGACAACGAGGCGAGTAGGATGGAGGAATTTGAAAAAACTGTCGAACGTATTCATTCTCATGGACTTAAGGTAATTATCGACTTCGTTCCAAACCACCTGGCACGCGAATACAAAGGCGATTTCACTGATGAGAATTTCTATATTTTGCCGAATCAGAAATTCGTTGCCCCGACAGAAAATGCCAGCGATTATTATGAGTTTCCGGCAAAAGCCACTGGAAATGACGTTTTCTCGCCTACGCCTACGTTAAACGACTGGTACGACACAGTGAAACTCAATTACACCAACCATGATACAGGGCATAAAATGTTGAAAATCATGCAGTTCTGGTGTGGAAAAGGCGTTGATGGCTTCCGTTGCGATATGGCCGAGATGGTGCCTGTGGAATTTTGGCGTTGGTCAATTGTAGAATTACGTAAATCATTCAATATCATAATGATAGCTGAGATTTACCAACCGAATTTATATCAGAGTTACGTTGATGCCGGTTTCGATTATCTTTACGATAAGGTTGGACTCTACAATACGTTGGAAAACATCTATCGTTATGGTCAACGTGCCGACACCATTTCTGATGTATGGAAAAATCTTAACGGATTGGACGACAATATGTTGCGATTCATGGAAAACCACGACGAGGTGCGACTGGCATCACGGTTTTTCATGCAGAAACCCGAAAACGCATTTCCGTTTGTTGCCCTGTCCACCCTGATGAACCGCGGCCCATTCATGATTTACAACGGTCAGGAATATGGCGAAAACGCCGCCGATTCCGATAATGGAAAAACATCCATATTTGATTACGTTTACCTCCCATCAATGGTCTGTAGGGGCGAATCATCATTCGCCCACGAATCATCATTCGCCCGTGTTTTTGATTTTTACAAAAAATTATTGCATTTCCGTGAATCGCATCCAGCCATCCTGCATGGCGCATTTTACGACCTGATGTGGGCGAATCCATGGTACAACAATTTCGATCCGCAATACGTTTATGCGTTCCTGCGTTATCATGGCGATGATAAATTATTGATTGTCATCAATTTCAACCTGAAAGAGGACAGAAATGTGACGGTGTCAATTCCATACGACGCCCGCCAATTGGTTGGTGGTTGCAATGAAAAATATGAAATACAATTGTCCCCAGGTGACATTAAAATAATAAAATTATGAAAATCGTTGATCGCGACAGTTGGTTAAACCCCGTAGCGGATGAAGTACAGAAACGTTTTGAACGTTATCAAAACCGCCTGAAAAGCATTGAAAAACAATATGGTAGCCTTGGCACCTTCGCCTCGGCGCACCAGTTCTTTGGGCTTCATTACGACCGTATCCGCCGAGGCTGGTGGTACCGCGAATGGGCTCCGGCAGCGCATTATTTATCGATTTTCGGCGATTTCAACGGCTGGCAGAGATATGCGAATCCTCTTGAAAATACTGGCAATGGCATCTGGGAGATATTCCTTCCCGACGACGAGTATAAAAACAAACTCGTGCATGGCAGTCTGCTCAAAGTGATAGTGCAGTCGAGCATTGGCGAGCAGGAACGCCTACCTATATATATTAATAGAGTCGTCCAGGACGAGAATACAAAAGATTTTTCGGCACAGTTTTGGAATCCTGAGAAGTATTATGTATTTGAAAATCAATCACCTAAACTAAAAGACGAGCCTCTGCTGATTTACGAGTCGCATGTGGGTATGGCACAGGAAAAAGAAGAGGTTGGAAGCTATAACGAATTCATTACCAATGTCATACCTCGAATAAAAGCCGATGGATACAACGCTGTGCAGCTGATGGCAATCGCCGAGCACCCTTATTACGGCTCGTTCGGCTACCATGTTTCGAATTTCTTCGCTGCCAGCTCACGTTTCGGCACTCCGGAAGAGTTGAAAAAGCTTGTGGATACTGCTCATGGCATGGGTCTGCTCGTGATTATGGACCTCGTTCATTCGCATACAGTGAAAAACGTGCGTGAAGGCATAAATCTCTTCGATGGTACTGAATATCAATATCTTAAGCCTGGTATGGAAGGCGTTCATCCTCAATGGGATTCGAAACTTTTCAACTACGGAAAGACAGAAACGCTGCAGCTTCTACTTTCAAATGTGCGCTATTGGCTCGATGAATATCATTTCGATGGCTACCGTTTCGATGGTGTGACCTCGATGTTGTATAAAAATCATGGCATCGACGAGACTTTCGACAGTCCGTGGAAATATTTCGGCGATAATGTTGACAACGACGCTGTCACATATCTGCAACTTGCCAATAAACTGATTCATGATATTGACAATCAGAATGTTACAATAGCTGAAGACGTAAGCGGAATGCCAGGCATCTGCGCTAAAATTGAAGACGGAGGCATTGGTTTCGACTTTCGCCTAGGCATGGGCTTGCCCGATTTCTGGATTAAGGTGCTGAAAGACCAGACCGACGAGCAATGGAACATGCATGAGTTCTTCTTCACCATGACAAACCGTTTGCAAGACGTGAAAACCATAGCTTACGCTGAGTCGCATGACCAAGCGCTCGTTGGCGATAAGACATTGGCGTTCAGACTAATGGACAAGGAGATGTACACAGCCATGGACAAGGCTTCGCAGAATCTCATCATCGACAGAGGTATCGCTCTGCACAAGATGATAAGGTTTTTTACCATCACCCTCGGAGGCGATGCCTGGCTCAACTTCATGGGCAACGAGTTCGGTCATCCCGAGTGGATCGACTTTCCGCGATACGACAACGGCTGGAGCTACAAATACGCAAAACGCCAGTGGTCGTTGGCTGACGCCGATTATCTGAAATACCATTGGCTGGGCGATTTCGACAAGGCGATGCTCGATTTTGTGAAGAAAAACAAGGTGATGTCGGCGGCTCCGGCATGGCTTTTGAACGCCGATGAGGACAATAAAACCATCGTTTTCGAGCGAAATAACCTCATTTTCGTGTTCAACTGGGGACAAAAATCATTGCCCGATTACAAGATTAAGGTGAAGCAAACTGGCGACTACAAAATCATCTTCAGTAGCGATGACAAATCCTTCGGAGGCTTTGAAAACATTGATAAAAGCGCAGTTTTCCCATCTGAGAAAATAGGCGATGAAATCACCATGAAGATTTATAACGTGGCACGTACGGCAGTAGTTTATAGCCTGAAAAAATGAGGTTTTTGAAAAATAATTGTCGAACGTAAAAAAATATTTTCTAACTTTGCTGATTGGAAAACAAATTTAAAATTATAATATCATGAAAAAATTTACTTTAGTAGCATTTTTAATGCTTGTTAGCGTTCTCGCTTTCGCACAGAAACCAGTTAGATTTGGTGTTTATGTTGGTGAAGCAACTCCATTTGGCCAGATGGGACAGGGTGATGAAATCGCGACCACTGGTGTCAATGCTTTTCAAGGTCTTGAAAACTATGCTTTGTTTTATGAAAACGGTAAGCAGGGATATGCAGGTATCGGCTTTAACGTGGGCTTTGATGTGACAGTTAATCTTCCAGTTAAAGGTCTTGGCGTATTTGGCGGTGTTGATTTCTTCTATAATACCAATAGCTCATATATTAAAGATGCTTATGCTGACTTGGCAGCATATATGGTTGCAATGAATCCTTTCCTTGCAGAGTATTCATACAGCTTACCTAATTTTATGAATATCCCGATTCTTTTCGGTGTGAACTATCAATATGATTTTAACCATATTGTTGGTCTGTTCTGTGAGGCAGCTGTCGGTCCTAACTTCAGAGTGATTGGAAAATATGAGGATACAGAAAAATATGTAGGTGCACCAGATGATAAGGTCACAGTTAATTACGATTCTGCAACAACATTAGGCTTCAAGATTGGCGCAGGTGTCATGATGTGGAACCGCATGAGCATCGTTCTTGATTACTATTCACTTGGCAGCGCCAAGATTAAAGGCACCGCAAAAGTGGAAAGTAATAACATAACTGTTGAAAACAAATTTGAAGGCAAAAATGATATCTCAGCTTCAGAACTCGTAGTAAGAGTAGGTTATCACTTCTAAAATAAATAGTTTTATCGGCAATATCTATTGTTGATAACTATTTTCAATGTTGATAAAAAAAAGTCACCGCAATAGATATATTACTTATCTTTGCGGTGATTTATCTTTTATGACGATAAAATTTTAAAAAAGAATAAGAGAGGATGCCGAAAATCTCATAACAAGAGTAGGCGTAATTAAAATTATTAACAACATGAAAAAATTATTTATCACAATCGCTTTCGTAGCAGCAGCTATGTTCGCACAGGCACAATTCTTTGTAGGTGGTAACCTCGGAATGGGCACAACAAGCAACACTTACAAATTGGAAGGTGGTGGCATTTCTGTCACCCAGGATTTGCCAAAGACATTTAATCTTACAATAGCTCCTTCAGTTGGTTTTATGTTCAGCGACAACATGGGCGTCGGTCTTGACCTCGGTTTCGGCTTTGGCAAAACAACTAGAAAAAATTATGACGACGAAACAGGTGAATTGGTAAACACAACAACAATTAAGGAAACAACTATCGGTTTCGCTCCTTATTTCCGTTATGTGTTTGCAGAAGTTGAAAACTTCAAATTCTATGCTGATGCAAGAATTGAATACATGATGACTAAACCGAAAGCTACTATTGAAGGTAGCGGTATGACAATGACAGTCGATGGCAACAAGACCACTAAATTCGGCATCGGCGTTGTTCCTGGAATGGCTTACATGCTCACAGACAACATCTCAATGAACTGCGCTCTTAACATTCTTGAGCTCGGTTTCAGCACAACAAAAGAAAAAGCTGAAAGTGACGGCGTTACAGAAACATATAAGACAAACGAATTTGGTTTCGGTGTCAATGGTGCAACACCTATCACAATCGGTTTCTTCTACACATTCTAATCTAAGAAGAAGTTGAAATAAAAAAGCCGGGTCGTATGACTCGGCTTTTTTTGTTGTCAAAAAACCTTATTTGCAACTGTCGCAGCCGCCATCGCAGCTACCTTTGTCGCAGCCGCCATCACAATGACCGCAGCCACCTCCGAGGTCTTCCTCCTTCAGCTCGCGCACGGCAAGAATCTCGCCCTCGAAATAAAGCGGCACGCCTGCCAATTCATGGTTGAAGTCGATTTCAACAAGCTCGACGCTCACTTTCTTAATCTTACCTGGCATGATGCCATTGCCAACATTGAACTGCAGGGTGTTGCCTTCTTTGCAAAGCTCGCTGAGTTTTCCGTTCTCGTCGAGAAACATGTCTTTCTTAGCTGTGAGAACCATATCCTCGTTGCGCTCGCCGTAACCTTCGGCAGGGGTGAGGTGGAAACCGAATGTGTCGCCTGGTTCGAGACCTTGCAGACATTCCTCAAAACGTGGTAAGAACATTCCGTGACCGAAAATGCCCTCGAGTGGATGTTCCTTGGTGGCCTGGTCGATGACCGCGCCCTCTTTTGTGTCGTTGTGCAACGTGTAAGTCAACGTTACAACTGTGTTATTTGCTACTTTCATCTTTTTAAGTTATTCAGTTGTTCAGTTATTCAGTTGTTCAGTTAACTGACTAACTGACCAACTGACTAACTGATTAACTAATTAATAAATTCCAAATATTTTTCTTAAAAGCCATTCAATTGTTATCAATGCTAATATGCTGAAAAACAACCATTTAAGGTTTATCAAGTCGTCGTATCTCGTCTCTTCGCGTGCGATTGATGTGATACGGCTGTCGTCTTCCAAATCTTTTATAATCTGTTGAATATCAGTGATATAATAATGTTTTCCTCCAGTCTGTGATGCCAACGAGCGCATTCGTTCGATGTTGGCTGTCAAATCCTGCGCCTCGATGCCGATTGATTCGACGGTGAAAGTGCCGTTGGCGTTGTAATCGACGCCGCCTAACGAGGTATGAGCACGGTAATTGTAAATGCCTTCTGGCAACATGCCTATGTTCAGGTTGTAATTGTTTTCGCCTTTGGTAAAAACATATTCATATTGATTATTAATCACAATATGCAAATCCGGATCATTAATCAGTTCCCTGCTAGGATTTCGTAATTCCGCGGTCAACGTGATGTTTTCGGTGTTGAGGTAGCTGTCTTTGTGGTTGATTGTCAGTTCTTTGTCCTTTTCGGTGAGCAGATATTTCACCGTTTTACTGAAAATCTCGTTGAAGCCGTCGTTGTTTTTGTGATGGAAATATTCGTAAAGTTTCCAGCGCCAGCAGCCTGTTCCGAAGAAATAGGCGTGTTTGTTGCCATTTGAGTCCGTTGAGAAGGTGAGGAGAGGGTTCGGCGTCTCGATGTCCATGACGTTCATGAGCAGAGCGTCGTCGTGTCGACCGTTAAACATGATTTCGCAATGCGGCAATGCCAGTGGCGGATACGATTTCAATTCGTTTTTGATGTCGGATGATATCGTGAACAACCCGAAGGCGTTGTTGTATCGGCCCCTAACGTCAAGGTTGGTGTTTGCCGCACCACGGGTGATTTTCACGATGTTATGCGATTCGTTGAATGCATCGAAATCCGACCCGATAATTGACAATATTGGTAGGGGCGAATCATCATTCGCCCGAACAAACGCATTGTGCATTATCACCAAATCATATTGTAAGGGCAAATCATTATTTGCCCCAACGTTATCATAATAAATAACATCAAATTCAAAATGATCATCCAATGCCGATTTTATTGCGGCGATATCGGGATGCGGCGCCTTTGCGAGGCAGAGAATGCGATATTTTTTGTCGGTCACGGTGATGAAAACACGGCGTGACGATTGACCGGCAATAATCTCAATATTTTTAACGCCTTCATTTTCGGAATCGATATTGAAATCAAAGGTTTTCGAGAATCTGTTAGATGTCACAGGCACAGTGACGTTCTCAACCTCGTTGCCGTCCATTTTCACGATGACGTTCATTCCTTCGCCTTTGAAATTCTGGGCGTTGGCGGTCACACGCAACGGAAACAGCATGTTTGCCTGCACCGTTTTGTTGTATTTCACCTCCTTAATCGTCATCGAAGGATATGCGACAGTGTCGCCGAGGGTGACGGAATATATCGGAAATGGATAACTCTCGATATTTAATTCCGGGTTAACACCTTGATTTACAATGCCATCGGAAATCAAGACGACAGAACCGACATTTTTTTTGTAATATTGACGAGAGATTGTTGAAAGTGCTTCGGAAATGTTGGTGTATTGATCACCAAAATTATAATAATCAACCTCGTATTTCTTTTCGAGCGTATTTGCAACAGAATCAACGCTTTGCGGGTATTCAACCATCGATTCTGACTTGTCTTGTGCAAAAACGATGATAGGTTTCTCAATTTTATAGCTTTTCTGCTTAATGTAAGGGTTGATGAACAGCATCACCACGGTGGCTACGACTATGGTTCTGATGGCAAACAACAATGCAGTCAGCGGTTTGCTGTATTTCTTCGAGAAGAGATACAGCAGCGAGGCGTAAACCAAACCGATTGCCAGTGCCAATAAAATCAACCACATATTTCTGAAAAACGAAAAATTTTTGCAAAAATACAAAAAAAATAGTATTTTTGTAGTTTGTTTTGCGTATTATGAAAAAGTTTCTAGTCATCCAAACCGCATCCATTGGCGATGTTATTCTCGCGACAGCTGTTGCAGAGAAGTTGCATTCGTATTTTCCTGATAGTCAGATAGATATGATGATTAAAAAAGGTTACGAAAGTCTTTTTGAGGATCATCCGTATTTAAATAAGGTGTACGCCTGGGATAAGAAAAATCACAAATATGGCAGCCTGTTATCGATTTGGCGTCAGGTGCGCAAGCAGCGTTACGACTTGATTGTCAACATCCAACGTTATGCCGCTACAGGATTCATCACCGCTTTTGGCAAGGCGAAGGAGACGGCAGGTTTCAACAAAAACCCGTTCAGTTGCTTCTTCACGCATAAGATTAAGCATGAGATAGGGGTGAAGGGAGTGCATGAGGTCGACAGAAATCAGAAGCTGATTGAACATATCACCGACAATAAGGCTGTGCGTCCGGCGTTGTATCCGAGCGAGAAGGTTTTTGAAAAGGTAAAGCATTATAAAACAGATACTTACATTTGTGTGGCACCATGTTCATTGTGGTTTACAAAACAGTTTCCGGAGGAGCGTTGGGTGCATTTCCTGAACCTAGTTCCCGATGATTTGAAGGTGTATCTTCTTGGAGGAAGAGACGACATCGCATATTGCGACCGAATCATCGCTAACGTGCCGAACAAGCAGATCGAGAGCCTTGCGGGTCAGCTAAACCTCTTGGAATCAGCGGCTTTGATGCGCGACGCGAAGATGAATTTCGTCAACGACTCTTCGCCAATGCACCTCGCCAGCTCGCAAAACGCACCGACAACGGCAATTTTCTGCTCGACAGTGGCTGATTTCGGCTTCGGTCCGCTTTCGGATGACTCCGTCGTGGTTCAGGAAAACCGTAATCTGAAATGCCGTCCATGCGGATTGCACGGCTACAAAAAATGTCCTGAAGGTCATTTCAGATGCGCTGAATATATTGAAATTAAAGAACTTACTGATAGATTATGAACACTTTTGAACAAGAAGTCGAATTGTGTGTGAAGTTGCTTTCGGAAGGCAAGGTCTTCATTTATCCGACCGACACCATTTGGGGAATCGGCTGCGATGCCACTAATTCCAAAGCTATCGACAAGATTTTCAAGATAAAAAACCGTCCAGCGGGCAAGGGACTGATAATTTTGGTCGACTCCGTTGAACGTCTCAAGGATTATGTCAAGAATCCGTCGCCTATTGCGGCAGATTTGATAAAGTCGGCACATAACCCGTTGAGTATCATATATAACGAGTCAAAGGGACTGGCGAAAAACCTGTCGGGTGACGGCAGCGTGTGCATTCGAGTGACGACCAATGAGTTCTGCAAGGAAGTGATAAAACGTCTTGGACATCCGATAACGTCGACGTCGGCAAACCTCAGCGGCGAGCCTTCACCGGCAAATTTTATTGACATTTCCGAAGAGATGAAAAACGCCGCAGATTACGTGGTGAGCCTCTATCATGATGAAATTGTAAAGCCGAAGGCATCGACAATCATCAAAATAAATGACGATAACACATTTGAAGTTGTAAGATCGTAATGCCCGTATGGACAAGGCATGCCTTGTCCTTAAAGGATGTAAAAAAGAAAATATGAGAAAAAGTATATTAGTTATTTTATTGGCAATCAGCCAGTTGTGTTTTGCACAAAACAAAAAAGGCGCGGCGGAAACCACGCAGAAGATGGCGACAACGATGTATCTCATCGAGAATTTTTATGTCGACAGCACCGATATGCCGAAATTGACTGAGGAAGCCATCGTCGCGATGTTGAAGAGCCTCGACCCGCATAGCGCCTACATCGCCGCGAAAGATGTGCAGAAGGCAAACGAGGAGCTGGTTGGCAGTTTCGAAGGCATTGGCGTGACATTCCAGATTTTGCGCGACACGATTCTTGTCGTTTCGGCAGTGCCGGGCGGTCCGTCGGAGAAGGTCGGCATCATGGCAGGCGACAGAATAGTGACCATCGATGGGGAAGACGCGTTCGGCAAAAAGGTTAATAATGAATACGTTACCAAACATCTGCGTGGCAAGAAAGGTTCAAAAGTGGTGCTTGGAATAAAACGAGGTCAAGATTCTGAACTTATTGATTTTGAAGTTGTTAGAGATAAAATCCCGTTGAATAGCATTAACACCTATTTCATGGTTGATAAGAAAATCGGCTACATCAAACTTGACAAGTTCGCACAGCAGTCGGTGGAAGAGTTTGAGACTGCGCTCAATGCATTGAAAAAACAAGGCATGAAGTCGCTGATTTTCGATTTGAGAGGCAATTCAGGAGGCTATCTGCAGACAGCTTTCGGTTTGGGCAACGAGTTTCTTGGAAATCAGAAAACAGTAGTGTTTACTGAGGGTTTGAAGAGTCCGAAACAAGTTTTTGAGACTGACAAAAACGGCGAGTTCCGTGATGGCAGACTTGTCATCTTGATCGACGAGGGCAGCGCTTCGGCCAGCGAGATTGTTTCGGGTGCCATTCAGGATTGGGACCGTGGCGTGCTTATTGGTCGCAGATCATTCGGAAAAGGCTTGGTGCAAAGGCCTTTCAACCTTCCTGACGGCTCGCAGATTCGTCTCACCACTGCGCGTTACCACACCCCGACGGGACGATGCATCCAGCGTTCATACGACGAGGGCTCGGAGGAGTATTTCAAGGAGATGACCAAACGTTTGGAACATGGCGAGTATTATCATGCCGACAGCATCCATTTTCCTGATTCTCTTAAGTATTTCACGCTAAACAACCACAGGACGGTGTATGGCGGCGGAGGCATCATGCCCGACATTTTCATGCCTGCCGACACCACATATTCCACCAAACTTTTGACCAATTTGATCAGGAAAAACGTGTTCAACAGCTATTGCATCGACTATGTCTTGGCAAACAGGGAAAAGATTGACCTTGAATACACTGATTTTGCTAAGTTTAATACTAAATTCACGGTTGACGACGTTATGATAGAGGAATTCAAGAAGATGGCGGAGCAGAAGGGAGTGAAGTGGGACGATGAGCAATATGAACGTTCGGAGGCTTGGATTAAATTGAGAATCAAGGGGATGATAGCTCAGGACATATGGAATATCGACAAATATTATCAGGTTGTGATGAGAGAAGACAAAGTGGTTCAGAAAGCAGTGGAGGTGTTGAATTACAAGAAAGAATACGATAAAATACTGGGAAAATGACAATTTGATTAAATTTTTTGCAAAAAAATAGATGTCAGATTGAAAATTATTTGTAATTTTGTAGCTTGTAAAATTTACAACTTAATCAGAAAGAAAAAGAAGAAAAAAATTAACAACAAATTAATTTTAAGCAAATGAAAAAAAATCAACTCAGAAAACTCGCAATGGCATTGGTAGTCATTATGTTTGGCTTCCAGGCTTTTGCTCAAGGTCGTATTGACCTTGCACCTAAGGGTGTGAAAGCTCCAAAGGCACAGAACGTGACTATGAGCGGTTTCTCAGCAACATTCTCATTCAACAGCATTGAGAGTGAGCTCGTTTCTACAGAGAAAGGTGATTTCTCAATCATCAGCATGGACAACTCGGTTTTCGGTGGTAATATCGGTGAGCCTGAAGTTCCAGTAAATCGTGAACTTATTGCTGTTCCATTTGGCGCAAATCCAGTTGTGACAGTTAAGAATTACACGGTTAAGGAGTACAATCTCGCTGACTATGGTATCGAGAGAATCTATCCTCACCAGGCTTCAGTTAGCAAGAGCGAGAAAGATCCTAAGTTCGTCTACAGCGAGGCAGCTTATGCAGCTAAAGGTTTCAACGAGGAACTCCCACTCGCAATGGTAACAGTTATGGGTCAGATGCGTGGTATCCAGATTGGTGCTTTGCAGCTCAACGCAGTGAGATACAATGCTTCAGCAAACACAATCCGTGTTTACAACGACATCGAGGTTGAAGTGACATTTGAAAACGCTGACCTTGAACTCACAGAGAAGACATTGGTCAACACTTACAGCCCTTACTTCAGAACAGTTTACGCTACATTGTTCAACGACAGAGCTATCCAGGATATTTATGATGAGCATCCAGACCTCTGGGCAGTGCCAGTAAGAGTTTTGGTTGTCGCTAACCGTATGTTCGAAGCAGCTATGGAACCATGGATCACATGGAAGACCGAAAAAGGTTTCTACATGGATGTCAACTACACAGACGTTATCGGTACATCAGCATCAGCTATCAAGACTTTCATCACCAACAAGTATAATGAAGGTCTTGCAGCAGGTCAGACCCCAACATTTGTCATCATCATTGGTGACACCGCACAGGTCCCGGCTTCACAGACAGGTGCTTCATCACAGAAGGTAACCGACCTTTACTACTATGCAGTGGCAGGCGGTGCTAACGACTACTTCGGCGATATGTTCCACAGCCGTTTCACATGCGAAAATGTTGCTGAATTTGAAGCAGCACGTGACAAAGGTATGATGTATGAGCAGTACACAATGCCAGATCCATCATATCTCGACAATGTTCTTCTTATTGCTGGTTGGGATTCATCATGGAACCCAAGAATCGGTAAGCCAACCATCCAGTATGCAACAAACTACTACTACAACTCAACACACGGCTTTGCTAATGTTTACGAGTTCTTACAGACTCCTTACAACAACCCATACGCAAGCTTGAACACAGGTGTCAACTTTGTGAACTACACCGCTCACGGTGGTGAGACAAGCTGGTCAGACCCATCATTCTCAGTGAGCAACGCTAACTCATTGACAAACACAGACAAGTACTTCCTCGCAATGGGTAACTGCTGCTTGGCTGCTAACTGGGGTTATTCAACCAAGTGCTTAGGTGAAGCTATGATTACAGCTCCTAACAAAGGTGCTTACGCATACATCGGCTCATGCCCAAGTTCATACTGGTATGAGGACTACTACTTTGGAGTAGGTTGCACAAACGTCATGAACCAGATGCCTCCGATTGAGCAGACAACAATGGGTGTTTATGATGCAACATTCCGCGATGACTTCAACAGCGTTTCAGCTATTCCATTCGTTGGTAACGTCGCTGTTGCTTACGGTCACGCTAACGGTTATCAGGGTAGTGTGAGCGATCAGTATTACTGGGAGTCATACCACGTCCTCGGTGATGGTACTATCTGCCCATTCCACACAAATCCTATCGAGAACACAGTTTCACACATGCCAACACTTCCTATCGGAATGGACTTCTACACAGTTTCAGCTGATCCAGGTTCATACGTTGGTATTTCAAAGGACGGCGTCCTCTACGGCGCTGGCGAAATCGGTGAAGAAGGCACAGCCGACATCCCGATCACTCCTGTTACATCAGGCGGTAACGTCAAGATCGTTGTGACACATCCACAGCGTCAGCCTTACGTAGCTGAAGTTCCAGCTGCAGCAATGACAGGCGCTTACGTAGCAGTTGACTCATATGAATTGAATGCAGATCAGGCTAACTATGGCGAGACAATCGACATGGACATCACTTTGAAGAACGTCGGTACATTGGCATCAGGCGCTATCACAGCTACACTCACAACAGATTGCGAATATGTCAACATTTTGAATGGTAACGGTTCAACAGCAGCTTTGGATCCAGAAGCTATGGCAACAATTGAAGGCTATCAGTTTATTGTTGCAGAAAACGTTCCTGACAAGACAAAGGCACAGTTTGTCCTTGAAGTGACAGACGGCACAGACACATGGAATGCTAACATCAACATTACACTCCACGCTCCAGTCGTTGTTTTCGAAGCTATCGCAAAGACAAGCAACACAGTGACACTCTCATTCAAGAACACAGGTACAGCTCCATTCTATGGCGGTGAACTTTCACTTACAAGCTGCTCACCAGACTTGGTATTTGACCCAGAGACTGTCACTTCACAAGACGCAATCGCAGGTGGTGAGACACTCGAATTGACTGCAAACTATTCAGTTAACCAAAGCGTTGAACCAGGTACAACATTCGAGGTGGCATATAGCTTCGCAACAGGTCAATTCCTCCTTGAAGACATCTTCGTAGTATCATACGGTACTATCATGGAAGACTTCGAATCAGGTGTGTTTGGTCCAGAATGGACATTGAGTTCAACCAACCCATGGGAGATCACTGCTGGTGGTAGAGGTAACTACTGCGCTAAGTCAAATAACAACGGACAGCACAGCTCATCAGGTTACATGCAGTTGTCAGTCAACGTGTTGGCAGCAGGTGAACTTTCATTCTGGTACAAAGTTTCATCAGAAAACAACTACGATAAGCTCCACTTCTACATGGACGGTCAGGAGAAGGGTGTTTGGTCAGGCACAGTGGCATGGACAGAGTTCACACAGGCTGTGACAGTTGGTAACCACACATTCAAGTGGGAATACACCAAGGATTCATCAGTTAGTTCAGGCGACGACTGCGCATGGGTTGACGATATCATCTTCCCACCAACCAATGTCATCACATTCATCGATCCTGCAACTAACCTCGAGACAGTTGTTGAAGGTCACGAAGTGCACCTTACATGGACAGCATCAGCTGACGCAGTGTCATACGTTGTGAAACGTGACGGCCAGACAGTTGGTACACCAACAGAGACAGAGTTTACAGAAACTCTCGAAGAAAGCGGTAACTACATGTATTCAGTCTATGCAGTCGATGCAGAAGGTTCAATGTCAGCTCCTATTTCAATGATGGTTACTGTTAACTACGACGGTGTCATTGAAAATGAAGATGTTAAGGTTAGCGTATATCCAAACCCAGCAAACGGTGTTTTGAATGTGGTTGCTAACGCAAACAACTATGAATACCAGATGATCAACTGCGTTGGTCAGGTTGTTCTCAGCGGCAACGCAAACGGCAGAACAGCTATCGACGTTAACGGTCTCAACGGTGTTTACTTCTTGAGAATCGTTGCTGACGGTGATGTTATCGTAAGAAAAGTCACTGTTAAGTAAAAGATTTTTCAAAAAAATTAAGGATGTCGGTTTACGGCATCCTTTTTTTTTATATCTTTGCAAGCTTATTAATATAAAAGGTATAAATAGATTAAAAATTATTAAACCATTTTTATAATTATGAGAAAATTATCATTACTAACAGCTTTGTTCCTGATGTTCTCATTTATGGGATTTGCTCAGGAATGGCATGGAATCACAAGTGATTCTCCAACAAAGATGAAGAAGACTTTGGTCTCTTCGACAGCTAACGAGATCGTCGTCAACGTAAATCTCGACGGTTTCTACACACAGAGTGTGACTACACCTAACGGCAAACAAGTCGTTGTTTCTGTTGACAAGATGGCTACAGAGCTTGAGGCGGGTGCCCCACAGCTTCCATACGAAGTCATTCCGGTTATGATCGGTGACTTGGCAGAGATGACAGTTAACGTTACAAATGCAGCTTACGTTGATTTTGAAAACGTTGAAGTGGCTCCTTCAAAAGGTAACTTCAGCCGTCAGATCAACCCGGAGGATGTTCCTTACACCTACGGTGAGATGTATTCACAGAACGCATTTTGGCCAGCAACACAGGCAACACTTGAAGCTCCATACATTATCAGGGACTTCCGTGGTCAGAACATTTGGGTTCGTCCATTCGCTTACAACCCTGTGACAAAGACATTGCGTGTTTATACAAGCATGACAGTTGTTATGACCAAGGTTAGCGACAATGGTGAGAACCAGATGTCAGCTCGCAAGGCTACAACAAAGGTTGCTCCTGAATTCAAGGCAGCTTACGAACGCCGTTTCATCAACTTCGACCAGGCAGCTAAGGATTATCCTTTCGTTGAGGACGCTGGTGAGATGCTCGTTATCTGCGCAGACCAGTTTATGACAAGCATGCAGCCATTGGTTGACTGGAAGAACATTTCAGGTCGTCCAACCACAATGGTTAGCGTTACAGCAGCTGGTGGTAACAGCGATACACAGATCAAGAGCTACATCACAAACATGTACAACGATCCTAATCACAACCTCGCATACGTTTTGTTCGTTGGTGACTATGAGCACATCACTCCGCACTTGCTCAGTCAAGAACGTTCAGACAACTGGTTTGGTCAGATCAGCGGTTCGGACCACTATCCGGAGGTTCTTATTGGCCGTTTCTCAGTTCAGACAGATGCTCACGTGACATCACAAGTCAACAAAGTGCTCTACTATGAGCGCGATTTGCAGGGTGGTGTGAACTGGGTCGACAAAGGTATGGGTATCGGTTACTATGGCGCAGGTAGCGGTCACTATGGTGAAGATGACTATCAGCACATTGACTTAATCCGCGACACCCTGTTACACTACACATATTCAACAGTTACAGAGCACCATGGTGGCTCGGGCGGTGACGCAAGCGTTTCAACAATCAGCGGTACAACCAACCAGGGTATCAGTATCATCAACTACTGCAACCATGGTTCAGAGACAAGTTGGGGTGTTGCAAACTACAGCACAAGCAACGTCAATGCTTTGACAAACGATAATATGTGGCCAGTTGTTTGGTCAGTTGCATGCTTGAATGGTAAGTTCAACCACGGCGGTGCAAACGGCGAGTGCTTCGGTGAAGCATGGATGCGTGCAACCAACAACTCCACAGGTGTTCCTACAGGTGCTATCGGTGGTATGTTCTCATGGATGTCACAGCCTTGGGTTCCACCAATGTACGGTCAGGATGAGATGGTTGACATTTTGTGCGGATGGCGCAGTGCTGACCAGTTCAACCACACTTTGGGTGGCGCTTCAATCAATGGTGACATGGCTGTTATCGACAAGTCAGGTTCAAGCGGTTATGATTGCCACGACACATGGGTTCTCTTCGGCGATCCTACAACTATGCTTCGTACAGCTAACCCAACCGACATGGCTGTTACAGCCAGCCCATCAGTGTTGATGCTCGGTATGGATGCACTCACAGTCAATGCAAATGCTGACTATGCTATCGCAACATTGTCAATGAATGGCGAAGTCATCGCAACAGGTAATGTCGTCAATGGTCAGTGCGAACTTACATTCCCAGCATTGAGCAATGTCGGAATGGCAGACCTTGTTGTTCTCGGTTATAACAAAGTGACTTATGTGGGTCAAATTGAAGTTGTTCCTGCAGCAGGTCCATACGTAACAATTAACGATTACGCTATGAGCGGTCCGGCAAACTATGGCGAGACAGTCGACATGAGTGTTGAGGTTAAGAACGTCGGTGTTGAGACAACAACAAATGTTGCTGTCACTCTGTCAACAGAGAGTGAATATCTTACAATTACTTCAGCTGAAGGTACAGTTGCAACACTTGCAGCTGGCGCAACAGCAACAGTTGAAGGCTTCCAGTTCGCAGTCGCAGAAAACGTTCCTGACGGAGCAACAGCTCAGATTGATGTTACAATGACAAGCGGTGCAAATACTTGGACTGGCAAGATCATGGTTTCATTACACGCTCCAGTAGTTGTTTTGGAAAGCATGAATGTCAATGCAAGTGCTGTCGAATTCTCATTCAAGAATAACGGTTCAGCTCCATTTGTTGGCGGTCAGTTAACAATGACAAGCTGCTCACCAGACCTCGTATTTGATCCAGAGGTTTTGGTTGCAGAAGATGTTGTCGAGGCAGGTCAATCATTGCCTTTGACAGTGGCTTACACTGTTGATTCAAGTATTGAACCAGGTACAACATTTGAGGCAGCATACTCATTCACAACAGGTTTGTTCGACCTTTCAAGCGTGTTCGTAGTGAGCTACGGTGCTATCATGGAAGACTTCGAAACAGGTAGCTTTGGTACAAACTGGACATTAAGCTCAACTAATCCATGGCAGATTGTTTCTGGCGGTAGAGGTAGCTACTGCGCTAAGTCAAACAACGGCGGACAGCACAACTCATCAGGCTACATGGAGTTGTCAGTCAACGTGTTGGCAGCAGGTCAATTCTCATTCTGGTACAAAGTTTCTTCAGAAAACAACTATGATAAGCTTCACTTCTACATGGACGGTCTTGAGAAGGGCACATGGTCAGGCACAGTGGCGTGGACAGAGTTTACACAGGCTGTGACAGCTGGTCAACACACTTTGAAGTGGGAATACACCAAGGATTCATCAGTGAGCTCAGGCGAAGACTGCGCATGGGTTGACGATATCATCTTCCCACCAACACATGTTTACACATTCATCGCTCCTGCAACAGACCTTGAGGCAACAGTTGACGGTGGCAATGTTAACCTCACATGGGCAGCATCAGCAGACGCTGTGTCATATGTTGTGAAACGTGATCTTGAGGAAATTGGAACACCAACCGAGACAAGCTTTACAGACGTTGTAGAGGAAGGCGGATATTACAAATATTCAGTGTATGCAGTCGATGCAAACGGTTCGATGTCGGCCCCTGTTTCAACAGTTGTTTTGGTTGAATTCACTGGTGTTGAAGAAAATGAAGTTCGCTTCGGAATCTATCCTAACCCGGCAGAAAACGAGTTGAACATCAATTCAAGTGCAGCAAGCTTTGAATATCAGATGATCAACAGCGTCGGTCAGGTGGTGATGAGCGGTGTCGCAAACGGCAACGTGAAACTCAATGTGAGCGAGTTGAAAAATGGCGTGTACTTCCTGAAAGTCGTCGCCAACGGCAACACAAGCGTTGAGAAGGTCGTCATCAAGTAAGCGACTTTTTTGAAAAAAAGTAAAGGACGTCTGTTGAAGGCGTCCTTTTTTTATTTATATTTGCAAAAAATTATACCATGAAAAAAATAATAATCTTAGCTATCGGTCTGATATGCATGCAGTTAGCAACTGCACAGGGATGGAATCAGCGATTGGTTTCATCGACAGAAAATGAGATCAAAGTTGAAATCAATGTCGACGGTTTTGTTAAAAATGCCGTTGTTACACCTAATGGTGACGCTTTTGTCATTACAAACAATAAGATGATGCAGATGGCACAGGCAGGGGAGCCTAACGTGCCAAGTCTGGTAATTCCAGCAATTATTGGCGATAACGCTTTGATGAGTGTGGAAGTTACTGATGTTCAATATGTTGACTATGAAAATATTGAAGTCGCACCTTCGAAAGGCGATTTCCCGCGCAGCATCAATCCGGAGGATGTACCGTACACCTATGGCGTTATGTATCAGCAAGATGCATTCTATCCGAATGAGATTGCAAAACTCGACGAACCATATATTCATAGAGATGTGAGAGCTCAAAATATGATGGTCACACCTTATTCATATAATGCGGTGACAAAGACCCTCAGAGTTTACACACATTTTACGGTGAAGATGGAGAAAGTCGGCATCGATAACAGAAATGTTTTCGTAAATCGTGCAAAATCAAACAGTTTGGACGCGGAGTTTAAGAAGATTTACGAGAGCCGTTACATCAACTACAATGAAGCGATGTCGAGATACACATCTATTGCTGATGACGGTGAACTGTTGATTATCTGCCATGACGCTTTCATGACAGCGATGGAGCCATTTGTAGCTTGGAAGAAACAGATTGGACGTCCAACAACTATGGTTGGAACATCGGTGACTGGCAATACAGCGGCAGCGATTCAATCGTACATTGCAACATATTATGCTTCACATCCGAATTTGACGGATATTCTTCTTGTTGGTGATGTGGCTCAGATTCCTGGAGTTTATATTTCGGCCAATGGTGGTTGGAATAACGATTATTCAGGTTATGGCGATATGCAGTACGGACAACTTGCCGGTAATGACTATTACAATGAGGTTGTTGTCGGCCGTTTCTGCTGTGCAACAGAGGCTCAGGTGACAAATCATGTCAACAAAGTCTTGAATTACGAAAGAGATTTGGATGAGACAGCCACATGGCTTTCAGTTGGTCAAGGTGTGAGTAAAAATGAGGGAGCAGGCTCGGGACATTATGGCGAGGCAGATCATGAACATATCGACAACATAAGAACTGATTTGTTGGCTTACAACTATACCGAGGTACATCGTGATTATCAGAATGTTACTGGAGTTACTTCAAGCGCGGCTATCATCAGTCAGCACATCAATGCAGGTGTGAGTATTATCAATTATTGCAACCACGGAAATGAAACATTGTGGGGTGTGTTTAGCTACAGCAACTCGAATGTCAACGCTTTGACTAACGATTACAAACTTCCATACATTATTTCTGTAGCATGTCTCAATGGAAAATACGATAGAAGCGGCGACTGTTTCGCAGAAGCTTGGATGCGCGCGACTAATAACAGTACAGGAAACCCTACAGGAGCCATCGGCGGAATGTTTTCATACATTTCACAGCCATGGACACCACCGCAATACGGTCAGGATGAGATGGTTGACGTTCTTGTGGAGTCGTACAGCAACAATATCCGTCGCACCATGGGAGGTGTTTCGATCAACGGAAACATGAAGGTGCTGGATTTAGGGGCAAATCAGGTTGCAAATAAAGGCACTTATAACACATGGATTTTGTTTGGCGACCCTACTTTGACTTTGCGTAACGCAGTTCCAGCGGTGATGTCAGTTACATGCGGCAATGAAATGAGCACATCGGAGACCAGTTTCAATGTCAGCGCCACAAATGCCGAAGGAGCCAGAGCCACTCTGACATTAGATGGAGAAATCATGGGATCGGCAGTAATTACTAATGGAAACGCACATATCAGCTTTGATGCGCCGGGAAGAACAGGGCAGGCTACACTGACAGTGTTCGGATATAACAAGAAAACTTTTGTGACTACAGTAAACATTACTGATGGTGGTAGTTTAACACCATTGTTGGTCATCGCTTTTGCTGAGCCTGAGACGATAGAACTTGGCGAGTCGGTTACATTGACAGCAAATGCATCGGGGGGAACCGGGAATTACACATACGAATGGTCGCCAGCCGCAACGATAGCAAATCCTTACGGACAGACGACGACAGCGATTCCAACCGAGGCTGGATTTATGGTGTATGAAGTCACGGTTAATGATGGTAACAGCTCAGCTTCGGCAGATGTAACTATTACGGTTAACGAGCCGCAGCCAATCACCTGCCCGATACCAAAGCATTTTGTCGGTCAGAGCTATTATGATGATGGCGAGTTTGGCGCACATATGGCCTGGGATAGAGCTGAATATGAATACCCACTCGACAGATTTGAGATTTACAGAAGCACTGACGGCTATGAATATAAGATGGTTCAACGCATTGTCAACACACCTTCGATAAGTCACTATGAGTGCTATGATCAGGTTTCGGAACCGGGATTGTATTTCTATAGAATTAAAGCTTTCTATCAGAACGATTGCGAGTCGGATTATGTCCAGATTGAAGTGGAAATCTTAGATTACACGGGAGTTGGCGAGAATTTTGCAGACAATGCCATGCTTTATCCTAATCCGACATCAGGAATCGTGAATATCAAAGCCGAGTCGATGCAGCAAGTTACAGTTGTCAATATGATTGGTCAGGTTGTTATGACACAAAATGTTGATAATGATGAGCTTACGATGGATTTTAGTGCATTCGAGAATGGAATGTATTTAGTCAGCATCAAGACTGAAAACGGCAATGTTGTTAAGATTTTGAATGTTATAAGATAATGAAAATCAAGTTTATAGGCGCGGCGCGTGAAGTTACGGGAAGTAAGCATCTCATCGTCACTGAAAAAGGCAAGAAGCTGTTGCTTGACTGCGGAATGTTTCAAGGTAAGGGTTTGGAGACTGATGCCATGAACCGTAACGTTATGGTGGAGCCTTCGGAGATTGACTGCATCATTTTGACGCATGCACACATCGACCATTCGGGACTGATACCTTATTTTTATAAGAAAGGATTCCGTGGTTCGGTGATATGCACTCCTGCGACGCGAGAGCTCTGTTCCATCATGCTTCCTGACAGTGGTTTCATACAAGAAAATGATACCCATTGGTTTAACAAAAAACGCGCACGTCAGGGGTTGAAACGAGTCGAGCCTATATACACTGAGAAAGACGCCCGTGAGTGTATGGAGCTGTTCATCACCACGGAGGTGAACAGAAGATTTTACATTGACAACAACATAAGTGTTAAGTTTTACAACACTGGTCACATGCTCGGAAGTGCTTGTGCCACAATAAGAATCGATGAAAACGGACACATCACGCAGATTGGATATACCGGCGACATCGGCCGTTACAACAGCTATTTGCTGAAGGCACCGAACGCATTCCCGCAATGCGATTATCTGATTACTGAGAGTACTTATGGCGACAGGTTGCACAAGGAAAAACAAGGCGCTGAGGACGAACTTTTGCAGATCATTCAACACACCTGCGTGGAGAAGAGAGGCAAACTCATAATTCCGTCGTTTGCTATCGGCAGGACACAGGAGATTGTTTATATTTTGAACAATTTCTACAACGATGGCAAGTTGCCTCGCATCCCGGTTTATGTCGACAGTCCGCTAGCAGTCAGTGCCACTTCAATTTTCAGAATGCACCTTGAAGACTTCAACAATAATGTGGCTGAGGTGTTGCGGTATGATGACGACCCGTTTGGTTTTGAAAGTTTGCATTACATAAGAAATGTGGAGCAGTCGAAAGCTTTGAACGAGATGAAGGATCCGTGCATCATTATCTCGTCATCGGGCATGATGGAGGCCGGACGCGTGAAACACCATCTGGCCAACAATATCGACAACCCGAAGAACTCGGTGCTTTCGGTAGGATACTGCGCTCCGACGACACTTGGAGCGAGACTCGTGGCAGGAGAAAAAGATATCTCCATTTTCGGCATGCCGCATCACGTTAACGCTGATGTTTATAGCATCGACGCATTCAGTGGGCACGGCGACTATAGCGAGATGGCTGAATATCTGAAATGTCAGAATCCTGAGAAGCTGAAGAAGGTTTTTATCGTGCATGGCGAGAAACAAGTGCAGGAAACATACGCGAAATACCTCAAGAAAAACAACGGGTTTGACAATATAGTGATTCCAGAACCTGGGGAAACATTCAAGATTTAATGGTAGGGGCGAATAATGATTCGCCCTTACATTTTTTATCATGTGATATTAAGATTTTTTGTAATTTTGCAGCCCGAAAGGCGATTGTCGCGGGCGGAACATTTGTTCCGCGTGAGGAAAGTCGGGACAGCGCAGAGCACCATACTTCTTAACGGGAAGGCGTTGGAGACAACGACAGCAAGTGCCACAGAAAATTACCGCCCTGAGTTTGTCGAAGGGTAAGGGTGAAAACGCGAGGTAAGAGCTCACGCCAAGGCATGGTGACATGTTTTGGAGGTAAACCTTATGGGCTGCAAAACCAAATATACCGGCGGTTGAAGGTTGCTCGCCTGATGCCGGGAGGGTAGGTTGCTAAAGCCATCTGGTGACGGCTGGCTTAGAGAAATGACAATCACTCAGCAATGAGTACAGAATCCCGCTTATGCCTTTCTTTTGCCTTTGGGTTTTTCGAAATCCAAAGGCAAAATTTTTATAATATTTCTATGATAATCTCGTTTTATTTTTGTAAATTCGCAAAAAATTTGTTTTTTATGTCGAGCAGTAGAAAAATATTCGTTTTAATAATATTATTTTTTGTCGTAACATTCTCATTATCAGCGCAAAAGCGAACCGATGACTACGAACCCACATCAGTGTTCAGTGAAGCTAAAACGCTTTTCGATAATCAAAATTACGCTTCTGCCGCGGAACTTTTCCACAAGTATCTTGAGATGGCGGGAGGCAGCGACAATCAAAAGGCAGTGGAAGCCAAATTTTATGAGGCCGCATGCTCGTCGTACATGGGCGCTGGAGAGCAGCAACTCATGCTTTTCTCGAAGGAAAACCCGACGAGTACATTAGCTGCGAGAGCCGATTTCCTTTATGCGAATATGCTCTTCAAAAACAAGAAATATCGCGATGCGATGAAGAAATATGAGACTGTCGACGAAGAAAGTCTGACGGAAGCCGAGAAGGCCGAGTTCTATTTCAAGAAAGGCCTGGCATATTATCAGACCAACGATATAAATAAAGCTGCCGACTGTTTTTACAAAACGGTTTATTTGGAGAGTCCGTATAAAGACGATGCCCGTTACTATTACGCTCATATTCAATATGTTAACAAGAATTATGACGATGCGAGATACCATTTCCAGAAGATTGAGCATTCGCCGAAATACAGAGACATCGTCCCGCTTTATATCATGCATATCGACTATGTGGATGGCAAATACACAGCAGTGACTGGCGATGCCGACAAAATCTTGGCAAAAGCCAAAGGTCAGACGAAAGTCGATGCTGCGCTGATAATTGCGGAGTCGTGGTATCAGCAGCACGATTATGAAAAGGCGATGAACTATTATGATATCGCTCAGAAGAACGCCCGTAAACCATTCGATAGGGAAGTGGAGTTCAGAATTGGATTCTGCATGATGAAAAAAGCCGATTTTGAAGGCGCTATCAGTCATTTCCAAAACTCTACGAAGAAGATAAACAATGATGCTTTGGCACAATGCGCTTCATATTATCTCGCTCAGTGCTACATCAAGACAAACCAGGATAAATTCGCGAGAAACGCTTATCTTGCAGCTTATAAATGCGATTTTGACCATGAGATGAGCGAAGACGCCTTGTTTAACTATGCGAAGCTCAGTTTTATCAGCGGAGTCGATCCGTTTAACGAAGCGGTGACTCAGCTGGAAGATTTTATCGCCAAAAATCCTTATTCGGAACGCAAGGAAGAGGCACAGGCGATAATAATTCATCTCTACCTTAATTCGAAAGATTACGCTAAGGCTATCAGCACTTTGGAGAAATATCCTACGCTGAACCCGGAGATGCAGAGAATTTATGCCAAGCTGACCTACAATATTGGCATTGAAGATTATAACAAATCTGATTATGATGGAGCTATCACATATCTGAAAAAGGCTGTCAACAACAAAAACATCGACTCGAAGTTGAAATCGGAGGCCAGTTATTGGCTCGCCGACAGCTATTATCAGAAAAAAGACTATACCAACGCTGAGAATAACTATTCCGCATTTTTGAAATCGGGAGGCTCTGGACAGTCGGATTTGGTGCCGATGGCGTATTATAATCTTGGATATATCTCGTATACAAAAGGAAATTTCCCGGCTGCAATCAAGAATTTCAGTTATTATTTCAACATGACGAGAGGCGACAACCAGTTTGAGGCGGATGCCTGGATGCGCATCGGTGACTGCTATTTCATGGAACGCAGCTACCAGAAAGCGATAACAGCCTACAGCAATGCGATAAAACTCGACAAACGCAGCGCCGACTACGCACTCTTCCAACAGGGAATGGGACAAGGCGCGCTTGGCAACATGAACGCTAAAGTCGAGAGTATGAACGAGTTGACGCAGAAATACAAAAACTCGTCGTTCTACGACAGGGCGCTGTACGAAACCGGAATGGCGCATCTGAGCACCAACGACGAACGTTCGGCGATAGCGGCATTCGGCAGGCTGGTGCAGGAACGTCCTAGATCATCATATGCTCGTGTCGGACAGATGAAAATTGGAATGCTGTATTACAACAACAACCAATATGATCAAGCTTTGACGAATCTGAAGAAAGTGATTGACGATTATCCGAATACCGATGAGTCGCGCGAAGCCTTGAATATCATGAGAAACATTTACATGGAAGAAAACAGAACCGGCGATTTCTATAAATACACCGAGGAAAAAGGCATAGAGACAAGCGTCTCGGAGCAAGATTCAGTGTCGTTTGCCACAGCCGAGAATTTTTTCCAGCAAGGACAATATGAAAATGCTTTGAGAGCCGTTGATCAGTATATCAGACAGTTTCCGAAAGGAGCTTATCTGTTGAAAATCAATTATTACGGACAGACGGCTATGGAAAAACTCGGTCGCAATGGCGAGACTAAGCCATATTTGGAGTACATTATCTCGCAGCCAGACAACGATTATACCGACAATGCTTTGTTGAAGCTTGGAAGCATGACCAAGACAGAAGGTGATTTTGAAAAAGCAAAAGGATACTATGACAGACTTTTGAATATCACTGAAAATCAGAAAGTTAAGGCGCAAGCTATGGAAGGTGTGATGGAATGCTGCTACAAGCTTGAAGACTACGACGGAGCTATTGAAAAAGGCAATGAGTTGGCTGGGATGCAAGATTTGGCACAAAACAAGAAGAATTTTGTGAATTATATCGTCGGAATGTCGCTGTACAAGAAGAACGAGTACAACAACGCTGTGGCGAAACTCGAGGCCTGCTCGAAGAAAGACAGAACCGAGATGGGTGCTGAGGCCGCATATTACGTGGTTTTGGGCAATTACAAGCTCGGAAACCTCAGTCAGACCGAGGAAAAGGTGTTTTACATCTCCGATAACTTCAGCGCATTCAGCTATTACGTCGCGATGTCGTTTGTGACGCTGAGCGACGTTTATGTGGCGAAAGGCAATATTTTCCAGGCGAAAGAGACGCTGAAGAGCATCATCGACAACTATCCGGGAGGAGAACCGAAGACACTCGCCGAGCAGAAGCTTGCAGCTATCGAAAAAGAAGAATCAAATAATGAGGAGGACGCAGAATGAGAACGAAATCATTGATAATCAGTATATTATTCGTTGTTATCAGTTTTGTTGGCAATGCACAGTCGCACAATGAGCAGGTGACGGTGGAAGGTTCGTACCGTCCGCAGATAAAACGTTCGGAGCGACTGGTGAAGACACCGGAAATGCCAGATAAAGAATTCGATATCCCGCAATATAAGGCCGAGGCGAGAGATTTTACTTATGGAAGCAATATTGAGATTGAGACGATGAGCGCGATGACCTACAAGGCCGATTACGGAGTGGAAAGCAACAACAACTTCCTCAAAGCTGGCTTGGGTACCCGTTTGTCGCCAGTTTTCCTGTTCCGTCATTATTCTGATTTGTCGAAAAACATGAGTCTGGGAGTGGGCGTGAAGCATTATTCTTCATGGCTTGAGATGAACGACTATAAGAGCTCGTCGTTTATGAACAATGCCTTTAACGTGATGGCAGTCAATAAGTTCAGAACGGGACAGTTGCGCACTTTTGTCGATTACAAATACGATATGTATCATCTGCGCGCTTATGATGATGTTGAAAACCCTAACGGTCGCAACATCCATTCGATGAATGCGGGCGCGAAATGGCTCTCTAACGGCTCGAGCTACCGTGACATATACACTGAATTTGGCGGTGATTACCGCGCGACGTGGATTGCCGGAGGCACAACAGAGCATCAACTCAATGCCAACGCGCACATAGCTTATTCCGACAATTGGATTAGTGATAAGAATATCAATGATTTGCAGACTTTGGCAACCGATGTCGAGGTGAATTACAACAACATCTATCAGGGACAGTTTTTGGTGGCGGTGAATCCGTATTTCACCATGAACGGCGATTTCTATCATCTGCATCTCGGTGCGCGTGTCGATTTGAAGACAGGTTCGAGTATCAGCATTTATCCTGATGTTTTGGGAAGCATTTTTGTGCTCGATAATACTTTGGAGTTCTACGCGAAACTGGGCGGCCGCTCGAAAATCAACACATTTGCTGATATTGTTTCGGAAAACCCGTTTGTGACAACGAATTTCACCAACTATAGCGAATTCGGATACGAGAAGACAAAGTTTGATTTTCAGGCAGGAGCTAAGTCAAAGATTGCCAACAATATTGATGCTCATGTTGGAGTGAGATACCGCACCATCAAAAACAGCGTTTTCTTCATTCCTGATTATGATTTTTACGCTGTTTACGATGAAGATGCCACGACATATCATCTGCAGGCGTTTGACATTATTTTCCAGGATTACCATCTTACGACCATCCTTGCCGACGTGCATTGGAAAGCTATGGAAAAGCTTGATGTTGCCGCTGAGTTTGCGTATAATATCTATAATATTCAGGGCCAAAATCTGATTCAGATTCCTGAAGTTACAAGTCTTTACGGAAAACCATGGTACAAGCCGTCGTTCACCATGACTCTGCGTGGCGACTACCGTCTCGACGAGACCTGGAAATTCAACGCCTCGATGACGGTTTTGGGCAAACGTTGGGCTATGGGTACCGATAAGTGTGAAGTACTGCTCAAACCCGCATTTGACGTTCAACTCGGAGCGGATTATAAGATTCAGGAAGACCTCTCCGCATTTGTCGAAATCCATGATCTTTTACATCAAAAATACCAGCTTTATTACAACTATCCGACCATCGGATTTGAGGTTTTTGCAGGTATAAAATACCGTTTCTGAAAAAGGCAAAAATTTTAACAAAAATAGCTAAAAATCTGTCATTTTTTTCATTGTTATTTCAAAGAAATTTATTACCTTTGCAAGGTTTTAGAAATCTAGTAAATAATTGAAAGAATATAGTATAAAAAAATGACAGAAGAAGAAAAAATCCAGAATGCCGAGAGTAATTACGGTGCCAATAACATTCAGGTTCTTGAAGGTTTGGAAGCGGTGCGCAAACGTCCAGCCATGTACATTGGCGACGTCAACGTGAGAGGTTTGCACCATTTGGTTTATGAGGTTGTCGATAACTGTATCGATGAGGCGATGGCCGGCTATTGCGACACAATCAATATCGAGATTTTGCCGGGCAACTCAATTTCCGTTTTGGATAACGGACGTGGTATCCCGACGGGTATGCACGAGAAGGAGAAGAAATCGGCTCTTGAGGTTGTTTTGACAGTGCTTCACGCTGGAGGTAAGTTCGATAAGAATTCATATAAGGTTTCTGGCGGTCTGCACGGCGTCGGCGTCAGCTGTGTCAACGCACTTTCAAAGTATTTGAAGGCTGAGGTGCATCGTGAAGGCAAGATTTTTGTGCAGGAATACGAATTTGGCAAGCCGCTCTACCCTGTGAAGGTGGTGGGTGAGGCCCATGATCATGGCACGAGAATCACATTCACTCCTGACGACAGCATCTTCATTACCAACGAATATAGCTACGACATCCTCGCCGCACGTATGCGCGAACTGGCATATCTTAACAAAGGCATAAAAATCACTTTGACAGATAAGCGAATCGATCCTGAGACGGGCAACGAAGGCAAGAGTGACGAGTTTCATTCAATGAACGGTCTCACCGACTTTATCAACTATCTCGATGAGAATCGTGAGAAACTTACTCCGGAACCGATAGCTATTTCAGGTGAGACGGACAATGTGCCGGTGGAGATTGCTCTGGAATATAACACTTCTTATTCAGAAAATCTGCATTCATACGTCAATAATATCAACACTCACGAAGGAGGTACACACCTTGCAGGTTTCCGTCGTGGCTTGACCAGAACTTTGAAGGCGTACGCCGACAAGGAAGGCATGTTCTCGAAGCTGAAATTCGAAATCAACGGCGACGACTTCCGTGAAGGTTTGACGGCTATCATCTCGGTGAAGGTGCCGGAGCCTCAGTTCGAGGGTCAGACCAAGACCAAGCTCGGTAACAATGAGGTGATGGGTATCGTCGACAAGATCGTGAGCGAACACCTTTCAAATTATCTTGAGGAGCATCCGAGAGAGGCTAAGATGATTGTCGATAAAGTCGTTTTGGCAGCTACAGCTCGTCACGCCGCACGTAAGGCACGTGAGCTCGTTCAAAGAAAAGGCGCTCTTTCAGGTGGCGGACTTCCAGGCAAATTGGCCGACTGCTCCGAGCGTGACCCGGAACTCACTGAGCTCTATCTCGTTGAGGGTGATTCTGCAGGCGGCTCAGCAAAACAAGGTCGTGACCGTAAATTCCAGGCTATCCTTCCTTTGAGAGGTAAGATTTTGAACGTTGAAAAAGCAATGCAGCACCGCGCTTTCGAGAGCGAAGAAATCAGAAACATCTACACCGCTCTTGGCGTGACAATCGGAACGGAAGAAGATAGCAAGGCATTGAATATCGAGAAGTTACGTTACCACAAGATTATCATCATGACCGATGCTGATGTCGATGGTAGTCACATCTCGACCCTGATTTTGACATTCTTCTACAGATATATGCCTGAACTTATCGAGAAAGGTTATGTCTACATCGCGACACCGCCGCTTTATCTCGTGAAGAAAGGCAAGAAAGAGAAATATTGCTGGACTGAGGAACAGCGTATTCAGCTGCTCGAAGAGATGGGACAGGATGCCCACGTGCAGCGTTACAAAGGTCTTGGTGAGATGAATCCTGAGCAGCTCTGGATGACCACCATGAATCCTGAGTTCCGTACTTTGCGTAAGATTCATATCGAAAACGGTGCTGAAGCCGACTATATCTTCTCAATGTTGATGGGTGATGAGGTCGGTCCACGCCGTGAATTCATCGAGCAGAACGCGACATACGCTAATATTGACGCATAAAAATTTAAGTTTATGGATAACAAACTTGATATTTTAACAAAGAAAATCTACGAACAAGGTGTCGAGAAGGCAAATCACGACGCTGTTGAGATTGTGGAAAACGCCAAGAAAGAAGCCGAAAAGATTGTCAATGACGCTAAAGCTGAGGCCGAACGCATTGTAAATCAAGCGAATAAAGAGGCTGAAGAGCTCAAGACCAAGGTCGCTGCCGACGTGAAGATGGCTGCCACACAGAGCATCGCCGTCACGAAGCAGGAAATCGAGAAGATGGTGGTGATGAACGCTGCTGAACAGGGCGTGAAAGCATCACTCAGCTCCGCAGATTTCGTGAAGGAATTGGTGAAGGATGTCGTAAAGGCATTCAACCCTGACAATGCGGCACCAGTGGCGTTGGATTTTATCCTTCCAGAGGCTTTGAAGAAAGAAGTCGAGCCTTTCGTGAAAAACGAGATCGGCAAGATGTTCAAGGCTGAGGTGAAAGTCGAGTTCTCGAAGAAGATGAACGGCGGCTTCAAGGTGGCTCCGCAAGACGGCGGCTACGTGCTCCAGTTCACCGACGACGAGTTTACACAGCTCATCGCCAACTACCTGCGTCCGGCAACAAAGAAAATCCTCTTCGGCTAATGGATAACTACGTTTATATAGTAGCGAGTTTGCCAGAACTGACAGCGGGTTTCGAGAATACGAGTTTCGACTACGCTGCCACGAAGGAGTCGATAGTGGAGCTTCTCTCGGAGAAAGATCAGAAACTGGTCGAACTTTTCGAGGAAGGCTTCAACGAGGAGACTCTGGGCGCGGAGTTTTATAAAAAAGCTGCCGAAAGCAAGAATCGCTTCATCCGCGAATATTTCGACTTCGACGCTCGCATGCGTAACATGAAGGTGGCGTATCTCGCGAAACGTCTCGACAAGAATGGCGAAGATTATTTTGTCGATATGCCTGAAGCTGACTTCGATGAATATCAGCAGATTAAGGAAATTCTCGAAAACGCCGACTTCGTGCAACGTGAGCAGAAGATGGATGAGCTAAAATGGGAGAAAGCCAGCGACATCGCACGAATGGACTATTTCAACATGAACGCCATCCTCGCATTTCTGGCGAAAGCCAAAACCGTGCAACGTTGGGTGGAACTTGATCCAGTGAAAGGACAGGAGATGTTTGAGAAGCTGGTGAAAGAGGTACGCGGAACCTTTGATAATAAGACCTTAGATTTTAGACCTTAGACCTTAGTAAAAAATGCTAAAGTCTAAGGTCTAAAGTCTTAAAAAAAATAAAGAATTAAACAAAACAAATAATATGACAACAGGAAAAGTTACAGGAATCATTGCAAACTTGGTCACTGTAGAGGTGAACGGCCCTGTGGCACAGAATGAGATCTGCTTCATCGACCTCAACGGAGTGAAGATGATGGCGGAGGTCATTAAGGTGAACGGGAACAAGGCCTCTGTGCAGGTGTTTGAGAGCACTCGCGGACTCCAGATTGGATGCCCGGTGGAGTTCCAAGGCTACATGCTTGAGGTGACACTCGGACCTGGTCTGCTTTCGAGTAATTTCGATGGCTTGCAGAATAACCTCTCCACCATGGAAGGCGTGTTCCTTAAGAGAGGCGAGTATACTAAGCCATTGGACGAGAATAAGTTATGGAACTTTACACCATTAGCGAATGCTGGCGACCAAGTCATCGCCGCCGACTGGCTGGGTGAGGTCAAAGAAGGCTGGCTGCCTCATAAAATCATGGTGCCGTTCAGTTTTGAAGGCACTTACACTGTGAAAAAAGTTGCTGAAGCCGGTCAATATAAGATTAACGACGTAATCGCAGTGTTGACTAACGCCGACGGCGAAGACGTGAACGTCACGATGACACAGAAATGGCCTGTGAAGGTGGCAGTGGGCGGCTACGTCGAAAAACCACGTCCGTTCAAGGTGATGGAGACAGGCGTGCGTACCATCGACACTCTGAATCCTATCGCTGAAGGCGGTACGGGCTTCATTCCTGGTCCTTTCGGATGCGGTAAGACAGTACTTCAGCATGCATTGGCAGAACAAGCCGACGCCGACGTCATCATCATGGCGGCATGCGGCGAGCGTGCTAACGAGGTGGTGGAGATTTTCACCGAATTCCCTGAATTGAAAGATAAACACACTGGTCGCAGCTTGATGGAACGTACAATCATCATCTGCAACACTTCTAACATGCCGGTGGCTGCCCGTGAGGCTTCAGTTTACACCGCCATGACCCTCGGCGAATATTACCGCGCCATGGGAATGAAGGTACTGCTGCTCGCGGACTCCACATCACGTTGGGCTCAGGCATTGCGTGAGATGAGTAACCGTCTGGAAGAGCTTCCAGGTCAGGACGGATTCCCGGTCGACCTTTCGGCTATCATCTCAAGCTTCTATGCTAGAGCAGGTTATGTGAAGCTGAACAACGGTCAATCGGGTTCAATCACATTCATCGGAACAGTGTCGCCTGCTGGCGGTAACCTTAAGGAGCCAGTCACTGAGTCGACAAAGAAAGCTGCACGTTGCTTCTACGGCCTCTCGCAGAACCGAGCTGATAAGAAACGTTACCCGGCTGTTGACCCTGTCGATTCATATTCGAAATATCTGGAATATCCAGAAATCATTGAGTATCTCGATAACAAAATCGAAAAAGGCTGGGTTGACAAAGTCATCAAGACCAAATATATCATCCGTAAAGGTAAGGACGCTTACGAGCAAATCAACATTTTGGGCGACGACGGCGTGCCGATGGCTTACCACGAGCAATATTGGAAGTCAGAACTCATCGACTTCGTGATTCTGCAACAGGACGCATTCGATAATATCGACGGCTGCTCGCCATTGGATCGTCAGAAGTTTATGCTCGATTTGATGCTTGAGATTTGCGATAAGTCATTCAAATTCAATAATTTTGAAGAATGTATGACTTATTTCAAAAACCTGATAAACATCTGCCGTCAGATGAACTATTCGGAGTATAAGTCGGAGCAATTTGAAAAATATCTTGGACAGTTAAAGGAGGAACTTAAACATGAGTGAGAAAGCCTTTCAACGCATATATACTAAGCTGACAGCCATCACCAAGGCCACGGTAACCCTTGAGGCTCAAGGAGTTGCAAACGATGAGCTTGCTCTCGTGGCAGGTCGTCTGGCACAGGTGGTGAAAATCAAAGAGAAGAGCGTCACCTTGCAGGTGTTCGGCGGCACAGAGGATATACCGACAAATGCTGAAGTTACCTTCTTCGGCGAACCGCCTTCACTCAACGTGAGCGACGACCTCGCAGGACGTTTCTTTAACGCTTACGGCGAGCCTATTGACGGTGGTCCGGCAGTGGAAGGCGAGAAACGCCAGATCGGCGGTCCTTCGGTGAACCCTTACAAACGTCGCATGCCTTCAGAGCTGATTCCGACTGGTATCGCTGGCATCGACTTGAACAACACACTGGTCTCCGGACAGAAGATTCCTTTCTTCGCCGACCCTGACCAACCATACAACAAGGTGATGAGCATGGTGGCCCTCCGCGCTGATGTCGATAAGATCATCCTCGGCGGTATGGGCTTGTCAAACGACGATTATCTCTTCTTCAAACATGAGTTTGAGAGTGCTGGCGCCTTGCATAAGATTGTCAGTTTCGTGAATACTACTGACCAGCCGCCTGTTGAGCGTCTGTTGGTTCCAGACATGGCATTGACAGCAGCAGAGTATTTCGCTGTCGATAAAAACGAGAAAGTGCTTGTGCTTCTTACAGATATGACGCTTTACGCCGATGCTCTGAGTATCGTTTCGAACCGTATGGATCAGATTCCTTCGAAGGACTCAATGCCTGGTTCACTTTATTCAGATTTGGCGAAGATTTACGAGAAGGCCGTGCAGCTCCCTGACGGCGGCTCAATCACTATCATTGCTGTGACAACGTTGAACGACGGCGATATCACGCACGCTATCCCGGATAACACCGGTTACATCACTGAAGGACAGCTCTTCCTGCGTGCCGACCCGGATTCCGGCAAGGTCATTGTTGACCCGTTCCGCTCGCTTTCACGTCTGAAACAGCATGTCCAGAACAAGAAGACCCGTGAGGACCACAGCGCAGTGATGAACGCATCGGTTCGTTTGTATGCCGATGCCTCCAATGCAAAAACGAAGTTGGAAAACGGCTTCGACTTGAGCGACTACGACCTCCGCTGCCTCGACTACGCTAAGGAATACGCCACAAGATTGCTCGCAATCGACGTCAACATCTCCATTGAAGAGATGCTTGACACGGCTTGGGAGCTCTTCGGAAAGTATTTCACCAAAGCGGAAACTGGTCTTAAGGAAAAATTGATTGAGAAATATTGGAAAGAAAAATAAAAAGTCATGGCAATCAAGTTCCAATATAACAAGACTTCGCTGAACGAGCTGAACAAGCAGCTCAAGACGCGTACTCGTGCTTTGCCAACATTAAAAAGCAAGGAGAGTGCGCTACGTCTTGAGGTGAAGAAAGCCAAAAAACGTTCGGAGAGCCTTGTCGCACAACTGGAGGCCGAGCTCAAATCGTATGAGTACATGGCCCGGCTTTGGAATGAATTTGAGCCAGGACTGATTTCTGTGACCGATGTCAAGCTGAAGACTGTGAAGGTGGCGGGCGTGCCGGTGCCGGCATTGGAAGAGGTGCTTTACGAAGTGAAAGACATCAACCTCTTCACCAAGCCGATGTGGTATGCCGACGGCGTCCAGATACTGAAAAACCTTGCACAGTTTGGCATCGAGTCGGAGGTTTACGTTGAGGTGAGTCGCGTGCTCGACTATCAGCGTAAGAAGACCACACAAAAAGTCAACCTTTACGAAAAGGTGCAGATACCTGGCTATAACGAAGCCATCCGTAAGATAAAACGATATATGGAAGACGAGGAGAATCTCTCCAAGGCTTCGCAGAAAATCGTGAAAAACAAACACATCCTTGAGGAGGAGGCAGAGTATGGTAACTGAAATGACGAAATATAACTTCATCCTGCTGAGCGGCGATGTGGAAGATTTCCTCAAAAAGTTGCAGGGCATGGGCGTGATGGACATCACCCGCTCGACCAAGCCTGTCGACGATAAGTCGGAATACCTGTCGTCGAAGACGGGCGTTTACCGTAAAGCCTTGTCGTTGCTGAAGGATGTGACACCTGCTGAGTTTGCCGAAAAAGTTGAAGGCGACCTCGCATCCAACGTTATTGAGACTATCAACGAGAGGGAAGTGGCTGAAAATCAAGTGAATCAGCTGGCGAAAGAGTGGGAGGAACGCCAACCTTGGGGCAAGTTCGATGTCAAAAACTTCGAAAAACTCGAGGAACAGGGCTTGAAACTGCATTTCTACAAGGTGAAATCATCGAATTTCAAACCTGAATGGAATGACAACTACGCTCTAAGCGAGATTTCAAACGATGGAACCACTACATATTTCGTGGTTGTTTCCGATGATGAAAACTATGAATTCCCGTTGAAGGAACTTCCGGCTCCAGACTGCGATTGTGCGTCGATTGAGAAGAGAATCGATGATTTGAGATATGAAATCGAGAAGAAAGAACGTCATCTCGCTGAGCTGAAATGTCACGAAAAAGATATTCAGAAAGAGCTCGACAGGACGGTTTCGAAACTCGATTTGCATCTGGCTCATATGTCGGGAACGAAAGCAGCTGAAGACTATATCACTGTGTTTGAAGGCTTTGCGCCAGCTGAAAAAGAAGTGGAGATGAAAGACATGTTAGATAGGGAAGGAGTTCTTTACTTGGTCGACAAAGCGCAAGTCGAAGACAATCCTCCTATCAAGTTGAAAAACAACAAGTTTGTCTCTATGTTTGAGATTCTCACCGACATGTACGGTCGTCCGAAATACAACGAGTTCGACCCGACGGTGTGGATTTCCATCTTCTTCATGCTGTTCTTCGCCTTCTGCATGGGCGATGCCGGTTATGGATTGGTACTCATTGGGTTAGGATACGCGTTGAAGAAAAAACTTCCTGACATTGCACCGCTTGGCATCACTTTAGGTGTAGCGACGACGGTGATAGGATTGTTGTTCCACACGTTCTTCTCGACCGACATGCTCACATGGAGCGTGCTTCCTGATGCGGTGAAAAAATGCATGCTTCCGTCGCAAATCGCTGGTTTTGATGGCACTATGGTGCTGGCAATCATCGTCGGTATCGTGCATATTTGCTTGGCAATGGTGGTGAAAACGTATCAAACAACGAAAGTGAAAGGTTTCCTCAATTCCCTCGGGACATGGGGCTGGACCTTGCTTATCGTTGGAGGCGTCATCGTCGGTGGACTTGCACTTATCGGCGTCATCGATTCAGCAGAAACGAAGTGGATTATCATAGTAATCGGCATTTTGTCGGCATTGGGAATCTTCTTCTTGAACGATTTGCATAGAAATCCGTTGGCGAACTTCGGTTCGGGCTTGTGGGAGACCTACAACACAGCGACTGGATTGCTTGGTGACGTGTTGAGTTATCTCCGTCTGTACGCTCTTGGTTTGGCAGGCGCTAAGCTTGGTGAGGCGTTCAATGCCATTGGTCTTCAAGCACTTGGCGATGGTGGAGCAGCTTGGATTGCTTTCATCCTCATCGTGGTGATCGGTCACACTTTGAACGTCGCCATGTGTATCTTGGGAGCCTTCGTCCACCCGCTTCGTCTTAATTTCCTTGAGTTTTTCAAGAATTCTGGATATGAAGGAACAGGTAGAAAATATAATCCGTTGAAAAATTAATGTTAAATTTAAAATTATAGAATTATGTTATCAACAATTTTAGGTTATCTCGGTTTAGGTCTGGTTTTGGCCTTAGCTGGTATCGGAAGTTCAATCGGAACATCGACAGCTGGCAACGCAGCTGAAGGCGGTCTCAAGAAACGTCCTGAAGCATCAGGTAACTTCATGGTTTTGTCGGCACTTCCGGCAACACAAGGTATCTACGGTTTCGTGGCGTTCTTCATGCTTCTCAGCAAGATGAATGCAGATCCTGCGAACGGTCTCGTTATCTTCGGCGTCGGCCTCTGCGTCGGCTTGGTCTGCATGATTTCAGCCATCCGTCAGGGTCAGGTTTGCGCTAACGGTATCGTGGGCGTCAGCCAGGGACACGATGTGTTCACCAACACTTTGATTTACGCTGCTCTCCCTGAATTCTACGCAATCTTGGGCTTGGTTGGCGCATTGATGGTGTAATATCCTAAACAAACAATGGAATGGTAGAGACGCAAAATTTTGCGTCTCTACGTGTTATATCTGATTGCCCTCAAAATCCTGTCCTTCCCCCTGAAATCCTTCAAAATTTCAACGTTTTTAAATCCCATTACAAAACAGAGATTTTTCATCTCTTTGCCGAATTTTTCATTGATTTCAAACCAGATTTCGCCGGCAGGTTTTAGGGTTTTCTGCGCAAATTCCAAAATTTTTCTGTAAAAAATCAAAGGATCATTATCGGGAACAAACAAGGCTGTTGAAGGTTCGTAATCCAAAACATTTGCCCGCATCTCGTTTTTCTCGCTTTCGCAAACATATGGGGGATTGCTGACAATGATATCATATTGACTATCAATCAATTCTTGGTTTTTAGGATTCAAAATATCATCCTTTATAAAATTGACATTAACATCATTTGCTTCAGCGTTCTTTTTTGCAATTTCCAACGCCTTCTCAGAAACATCAACGGCTGTTACTGTACTGTCTTTCAATAATTTTGCCAGACTGATGGCAATGCATCCTGAACCGGTTCCGATATCCAAAATGGAATCTGGTAGAGACGATGTGCACATCGTCTTTACATTGCATCCCGTTGGGACAAGGCATGCCTTGTCCCAACAGGTTGCAATATTTTTTACCATTTCTTCTGTCTCTGGCCTCGGAATCAACACTCCGTCTTCAACCATAAACCGCAACCCACAAAATTCCGTCTCACCTATTATATATTGTATCGGTTTGTTTTTCAACAATTCCTTCACAGCAAAATGCAACGTCAACAGCTCCGATTCGCTCAAACGAAGCTCAGGTTCCATCGCAATTTTCACTCTGTCGATATTGAAATAATGCTCCAACAAAATCATTATCAATGCATTAGCTTCATTGGAATCGTAAATTTTCTCCAACTCACTTGCATAATACCTGCGACAATCCCGAACTAAATTTGATGACGTTTTCATATTGCAAAGTTATAAAATTCTCACGCAGAACTCGCAGAAAACGCAGAAATTTTAGTTTGCCAAATAATATAGTTCGCAAGCGAACAGAATTCGCAGAACCAATCTGCGAGATCGGATTGCTTTAGCAATCAAATCAATATGGAAGAATTATTCTGCGAAATCTGCGAGATCTGCGAGAAAAAATACTATCTTTGCATCATGTTATTCGAGGATTCATATAAAATCGTGACTACGAAAGGCGAGGGGCTTTACAAAGAGAAAGGCTCGAAGTTTATCGCTGAGGCGTTTCCTGTTCATTCGGAAGCTGAAGTGAAGGAACGTGTTGCCGAAATCCGCAAAAAATATTTCGACGCGAAACATCATTGCTACGCCTTCATGATCGGTCCCGACAAAGCGTGCTACCGCTCGAGCGACGATGGCGAACCTTCAGGAACCGCTGGCAAACCTATTCTGAATCAAATACTTTCGAAAGATGTGACGAATGTCTGTGTTGTCGTTACACGTTACTTCGGCGGACAACTTCTTGGCGTTCCAGGTCTCATCAATGCCTACAAAACCTCAGCGCGCGAAGCCCTCGACAACTGCACCGTTGTTGAAAAAACCATCGACGAAGTCTATAGCCTCGAATTCGACTACCCGCTCCTCAATGAGGTGATGCGAATCCTCAAAGACGAAAATCTTGAACAACAGAACCCAAAATTCGAACTCCGTTGCTATCTCGAAATCTCAATCAGACAAAGCGATTCCGACAGAATTGTTGAAAAACTGAGGCGTCTCTACGGAGTTGATGTGAAATACCTTAAAACCATTTAAAATCAAATAATTACGCTGAATTTTGCCCTGATTTTTGCAAATTCCTCGTAATTTATACCAAAAAAAATTAATAATCAATACAAAAAAAATATTTTTATTAACTTTTTTATGTTGATATTTGTAAAGTCGTTTTGAGACCAAAATGATAATTATAATCACTTGATATTTAAATACTTGATAAATTGATGAGCAAAAATTTGTACGAGATTTGGAATGAATGCCTCGCGATGATTCGGGAGAACGTTCCGCCGCAAGCTTATTCGACTTGGTTCGAGCCGATTAAGCCTGTCGACTTCAGGAACGGTCTGCTCACCATCCAGGTGCCTTCCGATTTCTTCTACGAATATCTGGAAACTCGTTTCATCAAAGTGATAAAAGCCACCATCCGCAAGGTTTTGGGTCCAGAAGGAAAACTCGAATATTCCATCATGATGGACAACAACGAGAACAAACCTGTGGTGGTGAAACAGCCGTCGGTGGACCGCACCAACACCAAAAATCCGCCGAAACAGATTCAAATCGACTTCGAAAAAGCCGAGTCGGCAATGCCTAATCCGTTTGTTCTGCCTGGTATTAAGAAGATTAATATCGAGTCGAACCTCAACGAAAACTACTGCATGGAGAATTTCGTGGTGGGCGAGTGCAACCGCGTGGCTTACGAAGCAGGTCAAGCTGTGGCGAAAAACCCTGGAAGAACCTCGTTTAACCCGATGTTCGTGTTCAGTCCGACCGGCATGGGAAAAACGCATATTTGTCAGGCTATCGGTCTCGAAACGAAGAAACATCATCCTGAACTGACGGTGCTTTACGTCAACGCGGAACAGTTCCTAATGCAGTTCCAGGCCTCATGCCGTAACAATAGCTCGAAGAGCAGCCGCGACGACTTTGTGCATTTCTACCAGATGATTGACGTGCTCATCATCGACGATATCCAGTATCTCTCGGGCAAACCGAAGACTCAGGACACGCTTTTCCATATCTTCAACCACCTGCAGCAGACCGGCAAACAGTTGATTTTCACCTGCGACAAGCCGCCTGCGGAGATTAAAGACATGGAACAAAGGCTTATCTCGCGTTTCAAATGGGGACTTTCGGCCGAGATGTCGATGCCTGACGTGGAGACTCGCCGTAACATCCTGAAACGCAAGGCATATAACGAAGGTGTGGAACTGCCTGAAGACGTGGTGAACTACATCGCCGAAAATATCAAGACCAACGTCCGCGAGATGGAAGGTTTCCTGATTTCACTCATCGCGCAGTCGTCGCTCAACAGAAAAGCCATCACCATTAGCCTCGCGAAACAGATGGTGGAACGTTTCGTGAATAACTCAAGTCGCGAAATCACAATAAGTTACATCATCAGCGCAGTGTGTGAGGAGATGGGAACATCGCAAGCCGATTTCTTCACAACGACCAGAAAACGCAACGTGGTGCAGGCGCGCCAGCTCTCGATGTATTTCGCCAAAAAATATACCAAAGCCTCCCTTATAGTGATAGGTGAGCAGTGTGGAGGCAAAGACCACGCCACCGTTATCCACTCGCTGAAGACGGTCACCAACCTTCTCGATACCGACAAACAGTTCCGCGCAATCGCTGATAAGATTGAGCAGACACTTCAATAAATCATTATGAATCAACAGTTTGGGAAATTGTATCTCCTCCCTGCGTTGCTCGGTGCGACCTCGGCGGAACAGGTCATTCCTGCAGGCACACTCGATGTCGTCAGAACCCTGCGTTTCTTTGTGGTCGAAAACGTCCGCACAGCCCGTCGCATGCTCAGCAAGATGCACATGCCTTGTCCTATCGACGAGCTTGAATTTGTGGAACTCGACAAGCACAATCCCACGAATCCCGACCTGTTGACATATCTCGGCAAAGCCCTTGACGGTCAGGATGTTGGACTGATGTCGGAGGCCGGAACGCCATGTGTCGCCGACCCAGGCGCGTTGATTGTTGAGCTTGCGCATCAGGCAGGCATTCAGGTCGTCCCGTTGACGGGTCCCAACGCCATGATTCTCGCATTGATGGCTTCGGGTTTCAACGGGCAATCGTTCTGCTTCCACGGCTACCTCCCGATAAAAAATCCGGAACGCATTCAGAAGATAAAATCGCTTGAAAGACAATCACTTGCTAATGATGAAACCGAACTTTTCATCGAGACTCCGTTCCGCAACAATGCCATGATCGAGGAGCTGGTGAAAAACTGTCATCCGAGCACCATGCTCTGTGTGGCGTCGAACATCACCATGGAAGACGAAAAAATCGTCAGCAAACCTATATCAGATTGGAAATCAATAAAATACGACTGGAATAAAAAACCTGCGGTGTTTTTGATTTATTGCCCGAAATTCCGCAAGAAATATTAAATTATTTCCCTTAACATCGTTATCACGCTCTCTTCCGCTTCGGCGAATCTTCCGTCGAAGAAAAACGCCTTTCTCATTCGCTCGAAATGATTTTGTCGGTCGAGTTCATCCTTGATATACAACGTCTTATGCTCGCTGATTGTCGTCATTCGACCTGATTCGTTGTCGGCCTCGAAGCCGTTATACACTCTCACAAACGTCTCGGGGTCGCTTTTCGCGCCCATCGCAATCAGGTCCTGTTTTGTGATGTCGAAATCTTCTTCCGCTGCCAGCAGCAGGCAATAAATCTCAAATTCCTCGCGTGATAAGTTTTTCATAAAATTTTTTTGCAAAGTTAAAAAAGATTTGTATATTTGCAGATTAATTGTGTAAATATAAATTGGTTGTAATTGGTATGAGAGGAAAATATATATATAATGCTGCATTTAGAGCAATGCTGCTTGCTGTCATGCTAGTGATATTAGGTATTACTAAGGTTTGTGCAGAGCAATTTGTTCTTGGCCATCTAAGGTATTCAACTTCAGGTACAAATACAGTTTCTTGTATTGGACATGCATTTAGTAGTGATGAAGCTGTTGGTTATCTTATCATTCCCAGTAGTATTTTTTATAATGGGAAATACTGGACAGTGACAGCCGTCGGTGGATTTTCAGGATATACGAGATTGACAGGCGTTAGTATTCCAAATTCTGTTACTAGTATAGGAAACTATGCGTTTAGTGGCTGTACAGGGTTTAGCGGAAATTTAAATTTACCAACTTCTTTGACGTCTATTGGTATCGAATCGTTTTGGGGATGTACTGGTTTTAATGGAACATTAACAATTCCGGAATCGATAACAGATATTGATATTACTGCATTTGCTGGAACAAACTTTACGGCTGTATATTGGAATGCTGTCAATTGTAATGACATCACTTGTGGATATACAAACTTTTATGGTTATTACATTTATAATTCGACACATTATTACGGTTTGTTGGCGGCTTGTTCTAACTTAAGATATGTATATGTAGGCGCTAATGTTCAGAGATTGCCTGCATATTCGTTATACGGATGTTCGCAGGTTACGACAATTACATCTCAGGCCGAGACGCCTCCTGCGGCAAGCAATTATGTGTTTAATGGTGTTAATACAGGTATCAATGTCAAGGTTCCGTGTGGTAAATCCGGAGCTTATCAATCAGCGCAAGGATGGAGCGTGTTTCCTATTGTGGAAGGCGATGAATGCGAATATTTGATAACAGGATTGGCCGACCCGGCATATGCGGGTACTGTTTCTGGTAGTGGAACATACAATAATGGTTCTACATGTACATTGACTGCTAATCCTAATGCGGGTTACACGTTTATAGTCTGGACGGAGAATGGAACACAAGTTTCTACGGATGCTTCCTATACATTTACTGCAAAAAGCGATCGATTGCTGATAGCACATTTTCAACAGCAGTTATATACAGTTAATGTTTCACATTTTCCATCAGCTGGTGGTACTGTAACTGGTGGTGGTACATTTACTTATGGCAATTCATGCACTGTTACTGCCACACCGAATTCCGGTTTCCATTTTGTCAATTGGACGGAGAATGGAACACAGGTGTCAACAAATGCCACATATACTTTTAATGTGACAGATTCAAGAGATTTGGTGGCAAATTTCGTATTGGACAACATCGGCCCTGAACAAATCGTATTTGCTGATGCTAATGTTAAAGCAATTTGTGTTGAGAATTGGGATACTAATGGAGACGGTGAGCTTAATTATGATGAGGCAGCTGCTGTGACTACAATTGGTACGGAATTCGAAGGAAACACGGCAATAACCAGTTTTGATGAATTCCAATATTTTACTGGTGTAACAACACTTACGGGAGGAACAAAACCTACTGGTCATCCGACTGTCATAGTGCAATATGGTGCCTTTTATTATTGTTCGAATTTGACATCAATTATAATACCAGAGAGTGTTACAGATATTAAGAATTATGCTTTTGCCGGATGTATGGGACTGACATCTTTGACTATTTATGCAGAAATACCGCCGACAACAGGAACCTATACATTCAATAATGTCGACAAATCAATACCTGTCTATGTTCCTTGTGCTTATATGAATGCTTATATTGCGGCATCAGGATGGAATGAGTTTACGAACTATCAGGGAATAAATTGTATTTATCATGAAATAGCTGTATCAGCAAATCCATCTGAAGGTGGTACTGTGGCTGGAGGTGGTACTTATGTACAAGGGGTAAGCTGCACATTAACGGCGACATTCAATAGTGGCTATGTTTTTGTTAATTGGACCGAAAATGGCATTCCAGTTTCAACTAATGCCACTTACACATTTACTGTAACTGAAGATAGAACACTGGTGGCGAATTTTAATTCGTTTAATGTAGATGATGTAATAACTTTTGCTGATGATAATGTTAAGGCAATCTGTGTTGCCAATTGGGATACTAATGAAGACGGTGAGTTGAGTTATGCGGAAGCAGCAGCGGTGACAACATTGAATCAAGTGTTTCAAGGAAATACAACAATAACAAGTTTTGATGAGCTTCAGTATTTTACAGGTTTGACAGAATTAAGGGGATATGCGGCAAATCATTTGATAGGTAATACTAACTATTTTACTTATCATGGCGATTTTCGTGGATGTTCTAATCTATCATCTATAGTAATACCACAAAACATTGTAGTCATAGGACCTGGTTACGTATTTGAAAACTGCTCAACTCTTACATCAATTGAAATTCCGAATTCGGTTGTTTCTATGGGGAATTGTCTGTTTAGGGGGTGTGCCAGTCTGAATACGGTTGTTATTGGTAATTCTGTTGAATCAATCGGTAATCAATCTTTCTATGAATGCTCTAATCTATCTTCATTAACAGTTTATGCTATAACGCCACCAACATTGGGTACCGATGTGTTTTATAATGTGGTAAAAACAATTCCAGTACACGTATATGAAACCACTATTCCAGCCTATCAATCTGCGTCGGGATGGAGCGAGTTTACCAATTTTCATGGTATGAATTGTCAAAACTATGAAATTAGTGTTACTGCGAACCCATCTAATGAAGGAACAGTAGTAGGGGATGGTATATATGCTCATGGAGAAACTTGTACTTTGTCGGCGACTCCTAATGCCAGTTATTCATTTGTTAGTTGGACAGAAAATGGAATTCTAGTGTCAACTAAAACAAACTACACATTTAGCGTAACTGATTCGAGAATATTGGTCGCAAATTTCGCTGAGGAGAATCAAGGCAATATCTCTTTCGCTGATGAAAATGTTAAAAATATATGTGTTAGCAATTGGGACACAAATGGGGATGGAGAATTAAGCTATGCTGAAGCGGCGGCTGTAACAAGTTTGAATTATAAGTTTCAGAATAATAACACTATAACTAGTTTTGAAGAACTGCAATATTTTACAGGACTGACTGAGATAACAGGACGTACTGAGCAAACTGTGTATGGAATTCACAATATTATAACAAGCTATTATGGGGATTTTAAGAGTTGTAACTTATTAACAAAAATAGTTATTCCAAATAGTGTGTCGATAATTAAACCTAATGCTTTTAAGAGTTGTTCGAGTTTGACGTCATTAGTAATATATGACCAGGTCGTGTCTATTAATTCAAATGCTTTTAATAATTGCAATGGATTGACATCTATTACCGTTTATGCAGAGGTGCCACCAACATTAGGAAATTATGTGTTTAGTGGCGTGGATAAAAGTATTCCGGTATATGTTCCAGTTGGCAAAGTTGGAGTGTATCGTATGGCATCGGGATGGAGCGAATTTACTAACATTCAGGAAATACCGATACCAAGTTATGAAATCATTGCCACCATCAATCCATCAGAAGGAGGCATAGTGACAGGTGGCGATACTTATAATCATGGAACTTTGTGTACACTGGAGGCTGTGCCAAATGTTGGATACCATTTCGTCAATTGGACTGAAAATGGTGATGAGGTGTCAACTGATGCTGTTTACACATTTGAAGTGACGGGAGAGAGATCTTTGGTGGCTAACTTCAGCCTTAATAGTTATGTAATTACTGTATCAGCCAATCCAACAGAAGGAGGCACAGTGACAGGTGGCAATACCTATTTTCATGGAACATCGTGTACTGTGACAGCGACGACTAATGCTGATTATCTTTTCGTATATTGGACTGAGAATGGAGATTATGTTTCAGCTGATGAAGAATACACATTTACGGTTACAGAATCGAGAGATTTAGTTGCGAATTATATTCTTAATATTTCTGATATTACTGCATCTGTTTTTCCAGCAAATGGAGGGTCGGTTACAGGTGCAGGGATATACACTAATGGCACTTCGTGTACGCTGACAGCTACAGCCAACGTGGGCTATACATTCGTGAATTGGACTGAGAATGGAAATAGTGTTTCAACTGATGCCGAATACACATTTACTGTGACAGAAGCAAGGACATTAGTGGCCAATTTCAGTCTTAACATATACTCTGTCAATGCTACTGCAAATCCGATAACAGGTGCGACTATTACAGGTGTTGGCAATTACACGCATGGGACATCGTGTACATTGACCGTAATAGCTAATGATAGTTATACCTTTATAAATTGGACGGAAAATGGAGAACAAGTTTCCAATGATACTGAATATAGTTTTGTAGTTACCGAGACGAGAAACTTGGTGGCTAACTTGATTGAGAATATTACCTTCGCCGACCCTGTCGTCAAATCTCTCTGTGTCGCAAACTGGGATACCAATGGCGATGGCGAACTGAGCTATGCTGAAGCTGCTGCTGTAACCGATTTGGGCGAGGTGTTTAGAGGTAAGCATGATATTACTTCATTTGATGAGTTACAGTATTTTACAGGATTAACAGAAATAGCGGATAATGCGTTTAGATATTCAATTTCATTGTCTTCAATCACATTTCCAAACACGATTACAACAATTGGTAGTTATGCGTTTTATCAGTGTTATGATTTGCTATCAATTGTAATACCTAGTTCTGTTACAATGATTGAAGATAATGTTTTCGGATTTACTCAGAATTTGGCACATATTGCAGTTGATCCGAATAACGCGGTTTATGATTCAAGAAATGATTGTAATGCAATTATCAACTCAACAACTAATGCGTTGCTTGTAGGTTGCTATAACACAACGATACCAAACACTGTTACGACAATTGAACGTTATGCTTTTATGGATTGTGAGAATCTTACATCTATCATAATACCGAATTCGGTAACTACGATCGAATCAGAAACATTCTATGGCTGTTCAAGTTTGACATCAATCACAATTCCTAGTTCTGTGACAGAGATAGGTTCTCATGTATTCGCTGGTAATAATCTTGCGCAAATTGTTGTTGAACAGGGTAATACCCATTATGATTCAAGAGAGAACTGCAATGCTATAATTAATTCTGAAACTAATGCCTTGATTGTCGGTTGTAAGAACACTATTATTCCAAATACAGTGACAAAAATTGCAAGTAGTGCTTTTTATGCTTGTGATGGATTGACTTCAATTGTTATTCCACAAAATGTTACTGAATTAAGTTATTTAGCATTTTATTGCTGTATGAATCTAGACTCAATAACATTGAATTGTGTTGTTCCTCCTACAGTAGGAGAAAATGCATTTGGTGCAGTTGACAAATCTATTCCAGTATATGTCCCTTGCAATACCTCCGCATCTTATGCCTCCGCAATCGGTTGGAATGAATTTACCAATATTCAGGAAATACTTTGTGTAAACATTGAAGCTACAGCAAATCCTACAATAGCTGGCATAGTTACTGGTGGTGGTAATTATTATAAGGGAGTGGAATGTACACTGAATGCAGTGGCAAACGAAGGGTATATGTTTGAGAGCTGGACCGAAAACGGAGTGTTTGTTTCGGATAATCCTGAATATACATTTACTGTCAACGAAGACAGGACATTGGAAGCTAATTTCATCAGTACGCAAACCACCCAACTCTTCTCCGGTTGGAACTGGTGGTCGACCTATATCGAGATGGATGGTTTTAACGGACTGGAATATCTTGAGAATACAGTAGGAGATCTTGGCATTTGCATTAAATCGCAGGTGTGCGCAGTGGTAAATTATTTTCCGGCTACAGGCGAAAGTTTCTGGTTTGGCGATGATATCGTAATTGACAACGAAAACTGTTATATGATTGACGTCACCGACGATTGTCTCGTGCAATTGGATGGCGATAAAGCCAATCCTGCCGACCACCCGATAAGAATCAAACCTAACTGGTCGTGGATAGGCTATGTCGACAATGTTGTGCGAGATGTCAACACGGCACTTGAAGGCTTTGATGCGAGCAATGATGACGTGATAAAGAGCAAGGATGAGGCATCGACGTATAGCGAAGGTAATGGTTGGTATCCGGTAATAAACATGATTCCGGGACAAGGCTACAAGTATTTCTCCAATTCCAATGAAGACAGATACCTGATATACAACAATGATTTCAACATGTCGGAGGTGGCGAAACGACAGGAGAAATTCTGGCATTATGACACTCATGCTTATGCTAATACGATGACAGTGATTTCGGTGGTTGACATTGATAATGAGGAAGTTGCGAAAGGCAATTATGAACTTGCGGCCTTTGTCGACAACGAATGCAGAGGCAGCGTCAAACTTGATTATTTCGAACCGCTTGACCGTTATTTTGCCGTGATGAGCGTCGCTGGCAATGACTTGGAGGAAGTGAACTTCGGTTTGGCCGACACATCAAATGGTGAAGTTAACTTCAATTGCGAACAGAGCATGACGTTTGCCACCGATGCCGTTGTAGGCCGACTCAGCAGTCCTTACAACATCAGTTTCAATCATGAAAACACAGATGCTGTTGTGCATATTTATCCAAACCCTGTAGACAGAAACGCTTCATTCACACTGGATATTCCGAGCAGCGAAACAATCTCTGAATTATTGATTGTCAACAGCTTGGGAGCAGAAATGATGCACCAAACTGGCATGACTGGCAAAGTTGTGAAAGGTCTCCCAGTGAGCGGCATCTACAGCATTCAGGTGATAACAAATACCGGCAACGTTTATCGCGGAAAGCTGGTGGTGAAGTAAAAATATAGACATAAATAGTTCGGGTTTCATCACAAAGATGGAACCCGATTTTTTTATTACAATTGAAGTTTTTTAAGTTTTTTCTTGGAAATGAAATAATAGTTTCATAATTTTGCACAATTTATAACTGATTAATAATTATTTATAAGATGAGACATCGTTTATTTTCCAAAAGTTTTATTGGTATTATTGTATTAATTTTGTCGTTATACAGTATTTCTGTCGCTAATGCTCAAACTTCCAGCATTAACTGGAATAAGATTGATCCAGAGTTACGTGCAGATATCGAGAATTCGACGCGCGATAACCAGATGTATCGCATCATTGTTGTTATGACCGAGCGATATGATCAGTCGGTTTTTGAGCGTGCAACCCGTAATATGGACAAACAGACAAGACGTGAGTATGTGATGGGGGAGATGAAGAGGTTTACCTCCGAGTCGCAGAGCAACGTTTTGGGAATTATGAGAAATCAAAACACTGACGCTGTCAGTAATCTTCAGCAGTTTTGGATTTTCAACGGTTTCTCGTGCATGGCGACCGCTTCGGTGATAGAGACTCTTTCCAATCGTGGCGATATCAGTATGATTTGTTCCGACAAGGAACGTCAGATGATACCTGATACGGAAGATGCAGAGTATGTCCCACAAAGAGGTAATGCTTGGAATGTGACAAAAGTCAATGCAGATGATGTGTGGACTTATTATGGTTCAACAGGTTATACAGGAAAAGGTGTTGTTGTGGCTGTCATTGATACAGGTGTGAACTATAATCATACCGATATCAAAGATAATATGTGGGATGGCGGTAGCGAATATCCTTATCATGGCTACGATTTTGTGAATTCTGATAACAATCCTATTGATGATCACAGTCACGGTACACATTGTGCGGGTACGGTGGCTGGATATGGCACAAATGGTACTCAAACTGGAATGGCAACTGGCGCAAAAATCATGGCACTCAAGGTTTTGAATTCTAGTGGTAACGGCGAGGATGGTCCTATAGTAAATGCTATGGAGTTCGCCATGGAACATGGAGCCGATATTGTGAGCTTGTCATTAGGCGCATCGGGTGTTGGAGGATATTGGTATTATCGCGACACGATGGTTACATTGCTAAATGCTGGTGTCGTTGCATCTGTGGCTGCCGGTAATGACGGTGACGAATTAAATAAATATCCTATTCCATATAACATTGGGGCTCCTGGCAACTGCCCACCGCCGTATCTGCATCCTGATCAAAAGGATATTCTTGATGGTGGTTTGTCGGCTACAATAAGTGTTGGAGCAACCGACCAAAACGATGTTCACACCTACTTTACCTCGGTTGGACCAGCTACATGGTCGACAGGTAGTTATATAGGAAACTATAATGATTATCCGTATTCAGCCAACAGCAATACCCTAATAGGTCTCATCCGTCCGGATGTTGCTGCTCCTGGTTATCAGATAGTTTCTCTAACTCATAATAGCAATACAGGCTACTGCACAAAAAACGGCACATCAATGGCAACTCCTTGTGTTGCCGGAGTTATGGCTTTAATGCTGGAGGCTAATCCAGATCTTACCCCGCGACAGATCGATTCTATTCTCGAACATACCGCTGTGCGGTGCGAAGGCGCCACATCGAAAAGCAACTACACTGGTTCGGGTCGTATCGATGCCTATGCCGCCGTGCAAGGAGCTCTTTCGTTGCCTATCAGTTTCGCCGATGCCAACGTTAAAGCCCTCTGCGTTGCCAATTGGGACACCAACGGTGACGGAGAACTGAGTTATGGTGAAGCGGCTGCTGTTACGGATTTGGGTAATGTGTTTAAATCGAATCGTAACATTACATCGTTTAATGAGTTACAGTATTTCACAGGACTGACTTCAATAGGAGAAAATACTTTTAATTATTGTCGTAACCTTACTTCCATTGTTATTCCAAATAATGTTGTTACAATTGGCTACGATGCATTTTATGAGTGTGATGCATTAGCTGCGCTGGATATCCCCAATTCGGTAACAACAATTGCCAATAGTGCGTTTTATGGTTGTATCAGTCTTACCTCATTATATATTCCGGCTTCTGTAACATCAATAATTTCTTTAGCTTTTGGGCATAATAACCTTGAGCAGATTGTCGTAGATCCCGATAATCCTGTTTATGATTCTAGAAATAATTGCAATGCTATAATAAAAACTGCAACAAATGAAGTGCTGATCGGATGTAAAAACACGGTTTTCCCGAATACAGTGACCTCAATCGGCTCTTATGCTTTTTATCACTGTGATGGTCTAACATTACTGGAGATCCCAAGCACAATAACATCAATTTCAAAATATGCGTTTGAATATAACAGTATAGGACAGATAGTAGTAGATTCTGAAAATTCTGTCTATGATTCAAGAAATAATAGCAATGCAGTGATAAAAACTGCTACTAATGAGTTGATTGTCGGTTGTGAAAACACGATTATTCCGAATACAATTACGAAGATTGGAGAGTATGCTTTTTATAATTGCAAGGGTCTTACAGCTATTGAAATTCCAAATTCGGTGACAATCATTGATAGTTATGCGTTTAATGGGTGTTCCGGACTCACAACGATTAGTATTCCAAGTCAGGTCGTTCAACTTGGATATAATGCGTTTCAGTATTGCTCTCATCTTGTAGAAATAAGTGTGTATGCAGTTACACCTCCTGTAACATTGGGTAATTATGTGTTTGGCGGCATTAACAAATCAATTCCTGTTACTGTTTACTGTGAATCGGTCAATGAATATTATAATGCAAACCAATGGAGCGATTTTACAAATTATCAGACTTTTGAAGATGATTGCCCGCAGGAAATAACGGTTTCGATGAACATTGCTGATGGTGGTACGGTTACCGGTGGCGGCACGTATAACACTGGCGATACCTGTACACTGGTAGCTGTTCCTAATGATGGCTATCTATTCACTCACTGGGAAAGAAACGGTAATTTGGTTTCATGTAATTCCACTTATTCATTCAGTGTTTGTGGCGAAACAGAGTATGTTGCCATTTTTGATGCTATTGAAGGTTTATATATCGGCAGTGGAGAGGCAGTGAGTAATTCTATTCCAAGCTATTCCAGTTATAAATATTCACTCTCGCAACAGATATATACATCTCAGGAGATCGGTTCCGGTGAGATACAAAGTATAGCTTTCTTCAATGCTGGAAATGAAAAAACACGTAATTTTAATATCTATCTGATTCCTACCAATAAAAACAAATTCAGCAGTACGACTGATTGGATACCGGTAACAGAAAGTGATATGGTTTTTAGCGGTGACGTGACTTTGGTGAAGGGTGATTGGACAGTTATAAATTTAGATACGCCACGTTATTTTGACGGAAACTCAAATTTAGCTTTTGTGATAGATGATAACACGGGTTTGTACGGCAGCGGTGTGCAATGCCGTGTTCTTGATGCTGATGGTAATCAAACACTCCGTTTTGCATCTGATAACAATAACCCTGATCCGTACAACCCGACAAGAATTAGCGGCACTTTGATGTCAGTGAAAAATCAGATAATACTCAATATTGATCACGAAGATTCTTTTGAGGTTAATGTTACCAAAGATATCGCTGAAGCGGGAACAGTTACCGGAGCCGGAACTTATTACTATGGCGCGACATGTACAGTTACAGCAACAGCAAACAATGGATATACATTCCGTTATTGGACTGACAACGGAAACTTTGTTTCATATGACAGTGAGTTTTCTTTTGAGGTTCGTAAGACTTATAACTTGCAGGCAGTATTTTCTGCAGATTCACCAATACATTTTGAAGATGAAAATGTTAAAACGATATGCGTCGCCAACTGGGATACCAACAGCGATGGCGAACTGAGCTACAACGAAGCTGCTGCAGTGACTGCGTTGGGAACAGTGTTTAAAAACAATAATTCTATTACTTCGTTTAATGAATTAGAGTATTTTACTGGATTGACGACTATTGGAAGCATGGCATTTCGTGCTTGTGAGTATCTAAAATCGATGACTATACCTAATAACGTAACAATCATAGACTCTGATGCATTTGCATATTGTTATCGGTTAGCAACAGTTGATATTCCTAATTCTGTTACTACTATTAATAATGGTTCGTTTCAGTACTGTTATAAAATAACTGATTTATTTATTCCTAGTTCAGTAACAACAATTGGAAATAACGCTTTTTATAATTGTTATGGATTACAACAAATTGTAGTAGATAATAATAATCCGATATATGATTCTAGGGATAATTGTAACGCAATAATAGCATCAAATTCTAACAAATTACTGTATGGCTCAAAAAATTCGATAATACCAAATTCGGTGACAACCATAGGTAATAGAGCTTTTTATGCAATACCAATTGTGTCAATTGTTATACCTAATTCAGTAAATACAATTGAGGACTATGCATTCTCAAATTGCAATAAACTTGAATCAATAACAATACCAAACTCAGTGAATAATTTGGGTGAATATGTCTTTTCGTCATGTTATGTTTTGTCATATATTACTGTTGACGAAACAAATGAAGTTTATGATTCTAGAGATAATTGTAATGCTATTATTGAAACAGCAACTAATAAGTTGATGTTTGGATGTAAAAACACTATTATTCCAAACACTGTTAATTCAATAAATAATAATGCATTTTATAATATGGAGGGTCTTACTAACATAGAAATACCAAATTCAGTAACAGAAATAGGTTCGAATGCTTTTGCATATTGTTATAAACTGACATCTGTAGATATTGCAAATTCTGTGACGACCATTCATTCCTCAGCTTTTGATTATTGTTATAGATTGACATCCTTAATTATACCAACATCTGTAGTATCGATTGGCCAATCAGCATTCTACAATTGTTATGGTTTGACATCTATAACATCGCAATCTGTTGTTCCACCGACATTAGAGGCTTCATGGAATGGACAATATTATGTGTTTTACCAAGTTGACAAATCCATTCCTCTTTATGTTCCGCGCGGTGCAGCTGAGGCCTATGCTGCAGCACCTGGATGGAATGAATTTACAAATATTCAAGAAGATTGGGATCTTCCAATCTCCTTTGCCGATGCCAACGTCAAAGCTCTCTGCGTCGCCAACTGGGACACCAACGGCGATGGTGAACTGAGCTACAACGAAGCCGCTGCAGTAACTGATTTGGGCGGGGTGTTTACAAGCAATCAGTCTATTCAAACATTTGATGAATTGCAATACTTTACAGGATTGAATGAAATCGGAGAGGATGCTTTCGCTTGGTGCATGAATATGACATCAGTGCAACTGCCAAACACAATTACGAGTATCGGTTCATCTGCTTTCTATGACTGCCACAAACTCCATTCAATAACAATACCTGCTGCAGTTAATCACATAGGTTCGTCAGCTTTGTCTTGCTCAAATCTTGAGACAATTGTTGTAGAATCTGACAACACTACATACGATTCGCGCGATAATTGTAATGCAATAATTGAAACTGCTACTAACAAACTCATAAGAGGTTGTAAAAACACCATCATACCAAATACGGTTGTGACACTTGCTGATAATTCATTTAGGAGCTGTTATGGTATGACATATATTGAAATCCCGGCTTCAGTAAGTAATATTGTTAATGGCGCATTTTATGCTTGTAGCCTTGGATGTGTCGTCGTGGATTCGGGAAATCTTGTTTATGACTCAAGAAATAATTGCAACGCAATAATAGAAACGGCATCTAATAAATTGATTGTCGGTAGTCAAAATGCTGTAATTCCTGACGATGTGACTGTAATCGGTCGTTACGCATTTTTTTATTGTCTCGAAAACGGCTCATATTCAATAACATTGCCAAGCGTGCTTTCAACTATTGAATATGGTGCGTTCTATGGTTGCTCAGGTTTGAGTGAAATAACATCTCTTGCGAGTACGCCTCCTTCAGTTGAGAATAAAGCTTTTGATTATGTCAACAAATCCATTCCGGTCTATGTTCCTGCTGGCACAGTGAACGCATACAAATCAGCTTATGGTTGGAGCGAGTTTACCAACATCCGTGAAATCGGCACCCATTGGTCGCCAATTTCTGGTACCGAAAACAATATGATTGTCAATGGTATTATTAAGATAAACAACGAACAGCAGTATAATCCATTGCTCGAAGTGGGCGCTTTCTGTGGCGACGAATGCCGCGGAAGCTCATTTGCAAGATTGTTCCCTCCAACTGGCGAATATGTCGCGCAAATTACCATTGTCAGCAACGCAACAGATGGCGAAACAATCAATTTCCGCCTCTATGACCATGAAATTCAGGCTGAACCAGACGTTGTTTGTTTCAACACTATCGAATTCGTGGCTGATGGAGAAATAGGAACATATGGTGGATGGTACGAATATGTCTTCTACGGCCCTGATAACATTCAGAATGTCAACCTCGTAGAAGGCTGGAATTGGTGGTCGACATTTATCGAGCAGAACGGCAATAACGGACTCGAAACACTTGAAGACAACCTTGGTCACAACGGCTCGGTGATTAAGTCTCAAACTCAATCGGTGGTTAATTACTATCCTCAAACCGATGATGACATGTGGTTCGGTGACCTCACTTCATTAGAAAACGAACAGGGTTATCTGGTTAACACAACAGCGGCTTGCGAGTTTATTTACGCCGGTGTGGCTGTCAATCCTTCAGAACATCCTATAACATTGGTGCCAAATTGGACATGGATTGGCTATCCTGTCAATATCGAACAGTATCCGGCTGAAGCGATGAGCGGCTTTGTCCCGACACAAAACGATATCGTCAAAGGTCAGAATTCATTCGCTTTGTACTATGATGGCTGGTTCCCTCAGGATTTTGTGATGATTCCTGGTCAGAGCTATAAATATCAATCGAAGAGCGACGAAAATAGGACTCTCACCTTCGTAAATAGTGGAAATAGAGCTGAAATTAATAGGGAGAATCGTTATTGGAAGAGCAATGAGCACGCTTTCGCTGATAATATGAACATAGTGGCCACTGTTACTGTGGCAGGTGTCGAACAAAGTGACACCGACCTCGAACTTGGAGCCTTCGTCAACGGAGTGTGCCGCGGTAGCGCTAAACTCAAGTATTTCGAGCCTCTCAACCGCTACTACGCAATGCTGACAATCTCAGGCGATAAGGAAGAAGATGTCGAATTCGCTCTCGTGAACGCCGAGCAGAACAAGATGGGCAACAGCAGCGATGAAAGTCTTACATTTGTGTCGGATGCCGTCGTCGGCACTTTAACAGAACCATTCGAGATTCACTTCGGTGAGATGACAGATATCGACAGAAGCAGTCTGGTGATTTATCCAAACCCAGTAGACCGAAACGAGATGTTCACACTCGACATCCCGAATGATGAGACAATAAAGGAAATAGTGATTACTGACGCTCTCGGCTCAGTGGTGTGCAAAAATACATTCAGCTTGCGAGTCTCAGGTGTTTATATGGTTAAAGCCATCTGCGCCTCCGGTAATGTGTATTTTGGTAAATTGATTGTTAAATAATTGATAAACAATAGGTATTTATATATGAAAAGATTATTTTTATCTCTGATATTGACATTGTTGGCAGCCTTCAATGTTGTGCTGGCTAATCCTGTTGATGAAAATCTTGCCCGCGAGATAGGAGCGAAGTTCATTCAGGCTTCAACCACTATGAAAGTGGCAAACTCTAATGATTTGGAACTTGTAAAGACGTACAACGTCGAAAGAGGCGCTGCTGCGTTTTATGTTTTCAATACAACCTCGGGATTCGTCATTGTGGCGGCTGATGAATGCTCAACACCAATCCTCGGTTATTCCGATAATGGTAAGTTTGATGAAAATGATATTCCTGTTCAATTGCAGGAATATCTTCAGGAGTTCGTCAACCAGATTCAGTTTGGTATGGAAAACGGCTCCGATGCCGATGAGGAAACCATCCGACAATGGGAACTGGTGAAAACCACAGGTCGCATCAAAGAGCAGCGCAACACTAATGTTGTCGAGCCATTGCTCACCGAAACTTGGCACCAGAATTGTTATTATAATGCCTTGTGCCCGGTCGATGAATCCAGCCCTGCATGCCAGCGTGTTTACGCAGGCTGTGTGGCGACGGCTATGGGTCAGATTATGCATTATTGGAGATATCCTGAAACTGGCGTTGGCTCACATACCTATACTTATTCCACTTATCCGACACAGACAGCCAATTTCGGCGAAACTACATACGACTGGGACAATATGCCTGATTTTATCGACGAAAATTCGTCACCTGAAGAAATAAATGCTGTCGCAACTCTCTTATGGCATTGCGGTGTTGCTGTTGATATGCAGTATGGCCCTGACGGATCAGGAGCTTATAGTACGGATGTCCCTAGTGCTATGATTGGCTATTTCAAATACTCTGACGAAATGGCATTTTCATATAGAAGTAATTTTGCCGCAAATATATGGAAATCTAAAATGAAAGCTAATCTCGATATCAACCGGCCGATGTATTATTCTGGCTCTAAAGGCTTATTACAGGGCGGTCATGCTTTCGTTTGCGATGGCTATGATTCCAACGACTTGTTCCACTTCAATTTTGGATGGAGCGGCTCTTCAAACGGTTATTATGCCATTGGATCTGTTCTGACTTATAATTATTCTGATGCCGCTATTTTCAATATTCATCCTCAAAGCGAAACGACATACTACGAAATATCTGCTTTTGCCAATGATGTTAATGGCGGTACTGTTACCGGTGGCGGATCTTATGTTCACGGCGCCACTGTTAACCTGACAGCTACTCCTAATGCAGGTTATTCATTCTGTTATTGGGAGGAAGATGGAGCAATAGCTTCTACTAATGCGAATTATTCATTTACAGCTGATTATAATCGTAATCTTACTGCCGTATTCGCTCTTCCATTCACTATTACTGTCTCTGTCGATGCCAATGGTGGCGGTTTGGTATCGGGCGGAGGCGTGTTTAGTTATGGCGAGACATGCACAATAACAGCCGTTCCTGATGCTGGTTATATATTCAATTCATGGAATAAAAATGATGTGTTTGCATCAGCTGTGCAAAATTATGTTTTCACAGTGACTGGTGCGTGCGATTATGTTGCAAGTTTCGTGGTTCCAAACGGTGTTTGCATTGGCGCATCAGAAAGTGTGAATGCTTTTATACCAAGCTATTCTTATTATAATTATTCGTTAACACAACAGATTTATACTGCTGATGAAATTGGTGCCGGTGTGATTCACAGTTTGGCATTTTTTAATGGTGGAACATCAAAAACCCGTAATCTTGCGGTTTATCTTAAAACAACTGATAAAAACGTTTTCACAAGTAATACTGATTGGATTCCTGTGACATCTGACGACATGGTGTTTAGTGGTAATATCACAATACCTGTTGGCGAATGGACCGTCATAACATTTAATACACCATTTTCATTTGATGGAAACTCCAATCTTCTGCTAACAGTTGACGATAATACTGGCAGCTATTTGTCGAATCATATGAAATGCCGTACATATAATACCCTTACCCAACAGACATTGTATGTATATAACGATAATACTAATTATAATCCTGCAAGTCCTTCTTATACCGGAACACTGCTTTCAATGAAAAACCAGCTGCTTCTCGAGATCGATCATGACGACTCGTTCGAAGTTACAGTATCTATTGATGATAACGATGCGGGAACAGTGTCGGGTAGCGGAATCTATAATTATAATGAGATATGCACTATAACCGTAACTCCTAATGCCGGATATGATTTCCGTTATTGGACTGAAAACGGTCATGTTGTGTCGAAAGATATGGAGTATTCATTCCTTGTTCGTAAAAACAGTGAAATAATGGCTGTATTCTCTGATGATGCTCCTATTCCTTTCGCTGATTCTAATGTGAAATCAAAATGTGTCAGCAAATGGGATACCAATGGTGATGGCGAACTGAGTTATAATGAGGCTGCTGCTGTAACAAGTATTGGAACAACATTTGCATATAATAATACTTACAAGTCTTTTGATGAATTGCAATATTTTACTGGTTTGACAACTATTCCAGGTTATGCGTTTAACAGTTGCACTAATCTTATATCAGTAAAAATACCTGAATCTGTTGAAAGTATTGGAGCTTATTCGATTTATAATACCAGTATAACCAACCTGGAAATACCGGCATCGGTGATTTCATTTGGCAATGCTGCTTTTGGTAATAATATCATTGAACATATTACCGTAGATCCAGGGAATACAATTCTTGATTCACGTGATAATTGTAACGCTGTTATCGAAACCGCCACAAATAAATTGCTTGTAGGATGTAAAAACACCATAATTCCAAATAGTGTTACAGCTATTGGTACTCACGCTTTTTATATGTGTTCTGGTTTAACATCATTCGATATTCATAATGCAATTACAACCATTGGAGATTACGCGTATTATGGTTGCAAAACGCCGACGTCATTGTATATTCCGTCATCAGTCGTCGGCATCGGACAAAACGCCTTCGGAAATTCGTCATTATTGCAAATTTCAGTTGACCCTGAAAACACAGTTTTCGACTCAAGAAATGATTGCAATGCAGTAATCAACACTAATTACAATATTTTGGTCGTAGGTTGTAAAAACACTGTTATTCCTGATGATATTGTTGAAATAGGTAGTTTCGCGTTTTATGAATGTTCAGGTCTTACATCTGTCGAATTACCAAATACTTTGACGACAATTGGATCTTATGCTTTTTATTATTGTCAGGGTCTTACATCTTTGGAATTACCAAGTTCTGTCAATGCAATTAATACTTATGGATTGTATTATTGTTCTGGTTTAAATTCCATTACGGTTAATTCCGATACGCCACCAACAGCTGGTTCTTATGCTTTTAATGGTATTGGCAATGCTACGGTCATCGTCCCTTGCGGTTCGGTGGCTGCCTACAAGAATGCCGCACAATGGAGCTCGTTCTCAAATTATTATACCGACGAATCCTGCACACATGAAATTTCTGTCGTTGCAAACCATGAAGATGCCGGTGTCATTAACGGCGGGGGAACATTTGTGGAAGGAACAACATGCACTGTTACAGCAACTCCGTCTGATATTTATAATTTTGTGAGCTGGATGGATAACGATGTGGTCGTCTCAACGAATTCTTCTTATTCATTTAACGTAGTCGCTGACTGTGTCCTCACCGCAGTGTTCGAGCTGAAACCTGCCGACTATGTCGTCGTAAGTCTCTATCCTGAATATAACAATAACGCAAGCCCTTATGTTAAAATATCCTGGAGAATGAATGAAGATTATTCTTATGATTTTACTAATGGTCTTCAGGGTTGGACTAACATCGATGCTGATGGCGATGGCTATAAATGGTCTGCCGGCACTTTCGCTGGACATAATGGTGGTAATTGCGCTTCATCGGCTTCTTATGTGAATAATGTCGGACCTCTTACCCCTGACAACTATCTCGTTTCTCCTAAAAAAGGCTTCTATTCAACACTTAACTTCTGGGCTTGCGCTCAAGATGGTGCATGGGCAGCTGAGCATTTCGGAGTGGCCGTGTCAACAAAAGGTAACACCGATCCCGATGACTTCATCACAATTCAAGAATGGACATTGGCGCGCAATGCCAAAGCTCAAGGGACTTGGAATCAATATTCAGTCGACTTGAGCGCTTATGCTGGACAGGATATCTGGGTTGCTTTCCGCCATTTCGATTGTACCGATATGTTTAACCTGAATGTGGACGATGTTGAACTTGTGGTGAATACTGGCAAGTCTGATTCTGAAATAGAATATTATCGCGTCTATCGTTCTGACTTGCACAATACTCAGCTTATCGCTGATAATATCGTAGCTTCTTCTTATATCGATAATTCTTGGGAAACACTTGCTTATACTTCTTACAAATATGCAGTTAGTGAAGTGTATGTGGGTGGGAATGAATCCGAATTGGTGTGGTCTCCAACAATTGAAAAAACTCCGATAACCAAGCATTGGTCCCCAATCACCGGAACCCAATATAATATGAATGTTATCGGCATCATAACCATCAACGGTGAAGAACAGTTCAACTCAACTCTTGAAGTCGGAGCTTTCTGTGGCGACGAATGCCGCGGAAGCGTGTGCGCAAGCTTCTTCCCGCCAACAGGCCAGTATCTGGTGCCTCTCACAATAGTGAGCAACGTGGAAGAAGGGGAGGAGATATCATTCCGCCTCTACGACCATATGGCTCGAGTTGAACGCGACGACCTGACATGCAACGTCACTGTTACATTTGAAAATGACGCCGTGATAGGTGCTGTTGAGGATTTGTTCGACTTCTCATTCAATAACGAACATACATTCGACCTGATGGCCGGCTGGAACTGGTGGTCTACTTACGTCGAACAGAATAATATCGACGGACTAACCATGCTCGAAAACAGCCTCGGTCATAATGGTTTGGTGATAAAGAATCAGACACAGTCTTTGATTAATTACTATCCACAAACCAACGATGACATGTGGTTCGGCGACCTGAATGCCATTACCAACGAAAATGGTTATCTTATTCAGACAAATGCCGCATGCAGCATCGTTCTTTATGGTCCTGAAGCTGATGTGGCAAACCATCCTATAACTCTCACTCCTGCATGGAATTGGATCGGATATCCTGTTGATATTCAGCAAAATATGGCGGCAGCGACAAATAATCTCACACCAGAACACAACGACATCATCAAAGGACAGAACACTTCTGCAATCTACGCTGATGGCTATGGTTGGTTCCCTGACGACTTCGTGATGAAACCTGGCCGGGCTTATAAATACAAGTCTCTGGCTGATGCTGATAAGACTTTCGTTTACACTCGCTCTGCAACTGAATCGGTTAGCTCGCCTCATAAGCGCTATTGGAACGATAACAGCCGTGCTTTCGCTGAAAACATGACAGTGCTGGCCACAGTCTATGTCGCTGATATCGAACAACATAACTCCGACCTCGAACTCGGTGCCTTTGTCAACGGCGTTTGCCGCGGTAGTGCTAAACTCAAGTATTTCGAGCCTCTCAACCGCTACTACGCAATGCTGACAATCTCAGGCGATAAGGCCGAAGACCTCGAATTCGCTCTCGTTAACGCCGAACAGAACATGATGGGCAACAGCAGCGAGGAAAGCCTTACATTTGCAGCTGATGCTGTAATAGGTTCTTTCGACGAGCCTTTCAAAATTCATTTTGGTGAGATGACCGAAATCGACAGAAACAGCTTGCTGATTTATCCTAACCCTGTCGACCGTAACGAAACGTTCACTCTCGACATTCCGAAAGACGAGACGATAAAGGAAATCATAATTACCGACGCTCTCGGCTCAGTGGTTTGCAAAAACACCTTTAGCCTGCGAGTTTCAGGCGTTTATATGGTTAAAGCCGTCTGCGCTTCAGGTAATATTTATATTGGGAAAATTGTAGTAAAATGAGAATTTTAAAAAATAATAGTAATAATTCAAAAATTATTCGTAATTTTGCACCGATTAGTGTAACTATATCCATGAGGAAAGTTGTTTTTATTTTATTAACTATTTTATTATCAGCTACTTATATTGCTAAAGCTGATAATAACGATTTTACTAAACATTGGACACCTATCACAGGTACCCAATATCACATGAGTGTTTATGGCATCATTACCATCAATGGTGAGGAACAGTTTTCCGATGCCCTCGAAATTGGCGCTTTCTGCGGTGACGAATGCCGCGGTAGCTCTATGGCTCAATTATTCCCGCCTACATCTCAATATGTGGTGCCTCTCTCAGTGGTGAGTAACCAGGAAAGTGGCGAAACAATACGTTTCCGTATCTACGACCACTCAATTAACGAAGAACTTGAACTGACTTGTCTTACAGCGGTTCTTTATCAGGATAACAATGACCTGGGCACTGTTGGCAACTGGTTTAATTTCGCTTTCAGCAACCTCACTCATTATTGGACTCCAATTACCGGCACCCAATATAACATGACTGTTTCTGGTATAATTGTCATTAACGGCGTTGAGCAGTTTACTCCATATCTCGAAGTTGGCGCTTTCTGCGGCGACGAATGCCGCGGTAGCGAATTCGCTCAGTATTTCCCGCTGACCGGACAGTATGTGGTGCCAATGACTATCGTGAGCAACCAGGAGAGTGGCGAGACTATTACTTTCCGCCTCTACGATCATGAATTGGCTGAGGAACTTGTTGAACTTCATTGCACTAACCCTGTAACTTTCGTCAACGATGCTGTGATTGGCAATCCTATGGAATGGTTCCAGTTCGCATTCAGCAATATGTTTATGGTTACTGTAACTATCGAACCTGAAGGCGCCGGCACAGTTGAAGGCGCTGGCGAATACGCTTGGGGCTCAACAGCTACACTCACAGCTAGCGACAATGTCGGTTTTGTGTTTAAAGAATGGGAGATTGGCGGCGAGATAGTGTCGACCGAAAGAACCTATTCTTTCGATGTCTATGCCGATGTGAACCTCATCGCAAGATATTACTACCAGCAGATCAACAACTTGGTTAATGGCTGGAACTGGTGGTCAACCTATATCGAACAAAACAACAACGATGGTCTCACAATGCTTGAGAACAGTCTCGGACATAACGGAGTGGTGATTAAATCGCAGACTCAGTCGGTGATAAATTATTATCCGCAAACTGAAGATGACATGTGGTTTGGTGATCTTACCGCTTTGAATAACGAAAACAGCTATCTTATCCAAACTAACGCTGCTTGCGAGATTGCAGTAACAGGCGACATAGCGGTAGCAGCCAACCATCCTATTACATTGACGCCAAATTGGACTTGGATCGGCTATCCGATGACAGCTCCTTTGACAATACAGACGGCAATGAGCCAGTTGGAACCTGCAGCCAACGATGTGTTGAAAAACCAGACCCATTCGGTAGTTTTCTATGAAGGATATGGCTGGTGGCCTAACAACTACACATTTACACCTGGCTGCGGTTATAAATATTTCTCCAATGCTACTGAAAACAAGACATTTGTTTACACAGCAACAGGCAGCAAAGACGGTGGAATGACCGAAGTTGAAAACCGTTTCTGGAACAACGACGCTCACGCTTTTGCTGAGAATATGTCTGTTTTGGTGATGGCTTATGTCGACGATGAGGCTATGCAAAACGACAATCTAGAGGTTGGCGCTTTTGTTAACGGTGAAAACCGTGGCAGCGCGCATCTCACTTACTTCCCTCCGCTCAACCGCTACTGCGCACTCATTACAGTGGCCGGACAGAAAGGCGATAAGGTTGAGTTTGGCCTTGTCGATGCCGAAAACAACAAGATGAGTTTGGAATGCTCCGATAACGTTATGTTTGAAGCCGATGCCATGATAGGCAGCCTCGACAAACCTTTCGAAACTCATTTTGCTGAGATGAAAGATATTAATAAGGAGAACATCTTCGTTTATCCTAACCCGATGGACCGCAACTCCACATTCTCGGTTGAAGTTCCTTACGGCGAGACGATAACTGAGATTATGGTGACCAATACCCTCGGTAAAACAATGCACAAGGAACACCTGACACCTGGCACATATATTATTAAGGTGTCGTGCCAATCAGGCAGTGTTTATTATGGTAAACTGATTGTAAAATAATAAATTATAAAAAACAGGGTGCCGTATCGAAATTAATTGTAATTTTGCAGCCCCAAATAAAATAGGAATAATTAAAAAATTAAATACTATGAAAAAAACTTTATTATTATTGTTATTTGCAGTTTTTGCAATGGGTTTTTCAGCTAATGCATGTGAAATCAAATTTTACTTGCATGATGCCTATGGTGCTGGATGGAATACAAATCAAATCAAAGTTGATTACATAAATAATTCTATTGTTCAAACAGAGAATATGACTATTTTAGATGGTAACCAGGCAATGTATACTATAGATGTTGATGATGGCAGTACGATTAGTATTGATTGGATTCTAAATTACAATGATGGTGTGTCAAGATCTTTTTCGATAAAGTTTACTAATGGAATAAGAATCTATGAAAGTCCTGTGTTGGAAAATGGATATCATTATGAGTTTGTTTTAAATTGCTCTGATGCAACAAAACAACGTAGTATAACAGTTAATCCCAATCCATTAGATGGTGGTAATGTTAGTGGCTCTGGCAATTATGAGCCAATGACTTCAGTAACAGTTTCTGCTACACCAAATGATGGATTTCTTTTCAATAATTGGTCCATAGACGATGAGATTACTGCGACTACTTTATCATATACTTTTGATGTAGATTATGATTATAATATCATAGGTAATTTCTTTGAGTATAATGGTTTGTATGTTGGAAACGATGAGAACTCCAATGTTAATATTCCTTTAAATTCAAGTAAAAAGCATTCAGTGTCACAACAGATTTATACACGTTCTGGTGATGGACTTACTGCTGGAGTAATTAATAGTATTGCAGTTTATAATAATGGCACTGAAAAAACTCGTAATATTGATGTTTATATGGTTAATATTGGTAGTAAAGAATCATTTGATGGCACTAAAGATTGGATATCATTAACAGCAGATGATAAAGTGTTTAGTGGTATTGTTTCTTTACCCCAAGGTCAGTGGACTACAATAGCTTTTAATGTTGGAGAAAATGCATTTACATTAAATGATAATAACAATCTTGCTTTAGTTATTCATGACCATACTGCAACAGGTTCAGCTGGTTGTGAGTTTAGAGTGTTTCCTGCAAACAATGATGCTAATCAAACTTTATATTATTTGTCGTCTTTATCAAGTATAAATCCATTGAGTTTAAGCAGTAAGACAGGTACTTTGTTGGCATCAAAGAATCAAATTGTATTCGGCTATAGCTCAATGTCTTGTACTGTTACTGCAACTTCTCATAATACTACTTATGGAACTGTTACTGGTGGTGGAACTTATACTAGTGGCGAAACATGCACTTTAACAGCAACTGCCGCTACAGGCTATGAGTTCAAATGCTGGAAAGAAGCTAATACAATAGTATCAACAGACGCTGAATATACATTTACAGTTGAAGGCGACAGAACTTTGACCGCTTATTTCGGTACGCACTGGACTCCAATAGAAGGTAATCAGACTACAGCTACGGTTAAAGGTGTCGTGTCAATTAACGGACAGCAGCAAGTCAATCCAGACAATGTTCTTGAAGTTGGCGCATTCTGTGGTGATGAATGCCGCGCAGTTACAAGACCACAATATTTCCCGCCAACCCAAGAATATGTGGTGCAGATGTCTGTAAGAAGTAATGTGCTTTCAGGTGAAACAATTACTTTCCGTCTCTATAATTATGCGACAATGGAAGAGTATGATATCTGTCCAAACACGATAGAGTATGTTGCGGAAGCAGTTTATGGTGGTATGGGTAATTGGTTCCAATTCGCTTTCTATACCGAATTGGATATCACAACAAGTGTAAATCCTGAAAATGCAGGAATAGTAACCGGTGCAGGCTCATATTTATATGGTACACAGGCAACAATCACTGCTACTCCAAATGAGGGCTATGTATTTGTAAACTGGACTAAGAACAATGTGGAAGTTTCAACCAACCCATCATATACATTCACTGTTGAAGAGGCTGCTGAATATGTCGCTAATTTCAATATTGTGATTTCAGCTACAGCAAACCCGACTGCAGGCGGTACAGTAACAGGTGCAGGTAACTATGCCTATGGTACCACATGCCAATTGGTTGCTACAAACAACAGCGGATATGAGTTTGTAAACTGGACAAAAGGCGGAGTGGAGGTTTCAACCGAACCGAGCTATAGCTTTACAGTTGAAGCTCCAGGCGCTTATGTCGCTAACTTTAATCCAATCGAGTTCGAAATCAATGCAATAGTAAATCCGGCCGAAGCAGGTACCGTTTCAGGTGCAGGAATGTATATGGTTGGCACTAATTGCACATTGACAGCTACTGCAAATCCAGGATATGAGTTTGTAAACTGGACAAAAGACAATGTCGAGGTTTCAACAAATGCATCACTCAGCTTCACAGTTGAAGGTGCCGCTACATATTATGCCAATTTTACAGGCAAACAGGTTACACAACTTGTAAATGGTTGGAACTGGTGGTCAACAGCAATTGAAACCGACAACAATAGCTTGACAGTGCTTGAGGAAACTCTCGGTCATAATGGATTGACTATTAAATCACAAGATTTAGCTACAGAAAACTATTATCAGGATTTAGGTTATGATTATTGGTGGGGCGCTTTGACGATGTTAAATAACGAGAGCAACTATCTGATTCAAACAAATGCTGCATGTGAAGTTGTGATGACTGGCGAATATGTTGATCCGGCCGAGCATCCGATAACAATTGTGCCGAACTGGTCATGGATTGGATATCCTGTCAATGCTACACAGGAAGTTGCAGATGCTATTAGCAATACATTTGTTCCTGCCGATGGTGATATGATCAAATCACAGGGAGCTTCAATAACATATTATGACGGATATGGATGGTGGACATCTGAGGTGATTAACATGATACCTGGTAAAGGATACAAATACCAGTCAAATGCATCGGAAAACAAGTCATTGACGTTTGTTAATAACGGAAACAGCAATAGCAAGTCAGGTAGTATCGATAATCACTATTGGAAGAGCAACCCATACGCTTATGCCGACAATATGGTGATTTTCGCTACTGCAATTGTGGCCAATGAAGAGCAGCATGATGCCGACCTTGAACTCGGCGCATTTGTTGATGGCGTTTGCCGTGGTAGAACTCACATGAGATATTTCGAACCTCTCAACCGTTATCTCGCTTTGATGACTGTGTCGGGTGAGGAAGGCGATGTAATTGAATTTGGTCTTGTTAATGCCAATAGTAATCTTATCAGCCTCGATTGTTCTGATAATGTAGTGTTCGAAAGCGATGCTATTATCGGTAGCTTGGATGAGCCGTTTGAGGTTCACTTCTCGGCAATGCAGGAGTTCAGCAGAAGCCAGCTCGAAATGTTCCCTAACCCAGTAAGCCGTAACGAAACAGTTACATTCAACTTGCCAGACGATGAAATGGTTAAGGAAGTTGTTGTGACAAATGCAGTGGGCGCAGTTGTAAAGCATAATGCTTCATCGCTCACAATGATTGGCGAGGGAATGCCAATGTCGGGAGTTTACATGGTGAAAGTTATCTGTAACTCTGGCAATGTTTATACTGGCAAACTTATTGTGAAATAAATTAGATACAAAAATGAGAAGATTTCTAATAACATCGTTTATATGCGTATGTTTTGTGCTCAATGCATTAGCTCAATCTAAGATAACGATTGATGAGAATGAGTTTGATACACCTTATACATTGGAAACTAATATTTCTGCTACAACAGTTACAATTCCTAGTGATTGTCAATTGACAATACCAAATGGAAAAGTTTTAACAGTTACTGGTACACTAACTAGTCAAGATGTTAATTGTTTGATTATTGAAGAAGGTGGACAGTTGGTATATGTTGGTAATAATACAGTAAAGGCTACTGTTAATAAACATATTGATGCTTTTGCAGGTTATAAATGGTATACTATATCAACTCCGATGGTGGAACCGAGTATTATACATAGTGCATTATGTCCTAATGATGACTCACATTATGATTTATATCAATACATTGAACCGGGACAAGGCTGGGTGGAATCTTTATCTGTTGATCCTGAATTTGACGAACAATTAGGAATGGGATATCTGTATGCTAATACCGTTAACGATGTTTATCGTTTTGAGGGTGAATTGAACACACAATCTAATCAGAGTATTATTGTAACATATACTGGTGATGTAGAATTAAAAGGTTTTAATCTTATTGGTAATCCTTATCCTCATGATATATACATGGGTAGGTATAATACATCTGCGGGGTATAGAAATTGTGCTATTTATCACGACAAAGTATTGCCATATTATTATAGTATCAATGGTAGCGGTAGTTGGATTAGTTATGAATTTACGGATGCTATAAAGCCCTGTCAAGGTGTATTGATAAAATTAACTGACAATACGGATGATGGTTATTTGCGTATTGATAATACTGATCATAATCCAGATTTTTATTCACAATCAACTGCTAACAGGATTTTTGAACCAAAACTTATTATGACGGTTTCAGGTAATAGTGGAAAAGATAAAATTATTGTTCATTTAAGCGATGGTATAGGTTTGGATAAAATAGATCATATATCAGAAAATGCTCCGTATATGTGTGTCAATTACGATAATAAAGACTATGCAATAGTTCATGTAGGTAGTGATTGTAGTACATCGGATATTATTTTTAGAAATAATCAGACAGGTTTCTTTACATTAAATGTGGAGGAAGGTTTGTCAGATTTCAGTTATCTGCATCTTATTGATAATATTACTGGAGATGATATTGATTTGTTGATGGAACCTAGTTATAAGTTTGCAGCCAATGGTAACGAATACGAATCACGCTTTAAATTAGTTTTCGCTCCTAATTCAAATGATGGTATTGATAATACAATCTTTGCATATATTTCAAATAACGATATCATAATTTCAGGAGTTAAAGAGAAAGCTACATTACAGGTTTATGATATTACGGGTCGTATAATTAGCTCTGATATTATTTCTGGCACAGAAGGCAGTGTTTGTCGTGTCTCTAAACCAAATGTAACAGGTGTTTATGTGTTACGTCTAATTGAAAGTAATAATGTGAACACACAAAAAATAGTTGTTGAATAATGAAAGATAGGGTCATGAAAAAGATATTATTATTAATTGGCGTATTTATAATAGCATTAAGTGTCAATGCTCAAAGTGATGGCTTCTTTAAAAGTACTTACAATGATAACGTATACAATAGAATTGGATCAGAAGTACCTACCGGAGGTCTCCCATCATTGCCTGATTTTAATGGAGAGCTAGTACAGGAAGCTGAAGCTCCTCTCGGCACTGGCATCTTCCTTCTCACCGCTCTTGGAGCCGGTTATGCTATCTCAAAACGCCGCAAGGAAGAGAGATAATAGAGTATAGATTATAGATAACAGATAATAGAGGCGCTAAGCGATGTGGTGTTTAAAAGCTCCAAATCGCTTGGCGCTTGTTTTAAAACAACAAAAACGGGTTCCACCAAACGATGAAACCCGATTTATACGGCACCCGAAGGTTTGATTTCTCAGGGACACAACGGGAATTAGATTGCAAAGATACAAAATCTTGTTTAATATGCAACTGGTTTTTTGACAATTTTTATAAGATTCCTCGCTTAGCGCCAGGTTGTCTCAAGTGTACTGGATTGGTTGACAGTTTCCTGAAACAGTTGACATAAACGGTTAACGGTAAACGGTAAATTTTAAATGCAACGCATTTTTCCAACATGGTATATATATGATTTATTAATGCAAATCCACGTACAAATGCATTTTACCGTTAACCGTTAACCATCGCTTCGTGAACGACACGAAGAATCAGGTAGCATTCACGAAGGAATCACGAAGGAATTAGGAAGCGCCCAAAAGAAAAATTTTCAGCAATCAGCTGCACGAGATAAAATTTTTATTATTTTTGCAGCGCAAACAAATAAAAATTAAAATATATGCAAACCCCATTTAAAGAAACCCCGATTTTATACGGTAAAGACGCCCGCCGTTTTTTACAGCGGATGAAGGAGAAACGTACAGAAACGCCAGAACAAAGAGAAAGAAGAATCGCAAACTACGAAATGGCGATGAGAATGTTTAAAGACAAATAGAATTGTTTATGAAAACCAAAACAAATGAAACCTTAGAAAAGAAGTTTTATATCGAACAATTGAATGACTCCAACAGAGTGGCGTCGTTCGATTGTGGCGATGCCGATTTAAACGACTTCATTCTTAATCAAGCGCAATTGTTTTATAAGGAAAAACTGGCAGTTAATTATGTTTTAAAAGCCAATGAAAACGAAAAAGAAATCGCCGCTTTTTTCAGTTTATCCAACGATAAGATTGCAATCACTGACTTTGAGGATAAAAACAAGTACAACCGTTTCAGCAGGAGGTTTAATAATCGAAAACGTTTTAAAAGCTATCCTGCAGTGAAAATCGGTCGGCTCGGCGTTTCAAATTCACATAAAGGTGAAAAAATAGGCTCGTTTATTATGGATTTTGTCAAAAGCTATTTCATCTTTAATAACAAATCTGGTTGCCGCTTTCTCACTGTCGATGCCTATTATGAAGCGATCCCATTTTATCAGAAAAACGGCTTCATACCTCTAAATGAAGCGGACGCCCATGATAAAACCAGGCTTCTTTATTTCGATTTAAATGACGTGAGCGATTAAAAAATTGGCAGCTGTAATCTCTTACAACTGCCAACTTCAAACTTTAAACTCTAAACTAAGCAGTGACGCGTTCGAGCCATTTCACCATGCCGAACATCACCGACATCGAGACAACGCAGATGGCGAGGAACACGCCCCAGCATACCCAGATGTCCCAAGCGTTGTACATGAGGGGTCCGACGAAGATGAACAGGTTGCCGATAGCTGTTGCACCGAGCCACAAACCCTGGCATAAACCCACCATGTGACGTGGAGCCACCTTTGATACGAATGAAAGTCCGAGAGGTGAGATGAACAGTTCAGCGACTGTCAAGAAGAAGTAAGTCACGATAAGCACCCATGGTCCTGATTTTGCGAGACCGTTAGCTGCCATCGTAGCTGCATCCATTGCGCGGAACTCTTCGCCTGAAGGATAGCCACAAGAAATTGAAAGCGCCATCAGGAAGAGATATGCCAATCCGGCGATACCCATACCGTAAGCGATCTTGCGAGGTGTTGAAACGCCTTTGCCTCTTCTGACCAGCCATGCGAAAGCGGCCATGACGAGAGGTGTTAAGACGATGACATACAATGGGTTAAGTGCTTGCCAAATCTCAGCAGGGAAGATGTCGGTGACAACGAAGTCGCGTGCCAACAACGTCAACGACTGGCTGTTCTGGTGGAACGAGAGCCAGAAGAAGATGGCGATGCCGAGAACTGCAAACAAAGCGTAGAGACGCTGTTTGATTTCCTTTGCCATTGCGAGTTTTTCCTCCTGAGTGTATTCGACCACTTCGGCTTTCTCTTTCTTTGCCGGCTGTGGGAAAATCTTCTTTGTGCAGAGGAATACTGTCAATGAAATCATCATGGCGATCACTGAAGCGATGAATGCAAAGTGAACGCCAGTGTTGAACACGTCAATATATTGTGAGCTGAATGTCACGAGGTTGTCAGGCATTGCTGCACCGTCGACCAGTGATTTAGCCATGTTTTCGGTGAACTTTGTTGTCTGTTCGCCATTGGCGAGATATTGATGGCAGAGTGCCGGCATGTCGGCGTTGTAGACGAAGTTATGTACTCCCAACCACCATTTACGAAGCATAGGAGCCACGAATGGAGCGATCACACCGCCGATGTTGATAAACACGTAGAAAATCTGGAAACCGCTGTCGCGACGGTCTTTTGCCTCAGCTAAAGCCTCAGGACCTTTTTCAGCGGCTTCGGCTTCGAATTTGTCGTAAAGCTTACCTACAAGAGCCTGCAAGTTGCCTTTGAACAGACCGTTACCAAACGAGATGCAGAGCAATGCGAAGCATGTGAAGATCAAGATACCCCACCATGCGCCGCCGTTGTCGAGGATGATGCCGTTGGCGTCCTTGCTGAACAACGGGATAGCCAGTCCTACATAACCTGCTGCCATGATAATCAAGCCCCACTGGATAGTTCTCGGATAGTTCTGAGTGCGGTCAGCAATGATACCACCCACCAAACTCAAAACGTAAATTCCGAAATAAAACACCGAGTAGATGATACTTGCGGTCTTATCCGGCAAACCGAATTTTGAAACGAGGAACAACAGCAGGATGGCGTTCATGATGTAATATCCGAAACGCTCGCCCATGTTGCTCAAAGCTGCTGCAATCAAGCCTTTAGGATGATACTTTTTGGCTTGACGGAGATAATAAACCAAAAATGGGATGACGACGATCAAAACGCCGATCAAAATCACCAACAATTGGTTGGTCGCCCATAAACGTTCAATTAATGACATAAACTTAAAATTTTAATTATACATAGAATTATTTCTCGTTTTCATTTCAAAAAACGTACAAAAATAATAAAAACTTTTAATATCAAAGAGAAAAAATCGTAATTTTGCGCTTTAATTTATAAAAAATGGAACTTTCGAGCAAATACAGTCCGCAGACGACAGAAGAGAAATGGTACGAACACTGGATGAAAAAGAACTATTTTCACTCCACTCCTGATGAACGTGAACCTTACACCATCGTGATCCCGCCTCCGAATGTGACAGGCGTGCTTCACATGGGCCACATGTTGAACAACACGATTCAGGATGTATTGGTGCGTCGTGCCAGAATGATGGGTAAGAACGCCTGCTGGGTGCCGGGTACAGACCATGCTTCTATCGCTACAGAGGCGAAAGTGGTGAATAAGCTGGCTCAACAAGGCATCAAGAAGACCGACATCGGACGCGAGAAATTCCTTGAACATGCTTGGGATTGGACTCACGAGCATGGCGGAATCATTTTGAAACAGCTCCGCAAACTCGGCTGCTCCTGCGACTGGGAACGCACATCGTTCACCATGGATGAAATCCGCTCGAAGAGCGTTATCCACGTGTTCTGCGACCTTTATAAAAAAGGCCTCATATACCGTGGCGTGCGTATGGTCAACTGGGACCCGAAGGCTCTCACGGCTTTGAGCGACGAGGAAGTCATCTACAAAGAGGAACATAGCAAGCTTTTCTATCTGAGATATAAGATTGAGGGCGAAAACGGCTACGCTGTGGTGGCTACCACACGTCCTGAGACTATCATGGGCGATACCGCAATGTGTATCAACCCTAACGACCCGAAGAATCAGCATTTGAAAGGCAAGAAAGTCATCGTTCCGTTGGTTAACAGAGTGATTCCGGTTATCGAAGACGAATACGTCGACATCGAGTTCGGTACAGGCTGCTTGAAGGTGACTCCGGCTCACGATGTGAATGACTATATGCTCGGTGAAAAACATAACCTCCAGAGTATCAATATCTTCAACGATGACGCAACAATCAGCGAGGCAGCTGGAATGTACGTCGGAATGGACCGCGAGGCAGTGCGCAAGCAGATTGTCATCGACCTCAAGGAAGCCGATTTACTCGAAAAAGTTGAAGACTATAATAATAAGGTGGGATATTCAGAGCGCACCAACGTCCCGATTGAGCCGAAGCTCTCGATGCAGTGGTTCCTCAAGATGGAACACCTCGCACAGATCGCATTGAAGCCTGTAGAGACTGGCGAAATCCAGTTCTATCCTGCAAAATATGTCAATCTCTACCGCCACTGGTTGGAGAACATCAAAGACTGGTGCATCAGCCGTCAGTTGTGGTGGGGACATCAGATTCCGGCTTATTATCTGCCTGAAGGCGGCTATGTTGTTGCTGAATCTGACGAAGAAGCACTCAAACTCGCAAAAGAAAAGACTGGCAATAACAACCTGACAATGAGTGACTTACGTCGTGACAGCGACTGTCTCGACACCTGGTTCAGCTCATGGCTGTGGCCTCTCTCGTTGTTCAACGGCATTCTTGACCCGAACAACGCCGAGTTCAAATATTATTATCCGACCAACGACCTTATCACCGCTCCTGATATCATCTTCTTCTGGGTTGCCAGAATGATTATGGCAGGTGAGGAGTACGAGGGAAAAGTCCCGTTCGGCAATGTTTATTTCACCGGTATCGTGCGCGATAAACTCGGCCGCAAGATGTCGAAATCATTAGGCAACTCGCCTGATCCGATTGAGCTGATTGAAAACTATGGTGCCGACGGTGTTCGTATGGGAATGCTGCTCTCAGCTCCAGCCGGAAACGATATTTTGTTCGATGTGGCACTTTGCGAGCAGGGACGTAACTTCTGCAACAAGATTTGGAACGCATTGCGCCTTGTCCGCGGTTGGAATGTCGACGAAAATGCTGCTCAACCTGACACCGCCAAGATGGCTGTGAAATGGTTCGATGCACGTTACAATCAGGTTCTCGCCGATATGATGGATAACTTCGAGAAATATCGTCTCTCCGATGCTTTGATGGGCGTTTACAAGCTCACTTGGGACGACTTCTGCTCATGGTATCTCGAGATGGTGAAAGCCCCTATGGGACAAGCTGTTGATGGCGCAACTTACAGAGCCACAGTCACTTTCTTCGAGAATTTGATGAAGCTCCTGCATCCGTTTATGCCATTCATCACCGAGGAAATTTATCATAACCTCGATGAGCGTAAGGATGGCGACGACATCATCATTGCACAGCTTCCAAAGCAGCAAACCATTGACAATCAGGTGCTTGCGCAGTTCGATTTCACCATGGATGTCATCAACAACATCCGTAAGATTCGTGCCGAAAAGAACATCTCATTCAAAGAGGCATTGGATTTGGTGGTCATCGACAATGGCACTGCAAACAAAGATTTCGACTGCATCATTGAGAAGTTAACTAACGTTAAATCAATAACTTACACCACAGAGAAACCAGCTGATGCATTCGGATTCTTGGTACGCTCTAAGGAATACTTCATCCCGGTCACCGACTCAGTCGATACTGAAGCCGAGTTGAAGAAACTCGAAGAGGAACTGAAATACGCTCAAGGTTTCTTGAAGTCGGTGGAGGCGAAGCTCTCGAACGAAAAATTCGTCAACGGAGCACCAGCCGCTGTTGTCGACAAGGAACGCAAGAAAAAAGCTGACGCCGAAGCGAAGATTGCAGTCCTTGAACAACAAATCAAAGGATTGAAAAAATAATATTGTAGGGGCGAATGATGATTCGCCCCTACTTTTTTTATTCCTCTTCAACTAAAAACAATGCTATTTGTTTGATTCCTTGAGCGCCGATAACTAATTGATTGTCAATTTCGGTGCTCTTACTTGGACCGCTGATGATGACGGTCTCGGTAGGTTTGTGTGAATCGTATTTTTCTTTCAGGAGATGGATGGCGTCTTTCATGCTTGCCACAATCTGGCTTGGTGAGGCGTAAACCAACAGCGTGTCGACGTTTGAATAAGCGGCGCGTGATCCTGCGCATTTGTCAGTAATCATTATGCTTCCTGTGTGAGCGATGAGGCACTCGCAGTCGGTGATGCTCACGGTCTTTTTGCGTTTTGTGGTGTAATCGCGGCTCAATTCAATGCCTGAATCCTTGAAAACGGCCTCCATCTTCATGCTGGTAGAGCAGAGTGGTTCCCATTGGTTTTCAACGATGTACTGCTTCATCGCCTCGATAAAGTTTTCTTGGCTCTCGAAATAGACGAAGATTCCGCCGTTGTCCTTGAAACGTTCCACGAAGGTGAAATCGGCACCGTCTTCTTCTTTGAAAGGCGTCCAGGTGTCAGCCTTCATGTTAACGTCAGAGAAAAGGTTCTCGTCCTTTGCCATCACGGCCTCACGCACCTTTGCGAGGATTTGCTCCTTGTTAGTGCGCTCACTCAGATTTCCAAACGAGAATATTTTCATGCTTCTTCAGGTTTTTCTTCTTTTTCTTCGTTACGTCTCTTGAAAGTTCTTTCCTCATGTTTCCAAGGGCGCTCGCCGAATATTGCCACGAGGTCGTCGCTGAATATCACTTCCTTGTCGATAAGCTTTTGTGCGAGCTGAGCGAGTCCGTCTTTGTGTTCGTTGAGGATGCGCAAAGCCTCCTGATAAGCGCTCTCGATGAGTTTGCTCACCTCTGCGTCGATCTTCTCAGCAGTCTTCTCGCTGAACGGCTTCTGGAATGAATATTCTTGCTGACCTGTTGAGTCATAATAACTTACGTTGCCGATGGTTTCGTCTAAGCCATAGTACATCACCATTGCGTGAGCTTGTTTCGACACCTTTTCGAGGTCGTTCAAAGCACCTGTCGAGATCTGTCCGAAGATGATTTGTTCTGCGGCGCGGCCGCCAAGTGTCGCAATCATCTCATGGTACATCTGCTCTTTAGTCGTTATCTGACGCTCATCTGGCAAGTACCAGGCCGCGCCGAGGGCTTTACCACGTGGAACTATCGTCACTTTCACCAGCGGATGAGCGTATTCAAGCATCCAGCTAGTAGTGGCGTGTCCGGCCTCGTGATAAGCGATGACTTTCTTTTCAGACTCTGTGATGACAGAATTTTTCTTTTCCAAGCCTCCGACGATGCGGTCGATGGCATCGAGAAAGTCTTGTTTTTCAATGTTTTCCTTGTTTTTACGTGCTGCGATGAGAGCTGCCTCGTTGCAGACGTTGGCGATGTCGGCTCCGGAGAATCCTGGGGTTTGTTTTGCAAGGAATTCTTTGTCGACATCTGTGCCGAGTTTCAGTCCGCGCATGTGGACTTCGAAAATCTCGCGACGACCGTTTAAGTCAGGGAGTTCGACGTAAATTTGGCGGTCGAAACGACCAGCGCGCATCAGAGCTTTATCGAGGATATCGGCACGGTTGGTGGCTGCGAGCACGATGACGCCTGAGTTGGTTCCGAATCCGTCCATCTCTGTAAGCAACTGATTCAGAGTACTTTCACGTTCGTCGTTACCACCGCTCATGATGTTCTTTCCACGGGCTCGTCCGATGGCGTCGATCTCATCGATAAAAATAATACAAGGTGATTTTTCTTTTGCTTGTTTGAAGAGGTCGCGCACACGTGAAGCGCCAACGCCCACAAACATTTCCACGAAGTCGGAGCCTGAGATGCTGAAGAACGGCACGTTAGCCTCGCCAGCCACTGATTTTGCCAGCAAAGTCTTACCAGTTCCTGGAGGGCCTACCAGCAAAACGCCCTTCGGAATCTTACCGCCCAAACGTGTGTATCTGCCTGGATTCTTAAGGAAATCAACGATTTCCATCACTTCTTCCTTGGCTTCTTCGAGTCCGGCCACGTCTTTAAACGTGGTCTTGTTGTCTTTTTCCTGATCGTATAGTTGTGCTTTCGACTTTCCGATGCTGAAAATCTGTCCGCCGCCCATTCCGCTGCCACCGCCGCTCATTCTGCGCATTATCAGGATCCAGAACACGATGATCAGCAGTAACGGGAGCCATCCGATAATCTCGCCCCAGAAGTTGGCTCGGTCGATAGGGATGACTTCCACAGGATTTGAAAGACCCTGCTGAGCCTCGTCAACCTTGGTGTAAAGACGATCTTCCGACACTTTGAGGGTGTAGTTAGGCGTTTTCCCGAATGTCTGCTTGGTGTCGTTTGGGAAATACTTGCGCATTCCCTGTTCGTTGAGGTATATCTCGGCGGTTTTGCCGTTAATCAACTCAATTTTCTCGATGTCCTGTTCTTTCAGCATCTTCGAAAGGTCGGTCATCGTGGTTTCCTTCACGCTGCTCGTGCTTCCAAACACAATCGATCCGATGAAAAACGCTATCAGGACGATGTAAACCCAGTAAAAACCTATCTTTTTCTTCGGTTTGTTATTGTTGGGGATTTCTGCCATTTTAAAATTTTTTAATCTTCGTAAACCTTTTTATCCGCGTCGGCCCATAATTCCTCAAGCTGGAAGAAATTGCGTTTCTCGGCGAGGAACACGTGAACCACCACGTCTACATAATCCAACAAAATCCATTCCGAATTTTCAAAACCTTCTTCATGATAAACGTGAACGTGAAGTTTGTTGCGGACGTTGTCGATGATTTTTTCCGCGATGGCGTTCACCTGTGTCTTTGATTGGGCGTGGCAAATTACGAAATAATCGGTTACTGCTGAATGTAACTCTCTCATATCCAATGAAGTAACCTCTTGTGCCTTAGCCTCCAACATTGTATCAACGATAGTCTTCAAGACATCTTCTGTATTGTCGTTTTCGTGTCTGATTCTCATAAATCGAAAAATTTTTGCAAAGATACTCAATAAATTTGATAATTATTATTATTTTTGTATTTTTAATAAAATAAGGTGATTTTTTTGCAAAATGGCTCTGAAAATTATTCATTTTGATGAGATAAACTCGACCAACGTCTATCTGTATGACAAAATTTCCGAAAAAAATGACATTTCGGCTACGGTTGTCGTCGCTGATTATCAGACAGCTGGTCGAGGGATGGATAAAAACCATTGGGAGAGTGAGAAAGGTAAGAATCTTTTGTTCAGTATCGCATTGAATGTCAATTTCTTAGAGGCTGAAAACCAATTTAAAATCTCGCAAGCAGTTTCTGTTGCGATTGTTGAGACTTTGCAGAAAATCATCGGTTCGGACGAGTTTTACATCAAATGGCCTAACGATATTTATTTTGGTGATAAAAAGCTTGCAGGAATGCTGATTCAGAACACCATCGAAGGTCGCATGATGGGAACTTCTATTATCGGTATCGGATTGAATGTCAATCAGATAGAGTTTTCAAAGGAAATTCCAAATCCGATTTCTTTAAAAATAATATCGAGAGAAAACTACTATATAGAAAATCTGTTAAATATATTGGTTGATAGTATTAAATCTGGAGTCGAAAGCCTTCGTTTTGAAGAAAACCAGATTGAAATAAACAAGAAATATATTTCAAAATCATATCGTTATAATCAGTGGGCTGATTATTTTTATCATAATCAAGTTAAAGCTCTGAAAATCAATGGTTATGATAAATACGGACGACTCCTTCTTTGCGATAAAGAAGGAGCCGATATAGTTTGTGACGTTAAAGAGTTACAGTTTTTTCCGCCATCATGTCGACAAGGTTCTGAAGCGGACGTTTAGCCATCATCGCCATCAGCGGGTTGAGTTCGGCGTCGATTTCGTACATCACGCGGCAGTTGTTGCCCAATCCAGCGATTTTTATGCTTAACACGAACGGAAACGGCACCTTTCCGACTGGCACCAATTGCACCAAACTGTATGTTATTCTTTGACATACGCGCAGAGCGATACCGCCCATGCCTTGTACAGTGAACGATAGGTTGTCCTCATCGGCCTGCACGTTGATAGCTTGTTCAGGAAGCAGCGCCGGAATATTCCGCATATCACTGACGACCGCGAAAAAATCCTGTTCGCTCTTGCTGTTATCTACGTATTGAGACTGAATTAACATTGTTATTATTTTTGATGAGCGTCTGACCAAGCCTGCGGGCTCTTTCTCCATTCTTTCAGGCTCTGCATCTGGTCGTCGCTCACGTAGTTTTCTTCAACGGCTTTTTGTATCAAAGACTCGTAATTGCTGATGGTTACGAGGTCGCAGTTGGCTTTTTTGAATGCCTCGGTCGCAGCGTCGAGCTGGTAGGTGAATATAGCCATCATGCCTTTCACGCTGGCACCTTTTTCGCGGAGAGCCTCAACAGCTGCAAGACTTGATTTTCCTGTTGAAACGAGGTCTTCGATCACAACTACCGAAGCGCCTTGAGGAACGATGCCTTCAACCTGGTTGTTGAGACCGTGCGACTTAGCTTCTGAGCGCACATAGCAGAACGGGAGACCCAGTTCCTGCGCTACCAAAGCGCCCTGAGGGATGCCGCCTGTTGCAACGCCAGCGATGAGATCCGGCTTGCCATAATGCTCAACGCACATCTTCACGAAAGCCTCGCGGATGAACGTGCGGATGTTTGGATACGACAAAGTGATGCGGTTGTCGCAGTAAATCGGCGATTTTAATCCGCTTGCCCATGTAAAAGGACTTGCAGGATTCAATTTTATTGCTTTAATTTGCAGCAGGAAATTCGCTAATGCTAAAGCGGTCTCTTGTTCGTTCATATTGTAACTAAATTTTTGTGCAAATGTACAGACTTTTTTGTAATAATCGGATGTTGTCGGCAAATAATTTTTGCGAAAATTTGTTATCTGTTGATAATAAATGTGTTAAAAATTGTGATGATTTGGTTTTAAAAATCAGGCGTTGGCTTGATGATGAGACACTCGAAAACCTCGATTTGGGCGATATTGACGGTGAAGAATTAGCTTGCGCAGTCAAACAGATTTTTCGTCAGGCACCGGCGGCAGGTGGAGTGGTAGTCATTGACAATCAGTTTGTTGCGATTGAGAGAAATGGTATTCCAGACCTCCCGAAAGGGCATATTGAAAAAGGTGAGAGTCCAGAAGTCGCCGCTTTGCGCGAAGTGGAGGAGGAGACCGGCATAACAAACCTCGAAATAATCAAAGAATTGCCAGCTACATGGCATTGCTATCTACTTAATAATCAATGGACTATAAAGAAAACTAGCTGGTTTTTGATGCGCACGAAATCTGGTATGAAAAACATTCCGCAAACCGAAGAGGGAATAACAAAAGTGTATCTTGTTGATAAAGAACATGTTAAAAATTTTGAAGAAAAGACCTTCGCTTCGTTAAAAACATTGATTCCATCAGTTCTCCCTGTCATTTCGAGCGTAACGAAGTGAAGTCGAGAAATCTCCAGCAAATAATTCACTATATCAAAAATTTTTCGTAATTTTGTAAGTTTATTAATTAGGTGCAAATTTGAACAAATGAAAATTGGAGTTTTTGCAGGTTCATTCGACCCGATTACAAAAGGACATGAAGATATTGTGCTTCAGGCGATGCCGCTTTTCGACGAGATAATCATCGCGATAGGCGTCAATATCGATAAAAAATATGCGTTTCCGCTTGAAAAACGAATCAAGTGGATCAAGAATACTTTTGCCAGTTATCCAAAGGTGAAAGTCGTTAGTTATGAAGGACTTACAGTCGATTTTTGCAAGAAGATGAACGCCGGCTTCATCATCCGCGGACTAAGAAATACCACCGATTTTGAGTACGAGAGCATCATTGCGGAGGCTAACAAAAAACTGAATCCTGATGTGGAGACAGTGTTCTTCCTTGCCAACCCGACCTTGCGCTGCGTTTCTTCGACAGTGGTGCGCGACCTTATAAAAAACGGCGCCGATTTAAGCGGTTTCATCCCTGAAAAATCAGGATTTTATGAGAAATAAGAGCCTAATTTGTCTGATTTTGGCGTTGCTTTGTCCGCTTTTTATGCTCGGACAAAACGTTACGATTGTAGGAAATACCAACATTCCGAATGCTTTGGTGCGACTGCTGGCATACGATGAGATGCTGACGTGCGAGCAGACTAAAATCGCTGAGACTCAATCAGATAAAGATGGAAAGTTCACTTTGAAAGCCACTGTAAACGAGATAACTCCGGTGCAAATCGCAATCAATCTCGAGCGTGTGGAGATTATCTTGAATCCAGATGGGAAATATAACGTCGAGATTGTGATTCCGGAGCAAAAGGACGATGAATCGTATTTCGAGAAGAAACAGCCGCTGATGAAAATCAATACTGCCGACGATGGCGGACTTTACTCGCAATACGTTATCACGGAAAACATGCTCGATGATTTCATCTACGAAAATTTCCAGCAGATTTATCGCGGAAGGAAACTTTATCTGATGGATACTATTGAAAATCAGATATATAGACAACTTGGCAAGGTAAAATACGATTATGTCAAGGATATGATAAAATATCGCAAAGCGGCAGTGGTGATGGCTTTGAATCAGGATAAAACCTTGACGGATTATATTGATAATCAGAAAGTTCAGTATTCCAATAAGGCTTATATGGACGTCTTCGCGGAGCTGTTTAGCGGTTATTTCAACAAGCGCGATTATAATCAGGCGGATTTGGAAAACGCGTTTTATTTGGGATATGACAATTTCATGACATATTTGTGCAAAAATGACTTTCTGTCACGAAACCGTCAGATTTGCGAACTTGTCGCGATGATTGAGATGCGAAGGCTGTATTATGAAAATTCGTACGATAAAACCAGGATTCTGAGTTATTACAAGAAGATAGGCGAAACCTCAAAATATCAGAAAAATAAGGTGGTTGCGAATAATTTCATCAAACAGCTAAGCAAACTTTCATATAACTCCGATGCTCCGACATTTGCATTGAAAGATAAAAACGGCAAAACGGTACAACTCTCTGATTATCAGAATAATATGGTGCTGTTGCAGTTTGTCGGACGATTGTCGTCGCTCATTACCAACGATTTTTTGGCGCTGAACGAGCTTCACAAACAATGGGGCGACAGTGTGCAAATCGTGACAATCGTTACAAAAGAATCATTTGAAAAATGTGCGCAAATGTTTGATAAACAAAGGTTTAACTGGATGATACTGAATCTTGGCGATGATATTCTTTTGCTCGAAGACTATGATGTTCAGACCTTTCCGGCATATTTTATTTTGAAACGAAAAAACAAGATCGGAATGGCACCGGCACCTTCTCCCGACCAGTATTTGGATTATCATGTGAGAAGAATTAGTAAATATTTGTAAAATTTTATTACTTTTGCATACTTTTTGATAGGGTATATATTGGACAATTTTATTCATGAATAAATAATTTAGAAATGGGATTTTTATCGAAACTATTTGGAAATAAGTCGACCCGCGACAACAAGGCCTTACAGCCGCTGTTGCAGAAAACGCTTGACGCATACGAGAAGATTAAGGATTTGGACATCGACAGCCTTCGTCATAAGACGGTGGAATTCAAGGAATATATTCAAAATCATATTGCTGAGGATGAGGCTAAAATCGCTGAGCTGAAGGCGAACGTGGAGAGCAATCCTGACATGGATCTGGAGGAGAAAAACGGCATCTATGAGCAGGTTGACAAGCTTGAAAAACACGTTCTTGAGAAGATTGAGGAGGCTTTGAACGAAATCATGCCGGAAGCTTTTGCGGTGATGAAAGAGACGGCTAAACGATTCAAAGAGAATGAGATAGTTGAAGCTACAGCTACCGATTTGGATCGTGAGTTGGCTTCAAAATTCGAGCATATCAACATCGATGGCGACAAGGTCCGTTACAACAACAGCTGGATGGCTGGCGGTAACATGGTGACCTGGGACATGGTGCATTACGACGTGCAGATCATCGGCGGCATCGTGCTGCATCAGGGAAAGATCGCTGAGATGGCGACAGGTGAGGGTAAGACTTTGGTCGCAACTTTGCCGGTTTACCTCAATGCCCTAGCCGGACGTGGTGTTCATGTCGTGACTGTCAACGATTACTTGGCAAAACGTGACTCCGAGTGGATGGGCACAATTTACAATTTCTTGGGTCTGACCTGCGATTGCATCGACAAACACCAGCCTAACTCGCCTGAAAGAAGAGCCGCTTACAACGCGGACATTACTTACGGAACTAACAACGAGTTCGGTTTCGACTACCTGCGTGACAACATGACAGGCAACCCTGAGGAACTCGTGCAGCGTAAACATCACTATGCCATCGTCGACGAGGTTGACTCCGTGTTGATCGACGATGCTCGTACTCCTTTGATTATCAGTGGCCCTACACCGCGTGGCGACGACCAGGAGTTCGTGCAGCTCAAGCCGGACGTGGTGAATCTTTACGAGGCTCAGAAACGCCTTGTGACACAGTGTCTTGCTGAGGCGAAGAAGATTTTGACCAATCCTAACGCTACCGAAGACGAGAAATCGCACGGTGCCGACCAGCTCTTCCGCGCATTCCATGGTCTCCCGAAGAACACGGCTCTCATCAAATTCCTCTCGGAAGAGGGTATGAAGTCGTTGTTACTCAAGACCGAAGGCTTCTACATGCAGGAACAGAGCAAAAACATGCATATCATCGACGATGAGTTGTATTTCGTCATCGACGAGAAGCTGAACACCGTCGTGCTTACCGATAAAGGTACTGAACAACTTGCAAAAGCCTACAACGACCCGTCTTTCTTCATCATTCCTGACGTCGGTTCGGAGATTGCAGAACTTGAGAAATCGGATTTGAGTGATGATGAGAAAGTGTTGAAGAAAACCGAACTTTTGCGAGTGTTTTCTGAGAAATCGGAGCGTTTGCACACCGTTCAACAGCTGTTGAAGGCTTATACTTTGTTTGAGAAAGATGTCGACTATGTCATCATCGACAACAAAGTCAAGATTGTGGACGAGCAGACAGGCCGTATCATGGAAGGCCGCCGCTGGTCAGACGGTTTGCATCAGGCTGTGGAGGCTAAGGAAAACGTCGATGTGGAAGCAGCGACACAGACCTACGCCACCATCACATTGCAGAACTACTTCCGTATGTATCACAAACTCGCCGGTATGACCGGTACCGCTGAGACCGAGGCTGGTGAGTTTTGGGACATCTACAAACTCGATGTCGTCGTCATCCCGACAAACAAACCGATTGCCCGTGACGACCGCGAAGACTTGATTTACAAGACAAAACGTGAGAAATATAACGCCGTGATCGAGCAGATTGAAGAACTTGTTCACGAAGGTAGACCAGTGTTGGTTGGTACAACATCCGTTGAAATTTCCGAGTTGCTGAGCCGTATGCTGACGCGTAAGAACATCAAACACAACGTGTTGAACGCCAAGTTGCACTTCAAGGAGGCTCAGATTGTGAAAGACGCCGGTGTTGCAGGCACTGTGACCATCGCTACCAACATGGCTGGTCGTGGTACCGATATCAAGTTGGGACCAGGCGTGAAAGAAGCCGGAGGTCTCGCCATCATCGGTACAGAACGTCACGAGTCACGCCGTGTCGACCGCCAGCTGCGTGGTCGTGCAGGTCGTCAAGGTGACCCGGGAAGCTCACAGTTCTTCGTTTCATTGGAAGACGACCTTATGCGTATGTTCGGCTCTGAGCGTATCGCTCCTCTCATGGACCGTCTTGGAATGAAGGAAGGCGAGGTGATTCAGCACTCGATGATTACCAAGCAGATTGAGAAAGCACAGAAGAAGGTCGAGGAGAACCACTTCGGCGTTCGTAAGCATTTGCTTGAATATGACGATGTTATGAACTCGCAACGTGAGGCTATTTACGAGAAACGCCGCCATGCCTTGTTCGGCGACCGTCTGCAAATCGACATCAACAACATGATGTACGACCTTGGCGAATCACTCATCGAGCAAAACAAAGCCAACGACGACTACGAAGGTTTGAAGATGGATGTGCTTTCAAACATGGGTGTCGACCTTCCGTTTGACGAAGAGAAATTCAAACATGGCAAGCTCGACGACCTCGCTGACGATCTGTTCGAAAAGGCTGTTGAGTCGTATAACAAGAAGAATTTGCTTGTCGGCGAGAAGACTTTGCCGCTCATCAAGCATATCTATGAGACTCAGCCAGGTTATAAGAATATCCTTATCCCGTTCACCGATGGAAAGAAAGGCATGAATGTGGTGGTGAACATCGAGAGAGCAGTTCAGAACGGCGCGCGTGAAATCGCATTGTCGCTGGAAAAGAGCATCACCCTTGGCATGATCGACGACGCTTGGAAAGAGCACCTGCGCGAACTCGACGATTTGAAACAATCAGTACAGAACGCTCAGTACGAGCAGAAAGACCCGTTGCTGATTTACAAATTCGAGTCGTTTAACCTCTTCAAAGAGATGATTTTGAAGATCAACCGCGAGGTCATCTCATTCCTGATGAAGTCAGACCTGCCGGTGCAGGAGCAGGGTAATATCCGCGAGCACAAGGCAAAGGCCATCGACAGAAGCAAGCTGAAGGAGCAGCGCACCGACCTGTTGTCGCAGGCTCACAGCAACACTCAGGAAAATCAGGTGACTCAGCCGATTCACGTGGAGAAGAAAGTCGGAAGAAACGACCCGTGCCCATGCGGCTCAGGTTTGAAATATAAGAATTGCCACGGTAAGATGGAATGATGAAAAGAACGTTGTTCGTAATGCTATTCATCCTTGCGGCGTTTTCAGCAAACGCTCAAGATAGCATTGTGTCTCAACGTCCAAAAGTTGGTGTGGTTCTGAGTGGCGGTGGCGCTAAAGGCTTCGCGCACATCGGAGCGCTGCGGGTGATAGAAGAAGCAGGCATCCCAATCGATTATATTGCTGGAACGAGCATGGGTTCCATCATCGGCGGTCTGTACGCTGTAGGTTACGACCCCGACATGATGCAGAAGCTATGCACCGAACAAAACTGGGACATGATTATCAAAGACCAGATTCCACGAAAGTTCATTCCGCTTGAGAAACGTATCCACGAACGCCACTATCTGTTGATGCTTCCGTATAAAAACGGCAAGTTGAAAATCAAAAGGTCGATGATCGACGGCATGTACGTCAACATGTTGCTCACTCGACTGATGATGCCGGCTTACAAAGAACGCGACTTCAGCAAGCTGCCGGTGCCGTTCCTTTGCATCGCTACAGATATCATCTCCGCCGACCCAATTGAGTTCAGAAGCGGCTCGTTGGCGCAGTCAATTCGCTCGTCAATGTCGATACCTTTCCTTTTCGAACCTGTCGCATATGATGGTTATCTGCTTTGTGACGGCGGTCTCACCAACAATTTCCCGGTGCGTAACGTGCGCGAGCAAGGTGCCGACATCATTATCGGTGTCGATTTGGAGATTGTGAAATCCAATCCCGAGGTTCTTGACAACTCCCTGAAAGTGCTCGAGCGACTGATTTCTGTCGTGTCGCAAGACGAAAGCAACAAAGCTCGTAAAGAATGCAATATCTTGATCAGACCTGATATCGGTAAAGCTAACATGATGTCGTTCAACGACTTCGATCCAATAATCAAATGTGGTGAGGATGGCGCTCGCGAGAAGTTTCCAGAGCTGAAACGTCTTGCCGACTCGCTTCAGGCACTAGGACCTTTCGAAGTGGAACGCCATCATACCATGCCCATTGATCATGTGACAATCGCAGGCGTGGAGGTTGAAGGCATTGACGAATACAACGCCGAGTTGATAAAATCGGAGTTTGGCGATGAATTCCCGCAGGAGTTTATGATTGATGACATCGAAACGATTATCGTTAAGATTTATTCACAAGGATATTATTCCAATGTTTGGTATGAACTTATTGATACTCAAGAAGGTAACATTATCCGACTGCATTGCAAAAACAAGACTTCTCTCACATTTTCATTAGGTGGACATTATGACAACAATTATGGAATCGGGCTTCTGCTTAATATGAACGCCAGAACTAAGCATTTTACATATAATATCGATTTGAATATCGCCGATAATCCATATTTCAGAGCAGGAATCACGCATCGTTATACCAAGTTGTTAAGCGGTACAGCTGAGATTTTGGCTATGAATTTGAAGGCTAATTTGTATAATCAGAAAGGAGACATTCAACATTCTGTAAGATTGCAGTATAATGCATTGGATTTGTATTTCCAAATAGCTCCATCGGTAACCCAAGCTATTAAACTGGGCATCAGGATGAATTATACTATGTCTAAAGATATTCAATATAACACTTATGGCTTTAGCGAAGAAGAGAGAGATGAGCATCAATTCAATCCGAAAGCTTATATTCATTATTTCTTCAATAACGAAGACCAGACTGATTTTCCACGTAAGGGATGGAATATCAATGTGATAGGTAAGTGTATCTTGTACGATGGCGTGTTTAAAGATGCATGGAGCAGACCGATGTATGCTGTGCAAGCCGATGCCATGAAGTCATTTCCTATAGGTCAGCGGCACTCATTCAAATTGGGAGTCGTCGGCGCTACCCGTCTTGGCAATTCTATGTTGACATATGACGATGATTTGTTCTTTATCGGCGGTCAGTCGAAGATGTATTACATGGATAACATTATGAGTTTCACTGGTTTACCGTTTATTTCAGTATACACAGAGTTTGCAGCTTATGCAAAAACGGCTTGGCAGTGGAATTTCTATAAGAATTTCTATGCAATAGCCAGCTGTGACGCAGGTTATTTGAAGAATTACCTGCCACTCTTGGACAAGGCAAGGAAAATTAGCGTGCTTGATTTTGATAATATGACAATAGATGATATGATGTTTGTCTTAGATTTTTTTGATGAATTTGCTGAGACAACATCAACAGATTTGGACACTTGGTTTATTCCAAGGCATTATGTCATGGGAGCCGGATTGACACTTGGTTATAAAACAATGTTCGGCCCTATAGAGATTCAATTGTCGAAATCTAATATTATTGACGATTGGAGTCTTTTTGTAAACGTTGGATATTGGTTCTAAATAATTGATAATTATGAGATTAAAGCTGAATTTTAAGGTTTTTGCATTGCTGATGCTTATCGGCTTGTTCTCTGTTTATGATATTGAAGCTCAGGAAATTACAAAAGATGCTAAAAACACGCGTCATCGCCCGAAAGTTGGCGTGGTGCTTTGCGGCGGCGGAGCCAAAGGATTTGCTGAGATACCGATTCTCAAGGCTATAGACGAGGCTGGAGTCCCTATTGATTACATCGGTGGAACAAGTATTGGCTCAATTATCGGCTCGCTTTACGCTGTTGGCTACGACCCTGATGTCATCGAGGAATTGGTGCGCAAACAGGACTGGAACAATGTCATCTACGACAGGATTCCTTTGTCATATATGCCTATCGATAAAAAAATCAACGCGCGCAGATATCTCGCCACATTCCCGATAACCAACGGAAAAATCAAAGTGAAATCGTCGATGGTCGACGGCGTATACGTCAACATGCTGCTTTCGCGACTGATGCTGCCGGCCGACAATATCCACGATTACAAAAAACTTCCGGTGCCGTTTTTCTGCATCGCTACCGATGTCGAACACGCTACTCAATATGAGATGACAAAAGGCAACCTATCGCGTTCTGTCAGAGCTAGTATGTCGATACCTTTCCTGTTTCGTCCGGTATCGCTCGACGGCAAGCTGCTCATCGACGGTGGAATGGTCAACAATTTCCCGGTGAGGAACATGAAAGAACGCGGCGTTGATATTATAATAGGTGTCGACCTTGAAGATGCCACAATTCCAGCATCGCAAATCGACAACTCGCTCGGTCTTCTCGAAAGCTTGATGAACCTGTCGTCACTAGAGGAGAGCCTCTATGCCCGTTCAAATTGCGATATCTATATCAAGCCGAATCTTCACGGACGTAGCATGTTGTCGTTCAACGAATTTGATTCGATAATACAGTTTGGCGAGGAAGCTGCAAAAGAGTTTTATCCGCAGTTCCAGAAACTTGCCGGTTTTCTTCAGGAGATGGAACCTTACGAAATCAACCGACCACATGTCCAACCTGTTGATACTCTTTATATAACTGAAATTAAGGTTGAAGGTGTTTCGACCAATCATGAGGATGTGGTTGCAAGGGAGTTCGGCAAGGATTTTCCAAAGAAAATGTCGCTCAATGATATTGAAAAAACTATCGTAAAATTAAGAGCGTCAGGATATTACGAAAATTTATGGTATGAAATTGAGCAGACCGACAAAGGTAGTGTTTTCAAATTACATTGCGAGGAGATTGCCGATATGTCGACGGCAGTGGCTGTTCATTATGACAACAACTACGGCATTGGCGCTCTTGTCAATTTCACGATAAAGAATGTCTTGGAACGCGTCAACCGCGCTACGTTGAGTTTCGACCTCAATATCGCTGAAAATCCATATCTGAAGGTGAATTTCAACAAACACCACAGGAAAATGTTCCATTTTGGTGTTGATTTCAGCATTTATTCCTTGAACATCGGGCAGTATACCGACAAACAGCTCACCAATTCCTATAGTATTCAGGACAACAAACTCGATATCTACACTATGCTTGTTCCGAATCTTAAGAACCAGTTCCGTTTAGGCGCGGCGGCTGATTTGGTGCATATGCGGGATTTTGTTGGTGAAAACAGTATTCCAAGCAACTACAACCTCTATTCCTACCTATATCTTAATTATTTCTTCGACAATCTGGATGCTGTCAAGTATGCTCGTCGTGGTTGGAGAATCAACATGATGGCTAAGATGGTGTTTTTCAAAGGCGTTGCAGACGATGTCACAATGTCGGGTATGAATACCGAAGCAATTCAAAACTCATTCATCGGCTATGTTGATCTGTTGAAAAACATTCCTTTAGGCTCGAAAAGCGCGTTGAAGTTCGAACTTGAAGGCGGCATGAAATTGGGCGTCGCTGAAGCACCTTTGTTCTACCAGTTCTTCGTTGGCGGACAGTCGCATATGAAATATTTAGATAACATCTTGGCTTTCACTGGCTTGGATTTTACCGACAGAATCATCGACCATCTTGCTGTGAACAAAATCGCATGGCAATGGAATTTCTATAAGTCGCTCTATAGCACAATTCATTTCGACTATGGCTTTATGAGCGACACTTACGATTCATGGTTCGAACCCAGTAGTTTAGTGCTCGGCTACGGTCTTTCGCTTGGCGTCGATTCCATGATCGGACCAATCGAAGTCAGTTTTATGGGCTCGAATATCAATAGCGGCGTGACAGGATTCATAAATGTGGGATACTGGTTTTAAATAATTGAATATCAATAAATTAAAATTTGAAATATATGAAATACAAAAGAGTGTTACTTAAGCTTAGTGGTGAAGCTTTAATGGGAAACCAACAGTATGGCATTGACCCTCAACGACTTGACGATTATGCAGAAGAAATAGCGGCTGCAGTGAAAGCAGGTGCTCAAATCGCCATCGTGATTGGAGGCGGCAACATCTTCCGTGGTCTCCAAGGCGCCAGCAAAGGCATGGATCGCATTCAGGGTGACTACATGGGCATGCTCGCCACTGTCATCAATAGCATGGCAATACAATCAACATTGCAGGCTAAAGGCGTGAAAGCCGCTTTATTATCAGGACTTTACATCGACCGTATCGCCGACTCGATGAGCAGTGCGAAAGCTATCAAACTCCTTGAAGAAGGCTATGTCGTCGTCATCGGTGGCGGCACAGGCAACCCGTTCTTCACAACGGATACAGGTTCGGCATTGCGCGCAGTGGAAGTCAAGGCCGACATCATCCTCAAAGGCACTCGTGTAGATGGTATCTACACCGCTGATCCGGAGAAAGATCCTACCGCAACAAAATATGAGTCAATCACTTACGATGAAGCATACAGCAAAAACCTCAAGGTGATGGACCTCACAGCTTTCACCATGTGTAAGGAAAATAACATGCCGATGCTCGTGTTCGACATGAACACCAAAGGTAACCTGACAAAAGTTTTGAACGGAGAAAAAATCGGCACAATAGTTACCAAGTAAGAAAAATTTGTATTTTTGTACCGAAAAATTTAAGGTATATGACAGAAGAATCTCAATTTATTTTGGACGAAACGACTGAATCGATGGAAGGTGCCCTCAAACACCTTGAGTCGGAATTTCAGAAAATCAGAGCAGGCAAAGCCAGCCCGATGATGCTTCAGGGCGTTAAAGTTGAATACTACGGAACACTGGTCCCGATTGAGCAGACCGCCAACATCGGTACTCCTGACCCGCGTCAAATTATCGTGATGCCGTTCGACAAGAGCGCCATCAGCGCCATCGACAAGGCTATCCAGGCTGCAAACCTCGGCTTCAACCCGAAAAACGAAGGCGATTTCCTGAGAATTTTGGTTCCGCCATTGACAGAGGAACGTCGTAAAGACCTCGCCAAACGCGCAAAGACAGCCGCCGAAGAAGCAAAAGTTGGTATTCGTAACATCCGCCGTAACTCAAACGATGATGCCAAGAAGCTTGAAAAAGAAGGCGTTTCGGAAGACGAAGTAAAACAGCTTCAGGAAGAAATCCAGAAGCTGACAGATAAGTTCGTGAAGAAAATCGACGATCTTTACGATCTCAAGCAGAAAGACATCCTGACAGTTTAGTCAAGAATATTCTCTAATGCCAAACCAAACAGCTTGTCGAGGGTGATTCCCATGCAGGCTGCTTGTTTTGGCATTATTGATGCCTCTGACATGCCTGGCACGATGTTCACCTCGATGAAAACCAATTGTTTAGGTGTCATGATGTAATCGAATCGCGCGAAGCCTTTGCACTCAAATGCGTCGTAAAGCATAGCCGACGTAGCCTTAACCTCAATCTCTGAAACCTCATCCAACTCAGCTGGCGTTATTTCGTCAGATTTTCCTGCAGTATATTTCGCTTCGTAATCGAAGAAATCGTTTTTGCTCACTACCTCGGTGATAGGGAACACCATCTTTTTCCCTTTGACTTCCATCACGGTGCAAGCCAACTCGCGACCTTTCACAAATTTCTCGCACATCACCTGGTCGCCGGCACTGAAAGCGTATTCCAATGCTTTTTCAAAGTCTTCCTCAGTCTTCACCTTACTGACTCCAACCGATGAGCCGTTGCGTGTAGGCTTAACAAACAAAGGTAATCCCAGCGTTTTGACAATCTTTTTCACATCGTAGCTCTCACCTCTGTTGATGATAATTGAAGGGGAGACGTTGGCGCCTGCCGCTGCCGCAATCTTCTTGCAGAAGTCCTTGTGGAAGGTCAATGCTGAAGTGGTGAAATTCGACGAAGTGTAAGGAATTCCAAGCATCTCGAAGTATCCGAGAAGCTGTCCGTCTTCACCAGGAACACCATGAATTGCGTTAAAAATGGCATCGAAGACAACCTTCTTGCCGTTGACTTTTATTGAGAAATCGTTCTTGTCGACATCGGTCTTTGTGCCGTCGTCTTCAAGATGATACCATTTATCTTTTTGAATAACAATAACATATGCCTCGTATTTCGAAGAATCGAGGTGTTTTTTTACAACTTTTGCACTGCTGATTGAAATTTCATACTCTCCAGAGTATCCGCCACAGACTATTGCTATTTTTTTCATGTCAAATAAACTTAAATTCAATTATTTTCGTTATCTTTGCGAGTTCAAAATTACAAAAAACGACGTTATTATGAACGAAAAAAGTGAAAAAAAGAAGACTTTTCGTTTTTTAAAAGATAAATGGTTCTATATCAGCCTGATAATCATGTTGTTAGTGGTTGTCGCGACCTTGGAATTCACGTTCAACAGGCTCGACAGATTCACACGTCATGGTGAGGAGATTGAGGTGCCGGATATGGTCGGTATGAACTATGCTGATGTCGTTGAGAATTACAGCGACATGTTCACTTTTCTGCTTCTCGATAGTATTTATGTCAAAGATTTTCCGGAAGGCGCTGTGTATCAACAGAATCCGTCATCGGGATCAAAGGTGAAACAGGGTAGAAACATCTATGTGATTCGTACTTCCATCGCACCGGAAATCGTTAAGATGCCAAACCTCCGAAACCTCTCGCTGCGTCAAGCTATGGTGAGCCTCAACGCTGTCGGATTAAGGGTCGACAAACTCGAATTCATCGATTATTTTGCCAGGAATGCTGTCGTCGAACAGAAAATCAAAGGCGTGGTTATAAATCCGAAACAGGAAGTGGTCAAAGGTACCGCTGTCACTCTTGTCGTTGGTTACGGCAACGGCGAGAAAAAGACAAACCTTCCCGATTTGGTCGGTGTGAAGCTTGAAGATGTGAAAAATCATATCAACAACGCCTCCCTGAACATAGGAACGGAGATTTTTATTGACGACGATGAGCCTCGTAATCTTTACGTTATCCGAATGGAACCTGAATATTCTGTAGATAAGAAAGTGCCGCTCGGCTCGATGGTGAATGTCTGGTATAAATCAATCAAAAACTTCGATTTCGCTTGGTATAAATACGAGAAATTCCGTCGTGATTCGATGGTTGAGTCGTGGCGATTGAGAAAATTTAACACTGATACAATCAATTACGTGATCGACAGTTTCAATTATATTCTGAAAAACCGCAAGTTTTCTTACGACTCTCTACAACGTGTTTATGACAAGCAGTTGCGCTTCCGCAAAATCGAGGCTAAACAGGAGGTGGTTGAGGAGGTGATTGAACTCGACGATTGGGAATTCGATGATTATGAAATAGATACAAATTTCTTCTATGATGAATAAACGATTAGTTTTAACGATATTTTGTGCCATTCTTTTTGTGACGAACGGCAAGGCTCAGGAGTATCTCACAGGTTTTTGCGGCGGTATCCCTGAAGAACAAACGCAGGAACTTAGAGATGAAACGGTGGCAACACTGCCGTTTTTCGACGATTTCACCAAGCTCGGCGTTTATCCTGACGCTTCAAAATGGCAGTCGAAACAGGTGTTTGTAAACTCAGGCTTCCCGAAAATGCCTGTAAATTATAGGGCTGCCACATTCGATGTCGTCGATCAATATGGTAAAGTCTACTCAAGAGGTAGCAGTAACCCGTTCATCGCCGACTCGCTGCTTTCAGTAAGAATTCGTCTCGACAGCATTGATAATCATGCTATTACAGCCGACGACTCGGTTTATTTTAGTTTCTATTACCAACCTGGCGGCTTCGGCGACAGTCCGGAGCGTGACGACTCGCTCGTACTTCAGTTTGGCTACGGATACAACGAACTGGTGTTCGACACAGTGCTTCAAAACTATGTCACGTTGAGAAAAACGGCATGGAAACAGGTGTGGGCGACAGAAGGTATGAAATTGGAAAAATTTCTCGATTCTCTAGGCGAAAACCAATATTTTAAGAAGGTGATGATTCCTATCACCGACACATGCTTCTTTAAAGAGGATTTCCAAATTCTGTTCTTCAACTACGGAACGCTGCCAACCACAATGTATCCTAACGATAGAAGCAATATGGACGAGTGGAATATCGATTTTGTTTATCTCGACGTGAACAGAAGCGTGGAAAACGACTCTTATCCGCTTGTGAGTCTGACTGACAACGCTCCTGCCTTCTTAAAACGTTATCAATCAATGCCTTACAAGCATTATAAAGATAATCCGATTACTGAAATCAACAATGTTTTTGATGTCAATATCACAAATTTGGATGTAAATTCGCATGAGGCTCGTTATACTTGCGAAGTCGAGGATAACAATTCTAGTTGGAATTATTCTTTCACTGATAATTCATTTATAATCAATCAGTACGAGAACGCTGGCGTGATGACACGCAACATCGAAATGGGCGATTTCATCTATCCTTACAACCTTAATATTGATACCACTTCGTTTACGATTCGCCATTATATTGAGGCTGTTGATGAAAATGGAAACCTTGTTTCGGGCGATTCCATCGTGCGTCGTCAAGGATTTTATAACTATTTCGCTTACGACGACGGTACTCCTGAGATGGGCTACGGTCTCGTGCCAAACGACACTTACTTCGCGGCTCAGTTCAAAGTGACTAAACTCGACACTCTGGGTGGCGTTCAGATGCTGTTTAACCGAACCTTCAATGATGCGAATTTCAATTTCTTCGACATCGTGGTGTGGCGTGACAACAACGGCAAGCCTGGCGAAATCATTTACACTCTGAAAGACCAGCGACCAGTATGGAACGACAGCGCCATGTACGCTTTCTCGAACTACACTTTTAAAGAAATTGTTAAGGTAAACAGCACTTTCTACGTCGGAATCCGCCAGCAGTATTCAAAAACTATAAACATCGGTTTCGATTCATCGACTGATAACTCGCAATACAATTTCTATAACGCTGGCGAAGGCTGGAAAAACAGCTCTTTTCCTGGCTCTCTGATGATTCGTCCAGTGATGGGTAAGAATCCGTATTTTATTGGAATCGATGAGAATCAAGAAGTTACAAATACTCTGACACTTTATCCGAATCCAGCTACAGACTTTGTTCGCATCGAAGGCGTTGATGAAAATACTTGTTCCGAAATCTCGATTTTCGATTTGACAGGACGCCTCGTTATAAAATATCCATATTGTAATGAATTGAATGTCAGTGATTTGCAAAATGGAATATATGTGTTGCGCGTCACTGGAGATGTTGGTGTTAATAAAACATCTAAATTATTGATTTCCAAATAGTTGAAGATATGTCGGAAGATTTTGTAGGAGTTATTGGAGATAACACAGAGGAGAGTACTGAGCTTTTCGAGCATTTCAGAATTGTTGCCGATAAAGGTCAGACCCTCGTTCGTGTCGACAAATTTCTGCAAAACCGTCTGGAAAACGTGTCGCGAAACCGTGTGCAGAACGCCGCTAAAGCTGGTAGTATACTCGTCAACGACAAGCCGGTGAAGTCGAACTACAAAGTGAAACCGTTCGATGTGGTGACCGTCGTTCTTGCTTATCCGCCTCGTGAAATCGTCATAACTCCAGAAAATATCCCACTTGACGTGGTCTACGAAGACGACGATGTCATCGTGGTGAACAAACAGGCTGGCTTGGTGGTGCATCCTGGTCATGGTAACTTTGACGGCACATTGCTCAACGCTTTGGCGTATCATTTCAAGGAAAACGGCTCGAAAGTCGACAACGGATTCGGATATCTCGTGCATCGTATCGACAAGGATACCACCGGTTTGATGATTGTGGCTAAGAACGAGACTGCGCAGACTGTCCTCGCGGCGCAGTTCTTTGAGCATTCAATAACTCGTCGTTATCAGGCTCTCGTTTGGGGCGATTTTGCTGAAGATGAAGGCACTATCGAAGGCAACATCGCGCGGTCGCTGCGCGACCGCGTGGCGATGGCAGTCTATCCCGATGGCAGCCAAGGAAAAGATGCGGTGACACATTACAAGGTTCTGGAACGTTTCAACTACGTTACTTTGGTGGAATGCCGCCTCGAGACTGGCCGCACACATCAGATTCGTGTGCACATGCAATACATCGGGCATCCGTTGTTCAACGACGCGCTTTACGGCGGCGACAGGATTTTGAAAGGCACGACGTTCTCAAAATACCGTCAGTTTATCGACAACTGTTTCAGCGAGATACCACGTCACTGCCTGCATGCAAAAGTGCTGGGTTTCGTGCATCCAACAACAGGAAAAGAGCTTTATTTCGACTCTGAACTGCCGTCGGATATGCAAGCAGTGCTCGCAAAATGGAGAAATTATTTAAAGACAAGAACAGAAGAAAATTAAAATATCATGATAGTAATCACAGGTGCAGCCGGTTTCATCGCCAGCGTTGTGGCGGGATGCCTAAATGAACAGGGTAGGGAAGACCTCGTCCTCGTCGACGATTTCACAAAGAAACAAAAGGAAAGAAACTATATCAACAAGAAATATCAGCTTCTTTTAGATCGTAAAGAACTTCATAAATGGTTGAAAACCAATCATGATAAGGTCGATTTTGTGGTGCATCTCGGCGCTCGTACCGACACAACCGAGTTCGACTGGAACGTGTTCATTGAGCTTAACGTGAACTACACCGAGCAGCTGTGGATATTGTGTACAGAATACCAAATTCCGCTCGTATACGCTTCATCAGCAGCGACTTATGGTGGAGGTGAGCTGGGTTATGTCGACAGCCACGATATTGTGGAGAGACTGCAACCGCTCAATCCTTACGGCCGTTCGAAAAACGAGATCGACAAGTGGATTTTGAAACAGAAGAAATGTCCTCCTTTCTGGGCGGGACTTAAGTTCTTCAACGTCTACGGTCCTAACGAGTACCACAAAGGCCGCATGGCATCTGTGATTTTGCATTCATTCCATCAGATTCAGAATTGCGGCGAGGTGAAACTGTTCCGCTCTCATCGTCCTGATTTCAAAGACGGTCAGCAACTCAGGGATTTCATCTATGTGAAAGATATCGCTTCGGTCATTCTTTTCTTAATCGAAAAACGTCCTGAAAGCGGTTTGTACAACCTCGGAACCGGTCACGCCCGTTCGTTCTATGACTTGGCTTCAAACACCTTCAAGGCAATGGGTAAGGATGTGAATATCAAATTTATAGACACCCCGCTCGACATCCGGGACAAGTATCAGTATTTCACCGAAGCTAACATGGAAAAACTGCGCAAAGCAGGATACAACAAGCCATTCACCAGCCTCGAAGATGGTGTTTTCGATTATGTTCAGAATTATTTAATGAAAGATAAAACCTTTTAAAAAGATTTTTGTTTCTCTGCAAGTTTCTTGTCCAAATCAACAAGAAACTCCTTCGCGTGGTTGAGCGTCCTCACCATCATCGCGTTTTCTTCAAGTTTGTCGAACTTGGTCTTCATGGCGTCTTTTGCACCTTGAATGGTGTAGCCTTTTACCTTGACAAGTTGGTATATTATCTGGAGATATCTCAAGTCGCGCTCGGTGAAAAGTCTGTTGCCTGTTGTGCTTTTGCGCGGACGCAGCACGTCGAACTCACTTTCCCAATAGCGTATTGTGGATGTCGGGACGTTGAACATCTCCGCCACCTCTCCGATTCGATAATATAACTTTTTGATTTCCATGATTTTAATCCATTGTCATTGAAGGCTTCTCCGACAACTCAAGAATCTTGTCATATTCTTCTGGTGTGAGGTCGTTGAAGAAGAAGTTTATAGGATTGATAGGTTTGTCGTTCTTGAGAACTTCGTAGTGAAGATGCGGTCCAGTCGATTTTCCACTGTTTCCAACCTCAGCAATAAGCTCGCCTCTCTTGACTTTCTGACCTTTCTTAACCAACGATTTGTGGAGGTGCGCATAACGGGTCTTGTAACCATAGCCATGGTCGATGACGATGTTGATACCATATCCGCCAGCACCGGTCATCACTTTTTCGACAACACCGTCGCCTGTGCAGTAAATGCGAGTCCCGACAGGTGCGCTGAAATCGATGCCGCTATGCATTTTCTGAACCTTGTAGAATGGGTCGGTTCTCTTTCCGAAATGTGAGGAAATTCTATAAATATCAACGTCTTTAACTGGCATGATGGCTGGGATGCAACTCAACATCTGAGCTTTGTTTTTCGCCATGTTGTACACCTCGTCGTAAGATTTCGACTGTACGTACAGCTGACTTTCCACTACGTCGATTTTCTTCGCTGTCTCCTTGACAATCTTTGAGTTTTCGTAGCCGTTCAAAGCCTCGTAACGGTTGCTTCCGCCATAACCGGCCTTTCTGATTGATGTCGGAATAGGCTCAGCCTCAAATATCATTCTGTAAATATTGTCATCGCGGTCCTGCATCTCGCCAAGAAGCGCGTCAATATTAGTGATTTTGTCGTTTAATATGTCATATTGCAACTGCAGAAACGCGATTTCTCTCGCTTGCATACGCTCTTTTTGCGATCCAATCGTGTTTTCTATGAATGCAACAACTGCTACACCAAGGATTCCAGCGGTGAGAATATAAAGTAAAAATCTACTTAAACGCTTTCCTGCTGAAGGCTTATATTCTTCATAATCAAGCGTTTGCGGATTGTAGATGTATTTCTTTCTCGCCATTGTTCTTTTTGATTTATATTTAAATCGAAAAATTTGCGTTTTAAAAATGCAAAATAAATAATTTTTTCTTAAATTTGCAAACTTTTTTAAAGAAAAAAATTAAATATGATGAAAGCAAGCGAAATTCGTAAGAGTTTTTTGGAGTTTTTTCAATCAAAACAGCACCTTGTAGTGCCTTCAGCACCTATCGTTGTAAAGAATGACCCGACATTGATGTTTACCAACGCCGGCATGAACCAGTTTAAGGATGTTTTCTTGGGCAACAACCCTCGCAAAGCACCGCGCGTAACTGATATTCAGAAGTGTCTCCGCGTCTCAGGAAAGCACAACGACCTCGAAGAAGTCGGACGCGACACCTACCATCACACCATGTTCGAGATGATGGGCAACTGGTCGTTTGGCGATTATTTCAAGAAGGAAGCCATCGCATGGGGCTGGGAGTTTCTCACCGAAGTGATGAAGATCGACAAGGATAAACTGTATGTCACAGTGTTCGGCGGTGATGAGAAAGACGGCATGGCTCCAGATAATGAGGCTTACGAGTTTTGGAAAGAACACGTCGACGAGTCGAGAATCATCTACGGCTCGAAGAAAGATAACTTCTGGGAGATGGGTGAGACCGGACCATGCGGACCGTGCTCGGAGATTCATATCGACATCCGCGACGAAGAGGCTCGCAAGAAAATCAACGGCCGCGACCTCGTAAACAAAGACGACCCAGAAGTGATTGAGATCTGGAACTTAGTGTTCATGCAATACAACCGTCTTGCTAATGGCAGCCTCGTCGACCTTCCTGCAAAACATGTCGACACTGGCATGGGCTTTGAACGTCTCGTCCGCGTGATGCAAGGCAAGAAATCTAACTACGACACCGACGTTTTCACTCCTATTATTAATGAGATTTCGCAGCTTTCAGGAATAAAATACGGTGAAAACGAGAAATCGGACATCGCAATGCGTGTCGTTGCCGACCACCTTCGCGCTGTAAGCTTCGCCATCACCGACGGACAGCTTCCATCAAACAACGGAGCAGGTTATGTGATCCGTCGTATCTTGCGCCGTGCTGTGCGTTATGGCTACACATTCTTGAAATTCACCGAACCGTTTGTTTACAAATTGTTGCCGGTTCTCGTTTGTGAGATGGGCGAGCAATATCCTGAAATCAAGGCTCAGGAAACTCTCGTTTCGAAGGTTATCTACGAGGAAGAGGCTTCATTCTTGCGCACTTTGTCGTTGGGAATCAAACGTTTTGAGAATTATGTTGAGCAGAATAAAGGTGCAAAACTCATCGACGGCGCTTTCGCTTTCGAGTTGTTCGACACCTACGGCTTTCCTGTCGACTTGACCAACCTCATGGCTGAGGAAAAAGGTCTCGAAGTCGACATGGATGGCTTCAACAATAACCTTAAAGAACAGAAAGACCGTTCACGCAAGGCAGCTGAGAAGATGTCGGGCGACTGGGTTGAGCTGATTCATGAAGACAAACCTACCACTTTCGTTGGTTATACCGAGATGGAATGCCAAGCTAAGATATTGAAATTCAGAGAGGTGGTGGCAAAAGGCAAGAAACATTTCGAGATCGTCCTCGACAAGACTCCATTCTACGCCGAGATGGGTGGTCAGGTTGGTGACAAAGGTGTGCTGGTGTCGGAAAACGAGACATTACACGTTGTCAACACAGTGAAAGAGAACGACTTGAGCATTCATATCACCGACGCGCTTCCACAGCAGCCTGAAGCAGTGTTTACTGCTAAAGTCGACGTTGAACGCCGTTTGAAGATTGAGGCTAACCACACCGCAACTCACTTGATGCACGCAGCTCTCCGTCAGGTTCTTGGAACACACGTTGAGCAGAAGGGCTCAATGGTCGATGATGAGCGTCTGCGTTTCGACTTCAGTCACTTCGCAAAGATGACAGAAGAAGAGATTCGTAAGGTTGAAACAATTGTAAATCAGAAGATTAGAGAAGACCTTAAAAATGAAACCGCTGTCGATGTGCCTATTGACGAGGCTCGTAACATGGGTGCGATGGCGTTGTTCGGTGAGAAATATGGCGACAAGGTCCGCGTTGTGAAGTTCGGTGAAGGTTATTCTTGCGAACTCTGCGGCGGTACTCATATTCCTTCAACAGGTCGCATCGGAGCTTTCAAGATTTTGACTGAAGGCGCTATTGCAGCTGGTGTTCGCCGTATCGAGGCGATAACAGGTGAAGCTGTAATCGATTATCTTGATAATCAGATTGATACACTCAATAAAATCAAAGGTCTCGTGAAGTCGTCTGGAGATGTAGTGAAGGCTGTTGAGACGCTTTCGGCACAGAACACTATGCTTCAGAAGAAGATCGAGGCTATGATGATGGCTCAGGCTGTCAGCGATGCTAAAAACGCTTACAACAACGCTGCCGACTATGAAGGTCATAAACTTGTCATAGCTCGCGTTGATGCCGACATGAATCAGATGCGTAACGTTGCTTCTGCATTGAAAGATATTGATTCTGAGGTTGTTGCAGTGATGGGTGGTGTGTTTGAAGATAAACCTGCTCTTTGCGTGATGCTGCCACAGAGCCTGGTCGACACTAAGAATATGGATGCCGCCGCCATTGTGCGTGAGGCAGCTAAAGAGATTCAAGGTGGCGGCGGCGGTCAGAAAACCTTGTCAACAGCTGGTGGTAAAAACGCCGCAGGTATCGACAAGGCTATGGAGATCCTGAAGAATAAGTTCAAATAATGAGACGACACTCATCTGTAATATTCGGACTGATACTGGCCTTAACATTTTTGTGCGGCTGTAAAAAGGATAACCACGATACTGTGGTCCTTTTCGGCGACGAGCATTATGTTAAGCCAATGGATGTGATCTATCCGAAAAACTACAGAAACGAGTGGAAAACCATCGCTCCGGGTTACGACACGGTATACGATGGCATGATTCCTCCTGATTTGACTGGCGAATTCCTTATTACTGGCAGATTTGGCGGCGGAAACGAATGGATTCATCAAAATGGTACAGATTTTCTATATCCGTATGATAACGACCCGTCTATTTTGAACAAATATATCTATTTTAGGGTTAAAGATCAGAAAAACGGCATCGCAAAGCTGTATCTGTGTATGTATAACAACCCTAACGGCTATAAAACTAAGTATGTGGTCGATACGGCCTATATCTATGGCGACGGTTCCAAAAATGAATTCACACTTTGCTTCCATACGCATGAAATACCAGGAAACACTGGCGTTGAGTATTTACGCGGAAATATCATCACCGGAGTTATTCATTATCCCGACGAAAACGATTCCCGCGACGGTATTGCCAATGTGAAAAGCTGGTGCGTGATAAAACAAAGAAAAGACGGCGCGACTGCACCATCATCTTATTGGCTAGTCGGAGGCCAGAGGCTTTATTTCGATGTAGATAATTTTGCCGAGAGAGTGGATTACGGCTGGGGTTTTGATAATGAATGAGTTATGATGAGAAAAGTTGCCGCTATAATCGTATTGCTGATGGCTTTTAGCTTAACCGCTGAGGCTTGGGATTACGGTTTCGGCAATAAACCTCGTCAAACCAGAAAAAATGTACCTGTAATCGGTGTAAAAGGCGGCTTGACATTCTACGGAATGAGCTTTTCCAACAAATATTATAATGATTTGAAAATGGATAGGGTCTCGTTCCCGGGATTTGGCTTGTTTGCCGAGTTCCCGATAGAAAACTTTCCGCGAATGTCAGTAGGCGTTGAGGTTCTCATGATTGAAAGAGGAATGAAAAAGTCGTTCGAATTCAGGGATAAAATCAGCGAAATTGACAAAATCGACGCGAAATATATCGATCTACGCATCCCTGTGACATATTATTTCTTCGATGCAAACGCCATAAATCCTTATGTATTCCTCGCTGCTGATGTCGCGTTTTGCTTTGGCGGACAGATTTCAAAAGAGTTTCCTAACGGAGAATTGGAGAATAGTTATGTCGACATAGCCAAGTCGGATGCTGTGATGAAACCTCTCGATATCAGTGCTATCGCTGGAGCCGGAGTGCGTTTCAAAATCAGATTCCCGAGATTCACAATGCCAATAAAACTTGAAGCTGACTATAATCTTGGTTTGCTGAACAACATGAGCAACACAAACGGTAATCCGGTCGATGTTTATGCGTATACTTTTGAAAAAGAGACACGCAAAAACAGGGGATTCGAAATCATGCTAAGTATAGGAATTCCGCTGAAATTCGAGCAGCATTATGATGCATGCCGCGGGTGGAACTAGCGATTGAGCACAAACTTCTTAGTTACAGAGAAGTCATTTCCTGAGATTCTTACAAAATAAATTCCGTTCGCCAAACCGTAGGTCGAATACTCGGTCACGTTGCTGCTGGTGTTGCTGTAGAACTGGTCAATCAGCATGCCGTTATAACTGTAAACGCTGATAATCAACGGTGTCTCCGCCAGCGATTCGCTGTAACCTATGTAAAGCTCGCCTTGTGAAGGATTCGGGAAGATGTTTACCATATTGTCATAATTGTGCTCATCAACAGAATAGCCGGTTTTATAACCTTCGGTGTAAATAAACCTCTGGGTTCTTAACATTCCGCAAAGCGTATATATCTTGCAGACAAGTAATGCGTTTCCTTCTTCGTTGACGTAAACCAAAGCTTTGTTGGGTTCGTTTCCCACATTGACAAACCAAGTCGATTCGTAGTTATCTTCAATATTCGGATACAATCGGTTCGGTGTGTCATAATAACTGAATATCTCCCATGTGTATTCGGCAGGATGGTCGCTTTCAACGCCTGCGCCAGATAATCCTTCAATGGAATATTCGTAGATATATGGCATGAATCCTAGTCCTGGCTCAACAAGATCGAGACCGCATATTTCGCTGTTGACATGCGGCTGACTGTATAATCTGATGTTGATATATCCGATACTGTCGCAGCCTTTAGACGACATTCCTGCAAACAGATGGTCATAGTGACTTCCGGTGATTGTGTCGCCGTAGTATATCTTCTTTCCCAAGATTTCTGAGCCCCAGAGATAGTATCCGTCGTTGTTTTTACACGTGTCGAATGTCTCTGTCGGTTGTTCACCTTCAACCGTAAAGCTGAGATTTTCCTCGTTAAGATGTAATGTCACGATGCTGTCGCAGCCGCTAACGCTCTGAAAAACCCACTGGAAATCACCATGCGTGTTGTATGTCATTTCGTTTGACCAAGTATAGCTGTCGCAATGATGCTCAGGATAGTTGTCAGAAACATATTCCCCGGCATAATTCTCGTCATATTGGTCGTTTCTTGTGAAATTGATGGTGACATGTTTCTGGCAGTCGCCAAAAGGGTAGATGGTGTCGAAAACACAAGTGTTTTCAAGCATTATAATGACATTTCCGTTGTCGACGAAAGTGTATGGTTCATTACACGTCTCAACGTTAAATGTGTTTTCCACAATATCGTTGATGGTCAGATACAAAGCCACGTTGACGTTGCATCCGTATTGGTTCGGTACCGTTTGATGCCAGCCGTTTGGACCTGTCTCTTCGTTGAATGTCATGGTCGAACCGTCAGGAAGTTCCAAAATATATGGCAGCTCGCTTGGACAAACCGCAATGGTGTGGATGTCGTCTTCTGCCGGATTCACAAAACATGTCATTTCTTTTCGCACTGTCGCTTGTCCGTCGTTGATAATGCAGGCAATTACATATTCTCCCGATTCCAGAGGATGTATCGACGTTGATGCTCCATGAGGATCGCTGAATTCTGCCGGACTCGATGCTTCCCAGGAATAGTTGTATGTGCCGTTGCCTCCCACTGCCGATACACTTGCCGATGTGGAGTTGCCTTCGCATATTTCGTCGTCAGCTATGGTCGCGGATACTGTCATTGCATCTCCAACTCCAATAGTGACCTCATCTTGGTCGGAACAGCCGTTTTTCGTTACTGTTAATGTGAAAGTAGTCGTTTCTGTCAACGGAACTGTCTGAACGCTCTGCAAGGCCGGATTGCCGTTAATTTTCTCGGCAGGCTGCCACATATATGTCGCTCCCGAAACTGCAGTAGCTGTCAATGTCGCTGGATTGTTGAAGTTCACATTCTGGTTCTGACCTGCTTCTGCTTCCGGCATGGCGTTGACTGTGATAGTCTTGGTCTTGACATTCTCGCATGATGCTCCTGCACTATTTGCTGCCCTGACGGTATATGTCACAGTATATGTTCCCGGGGCGTTGTAGGTGTGCGTAGCATTGGCACCGGTCACAGGATTGCTGCCGTCACCGAAATCCCAGGTCTTTTCCCATTCTGCGATGACGTTGTCATGTCCTGCAGGTGTAGTGGTTACGCTGCCTGTGAAACTGATTTCGTTGCCTACGCAGAGACTGTTGCTTGTGCTGAAATCCACAACAAGTTGAGGAATGACGTCAACAACAATGCTCATAGGGTCACTTGTAGAACTGCCCACGGTTATTGAACATTGATAAGTTCCGGAGTTATTCACCGAGACATTCTGAATCGTCGGATGTGTCTCTGTGGAGGTGAATCCGTTTGGACCTGTCCACAAATACGATGCTCCGCTTATTTCTTGTGCATGAAGCGTCAATGTGCCACCATGGCATGGGTTTTCATACCAAACAATCGGTGGCATGATTGAACAGTCGGTAGTACCGGGACCAGAATTTTCTTGTTTTGTAAATGTAATCATACAGGGCTGACGTGAATAATTAGTAATTAGCAATATATAATATTCGCCAGCCTCAGGAGTATGATTGGTATAAGTTCCATGATTATGATTTCCGTGATTTGTATACCCTAAATAAACGTTTTCAGAATAACTGCCAGAATAGCTACAGTCGATTACATGTTGAGTGTCTAACATGCTGACACATGGCGATGTTGGATCTGTAAAAGGGCCCCAAATACAAAAATCAATGTCTCGTTGTGTGCTTGAATTGTCAGGATCAACGCCTTCCATGTGGATTATGAATTGTCCGGGTGTGTCGATTTTCATGTAAAACCAAGATGGATTATAAGTATTACCCAAACAAGCTTTGTCTGGAACAGGCTCTGCTTCGTTTTGACTATGAGAAGCTTCAAAAGTTATAATATCACTTGTGCAGAATGGCTCTGAATCAATACAATGATCATTGTCTGTAGTTTCGTAAGTGGTTTTTACTGAAATATCAAAAAGTATTGATGTGACAAAACCTTGGGGTAATGCTTCTTTTTCGATTTCGAATAAATCATCTAATTCATATTTCGTTAAGGCACTGAAATCTTTATGTAAATCTGACAAAAAAAGAGAAAAGTTTTGTGTTGAACTTATTTTAAATAAACCATAAGCTCTGCCTTCAGAAATTACAAACCTGTCATCTTTAAAAATGTTGTATATTGTATAAAAACGCTCGTGAAAATCGTAATTTGTAATATCTAACTCGATGGTATCTTCGGTTTCCATCGTGTAATAATCAGTAAAATCCTGTGCTAGCACAGATAGTGTCGAAGACAATAATATTATAAAGAAAAGTAACTTTTTCATTATCTTTAGTCGAGAAATGATTAATTCAATCCGCAAAGATAATAAAAAATTTTAATTTTTTATCATTTATTCAAAAATTCTGCCAATTTCGCCACAGCTTGTCCTCTGTGTGATATCTTGTTTTTAACATCCATTGTCATCTCGGCAAATGTCTCCTCGTAGCCGTCAGGTTGGAAAATAGGGTCGTAGCCGAATCCGCCTGCCCCATGTTCCGCTTCCAAGATTTTACCGTTCACAATACCTTCAAAGAAATATTGTTTCCCATTGAGATTCAATGCGATAACGGTTCTAAACCTGGCTTTGCGGTTCGTTATGCCTTTCATGGCATCAAGCAATTTCACCACATTGTCGTGATATGAGCATCCTTCGCCTGCATATCGTGCGGAATAAACTCCTGGTGCACCGTTCAATGCTTCTACTTCCAGTCCGGTGTCATCGGCAAAACAGTCTAAATGATAGTTGTTTGTCACGAAATCAGCCTTGATTTTGGCGTTTCCCTGCAAATCATCGGCATCTTCAACAATATCGGTTTCACATCCTATTTCGCGCAATCCAACGACCTCGTAATTCTTCAAAATATTACGAATCTCCGCTATTTTATTTTTGTTATGACTAGCAAATACCAATTTCTCTTTCATCTTAAAACTATTAAACTGTTAACTAATAAACTACTCTAAACTCTACACCCTCAACTCTAAACTTTAAATAATAACATCCCATTTGATGGGCTTTATATTATTATTAATAAGGTATTCATTTGTCTTTGAAAAATGTCTGCATCCGAAGAATCCGCGGCTTGCCGAGAGTGGGGAAGGGTGTACGGTTTTCAAAATCAGATGCTTGCTGTGGTCGATGAGGTTTTCCTTCGCGATGGCATAGTTGCCCCATAAAAGGAATACCAGATGTTCTTTTTTGTCGGATAACGCTTTTATCGCCATGTCGGTAAACTGCTGCCATCCAATGCGTGCGTGTGATGCCGCCATATTTGCCCTTACTGTGAGCGAGGCGTTGAGCAACAGTACTCCTTCTTCTGCCCATTTTTCAAGGTTGCCGTTTCGTGGGATAGGCATCCCGATGTCGGTGTGAAGCTCCTTGAAGATGTTTTGCAGACTCGGTGGAGGCTGTATGCCATCCGGGACTGAGAACGCCAGACCGTGTGCCTGCCCGACATTGTGATATGGGTCTTGCCCGAGAATTACAACCTTTACCTTGTCGAAAGGAGTGAGATTGAAGGCGTTAAAAATCAATTTTGACGGAGGATACACCACATATTGCCGCTTTTCTTCGATAAGGAATGACTTTATTCCGGCGAAATATGATGACTCAAATTCCTGTTTCAGTACGTTATACCAACCGTTTTCAATGTCTGGTTTCTTGATTTCAACCATGCTGAAAAATTTTTCTTACTAAAATTGTACAAAATTAAAAAAAAAATCGTTTCTTTGTATTCTGAAATTTATAATATAAAATATATGAAAAAGTTGGCAATAATATTAGTGATAACATTTACATTGGGAATTCTTTTATCAGCATGTCGTCAAACATCACAATGCCCTGCATACGGTGAGTATAAGCAATATCAGAGGGAGAGTGTCTATTAATAAATGGTGAGAGATTAATTTTTTTTAATTGTAAAAAAATAAGAGAGGCTTCCGTTCGGAAGCCTCTCTTTTGATTTTTATCGTTTTATTAGTATACTAAGAACTTGGCTGTCTCTGCCTTGTTGCCTGCCATCACGCGGATGATGTATGTTCCGCTTGCGAGGTTCTCGGCATTGAATGTCATTGTATGTTCGCCTTGTCCGTAGAATCCGAGTTCGCTGTTAGCTACCATGCGGCCTGAAAGGTCGTAGATCTGATAGCTGACGTTTGCGCCTTCCGTAAGGGTGATGTTCATCTGGCCCATTTCTCTTACTGGGTTAGGATAGATGTTCACCTGAACGTTTTCGGTCATGTCGTTTTCTTCAAGACCGAAGTCTGAACCCTCTTTGTATGTTGCGCTTGAAATGATACCTGCACCGTATGTTGCTGCATAGATCATACCTTCGTTGTCAACACCTATCCAAATGACGTATGTTGGAGTTCCCATCTCATCATAGAGAACGTCTATCTTTGCGTCATGATTTGGCTGAGCGGCCTGTTTGAGGTCCATAACTGGGCATGAAACATTGCCTGACTTAGTCCATGTTGAACCGTTTTCTGAAACGTAAATACCATATTCAGTACCTGCCATGAGTAAGCCTTCGCTCTTTTCAATCAAGCATGAGTAAACAGGAGCTTTCGGAAGGTTGCCCTGGATTGATGTGAATGATGTTCCACCGTTGTTTGATCTGTAAACATAGTCGTTGTTGCCATAGTTGCCCAATGAAACCATCACATTGTTGCTGTTGCTTTGATTGATTGAAATACCTGTAACAGCCTGACCTGCAAATGGAGTCAATGTTGTGAATGTAACCACACATGCTGCTGAGTCAACGCTTGCTTGTGCTGCTGTGTAAGCATTTGCAAGACCTGTAACTTTATAGAGGTTACCTTCTGCTGTACCAACCATTGCCATGTCACCGTCGCCGCTGAGTGCAACTGCTGTTGGAATGCCATCAATTGTGCTGATTAACAACCAGTCAGTCAATCTATTGAAGATGAGAGCGTCTCTTGTCATATAGAGCTTGCCTTCAACACCGACAACATACAATGTGCTGAGTGGGTCGTGGATGCCGCGGATTGTGTCGCCTGGCAGACAAACATGGTTGCCTTGTGCGTCAACATGAGTTGCATCAGCTTCTGTGATATAGTAATCAACAGGATAACCGCATTGGTTACTGTAAGCATATACCAAATCGCCCACCTGTTTCACAGTTCTGATAGGAGCAACAATTGTGTCAACAGGGTTGTTGGCATCGTTGTAGTTCTCATAGAATGCGAATGGTGTTCTGAATGCGTTTGCGTTTGTGATGATAGGACTATCAATGTCACCCTCAAAGTTTCCGTCATAGTCAACACCTGCAGTCTCTGATCTGTAAATAGGTGTTGAAAGGCTTCCTGTTCCTGAAACGAAGAATATGTATGGGTTGATTGTTGAAATCGCGCAAGGACCGCCAGCATATTCTTTGCTGAAATATGATGAGGCATATCCGTTGTTTGTGACGTGTGGGAATATATATTGACCAGTTGTCACGTTGTTGACGTTTTCTGATGCTGTCATTGCGATTGTTCCATGATCAAGGTTACCTCCGAGAATTGGGTCTGTGCCGCCTATACCGACATTCATCATACGTGTAACTGAGGTGTGCTCGTTTTCTGTGATGAAGTAACGGTTGCCGCTCTTGTATGAATAAAGACTTGCATAGTATTCACCTTTGTACACACCGCCGTTTGTTCCAATGAAGAACACGTTAGAATCGTTTGGATTGAAAGCGATGGTCTGAATACCCTGGTGGAGGTATAGGTAACGGTTCCATGCAATAGCTGTGTACTCGTCTGTAAAGCTTTCAGAAATCTGTTCTGGTCTGTAGCTGTTTACTCCTAAACCTTGAGCGTCTTCAACAACCCAGAGATCGTCAGAACCGATGAGGAGTTTTCTAGGATTGTTAGGATAAACAATCATGAATCCGTCCATGTTGGCATCAGCGCCTAACATAGGATACAAATTTGAACCTGCGACTGCGATGTCCCAATTGTCACCACCGTCAACGGTGAAATAGATATTGCCTGTTGTATAAGCTCCGAGACTGCCGTCCATATAAGCGATGTACATGTAGTTGGCATCTGATGGAGACATTGCAATAATCTTAGGATTGCTGTTTGATGCAATACCGTCTGTCACATTAACGAATGCTGCGCCGTTCTTTGAGAGGTAAACGTTTGCGTCGTCAGCTGCGAGAACGTCACCATTATTGTTGACTTTCACGCTTCTGAAGTTGCCTTCAATCATTTTTGTCCATGATGCGCCGTTGTCTGAGCTCTTCATGATACCACCTGCTGTTGCAGCGTAAATCTTGCCGTTGGCAATCGCTATCTCATTGACGAAGCCCCAGCCGTTTGTTGCTGAAGGTGTTGTCGATTCGAGAAGTTCAGGTGTGTTTGAACCTGCGGCCATCTTGTAGATACCTTTGCCGATGAAGCTTGTCTCATAGCCAATGACGCTCAAGCCGTTGAAATTCTGAGCCTCGCGACCGTCACCTGTGCCGATGTAGATGTTGCCGTTGGCGTCTTTTGCCATGCAGTTGATCATCATACCCACATTGGTGATTTTCTTGAAGGTGATGCCGCCATTGGTAGTCTTGAAAATGTCACCACCCATTGTTCCGATTAAAACTGTGCCATCATTGTTGTAGACGATAGCTCTTGTCAAGCCGCCATAGTTGTCCGGACCTGCATAGTTCCATGTCAAATTGGCATCTCTTGATGTTGTTTGAGCAGCTTCCTGACCTGCGATTAAGTCGGCTGGGTCAATCAAACCGGTCTCCTGATTTGCGCGAATGCTCTTCATAAATGAAGAAAATGTAGCTTTTGAGCTTGTCCTTGGATTGTATTTTCCTTGGATTCCAGCAGCGTTAGCCACGATACTTGCTTGAGCTAACACAATGGTTATCAAAAGCATACTTAACGGTAAAAATCTTTTTTTCATATCACGTAATTTAGACATTAATTTCTATGTGTTGTTGCACTATTTTTAGGGTTCAAAAATACAACATTTTTTTGAACCACACAAAATATTTTAGGAAAAAATTTAAATATTTTTTCTCCTAAAACACTAAAACACACATTTTCAATACTAAAGACCGATAAATCAATACTTGATTGAAGCAGATGAAGGCATCCAGCCGACACTGCCGTCAGCGATTTTAATCTTGTCCCAGTTGTCGGCGTTATCCATGATTTCAACTTTTGTGCCTTCGTGGAGAACGAAAAGGTCGACACCTGACGACGACGGTGAGCTTTTTATCGTGATGGTTGGCGTCATCACAATGGCTTCGTTGTGCTCGTTGAGATAATTATATTTTTGGTAGGCAAAAATTATACTGCATACGAACAGCATAATAACGAGAATGCTGGAAAAGAACGTGGCTTTTCTTACACCTTTTGTGTGCGCTGTGAAATAAACAAACAAAAGTAATAGCAGCAGACCGAATAGCATCAGCGTTGCCTCGGCCCAACCGTTGGCCGACAGCTGATTTCCTATGTTTCTCCACCATTTTGTCATGAAAAACACAGGCATCGGCTCAATCTTGTCGGTGATGAGCGCGTTGGCAATGGCAAGATTCTGCTTGATTTCGTCGTTGGTCGGATCTATCTTCAAGGCTTTCTCATAGTTAAGAATAGCCATCGGGAAATTTCTCATCTTGAAATAGGTATTACCTATATTATATAATAAAGGCGCCGACACGAAACCTTCTTCCAGAATTCTTTCGTAGATGACAACGGCTGTGTCGTATCTGCTTTCATTGTAATAGTAATTTGCTTTTGCAAACTCCTGATCCTGAATGGTTTGCGCTTTCATTCCTAACGCAGCCACCATCACCACAACCAACAAATATATTCTTTTCATCTTTTATCTGTAATCTATTATCTGTTATCTTAATTCAGGTTCTTTTCCGCTTTTGTAATGACTTCCAAGCCTTTTTCGTACAATTCTTCCATCTTCTTATCCGGGTCGCCTGGTGCGAATCTTGCGAATTCACAGCTGTTAAGCAACTCAATAAACTGATTTACAATGTCTTCCGGCACATTTTTGCCACTCATCATCTCTCTTACAGTGTCCATCGACAACTGTGAACGGGAGATGTTTAATTTGTCGGAGATATATCCCCACAAAGCTTGCGACAACTCCTCATAGAAATGATTTTGGTCTTTAATCTTGAGGTAACCATATGCGTTTTTAAGTCGTTTTTTGGCAATCTTTGTTGCTTTTTTGTTTCTGACGAGCACCTGATTGTGGTTGAATTTATTGACTCTTCTGTGAATCACCAAGGCAATGGCGAAAATCACGATCATTCCAATCAGGATGATGAAATACAGTGGGGACGCGAAAAGCAAAACACCTGTTTTCTTGAGGTTTCCGATCGTCATTATGTGGCTGATGTCGCTTCCGACCACCTTGATAGTTTCCTGCCCGCCGGCGTAGATGATGCCGCTGCTGCCTTCATTGGCGCTTCTTTCGATCTTTAATTCGTATTTGTCTGATTCCAAAGTGACATATTTGTTTTTCGACGGATCGAAATACGAGAATTCTGTCGGTTTTAATGTGAAATCGCCGGAAACACGTGGAATTACAACATATTCAGCTGTTTTTGTGCCGCTTAAGCCATAGCTGTTGTTCTTCGTGTTTGTCGTTATTTTCGGGTCGTAAACCTCGAAATCCGGTGGGAAATTAGGCTTCGGAAGGTCTAAAAGCTCAATGTTGCCCTTGCCGGAGACCGTATAAGTCACCGTGAAAGCGTCGTTCGACTTCATCTCGGTCTTGTCGATCTTAGAAGTGAAGGTGAACTGTCCGACCGCGCCTTTGAAACTTGCAGGTTTATCAGCCGTTGGCAGTTGTTTTATCTCAACTTCAATTGGCTGTGACTTTATCTCTTTCTTGACATTGGTGTATGACGAACCCATGATGTCACCAAAGAAATTCTCAAACGGGTCGTAGCCTTTGGGCTGCTGTCGCTCCTGTCTGATTTGCGCGATACAGCTGATATCAAGCGGATCGATGGTCAAAGTGCCGGCTTTTTGTGGAATCAAGACGATTTCCTGAATTGTTGCCACATGGTATTCCTGACCGTTTTTCACTATCGATGATTGTTGCAGAACGCCGTTGTTGTCGGTCACGTCTTTTGTCCAAAAGCCAGAATAGGAGGGGGCTTTTGATATTGTGAGGTTTGAGATTGGTATTGTGTAGTAAATCTTGTATGTCAAAGTGATTTGCTCGCCAATATATGCTGACTTTTTGTTTGGTGATGCCTCGAGGAAAACATCTTTAGCGCCGCTGGCCGAAGCTGTCGAACTGTTTTTGCTTTCGGTAATCACGCTGTTGTCTTTTACAACTTCAATGTCAGCAGTGGTGCTCTTCACTTTTTGCTTATTGACTGTGATTGTCGCTGCCGGAATCGTGTATTTACCTTCTTTTATCGCTTTGAGATAGAACGAATAGGTATGGGTGTTCGTCTTGGTCACCGAGCCATTGATGATCTGAACGCTTGAGCTCGACGATGAGAATGGTCCGCCGATGATCTCGAAATTGTTGAAATTCGGAGCTTCGAAATTCTTGCCTTCGCCATTCAACTCATACGAAACCTGAAACTGTTCTCCCACGACGACCTGTTTCTTGCAAATCACCTTGAAACTTACATCATCCTGCGCCCTCAACGAGAATGCCGTTATCAATATTAAAACAATAAAACTGAACCTTTTCATATATTATCAAATATTATATCACCAATCTTTCTGAATCTTGCGTTTCTGCATCTTGGCAGCTTTAGCCTCGTTCATCTTGTCCATTGTCTCTTTTTCCTGATTTTCAAGGGCTTGAAGCATTCTCTCAGCGTCTTCTTTCGACATCTGCTGTTCTTGTTGCTGCTGTTGTTGTTGCTGTTGTTGCTGTTGTTGCTGATCTTCCTTATCTTGCTGTTGCTGATCTTGTTGTTGTTGATCCTGCTTCTGCTGATCTTGCTGCTGTTGCTGATCCTGCTTATCCTGATTATCTTGTTTATCCTTATTATCCTGATTCTGTTGCTGCTGTTGCTGTTGCTGTTGCTGCTGCATAATCATTTTCTGGCGGGCATATTCAAGATTATATCTCGCGTCCTCGTCTTTCGGATCTATCTTAAGGCAGTTTTTATATGCGTCGAAAGCTTCGGCGTATTTCTGCTGCTCCATCATACTGTTGCCGAGGTTGTAATATGCGTCGGCTTCGATGTTTTTCGGAACGTTTCTGTCGGCCACACTTTGGAAACTTCTCGATGCTTCTTCGAAATTTTTCTGCTGATAATACACGTCGCCAAGGTTAAACTGCGCCTTGTCGTTGTATTTCTTGTCGAGCGAGTTTTTATAATCCTTCTCGGCTTCCGCATAGTTGCCTTTATGAAAACTCCTGTTTCCCTGACGAATCTCCTTGGTTTGCGCGTTTGCTGTCGCACAGAGGCTCGCTAACAGAATGATTACACCTATTTTATTAATTGTTTTCATTTCGCGGTTCAAAGAATTTGAATTTCGATTCCCATCTTCTCTTGCCAGAAGAAAGAAGAATCTCTATTATCAATAGAATTATCGCGGCACCAACAAACCACTGGAACTGGTCGTCGTAGTCGGTGAAGACCTTTGACTCTATTTCCGATTTCTTGGCTTTGCTGATGTCTTCGTAAATCTTGTCGAGACCGACGTTGGAGTTGCTTGCTCTCACGTAGATTCCGTCGCCGATTTCAGCAATCTGTCGCATCATGTTGTCATCAAGTTTTGTGATGATGATTTTGCCGTCTTTGTCTTTTTTATAGCCTGTTTTCTTGCCGTATTTGTTGTAGAGTGGGATAGGAGCGCCTTCGTCGAGACCCATTCCGATTGTATACACCTTGATGCCTTGTTTCGCGGCTTCTTGGGCGGCTTTCACAGCATCACCGTTTTCGTGGTCTTCACCGTCGGAAATGATGATGATGGCTTTGTTGTGCTCCGATTCTCCGAAACTCTTGATAGCCAATTCGATAGCTCTGCCAACTTCGGTGCCTTGAGTTGGGATGAGGTCGGTGTCGACAGTCGAAAGAAACATCTTGGCGGCTGAATAGTCTGTTGTGATAGGCAGCTGAACGTAGGCGTTGCCGGCAAACACAATAATTCCGATTCTGTCGCCTTGAAGCTTGGAAATCAATTTGTTGATGGCTTGTTTTGAACGTTCCAGACGGTTAGGTGCGATGTCCTCGGCGTGCATCGAATTTGAAATATCGACGCAAAGGAACAAATCGATGCCTTCTCTTTTCACTTTCTCCATCTTCGAGCCTGACTGCAGGTTTGCGGCACCTATTATTAATAAAGCTATTATCAGGTTGAAAATGACGAATTTCGTGTTGGCTCTTGCCGATGAGAACATCGGGACAAGATAGCTTCTCAACTTGATGTTGGCGAAATGCTCAAACTGTTTTTTGTTCCAGAAACGAACCAGGACATAGATGGCTATCAGTACCGGAATCACTAGCAACCAGTACAGATACTGCGGGTTTTCAAATCTTAAAATATTGTTCTCCATATCTTAATCCGTTAATGTCTTAAAAACAGTGTGTCTTAAAATGAAGTCCATCAATAATAATGCCAAACTTAGCAAAACTAATGGCAAAAATTCCTCGTGGACTCTTGTAAACTCGTTGATTTCTATCTTCGAGCGTTCCAACTTGTCGATTTCGTCGTAAATCTGCTCCAACTTTTCGTTTGATGTGGCACGGAAATACTTTCCACCAGTCTCGTCGGCAATCTGTTGCAGCAGTGGTTCGTTGATGGTGACTGGTATCTGCTGGTATTGTATGCCTCCGAAAGGTGTCTGCACCGGATAAGGCGCTGTGCCTCGTGTTCCGACACCGATTGTGTACACTCTGATGCCGAAAATCTTAGCCATTTCAGCTGCTGTGGCTGGGTCGATGGAACCTGCATTGTTGTCACCGTCGGTGAGCAGAATCACCACCTTTGAGATGGCTTCGCTGTCTTTCAAACGGCTCACCGATGATGCCAATCCGTCGCCAATGGCGGTACCGTCTTCAAGCATGCCGCATTTCATGTCCTTCATCATGTTGAGAAGCATGCCATGGTCAGTGGTTAAAGGCACTTGCGTGAATGTCTCGCTTGCAAAGACAACCAATCCCATGCGGTCTTCCGGACGTCCTTTAACGAACTCAGCGCTGATATCCTTGGCGGCTTCCAAACGGTCAGGTTTGAGGTCTTGTGCAAGCATACTGCTCGACAAGTCTATAGTCAACACAATGTCGATGCCTTCCACGTTGATTTTCTGGTTTTTCGAACTGCTTTGCGGACGTGCCAATGCAATGATTAACAATGCAGTAACGCACATTTCTATCGCAAAAAGAATGTGTCTGACATAAATTCTCCAGCTTTTTGGCATGTCGGTGAAGAAACTTGTGTCGGAAAATTTCACATAAGCCTGATGCTTTCTTCCTAAAAAGATATACCAAACAATCAGTAATGGAATGATTATCAGTCCATAAAGAAAATATGGCGATGCAAATTCTATTGAACTCATTTACTTTCCTCCTCTTTCTTTTTCGCTTCTTCCTGGAAATAAATGTAACTGTCTTCAACAAAACTGTTGATGTCGCTGAACGACTGTTTGTTCTGCTCCGCCGTCGGATTGGCTTTCGCAAATTTTACAAAATCGGCTGTTGTGAGTGTCTCTTGCAGTTTTGACTTTGTCAAATTATTGAGATTCAATTCATTAACAGCTTGCATGATTTCATCAGTCGTCATCTCGACGGCATCAATATCAAACTGACCTTCAAGATATTCTCTTGCAATGTCGGTAAGGTCAGTGTAATAGTCTTTTGTCTTTGCTGAATTCCACAACTCATTGTCTTTCATCTCATTGAGTTTGGCTCTGGCAGTGATGATAGCAGGAATCGTTGGTTTTTTCTTCTCTTCTACAACAACTACTTTCGGTTTCTTGTGTTTGTTAAGATAAATGATAAGATAAACCAATCCGCCGAGCGCAATGACTATCACAACCCAAGGTAAAATCTCTTTTGCTGTATAGCCTTGTTTTATAACGTCTTTTATCGGACGGAACGCTTGTGTTGTGTCGACCGCCACTGTTGTCACGTAAAGCTCTTTTTCGTCGGTGCGCAATGTGTGGCGAATGCTGTCCTGCAGACTCTTGCTGTAAGTTACAGCGATTTCTGGGACGTAGACGTAACCTGTGTCGAATGATGTCAGCTTGAGTTTTTGTGTCATGATCACGTTGTCGCTATTATTAATAGGTGTGGTCTTGACATCCTCAACGCTGATGACATCGATTGCCTTGCTCAAGGTGTCGCCGAACTGCATCCACTCAACGTAATAGTCTTTGTTGATTGTCAAAGATAGTTGATAATCAAATGGTTGTCCTACAACGATGGTGTCGGCAGTTGTTTTTCCGCTGAAAAGCGTCATCTGCGCGTCGCAACGGATGCCGAGGAACGACATCAAGCAGAACAGCAATATGAAACAAAGTTTCTTCATCTTCTCGATTCTCTTCTTTTAAAAAGTTGCATAAGAGGCTTGACATAGTCTTCGTCGGTGTAAATCAATGTGTTATCCACACCATTGTTGGCGAAAGTCTTGCTGAGTTTTGTCGTTTCGTGTTGCACGAATTTCTGATATGCCTGATTCCATGCGTTTGTCGACGTGTCAACCCAAACATCTTTGTCAGTCTCGTTGTCACGGAACTTCACCAAGCCGATTTTCGGGATGATGAGCTCTCGTTTATCAGTGATTCTCAATGATATAAGATCATGTTTTCTAGCAGCGATTCTCATTTCCTGTTCGAATGGCTTGCTTGTCACGAAGTCGGAGATGAGAAAGGCTGTGGTGCGCTTCTTGATTGCGCTCGTCAGGAATTTCAGTCCTTCGCCTATGTCGGTGCCTTTGTGCTGTGGCGTGAACGTCACGATCTCGCGGATGATGCGCAAAATATGGCTCGAGCCTTTCTTTGGCGGGATAAACTTCTCGATTTGGTCGCTGAAGAAAATCACACCGACTTTATCGTTGTTCTGAATCGCCGAGAATGCCAGCACTGCCGCGAGTTCCGCTGTGATGTCACGTTTTGTCGCGTCGACGGAGCCGAAGTCGTTGGAACCTGACACGTCGATGAGCAGCATCACCGTCATCTCGCGTTCCTCCTCGAAAATCTTGACAAAAGGCTTGTGGAATCGCGCCGTGACGTTCCAGTCGATGTTGCGGATATCGTCACCATACTGATACTCGCGCACCTCGCTGAATGTCATACCTCGACCCTTAAAAGCACTGTGGTACTGACCCGAAAAGATGTGGTTGGTCAGACCGCGTGTCTTGATCTCGATTTTCCTGACTTTCTTAAATAAATCTGTTGCTTCCATGTTTCAAAATCACGGCACCTCAACAATATTCAAAATCTCATTGATGATATCTTCTGTTGTGATATTCTCTGCTTCTGCCTCGTAGGTCAGACCGATACGGTGACGCATCACGTCTGGGGCGACGGCACGCACATCCTCAGGGATGACATAGCCACGACGTTTGATGAAAGCGTAAGCCTTTGCTGCCAAAGCGAGGTTGATAGAAGCACGTGGTGAGCCGCCGTAGCTGATCATTCCTGCGAATTTCTTCAACTTGAACTCTTCAGGGTAACGTGAAGCGAAAACGATGTCGGTGATGTAGTTCTCAATCTTCTCGTCGAGATAAACTTCACGGCAGACTTTTCTTGCGTTCAAGATGTCTTTCGTCGACGTAACTTTATGAATCTCAGGATATTCTTTGTTGATATTCTGGCGCAGAATGATTTTTTCCTCTTCTTTCTTCGGATAGTCGATGACGACTTTCAACATGAAACGGTCGACCTGTGCTTCCGGAAGCGGATATGTACCTTCCTGCTCAATCGGGTTCTGTGTTGCCATGACTAAAAATGGATCTGGCAAGGCAAAAGTACTCTCACCGATTGTCACCTGATGCTCCTGCATCGCCTCGAGCAAAGCACTCTGAACTTTCGCCGGTGAACGGTTGATCTCATCTGCCAATACGAAGTTTGCAAACACAGGGCCTTTTCTCACTATGAATTCCTCCGTCTTCTGGCTGTAAATCATTGTTCCGACGAGGTCGGCAGGCAGAAGATCCGGAGTGAACTGAATACGGCTGAAATCAGCATCAACGATGCTTGCCAATGTTTTGATTGCCAATGTCTTAGCCAAACCAGGAACGCCTTCCAAAAGGATGTGTCCGTTCGACAATAAACCGATGAGCAAACGTTCTGTCATGTGCTTCTGACCCACGATAACCTTGCTCATTTCCATGTTGATCAAGTCGATAAACTGACTCTCTCTCTGAATTTTTTCGTTTAATTCGCGAATGTCTGTCTCAATCATATTATGTGATTTTTGTATTTTTTCTAACTAACAAAGTAAACGCAAAAATATTGCAAAAATTTCAATCTGCAATGAAAAATTTATTTTGTTTTCAAGTATTCTGAAAAATTTTGTAATTTCGTAGCTTGAAATAAATCTATGCTGCATTTTGGTAAAATAGCGATTATTGGAGCGGGTAATGTCTCGTATACTCTTTGTAAATTATTGAAAAACAAAGGTATAGAGCCGTATTGTGTGCTTGCGAAAAATCCAGAAAAGGCAGAAAAAGTCCATGAGGATTTGAATGTTGCAGCCGTTTCAAGCTACGAAACAGTTCTGGAATCGGATTTGACGATAATCGCTGTGAAAGACGACGCTATTTCTGAAGTGGCATCGCATCTTGTTGATTATAAAGGACTTGTGGTTCATACTTCGGGTACAAAGTCGGCTGAGCTGTTGAACAAGACTATGCGTTATGGCGTTTTTTATCCGTTGCAGACGATGAGCAAAGAACGCGAGATTTCGTTCGACGAAATACCTTTGTTGATTTATGCCAACTCGCCTGACGACGTTGAAATGTTAAGCCGTTTCGCGAAGCAGTTTTCTAATAAAATTGTTTTTTGCGACGATGAACAGCGCAAAGCGATACATTTGGCTGCGGTTTATGTCTCAAATTTCACCAATGTGATGCTTGGAATAGGGGATAAGTTATTGAAAAAGAATGGATTGTCGTTAGATGTGATGCGCCCTTTGGTGATGGAGATGATGCAAAAATCATTCGACATATCGCCCGAAAAAGCGCTTACAGGTCCAGCTCGTCGCGGTGATTTTGCAACCATCGGTGAACATGAAAAAATGCTTGCCGACAACCCCGATGAGCTCGCTATTTACATGATTTTGACGGATTATATCATTGAAAATTATCAGAAAAATGAAAAATTATAAGGAACTTTTAAAAAATGTTACAACCTTCATCTTTGATTATGATGGAGTTATGACCCAAGGCGACATCATTATGCTGCCAAATGGCGAAGCACTTCGCATGACGAATGTGAAAGACGGTTTCGCTTTGCAACTGGCAGTGCGCTTAGGTTATAATGTAGCTGTGATTTCTGGCGGTTATGCCGATTCGATGGCGCAGCGGATGAGAGTGCTTGGCGTGAAGGACGTTTTTATGCATATCCCTAACAAAATCATTAAGTTAGAGGAATATATGAAAGAGAAAAACCTCAAAAAAGAGGAGATTGTTTACATGGGCGACGACATGCCGGATTATCCTGTGATGCAGATGGTTGGAGTGCCTGTTTGCCCTGCCGACGCGTCTGAGGAAATTAAGCAGATTAGCGTTTATATCAGCCATAAGGATGGCGGAAAAGGTGCGGTTCGCGACATCATCGAACAGGTGATGAAGGTGCAGGACAAATGGATGAAGGATTTTGAAAATCATATTTGGTAAAATGAAAAAACTAGGAGCATTTTTTAGATTGGTGCGCTGGCCAAATCTGCTGATTACAGCTTTGATGATGTGCCTTGTGTATCATAACCTTACAGGAATGATTAGCACCGTCGGCTTCACTTTATTGGTGATTTCAATGGTTCTGATAGTCGCTGGAGGCTATGTCATCAACGATATTTTTGACATGGATATCGACGAAATCAACAAACCTGACAAAATTATTGTCGGCAAGATTTTTTCTGAAACGCAGAGTAATTTTATCTATTGGTCGCTGACAATCATAGGTTTAGCCTGTGCATTGGTGTCATCTGTGATGACGTTTGGAAAGAGTTTCCTGACGATTTTTTCATGTATGGTTCTTCTGGCATGCATCTTGTATTCTTATTCCAACGGATATAAGAAAAAGCTCGTGATAGGTAATGTAATCGTTTCATTATCAGTAGCTTTTGCTGTCTTTTTGCCTTGGCTCTTCGTGATGCTTTACATGATGAAAGAAGATATGCTTGTTGAGAATTATGATGTTTTGATGCATATCTCGCTTCGTTTGGTGTTGATTTACACTGCGTTTGCATTTTTGATGACAATGATTCGCGAAATCGTGAAGGATATGCAGGATGTGGAAGGTGATGGGCGTTTCCATTGCCGAACGATTCCTGTGGTTTGGGGAATGAAAACGGCTCAAATCATTGTGATTGCATTAAGTTTTCTAACATGTTTTGGCGTCTCGATTGCAAGTGATTATTTGTACAAGGAATTTGGATTTTCTATAACGAGCTATATGCTCAAGGCCTCATATCTGTTGCTGTTAGGTTTCGGTATAGCCGGCAACACTTACAGCGTTGTGAATGATAAGTCAAAAAGTACTGTAAAAACATACCATATTCAGTCTATTGCAATGAAAATCATTATGTTAATCGGAGTGATATCAATGTTTTTTATAAAATAAGATGTTAGATAATTTAAAGAAATATAATATCGTTTTGGCGTCGAAATCGCCTCGCCGACAGGAGCTTTTGAAAGGCATCGGCATCGATTTTTCGATTTTAACAAAAGAAGTTGACGAAAATTATCCTTCACGTTTGCCTTTGATTGATGTGGCTCCATTTTTGAGCTTGAAAAAAGCTAAAGCTTTTGAAGATGCGGAACTGCCTGAAAATTATATGGTTATCACAGCCGACACTGTCGTTATAGTCGAAAATGAGATTCTAGGCAAACCAAAAGACCGCGACGACGCTGTTCGCATGCTGAATCTACTTTCAGGCAAGGTTCACAAGGTTGTGACTGGCGTTACAGTTCACACAAAAGAGAAGACGAAAACATTCTCTGTTACTTCAAAAGTAACTTTTGAAATACTTGATAATCAAGAAGTTGATTTTTATATCGATAATTTTAAACCTTACGATAAAGCTGGCGCTTACGGCGTTCAGGAATGGATTGGCTATTGCGGCGTCAGCTATGTGGAGGGCTCATATTTTAATGTGATGGGCTTGCCAACGCAGAAATTGTATAAAGTTTTAAAGGAATTTTAGATGGAAAGAAAACCGACGATTTTAGTAACGAATGATGACGGATATTTGGCGAAGGGATTGAGAAAACTCGCGAATTTGATGCGTCAGATTGGTAAGGTGGTGGTGGTCTCGACTGAGGAGGTTAAGTCGGCGCAAGGTCACTCGATGACAATAAATGAACCATTGAGACTCAGACAGCTAGAGAAATCTGACGACTTTGAGATGTATGTTTTGAACGGTTGCCCGGTCGACTGCGCAAAGGTGGGCTTCCAGATGATTATGAATGAGTATCCCGACTTGCTTGTCTCTGGAATCAACCATGGTTCGAATGCCTCAACTAACGTAATCTATTCAGGCACAATGGCTGCCGTGGTCGAGGCGTGCATGGACGGCATACCTGCAATCGGATTCAGCCTCGAGGATTACTCGCCGAATGCTTATTTCGACAATCTCGACAATTATATTTTAGATATTACCAAAAAAGTTCTGAAAGAAGGTCTTCCGAAAGGTGTTTGCCTGAATGTGAATTTCCCTAAAGCTACTGAGGATAACCCTATAAAAGGCGTGAAGATTTGTCGCCAGGCGAAGGCTCGTTGGAAAGAGATTTTCGACCAGCGCAAAGATCCGCACGGCCGCGATTATTTCTGGATTGGTGGCACTTTTATCGTTGAGGATGACGGCACCGACACCGACATCTATGCGTTGAAAAACAACTATGCGTCAATTGTTCCAACACATTACGACTGGACGGCATACGATGTCATGGACAGATTAAAAAGTTTTGAAAAATGAAGTATTACATCATAGCAGGTGAGGCGTCAGGCGATTTGCACGGCTCCAATCTGGTGGCATCTATTCGCCAGAAGGATCCAAACGCGAAAATTAGAGCGTGGGGCGGTGATAAAATGCGAAGAAATGGCGCCAATGTGGTGAAAAATTACCATGATTTGGCGTTTATGGGTTTCGTTGAAGTGTTAATGAATTTAAAGACAATCTTAAAAAATTTTAACATTTGTAAAAAAGATATCTCTGAATTCAATCCCGATGCACTGATATTGATTGATTATCCAGGCTTTAATCTGAAAATCGCAAAATGGGCAAAAAAGAAGGGCTATAAGGTGTTTTATTACATCTCGCCTCAGGTTTGGGCATGGAAGCGCCGCCGCGTATATACAATCAAAAAAGTGGTCGACAAAATGCTTTGTATTCTGCCTTTTGAAAAGAAGTTTTACGACAACTATGATGTTGATTGTCAATTTGTTGGACATCCTCTTCTCGACGAGATTGCAAAGGTTGAACCGGTCGACAAAAATAAGTTTTACAAGGCAAATCGTCTGAATCCTAAGAAAGAGATCATCGCTTTGCTTCCAGGTAGCCGTAAACAGGAAGTGAGCAGAATGCTTACTGTGATGCTGGAAGTAGTGAAAATGTTCCCTAATTATCAATTTGTTATAGCTTGTGCGCCATCGCTGCCTGTAAGTTATTACAAGAAAATAATTGGGGAGAAGTCTAACGTGCGATTAGTTCTCAACCGTACTTATCAGCTGCTGCAATTGTCAAGCGCAGCAATAGTTACCTCGGGAACAGCAACTCTTGAAACGGCATTGCTCGACGTGCCTGAAGTGGTGTGCTATAAAGCGAATAAGATTTCCTATATTATCGCAAGACAGTTGGCCAAAGTGAAATATATAAGTCTTGTGAATCTTATCATGGACCGATTGGTGGTCAAGGAGTTAATACAAAAAGATATGACTTCGTCGAATATCAGAGACGAGATACAATCGTTACTGAATAGCTCAAAACGTCAGAAAAAACTGTTGGAAGACTACGAGGAGTTGAAATATGTTCTTGGCAATGCCGGAGCATCAGACAGAGCGGCAGAGACGATCATTTCTTATGTTAAAAAAAATTAACATAAATTGCATAAAAAAGCATAACAATTAGCCGGGGAAAAGTTTTTTCCTCGGTTTTTTCTTTTTAACTTGCATGCCGAAAAACATGCAAGAATGATAAATTGGTTCAAATATCCTTTCATCCGCCTGTTGATGCCTTTTGCATTTGGCATCTGGTTGTCGTTTTCGTATTTGACCCTATCTAAAGATGATGTAAAAATTGTCTTGTCAGTCGTTGCCTTTCTTGGAGTTATGTTGTTTGTGATAGCATCGGCTGTTAAAGATTACAAATATCGGTGGGTGTTTGGTGTGATTTTGAATCTGCACCTTATATTCATAGGTGTAGCCATCGTCCATATCCGTAATGATGATCTTGATTCTGACTGTGATGTGTGGGTAGCCCGTTTGATGGAATGCCCGACAGAAAAAGAGAAATCTGTGAAAGTGGTTTTACAAATGCAGTCCGATGTCGGCTCGTTGATGGCTTATTTTGAGAAAAACGAACGGTCTCTGAGTCTTCGATATGGTGATGTTATAGCATTTTATGAACCGCCAAAACTGGTGGAACTGCCAATGAATCCCGAGCAATTCGATTACAAGAAATATCTTGGTCGGAAAGGGATTGCGCGACAGGTTTATTTGAAAAACGATTCTTGGGAACTGTTAGGATACAATAGTGCGAACCCGATTTATGCGTTCTCGTATCGCTTGCGTGACTTTTTGCTGGCAACAATGCGAAATCTTGGCATTAGCGATGATGAATATGCTGTGGCTGCTGCGATTTTGCTCGGCTATGACGACACTTTGCCAACCGAATTACGGCAAAAATACGTGACGGCAGGTTCAATGCACATACTTTGTGTGTCGGGCATGCATGTTGGTGTAATTTTTATGGTGTTCTCATATGTGCTAGGCTTTCTCGACAAACGAAAATGGTGGCAAAATATCATGAAACAGTCGTTATTGTTGCTTTTGATATGGATTTATGCTCTGCTTGCGGGATTGGCACCGTCAATTTTGCGTTCCACCATCATGCTTTCGTTTGTTATAATCGGCAACATGATAAATAGAAACGGTATTATGCTGAATAGCCTTGCCGTATCTGCATTTCTGCTGCTTTGCATCGATCCTGCAAACCTTTTCAATGTTGGCTTCCTGCTATCGTATTGCGCTGTCATTGGTATTGTGATCTTGCAGCGACCTATTTATAACTTGATTTATATAAAACCGAAGTTTTTTGACAAAATTTGGGAGATGACAGCGGTAACTTTGTCTGCTCAAATCGCGACTGCACCGTTTTCAATATACTATTTCCACCAATTTCCTACGTATTTCTGGCTTAGCAATCTTTTTATGGGGCCGATTTCAACAGTCGTAATAACAGGCGGAATGGTGATGCTGTTAATTTTCTTTATACCTTATATTAATATAGGTGTGGCTTTTTGTGTTAAATGGATGATTTTTGCTATGAATTATGTCGTATCTTGGGTAGAAAGTCTTCCATTTTCGATTGTCAGAGGATTGTATATCAATAGTTTGGAGTTTGTTTGCTTGATAATATCGTTATTATTGTTAATATTGCTACTTGAACATAAAAAGAAGAGCTTTTTGTTTGGTATGCTATCTATGTTGCTGATTTTCAGTGCTTCACAGCTTAATCGGACAATTGTCCAAAGCACCCAGATGTCTATGACTGTTTATTCTGTCAATAAACACACTGCCATTGACTTCGTTTGTGGCAAAGAGCACGTGTTGGTTTGTGATTCCGTGTTGAAAGCAAATCCAGCAGATGCCAGTTTTAGTGTTGAAAACAATCTGATTAAAGAAGGTGTGTATCTTAATGGTACATTTGTGTTGGCAGATAGCGTCCGTTTTGAGAATTGTTTTTTGAAAAAGTCGCAGAATCTCATCTCTTTTGGCAGCAAAACAATCGGGATTTTGAATAAAAATTCAACATTTGGCGTAAAATTGCCCTATCGTCCGCATCTTGACTATTTTGTGGTTCATGGACGAAACAATATAGATTTAGAGCGCTTGCTGAATTGCTATGTCGTTGATTTACTGATAATTGACAACAGCGTTCCGGATTATTTAAGTTGTAAAATCATCAAAAAGGCAGAAGGGATAGGGCAGAAGTATTATGATGTTAAAACTGCAGGCGCTTTCGTTTTGAAAATGTAAAAAATTGATAATCAAATATTTGTAATGGATGTGTAAAAATTTTGAAAAATTTTTGAAAAAAATGTTGTGCGTAATGAAAAACGATGTATCTTTGCACCGTCAAAACAAATGAGTTTTGAATGGTTCTTTAAGATAATGGTGCCGTAGTTCAGTTTGGTTAGAATGCCTGCCTGTCACGCAGGAGGTCGACGGTTCGAGCCCGTTCGGCACCGCAAAATGAAGAGATGTTTTTCGAAACGTCTCTTTTTTTATTTTTATCAGTTTTCGTTTTTGTAAAAATTAATCAAAAATTAATCACTTTATTCCGTTTTGGCGTAATAGTGGCGTAGAATTTTCCTGAAAAAGGCGTCGGTGAGGGCCTTGGAAACGGAGTTTACGCAGTCTGAGCGCCGTCTTTTCCGGAAAAATTCCCCACCCAAACAATTGATAATCAATCCGAAAAAAATAATTTAAAAATTTTTTGCAAAAAGTGTTGTGCGTGTGAAAAAAGTGTGTACTTTTGCATCCGCAATCGACAGAGATGGAGGTTGCAAGTTCTTTGAAAGCAATGAGCCAATAAAAAGTAGTCTGAAAGGTAAG
>CAMYYD010000008.1 GCA_947303395.1 uncultured Bacteroidales bacterium
GAGCATTCGCCACCTGCAGGAGCTCGCGAGGGTTTACCCGAGCGAGCGACACTTTCGAGATAAGTCGTTCCAAATCACCGACTTGTCGAATCGCATCTTGGAATTTCGAAATAACTTCGCGGTTTTTATAAAAATAATCAACCACATCATAACGAGCCTGTATCTGCTCTTTGTTTTTCAGCGGCAGCGAAATCCAGCGGCGCAACAAGCGTGATCCCATCGGCGAAACGGTCTTGTCGATGACATCAATGAGCGTTTTGGCGTTCGGATTCGGGGTGTTCAAGAGCTCAAGATTGCGGATTGTAAACTTGTCGAGCCACACAAACTGACCTTGGTCGATACGCGAAAGCGAAGTGATATAATCTATCTTATCATGTTGAGTTTCATGGAGATAATGAATTGCAGCGCCTGCAGCCACTATGCCTTTCTGGAAGTCGTCAACGCCAAAGCCTTTCAACGAATTGGTATTGAAATGCCTCGTTAAAATATCGTTGGCATAATCATCGGTAAATACCCAGTCGTCGAATACAGTAAGGAAATATTTATCGCTGAAAGTCTCAATAAAATCACGGCGTTTATTACGCTGACAAAGAACTTCCGAAGGGTTGAAACTCTGCAGAAGCTTATCGATATATTCGTTATTCCCCTGAGTCAGATAAAACTCGCCAGTCGAAACGTCAAGAAATGCAATTCCGCTCTCATTTTTCTCAAGATGCACTGAAGCCAGGAAATTATTTTCTTTCTGGACCAGCACATTGTCGTTATATGTGATACCTGGTGTAACCAACTCAACGACACCGCGTTTTACGAGACCTTTTGCTGTTTTCGGATCTTCAAGTTGTTCACACACAGCCACTTTCAAACCTGCTCGCACCAGTTTCGGCAGATATGTGTCGAGCGCATGATGCGGGAAACCGGCCAATTCGACACTCTGCACCATGGCACTTGATCGGCGCGTCAGCACTATACCTAGAATCCCTGATGCCTTAACCGCGTCTTCGCCGTATGTCTCATAAAAATCTCCCACACGGAACAACAGCATCGCTTCAGGATATTTCGCCTTAAAAGCATAGTACTGCTTCATCAATGGAGTGTCATTTGCCATAATAAAAAGGAATTATTTTTCGTGCTATAAACAATGCACAAATTTACGATTTTTCTCGGAAACACAACTCTTTTTTTCATTATTTTTGCAAAAATTTTTTCAGCCATGCGAAAGTTAACAATGCCGGAATTAAATCGTCTGAATGTCACTGATTATCACAATGTTAAAAAGTTACCTGTGATAATTGTGCTCGACAATATCCGTTCGATGGAGAATGTCGGATCGTTTTTCCGTACCGCCGACGCTTTCCGCATCGAGTCGATTTATCTCTGCGGAATTACAGCTTGTCCTCCGCATCGCGAAATTCATAAAACAGCTCTAGGTGCTGACGAAAGCGTTGATTGGAAGTATTTCGAGACCACCATTGAAGCTTGCAAGCATCTGAAAGAGATGGGTTATAAGATTTTTGCCGTCGAGCAGATTGAAAACAGCATCAAACTTGACGAATTTGACACTCCGGCGAAATCAGCTTATATATTTGGCAATGAAGTAGCCGGTGTTGACGACGAAGTTTTACCTTATTGCGACCAAGCCATTGAGATTCCACAGGAAGGTACAAAACACTCGCTAAACGTCTCAGTTACAGGCGGTATCGTCATGTTTCACCTCTTCGAAAACCTGAAAAAATCCGACTATTAATTATTTTAAAAATAGTTGTGTTTGTTATTAAAATATTTTGTAATTTTGCGCCCTGTATTTTATAATTAAAATAGGACATGAAAAAACTAATTATAAGTATCAATTTATTATTTGTTTTGTTAATGACACCATTGATTTTCATGGGTCAAGGTGTTTATCGCAAAACCGCGGCACAGCCGAAATACGCATATCCTAACTGGGATGCGAAACCAATCCAAAAAGCGTTTGTTTTATCACTCGACGGCGGTAATTCAACAATTATAGGTGGAGACACTGACGAAAACAACTTCGGATTAAGCATTCATGGCGGACTTGGATACTACACAATGTTCTGGGGATTCAAGTTCAAATTGGGATATGAGAAATTGGGAGGAAGATACACCGCAAATAACGAATCATTTGAAGCCAAGTTCGTTGACAGTTCGGTGCAATTCCACATCAATGCCGTCGACTTGATTATGGACCAGCTTCCACACCGTTTCAACGTTTGTCCTCATGTCGGAATCGGTATCATTCACCAAAAAACAATCCTTTACGATGCTGATGGCAATATCGCACATAAATGGGGCTACAGCGCATCATCTACAGACAATAACACAAACTCAAGCAAGGGCAGTTTCATCGGAAGAAAGATTTTCTCGGCTCAATTCGGTATTGAGGCAAATTACCTGATTACACCTGAAGTTTTCGTTTATCTTGACTACAGTTTCAGACACGCCGACACAAAATATCTCGACGGAATGTGTTTCAACAACAAAAATGATATGGTAAGCACAATCAATTTAGGTATTGCATACAAAATCGATTTGAATCAGAAAAAGAGTAAGAATAACACGGGATATTACAGAAGACGATAATTTTTTTTAGTTTTTTTACTTGCAATAAAAAATTAATGTTATTTTTGTAGCAAATAAATTATAGGAATAATTATAAAAAATTAAAAATCATAATTATGAGTAGATTTACATTTAAAAAATCATTGTTAATCATTGCCTTAGCACTTCTTCCAATGACTTTCTTTGGACAGAATGAAAATACTGAGAAGCCAAAGAGCAACAATCACTGGCATATCGGCATTGAAGGTGGTGCAACATCAATGTTCAGCGACAACAAGCCAATGATGCTTGACAAGACCAGCTGGGACGTCAGCATGTCATTCGGTTACACATTCGCAAGATTCGTCACAGTCTACGCTAAGTTAGGTTATTTCAACTTGGCAGGTGAAAAAGAAAATTATTTCACACTTGACGAATGCAATTTCTTCAATGGCAACTTGAATGTCGGTTTCGACATCATGCAGCTCATCAGCTACAAACCAGACCGCAAATTCGGCTTTGGCCCTCACATCGGTTACGGTCAGTTGCAGTCAAGATCAAAATCCACATATAAAAACGGTAAAGTTTTCAAATGGGGTTATGATGAAGAAGGCGGCAACAAAGGTGGCGGTATCAGCGGAAGAAGAGTTATCTACGAAATCCCTATGGGTATTGATTTCTCATACAACTTCTCAAAGAAACTCGGCATCTATGCTGATTTAACTTTAGTTAAGACAGACACAGAATGCCTGGATGCAGTTCCAAGCGGCGATCACAGAGATTGGTACGGTTACGCTAACATCGGTTGCAGATTCAAATTCGGTTATAAGAAAGACAAACCGCAGGAAGAACCGGAGGAGGAAGTTGTCGAAGAACAGCCAGTTGAAGAAACTCAGGCTCCAGTTGAAGAAGTGATCGAAGAAGTCCAACCAGAAGAAATCGAAGCTGAAGAAGAAGCAGAAGTTGCTCCGGCATTCGAAGACAGAGACATCAAGCTCACATTCGCAGTCGGTAAGGCTACTGTCCAGAGAACACAGGCCAACATGGACGAAGTTGACAAGATCAGCGAAGACCTCGACAATGGTAGAGTAATCACAAGCATCACAGTTATCGGTTACGCTTCACCAGAAGGCGGTAAAGACCTCAACGAGAACCTTTCTAAAGAACGTGCTAAATCAACAATAGCATTCATCAAGGAAAGACTCGGCGAGAAAGCAAGAGGCATCAAGTTTGAATCAGAATACAGAGGCGCTGACTGGGACGGCTTCTACAAAGCTCTCGAAAGCTCAGACATCGCTAACAAGGAAGAAATTGCAAGCGAACTCAAGAAGTCAGACAATCCAAGTGCTACCTTGAACAAGTTGGCTGCTAAGAATCCTACAATCAAGAACTTGTACGGTCAGCTCAGAAGAGGTCAGATCATCATCAAGTAACAAACTTGACAACCAAAAGAAAAGGTCTCCAATTTCGGAGACCTTTTTTTATATCAAAAACAAAAAAAATTAAAGAACCAAACGGTGAACACCTACATCGTATGGCTGGTTGATAGCTTCCACAACCTTCTCATAATCTTTTCTGTTGGCAACAAAATCAATGTTATTGGTGTCCAAAATCAGGATGCGCATATCGTTCTGCTGCTTGATGAAATCGAAATAACCCTGCTGAAGATGCTCGAGATAGGCATCCTCAATCTTCTGCTCGTAATCTCTGCCGCGCTTGTGGATATTATACTGAAGATGCTCGACATCGAGATAAAGATAAACCATCAACTCAGGCTTAGGGATATTGGCGAAAATGATATTGAAAAACCTTGAAAACAAATCATATTCGTCAGGTTGAAGGTTCTCACGCGAGAATATCAGTGATTTTGCGACATAATAGTCAGAGATAATGAAATCGTGGAAAAGGTCGAGGTTACCAAGTTTATCCTTAAGCTGTTGAAAACGAAGGGCAAGGAACGTCATTTCCACCTGAAAGGCGTATTTGTCGGGATTCTCGTAAAACTTAGCCAGGAACGGATTTTTGTCGGGCTCAAACTCCTCAAGAATCAACTTGCCGTTGAAATCTCGGGAAATCATCGTCGAGAGCGTCGTCTTGCCAGCGCCCATCGTACCTTCAATTGCCACGTAATTATATCTCATATAAACAAAGTTTTAACAATTCCGGTGTCCTGACATTCGTCAAGAAGCTGAAGGTTTGTTCTTTTCAATGTTGGATGCACAAAATCAGAAGCCACATCACAAAGCGGCAACAGTGTGAACCTACGCTGATGAAGACGTGGATGCGGAGCCGTAACCAACTGAGTTTCAATTATTTTATCACCAAAATAAAGAATATCAAGGTCAATCGGACGCGACACATAACCCTCATGCGGAGTGGTACGGTCGCGACCCAATTCCTTCTCAATTGCAAGCAACTCCGTCATCAGCGCATCGGGCGACAACGAAGTTTTCAATTCCACAACCTGATTCAAAAACCAATGCTCAGCCTGAAAGCCCCACGGTTCCGATTCGTAAAGACGCGACTTGGCAACAATCTCACCGCACCTCTCCCCCATCATCTTACACGCCTGATTTACAAGGAGTTCACGGTCGCCGAGATTCGAGCCTAACAAAACGAAAACCGATTCCGAAGCCATGAAAAAATTTTTGCCTTACAAAATGCAAATATAATGAAAGAAATCGTATCTTTGAAAAAAATTTTAAACAATGAAACAGTTCTTCAAATTCATGTTCGCTTCATGCCTTGGATCGGCATTGATGCTCATAATTTTGTTCGTAATAATGATTTGGACAATAGGTTCAAGCACAAAAGACACTGTCAACGTGAAACCGAAATCGGTGCTGTACATGAACCTTAACTACGATATCCCGGAGAGGACAACTGACGACGACTTCACCGCGGCATTGATGGGACTGCAGAACAACAACACCGATAATTCAGGCTTGAACGACATCATAGCTAACATCGACGAGGCGAAAAATGACCCTAACATCAGCGGAATTTTCCTTGAGTTATCGTCGGTCGGGACATCGACAGCAAACATCGAAGAACTGAGACATCATATCGTAAGTTTCAGAGAATCAGGGAAGTTTGTGATCACCTATTCAGAGACAATGGCACAAAACGCATATTATCTTGCCACGGCAGGCGATGAGATTTACATCAACCCTGACGGAATGCTCGACATTCACGGAATGGCATCACAAATAATGTTTTACAAGAACCTTTTGGACAAACTCGACATCGAAATTCAGATTATCAGAGGTCCGAACAACAAGTTCAAAAGCGCTGTAGAGCCTTATTTCCTTGATAAAATGAGCGATGCCAACCGTGAACAGATGACAAAACTGCTCAACACCATGTGGTTTAAGGTTGTGAGTGACATCAGTGAGTCGAGAAACATCAGCATCGCTAAAATCAATGAGTTAGCCGACAATTTGGCTTTGACTTTCGATGCAAAAGTCGCTCTTGAAGAAGGTTTTGTTGACGGATTAGCCTACAGAGACGAAATAATTGCTAGAATAAAAGATTTGTCGGGACTTGAAAAATCAGCTAAAATCAATATCCTGACAAACTCACAGTATGCCAGCGCAAGACCTGAGCCGAAGGCAAAAGCCGACAAAATCGCCATTATCTACGCCAACGGACAAATCATCGACGGCGATGGTGACGACTCAACGATAGGCTCGATTACGTTGTCGAAAGCCATCAGAGAAGCACGCGAAAACAAGAAAGTGAAAGCCATAGTGATGCGCGTGAACTCACCTGGAGGCAGCGCTTTGGCATCTGAAGTGATTCGTCGCGAGGTTGAGTTGGCAAAAGCCGAGAAACCGTTCATCATCTCGATGGGAAGCTACGCTGCATCGGGCGGTTACTGGATCTCAACAGAAGGCGACCATATCTTCGCTGACCCGACCACTTTGACAGGTTCTATTGGTGTTTTCGGCACATTCCCAAATGCCCAGAAATTCCTTAACGAGACAGTGGGATTGACATTTGACGTGGTGAAGACCAACGAAAACGCTGATTTCGGAAGTGTCACCAAGCCTTTGACAGACTATCAGAAAAAGATGTTGCAGAAATACGTCGGCAACACATACAACGACTTCACAGCATTAGTGGCACGCACCCGCGGATTGCGCCAAAGCTACGTCGACTCAATCGGACAAGGTAGAGTTTGGGCCGGTGCCGACGCTTTGAAACTCGGTTTGGTTGACGAACTCGGCGGTCTCGACAAAGCCATCGAATATGCCGCAAACGTTGCAAATCTTACCGACTATTCAATCAAAACTTATCCAAAACAAAAGGATTTGATGGAAATGCTGTTGGGCGGCACAGTGCAAGAGCCATACGCCAAATCATTGATTAAGAACAAATTAGGAAAGAATTACACATATATTGAGACTATCGACAATATCTCAAGACTTGATGGCGTTCAAGCATTGATGCCATTTATGATTGTGGAATAAAAATTGAAATGATACCAGAGCAGTTTGAAGATATAAGATCATTTAAAGATGAGGAAATTCCAGGTGCGATGGAATTCTTCGTCAATGACGAGACATCACTTTCGGTAGCGAAACTGGTGCTTCCAGGCATGTCGGACGACGAAGTCAAGGATTTTTTGAGAAAAATCAAAACCACCGAAGAATTTCAAAGAATCATGATGACACGTTTCGTCAAGTTGATTACCTCAACAACGATGAAAGGTGTTGACACTCAAGGATTTGACACTCTCGACAAACATAAGGCATATCTGTTTACCGGCAACCACCGCGACATCACACTTGACGCGTTCATCCTTCAGATGTACATGCTTGACAACGGCTTGGAGACCTGCAACATTGCTTTCGGCGACAACCTAATTTTGAACAAGACGATTGACGTTTTCAGCAAGGCGAACAAGATGTTTAAAGTCCTTAGGTCGCAGAATGTCAGGGAGTTAGCTCAAAATTCGCAGCATCTGTCCGATTATATCAGATATCTTATCAAAGAAAATAAATCCGTTTGGATTGCGCAACGCAACGGCAGGACGAAAGACGGCAACGACAAGACAGACCATGGTTTGATTAACATGTTTTCGATGTCGGGCGACAGAAAAGACTTTGTTTCAAACTTGGCGGAACTGAACATCACGCCTATCGCCACCTCCTACGAATACGAGCCATGCGCTATGATGAAGGCACGTGAGAGCTACCTCAAGGAACGCGACGGAGTGTATGTGAAGAAGCCTATGGAAGACATGGACAGCATCGTTTCAGGATTGAAGAAGAAAAAAGGAACGATGAACATAGCTATTTGTCCGACAATCACTTACGACGATTTGAAGCAGTTTGAAGGAGCCGACAAACATGAGATTGTGCCTGCTGTGGCTGATATGATCGACAAGAGCATTTACGAGCATTATCGTCTGTATCCAAACAACTACATCGCATACGATTGGTTATCAGGCACTTCGACGTTTAAAAAGAATTACACTCAAGAAGACAAAGACGTTTTCAAGGCATATTGCGATAAGATTTTCTCGAAACTTTACGAGGAGCTCGGCAGCGAAGCAGAGCCACGGTTTACTGAGATTTTGCTAGGGATTTACGCGATACCTGTTCAGAATAAGCTACATGGCTAATTCACCCCATTTATCAATTAAGTACTGCAAATCCTCTTTCTTTTTGCCGTAACTCCAATAGAAGTTATCGTCGACGGTGACTTCGGGATGGGCGGCGGGATTTGCCATAACTTCATCTAAATCAGCGAGTTCTTTTTCGAGAGCATCAATTTGTTCCTCAAGTTTTTTGATTTCCTTCTCGACACGACGTTTTTCACGATCGTCGGCTTTTTTCGCCTCGTAATCGATTTTATTTTGAGAAATGACAGGCGTTTGTTGCTGTTGAATCTTCTGTTGACGGTTCAAATCATCGAGTTCCTTGAGGCGTTTCTCTTCAAGGAAATCGTAGATGTCGCCGATATATTCCTTGATGTGAGGCTTCTTGAACTCGTAGACTTTCGTCGTGAGACCTTGCAAAAAGTCACGGTCGTGAGAGACAACGATGAGAGTGCCGTCGAACTGAAGTAATGCCGACTTGAGAATATCCTTCGAGAGCATGTCGAGGTGGTTGGTGGGCTCGTCGAGAACCAGCAGATTCGTTGGGAAAAGCAACATTTTTGCCAGCGAAAGACGTGCTTTTTCGCCACCTGAAAGCACCTTCACTTTTTTGTCGATTGTATCGCCACTAAACAGGAAAGCACCGAGCAGCGATTTCACCTTCACGCGCATGTCACCGACAGCAACATCGTCTAAAGTCTCGAACACCGTCTTCTCTGGGTCGAGCATATCCTGTTGATTCTGAGCGTAGTAGCCGATTTTCACTTCATGTCCGAGTTTCACCTCGCCTGTATGGTCAAGCACGCCGCAGATAATCTTCGCCAAAGTTGATTTTCCTTCGCCGTTGCGACCCACAAAAGCGATCTTCTCCCCTCTCGGAATCAGCAAATTGATGTCATTGAGGATGTTTTTCTCGCCATACGACTTTGAAATATGACTCAGTTCGAGCGTCACCTTGCCGGAATGCGGCGCAGGCGGGAACTTAAAGTGCATCACCGACTTGTCGCGGTCGTCGATTTCCACCACATCCATCTTTTCGAGCTGTTTAACACGCGACTGCACCTGTTTAGCTTTCGTAGCTTTGTAGCGGAAACGCTCGATAAACGCCTCGATTTCCTTTATTTCACGCTGTTGGTTGTCGAAAGCAGCTTTCTGCATGTCGATACGCTCCTCGCGACGCTCCACGAATTCGGTGTAAGCACATTTATAATCATAAATTTTGCCACCCGAAATCTCGATGGTTCGAATCGTGATATGGTCGAGGAAGGCGCGGTCGTGCGACACCATGAAGATGGCGCCGTAGTAACTCTTCAGATAGCCTTCGAGCCACTGAATTGATTCAATATCAAGGTGATTGGTAGGCTCGTCGAGAAGCAGAAGCTTAGGTTTGCGAAGCAGGATTTTTGCCAGTTCCACACGCATCTGCCAGCCGTTGCTGAACTCATTCATCTCACGCTGCATATCCTCATGGTCAAAGCCCAGACCTACTAGGATACGCTCAGCCTCGCCTTCCGCAGAATGACCACCGATGAGAGTCAGACGCTCGTTGAGGGCACTCATTCGTTCGCAAAGTTTCTGATAGCTATCGCTTTCATAATCAGTGCGTTGCGAAAGCTCATCCTGCAGTTGCGCCAGTTTTTTCTCAATTTGATGATACTCTTCAAAAGCCGTCATCGTCTCTTCGAGAACAGTTTTTGTAGAATGAATATTCTTTTCCTGAGGCAGGTAGCCGATAGTGACGTCATCCGACATCACAACATTGCCGTGCGAAGGCTGTTCGAGGCCTGCGATTATACGGATTAAAGTAGTTTTTCCAGCACCGTTTTTGCCAACGAGACCGATGCGGTCCTTCTCCCGAATCATGAAGTTGATATCGGTGAAGAGGTCCTGACCGGTGAAATGTATGCTCAGATTTTGAATTGAAATCATCTTATTCTGCTCTCCATTCGGCTATGCTGTCGCGCGTCTCCTGAAGCGTAACGCTGTAAAGCTCAACGTGTTGCGGCAGCCGTTTCTTTATTCTCTCGGCAAAATCAGCAAGCATGTTCTCGGTTGTCGGTTGATATGGCAGCTCCACCACCTTGTCGAAATTCTTTTTAGTAATCTCGACAAAATCCTTCGGCATGTTGTTCCCGATAATGAACGAATGGTCGAGTTTTTCCACAACTTCTTGATTTACAATTTGTTTTAAGTCGTGAAAGTCGATTACCATGCCGTTTTTCGGGTTACCAGGCTCGTTGAGAGGCATGCCTTTCACCGTCACGCGCAGTTCGTAGGAATGGCCATGGATGTTACGACATTTCCCATCGTAGCCGTTGAGGGCGTGCGCCGCCTCGAAATGGAATATTTTTGTAAGATAAAACATTATTGCACAATAACTTTTTTAAGTACCGAACCGCCATTTTGCGATACGACATTCATGAAATAAATACCGCTGTTGAAGCCGCATACATCTATTGACGACTGCTCGTCGGCATTCGTAACATCAAGAGTAAGAACGAGTTGTCCGATTGAGTTATACATATAAACAGCCTCGAGGTTTTCACCTTTTACATAAATTGTAGATGTGGCAGGATTCGGCCACACGTTGACCAACACCGTGTATTCGTTTTCGTCGACGCTCCAATACGGGTCCCAAATCATGTTGGCGAACTCAGGATAATCGACAAACGGATTTCTGTTTCTCTGAATATTGTAAACCGCGTTGTTTCTGTTGATTTCCTTGTCATCGACAGGGTCTTCCTCGTGCCAACGGAGCAGCATGCTCATCGCCCAGTCTTTGATTACCGACTTGTTTGTCATGTCGGAAGTGCTCCAGCTGTTGTCCTCCTGATAATAACGCACGCTGACGTACATGAGAGCGCGGGCAATATCGCCTTTGTATTCGTCGATTGGCTCAAACACCGTGCCGTTGTATCCACTCACTGAATTATTTCCGAGTTTTCCGCCATTTCGCGAAGTCCAAGAAGCGTTATTCACCTCGCCGAAAGCATAGTTGCCGCGACGGTTGTTGACATATCCGTCGGTTGGATATACATGATGCAGGTCGGTTTTATGCTTGCTGTCGTCATTTGTCCACGACTGTGCCCAGAGATGCTCGCGATTGTAGCAATCGCCTTCGCCGCTGTAGTTTCCGCACTGGTCGGAGCCGAAGGTAAACTGGTAAGGTGGCGTGCCGTTCGGAACGTCGGAATAGATATCCCAAACCTTGCCATTAGGTTTCTTATCCGTTTGCTGATAAGCGCTCCACAAGCCGCTATACGAGACATGATCATCATTTTTGATAATGGCATGCAGTTTGGTTTTCAGGGCGTTTCCTGTGAGGCCTTCGGTGCCGTCGTAGTATCCTTGCGGCTGCGCATTGAGCGTTACCGCTGTGATTATTAAGATTAATATAAAATATAACTTCTTCATAATCAAATAATTAGTAATCGATTTATAATTTTGTTTCAAATTACAAATATACAAAATATTATTCAAGCCGTAACCGACTGTAATTCTTTTCCCAACGAATGTAATGCATTGACTATTTTATCTTGCTGTTTTTTCATTGGATGGCTTCTTCCGCAGATATAATGCCCCAACTGTCTTTCGTTAATGCCAGTCAGTCTTGACAAAGCGGCTCTTGTGATGATTTTGTCATAACAATACAAAATAGTTTGAATATTCATTTTATACTCAAAAACATATTGACCATCAAAGACTTTAGGATATTCTCTTTTATCTTCTTTCGCACATTCGATATAAAAATCGACACTTTCCTGAATATATTTTGAAAAATCGGAAAAACTTCCGCTGAATGCGACTACCCAGCCTGGCAACAATTCGCAACTGGCGCTAAATCCGTTTTCTGTTTTCGATGTTGAAATAATAACCTTTTCCATACTAAAACTCTATTCCTGATTGATTTTCAATACTTTTCAATTCAAAACCCCAAGTATCGTCACTTGGTTTTCCATTTACTGTTACAACTCCAGATTTCTCAGGATGTTTAAACTGTCTGTGACTCCCTTTTTGTCTGTCGATGACCCATCCGTTCTCCATCAACTTTTTGATTATAAAACTAACTTTAACTACCTTCATAAATTCAGATTTTTGTTCTCGGCAAAAATAGTAATAATACTATTACTTGTCAAGAGTTTTCATGAAAAAAAATTTATTTTTCGCAAAAATATATCAAAGCACAACACCTCCGACATTTTTAACTTAACTTGCAGAAAAAAGGTGGAAATCTTAAAAATTTTTAACAATTTTTGCCATTACATGGCGGTTATTTGTTACTTTTTTCTTGACAAAAAAGTAACCAAAAAGTCAAGGCCCGAATAATCGGGCCTTGATCTTTGGTTCTTTCCATCATGGGAAAGAACAAGAAAGACTGCCTGTTAAGGCATAATAATCAATTTAATAATCTAAATTTGATTGAAATGACGATAGATTAAAATATCACCACAAAGCCAGTGGCTAAAATCGCCAAGGCTGCAACAAAATTTAAAAGGCTATTGACAAGCAATTTTGTTTGTGAGAATTTGGTTCCGATTCCGATGAAGCCCCAGATGAGGGAGAAACCTATTATATATAAAGGTGTGATTTTTCCAAATAATGGCATGAATGCGTCACCAGCGATGAGACCGGCAAACATGGCATTGATACCCAATGCGATAGCCAGAATTATCAGTTGTTTTGGTTTGTCGATAAGGAAAAGGTTCTTTCCGCTTTTGATTTTCAGTGTGTCGAGAATCATCCTGAATGCTATCATGAAACAAAGGATGAATACGATGACCTTGGCGAAACCCTCGAATCGGTTCATAAACGTGCCGCCGAGCAACGAGCCGAGCCAGTACATCAGCCCCTGCCCTGCCGCCAAGGCGCACACATACAGCATATTACGCCACCAGCCATTCTTTTTTTCGAGATTAAAAGCGGTGGAAGCGACGGCTACACAAAATGTGAGGGCGATGACAAATACGAAATTCATTTTTTAGTTAGTCAGTTAGTCAGTTAATCAGTTAGTCAGTTAACTGAACAACTGACTAACTGAACAACTGAACAACTTATTTAAGTCTCTTGAATTGGCAGGTGAAATGTCTCATCAATTCAGCTTCCCATGTGATTTCCAGACCACGTTTGATGGTGTCGCGGCGGTCGTAAACGTTCTTCAGAGCGGCTGCGATGACATCCATGTGGTTGTTGGTGTAAACACGGCGTGGGATGCAGAGACGCACGAAGTCGTTGCCACCGAAACGGTTCTCACGTGTGACAGGGTCACGGTCGGCGAGGACGTAACCGATTTCGCAAGCACGGATACCTGCTTCGAGGTAGAGCTCGCATGTCAGAGTCTGAGCAGGGAACTCTTCCTTAGGGATGTTGGTCAAAACCTTGTCGGCATCGACGAAGATGGCGTGACCACCGGCAGGACGCTGGTAAGGAATGCCGTATTCATCCAATTTTGAAGCGAGGTAGTGCACCTGTTTGATACGTGTCTCGACCATTTCGAATTCGATGTTTTCCTTCAAACCGACTGCGAGAGCGTCCATATCACGGCCGTTCATACCACCGTATGTGAGGAAGCCTTCAAACGGGATGCAGAACAACTTGGCGCCTTCGTACCAGTCTTTCTTATTTGTTGCGATGAAGCCGCCCATGTTGACGAGAGCGTCTTTCTTTGCTGACATTGTCATTGAGTCGGCATAGCTGAACATCTCTTTCACGATCTCGCGGAGGGTCTTGTTTTCATAACCTTTCTCGCGTGTCTTGATGAAATATGCGTTCTCGATGAAACGGGCGCTGTCGATGTTGACCGGCACGCCGTATTTATGGCAGAGTGCGCAGGTCTCGCGGATGTTCTGCATTGAAACAGGCTGACCGCCGACGGTGTTGTTTGTCACTGTCAATACGAAGAACGGCACGTTGCCTTTGTTTTCTTTCAAAATCTTCTCGAGTTTCTCGAGGTCGACATTGCCTTTGAAAGGAGCTTCGAGCTGGGTGTCGTAAGCCTCACGCACTGTGACGTCGATAGCGAATGCCTTACGGCTCTCGATATGACCTTTTGTTGTGTCAAAGTGAGCGTTGCCCGGGATGATCTGACCTGGTTTCACGAGGTATGAGAACAACACGTTCTCGGCGGCGCGGCCCTGGTGTGTTGGGATAACATATTCAAAACCAGTGAGTTCGGTGATAGTGTCTTTCATGTGGTAGAAAGAACGGGCACCGCCGTAGCTCTCGTCGCCCTGCATCATAGCTGCCCACTGACGGTCGCTCATGGCGCCTGTACCAGAGTCGGTCAAGAGGTCGATGTAGACGTAGTCGCTCTTCAGCATAAACACATTCTGATGGGCTTCGTTGAGCCACTTTTCACGTTGTTCGCGAGTGGATTTCTTGATAGGTTCAACCATCTTGATTTTCCACGCTTCTGCAAATGGTAATTCCATGATATTCAATATTTTAAATTTATAAATTCTTAATTATCCAAGATTTCTCGGCTCCACTTCGTTTCGCTCGAAATGACGAGCTTTGAGGGTGCAAAATTACGATTAATTTTCGGACAAAAAACTTTTATTTCAAAAATTTCATCTGCTGATTTTGAATGTGCGGCAACGTCCGTCGGATGTGGCATATCGTAGCATAAAAACGCCGTTTTTCAACGAATCGACATTAAACAAATCGACGCTGCCGGTATAAACGATCCGACCGAAAACGTCGAACACCGTCACCGAGACGTAATCATTTTCTGTGATGAAGATTGGTTCCACTGCCAATGGATAATCGTTGTAGAAGTTAAACAATTCGCCAACAGTAGGTTTGGCATCCAGACCGAAAATCATTTCGCCGTCGTAGTCGTAAACCTCAAACGAGCATTCCGCGTCGTCGTCCTCATAGCCGATGTTGCAATAGTTCCAATAAAGTGTGAGGTTGCAGTTTATCGGGATGTCGACCGTCACAGTGTCGGCAGCGCCATTGTCGAGACCAACTCGATACAACACGATGCCGCGCTCGTCGAGGATTGAGATTGCAGGAGAAAGCCATCCGTCGCCAGCGCTGTCGAAGAGATGGAACGTCAGCGGAGTGCCGATACAGCCTTCGGCTTCCCACATCTTCACAGGAAATGTTACTCCCTTGCCGCGACCGCCCGGTGTCACCGGATAAATGATAAAATAGTTAACCGTGCCAGCGTCTTCAGCATCAAGAGCATCTTCAAACAAAAGTATTTCGCCAGGATTTGGCGAGATGAAAGTATGGAATGGCTCGCCGTTCAGTAAAACAACAACTGAGTCGACCTCTGTTATCGGGTCGCCGCCGACAGTCAATTCCGGTGATTTAAGTCTGAGTCTCACTCCAGTGCCTTGTTCTGTCGGCCAAATAAAACTATTTACCTGTTCCGGCTGGTTAAAATACTCTTCGTTAGGTTGAAGATTTATCGTGGTGGAATGATTATAGTTGTATGCGTGATGAGTCAAATCCATTGCGTTGATGTGATAGAATCCATTGTCGAAGCCCTGCCATCCCCAGTTGAAATGGAAGAAATCGAGCATGTCGTAGCCGTCGCACACAAAAGCATGACCACCACGGTTGCCGTCTTTGGTATAGCTGTAGGCCGAATAATACATCGGACGGCCGTTGTCGATTTCGTTTCTCATCAAATTAGTCCATTCCTGATCGGTATAGTCATCTCTGTCCTCAAAGCTGGCGCTGTTTGAATAGCGGAAATATTGTCTCATTGCTGGCACCACATAGCCTGAATACGCGCCTGAAGCGTTAGGACCATAGTCCATCTCGACGCTAACTCCGGCATGATATTCGAGCAATGCCACCGCGTCGATTTCATATTGCGGACTGGTGTAATCGAGGAAGTCAGGCATCAGTTCGTAGCGGTAATCAGCCTCACCGAAGTTGGCTGAAAGCGTGCCGTAAGATGTTGTGCCGTATCCGTAGCAATAGTAGCTGTGCGAGCCCACACCGGTCTTTGGCCATTCCCAATATCTCATGATTTGTGCCATTGCGTTGGCAACGCAACCCACCTTCACATGGCCATTGTAACCTTCCAAATCGACCGGACACTGGTCGTTGTAAAGTTGTGTCTGATGCCATGTCGAAGTACACAGCGGACCAACCGCTTCACGGTCGCCACAGTTTGGAAGCACGCCGTTTTCATCGAGCATTCTCCATTGATTTTCAACATCTTGTGATTGTGACAGATTTTCTGTTATGGCAGTCTCCAAATCAGAACAATAAGCGTCGAGAAACACTTTCGGGCCTTCTTCCGCGGCGACTAGGTCAAATTTTCCTTCCGTCGAATAAGCCAGAATCGGGAACATACGGTCGTCGGCCGACACTATCACGAAGCCTTTGGGCTCACAGTTAAAGACGTAAAACGCATTGACACCTGAGTCAGTTTTTCCGACGAAAGTGAGGCTCATCGAAGCCGATTCAACACGGTTGCCTGCAGTTATAAATTTCTCGCCGAGGCGTTGTGCGGCTGCGACATCCACAGGTTTTGCCGAAAGACCTGAAAACAAGGCCACAGCAATAATCAACAGAGTTAGTTTTTTCATGGTTATTTTTGTAAATTTTTGCAAAGATACTAATTTCCTTGTTTGAAATTCATTTTTTCCGCTTTAAAACTTTTTTTTGCCGTTTCATCATTTTTTTTGAAAAGTTTGGTTAAAAAAAACTATTTTTGCAAGTGAAAAGCAGATTAATTAAATGAAACGAGCAGTATTTTTCAGGTTTCTGACTTTAGCGTTATTGCTGATGTCGTCGATTGTTGTTATGGCACAATTTCCTCCGGGCGGCGGTCCTCCTCCAGGTGGCGGAAGATTTCCTGGCGGCAGACCTCCGGGACAGCGTCCGGGTGGCGACAGAGACCGCTGGAACCAGCAGGATATGCAGCGTCCGCAGGTGAATCAGAAGAAAAAAGTGCGCGAGGGCGACACCTTCACTGTGGTGGGATTATTGCTCGATGAGAAAAACAACGAGCCATTGCCGTTTGTTAACCTCACGGTGCTCGACTCTGTTGACAGCACTTTCGTGAAAGGCGGAGTGACCAATTTCGAAGGCATTTTCGAGCTCGCAGGCATACCGCAGGGCGCGTTTTTGCTTCGTGTCACGGCTATCGGTTACGAGACTTACATTCATCCGTTCAGGGTGGAAAACAACACCGACTTAGGAGTCATGAAGCTCCACGAAGGCGCGTTAACCCTTGACGCTGTGGTTGTTACAGCCGAGAAACCGCTTTATGCCATGGACGGTGAGAAACTCATCTACAACGTGAGCGAGGACCCGTCGATTCAGACAGGAACCACCGAAGACGCCTTGCAGAACGCACCAGGAGTGGAGGTCGACGTGGAAGGCAACATCACGTTGCGAGGTGTGTCGAGTGTCGAGATTTGGATCAACGACAAGCCATCGAAGCTCACTGAAGAGAACCTCAAGACTTATCTTCAGACCTTGCCTGCCAACGCCATCGCACGAATTGAGACGATAACCAACCCTTCGGCGAAATACGCAACAGACGCGGAAGCTGTCATCAACATCGTGACCTCGACGCACATCAAGAGCAACCAGTTTATGAGTTTCGGCGTGAACGGCTCCAACCAGCCTTTCGTGTCGCCTTGGGTGAGCTACATGTGGAAGAAAGAACGCTTGAGCGTCAACTTGTTCGCATCGGGACGTTTCAGCGACCGTGACAACACCACCGACGAGTGGCAGTTGAAACGCCGTTACAACGACAGCATAGCAGACTATGAGAACATCTGGTCTGACACCACATCACAACGCGACGACAACCGCAATGTCAGCGGCAATATATTCATGAGCGTCGACTACGAAATCGATACATCAAGCAACATCTCTTTCGACGCAGGAGGATTTTATAACTTCAACGGAACCAAGATGTTACGCTCGCAAGACCAGCGTTATTTCTATGATTTAAGCAATATGCCTTGCGACTCTCTTTTGATTGACACCACACGCAGCAAGACTGACGCAAGTAATATGTTCGGACATTTCGGAGTCGATTACACCAAGAATTTCGATAATTTCGGACATAATCTGCGCATAGGATTCAACTCGAGAATATCTCATAACTCGAATGAGCAGTGGTACAACCGTTATTATGACGTTTACACCGACCTTGATGAGCACCGTTACATGCTCACCAACCAGAACAGTCAGGCTGTGAGTCTCGATGCCCGTTACAACAGGCCATACAGCAAAAACGGCGAGATGAGTTACGGCTTGCGTGCCGACTATCAAAACACCAACAACAAATACGACCGTTACAATGATGAAGACGCTACCATCATCGACTCGTTGCGTGCCTATCATTTCAAAGGCACTGAGAGCAGCGTCAATGCTGATGTCAACTGGACACATCGTTGGGGCGGATTCACTCTCAGCACAGGCTTGGGCGCAGGTAACGACCGCACCTATTACAACTATATGAGCACCATGCCGTTTGCCGACAAAAATACGTTGTATTTCTGGACAGTACGTCCGTCGATACACCTCACCTACCGCACTCAGAACATGCACAACATCAAACTCAACTATTCGATGAGGATGTCGCATCCGGGCGAGACACAAGTCAGCACTTACCGCAGATACGGTGAAAACAACTATTCCACAGGTAACCCTAACGGTTTGGATAACGGCTACACTCACAACGTGGAAGCCGGATGGCAGAAATTCTTCGAGCGTTTCGGCAACATCGGATGGGAAGCTTACGGACGTTTGAGCCAAAACGAAATCAGCAACCTCACCGACTCGGAATACGACGAATACCTCGACCGCATCGTGAGCTACTCGATGCCATATAACCTTGGACACTCATGGCGTTACGGAACTTCAATCAACATGACATACCGTCCGTCGGGATTCTTCAACGTGAGGATGTACGCTAACCTGTACAACTACGGTTATCACATGGAATACGACCGCGTAGATGATTTAGGAAACGTTAGACACACCGTCAACGAGAACGACAAATGGTCGTGGAGTGCGCGCGTCAACGCATGGATGAAGGTTTTCAACCAGTATCAGCTGACGATGGCTTTGGGCTACAGTTCTCCAACTATCAGTCTGGCTTCAGAGCGCAAGGCTCGTTACTGGTTCAATATCGGTGCCAGAAGTGACTTCTTCAACCGCAAGATGTCGGTGTTTGTGAACATTCAGGATCTCTTCAATTGGGGTGCTAAGATCGGATCTGGTTCAAGTAACACTAACCCGTATTATCTCACTGACAGCACCAACAAGATGATAAACAGCCGATATATTTCGGTCGGTATAACATTCCGTTTCGGTAAGATGGAACTCGAATCGAGAGCTAAAGAAGGAGACGGCGAAAGCGGCGATTCATTAGAATAATGTAGGTTTTATTTACCAAATCGTGCCTCAACCACGTTGATGACGTAGTCGCCGAGTTTTTCACAGTCGGTGACGAGGTCGGAGAACATGGTGCCGACAGCGTAGTCATATTTTTGCTCGTTGACGTTGCGGATGTTCTCGTTTTTCAGCTGTTGGCGCATGGCGTCGATTTCATGCTCGATGCGTATTGACTCGTTGATATCGTGTTCGGAGCGATGTCCTGTCATGATGACATTCATCTGGGTCAGAGCGTCGTCGCACATCTTCATCATCTCACGCAGGTTCTTGTATTGTTCTTTTGTGAATTCCTTGCCCGATTCCATCTTGCGTTGCAGCGTGCGGGCGATGTTATAACAAGCGTCGCCGACACTCTCCAACTCGCTGATTTCGCGCAGCATCTGACGAATCTTTGTCTTGGTCTCGTCGCTCAGATGGTCGTAGCTCACCTGTTCGAGATATTTCGCGATTTCTATTTCGATTTGATCGGAAACATCCTCCTTATTCTCAATGCTAGCAAACATTTCAGCGAATTTTCCGTCGTTTTTCTCGTTAAGAAGAAGACGGACTTTTGCAAACATCTCCTGAACAAAGACACCGAATGAAGCAGTCTCTTTTTCAGCCTGAAGCACAGCGATTTCAGGCGTTTGCACGAGACCGTTGCCGATATATTGAAGACGGACGACCTCTTTCTCTAATTCCTTCTTGTCTTTGATTGCCCAGCACACTATTTTCTCGATTTGCGGCACAAATCCGATGAGGATGGCGGTGTTTGTGATGTTGAAACATGTGTGGAACATTGCCAGAACCACGCTCAGTTTGGCCGGGTCGGAAACGCCCTGCTCATAGCCCACGAACGAGCATACCATATCGATGAAAGGATGCAGCACGATAAGCATCCAAAGCACTCCGAAGATGTTGAAAAACATGTGAGCGAAGGCGGCACGGCGTGCCTGTGTGGAGGCTGTGAGAGCTGCAAGGTTCGATGTTACGGTCGTTCCGATGTTCTCGCCCATCACCAGCGCGATACCTTGATAAATCGGTAGCGCGCCGCTGGAGCAAAGAATCATGGTGATGGCCATCACAGCTGCCGACGACTGTACGCTCATCGTGAGGATACTTCCGATTAAGAGAAACAGCAAGGTTGTCCAGATGCTGTCGGGGTTGAACGATGAGAAGAAGTTGAGCACAGCCTCATTCTCGCCGAGGTTCATCTGCACGCCGGTGGCACGAAGGGTGCCGAGGCCGAGGAACATAAACGCCAAGCCAAAGAGGAACTCGCCCACGGTGGCGCGACGTTTCTTGTAGATGAGAATCATCGCGATGATGAAGACCGGCCACACGAGGTCGGTGACGTTGAACGAGAAGCCTGCCGACATGATCCAGGCGGTGAGAGTGGTGCCGATGTTGGCGCCCATAATCACTGAAATAGCCTGTCCCAGCGTGAGAAGCGAGGCGTTGACAAATGACACCGTCATCACTGTGGTGGCGGTGGAACTCTGCACCGCTGCGGTGACGAGGACACCCGTGAGCATTCCCGTGAAGCGGTTAGTTGTCATCTTGCCGAGGATGTGGCGAAGTTGCGGTCCGGCGAGTTTTTGCAGCGATTCGCTCATCGACTTCATACCGAAGATAAGAAGTCCCAACGAGCCTAACACCGTGAAAACCAGCATTATAACACTAGGAGAATTATCCATCGTAAAAAACTATTTCAGGATACAAAAATATCAAAAAATCGTTGACGTATCGAAATCCTTTTTTAAATTTTTAAAATTTATCATTTTACAAATTTTCCGAATCTTTGCTTTCCGTTAAAGTCAAGAGACTCAATAAGATAAGTTCCGGAAGGCAGTTTTGTGATGTCGATTTCGACAATTGTGCGGTCTTTAACGTTAACTTTTTTCACCGTTTGGCCTTTAACGTTTAAGATTCTTATCTTTTTCAATCCTTCTGATTCAATTTTTATTGATGATGTCGCAGGATTTGGATAAACTTTCAGTGAGTCGTTGGCGGCATTTTCGACAACAGCGTCATCTTCGAGAGAGTCGGCGCCGTCGGTGAGCCATTCAAGACTGAAATTATAGAAAGCGGTGGAATAGTTTCCCATCACTCCGCTTGGATTTTCCTCGACATAGAGACCGATTGTGCCGTCGGGAAGTATGCAGAGCGACGAATATGCCGAGCTGTATGGCACTATTGTTTTGCTCACCGGCCATGTCTCCCCTTCGTCGTAGCTCAGATACACTGTGACATCGGTACGTTGGGTTCCTTTTGGCACGGAATGCAACAATCTGTTTTTGTTATATCCTTGATTTACAGAGGTATAGCGAATTATATCGCCATTACAAGCCGGTGCGGTGATTTCGTTCCATGATGAGACGTTGGGACGCCATGTCTGTCCGCCGTTTGAGGAGATGTTATACCAACGTTTGCCGTTGTGCCTGATACTCATTAGGATACGGCCGTCGACGAGCTCAGTGACCTTCGCCTCGTCGCCGCCAGTGGAGGCGCGACCCGACACCTGCCATGTCATGCCATTATCGTCGGAATATACGGCGTAGTTGCTCAACGACTGAGCCGTGCCTTCGCGGATGGCAGCCACAAACATGATTCTTCCTGACGAGGTGAGCAGTCCGTTGCCCGAACCGAAGAACGAGGCGCGCCACGATTGATGTTCAGGGATGATGCAGTTGTCGCCAAAGATGAAATGTGTGATATCTTCAGGCTCTGTCCATGTCTGGCCGTTGTCGTAACTATAACATTTATATGAATGTATTGGCTCTGACGGGGTCGAATACCATAGACCCGGACCGCCGACGAACACTGCGATGAGTCCGTTTTCATCGTTGCTCCATGCCAGTGCGCAGTCGCCGAATCCGTGGTTGACGCCGGTGCCTTGCGCTATGGTGTATGGCTCGCTCCAGGTGAGGCCGCCGTCGGTGCTGCGGTTGCAAACGATGTCGATATCTTCAGGAAGGTCGCCTTCGTTGAATTTACGTTTGTCGGTGACCGCCACTATGCTGCCGTCTTTAGCTGTAATCACTGCCGGGATGCGGTAGTTCGTCGAGCCGTAGTCGCCAGGATGATATAACTCGGTGCGGGTAAACAGCGAGTCGTTTTGTGCATTGGCGAAGAGCGCCGAAATCATGAAGATTGCGAGGGAGATTAGTTTTTTCATATATGTGAAGTTTTCAAGGTGCAAATATATAGAATTTTTCGTATATTTGCAAAATTTTAAACAGATATGATTAACGATTTCATTTACGACATCCCGGTAAGGGTATATTTTGGCAAGGACCAAATGCACCATTTAGGCGCTGAACTCAAGAAATACGGAAAACGCGTGCTGATGACCTACGGCGGCGGCTCAATTAAGAAGACAGGTCTCTACGACTGTGTGGTGAAAGAGGTTAAAGACGCAGGTTTGGAGCTCTTCGAGCTTTCGGGCATTGAGCCTAACCCACGCATCGACTCGGTGCGTAAAGGCGCTCAGATGTGCAAGGAGCATAATATCGACGTGCTTCTCGCTGTCGGCGGCGGCTCTACCATCGACGCCACCAAGCTCATGGCGGCAGGCGCATGTGTAGACCACGACCCGTGGGACTTCCTCGACCTCAGCAAACGCTCGCCAATAGTGAAGGCAGTGCCTATCGTGACGATTCTGACGTTGGCGGCGACAGGCTCGGAGATGGACATGGGTGGCGTGATAAGCAACCCTGAGACGAAAGACAAATTAGGTCGCCTCGCCCCTGCCATGCTTCCGAAGGTATCGTTCCTTGACCCGACAAACACCTTCACGGTGAGCCCATATCAGACTGCTTGCGGTGCTGCCGACATGCTCTCGCATATCTTCGAGGTGTATTTCAACAACAACCTCGACCTTTATATGCTCGACTGCTTCATGGAAGGCATGATGAAGACCATCATCAAATACGCGCCGATAGCCATGCGCGAGCCTGACAACTACGAGGCACGCGCCAACCTCATGTGGACCTCATCGTGGGCCATCAACGGCTTCATTGACGGCGGCAAACGCCAGCCTTGGAGCTGCCATCCGATTGAGCACGAGGTGTCGGCAATTTACGACATCACACACGGACTCGGCCTCGCCATCATCACGCCACGCTGGATGGAATACTGCCTCGACGACACCACCGTTGACAAATACGTGCAGTTCGGCGTCAACGTGTTTGGAATCGATGCGAAGTTACCGAAGATGGAGATTGCCAAGAAAGCCATCGCGGCGCTCAGCGACTTCTTATTCAACACTTTGCAGCTGAAACGCACCTTCCCTGAAGTGGGCATCGACGAGACCAATTTCGCTATCATGGCAAAGAAAGCGGTCAACGGAGGCATGCTGAACGGATTCAAACCGCTTCAGCAGAAAGATGTCGAAAAGATTTTCGAGATGTGCATGAAATAGTATCAATCAACAAGCACGTTTTCTGGCTTCACTCCTAATGCCACGACAGTTGCTTTGAGCTGTTCGGCATCGTCGAAAAGCATGATGTTGAAGTTTTCGTCTTCCATCGCGACGAAGAAGTTGTCGGCAACAGGGCCAGGGAAAATCTTCGCACCGATGGTGTTGATTTCGTTTTTGTTGTTCATTATCATCTGCTTACGCAAAGCGGAGTTGTCGGTCCATATTGTGAGGCGACCTTTGAGACCCAGTTTTTCACCGATTTTGTAGAGGCTTTCCAGACGAATCGGGTCGTAGATATCTTCTTCGACCAAAGCGAATAACTTATGATTCGAGTCGACAATATGAGCGGTGTCGTCAGGCTGGATTCTTGCCACGAAGCCGCTTTCGGAATGCAGCAAGTCGCTGCTAATCTTGGTATATTTGCGTTTTTCTTTGCTTAAGGCGAGCTCGTCGTTGACAACCTGCACCAATTTACCGCCAAGGGCTTTCACCACATTTTCAAGGTCGTCGGTGCCCAAGAATAGCATCGGATCCCATATATTGTCAGCCAAAGTGATGACGATGTCGCCAGCGATGACTCCTTTGTAGATTTTTTTCGCTACAGCGTTCATTTCCAGCTTCTTACGTGGCGCTTCGATGTCGACCCAAGCAGTGAGATGCTCGTTTATACCGACTTTTTTGCCTATCTCGTCGAGTTTGTCGACTCTTATCGGTGACAATCGTTTCGCGCCGAGATAGCCTGCCAGATTGTTCCAGTCGTCTTTAATGAAACGGTATGCCACTACATTGCCATCCGGCTTGATGACGGCGATGAAATACATATCTGGAGCGCCTTTGACGCGTCGTTGTGCGTTGTCTTGACACCATTCAAGGAAACCGTCAGGCACCTCATGCGGACTGTTGCCGTCTTTCACCATCATCGCGAGACCTTTAAAAGCATCGGCATCTTCAAGCAACGTGCCACGATAGAACCAGTTCCACGCGAAAGTCATGTTGCGTTTTAAGCCGTATTCACCAAGATAATAGATGTTTGCGAGCTTTGTGGCAGCAGCGCCGAAACCTATTTTGTAGTCATGTTCGAGAGCCTCGACAATTTTTTGAGCCGTTTCTTTACGTTGTTCCTTGTCCTGCTCCTCGTATTTCTCACCAAGCAGCTGGGCACGCAATGTGAAACATCCAGGCACGTCGTCGTCGCAGTCCATGTCGATAACCGTCTCAAACATCTCTTTTGCCAGAGGATTCATGCCTTCGAGCTGAACGGCATTTTTTTGATACGACGCCTCCTTCATATCTGAAAAGACAGCCTGTTCGTAACATTCCGCAGCTTTGGCTTTATTGCCTATTTTATTGTATGCATCGCCGAGAACGACATAAAAATAAGGATATTTCAACGCCATCTCGTCCTCATCTTCGCCAAAAATGTCGTTTTCGATGAACTTGATAACTTTTTTCGGATCAGATTTATAGCCGTTGTTGCCATAAATCAGGTCTTCGAGCTTCATTTTCAGCGCCATCATGCCGCCTTCTTCGATACCTTTTTCGATAAGGCTGTCGTAATCGTCGCAGCTGTCAGGGTCGATATATCCGAGCATAAGCATCTGTGCCAATCCGGCATAGGCGTTGGCGACACCGTTTTCAGCAGCGAGGACGAAAAGCTCATGTGCGCGGTCGGTCGAGTCATCGTCGGGCTTCACCACCAGATGGTAACGTGCGAGGACATATTGAGCATTGCCGTTGCCGTCTTTTGCCATCCGGACAATATCTTCAATCTGCTCGTCGGTGAGCTTAAACAGACGAGTGTCGATGTCGGCATTATTCAGGATTTCCTCGTCAAACTCTTCTTCGGTATCGTCATCATTCTCATCTTCGTCCTCATCATCGGCAAAATATTCGTTGTAGACGATTTGTATCAACTCATTAACAGCTTCTTCGCCGTCAACACCATATTTTTCGGCGAGACCGGCAATAAAAGCACGCTCGTTGTCGTCGATCTCACCATCGACCATCATCACGAGGACCATGTTTTTCAGAAAACTGTACTTATCTTCGTCATCATCAGGCACTATTGTCTCGAGTTTGCTCTCGTCAATCTGCTGAAACGCCTCGATACAAGCATCAAAATCTTTTTCTGTCAGACCGAGATCTTGGGCAATTTTGACAATTACATTTTTCTCTTCATCTGATATATTTCCGTCAATTCCCGCGATGGACATGAGGTTGACGATATGAGCCATTTTTGTGTTTTTCGATAGTGCCATGATATGAATATTTTAAGTTATAAAATTATTTTAACGAAAACCGGATAGTGGTCGGAAGGGTTGCGACGGGTGGTGTTGCTGAACCATATCTCCTGCGGTGCGTCGGAAGCTTTTTCCGCCACATCGGAGGTCTCGTTTTTTGTCCAGTAGCTATTGGTAAAAACGCCGTAAGCCTCAACAGTCGTTGACGGTGACACGAAGACGTGGTCGATGCGGCTGGTGGTGAAATATTCTGTCTTGAAAGCGTTGAAGGTGCCGTTTTCAGCGAAACGGATGCGAGCGGCATCGTAGGAATCCTTCAGCAGGCCTGAGTTTGTGAAGATGGTATAAATCTCGTTGGTTTGGTCGACGTTGAAGTCGCCTGTGAGGATTACCGGAGCATCTTTAGCTATTTCTTGGATGCGGGCCACGACCAGTTTCGCAGCCTCACGACGTGCCACCACGCCGACGTGGTCCATGTGGAGGTTGAAGAAATAGAACGTGGTGCGGTCTTTTTTCTTTTTGGCGTTGATTTGGAACTTGCCCCAGGTGCAGATTCGGATGCAGGCAGCGTCCCAGCCGATACCAGGTTTTTCAGGCGTTTCGCTGAGCCAGAAGTTACCGTCTTCGAGCAGCGTCAGCTGGTCTTTTTTATAGAAGATAGCTTCATGTTCTCCTCCCCTTTCGCCGTCGTCGCGACCTATGCCGATGTAGTCGTAGCCGTCGAGGCCTCTCTTCAAATCCTGAAGCTGACCATAAAGCACTTCCTGGGTGCCGAAAATCAACGGATTCATGAAGTTAACCTGATCGCAGATCACCTGACAGCGCTTTGTCCAGACGTTGCCGTTGAGGCTGTCGCCACGATTCTTATAACGGATATTATACGAGCCGACGAGCATCTCCTGAGCGCTAACCGAAAGCGCCAAAATGCTGAAAAGAGCAATAAAAATAAGCTTTTTCATTATTCCAGAATTTGATTTGTATGATTTTTAGTATCGACTTTGCCGATGGCATCGATAATTATGCCTTTTTCGTCGATGACGTAAGTCGTGCGAAGGGTTCCTTCAGTCACTTTGCCATACACCTTTTTTTCGCCCCAAGCTTCATAAGCTTTCAAAATTTTAAGGTCGGTGTCGGCGATGAGATGGAACGGCAGCTCATATTTTGCGATGAACTTCTGGTGCGAGGCGGCGCTGTCGCGGCTCACTCCTAACACATTGTAACCCAATGCAATAAAACGATGGTAATTGTCGCGAAGGTCGCAGGCTTCGGCGGTGCAACCCGGGGTGCTATCCTTCGGATAGAAATACAAAACGAGCTTCTTTCCAGCGAAATCGCTCAGCTTCACGACGTTTCCGTTTTCATCTTTGCCCTCGAAATAAGGGGCTTTTTGACCTTTTGCTAACATTTTATTTATAATTTAAAGATTCAAAATTTAAAATTCTATCGCATCCAGCCTTCCATACGATAAATTTTGCTCATCAGCATCCGTTCCTCTTTCTTCACAGGGTCGTGATACCAAACTTCCACTCGCACGGCATAATATTCGCCCCAATCGCCCTCATAAATTGTAAATTGTTGCATATCAACAATTTTACCGAATTTAAAATGTCTATGAAAATCAACCGAAGTGGCTTCTTTTAAACGTCTTGCAGAAAGTTCTTCATTCTTTGACACTTCAAAACAGCGAAGATAGATTGTACCGGAAAGTAATTCAGGATAATAAAACGAATATTTGTAAATTCCACCTTGAAAGCTGTTCCAAATTTGCAACCAAGTTTGCTCATTTTCTTTATCAATCGTTGGTGGAGTATGTTTTTGCCATCCTTTACGATAATACATGGTGTCCGTGCCTCTTAATTCAATTCCTAAAACTGGAACTACGGTATCCCCATCGACTACTCTAATCTCTTGCAAAGGAATGTTGTATTCCAAACCTTCCGGGATAGGATGGCTTGCCGCGTAACCTGTCGGTTGGGATTGTTCCCATAACAAATAAAAGCCAGAAAACATCGTGGTTATTATCAGCCATCCAAAACCTGCAGCCAGACAGCCCAAAGCTTTACCATTCTTTTTCATTTTAAGTGCGTAAATGAATGAAAGCAGTTGCATAAACAAAAGGAAGAGTTCAATAAATATTCCAATTTTGTTTATTATTGCATCAATTTTGGGAGGAAATAATCCTGGAATACACACGACTATAGTATAGGCAGTGCAAGCCACAGGCCAAATCCACCAATAACGTACGAGCCATTCTGAGAATTTTTTCATAATGATTCTTTATTTTTCAACGACAAAATTAAGAAAAAATTATAATAACCAGCTGCACGAAGCAAAAAAAACATTACTTTTGCAGTAAACATAAAAAACATTAAAAATGAGTGAGACGACACTATTAAATTTGCGCGACTATCTCTTCGGAACACTAACCGAAAGCAATATGCTATGGTTAGCTAAACAACTATTAGAACATGTGAAAACCGAAGAAAAACATTTGAAACCATATACAATTGAAGAAATCGACATCATGTTAAACGAAGCAGAAGCTGATTTTGAAACAGGTAATTATTTAACAAACGAGGAAGTATTTAACAAAACCAAATAATTTATGAAAATAATATGGAGCCGTAAAGCAGCTTCATCCTTTCACTAAATTGAAACCTACATTTTAAGAACATTTGGAGAGAAAACCCAGAAAGAGTTTACGGAAGAAGTTGAAGATATTGTTAACACCTTGACAATCATGCCAGAACTTGGCAAAATAGATCCGCTATTTGCACACAGAAAACAACTTTATCGAAGCATAATTGTTCGAAGGTTGAATAAGATTGTTTATTACATCAAAGATGATACGATTAGAATTGCAGCAATGTGGGACACAAGACGTGAACCTAAAGCACAAGCTAGAAAAGTGACATAAAAATCTCTTTTATTTCAGTTTCATTATCAATCATTTGGCGCAATTTCTCCAATCTAGCGGCATTTGGAGATTCAGGAAACCACAGTTTGAGATAGCCGTTACGGCCATATTTCTCGTGGAGGTGCTGCATCATGCGGTCGTATTGATGTTCCTTTGTGAGCTCAGGATAGTGGTCGAGTCCATATTGAATAGTACGCTTTACTATGGTCTCGGGGTCGATGAAACGGTCAGCTTCGGCAACGATGCGGCCGTAGATGGTTCGAGGCTCGTGTTTCGCTGAGGCGCGGTGGTCTTCGGCAGCGTCGGCCATAGTTTGAATCTGCTCCTCGGTAAACCATCTCCGAAGGTTCTCATCGGCTTTGATAATCTGCGCCGACACCTCATGATGCCGTTCGCGGTCTTCGCAAAGCCCAGTGTCGTGGTAGGCTGCGATGACGTAAACCATATCCTTGTCGACATCGAGATGTTCAGCAATTTCAAGGCTTTGCTGAATCACCATATTAACATGGTCACGCTGATGTGCCGCGTCGAAGTTGTCGTAACGCGGAATGATTTCGCACTCGATATAAGAGACTATGTCGGGATTGACGGCTACCACGGCTGGTGTTTTTTAAGGAATTTTTCACGGTCTTCTGATGGAAAATCCAGATAACCTATAGCGCCACCTTTATTATGGAAAACTACACGGTCATTATAAGGAATTCCACCCAATGTATGTGTCAATGCCACATCTTTTTCACTATCAGTCATGGCATGATAATATATTTCAAAACTAAGAAGACTAAATCCTTTGTATCTCCATTCTATATCCATTTTATCATTCTTACCATGATAACCAAATCCAATACATTTAATATTATCTAACTTTTTATGAATAACATCAATATCTGCCTTATCCAAACCTATAAGGTTCATTACCGAATCAGTATTCGGATAATCCCATATATTCATAACATTATCAGAATTAGGAAGTTGTACTCTATAGTTATATATTCCATCCTTATCAAAAACCGCCCATACATAGCAACTGTCATCAATGGCATTTTTCACATATTCAGACAGTTCTTGCATTTCAACATTATACTTCTCGTAATGTGCTGCCATTCTTTCTGGAAGAGATTTGCGAAACACAATATATGCTATCAATACACATAAAAGCAATAATAAAATGCTACAACCAGGATTGATCTTTTTCTTTTCCATAATACTTTGAACTTTATTTGGTAACGACAAAATTACAAAAATTATTTTTCAAGATTGAGTTCTTTCTAAAAAATTTTGTTTATATTTGCAGTGACAATAATCAACCACAGAACAATGAAAAATTTACGTACAATGAACGGAGTTACAATGACAAAAAAGTCCATTAAATCAAGGGCAAAAGCAACGGAATCAGAGATACCGGAAGGGTATATTTCATCAGAAGAATTTTTTAAAATTTTTAAAGAAAAGTTGATAGCAGCGTATGAAAATCAGTAAAGTCGTTTACAGCAAAGCTGCTGTTGATGACTTAGATGAAATCGTTGCTTATATTACAAATCTATACCGTTTAGAAGCTGGTTTACGATATAAAGAAAAAATCCAAAAAGAATTGGAGGCTTTGGCATATAGTGCCAACGCTTTCACTTTAAGTCGTTATGAAATGGTTAAATATCTCCATCCTGAAGTAAAGACATTATCAATCATGAAACATCGCTGGACAGCGATATTCCATATTGATGGAGATTTGGTTTTAGTTGACAGGATTATTCCGTCTAAGATGATAATAGAATAGTTATGAAAAACACTAAAAAAATAATCCTCATCACTGGAGGAAGCTCGGGAATCGGATATGACTCGGCAATGGCGCTGGCGAAGCAGGGTCATAAAGTGTATGCGGCAGCGAGAAGAACCGAAATGATGGAGCCTCTCAAGGAATACGGCATCGTGCCGCTCAGCTTGGACGTTACCAACGACAACTCGATGCAAGAATGCGTAAAATCAGTGCTCAACGCTGAAAATCGCATTGATGTTTTAATCAACAACGCCGGATATGGCTACTTCGGCGCGATAGAAAATGTGAAAATGGAAGAAGCCCGCAAGCAGTTGGAAGTCAACGTGTTTGGAATGGCAAGAATGTGCCAATTAGTACTTCCGACGATGCGCGAACAACATTCAGGCCGTATCATCAACATCGCTTCGATTGCTGGCAGAGCTACAGTGTATTTCGGAGGCTGGTATAATGTTTCGAAATATGCTGTCGAGACCTTCAGCGATGCACTCAGAATGGAAACAAAGCCGTTTGGCATCGACGTGGTGCTGATCGAGCCGAGCGCCATCAAGACTAACTGGGGAATCATTGCAGCAGATAATCTCGAAGCATCGTCAAAAGGAACGGTTTATGAAGAGAAAGCACAGAATGAAGCTAACAACATGCACAAAGCTTATCGGTCGAACTTCTTCTCGAAGCCCAAAGTGGTGACAAAAGCCATCTGCAAAGCTGTGAACCGACGCCGACCTCGCACACGCTACTGCATCGGAAGAGGCGGAAAGATGATTGTTTTCCTGCACAGCGTGCTTCCAACAAGATGGTGGGACAGAATCAACAGAATAATGACGAAAAAGGTGTTATAATTTTTCGTATTTTTGCACCCCGAAAAATAATTATTAAAAATATCATTTTCAAATGAAAAAACTCCTATTAACTATTGCGACTATGGCAATTATCGCTACAGGGTGTCAGAATTCAAAGGAAACCAATACCTTGACATCTGGCATCGACACCAACAACTTCGACACAACTGCACGTTTGCAGGACGATTTCTATCAGTATGCATGCGGCGGCTGGATGAAGAACCACCCGCTTGACGCGGAACACTCACGATACGGCGCATTCGACGTGCTCGCTGAGAACGCACAGAAAGACTTGCGTGACATCATCGAGACTGTCAGCAAAGGCAACAATCCTGAAGGCTCGATAGCCGAAAAGATCGCCATGTTCTACAACATCGGCATGGACAGCATCCGTCTGCAGGAACAGGGCGCGGCACCTCTCATGCCTTATCTTGAGAAAATCAACAGCATGAAGACCAACGAAGACGTTTGGAACGCATTGCTCGAGATGCACCGTCGCGGCGGATTCGCACTCTTCGCAACATTTGGCGAGTCAGACCCTGACGAAGCCAACATGAACATCGCATGGACTTACCAAAGCGGACTCGGTCTCGGCGACCGCGACTACTACCTCACCGACGAAGGCAACAACGTCAACATCCGCAAAGGTTATGTCGCTTTGATGGCAAAAGAATTCGGCATGACAGGTTTCGACAAGATGAGCGGCATCGAGGCCGAAAAACTCGCACAGATGGTGATGGACTTCGAGACGCGTCTCGCCAAGGCACAGAACACTCGTCTCGAGAACCGCAACCCGATGGCGACATTCAACCGTTTCACCGTCGAGGAAGCATCGGCAGCTATGCCAAACATCGATTGGGCAAATTATTTCGAGACAATGGGCATCTTGGACGGCATGAAGAGCTTCAACATCGCTCAGCCTAAATATATGAAAGAGGTTAACAACGTGCTCAGCGACACCGACGTCGACGTTTTCAAGGCATATTTCGCATGGAACGCCATCAACGGAGCAGCAAGCTACCTCAGCGACGACTTCGTGGAGACCAGCTTCGACTTCTACGGCCGACTCCTCAGCGGCCGCGAGCAGAACCGTCCACGCTGGAAACGCGTCACCGCCAATGTTGACGGCGCAATGGGCGAAGCTCTCGGACAGCTTTACGTCGAGAAATACTTCCCGGCAGAGGCAAAAGCCCGTATGGAGACACTCGTTCAGAACCTCATCACAGCCCTCGGACAGCGTATCGACATGGCAGAATGGATGACAGAAGCCACCAAAGCCAACGCTCACGAGAAACTCGGCACAATCTTGGTTAAGATCGGTTACCCAGACAAATGGCGTGACTACAGCGGTCTGGAAATCAAAGACGACAGCTACTTCGCCAACGTGATGCGCAGCAACGAGTTCGACATGGCTTATATGTTCAGCAAGATCAACAAGCCTGTCGACCGCGACGAATGGGGCATGACACCTCAGACTGTCAACGCTTACTACAACCCGACAACCAACGAAATCTGCTTCCCGGCAGCTATCCTCCAGCCTCCGTTCTTCAATATGAACGCTGACGAGGCCGCCAACTATGGTGCTATCGGTGTGGTGATCGGTCACGAGCTGACACACGGCTACGACGATCAGGGTCGCCAGTACGACAAAGACGGTAACCTCAACGACTGGTGGACAGAGCAAGACGCTGAGAACTTCGACAAGAACAAACAGACACTTATAGAGGCGTTCAACAACTGCATCGCTGTCGACGACCCAGAACTCGGTCTCATCCACGGCAACGGCGAGCTGACATTAGGCGAGAACATCGCGGACAACGGCGGCTTGCATGTGAGCTACCTCGCAATGCACAACGCCATGGCAAAAGGCCAGGTCAACAAAGAGATGATGGACGGTTTCACTCCTGAGCAGCGTTTCTTCCTTGCCTACGCAGCAGTTTGGGCAAGCAACATCAACAACAAAGCAGCATTGCAGCTCACTCAGATGGACGTCCACTCACTCGGACGCAACCGCGTCAACGTGGCACTTCCGCAGGTGACAGAATTCATCGAAGCCTTCGGAATCAAAGAAGGCGACGGAATGTGGCTGGAACCGGAAAAGAGAGTGGTTCTTTGGTAATTTGTTAAAATAAAAAATCCCGAACGGTCGTTCGGGATTTTTTTTATTTCTTCACCGGGTCACAGGTCAACCCGATGCCGAGTTTCTTGAAGATTTTGCGGTCGACTTCGGGGAGCATCACTGTGGAGTGAACCTGACAGCCGTTGAGTTTCGGAAGCATGTCGAGAGCCTTACGGCAGTTCTCGTCCCAAAGCGAGAGCATCGACAATGCAACGAGCACCTCGTCGGTGTGCAGACGCGGATTCTTGCCGTTGAGGATGTCGACTTTTGTCTTCTGGATAGGCTCGATCATCGCCTGAGGGATGAGTTTCACGTCGTGACCGATGCCCGCCAGATGCTTGGTGGCGTTGAGAATCAGAGCGGCGCTTGAGCCGAGCAAGGCGCTGGCGTGAGCTGTGATGATGGTACCGTCTTCAAGCTCGATGGCGGCTGAATGCTCGTTTTCCTGCTCCTTACGTTCCTTGGCAGCGATGGTGGTCTTACGGTCTTCGGTGGTGATTTTCGCCTGCTTCATCAGCAGAGCTATCTTATTCACCTCGTTCTCGCTACCCTTGCCTGCTGCGAGCTCGCAAAGCGCTGTGTAATAACGTCTTATGATTTCATCTTTCGATGCAGCGCAGCAAACTTCATCATCGCTCAAGCAGTAACCGGCCATGTTAACACCCATGTCGGTAGGCGATTTGTAAGGATTTTCACCGTAAATCGACTCAAAGATAGCGTTCAGCACCGGGAAAATCTCGATGTCGCGGTTATAGTTGACAGCGGTCTCGCCGTAAGCCTCGAGATGGAACGGATCGATCATGTTCACGTCGTTGAGGTCGGCGGTAGCTGCCTCGTAAGCAATATTTACAGGGTGCTTCAGCGGCAGATTCCAAATCGGGAACGTCTCATATTTCGCGTAACCGGCCTTGATACCGCGTTTGTTTTCATGATAAAGCTGGCTCAGACAGACTGCCATCTTGCCGCTGCCTGGTCCGGGAGCGGTGATGACGACGAGCGGACGTGTGGTCTCCACGTAGTCGTTGCGACCGAAGCCCTGGTCGGAGTCGATGAGCGCCACGTTGTTCGGATAGCCCTCGATAGTATGATGATAATACACCTTGATGCCCAGTCTTTCCAAGCGATGACGATAAGCGTCGGCACTGGCCTGACCGTTGTAATGGGTGATAACAACAGAGTTGACAACAAATCCACGGCCCATAAACTCATCGCGCAAACGCAACACATCCACATCGTAAGTGATACCGAGATCGCCACGCACTTTGTTCTTCTCGATGTCGACAGCGCTGATTACGATCACAATCTCCGCCACGTCAGCGAGTTGCATGAGCATCTTCAGCTTGATGTCAGGCTGGAAACCCGGCAAAACGCGACTAGCATGGAAGTCGTCAAACAGCTTCCCGCCAAATTCCAAATAAAGCTTATCGCCGAATTTCGCGATGCGCTCTTTAATATGTTCAGACTGGATTTTAAGGTATTTTTCGCTATCGAACCCGTATTTCATTGTGTTAATTTTTAATCAATACGGGATGCAAAAATACGAAAAAAATTCACCACATTTCGAAAAATAATATATTTTTGCAAAAAATTAATCATTAAAAATTCATCCATCTAATATGAAAAGATTTACATTATTTTTCATGTTGGTTATTAGCGGTTTGTTCGCAATAGCCCAGAACGGCAGAATTGATTTGCGCAGCGAGTCAAAAGCCGAAATCACACAAAGCAGTTTCCAGACTATCCGTGCCACATTCAGTTATGGCGCATTGGAAAGTGCTGAATTCACAACAGAAAGAGGCGTTTTTTCAAGTATCATGCTTGAAGGCACCTACCCTTCCGGCAATATCGGAGCGCCTGAGTTGCCAGCCACACACGAGCTTCTTGCCGTGCCGTTCGGCGCAACACCTACAGTGTCGGTAACTAGCTATACCGCAAAGGATTATAGTCTTTCAGACTACGGCATCAACACCATCATTCCGCGTCAGCCTTCGGTGAGAAAAGACCAGAAGCCAGAGGATGTACCTTTCGTTTATAATGAAGAGGCATATCAGACAAGAGGTCTCGCCCTCGCTCCTGAGGCATCTATCGAGGTGCAGGGAACGATGCGTGGCATCAGAATCGGCTCGTTGGTCATCAACCCGGTGAGCTACAACGCACAAAGCAACACCATCCGTGTGTTCAACGACATCGAAGTGGAGATCAACTTCGAAGGCGCTGATTTCGCTGAGACCGAGCGTATGCTGGTGAACACCTACAGTCCGTATTTCGACATCGTTTACAAACAGATGTTCAACTACCGCCAGATTATGGACGTTTACGACGATCATCCTGACCTGATGGCTTATCCTGTCCATATGATTGTCATCACTCCTGAGAACTACGTGTCGACATTACAACCATGGCTCAACTGGAAGATCCAGAAAGGTTTCGACGTGCAGGTTCACACCACAGCACAGGCCGGCGGCAACTACAACGCCATCCGCAGCTATGTGCAGAACCTTTACAACACCGGCGTAAGCCAGGGCAACACCCCTACATTCCTCATCCTCGTGGGCGACACTGGACAAATTCCTGGTACCAACGGCTCTGCAACCAGCAAAGTCACTGACCTTTATTACGGAAGTGTCGACAACGACTATTTCCCTGACATGTTCTACAGCCGTATGTCGGCGGAAAACACCACCCAGTTGACCAGCATCATCGACAAAATCTTGCAATATGAGCAATACACCATGCCTGATCCTACATATCTAAACAATGTGACACTCATCGCTGGCTGGGATAACTACTGGACCAATTACGTCGGAAAGCCGACCATCCAATACGCCACAACCTATTATTACAATACTGAACACGGCTTTACACAAGTCAACTCGCACGTCAACCAGAGCCAGTACAACGGCTGCTACAGTGCCTTGAACACAGGCGTCGGTTTTGTTAACTACACCGCCCATGGCGACAACCAGGAATGGACACAGCCTAACTTCACCAACAGCAACGTCAACCAGCTGACCAATGCCGACAAGTATTTCCTGGCGATGGGCAACTGCTGTCTCTCGGGCAACTACGGCTACGGCCAGCCATGCTTCGGTGAGGCGATGATACGTGCCACAAACAAAGGCGCCTACTCATATATCGGCTCATGTCCTTACACCTATTGGTATGAAGACTATTACTTCGGCGTTGGAGCGACAAATACCTTCAGTAACACGCCAAACATCAACAACACCGCTACCGGCGTTTACGACGCAGTGTGGATGGACGACACTTACAACACAGTATCATCAATGACATTCCTTGGAAACATTGCAGTTTGCTATGCATACGCAGGCAATTATCAGACCAGCATCAATGCGACATATTACTGGCAGGCTTACCACGTGCTCGGCGACGGTTCCATCATGCCTTACAGAGTGAACCCAACGGCAAACACAGTGAGCCATGCCACAGAATTCCCTGCTGGAGCAACCAGTTTCACCGTCAACGCTGAAGCAGGCTCATACGTCGGCATTTCACAAAACAACGTGCTTCTCGGTGCGGCTCTGGTTGATGATTCAGGCAGCGTCAGCGTGACAGTGACACCTGTAACATCGGGCGATGTGAGAATCGTGGTGACAAAGCCGCAGCGCCAGCCTTACATCGCCGATATCCCTGTAGGTGGCAGCACACCAACGACTTACACAGTGACAGCGTCAGTCATCCCTGCAGAAAGCGGAACAGTGACAGGTGCCAACACCTACAACGCAGGCGAAGAATGCACATTGACAGCCACACCTAACCCGGGATTTAACTTCTTAAACTGGGTAAAAGACAACAATATTTACTCGACAGATGCCTCAATCACCTTCACCGTGACCGAAGACGCTGAATTTATCGCCAACTTCTCATATATAAATTATGAAGTGTTAACTGCCGTCGATCCTTGGAATGGCGGTACAATTTCAAAAGTCGGCGATAATCATTATGGTTCAGAAGTAACCTTGACTGTCACCCCAGCAGAGAACTTCGTCTTCCTAAACTGGACTGAAGATGACGTCGTGGTGTCAGAAGAAGAATCATTCACATTCACCCTGACTGATAATCACTATTTTATAGCACATCTTATCGATGTCACAGGTGTCGGTGAAAACGCTCAGCAGGTTTTGAACATCTACCCTAACCCTGTCAACTACAAGCTTATCATCGAAGCTGCAGAAACCATCAGCAATGTTGAGATTTACAACTTGACAGGCGCTAAAGTCTTAGGTCAGGAATGCAATTCCGACAAGGTTGAAGTTGAAGTCAGCGAGCTACAAAGCGGCATTTACTTCATCAAGATGACCACTGGAAATGGCGTCGAGACAAGAAGTTTCGTTAAGAAATAATTCTAATCTTTGAAAAAGTATTGCCCTTTGCCACGAGTTGTCTTTCCATACTGGATAGCGTGCTTAGGGCAATGATGATAACAAGCATCGCAAGTGTTACAATGGCCGTTCCAATGTGGGCGGCCATTATCCATTGTGATGTTTTGCATCGGGCAAACCTTAACGCACATTCCGCATGAGATGCAGTCGTCGGTACTGAAAAACGGCTTATCGGAAGCCCATTTGTAGAATCCGCTGCCAATGACGTTGCTCTTGAAACGTGGCAGACCGCCTTTTATCATGTCGGAATACTTGGCATGCTGCTTGATGAGGTCAATCACCTTCGGCAGTTTTTCCTTGGCTTTCGCGATTTTCTCATTGGCAATTTCAGGCTTGTCGACGCTCATCCCCACCATGTTGACATAGGTGTTAGGCATCTTGAAGCAGAAAGCGGCATCGAGACTTAAACCTATGGCTTCCAATTCTTTACGGAAGATTTTCTCGGTCTCGCCCACATTGTCGCCGCATGTCACGGCAGTCCAGACATACGATGGTTTCCCATTGATTTTCAGACTATTGACAAATTCTTCGACCAGATGTGGCGGTCGCCATGAATAAATCGGATAAACGAATCCCAGCGTCTCATTTTCGGCGAGATTGTATTCGAATTTGCCTTCGCGTTGAGCTTCGGGGATAAAAACGAGTTTGTCATTCAACGCTTCAGCTATGCTTTTCGCGATAAATTTGCTGTTTCCGCAGCCTGAATAGTAGAAAATCATAGTCGTTTATTTAATCCAATACACATAGTTTTCCTTGCGCGGACGAGCCTGCGGGTAGTCGCCTTTCACGTAGCCGAGGATGCAGTTTCCGACGCCCACATAGTCGCCTTCGATGCCGAGGTCGGCGAGGATGGCCTTGCCTTCTTCAGTCTCGAACACCTCTTTCGCGCGGTGAATCCAGCATGAGCCGAGTCCTTTAGCGTGAGCGGCGTTGAGGAGGTTACCCATCACCAGCGAGCCGTCTTCCAACCATGTGTAAGAGGTGGCGCGGTCAGCGAGGACCACCAGCACCACTGGGGCACCGTAGAACGGATCCATGTCGTTGTCTTTGCCGAAGACTGCAGCGTTCAGGCGGCTGAGCTTGTCGCGCACCTCACGATTTGTCACCGCGATGATGATCGGGCTTTGTTTGTTCATACCTGTAGGGGCGTAGGTGCCTGCCTTGCAGATCTCTTCAATCACCTCCATCGGAGGCATCTCGTCGGTGTAGCTTCGGATGCTACGACGCGTCATAAGGTCTTCCATTGTAGTGTTCATTTTTTCAACGTTTTGTGATTCGTGTTCACCGCAGCATGATGTCACAACTAATGCCAAAGCGGTGATGATCAATAAGTTATAGATAATCTTTTTCATATTTTAAAATTAAAATCCTTGTTCCAAATCAAGCAGATAACTCTTTCGACGCAGTCCGCCGCCGTAGCCTGTCAGGTTTCCGTTACTTCCGATGACACGGTGGCAAGGCACGATGACAGTTAAAGCGTTGAGCGCGTTGGCATTAGCCACAGCACGAACCAGTTTCGGGTCGCCCAGACGTTGGGCTAATTCACCATATGAAACCGTCGTCCCGTAAGGGATTTTCAGCAGTTCTTTCCACACTTTTTTCTGAAGATCGGTGCCGACAAAAAGCAGCGGGATATCAAAATCACGGCGTTTGCCATCAAAATACTCGTTAAGCTGCCGCCGCGCCGTCTCGATGACATCTGAATCGCCTTCGACATACAAGGCGCTCAGAATCCTTTGCAGACGATAGTCGATATTGTCGCGCCGCCGTCCATCAACCCAGTCGCAGAGGCAGAGCTTACCTTCAAACGACCCGATAATCATTTCTCCGCAAGAAAAATGATATTTTTTGGTAATGATGGAATTCTTTGTGTTCACGAGTTTAATTATATAACATGGCAAAGATAGAAAATAATTTAATATCTTTGCATCCAATAAAAGATAAATTCATGGCATATACTTATGAATATCCCCGTCCGGCAGTCACGGCAGATTGTGTGGTGATTGCGAAGGAAAATGAGCCGAAGGTACTGCTCATTCAACGTGGAAATGAACCATTCAAAGGCTACTGGGCGTTCCCGGGCGGCTTCATGAACATGGACGAGACCACAGAGCAATGTGCCGTGAGGGAGCTTGAAGAGGAAACTGGCTTGAAAGTCACTGAAATCAAGCAAATCGGAGCATATTCAAAAGTCGACCGCGACCCACGAGGAAGAACAGTTACTGTGGCTTATTTAGCGATTATTGATAAAGTTGAAAATGTCAAAGGCCTCGACGATGCCGCCAAAGCGCAGTGGTTCCCGATTTCGGATTTGCCGAAACTGGCTTTCGATCATGAAGAGATTATGAAGGACGCAAAGAGACTCTATTTGTCTTTATCACGATAAAACTCCCAGGTGTCGGTGTGACCGTCTTTATAGGTGTAGCTCCAGACAAGCTCTTCTTTCGTCAATTTTGCCAGATGAAATTTGATTTCGCGACCGATTCCACCGCTCACATTATTCACGATACGCTCAGCAAGTTCCAGATTTTCGTCGCAGCCATCTCCTTTAGCCTCAAGAAGTTCCATGCGGAAACTGTCGGCATCACCCGATGAATAAAAATCTTCGCCTTCAACGCGCCACCATCCCGGACTGACGTAGTTGAACACCCAAGTCACAGTGCCGCCCTCGTTCAAAGTCACCCGATAAACCTGATTTGCCGAATCGAGAGCGCCGCCGTCAGGATAAAAATCCATGGTGCCGGTTTCGTGTACATCGACATGACCTTCAGCTATGTCATAATTCCAGCCGTGCTGGTAATTGTAATGTCCATCAACTTTGGGAGAGTTGCATGATGCCAACAAACAGGCTGAAAATAGTATTAAAAAAAGCTTTTTCATATCGTTTTATTTTTCTAGTTTCATCACTTTTACTGGCCTGTCGGCGCCGACTACGAGATTTGGACAAACGGTTTCAATGCCTGTATCTTTAAATCCGCATTTCTCCATCACCTTGCCAGAGGCAGGATTTTCCGGAAAATAATCACCCCAAAGTGTATTGAAATTTTTCACATTAAAGCAATAATCAATTACCAGCTGCAATGCTTCGGTGCAGATACTTTTGCCCCAATATGGCTTGGCAATCCAATAACCGACTTCGGCTTCGTCATCTTTTATTCTCAAGTTCGATACAGAAGCCGGTAAATATCCAACACATCCGATAGGCTCGCCGGTCTCCTTCCACTCTACAGCCCACATACTCTCGCCGCTGAAGACAGTGCGGATTATCTCTCGGCTCTCCTCCACTGACTTGTGCGGCGGCCATCCGGCACGAGGTCCTACATCAGGATTGGAAGCATATTTGAAAAGCGCCTCGGCATCACTATCAAGCCAAGGACGGAGTGTCAGTCTAGCAGTCTGCATTATAAGCTTTGTCTTTGCAGCAAATGGTGGCAACTGACCTTCGTTGTACGACATGGCCTTCTTTGGAAAAGTCTTTTCATATTCATCGAAATCCTCCGGATTTTCATCCGCGACAAAATAACCTTTCGGCGGACAATAAGTGCCTTCGCGGTTGCCCCAATAGCATGGAATCAGCTCTTGCGCAAGGAAGAACGGCACCTCGTCGTCCTTCGGCATCTCGTGGTAATCTTCAGGTTGTTCCAAACGGATATTCATTTCTTCTTCCTTATTTCTTATTGTATAGTAATCAATTTGCATCCCTTAAAGAACAAAACTGCGGGGATAGAAATCGCTATAGAAACGGCCATCTGTGGCAGTGAATTTCAGAACGCAATAGTTAGGGTCGGTGACGCCGCCAGGATAGTACTGCTCGTCGCCCTCGTGCCATATCATTTCCTTACTTTTGGCATCGGTAAGAACCTCCATCGTGCCTCGAAGCATCATGCCTTTGAAGCCTTTTTCATCGCAGAAATATATGCTGGCCTTCGGATTTGCTTTGTAATGAGCAACACGCAACGAGAAAGTGTTGGTAGTGAAATAAAACACCTTAACGCCTTCATGGACTCTCGGCGCCAGCATCGCCTTTGTGCAAGGATATCCTTCTTCATCAACCGAAGAAATATACGCTACAGGCAGTGTATCAGCCATCTTTGCAATTAGGTACTTAACACCAGCCAAAGCTGGGTTTTCAGGCATTTTATCGTCAGAAATAGTCAATTCTTTACGCCAACGTTTCAAATGCGGGAAATACATCTTCATCTGACCGATGTATTCCTCCTTAGTGATAGGCTGAGGCAATCCTTTATTGACCTCATCGACAAACTGCGCGCAATGCTCAATCATCTCATCCATTGTGCAATCTTGCAAAAACTTGCCATTTTGATAGCAATACATGCAGTAATCTTCATTTTTGCTACCATCAGCGTTTGTGCCTAAAACATGTTCATTCAGAGGCATTCCGCAACTCTGACAAAACTTCATTTCGTTTTCCATATTTAGATTTATATAACTTTCATAGTTTATCCAAATAGTTTACAATTCAAACAATCGTTTTTGGTAATCGTTAGTTGATTCATAATCAATTTCCATGAATGCGAAACCATTGTAAAATGAATATTGTAAACTTCGACTGTTCATAGATATCAAATATTTATTATCTTTTCTTGATTTTGTACCATTTTGACTCACAGATAGATAATATCTGTTATTAGCACTTAAAAGCTCTCTTCGTTTTTCCATTTTACCTTGATTACCCATTGGAGTATGAATCGGATTGATAATAATTTGTACATTATTCAAAAGATTATTAAACCGCTCTTCCAAGTCTTTTCTTTGTCCATGTCTGAAGACCGGCTTGTTATCTTCTTTTTGGAGATTTTTCACAATATTTATTTCACCACACTGCAACACCAAGCAATTCATACCCTTAACAACGAAACGACGTCTTGTTTCAAGTTCATTTATGAAACGTTCACATAAAGATTCGTTTCCTTCAATCTCATTATTTGTTGAGAAAAACTGATTGGTAAACAAATTATAAACAATGCCATCTTTTATAAGATATAAACAATTTCTCAGATTTAAAAAATCACTTTCTATAATCTGTTTCACTTCAAATAATATGAAAGATGACTTATTTACAATTAGACCATCTAAAGCACAAAGATCATTTTTATCTTTTAATGTATGACCACAAAAAACAATCAAATCTGCTTGAGATTGATTGATAATATTTACCATCAGTTCAAAACGTTTTTTTGAGGGCAAATTATATCTAAAAGAAACCAATTCAACTTGCATATATCAAGAATTAATCTTACTAACTATATCGTAATGCAACCGCAAATTTAACAAACTATTTCAGTTTTTATAGATAAGAATAAAAAATTTTTCAAAAAAAAACACTTAGGTATAAAATTTTATACCTATATTTGCAAAAATTTTAGTTTTATGCCAACATTAATGATATCTTTTGGAATGCGATTCTTCTTTTACATGGATGAACATCAGCCGATTCACGTTCATGTGGATGGCAATGGGAAGAAAGCGAAAATTGTGCTTGAGCCGACAGTTTGTTTGGATTATAATCATGGTTTCAAGGAACAGGAAATAAAGAAAATCCTTGACACTTGTGCGATTTATCGGGATGATTTTATTGAGGAATGGCACAAAAGGTTTGACTAATATAACCAAGATGGAAAAAATAAAGAGCTTGTGGTTCGATGAGGATCGAATCTACATCAGAACGACCGAAAACCGTGTATTGAGCCGCCCGCTCGAAGCGTATATCGAGCTGCAAGAGGCATCCGCTGAAGAACGGAACAGTTTTGTTATTGATAGTGATGGCGTTTCAATCCGTTGGGAAGCTTTGGATGCCGATATGCACATCTCGAGTTTCTACGAGACGACGGAGCCGAATTATCACAACGAGGTGGCGGAAATGTTCAACCGTTTTCCATGGCTGAACGTTTCAGAGGTCGCTAATGCCATCGGAATCAATAAGAGTCTGTTGGCACGCTATATTTATGGCATTTCAAAACCAAGCGAGCAACGCCTCAATCAGATCCGTAAGGCGTTGCACGAAATGGGAAAGGAATTGCTGACGGCGTAACAGCCAACCTTACCCTTTATTTATTTCCCTTCTCTCCGAAAACACACCATCTCACAAACGGAATTCTATGTAATCCTTCATAAATCAATGGTGAAATCGTGAGCACCGCGACTGTCAGGATGAGATACATCGCGAATGGTGGCAACGAGGTGTGACGGTACATCATGTAGCCGAAGCTTGCAATCACCAGATAATGAACGATGTAGAGACCGAAACTGGATTTTGTCATGTAACCGGCAAACTTATTTGTGCAATCGAATTTCGCCTTAAACCAGCCCATCATGGCGAGGCACATCAGCCAACCGTAAAGGTTGTTGAGCGGACTTCCAAGATATCGCGGCGTGGTGTTGTCTTGTCCGAAGGTGGTGATAATCAATACAGAACCTGCAATGACGGCGAACACCATCATCGGAATCCAGAATTTCGCAAGTGTTTCCTGGATTTTGTCGTGAGAAAACACGAAATACCCCATCAGGAACGGGAAAATGTAGAATAATGGCTTGTAAAGATTATAAAGTCCATCCAGAGATTCTGCTCGCGGATGCATTATAAGAGTTTTTTCTCCTATCCAAAATAGTATTCCCAACAAAACAATAACTACCATGTTTGCCTTTCCACACAAATTATAGAATTTGTCTTTGCCGTCGATGGCACGCAAAATAAGCAGAACAAGGCCTAACACCCACAGCAGTTGGATGAACCACAGCGGTCCGATGCCGCTCAAGGCGCACATGAAATATTTGGCAACCCCCGGCGCGTTGGTTAAAACCTCGCCCCTGCCAGCAACCAAAGTGTTGAAATAGCCAGTCATCCACTGGAACACAAACAATCCGATGGTTCCCGGAACCAGAAGTTTCCTCGTCCTCGACTTAAACCACTGCCCTGCCGAGACTTTCTCCAACGAATATCTCGAGCCGATTCCTGCCAGCAAAAACAGCAGAGGCATAAACCAAGGGTAAAGGATATACATCAGCACGTCCTGATATTGCGGACCGTCGCCGAAGCCACCGATTCCGCCGAAAACGCCTTTGTTGTTGTAGAAATAAACCACATGGTAAAGCAGCACCAGCAACACAGTCGCCCAGCGCAGATTGTCAATCCAGTGTTTTCTCATTGTTTAAAAATCAATATCTTTCAACAAAATCAGTGATTATATTGAAAATTGGCTCGTAAGTCACGAAAATGGCGCTGTCGTAGGTGTCGTAAATAGTGTGATAATACTTGAAAGCGTCGCCGTTCTCGTTCTCGAACAGCATGCATGGCACGTGACGCTCAGCAAACGGATAATGGTCGCTGTTGGCAGCCAGCTCACCGCGATTAAGAGCCTCGAAATAGTGTTTCTCGCCGTTGATTTCCTCGAGCAAAGCAAATCCGCGGTTGCCTTCGTCGCTGACTTCGCAGTACTGCACCGGGTTATTGTCGCCGATCATGTCGATGTTGAACAGATATTTGATCTGCTCGAGCGGCACAGTCGGGGTTTTGACATAGCATTCCGAACCGTTCAAACCTGAGTCTTCGCCAGAAAATGCTATGAAATACATATCGTATTCAGGTTTGTTCTTCGCGTAATATTCAGCCAAAGTGACGATGGTAGCGGTTCCCGAAGCGTTGTCGTTTGCTCCCGGATAATACACGTCTCTGCCAAGGTTTCCGAGGTGGTCGTAATGAGCCGTAAACACAAAGCAGCTGTCGTGTTTCTCGCCGTTCACCTTTGCGATAACATTGAAAAGCTCGTAGTCTTTCAAAAACTCGTTGTCGATATCCAACTTCACATTCTTCACGCCTTCGATAGCCTCAGGTGTAATCCAAACGATAGGTTTGCCCATCACGCGGCTGCCATATGCCTTGTAAAACTTGATAGGCGATGTCCAAGTCTGGATAAATCCCGCGTTGGGCGAGTCTGCCTTATGCAATGGCCTAAATTCCGGATGGTTATACATAAACCAGAAGTCGCAAACAACCAAGCAGTTCTCATATTCCGGCTTCGCCAGATCTTCATACATCTTCTCGGCATCGAAATTCAATGTATCTACATGATACACAGGGAATTCGCCATGAACGCCAGGTGAATATTCTCTCATCGCGAAGTCAACGCCCGGAGTGAGTTGCTTGCCGTCGGCCCACATCTCCATGTTACCGCAGAATGTGTTGATATCGATGGTGAAAGGCTGGCAAACGACCTCATCGACGCCGACATTTTTAAATTCCTGCTCGAGATATTGTCCCGCCATGTTCACGCCGTCACGGGCATATCCCCTGCCCTGATATTTATCGGAACTCAGCTCCTTGACAATCTCTTTGTAGTGTTTCAAATTCGGTCTCTTTGGCGATGATGTGCAAGCCGCCAACAAAATCGCGACCGATACTAAAAAACAAATCTTTTTCATCTTACAACTCTTGTAAATTCAGGTTTTGTGTCACCAATAACTGTCACATAAATCTTCATCTCGCCCGCTGGAGGCATATTGTCTTTAAACTCACGAGGCTGGTCTTCAGCGATGAACAGGTATTCTGTACCGTTCGGAATCCAACGTTTTCCAACTAATTTCGCCTTAGCGTGCAACATCGGATAGTTGTCGGTAGCCTTGATGAAGATGTATTCTTCTTTTGGCGTAACTTCTTCTAAATCAGTAAATTCACCGAGTTGGATGTATTCGCCCGGGATGAAACCGTTTTCCTTCAGGAACTGGTCGACCTCGGCTGGCATAGCTTCCAAACGTGCCGCGCGAACGCCGTAACCAGGAATAATCTTCGCGTTAAGCTGAGCTTTTTCAATATCTTTCGTGCTCGACTCCAGACCGCCACTGCCGAAAGTGCAGAACGGGACGATGGTCTTGCCGCTCAAGTCAACATCTTTCAAAAATGTCGCGACAGGTGGTGCGACAGTGCCAAACCACACTGGATATCCGAGGAAAATGACATCGTATTTTGCGATTTTCGACTTCAGAGGTTTGATCTCCGGAAGCACGCCTTGCTCACGTTCTTGCAAGCAACGTTCGATAGTCGCCTGAAAATCACCGTCATAAGGGTTCACCACCTTGATTTCCTCAATGTCGGCACCGACTTTGTTGGCGATCTCTTCAGCCACCAGCTTGGTGTTGTTTGTCTGTGAATAATAAAGAACCAAAATCTTTTGTTTCTTTGCCTTCGAGCCGCACGAAACGGCTAAAACCATAGCTGCCATGATAGCAAGAATTAACTTTATTGTCTTCATATTTTTAATTTTTGTTTTTTCTCAATGAAAGGAAGAATCCGTAACGTTCTCTGATGAATGTGCCGATGTGGCGAAGCACCTTACTCTTCTCCATCTCCGCGATAGTGATGAGGATGCCGGTCTCCTCCACGTTGCCGAAAGTGTCGTTGATGGCGGTTCCGAAACAGCGCATCGTCGGCGAGAGTCCCATGTATGAGTTGACCAACGGCGGAATCTTAGTGCCGAGTTCACGAATCTCTCTGTTCAAAATTCTGTAGTCGGGGTTGAGCTTTTCTTCGCAAAGAATCGAAGCCAGCTCGTTAATGTCGGTCTCAATCTCGACTGGTTTTATCGGGGTCACGAGGTTGTCTTTGTCAGGAAAATGTTTTTTCTGGAAATAGAGGATCATGTCGCGGCCGCGGCGGTTGTACGACGGATACATCGTCATCTTTCCAAAGAAATACTTGATTTCAGGCCACACCACGGTGAGTGCTCCGAGACCGTCCCAGAGGTTGTCGAGGGCGAAGAGACTCTTGGCGCCCATGCGCGAGCTCTGATATGGCACCGCCACAAACGAGCGTCCCAGCTCGATGGTGCTGTCCTTGTATTCCTTCATGAATTTGTCGCTGAAATGGAACATATGCGCAGTGGCTATCTTAGGCTGTCCGTTCGCGTCGACTTCCCAATCGGTGCCGCGCAGGAATCGGTAGCCACCGAGAATTTCCTCATCGTCGGGATTCCACACCACCAGCTGCTGGCAACATTTCTCGCATGTGTCGAATTCGTCGATGTCGGCTGCCTTGCCTGTGCCTCCGCCAGCGTCGCGGAACGCTATCTCGCGCAGACGGCCTATCTCTTGCATCACATTCGGCGCATTGTGAGCCGTCACAATATAAATCTCGTTTTTGCTTTTGTTCGTTGGGCGAAGCAGTCGGTCAGGAGTCAGCTCGCTCTTAATCAAATCAACAGGAATCGGTGCAATTATCTCTTCCATTTTCATAATTCGTATACTCTATCTTTGACCCACTGGGCCCATTCTATTGGTTTCTTGCTGTTGTCGAAAGTCTGCCACGGTATCGGCTTGCCCACCGCCACGCGGAAAGTCTGATGCGTGTTTTTAAACATCTCGTCGACGAGATATATCATCGCAAGGTTAAACGGCAGACATCTGTCGGAGAAGTTGGCGAGACGGTAGAAACGGTCGGAGTTGCGTCCGCCAAAGTGTATCGGCACTATATCACGTTGATATTCAACACTTTTAGTGATAAACGTCTTTTTCCATTCGAGGTCACGGATCACGCCTTTCTTACGTCGTGAGCACAATCCGGCCGGAAACATCACCATGTGGTTGTCGCTCTTGAAGCCGGCTTCCACCATCCTCGGGAAATCCCTGCTCTGACTGCCTGTCTTGTTAATCGGGATGCACAGCGGCGCCAGTCCAGGAAGATTCATCAGCAGGTCGTTGACGAGATAACGGAAACGGTCGTCGTAGCGTCGCCCGATGATGGCGCCAAGAGCCACGCCGTCCTCGCCTCCAAGCGGATGGTTGCTCACGAAAGTGTACAAACGCCCGTCGTCTTTTGCAGGGAGGTTTTCCTCGCCCACAAGCTCTATTGTGGTGTCGAGATGTTTCAGCGTCGCCTCCAGCCATTCGGTACCGACAAGGTCACGGCTCTGCCACATGAATTCGTTCAAATCGTCCTGATGGATGATGCGTTTCAGCCACGACACGACAAAACCTGGCACAAATCGTGCCTTTTTGCCCATCTTTTCCCTTAAAACTCTATCGATGTCAATCGTTTTTTCCGATACTTCTACCATTTTTATAAAATTCGGCTCACAAAAGTAATACAATTCATTGAAACGGCGACGAAAAAAACTATTATTTTTGCAAAAAAATTATATGAAAAAATTTCTTGGAATTTTAATAATGGGAATCTCCTCTTTGTTAATGTCATCTTGCGGCAAATCAAACGAAAAAGACATCCGTGAGATGTGCCAATACATTCATAATCAATATCCTTTGGCGACTTTGCAGGATATCTACAAGACCTGTTACCAGGATTTTTTCGGAGCCGAGCATCTGATGAACGACACCGCCGCAGCGCGTTATTATATCAATTATGAACTCGAGCAGTGCAAAGACTCCGACTTGAGCCTCATGCCGAAACGCGAGCCTACGGGATTTCGTCATCGTTTTGTGAGAATCAACTTTTCAAATATCGTTGATGGCGAACTCACTGAGGAACAATTGGTTATGATGTTTATCAACGCTGCCGGGAAAGACAACGCCTTCAGCGATGACTGGGCATCGGAATGGAAACTTATCGAAAAAATCGCATTGGAAGTGAATCCCGAATGGAAAGACGCGGAACTTCAATCAGAGCTGACCGCAGCCGCTGCCGGAAACCATGCCGTGAGACACAGCGAGGCATTTAGAAAAAACTATAATCCACATTATAGAATTGTGAAAAATCATTAATGGTTTTGCCGCCGGTCCTAAGGTCTTCAAGGTCCTTAAAGCCCTTAAAGTCTTTAATGCCGGCGGCAACTAACTATTATTCTTGTTCTAAACTTTTCTTTATTCTTTCGTAGAGCTCAGGGAGTCTTTTTTGTATCACCACTGGGCGACCGTTTTCAGTGAAGCAGTGCACGCTGTGGCCTTCCGCCACGAGTTTGCCGTCTTTTCGCATGATGTAGTTGAACTCGAACTTCAGCTCGCTCATGCCGCTGATGTAAACCTCCACCTCAACGATGTCTTTAAACGTGGTCGGGCTCTTGTATTTGCATTCGATCGAGACCACTGGCGACACCACGCCGTCGGCCTCAATCTTATCGAAGCCCCATCCAAGCTTGTCGAGGTAGTCGATACGAGCTTCCTCCATGATTCTCACATAGTTAGAATGATGTGTGATACCCATGCGGTCGCACTCGTAATATCTTATTTCGTGTTTGTAGATATGCATCTCAAAAATTATTTACATCTTATAATCAATTGACTACCAGAGGTATAGGTAAAGTCATCGTCATACATGCGACCTGTGTGCTCCGTCTCTTCCTCGTATTCTTTCCTCTCTCCTCTTTTGATGGTTTCGGTGAAAGCTTCTTTATGATCATTTGTGAAGCCCGACTTCACCACATATGTCACGCTGTCGTCGGTAATCTCTTTGATTTCAAGATAGGCGTAATCGCTGTTGATATGGAAGTCGTAGTTGCTCAAAACCATCGCCTCGTTGTAGTAGTTCTTGCCTTTCTTCGGGATGATTATGCATCTTATCGCCTCTGAATAGCCGAATCCGTGATGCGACTCCGCCACCATCAGCAATATAGGTTGCTCGCCTTCGAAGCCCTCAAATTCAATCGTGTCGAAATCGAGGTCGCCTTTTTCCCATCTCGCGGTAAATTTGGTGCCGTCAGCAAAGGTGTAGATGCCTTTGCCGTTGCAATAGCCTTCCAAAAACTCGCAAACGTCGCCGTTCACCATTTCATGCACGCAAGGTCCGACGAGTCGGTCTTCCTCAAATTCACCCTCGTACGTCTCTTTTCCTTTGGCGAAGTTGCCGTCGTAGCCGTCTTTCACGATCTTTCCGTGGCCGTGACGCTTGCCTTCTTTAAAGCCGCCGGTATAGACTTCCGTTATCGTGCTAAGATGAATGCCATGCTCGTCACTGTTTGTCTGCGTGCCTTGTCCGTGCTCCATATCGTCAAGCCACTCACCTTCGTATTGATAGCGATGACTTGCTCCGCCGCCCATCGAATAGCGTTTGTATTTGCCGTTGCCGCAGCGTTTGTCGTCCTTCCATTCGCCTTCATACTCAGCGACATAGCCATTGAGCTCATAGCTCATGTAGCCGTAGCCGTCTTTTTTGCCGTTTTTAAACTCACCTTCGTAACGGTCGCGGCGCAAGCAGCCAGTAGGACTCGGCGAGTCCATATAACCCTTACCGTGCGGCTGTCCTGCGGCGTTCACCTCGCCTTCATACTGACGACCGTCTTTGAATTTGATGACCCTATTCGGCATTCTGTTGGAATTTAAGCTTGATGTTCTGAGCAAGGAATACCGCCACGTGATATGTCGGGATATTTGACACGTTCAAGACGAAATCGTAGTTATGCGCGTCGTAACGTGACACTCCTGTGTATTGCTTGGTGAATTTATCGCGTCTCTCGTCGATTTCCTTAACCATCTTAGTGGCTTCCGCTTTGCTGAGGTCGAGTTTCTCGCAAAGATTTTTCACTCTCGAGGCAGTGTCGGCAATGAGGAAAATCTTCACTGCATTAGGATAATCTTTGAAAATATGGAATCCGGCGCGACCCACGATGACACATGACTCCCTCTCCGCTATCTCCTTCAGAATCTTTTCTTCAGCCTGATACATCTTCTTGGAAGTCACATTCTGATCCAAGCCCATTTCAGCATCAAGAATGTTCTTGTCATACACCTTAACACCTAAAATATTGGCGAGTTTATGAGCTATTTCCCTACCGCCAGTTCCAAACTCACGGTTGATTGTAATGATAAAATTATTGTTTTCCATAATATTAAGTTTGAGCGACATTTTTATTAATCACTCCGCAAATATACGAATCTTTTCTGAAAATTCCAAATTTTTTCAAAAAAAAATTAAAAAGGTTCCACGTGCACTCCGACGTGAGTCTCCTTGCCGTATTTGCTTCTCAGCAGATTTTCTATCTCCGTCGCCTTGTCGTGGGCTTCCGTCAGTGTGATGTCGCCGTTCATCTTGATATGCAACTCGATGGCATAATGGTTGCCGACGCGGCGAGTCTTGAGATTGTGCGGATTCTCGACGTCTTTCACCTCCGAAATCATATCCAAAATCTCCTGCTCCACGCTCTCCGGAAGAGCTTTGTCGGTGAGATCGCCGACTCCGTCTTTCAACAAATCGAACGCCACCTTACCTATCATAACACCAACAACTATTGATGCTATCGGGTCGAGGATAACCCAACGCTGACCGAGAAGAATTGCGCCGCCGATGCCAATCAAAGTGCCGATCGACGAGAGTGCGTCGCTGCGATGATGCCATGCGTTTGCCTCCAATGCCGGCGAGTTAAGTTTACGGGCTTTTATGATAGAATAACGGTAAACAGCTTCTTTCAGCAAAATTGAGGCAACAGCCGCCCAAAGCGCAAGCATTCCAGGCGCCTCAAGCTCCTCACCATCGAAGAAATCGTCTATTTTCACAACTCCGCTGCTGATGATGCCAACAGCCACAATAACGAGCGCCAACCCAATGATTGTCAATGCCAATGTCTCAAACTTCCCGTGGCCATATTCATGCGATTTATCCTTCGGCTTGCCGCTGATTTTCACAAAAACCAACACCACGATATCCGTGAGGAAATCCGACAACGAATGCACCGCGTCGGCCACCATCGCCGAGCTGTGTCCCAGCACACCCGCCACAAACTTAAACACCAGCAGCAGCACGTTGACCACGCTGCCAATGATTGTCACTTTGAATATTTCTTTGGTTCTTTCCATATTGTCTCTAACAAAAAACTGACTGGGCGGAATCCGTCGTTGCAGCTTATCATCGCCGAATTAGGGTTTTTCATCCAGCCGTCATAAAAATTACCGCGACCAGCCGCCAGCTCCTGCACAAACCACCGCATCGACTCCCAGGCACTCTCGCACATCCCCTCAGGCTTCGCGCCATCAACGGAAATCCACGACTGCCCCTCCCTCACATCGCACGTATGCTCAATCGGATTCTCGTATTTCGCCTGTAAATCCGTGTAGTTTGCTTTTCTTATGGCGGTAATTTTGACGTTCATATTGTGGTTATTGCGAACGAATGATGATTCGCCCCTACACCTATCTGATCTGATAATTTTTCATTCTTTCCTCTGCCATTGCCTCGAATTTCGTTCCCGGTTTGCCGTAATTTGCATAAGGATAAATGCTGATTCCGCCACGCGGGAGGAAGAAACCGACCACCTCGATGTAACGCGGATCCATCAGTTTCACTAAGTCGTTGAGAATGATATTGATGACATCCTCGTGGAAATCACCGTGGTTGCGGAACGAAAACATATAAAGTTTCAAGCTCTTGCTTTCCACCATCTTCTTGTCGGGGATGTACATTATCTTGATTTCAGCGAAGTCAGGCTGTCCCGTAATCGGGCAAAGCGCTGTAAACTCCGGGCAGTTGAATTGCACCCAATAGTCGCGCTCAGGATGCTGATTTTCAAAGGCTTCCAAGACCTCCGGCGCATATGTCTCCGGAATCTTCGAATAGCGGCCTAACGACTGTAAATGTTCTTCTTTTCTATCCATTATTTGAAAATATTATATGAGATATTATTATCGTAAACGTCAACGTTTTCGCGTATTTTCACCCATTTCACCATTTTTATAGTCACCGGAAGGATGATGAGTTCGTAGGCGGTTTTGAGTCCGACCTGCCAAAGCACGAAACTCGGCATCTGGTCGAGCGGAACGATGCCCAACAAAGCTACTGGGAAGAAGATTACCGAGTCGCAAGCCTCGCCGAGCAAAGTGCTCAAAACAGCGCGAAGGGTGAAACGTTTTCCATTGTCGCGAACCTTCATTTTGCTCATCACGAAGGCGTTCATGAACGAGCCAACTAAGAATGCCAAAAACGATGCGAAAACGATGCGCGGAGCGAGTCCGAAAATCGCGTGAAAACCAATGCCGGCTGGTGTTTCCTGCCACCATGCCACGCCTGGGATGAGGTCGATTAGCCATCCTAGGATAACGAAGAAAAAGTTCAGCGCGAACGCCATCCAGATGAGTGTTTTAGCCCTGCGGAATCCCCACACCTCGCTCACCACGTCGTTGACGATGTAGCTAATCGGGAACACGAAAATCGCCCCGGTGAAATTGGCGGGACCGAATGAAATTTGTTTTGTGGCGAAGAGGTTCGCCATCATGAGACTTGCGGTAAACAGCGTCGCCATAACCAAAAACAGCACGCTGACTTGATGATTTTTTTGTGTCATATCTTGTTTTGTTAAAGGGGGTTTCCAAGTACCCCTGGTTACTAAATCGGATGCAAAGATACGACTTTTTGTTGATAGCGAAGAGTTAAAAGTTAAAAGAATTTGCAAAAATGCACTCAATTTGAAAACATTATAGAATTTATCTTTGCACTCATATTGAGAATAAATAAATTTCGACGATGGAAATCAGCGATTATCAGGATCAGGTTATCATTGAGATAAAAAAGCTTCGCGAGAAGGAAGGTCTCAGTCAGGCGAAGCTCAGCGAGATATTAGGCATATCGCGCGGTCAGATGAGCAACATAGAGAATCCGAATTACACGCATAAATACACTTTGAAGCAGATTAATGCCATCTGTGAGCATTTGAATTATCCTATTGAGAAAGTTTTTCTTCCAAACACAAAGATAAATGCTGAATGCTCAAAAGCGATTAAGGCATTGGTGGATAGTATAATTAAGTACGAGGAATGAAATAATGGCTAAGATAATAAGAAATAAGACATCTAAACCAAAACAATTGAATAAACTTAAAAAGACTGTTGATTATTTACCAGTTAGCGAGACTATTTCGGATCAACTGGAAGAATGTCAATTGCCTTTGTTTACATATGGTGAGACAAATGGCAAAGATGAATTGTCCATGCTCTCGCTGTTTTCTGGTTGTGGTGGTATGGATATCGGCTTTGAAGGAGGTTTTATTTGCAACAAAAAGTCTCTTCCGAAAAACTCCTCCAAAATTGATCATAAAGTTAACGATGACTGGGTAATGTTAAAACGTAATAGATTTAAAACTGTTTTTGCTAATGACATTCTCCCAGAAGCCATGAGTACATGGACCCGATATATGAGTAGATTTGGGACAGATCCATGGATATATCATACAGACAGTATTGTGGAACTGGTTAAGCGGCACTATGCCGGCGAAAAAGTTTTTCCGGATCACGTAGACATTGTAACAGGTGGATTTCCTTGTCAAGATTTCAGTGTAGCTGGCAAACGAAAAGGATTTGAATCTGACAAATCACACGATGGTACGTTAAGAAAAGAAGACGTACCGACTGAAGAAACTCGTGGTAAGCTATATTATTGGATGAAACAAGTTATTGATATAACAAAACCCAATATATTTATAGCCGAGAATGTTAAAGGACTTGTTTCTTTAGGTGATGTCCGAGATATTATTCAAAAGGATTTTTCTCATGCGGATGGTGATGGATATATTGTGTTACCACCACAGGTGCTACATGCCGGTAATTACGGAGTACCAGAAACCAGAGAGCGTGTGATTTTTATAGGAATTAGACGTAAGGCATTAAACAACAAGGCGTTAAAAGCATTGGATTCCGGCGATATTCCTGATGAATTCAATCCATATCCCAGCCCAACGCACAACTATAATGTTGGTGATAAATCTCTTAATAAACCCGTTACTTGCCGCGACGTATTCAATGGATTAAAAGAGCCAGATGACGCTTCTGATTTGTCTCAACGCTTTTATTCGAAAGCAAAATTTCTTGGAAAGCATTGTCAGGGACAAATAGAAATCCATTTAGATGGATTAGGACCAACCATTCGTTCTGAGCATCATGGAAATATAGAGTTCAGACGTTTGAATCTTGAACATGGTGGGAAATATATTGATGAATTAAAACAAGGTAAATCCGAAAGAAGACTGACCCCACGCGAATGTGCCCTAATACAAACATTTCCACCAGATTATCCTTTCGTAGCATTTAAAGACTATTCTAAACATTTTGTGGTTAATCAATCTGGCGCATATAAGGTTATAGGCAACGCTGTACCACCAATGTTGGCCTTTAACATAGCAACAAGATTAGAAGAACTATGGCCTAAATACTTTGAAAATCATGAATGAGGAATCAAAAATAATAACAATACGAAAAGTTGACATAAACAAAGCTGACGATTGTTTTTCAGAACTAATGAGCAAAGCAGAAATGATGTTGAATCAGCAAGCATCTGTTCATGTTGATCAATACAAAAGCCTTACCCCTAGCGAATTAGAGACTGTCAGTAAAGAAATTATTCGATCAGCTTGCCAGAACACCCCATTTAATCCGGATAATGTTATATTGGTGTCAGGTCACAAATTTCCGGATATAGTTGCCGATGGTTATTATGGAGTTGAGGTTAAGTCAACTAATAAAAACCATTGGACATCAACTGGAAGCAGTATTGTAGAAAGCACTCGCATCGAAACTGTCGAGAGTATTTATGTGTTGTTCGGTAAATTAGGAGGTACTCCTGCTGAATTTAGATGTCGACCATATCAAGATGTTATGTGCGACATCGCCGTGACTCATTCTCCTCGTTATCTGATTGATATGACCCTCAAAAAAGGTGAGACTATATTCGACAAGCTAAACTATCCATACGATAAACTCAGAAACTCCCCCGAAGCCATTGATAAAGTCAAACAATACTATAAAAAGCAAGCCAAAAAACAAGGTAATCAAATGCCATGGTGGATTGATGATTCCGATACAGATCCAATCGGCATGAACATAAGATTATGGAATAGCTTGCCAATAATAGAAAGAACTCATCTGAAAGCACAAATGCTGGTTTTATACCCTGAAATGGTTAATAGTAATTACGGTAATGCCGCAATGTGGTTGGCAAGTGCGAAAGGAGTCGTTAATCCGAGCTTTAGAGATATTATTTCAGCTGGCGGAAGAATTTATACATTAAATGGCAACTTTATTGAGAATGGCATTCCAAAAGTTTGGAAAACTTTGGCTCAAATATTTCCATTGATTAAAGAATATCTCAAGAAAGACACTGTTATTTATCCATATATCAAAGAGTATAATCCTAGTATTATTTCAGATAACATGCTTAACAAATGGATTGAACAAATCGAGCGCATTATACCACCAGTAAATGTTGGCAATAAGAAATACTCATTCATGGAACTAATGGATCTTTTATATTCCGAATAACGTAATATAAGTGTTATTATATTATGACAGATTCAATGACACCTCTACAACGGCATCATTGTATGGCCAGTATCCATAGCATTGCTACGAAACCAGAAATACTTGTCCGACATTGGCTCTGGTCACATGGCTATCGCTACCGCTTAAATGTAAAAGGAGTTCCGGGGAAGCCGGATATTGTGATGCGACCATATCACACAGCCATATTTGTTAATGGTTGTTTTTGGCATGGTCATGAAGGGTGTGACAACTATCGCAAGCCAAAATCTAATGTGGAGTTTTGGACCAATAAAATCCACCGCAACCAAGAACGTGACCTGCAGAACTATCAGATTTTACAGGAAAACGGCTGGCACGTCATCGTCATCTGGGAATGCCAACTGAAACCCAATCGCATCAAAGAGACAATGCTGCGCGTCGAGACGCTACTCTGCGATTATTTCCTCACCCTGCATCGCCCCAAGATGGTCAACTACTCCTCCACCGAAGACACCGAAATCCCAATGGCCGCCGAAACTTCCGAGGAATATAGCCATTAGCTATTAGCCGTTAGCCATTAGTATTATTAATCCACAAGCTATTATCTTTTAACTTTCCTCTTCTAACTTTTAACTAATTTCGTATCTTTGCACAAAAATTATCATTATGAAAAAACTCATATCACTAACCCTACTTCTCGCCTCAGCAGCATACGCCCTCGCCTGCACCAACCTCATCGTTGGGAAAAAAGCGTCAGCCGACGGAAGCGTGATGTGCACTTATAACTGCGACGGATTCGGATTCTCAGGATCGCTGTTCTACAGCCCTGCAGGACGACATGACAAAGACGAACTGATCGCCATCCACGGATGGGGACCGGCACACGAAGGTCAGTTTGTGAAACAAGTGAAATACACCTATAACGTCGTCGGACTGATGAACGAACATCAGGTGACTATTGTCGAGACCACCTTCGACGGACGTCTGGAACTCGTAAACCGCGAGGGACTCCTCGACTATTTCAGTCTGATGCGACTCGCTTTGCAACGCTCATCGACAGCACGCGAAGCCATAAAATGCATGGCGGAACTCGTCGAGGAATACGGCTACAACAGCAGCGGCGAGAGCATCACCGTGTGCGACCCCAACGAGGCCTGGATCATGGAGATAATAGGCAAAGGCGAAGGCCGCAAAGGTGCCGTGTGGGTGGCGTTACGCATCCCCGACGACTGCATCTCGGCACATGCCAACCTCAGCAGAATCAGGCAGTTCCCGCAAGATAAGAAGAAAAGCATCAATAGCAAACAACTTAATAGGATCAACAAACCCGAAGTCGAATGCGTCTACGCCCACGATGTCATCAGTTTTGCCCGTGAAAAAGGGTTTTATGAAGGCAGCGACAAAGACTTCTCTTTCCGCGACGCCTACTGCCCCATCGACTTCGAGAATGTGCGCTACGCCGACGCCCGCGTGTGGAGCTTCTTCCGCCATCACTGCTCGGATATGGACCAGTATCTGCCTTATATCAACGGTGAGTTCGACGTCTGCGACGGCATGCCTCTGTGGGTGAAACCCGACGCTCCGCTATCTTTGCGCGACCTGCAACACGACATGCGCGACCACTTCGAAGGCACGCCTCTCGACATGACTGCCGACATGACTGCCGGCCCATGGGGAATGCCGATACGTCCGCTGCCGATGCATTTCCGCTCATCAGACAGCACCGACTACTACCGCGAACGCCCAATAGCAACACAACAAAGCGGCTTCACGATGACATGCCAGATGCGCTCATGGCTGCCTGACGACGTGGGCGGCGTCACATGGTTCAACTGCGACGATGCCGACATGGTTGCATACGTGCCACTCTACTGCTGCATCACACAGGTGCCCGACTGCTTCCGTCCTGAAAACAACCCGCGCAACGAATTCAGCTTCGAGTCGGCATTCTGGATGAACAACTGGGTGGCAAACATGATATACCCACGCTATTCGATGATGATCGGCGACCTCCGCATCGCTCAAAAAGAGCTCGAAGATTATTATTTCGCCGACCAAAACGAAGTGCTGAAATCCATAGAAAAGATGACACCCGCCGACCGACGCGACTATCTCAACAAGAAAAGCATAGCCTACGCCGACCGTATGATGGAACGCTGGGATACGTTAGCTAAATTCCTGATTGTCAGATACAACGACCAGATAAAACGTCGTGTCGACAAGAACGGCAACTTACAACGTTGGGGTCACGAGACGCCAGGCTACGACCAGCAGTTCATCGATGCCATCGGACCAGCCACCGGTGACCGTTACAAATTAAATAATGTGATTGAACGTAGAGAACGTTAGTGGAGAAGCACTTTCACCGTTTTCACGCTATTTTCATCAGAAATCTTGACGAAATAAACGCCTTGAGTGAGATCACTAAGGTCAAACTCGGCGATTCCGTCAATGATTTTATCTGTCATGACTTGTTTGCCCAACATATCGAAAACGGCGACGTTTCCTTCTGAAATATTAGCGTTTACAGTGATTTTGCCACTTGTAGGATTTGGCATTACTGCCACTTCTACTGCCTGTTGCTCAACAACGCCGTCAGCATTGTTGCCAACCCACACATCGTCGACATAAACGCCTTCAGCGTCGTGACCGATGCCGTTAAAAACTATCTGGTATGTCGCCGAAGGATTAGGCAGCGCTACCGTCACGGTTTCCCAGTCGCCAGTGGCTTCGGTGAAATTCAGAAGAGTGTGCCAAGCGTCGTTTTTATCGGTGCGATACCCGACCATCAGCTGGTCGACAGTGCCGTAGCTCAAGCCCACCATCTGCTTGTGGTTGAATGTCAAGGTTGGATATGAAACAGCCGTCAGATCCAACGGAGTGGAGATGAGCATGGCCTCGCCACCCATCCAGATGAAAAATGCGGTGTTGTTCAAAATAAGGTATCCGGGATCAATCACCCAGTCGTCAATGCCGGAAACTATCTCGGTCTGCCAACAGACAAAATTCTCTGATGCCTCAAAATCATCGAAATACGGCTCATCGTCGGTGACAACGATGACATCGCAATGTGTCTTGAACGTCGCCGGAGTCGCCCATTCCGACTCTTCGCCTCCACCGCAAATCGCCTTCACAGTGAAAGTATAATTGGTCTGAGGCTCCAAACCGCCAACAGTAAACGGTTGAGTATCAGCGCTTATCATGGTACCGTCCAAGTCTATGATCCAGCTTTCCTCATTGCCTGTCGTCGACCATCCGAGAGTGGCAGAAACAGCCGAAATATCAGTGGCGTGAAGGCTTATAGGACGAGCGCATCCGCCTTCACCAGCAATCTCGATATTGTCGACAAAAATCATGTATCCGCCAAGGCCACGGCCTAAAAACGACACCTGATAAGTCGCCGAGAGGTCGGTCAAAGTGAACGTCTCCTCAAAGAAATTCTGGTAATCGCTGATGCTGTATGTTCCCAAAGTGTGCCAGCTGTCAGTCTCCGACGAGCGGTAACTCACCACAAGTTCATCCATGTCGTAAAAACCCATCATGGCATAAGAGAAGCTGAATGTGGCTCCGTTGACACCCGAGATGTCCAAAACCGGCGAGATAAGCCGCGCCTCATCGCCTGAGTTGGTGAATGTAAACGCCGCTAAAGTGGTGCCTGAGCCAGCCATCGTGGTCCAGTTGCCGCCTCCAACGGCCTCAACAGTCCAGCATTCGAAGGTGGTTCCTTCAAAATCTTCGATAAAAGGCTGGCCGTCGGTGACAGTGAAATCGCATTGAGCGAATGATTTATTTAACGCGAAAACTAAGGCAATCGCAGTAAAAATGGTGATTAGTAATCTCTTTTTCATATTGTTAAGTTTAATTATCAGCAAAGATAAAAATAATTTTCAAATTTCAATGTCTTTTTCTATTTTTGCAAAAAAAATTATGCGAAAGATTTCTTTATACATCTTATTTCTATTGCTTTTAGCCTCTTGTGCTCGTAATCCGATGGCGGAATGGACCGAAGGACCGGCGGAAGCCGACGGGCGCGCATTGAACACCCTTGTGCTTCAAGACGTTACAAAAGGCTCGCGAGTGTGGTTTCAGGAGCTTTTCGACTCAAAAACCATCGTTGAAGGACCGAAAATCAACCATTATCAAGGCACTTCGTGGTATATCGACATCCCGACAAACGGCACCGTGACAATAAAGTATTACGGTCGCCCGCTTCCACGTCAGTCGTGGGCTCCGGAAGGCTTCGTGATGCAGCAAAAAGGCAAGTCCGACAAGCCGATGCAGGTGAAATATAACTTCATCAAACATCCGAAAAACGAGGCTGTCGACGACGACTTCATCTGCCGTTACGAGGCACTACCTGGCGACATCATCCCGCAGGTGAAACGAGTGAGTTATGGCAACGAGGCGCTTGAACTGAGTGAGAACCTCCCCCACGGCTGGTATCGCATCATCATTGATGAAAACGGCGAGCCGACAGTGGAATCGGATGATGAAGACGGCGCATTTTATGCCCAGATAACCCTCGACAAGCTGCCGAAGCCGCTGCAGCCGATGACGATTGAAGACTGGCCCGACAACCAATATCGCGGCTTCATGCTCGACGTGGCCCGTGACTTCCGTCCGGTCAAAGAGGTGCTGAAAGTGCTCGACCTGATGGCTGAATATAAGTTCAACGTCTTCCATTTCCATATCGGTGACGACGAAGCTTGGTGTCTGGAAATCAAAGACTTGCCTGACTTGACCGACTTCAGCGGATATCATGCACTACCTGACTGGAACCTTCAGGAAACAGAAGCTCTGAAGCCTACTGCAAACGGTCGTGTCAACAACGTAACTTATTATACCTCAGAAGAATACAAGCAGATACTGCGTTACGCTTGGGAGCGTCACATAGCAGTAATCCCTGAGTTCGACGCTCCGGGTCATTCAAGGGCTTCAATTAAAGCTATGCAAGCTTACGAAAGGCGCACTGGCGACGCTTCTTACCGTCTGCAAGACCCAGCCGACACCTCGCACTACTGGTCAGCACAGGATTTCACTGACAACGTGCTAAATGTCTATCTACCAAGCGTTTACAACTTCTACGGCAAAGTCTTTGACGAGGTGATTCGTCTTCACAACGAAGCCGAGGTGCCGCTTCTTGCCATCCATATCGGTGGCGATGAGGTGCCAGGTGGCGCATGGGCGAACCATGACCGCAAAGCGATGAAAGATTTCTTCACAAACAGCATGCTGGAACTCGCCGAACAACGTGGCATCAAACTCGCCGGATGGGAAGACATAGCCAAAGGCATTGAGCCTGAGACACTTGAACGCCTCAAAAAATCGCTGTATTTCGTCAACATCTGGACAGGCAAAGGCATGGAGGGAATTCCTGTGGTGCTCTCGCCTGCCACAAACAACTACGTTGACCTCGCCTACAGTGCTGATCCTGAGGAACTTGGACTTTTCTGGGCCGGATATGTCGACGAGCGCAAAACGTTCTCGATGAACCAGAGCGAATACACAGGCGACATCGTCGGAGTGTCGGCTCACCTTTGGTCGGAGCAGCTTCGCGACTTCAACGACGTCACCTTTCAGATGCTCCCGAAGGCTCTGGGAGTGGCGGAACGTGCCTGGAACACCACCTCGCCTGGCGACTTCAACCGTTTTTACAGCATCATCGTCGAACGCGAGATGCCTGTCTGGCGACAAAACAACTACAAATTCAAGAAAAGATATTAAATTTACATAAAATGAAAGCAACTTATTCACAACGCCTTATCAAATTGGCAGACCTCAACCATCATCAGACATTTTTCGCAGGCCGTTGCTCGGAGTATTTCTTGGAAAGCTCGTATTTCGCTGTGGCTCAATATGTTGACACAAAAGACACAGTGCTTCTCGTGCTCCACGGCATCGACTTCAAATTCCCGATTTTCGCTGGCGACATCGTCACCTACGAGAGCAAAGTCATCGCCGCTGGTCGCTCCACTTTGACCGTTTACACCAAGATGTACCGCAGCCGCGAGCCTGAAAAGATTGCCGCCGACGGATTCGCCACCTTCTCTTATCTCGATGAAAATCATCATTCCAAGCCGCACGGCGTGGTCATCACACCTGAGACGGAAGATGAGAAATGGCTTAACAAACAGGCTGTCGAGGTTCTTGAGGAATCGAAGCAACGCGCCAAGGCGATGAACTCGGCCGTTTCTTCAAACAAATAATCATCTGAGACTCACTTTCTTGCTGAAGCTGCCTTTTGGGGTGCTTATCTTGACGATGTAAAGTCCCGCGACTTGTTGGCTCAGGTCGATGCTGAATGATTCGCCATCAGGCAAATGACGAACATTCTTTGTGATTATTATTTCGCCTAACATGTTGAATACCTCCACCATGGCAGCGTCTCGTATCGTCTCATCACAACAGATGTTGATGATTCCGTTGGTCGGGTTCGGGAAGACACGGAACGGCGACGCGACTTGTTCTTCGATGTCAAGACTGCCGAGTTCTATGGTTTTGGTGAGCAACTGGCTGCAACCGGCATCGGCTGTGACCGTCAGAGTGGCTTCCGTGATGCCTGGGGCAAAACTCCACACAACGTCGGCTTCGTTGCCATGAGCGAAGACATGACCGACTTCTTCTGGCTCCAACATCCATAAATAGTCGATTCCGCTTTGTGAATCAACTGAATAATGGCTTGAAACCGTCGTCACCGGGTTAATGTAATCGTCACCGGAAATGGCATCGCCCAAAGTTATCTCGTCAGTGAAGATGAGCTGCAATGGATTGACAATGGCATCGACGTTTAATTGCAAAGTGGTGCCGCCATCATTCACGTCATTCAAACCAGGGAAATACTCCGGATGAAGTGCGTGCGGGTCGTCGAAATAGCCGTCACCGCTGGTGGTCCATTCCAGATTTTGGTAATTATAAGCATAACTGTTATCGATAAACACGCTTTCGTTGCGGCAAGCCATCAGAGAACCGCCTGAATATGCGATGGTTGTCTGCTTTGGAGCGATATTCACGTCATCAATCCAAGCGCAGTCATAAGTCAAACTCACCGAATTGTCCTTGGCGTAAGTCCATTTGAAAGTGTGGCTTCCCGCTGTCAAAGCGAAACGCTCCTCGCCCCAAGGTCTGGAGCCCGACCACTCGCCCATGTCCATATTGTCAATGGAAAACTGTAGCTTGTCGTAGTTATACTCCGACGACACTTTTTTGAAGAAACTTATCTCCGTAGCTTGTGTCTCCCGCGTAATGGAAATCACACTTGACTGGCTGTTGCCGATTTCACCTGATTTCATGCAATAGCCGTCAGAATGCGCTTCGTCATCCGACAAAACCCATGGCGCGGTGCCATAAAACTGCCAATTCTGCGCATTGAAATGGTCGGGGTCGAAAGTCTCGTTGAATCCGCCGTAAGGCAGCAAAGTGTCGATGATGGTTGGACTAACTCCGTCATCAACTGTAATCCTTGTCATAAGCCATCCTTCATCGCCAACGATGTTATGGTTGCTGATGCTGAAAACCACGTCCTGAACGCTTTCTTTCTCGATGGTGTTGATGATTCGCGACGGAGAATCGACGGTGATGAATGGTGCCATTATCTCCAAATAAACATTGACAGGATTACTGTCGAAATGTCCATTGTTGGCTATTTGGACATGCATATCTGTGTTGCCCGTTCCCTCGAGTTGAAGCACCGCCTGATGATTGCTGTTTTCGTAAGTGATTTCAGGCTTGATTTCGAGCGCTGGCGCGACGATATTCTGTGCGATAACGCATTCTTTTGCACCGTTGCCATCATTGACAATTACTGTGAATAAAACCTCTGTCATGTCGGGTATGTCGTCGGCAATTTTGATACGGAAAGCGTTGTTGACGGTGACCGTCTGAGCTGGTCCAATGTTCTGTGTTTGACACGTGGCTTGGGTGATTTCCACGAAAGGCGACGCGCAAGAAAGACTCAGCGTTACATTTCCAGCCACGTTGTTCCCGTAATTATGCAGCTTGATGCCGATATTCACGTTTTCACCATTGTGGAGAATGTTTGGATTATTCCCGGTCAGCCATCCGTCGGTGTCAACAACCACATAGGCGCCATGGTCGGAAATCACCGGCACCGCACGCTCATAGCGGAAATGGTTCTGTTTTGTGGCAGTGACGATGATCCTCTCCCCTTCCGCCAGCTCAGGCAAAGCGAAAGTGCATGCTTGTCCGTGGCTTTGCTGCACGCCGATAATCTCGCCATCTTTCGAAAGACAAATTATGGCGCCTTCTTCGGCAGTCACCGTAAACTCATCAGCGTTTGACGGAAGATATTGTCCATGTGTGATTTGCAGCGGCTGAGGCACATCTGTAAACAGGTTGAGATATGTCTCACCTGTATAGCAGAATATATGTCTGGTGGAGTTTTCCTTGTTAACCCACCAATCGGGCAGGAAATAATGATAGTCGAAGTAAAACTTGGCATCCGCAAGCACAAATGAAGGCCTGATGAACTCAGGAGGAGTATCGCTGCCGACGTTGGGCTGGAAATTTGGCCAGATGCAGTCGTAGATGCCCCATTCGAGAATATCGTTGAAATAAGAATATGTGAGCGGAACCGCTCCTATGCCACCGACAGCACCTCCATTAGGTTTGATGCAGAAAGCGTCGATAAGCCCTCTGGTTGACGAGGTGAAAGTGGCAGTGCTGCAGCTGATGGAAATAACAAAAGTCATAGGCTCACCGACAAGGCAACTCAAGCTTCCAGTAGTGAAAGACGGATACCACCATCCGTAAGGATAGGAATGTCCTCTGTATAATGTCAAAAACGCTCCTTCGTTGAGTGCGGAATGCAATGGCACCGTGTCGCTCTTTGTCAGCCATTCGTGCATCTCGCTGATCGACTCCGGAAGGTAACCCTGTCCGTTTGGACCGAAATAGTCGAGCAAGACGGGGATGTTATATCCTGTCGACCAGATGGAATCAGGCGGGTCGACAGAAGTGGCGTGGAGCATGTATAAGTTGGTTGGGTTTTTCCCGAGCTTGTTTCTGTAGAATCCGTTGATGCTCTGCGAGCTTATGATAAACCATCTGTTTTCGTCGTGTCCCGACGAGATTATCGGTTGGTTGTAATATGCCGCCTCAATTGGCGGATTGCATTCATATTCTATGGTTTTCTTCACAAAAGCCTGATACTCCGCCATGTTTCGCGCCGTGATTCGGCTGATTGACAAGTCAGGCAGACTGTCGCCGTTCATGTCGCAATAAGGATAGTCGGTGGCATATCGTTGGGAGGCGTAATCGCCTTCGATAGTGTAATGGTAAAACGGGACAATGCCCGAGTTGTTGTAATAGCCACCAAACAGAAGCACTGCCGCAGGCGGGATAGCCCAGTTGTTATAGGCATTGAGGATGTAGTTGCGGATACTGGTGGTTGTGTTGCCTCCGCATTCCGACAGACTCACCACCTTGGTCAGGATGCCTTGTTTTTGGCGGAAAGCTTTCAGAGTGTCAGCCAAAGCCATGACTTCCGTGTTATCCGGAGCGATGATGAGATACTCACAGCCTTCACCGTCTTTATCAAAATTCGACTTGAGCAAACTGTAATAGTCTGATTCCGGAATCATCTCCTTGTTGAGAACTATGCTGCGCAGTATGTGTTTCCAATCAGGGTTGAGGTAACGCGCTTCACCGAATTGACCGTTGCCGCCTTCAAAACGGATGTCGATATTTATGTCTTGAATGAGTTCCAAAGTTTTTTGTTTCGGATTGTACCGATAAGGCGTAACTTTAAGCAGAACCACATCGAGACCACGTATTGTCGTCGGTTTTATTTCGACTACATCCCTTTCCGAAATGTCGGCGCCTTCAATCATCTTGGCAATGGGCGACAAATCGATGTTGCCAAGCGTTCTGCCACCATGCTCTTGCACCTCCAAACATACTGTCGCCCCTTTTGGCACAGCGATATAATGGCTTTCGGATGGCAAGTTGGGCACACCACCTCTGACACTGACTTTCGGCAGTGAATAATGTAAACTGAGACCCTTTTCAGTGCTGCTTTCCACTCGAAGACCCTGGGCGTTCATAACACCCGTCACAAGCAAAATGACTGCAAGCAATAAATATCGTTTCATAGGCAGAAAGTTTTATTATTAGTGCTGAATTGTTAATTTTCGAATACAAGAGGCATTGTCTCCCACAATTTTCACGAAATAGATTCCGGTCAGGAAATCACTGGTTGATATCTCGTATCTGTCGCCTTGCATCTTGCAGTTGTAACAGAGCTTTCCTTGAATATCATAGACGGTCAGTTCGGCATTGCGTAATGGCTCGCTGACAGTAACTGTGACGAATGTTGAAGCCGGATTTGGCGCAACTGTCAGCATGACTTCATCAGATTCGCCAACAAAGTCTGGCATTGTGGGCAGTTCGGCAAACCAGATGCCACCAGCCATTGGCGAAGCGTAAATACGCTCTCCGTCGATGTAGATGTCGAGTATTGGTCCAACGACTGGAATATTGTCCATCTGCAGCCATTTGTTGCAATGGTCGTATTTCAGGTAAATGGAGCCGTCTTCGCAACCCACGGCAACGATGGTGTCGGTGGTGGTGATGCGCCTGATGGTGGCATCGCCAGGCAGCGCGTCGACAGCGTACCAAGTCGATCCCATGTCGCCAGTGAAGTGAAGGCCGTGCTCGCGAGTGCCTAAATACAAACCGTTGTCATGGTAGCGCAATGTGGTGTAGTTGACTCCCTCAAACGGGGAGTTGAGGACTTGCCAATTGCTGCCTTGTTCACGGCTGTGGCGCAACACGCCGTCGTAGGAGACATGAAACATAGTGGCTCCGTCCCAGGTGAGGTCAACGACATCGATTTCATAAGGAAGACAAGTCGGCACATACCAATGCTGGCCAAGACCATAGGAGACATACATCCTGTCTTTGCTTCCCACAATGATTTGCGAACCGCAGCGCACGAGGCTTTGAAGCCATTGTGCCTCGGGTAATCCTGAACCTGCAGCAGTGAACGATGTGCCTCTGTTGGTGGAGAGGAAGCTGCCAAGCATGTCGGTGCCGATAAACACATTGTTGTTTTCAACCATCATGCCGCGGATTTCCACCGTCCCGATGCCAGTGCTCTGTGTCCAAGTGATGCCATCGTCGGTGTAAAACATATCGGAGCCGTGGGTAGCTGCCAGCATACGTCCGTTGCTGATACCCATGTTGCCCACAGATGCGAGAAACGTAGGTGTGTTGGTACGAATCCATCCTGTGCCGTCGCTGTTGCCACGGAAGATGCGACCTTGTGTGTCGCCCACGAAGAGATACCCGTCGCGAGCTTCCATGCACCAGAGGTTCTTCGACGAAAGGTTGGAGTTGAAATCATGCCAGGAGGCACCGTTGTCGTATGTTGCGAAGACTCCTTCGCCGATGCAGGCGGCATAAAGGGTGTCGCCTAAATGGGCATAGCCTTTCGCTTGCTTGTTGAGACCGCTGCTCGTCCACGTGTCGCCGTTGTCGCTTGAGACCATCACTCCTTGACCGATCACAGTGGCGAAAACTTTTCCATTGTGGCAGTAGATGCCGAGGACATCGCTGTTCAGACCATTATTGCACGACTCCCATGAGGCTCCATCATCGAAAGAACGGTAGATGCCACGCTTATATGTGGCGATGAACATGGCATCTTCGTTGGCGGCCATGAAATATGGATAACGCACGTCGCTGGGGAAAAGACCAGTGACATATTCACCATGAGTGCCTTCAGTGGATTGGAAAACACCTTGTACATAAGTTGAGGCTAGTAGCGAGCCGTTGTGTACCAATATGTGCTTGATGTAATGGTTGTGCAAATAAGGGTCGGGTGTCCAGTGAACACCGCCGTCAGTGCTGCGGAAAATGTTCTCGTCGGTGGAGAGAAAGACAGTGTCATTATACGCGGCAAGGCATTTTGTGTCGCATGAAGTGAGTCCGTTGTTGCGGAACTCCCAGTTTAAGCCTCGGTCGCTGCTCACCATGACGCCGCCTCCTGTGGCGGCATAATACAGACTGTCGGTGCAGAGAATACTCCTGACGTAGCGACCCTGCGGACCGTCCATCGACTGCCATTGTGCTTGTGCATTATGAGCAAGCAACGTGAAAACAAAGAGAAATAATAAAGCAGTGTTTTTCATATTTCTGTCACCATCTTCATAGAATTAGATTGCAAAGTTAAACAATAATTTGTATACTATGACAAATAACATTCGATTTTTGAGCACAAAAAAAGACCCTTAGTTAACCTAAGAGCCTTTTTATTTGATTGACAATCAATTATTTAGCTAATCAATATTCATCCTCATGGAAAAAGAAATCATCCTTTGTCGGATAATCTGGCCAAAGGTCCTCGATGCGTTCGTAGACATCACCCTCGTCCTCAATCTCCTGAAGATTCTCTATAACTTCCTGCGGAGCGCCTGTTCTCATTGCCCACTCAAGAAGCTCGTCTCTCGTTGCCGGCCATGGAGCATCCTCCATTTTCGATGCTAATTCTAGTGTCCAATACATATTCTTACCTTTTTTATTTTGGGGTGCAAAAATACTACAATTTTTTATTTTGTCAAGAAAAATTTTATAAAAATTTTAAGCCATCAGGTGATAGCCATTAGCCATTAGGGATTCCATTTTATATCGCCCTCTGAAAACACTCTCGACATCACAAAAAACATGTCGGATAAACGATTTAAGTATCTCATTATCACTGGATTAACATCGTGCTGCCTGCTCATCCTCACAACGGCTCTCTCCGCTCTTCTGCACACCGTCCGGCACACATGGCACTTCGATGCAAGCAGATTTCCGCCAGGAATGATGAGACTGTTCAATGGTTTCAACGTCTCATTCATCTCGTCGATGAATTTTTCTATGCCTTCCACGTCGCTTTCCTCCATCTGCGGAAGCTGTTTACGCAGCTCGCTGGTCTCGTCGGTGGCAAGCAGACACTCTGCGACGAGCAATCGCTCCTGGATGCGCTTGAAAACGTCGTTATATCTTTCTGTCGAGTCCATCAGCACCGCGATGAAAGCGCTCAGCTCGTCCAAGGTGCCGTAAGCCTCCAAACGCACGTCGTCTTTGCCTACTCTCGTGCCGTTGACCAGCGATGTGGTGCCTTTGTCGCCTGTCTTAGTGTAAACTTTCATACCTTTAATATATAATGCTCTTTTTTTATCCTGTCCATTATGAAAACTATGCCGAAACGCCAACAGTCGATGCTCAGCCGCACCTTTTCGTCGTCTTTCAGCCTTTCCCAATCCGCCTCGTTCGCTTTACTGCGATGAATGTCCTTCACAATCATCACAACATCATCAGATTTGAAAATCAAAGGATTATCGTTGATATAATCTTTTAATTTTTTATCCAACATATCGTGGGACGCATGCGATGCGTCCTTACAGCAGGGTTCCAAAACCTTTTCATAAAGGTCGTAAACCATCGGCGAATGCAGATGGTATTTCCCCTGCGCCTTCCTTCGATATTTCAAATAACTGATAATCATTGATTTTAAAACGTAGAGACGCGCCATGGCACGTCTCTACATATTTTATTGAGACGGTTTTGCATCCGTCTCTACACAAATTATTTCTTAACGAATTTCACGACAGCGCCGTTCATTCTCACGAAATAAACACCGCTCTCGAGGTCTGCCACGTTGATAGTGTTCTCGCCTTCAACGACGTTGACAACCATCACCATGCGGCCTGTCATGTCGATAATCTGAGCCTGAGCGTCTTTTTCAGCAACGATGTTGATGTCGTCGTTTGCCGGGTTCGGATAGAGGTTGAATGAAACAGCCTCGTTCTCCTCGACTGCCAACACTACATTTGTAACTCTCACATAGTCAATCTCCCATGATGATGCGGCTTCATCAGTACTGTTGTAAATGAATGCCACGCGGAAGTAGTCACCACTTGGTTCAAGAGTCTGGATGTAATATGTGATGTCAACCATTCCTGACTCAACCCATTCGTAGTTACCTTCTGAGAATGCGAAAAATTCTGTAAGATCACACCATTGTACAGGATCTTCAGCAGGATTCATTCCATCCTCAAAATCAACAGCGATAAGAACGCGAAGCGGTTCGCCATTGAATTTCATAGCGGTTCTGAATTCCAAATTGACATTTTCAGTAATTTCGATATTAGAACTGATCAGCCAATCTTCGTTCGCATGAGCTGCGCCATCAGCATAACCGTTCATATAAGCGTAATTCACATCGTTATGTGTAGCCCAAATCCATTCCTGCTCACCGACTGTGTTATATGCGGTAAACTGGCCGAGGTCGCTGTCAAATCCTTCAAAGAACAACTCGTCAACTGTAGGAATTGTAACACCTGCTGTAGGATATGTGCCGTCGCCTTTGTAATCGATGTTGATACCGCTGTTGGTATATGGGAAGATAGCGAAATGATATGTCATGCCGCTCTCCAGATTGTCAAATGTAACAGTCTGGACGCCATAGTTGACATTCTTTGCCATTGGGCCATTATCTACAGGAACGCCATCGGTTGGGATTGTGATGCTGCCTGTTGAGGCAAGGATCAGATATCTGTGTGGAAGCTGTGCGCCTGTTGCGTCAGTCCATGTCACGTTAACACTTGTACCATTGGCTGTTGCTGCGAAATGTGTAGGATAGTTGCTCGGTTCAGGATAGATTGTCGAGCCGCCGCCTGCTTTGTAGATGTAAACCAAGCCATTAACACTTGAAGTTGGCTTGTAGCATCCGAACAATGTGCTTGTTGTGTTGTAGCGCATGATGTTCTGCTCAACGCCGCCAATTGAAGTAGGAACGAAGCCGTCTTCCTCGGCATCGATAGTCCATTTGCCTTTCTCGTCGAGAGTTGTCTGTGTCTTGAGGTAGTTGCCACCGCCTGCTGCATACAGATAGCCGCCTTTCACTTCATCGAAGAATGTCCAATTGCCGCCTTCCATGCCGATTGTGATCTCAAAAGGATCTGTCTGGTTGTTAGGATCTGTTGCGACAACAGCTGTAATCTCGTCACCAGTGGCATAAACCTCAACGGCGTGACGGTTGTTTGACTTCTGATATGACATGGCATAGGCGCCATTTTCGTAGTAACCCACGAGGAGCACCTTGTCACCAGCGCTCAGTTCTGAAAGTGATGTCACCTTTGTGTAGGTGGTCTGAGCCATCATGCTCACGCCCATAAACACCACTGCTAAGAATAGTAAAACTTTTTTCATGTTGTTAAATTTAGTTATTAATCTGTTATCTGTTACAATTCAATCGATTTTTTCCACTGCCTTAATCTCCGGAATCACGCTTTTCATCGTCTTCTCGATTCCGTTTTTCAGCGTCTGCGTGCTATGCGGACAATTGGCGCAATGACCGGTAAGCTTCACCCACACCGTCATGTCGTCGTCCAAACGGATATACTCCAAACCACCGCCATCGGCCTTCAGATAAGGCTCAATCTGCGTCAAAACGTTCTTGACTTTCTTTTCTATCGCTTCTTTTTCCATGACTATACCAATTCAATAACTTTTCTTGCCACTTTCTCGAATGCCGCCGTCACCGGACCGAAGTTGCCGAAGGTGTAAGGTGTTCCCTTATCGCCTGCACTTGCGATGTTTTCATCCATCGGGATGGCGCCGAGGAACGGGATGCCGAGTTCTTCAGCGAATTCTTTTCCGTGACCTTGTCCGAAGATGTAATATTTCTTCTCAGGCATGTCGCTTGGAGTGAAATATGCCATATTTTCGACCAAACCGAGGATAGGGATGCTCACGCCCTTGTGTTTGAACATGTTAGCTGCACGGCGCACATCGGCGAACGCCACCTTCTGAGGGGTCGTCACGATGACAGAACCCGATACCTTGAAATTCTGTGCCAGACAGAGCTGGATGTCGCCTGTTCCCGGAGGCATGTCGACGACCAAAAAGTCGATCTCGCCCCAGTCGGTCTCGGTCATGAGCTGAGTCAGGGCACTCGTCGCCATAGGTCCACGCCAGATGAGCGGAGTCTCAGGATTCACCATCATGCCGATACTCATTAGCTTGATGCCGTATTTCTGCAGCGGCACCATGTATGTCTTGCCGTCCTTGTCGTAGCACTCCGGCTGCTCGCCTTCTGTTCCGAACATAATCGGCACCGACGGACCGTAGATATCCGCGTCGAGCATGCCGACTTTGAATCCCTGAACTGCCAATGCCACCGCAAGATTCACAGCGACTGTCGACTTACCCACGCCGCCTTTGCCCGATGCCACCGCGATGATATGTTTCACCTTCGAAAGCATCGTCACCGGCGCTGTCGGGATGATGTCAACGTCAATATCTCCAAAATTATCATTTAAAATCTTCTTCGCATTCTCGATAACGAATTTGTTTTTCTCGTCATCGACATCGTCAAGAACGAGTTTGAAACGAACCAGGTTCTCTCCAACTTCAACGTCCTTAACCATCTCTGCATCAACGATGTTACTTCCTTTCGGGAAATAAACCACGTCTTTCAAAACTTCTAAAACTCTCTGTTTCGATGGAATCATTACTAAAATTTTTTGTTTAAATAAGACTACAAAGATACATTATTTTTTAATATGCAATAAAAACTTTTCTGTTTCGCTCATAAATCCTTGTGGGTCATCAACATGAATCCAATGCCCCGATTCAGGCAATGTAACCAATTTATAATCAGTGAATTGTAACTTTATCTGTTCAACATCCCTCTCCAAGATGTAATCCGACTGTCCGCCACGGATAAACAAGGTCGGACCATTGTAAACGCCTTTGTCTTCAAGGCCTTTGCTGATTTCAGTGATGTTTTTGTAAATCGACTTGAGATATGGCTTCCAACGGAAACCGTGCTCGTGGCTGTACGACAGGTTTTTCAGCAAAAATAGCAAAACACGTTTCTCGAAGTTGTATTTCGCCAACTGTTCCTCCACGTCGGCGCGGCGTTTCACATGTTTCAGGTCGACTTTCCCCATCGCGTCGATGAATCCGAGATGCTCTAGCGGATGGTTGAATTTCAGCGGACTGATGTCGAGAACCTCCAGTCGCTCAACGAGTTGCGGGTTTTCAAATGCCAGCATCATGGCGATTTTGCCGCCCATGCTGTGCCCGATGACGTAACATTTCTTAATATGTTCATACTCAAGCACTTTCTTCACATCGCGAGCCATCACCTTGTAGTTGAACGTCTCGTAGTGCGGCGACTGCCCATGATTTCGCATGTCGGGCACGATGACGTAAAACCCCAGCTCCGCAAAGCGTTTCCCGAAATAATCCCAGTTGTCGGAAAGACCAAGCACGCCGTGCAACACCACTATAGGCTTGTTCTTCGGATCGCCATATTTTCTATAAAAAAGCAGCATCAGTCTTCGAGGAAATAAGTCACGTTGGTAACCACTCTCACATGCTTGATGTTTGGAGTGTATTCGTCAACATTTTCGATGGTGAACAAGCCCTGATTTGCCGTTTTGATCTTGCCGAGTTTGCTGTCGGAGTCTTTAGCGAACTTTTCAGCGGCGGCGCGGGCGTTCTTTGTAGCCTCCTCGATCATCTGCGGCTTGATGCTGTTGAGCTCGGTGTATTCGTAGATGGTGTAGTTGCTGTATTCGCTCGAGTTGATGGCGACGCCTTTTTCAATCAGCTCACCCTGACGGGAAATCAGCTCCATAACGAGTTTCACTTTGTTTGATGTCACCACGATATTGGCAGTCACGTTGTAACGCTGACGCCAATTGTTGTCATAATAATTTGCTGCGCGGTCGACCACATTTGGTGCTGTGACGCTAATTTCTTCGTCGCTTAATCCGTTGTCTTTCAAGAATTTAACGACTTCATTAGCATTTTTACTGATTTTTGAATAAACGTCGGTAAGGTCATTACCCACCTCCTTGACGGCGATAGGCCAGGTCACCTTGTTGGCTTCGACATTCATCTCCGCGAGGCCTCTCACGTTGACGGTTCTCACATCGTGGTTCACTTTGCCCAAACCGAGCATCACACAAAATCCCATGATAATCAATCCGATCATCAATAGAAACGCTTCAAATTTGTAGTTTTTCATATTTATTAAATTTAATTTTTCTTTATCCTCTCGCAGATTTCGCTGATATCACAGATTTCTTCCATTCTTCCTCTGCGGGATTGCTCGCGTCGCGAGCTGCAGATTATCGCAGATCGGACTGTGATAGTATTTCTGCGGTATCTGCGGTATCTGCGAGAGACTATTTTTCTTTGGTGTCAATTATTATCGTCACCGGGCCGTCGTTGATGAGTTCCACTTGCATGTCGGCACCGAACTCTCCGCATTCCACTTTGCGTCCCGAAACCTCAGCTAACCTCTTGAGAAACAATTCATAAAGTGGAATAGCGTGCTCAGGTCTCGCCGCGCGGATAAAACTCGGTCGGTTGCCTTTTTTCGTCATTGCATGAAGCGTAAACTGGCTCACCACGAGGAAATCGCCTTCCACTTGATTAACGTCGAGATTCATCGCATTATTGTCATCGGCGAAAATTCTCAGCTTCGTCAGCTTCTGGCAAAGATATTCCACATCTTCCTGATTATCAGCGTCTTCGATGCCAAGAAGAATCATCATCCCCTTCCCTATCTGCGATTTCAAAACGCCGTCGATGGTGACGGAAGCGCGACTGACTCTTTGTGCTACTATTCTCATATTTTTCTTCTTTTAACACTAATTATCACAAATTAACCATAAATCCTCATTAATATTTGATAATTCGTGGTTAATTGATGTTAATTCATGTTATAATTGTCGTTTCCTTTTTCCAGATTTTTTATTTGCAAAATTATGAAAATAATATCAATAAATGGCAGTCCCGAATTAAAAATTTATGTAATTTTGCGCCACTATGGAAACAAAAAGACAACAGAAAATCTCGAAGCTGATTCAGAAGGAACTCAGCGAAATATTCCAGCGGGAAATCAAAACCCAGGGAAATATAATGATTACGGTGACTAAGGTCAACGTGACCAGCGACATGTCGTATGCCCGCGTCTACCTCAGCGTGTTCGGTCCTGACCGTGAGGCGAAGACAAGCGTAGTGAAAGAGGTCAACGCGATGACAAAAGTGCTCCGTGGCAAGCTCGGCGACCGCATCAGAATGCAAGTCAGGGTGATTCCGGAGCTGCAGTTTTTCGAGGACGACTCGCTGGATTATATTGAAAACATTGACAATCTGCTCAAATCTTGAAGCTGCCGTTATTCATAGCGCAACGTTATCTTCTCGCCAAGAAGAGCCACAACCTCATCAACATCGTGACATGGATTTCGATTGTGAGCGTGGGTGTCGCCGCCTTCGCCATGATTTTCGTGCTTTCGGTGTTCAACGGCTTCAACGTGGTCATCAGCGACTCGATTCACAAGATGACGGCCGATTTGCAGATAACGTCCGTTAACGGTAAAACATTGAATGTCAACGATTTTCCTTTTGAAGAAATCAAAAAAATCAAGAACGTGGATTTGGTTTTGCCGACGATAACCGAGGACGCGCTTTTCCGTAATCAGGAGAAACAGCAGATCGGACAAATCAAAGGTGTGCCGGCGGAATTCTACACGGTTGAACGAATAGACAATTCCATAATAAAATCTGAGCGTTTCAGAAATAACAACGAAGTCGGTTATGGAACTCCCGGCATTGGGATGGCATATTTTTTAGGCATCAACCCTAACAATCCGTTCTCGATGATTCAGGTTTATGTTCCACGTCGCGGAAACGCATCTTCGTTTAACCTCGAAAACAGCTTCAACACTGGACAACTGTTTGTAAATCAGACTTTTGAGACCAACCAAGACATCGACGAGACGATGATTCTCGCACCACACGAATGGCTATCAGAACTTGTTGGTTATCAAGGGCTTGCCTCTGACGTTGAGATTTTTGTAGACCAATCATCCAACGTCAACAAGATAAAAAAGGAAATCAAAAAAATCGTCGGCCCGGATTTCAACGTCCACGACCAATACGAGCAGCAGTCGACGCTTTACAAGATGATGAAATCGGAGAAACTCGCTGTGTATCTGATACTTGTGTTCATTTTGGTGATGGCGACGTTCAACGTCATCGGGTCGCTGAGCATGCTCATCATCGAGAAGAAGAAAGACACCGCCACGCTTCGTGCCATGGGAGGCGATAACTCATTGATTCGCAGCATCTTCCTAAACGAAGGAACGATTATTTCCATAGTCGGCGGCATTCTCGGCCTGATTCTTGGCATCATCGCGGTGCTGCTCCAGCAATATGTCGGCATCATCCGCCTCGGTGACGGCACCGGCAGCTACATCGTTGAGTATTATCCCGTTGCGCTGCAAATGCAGGACGTTCTCATCGTCCTCGCCACGATAACGGTTATAGGTGGCATTGCAGCGTATACGACGGTGAGAATTTCAATGAAGAACCTTAACTAATTCTACAAACTCCGCTACTGACAACTGCTCAGGCCTCTTATTAAAAATTTCATTATCAATGATTTCTGCCGGAATCATCGAGCGAAGGGAGTTGCGCAAGGTCTTGCGACGCTGGTTGAAGGCCTGTTTCACGACGGCGACAAACATCTTTTCGTCGCAGTCCAACTCCTTCACATTGTTGCGTTTAAGACGAATTACTGCCGACTTCACCTTTGGTGGCGGGTTGAAGACGTTCTCGTGGACTGTGAACAGATATTCGATGTCGTACCATGCCTGCAATAGCACGCTCAGGATGCCGTAGGTTTTGCTTCCCGGACCTGCCGCGATGCGCTCGGCGACTTCTTTTTGTATCATTCCGACGCATTCGGAGACGTTGTTGCGGTATTTCAGGATTTGGAAAAAGATTTGCGAACTGATGTTGTAAGGGAAATTGCCAATGACGGCCGTGTCGCCACCAGTCATGTCATATTTCAAAAAGTCCCCAAGCACCAAATGTCCATCCAGTTCAGGAAATTTCTTTTTCAGAAACTCCACCGACTCCTTGTCGATTTCCACCACTTGCAGTTTTTCCAACTGATTTTCAATGAGATACTGGGTCAGAACACCCATTCCGGCGCCGACTTCAATCACCACGTCGTGGTCGGTCGACAAGGCGTTGACGATGTTTCGGGCGATGTTCAAATCGACTAAGAAGTGCTGTCCGAGGGCTTTTTTCGGCCTTACAAAATCGTTATTCGAGTAGTTTTCCATAATCATCATTTTTGTTCGTCACGCAAACGGCGGTAGCTCTTTCGGGCCTGCGCCACATAAACGCTCGCTGTGTAATAATCAAATAGTTTCGAATAGCATTCCATCGCTTCTTCACTCCTATTCAACTGGTTTTCAAGAAGTTGTGCATCTTCAACCAATGCTTCGTCGGCGATATAGCTGTCGGCATAGCCAAGATAAACTCGCTTGTAGAGACTATCAGCAAGCTCGTAATCGCCAGCATTCATTGCTATTTTAGCCTTGCGGTAAAACACATTCGGCAAACTGACTTCGTTGGGATTATATGCCACAACCGAGTCAAGTATTTGATTTGCGAGGTTATTATTGCGTTTGTAAATGTTATAATCAGCTTTTGCGATGCGTTTCAATCCAATAGTATCGTACTCCAAATTGTCGCTGATGGTCAGCGAGAGCGTCATCGCGTCGTTGGCAACGAGTTTGGATGTGGCGGCCGTCAGCACCTTCAAAGCGGCCTGTGCCCATTCGAATTCACCAATAAAATAACGCAGTTGCGCGTTTTTAAACCTCGCCTCGTGCGCTATCGGCTCGTTTTTCATCGACTTCTCGACTTGCGAATAAAGCAATGTGGCTTCCCAGACTTCATCGGTCAACAAATAAATGTCGGCAAGTTTCATCTTCAGCTCGGCATTGATTCTTGGTGAAAAACCGAGTTCTAAAGCCCTGTTTAACAACGCTTTAGCCTCGTCATAACGACTGAGTTCAAACGCCAGAATGTCGGCTTGCACAAGCACCAGCGGCATCATGTCGTTAGTAAATCCAATATTTTCGAAAGCGTCGTCGATTTTCTTCGAGAGATTCTCGTAAAATTTCTTGTCGTGATTGCCTTCCGCCACCGCTTTTGCATAGCTGTTCTTGATGAATCCGACGGTTGCCTGCACGTAAAAAACGCCAGCTCCCGACTTCTTCAAGACATAGTCGTAAGCCTCGATCGCGATGTCGTATTGCCTGTTGTCGCCCGCAATCTGCGCCACAGTAACAATGTCGTTTTCGTAATCGCCTTTGCCGCGTTTATCCAAAGCTTTGAGCTGCATCAGGGCGAGCTCATAGTCTTGCATCTGCAGCGAATACCACATCAGCAGCGACGCAAACTCTTCATTTTCAGGCTCTTCCTGAGTTTTCCGCAGCAGCGCCATACGAATCACGTCGTCGACATTGCCGTTGAGGTCGTACATCATCATCACGCGGAAACGGTTTTTCACCATGTCGTATTGCTCCGGTTTCTCCTTTAAAAACAGGAGATAACACTCGGTGGCGTTCTCAAAGTCGAGCATCGAGTTGTAGGTGTAGGCCTTCTCGAGATAAAAATTGTAGTTGACATTCGGATTTTTCGCGCCACGTTCGAACAATGCTATCGCTAAATCATTAAAGTTTCTGGCTCTCAATAAGTTAGAGACTTCAATAATCGCATTTTTCGTATCGGGAACGTCCTTTATCACCTTGTTAAGATACTTCACAGCCTTCGGATTGTCGCCCTGCTGCTGATAAACATACGCCAAATCGACATGCGACTTCCAGTTGTTAGGATTTTTCTTCAAAAAAGATTTGTAAGCCTTCTCCGCCTCATCGTAATCGCCCGTAAGTATCAGACAATCAGCGTATTGGTTGAAATAACCCGCCTGACCGTAATTATCGTAAAGGTTTTTGTAGATATCGCGTGCCTTCTCGTAATCTTTCTTGTAATAAAACTCGCGCGCCAGACGCTCATCAAGTTGTCTTTGGTTATGACCATTCTGAGCATCAATGCTTTGCGCCGATGCGAATGTCAAAAAAACGATAAAAAACAAGGTAAAAATCCGGAAAAAGCGCGACGACCTCATCATCACTCCTTCCTCAGTTGTTTCACGACTTTTTTCTGTGCGTCAAACCTTTCCTGAAAATATTTGATTTGAGCCTCCATCATGCGAAGCTCGGTTTCTTCGTCATTGATGTAATTCGACACCGTGGCATCATCGTAGAGATTATTTCCGATGTCATCTTTCAAATCGGAGAGCTGCTGTCTCGAATAATCGACGTTTTCTTTTATCACAACTCTTTGATCTTCAAACTGTTGCAGATAAGCTTGAAGAAGTTCCATCTCTTTGCTGATGTCTTTGGTTCTCGCGATGGTGGTGTCGAGTGCCTGATATTCTCCAACCAAGAAGTTAAAGTCTTGATTATAAAGCGTTTCCACCTGACGCTCCACTGCATCCACGCGTTTCTGCATCGCGTCGATTGTTCCCGACGGTGACTTGGAAGTGCAAGCCACCATCAGGAATAATCCTATGATTGTCAATATTTTACTTAATGATTTCAAAGCCTGTGTATGGTTGAAGTGCCTTAGGAATCAAAATACCGTCTTCTGTCTGATTGTTTTCGAGCAATGCCGCCACGATTCTCGGAAGAGCGAGGGCGCTGCCGTTGAGTGTGTGTGCCAAGCGGATGTTACCGTCTTTGTCTTTGAATCTCAGCTTCATACGGTTAGCCTGGAATGTCTCGAAGCACGACACCGAGCTCACCTCGAGCCACAGCTGCTGTGCTGCCGACCACACCTCGTAGTCGTAGGTCATTGCTGATGTCCAGCTCATGTCGCCGCCGCAGAGACGCAACACATGGAATGGCAGCTCGAGTTTGCGAAGCAGACCTGCCACATGTTCCTTCATCGCCTCGAGGCGTTCGTATGAGTTGTCAGGATGTGCTATTTCGACGATTTCCACCTTGTCGAACTGGTGCAGACGGTTCAAGCCGCGCACGTTTTTGCCCCATGAGCCGGCCTCGCGACGGAAGCAGTTGGAGTAAGCCACGCGTTTAATAGGGAGTTCGCTTTCTTGAACAATCTGGTCGCGGAAGATGTTGGTCACCGGCACTTCGGCGGTTGGGATCATATACATCTTATCGAGCGGCACAGCATACATCTGAGCTTCCTTATCCGGCAGCTGACCTGTTGCGTAAGCCGATGCCTCGTTCACCACGATAGGTGGCTGCACCTCGTAGTATCCGTCTTTCACAGCCTCATCGAGGAAGAAGTTGATGAGAGCGCGCTGCAGACGTGCGCCTTGTCCGGTGTAGAACGGGAATCCCGCGCCTGTTACCTTGTTGCCGAGTTCGAAGTCGGCGAGTTTATATTTGTTGAGAAGCTCCCAATGAGGAAGAGCGTTTTTCGGGAGGTTAGGCATCTTACCTTCTTCGCTCACCACGAGGTTGTCGGCGGCAGTCTTGCCACGAGGCACCATCAGGTTAGGGGTATTAGGAATCTCAACTAACTTATTCTGAATCAACACCTTCAGTTCTTCTAGACGGTCGCCTTTCACCTTGGTGAATTCTTTCAGTTCGGCCACGCGAGCTTTCAGAGGAGCTGCTTCGGCTGCCTTTCCCTGCTTGCAGAGGTCGCCCACCTGACGTGCTATGCTGTTGGCTTCAGCCAGAGCCTCGTCGTTTTCCTGTTGTGTCTTGCGGCGTTCGTCGTCGAGCGCTAAAATCTCGTCGAGGAGTTCAAACCGAGTGAAGTTCTTGATACTCAGACGGTTGATACATTCCTCTTTATGTTCTCTAATATAAGGTATTGTTAACATAAGACAAAAAATATTTTGACTGCAAAGATAATAAAATAGTTTGATTGGTGAAAAAATGACAAAAAATTTACAAGATTGTCATTTATTTTTCCTCACAATCTTATGTCTCAGTTTCACAACTGCAAAATTAAGTTCGAATTCCGATTCGGTTTCAGTGGTTTTCAGGTCGTCGCCGATAATATCGGAAATGATGTTGTCGCTCTTTTCAACCAGTTGCTGCTGCATCTCATTATCTTGAGGTTGAGCAAGCTGTGAAATGGTTCTTCCAAGTTCTCTAATCTTTGCAAATGTATCGATGATTTTAATGGTTGTATCGGTAGCAACATCACCTTTTAAAATAGTAGCGAGCATGTAAAGTCCTCTTTCAGTGAAGGCCTTCAATGGTACTGTTGAATGCTTCAAATTAGCAAACCGGTCAAAATTTTTGACCAGTTCAGTTTCTTCGTCAGTAGTAGTAAATACATAGCCTTTCGGAAATTTCCTTGGATTATTCTTTACTGCTTGGTTGATTTCTTTTGTCTCTACTTCGTACAATGCAGCTACATCTGCGTCAATGAGGACCTGTTTGCCTCTCAATTCGATGATCAAATCTTCAATCTGATCAAATTTTACAATACTTTTCTTTGCCATAATAAATAGTTTTTAAAAGTTTACATGGCAAAGTTAAACTTCAAAAATCAAGCATCAAATACAATGCTATCGCTTTTTGCAGGGAAAAAGTGACATTTAACTTAATATGCGGAAAAATGAATGAAATCTTAAAATATTTTAAGAGTTTGTACAAAAAAATGCCTGATGACCAGGCATTTACTAACAAATTTCAGTTACACCACTATTTTGGGGTGAGCTTCCATTTTACTCGACGGAAATCTGGGGAAACCTCAAGTTTGGAAGCGAAACGCTTTTAAAAAGGCCCCGCGCTGTCGCAGCGTTGAGGGGCCAACTAAAACTAAAACAAAACCAAGCTACATTTCTGATAGCTTATGGGGGAAAGCCCGCTCTTGCGAGCGGGCCGAACTACTCAAAATTATCAAGTGTCATTTTGAAGTTTCCCGTGAGATTACAGGAAAGAATTTTGGGTAGTATTATTTATTACGTTTGCGAACAACGGCATAGCCGGCACCCAATGCTGTTAACACGAGGAGGCCAGAGCCGAGAGGGGCTTGCTCATTATTACCATTACCGAAGTTTCCCATACCAGGATTAGAAATGTTAAGAGTTGTATTTTCTTCAAGAACTCTATTTCCGTTGTCCCAGTTGCTGAAGAATACATCACGACCTTGGGCGTTGGCAAAAAGACCGACCATCATTATAAATGCTGTTGCTAATAATATCTTTTTCATTTTATTTTTCCTTTCTTTATTTAGTTAATAGAATTTCTAGACCGCTGACGCTCAGCTAGAGCGCTGTGCTATTCTAGGGTTTATTATCTTACTACTATCTTTTGAGTTTTGATTTCTGTACCTACAATTCTTAAAACATAAACTCCTTTTGATAGAGCATCAGCATTGAATGATTGTACGCCGTTGATGTATTCGCTCGTTACGAAGCGACCCATAACGTCGAAGATTTGGAGTTCACCATTGCCACGGACGATGATGTCGTTTCCGTTTTGATAGGCGAAGACGTCACTTTCGGTGTCGATGTTGGCCGCATTGTAGTTGAGGCGCAACACGAAACGGTCTTTACGGTCATTTGGTGTGCCAACAAATGTGTAGCTATCTTCAAGAAGCATATCAACATCGAGGTTTGCGACTTTGTCATATAGACTCATATAGCTATATTGACCTTCTGTTTTGATGCTGAAGGTGTATTGCCCCATTGTCTTAGCCTCGAAACCGATATTGATAACTTCGGTGTCGTCGCTCATGTCGGCGATTGCGTAGTTCTGACCGTTGTTAATGATATAGAGCATTGGAATTTCGCTGTTGCGGTGCTCAATCTTGTTCAAGCCGTGACCTTCGGCAAACATCACGTAGGCTTCATCGCTGCATTTGCTGTTCTTCACTGAGAACATTATGTTGTCTTTAGCGTAGTTAACGCCCTTGCTGCTACCAGCTGTGTTCTTAAATGTGATTGAAGCAGTTTCGTTTGTTGTCTGAACGAAGAAAGCCTGCATTGGTTTTACTGTGACGTTAGCGGCCAAAACAGCTTTCCATTTACCATGGTCGTTATCAGCAGGATCTTCGACCAGCATGTAGCAGCCTGTTGTTTCAACATTTGATAATGTCAAATTGCTCCATGAGATGTCGTGTGTGAATGGGTTGCCCACGAGATTTAAGCCTTTGTATGCTGCAATTCCATAGGCATATGACAAATCGGTATTAGAGATTTCGCCACTCGCATTGCCACCAGTTACATCGCCTGCAAGGTCAATTCCTTCCACACTTGAACGGTAGAGATAGCCACGTCCGATTGCAAGTTTTGTGAATGAATCAAGATAAGGTGCAACTGTGTTATTAGACCTGTACTCATTCCAATAGCTTGTAGGCTCGTCGAAACGGTAAACGTTGTGTGTGCCTTGAGCAAATGATGAAATTAAGATATCATTGACAGGTGATGCTATTGCATAAAGGTTATTAGCTACTGCTTTTTCAGTAGAAGAAGCCGCTGTAGTTTTTTTAACAGTAGCTTTCACGGTGTTATTGTTTTTTAGAATAAGCTGACCGCCGTCTTCGATGATGAGGGTTCCACCATCTGCGATAGAAAGGGCGTGTGAACCCATATCCAAAACCGCATCTTTTGCTATGAGTGTTGGTCCTTCAATGGTTATGTCGGCTGTTGCACTATTGTTACCCGTATAGACGTGGGTGTATGGTACAGCTTCAATCTTCTTGAAGAGATAGAAACCTCTATATTTTGTTTCACCAGCATATCCTCGTATTGCGCCAGTACCAGTAGAATTCTCTGAAACTGTATAATATTTATTATTTTGGTAATTCTGCATATAGAGAGCACCCGTTGACAAGCCATTATCAAGGGCATAGAATTTCCACAAAATAGTGCTGTAATCCTTATCAAATGCAAGTGCACGAGATGAGGTAGCAGATGTATAACCTAAATATTTAGAGTCGTAACAAATTGTAAAACCATCAGAATTATTGCCTGATAATTCGAACTCAACTCCACCACTAGGAACTGTCGTATATATATTGTTAGTATTTGGTGCATGTTTATCAGAAGTAACAACGATATCTCCACTTGATATAGATCCAGTAGCTATAGAATATTCTATAGCTTCTGGCAATGTAGTAGCTCTTAATGCGGCGAATAAATATTTACCTGCTGTAATCTGACTTGTTGAAGTGATCAATTGATAGCCTGTTCCTGCTGGCACCAACACTGCATACAATGTTGCATCATCGTCTGGTGTGAAACTGTCTACAATTACTGTACTGCCTGCGCTTGTGCTCCAACCAGCAAGAGAGAATCCTGAAGGAAGCTCTACACTAGCAGCTTCAAGGTCGTCTTCATCCCAAAGACTGGCATTATTACCACATGTGATATTAGCATGGACCAAATCACTTTCGATAATTCCATTAACTGAATAATTAACTGTGAATTTCTTTTGTGTGAATGTTGCCGTTGCTGTGACAGGATAGCCTGGCATTTTAAATTGACCATTCTCATCAACATTTTCTGTCGTACTTTGATCACCTGTCTTATAAACTGTCCAACTTGTAAAGTCATAGCAATCGTCCAAATCAGAATAACTCAATGTGACTGTCGTTCCTTCTGAAGCGACCGACTTGTCAGCTGCGATAGTGCCACCTGTGGTCTGAACTAAAGAGATCGCATATGTTGCAACAGTGCTTACTGATCCTTGCAATGGCACGTTAACAGCATCAAGTGTTGTGGCTGTGAATGAAAGGTTGCCGTTGTAAGTGCCTTCATTATGACCAGCTGCCAAACGGATGTACAAGTCTGCAGCAACTGCACCTTGAGAAGGAGTCAGGTCAATATATTGTGCGTATGTTCCATTTTCTGTAGAGCAAACTTCATAACCTTGAGGAGCTGTAGCTCTGAGTGTATTAGTGCCCAAATCATCACATAAAACTTCAATATGCTGTGCTGCAGAAGGACCATTGTTGACAACGTATGAGAAAGCTGTCAATCCACTGAAATCTGTCAATGACATATCAGCTTTAAGAACGATATCGGCAGAAGTGCGAGGGTTAATTCTTAATGTAGAATTATTCAACACAAATACACCTGTGATATCATATGTTTTACCATTAGAAAGATAGTCGGCGTAATTATCAAGGAGTGTTTTATATGCTTGAACAGTTGTTGTTCCATCGGTAAGATTATAGTTGGTATAGTTACCTGAGGTTTCCTTGCTGCATGTAAGGTTGCTATAACTTACCAGAGCGCCTGTGTTAACAGCTTCGAGGTCTGCCATGGCTATGTCGGCAACTGTTACGTTTCCACCAGTATTAACTGTAAGACCAGATGTATTGCTTTTAAGCTCAGTAAGTTCAACAGCTCCATTATATTTTTGAGATTTACATTGTACAGTTCCACTAAGGATATCTCCGGCAGAGAATCCATGGCTAGACGCATATATAATGCATCCCTTTGTTCCATCAGTTAGGAAGGCATGTGATGAGTTGTTTGCTCCTGAAATAACCCAATTATTGCCAAAAGTGATGTAAACAGTATGTTCGGCAGTATTAGTCATTGCATCATCATAAATAGCCTGCATGGTTGTGAATGGCTGGGTTATTGTGTATGCAGCCGATTTCAAAGCACTATATTCACCTTCCTTGTAAGCTCTAGCTTTTAATGTTGTAGTTGTAGCAATATCAACGGTAGTATTATTAACATATGTGTATGTTCCTTCTGCGTCTTTTGTCGGTAATGAGCCATTAGTTGTGTAATAAATTGTGGCACCTGTCGTAGTGCAACCGATTGTAACATGCTGAGTTCCAATATATGCCTCGCCGTCAGGGTCGAATGTAGGAGTTGCAACTGTTGATGGTTTCCATTTAATGTTAATTGAATTTAAATAAAGTGCACCATTTGCCACAATACCTATATACTCATAATCACTAGTAATAGCAAGCGAAGTGTTTGTGCCCATTTTTATAGTGCCCAAGCTAGAAGCGGAAGACATATTAATAGAAGTAAATGCTGTGTTGCTTCCATATATAGTAATATAACGACCGCTAGTAGTATTAGTGTTCCAATCAACGGATATGCTTTTTACTTTACCACCAGAAGCAGTAGTTATGATTCCATTTCCAGTAGTATTATTCATTTGGATTGAATTGTAGTTGCCTGCAGTTTTACCAGCATAAACAGCTTGCGAATTGCTTGTTTTACCACTCCATGATGTATAAGTCGTTGAACCGTTCGTCACACCTGTTTTTGCACGGTCTAAAACATCATCAACAAAAACAGCAACTTCAGCTGTTACGATAACATCGGTGTCTGGCATTGTAAAGGTGTTGCCAACTATTGGAGTATCATTAATGCTCCATATTGCGGAATAGCCATTATAGCCTTCTGCTGGATCGTATGTAAGAGTAATTGTTGAACCGTATTCATAATCACCACTTGCCGCATTGCTTGCTGCGGAATATGTTCCGTAAGCATTAGAAGGCATTGTTATATTATGAGTATGAGGTGCCCATATCGCATACAATGTAATAGCTCCAGTGAGATTAAATGTTGAGTTTGCTGCGTGACCAGTTCCTGAACCATTTGCTGCTTCATTCCATGTGCTAAAATCATAACCCGTTCTGGTGAAGCTTGGATTTTCATTGCTCTCAGGATTGTTTGCAAGAACAGTATAATTTCCAGCAGACTGTCCACTATGAGCGAAAGTTGCTGGAGTTTGAGAACCGTCATTGGCGTTGTAGGTCACAGTGTAAGTAGTACCGCCGCCACCACCGCCAGTTGCAATTGTCACAGTAACCGTCTTTATCGTCTTATTACCACTTGTTTGACTGCATGTGAATTCAACCGCAGTAACACCTCCAGATTGTGGCTGTGACCAAGTTTGACTTGATATACTTCCACCTGTTGAACTATATTCAGTTAATACACAAGATCCTGTAAAAGCAATGCTTTCAATTGTTCCGTTTGATGTAGCAATTTTAAATCTATTGCCGCTATAAGAACGTAGACCATCAGTTGTACTCCACCAGCGTAAGTTTGTACTACCACTTCCTTTTGCTGTATATGTGAATGTGATATCTCCGTTAGTGAACACATCATTAACAGCTAAATCTGTACTGTTTGCTGGTGTTCCTGACCATCCATAAGCATTTGAGTTTTGTGTAAAAGTAAATGTTGGATCTGTCTTTGTTTGTCCCACTACCATCTTCGGCTGGGCCATTATCAATATCGCGGCAATTGCTGCGATTAAGATTGTAAATGTTTTTTTCATTTTGTTTTGTTAGATTTAGTTAATAAATTATTTTGTTTGATTATTTTGCTCAGAAAAAGACATAAAAAAAACCGCGAACTTCTTTTGCGCAAGTTCGAGGTCGTAGGATTACCTTTAGCACGCCAACAAGAAAGCTCACGGTAAGTTCCGCGAGCGTCTTGGCTTTCATGAGCGTGCTGTTTGAAATTTCCTACGTTTCGAACTTGCCTCTGAAAAGCGAAAACGCTTTTATATGTCTATTTTTTACTTAATTTTTTCTATCTGTTTCTTTTTATCTGTTTGATTATCAATATTGTTTTATTTTTTCATTTGACGGTGCAAAATTAGGAATAATTTTCACACAATTACAAATTGTTGAAAACTATTTTAGGAGTGTCGTAACTCAAGCCTGGTATTATGCCGCAAACTGCCAATAATATCACGATAAAGCATCACATCTTCCACCTTTGTAATAGATGTAACTCTTTTTCCGCCGTCTTTTGACGAGCCTCCGCAGTGAAAAATCATCTCGTTTTTAGTGCCATTGTCTATAAAAATGTATCTATCGTGATAAATGCCGCCTGTCGTTTTTAAAGTGATATCAACATTAGGATATTCGATTTTAAAATCATCAAATTCTGTCTGATGAAGACCATGATTTACGTTATCGCTGAAGATAGTAACTTTTATTCTAGACGCCACTTCTTTCAGTAAAACCAATGTTTTCAAACTGATATAATTGTCAATAATATGAATGGTTTTCTTAGCGTAGGAGTAGATTTCTGAGTAAGCGATGTCGGCTTCAACTGTCTTGCCGTTAAAAAGTAAATAATCTTTTTTGATGTTTGAATCAGTAAAATCTTAGATAACAACGGTTAGGTCATCGACTCGTTGTTTAATCTGGCGAATATCTTCGGTATTGTGTTGAGTTTGAATGGCAAGAATCTGTATTTCCGTACTCGGCAACACATTCTGCATTTGAATGGCAAAATCTTTCAACTTCTTAAAAAGCCTTAATAATTTTTTACTTTGGTTAACTGCAAGTTCACCTTTCAGCACCGTCATCAGCGTATAGATACCGAGTTCTGTAAAAGCATACGGATTGTATCTCACACCTCCCCAACTTGAGGTGCAATTTTTGCACCTCAAGATTTCTACTTCAGTATCAGTGAGTTGAAATCTAAAATCATCATCAAACCGTTCGATATTATTTTTAACTTGACGATTGAAGTTTTTTGTAGTATACCCATAAATATCAGCCAAATCTGCATCAAGCATCACCTGAACTCCTCTGATGATGTAAATCTTTGATTTTAAATAATTTTCGTCATAAATTGACAATTCGTTGTTTTCCATATTAGCATCGTTTTAAAATTTATAATATAATTCAAATCGTTTTCGCCATCTGGCGATTTCATTTTCTTTAATAAATTTACGATGCTCTTTGGAGTTTGATACTGTAAATCAGGAACAAAATTACGATTAATTTTCAAACAATAATGTATTGTTGAAAACTATTTTTTAATTAAACCTCACGTCGCTCATGTTCATTAATTTTTCGAGGTCCACTTTGTCGGGCTGCCAGGCGCGGACGTGGATCAGAGGCTGGACGCCGCGGAGGTCGACAAGGAGGAACAGGTAGCCGACATCGCCGTACGACGAGGAGAAATACTCCTGGCGCACGCGCACGCCGTAAACGTCGCTTCTGTTGTTGGCCTTGGTGAAATCAGTCTCGGTGAAACGCAGGCGGATGTATTCGTTGTTGCCAAAGCACATCGCGAGGTTTTTCATGTAGGTGTCCTTGTCGTATTTGGTCAACTCGGCCTCTTCATCGGTGAGTTTCAACGTCATACGGTCGGGAATCTCGGTCTTTTTCACCATTCGGCCAACGATGATGAGAGCGTCGTCGGAATAGATGCTTTCGAGATATCTGTGGCGTTTCAGGGCGTAGGCTGTCTGATAATCTTCAAGGAAATTGACCAGAATGAGTCGTGATTCCTCGGGCCATTTCGTCTTCGAGATGATGTCGTATTCGGCCTTGTCCGACAAGCGGAATGCCAGCGAGGTCACCACCTTATTAATAGTATCGAAGCGGAACACCACCTCCTGCGAGAAGCCGACGGTGTTGCGAAACTCGAACTGCATCAGGATGCTGCGGCAAATCACTTCGTCCTTGTATTTCAACAACTTATACTCAGGTTTTCCTATCACGGTCATCTTGCCGTAATGCGACAGGGTGTCGAGCATGTTGAAGCCGTCGGTTGAGAAACAATTGCGTACAGAGGCGATGTTTCCCGAGCGTAAAGCGTTCTCTATCAGCGACATCTTGGCAAGATACTCGTTTTCTTCAACCGCGCGGTTCCTCTCAACCTTATCCCAGCCAGCCACTTCCTCGTCTTTCTTCAAACTCTTGGTTTTCTCGAGGTCGACGATGTAGATATTATTTGAAAAACGCGGCACTTTTATCATCTCGATGGCGTTGGAAACCGCCGAGTTCATCTTTTTGGCGTCGTCTTTGAAATCGTAGTTGACTTTAATCTTGAAACTCTTGGTCTGTTTGTCGTGAAGCTGAACTATCAGCTTGCCGTCGCGCACTGTGTTTGGCATGTATTTTCGGCCGTCGTGGCATTCGCAGCGGAGGTTCACCACATCGTTGTCGCCGTCAGTTCTCACCTTCAGTTTCACTATCATTCCGTCGGCAGTCTCCTCTATTCCGTTTTCTTTCGGAACGATGAAATTAAACGATTTCAGGATGCCGTCGGTGCCGCTAATTCTTTCGACAATCCATTCATAATCAACTGTTTCGCTATCTCCATGAAAACGCAGTTTCTTGCCTTGCGGATGTGCGTAGGTCAGCATGAGAGCCCAGTAATACGATTTCAGGGCGTCCTCGTAGCAGAGGTTTTCCTCCATTTTCACGCCTTTTGAGATATAACGCTGGATATCGTCGCGGCGGTCGTCGCACATCGATCTGAACTCGCTACGTTTCAGGCACATAACATATTGATATTCTTCATCTTTATCGTTCTCAACCACAGCTTTGTCGTATGCTTTTTCATCGATACTTTCCTTAAAAGTGCGGATGATGGTCTCGAGCTGTTTGTTCACGTCGCCGTTATCAGCGAAATAGATGGCATGCGAGCCGCAGTTTTTGGCGATATTGGCATAAAGCTCGTTTTTAGCGTTCTCCATCGCCTCATCTTGTGAGTCGCTAATGCCGCCAATTCCGTAAAATATTGTGGTGTCGTTTTTTATCGCTTCCAGCTCTTTCGGCTTCATCTGGGCGAATGCGATGTTCGACAAGATGGTGATTATCAATAAGATGTAGAATTTTTTCATAAAAAAGAAAAATTAATCATGATATAATGAATTGCAAAAATACAAAAAAAAACGTTGGGACAAATCATTATTTGCCCCAACCGTTATTTTCTGTTCGTTTTCAATGGGCGAATGATGATTCGCCCCCACGTTTATTCTGTCACTTCGCCGTTAACCGGGATGACATTAACGTATGAACGATCTTCTCTTTTTCTTGTGAATTCCACGATGCCGTCTGTCAAAGCGAACAAAGTATGATCTTTGCCCATTCCGACATTGTCACCAGGATAATGCTGTGTACCACGCTGACGAACGATGATGTTGCCTGCGATAACTGCCTGTCCACCGAAAACTTTCACTCCGAGTCGTTTGCTATGTGATTCACGACCGTTTTCGGAACTACCAACGCCTTTCTTGTGTGCCATAATTCTTTAATTTTTTCGGTTTATTATTCAGTGATGTTTTCAATGCGCACCTTGCTCAAATCCTGACGGTGGCCGTTTAAGGTCTGATAACCTTTTCTTCTTTTCTTTTTGAAAACCAGAACTTTGTCTGCTCTGAGATGCTTGATAATCTTAGCATCAACCTTAGCACCTTCGAGGACGGGGGTGCCTACCCTTGTGTTGCCGTCATTGTCGATCAACAACACCTTGTCGAAGCTGATAGCGCTGTCGACATCGCCATTCAAGCGGTTGCAGAAGATTTCGTCTCCCTTGCTCACTTTGAACTGCTGCCCTGCTATTTCTACGATTGCGTACATTAATTTGTATTTAAACTTTTATTCAAATTTTTCGGACTGCAAAATTACAATTAATTTTTATACGAAAAACATTTTTCTGAAAATTAATTTTGACAACGAGTAGCTCGACCACGACGAACTACCGCGTAACCTGCGCCAAGAGCAGTAAGAACAAGCATTCCGCTGCCTAGTGGGGCTTCAGCATCGTTGTTCAGACCATGTGCTGTCGGCAATCCGAAATTCACATTATCGTAGGTATTGTCGCGATACATCTCGTTATCGACTTCCGAATAATGGAAAAACATGTCGCTTTGGGCTTTACAGCAGAATCCCATCAACATAAAAACTGCGATTGTTAAAAAGAACTTTTTCATTTATTTAAATTATTTAATGATTATTTTCTGTGTTTTTTCGTTTAATTTCATAATATACATGCCGGTTTGAGACGGTTTTGCAACCGTCTGTACACCTGACACACGACAAGTTGACACCATGCGGCCCAACACATCGAAGATTTGCAATTCGCCTTCGCCGGTGATGATGATATCGGTGCCGGATTGATAGGCGAAGATGGAGTTCTCGGAGCTCTCAAAGTGCTCAGAACCATCAAATGTGATTATAAACCTTTCTTGTCTGTCAGTCGGTGAACCGACAAATGTGTAGGTGTTGTTTTCGTTCAAATCGATAACCAAATTTTCAAATTTATCAATCAATTTGATATTATTCATATCCGTTCCGTTAAAATTGATTGTATATTTTCCAAATTCTTTTGCCTTGAAATTCAACGGGATACTACCTTGACGGTTGCTGGAAACCATAGCGTAATCGGTGCCTTCTTGCGGGATGTAGAGTTTTGTGCTGCCGTCGAAGATTTGCAATTTTGGCAGGGTGTTCTTGCCGTCGAAACAAATAATGGCGCGATCAATGACGCTGCCGCGGTTTCCATTGCCGAGGTTAATCACCAACGATTCGTTGTTACCACTGCCTTTGCTTGGCGCTTCGGTGGTGAAGGTCATCGTCTCGCCGTCTTCGTCTGCATGCACGAAGATGCCTTCCATGGCTTCAACATAGTTGTTTGAGCGTTCAGCGACTATAATCTCACTGCCGCCGTCATTCATAACATAGTAGAAATCGCGGTCGATGTAAGCCGTTTCAGCAAACGGGTTACCCACAAGGTTCCAGCCGGAAAAGTCAGCATTGTCATCCTTGTCCAAAGTGACTGTGCCATCGCTGCTGTAAGGCACGCCAGTGAAGCTTAGTTTCACATCCTCGCTGTTGGCGTAGAGGTAGCCTCTTCCCGATTCAAGGTTGAAATGGTAGTGGTCGCCGGTTTGTTTCCAGTTTTCCCATTCACTTTCAGCGGATTGGTTGAAACGATAGAGGTCGTGGATGTTGGCAAGAAAACCGTCTTCCACAGTAGGTGTAATCGGAGATGAAACAGGCGAAGCAATCAGATACCAGCCGCCAGGGTTATCGTAGTTACCATAGCCGGTGATGTTCTTGGTGAACTGGGCGGCATTCGGGGCGAGCTCCAGTGTCACGAGGACGGTGGCATCGGCGGCAGGCATTGTGAAAGAATACACTCCGCCAACTGATGCGATGTTGTGGTTGTTGCCGCCGTAGGTTAGTGTAGCAGAGGTGATGGTATAGGATGGTGCACTTGTTCCAAGCGTGACTTCTGTGCCTTCAATGTAGTATCGGACACCGTCGTAGGTGGCGTTAGGAACTGGTGTGGCAGTGAGATGCGAGCTCAAAGTGAGGGTGTAAGCCTGCACCGCTCCATTGTGTGAAGTGATGTCGCCAACGATCATGTTCCCGATACTTGCAACACCACAACCTATGTTGGAAGCCTCACCATTTAAAGTGCAGTTGTGATAGTAGTTATAACCGATACTGCCAGATTGTTGTGATCCAATGATAGCACCACCTGTCACAATTAATTCAGAGTCGTCACAGGTGATTGCAGTGTTTAAGACCATGTTGTTCTCAATTGTTTGGTTCGCGCCGTGACCAGCTATGCCGCCGACCAAACTATTGCCAGTTATGTTGGTGTTGATGACGCGACAGTTCTCAATGGTGCCCAGTTTATTGCCCGCAATGCCACCGACACAAATTCTTCCTATGACAACGGCATCGTCAAGGATGACATTTTTCACAGTTCCGGAGGAAGCAATCACTCCAAATAAACCTTGTAAATTGTAATCAGGCTTGTTGATACGGATACCGCTGATGATATGGTTATCACCGTCAAAGGTACCATTGAATTGATAGTTTTCATTACCATAATCATTTCCGATAGCGGTATAATTCTCACCGTTGATGAGTTCGTTAGGATTATAGTTGATATCAGCGCCAAGTTTGAAGTATTTGCCGTTGTATCCGCTGCTGGCATAGTCATCGCCAATACCAGTATTCAGATGGGTAGCCAACATGTCGAGCTGGTCGGCATTAAGAATGATGTATGGATAATCGCTGGTGCCGGCACCTTCCCACGGAAGGCTATTGAAGTTAGTGGTTACAGTGACATTGTTGGCTGGCATCACAAAGGTGTTGCCCTCGACTGGGGAACCGTTCACGTAGAAGCCAAGGAAATCGAAGCCCGAGGGCGGGGTGCCATTGTAGCTTAATGTAATTTCGGTGCCAGGGGTATAATATTTTATGCTGTTATAGGTTGATGCAGGAGATGGTGTAGCGGTGATGCCATTCTCCAAAACGAGGACGTAGGCGAAGCGCGTCCAATTAGCAGTGTAGCTGCGGTCGCCCGTCGAACCTTGGGCGATGGTCACCGTCTGTGTTGCCTCGTTGAGGCCTGTCCCTGTCCAGCCATCGAAAGTGAAGCCTGGTTGGGTCGGGTTGTTAAGCGTGAATGTCGGCGTTGTGACCCTGTAGGTGTTTGGATTTGTTATCGCCACACTGCCGCCGCCGAGGTCGTAGGTGATATTGTATGTGATGGCATCCCATTTGGCATAGAGGTTGATAATCTCGCCATCGTTGACACTGAGATTATTGACACTTTGCTGGTCGGTATATGCCACTGCTCCATTGGGCGTGGTGCTCCAGCCTTCGAAAGAGTAGCCTGTACGGCTGAAGGCGTTGGCAGTTAGATTCTGCGTCGTGTGGTAGGTAAACTGCTGGTCGCTCATCGTGCCGGTGGCGTCGTTATGGTTCTTATCGAAGTGGATGGTGTAAGTAGCCCATCGGATAGGGAAAGTTCCTGTTGCCGAGCCTGCGTAGTTGCCACCTCCTGTAACGGTAACGGTGCCTGTACCTGCGCTGCCGTTATTGCTCCACGAGAGGGTATAGTCGGTGCCTTGCGTTAATGTTGTGTTGCCGTAGGCGACGGTAGGCATAGGCATTGGCTTGTGGTTGGCGTCGCTCACCCAGTAGTCGCCAGCAGGCACGGTGACCGTAGTGTTGCTGTTGGTCATCGGTGCGTTGGGCACGAAGTCAAGATACACCTTGCCGAAGGTCTTTCCTTGCGGTATGGTGACTGTGATGGTGTTCTTGTTGCTGTTAGTCGAGTAAGTACATCCAGTGACATTGGCATCGCTCAAGGTCTTAACCGTGGCGCCGTAGAACCAAAAATGGGAACTTTCGAATACCAATGTAACGACACTTCCAGTGTAAACATCGGTAAAGGTGTTTGTCACAGTAAAGTTGAGTGTGCCGTTGATGGTCACTCTGTTGCCTCCGCTGTTGATTACTTGCACATTGTCGAAGGTCTGGCTAGTACCCGATACTGGCTGTTGGCTCGATGCCATTCCCAAGAAACCTTGTATGCGCCAAACATGCAAACTTGTGTTGCCATTGGTGTTCGAATAGCCATCAAAGGTCATTGGTTCTGTCACCATGGCTTGAGCCGTCTGTCCGAAAGCGAGTGCCACAAAAAGCAGCATCGCCGAAAACACATATTTATAAAGAGTCTTCATTTATTTTATTAAGATTTTTTGTGTCTTTTCATTTAATTTCAAAATGTAAACGCTGGTTTGTACGGACGCGGCGCGCCACGTCCCAACACCATTGATATATTGTGTGGCAATCATGCGACCCATCACGTCGAAAACTCGTAATTCGCCTTCGCCGGTGATGATGATGTCGTTGCCGCTTTGATAAGCGAAAATATCGGCCCCTGAGCCTGTCGAAGGGCTGAACACTATCACGAATCTGTCGTGTCTATCGGTTGGCGAGCCAACAAATGTGTAGCTGCTGGTTTCGGTTAAATCGACAACCACATCTTCTGATTTATCAATCAATTTTACGTTCTGTACGGACGCGCCACGGCACGTCTCTACGGCAATTGTATATTTTCCCATTTCTTTTGCCTTGAAATTCAACGGCATCTCGCCTTGGCGTTCTGAACCGACAATAGCGTAATCTTTGCCGTCTTGCGGAATATACAGTTTTGTGCTGCCGTCGAAGATCTGCAATTTCGTCATGGTGCGGTCGCTGTCGAAACGCACGATGGCACGGTCGATGACACTGCCGTTGTTTCCTTTGCTGAGGTTAATAACCAATGAGGCATCATCGTCACGGTTGCCTTTTACGTTTTTCGAACTTGAAGTGAATGTCACAACATCGCCGTCAGCATCTGCATGAACGAAGATGCCTTCCATCGCGTTAACAGCGCTGCTTGTTGCAGGAATTATCTCCGAACCTTCAGCATTCATACAATAAAAATCTTTATCGACAGTGGCATTCTCACCCCAAGGGTTACCCACAAGGTTCCAGCCTTCAAAATCAACATCATCGGTCTTGGTGAGCGTGACAGTGCCGTCGCCGCTGTAAGGTGCGCCTACAAAGTTGAGCGTCACATCGTCGCTGTTGGCGTAGAGGTAGCCTTGACCATTTTCCAAAGCATGGAATGGATTCTCATTGTCATCTTGATGGGCTTTATAGTTCTCCCATTCAGCATCGGCCGATTGGTTGAAACGGTAGAGGTCGTAGGTGTTGCTGGTGAGAGTATTCACATTCGTAACCCAGGTTTTTCCTGCCAAAGGAGAAGCGATAAGGTACCAGCCGGTTTTCACGTTGTTGTCAGCGCCATAACCCACGATGTCTTTTGACAAGGTGACTGTATTCGGGGCTGCGGTGAGATACCCTGGATCGCTATAACCGCCATCAATGTGTGCATATCTAACATCATTGTTATTCCAATCATATGATGTATCCATGCCGCCCTTCAAACTTTGACATGCATAAAACATTCCACCACTATCATCAATATTAACTTTGTCAGTATCCCATAATGTGCTGACATAAATAGTGGTGAGGTCGTAGCAACTGTAGAACATGCATGCCATATTTCGTACTTCCGATGTGTTCCACCCAGAAAGGTCTAATGTGGTAAGTTGATGGCATTCGATGAACAAATATGACATATCTTGTACTGCCGACGTGTTCCACCTGGAGATGTTTAATGAGAACAGTGCCGTGCAGTGGGAAAACAATCCATCTAAATCAGTGGCTTTGGAGGTATCCCATCCAGAGAGATCTAATGTGGTCAGACTTGAGCAGCCAGTGAACATATTACTCATGTCGACCACTTTGGATGTATTCCATTCAGAGATACCTGTAATTGTGGTCAGGCCATCGCAACCGAAGAACATTTGCTCCATTGTTGTAACATTTGCGGTGTTCCATCCCGATACATTAATTGTGGTAAGGTTGAAATTGCTGACGAACATCATTTGACAACTTGTCATATTGTCGGTGTTAACATTGTGAAGGTCAATGGTCGTGCAGTTTTTCATAAAATAGAACAATCTAAAACAACTGCCTGTGAAACTGACATTGCCGGTGGCAGTAACACTTGTCACATTTGATGTCACGACGTCGTCGCCCCATTTGTTTTCAGCGTTAAACTCACCCCAGTTGAGCGAAAGCGCTCCGGTGGTGCTGTCGTATGTGTAGCGCGCCAAGACTTCCACTGTGACAGTGGCATCTTCGTCAGCCATAACAAAAGTGTTGTCTTTGATGTAATTGCCGTTAACTAAAAACAGAGCTCTCTCTCCCTCAGGCACAGTGCCAGTGTAGCTCAACGTGACCTCAGTACCAGGTGTGTAGTATGAAACGTCGTTGAAGCTGGCAGCCGCTGTGGCGGTAGCTGTTATGTCATCGCCAAGTGTGATGGTGTAAACCTGACGTGCACCATCCTGGTCGCTCGAAGCGCTTGAGCCACCGTTCTCGCTGCCTACACCCACATTTGAGGCATTTGCTGTGCCCGCCACGGTGCAGTTGTAGTAATAGTTTTGGCTGAGGTATCCTCGATTATAACCAGCGATTGTTCCTACATATTGACCCACTTCCGAAATGCTCGCTTCCAACACAAGACAATTATTGATTTCTCCATAATTATAGCCTACAATACCACCATAACCTTTATGACCAGAACCATTATAGGTAATACTTGCTGAACATGTGCAATCCGTAATGATTCCTTCATTTGAATTTGTACCTGCAATGCCTCCGTGAACATCGCAATAAGATCCATGGATATTGACGGTGCCTGTAACGTGACAGTTTTGCACTAAGCCCGAGTAATTATTGCCGACGATGCCACCTATTCTGTTTCCACCAGTAATGCGAGTGTCGGAGAGGGTTAGATTCTTAATAGTTCCAGCGTACAAGCAGCCAATGAAACCAATATCGTCATTTAAAGTGTTGTAAATGCGGATACCTCTAACAGTGTAGCCACAGCCATCAAAGATGCCTTGGAATGGTGTTAATACTCGACGACCGATGGCGGTGTAGTTGTTCTCAGTGCTGGTGACATTGTCCCAGTTTGTAGTGTATGAATAGGTGATATCGTTACCCAACTTGAAATACTTTTCATAGAAATCGTTGGCTGTGTAGCTATCGATGCCGTTCACGTTCTTGGCCAATAGGTTGAGACCGGTAGTGGTGGTGATGATATATGGATGCTCCTCACTGCCGTCGGCGCCGTCAGCGATACCCCACACGTCGGTGAATGTGGCGCTGACAGTAACATCAGATGCTGGCATATCAAAACTGTTGCCGCTGATGGCATGCATGCTGCCGTCGTCGTATGTGTAAGCTAAGTTATATCCGGTGTTAACAGTGCCAGTATAGCTTAGTGCGACGTTCTGTGTGGCACCGCTGTAGATAGTAGTAGCGGTGCCGTTATTGTAGCTGAGAGCCGTGATGCCGATGGCGGTGAGGCCACTCAAACTGTACGCTGTCTGGTTTCCCGCCAAGGCGATGTTCTCTTCCAATGTGATGACACGTGCACGACGGGCACCGTTGCAGTCGCTACCGTTCACGCCGCCAATGCTGGAGGTGTAGTAGTTGTTTGTTAGCATACCCCCATTATTAGTGCCTACAATGGATCCCCTACTTCCACCATTATATATAGTACCGATAAAGATACAGTCTTTTATAGTGCCTTGATAAGTGTTTCCCGCAATTCCGCCGAAGTTAGATCCGATACCATCAGTGAGGGTGGCTGCACTGACACAGCCACTAATAGTACCATACGACTGTTGTCCCACGATGCCGCCATGATAAGACACACCATTTTTACAAAGGCGAATGGTCACATCGTTTTCAACACGGCAATTTGTCACGGTACAATGATCAGTTTCTCCAATGATACCACCGACATTTTGAGCGCCAACAATAATGCTATTGGCAAGTATGACGTTCTTAACCGTACCATGACTAACTTTTCCGAAAAGACCTTGACATTTGATATCTGTATGGATACGAATGCCGCTTATGGTTTTGTTGTTGCCATCGAAGGTGCCGTAGAATTTATAGCTGCCAGTGCCGATGGGAGTATAGTTGCTCTCATCCTCGTCGAGGCCTTCATAGCTATAGGTGATGTCGGCACCCAATTTGAAATGCGTTCCATTGAAGTTGTTGGAGGTGTAGCCATCGATGCCGTTCACATTCTTGGCCAATAAGTCGAGACCTGTGGTGTTAGTAATAATATATGGATGCTCCTCTGTGCCGTCGGCAGCTGGTGTGTTGGTGACACCCCAAACGTCGGAGACGATGGCGCTCACACTGACGTTATTGTCAGGCATGGTGAGAGTGTTGCCATTGACGGTGGCGTTATTTGTGGCAGTAAAGCCAGTGCATCCGTAACCCAAAGCCAGCGCACTATTGTATCTCAGCTTGACGTTTTGTGTGGCTCCGCTGTAGAGAGTAGTGGTGGTGCCGTCGTTGTAGTTGAGGGCCGTGGTGCCAATGGCGGTGAGACCAGTCAAGCTGTACGCTGTCTGGTCGCCCACAAGAGCTATGTTTTCATCTAAAGTGATGACACGGGCACGGCGAGCACCGTCACAGTCGTTGCCGCTGGGGTTTGCTATGCCAACGCCAACGCCCCAAATACCCTCTGTGGTGTAGTAGTTGTTGGTAAGGATGCCTGCGTTTGTTCCTGCAATGGCACCGTAGTAATTATATGCATCGACGGTGCTTCCAGTATACAAACAGTTCTTGACAGTACCAGTAGAGGCGTTCCCACCAACGATGCCACCATAATTTCTGACGTTAAGCATATCATTTCTGTCGACGATGGCTGCGCTGATGCAGCCGGAGACAGTACCTAGGTTCTCACCAACGATGCCTCCATGATAAAGAGAAATATAGTCTTTCGGTAATATTTCAACAGAACCTTCTATGCGGCAATTCGTCAAGATACCATTATTCCGACCTGCGATGCCACCGACATTAGTTTTGCCTTTAAATATGCTGTTAGCAAGAACAACGTTCTTCACCGTGCCATTGATACCGACACTTTTGAATACACCTTGGGAATCGTTGGTAGTGTAGACTCGGATGCCGCTGATGGTCTTGTTGTCGCCGTCGAAGGTGCCATGGAATTTATAGCTGCCAGTGCCGATGGGTGTATAGTTGCTCTCATTCTCGTCGAGGCCTTCATAGCCATAGGTGATGTCGGCGCCCAGCTTGAAGAACTTGTTGTTGTATTCATTGCCTCCGTTCACGTTGGATGCCAGCAGGTCGAGTTGAGAAGGATACATAATGACGTATGGGTCTTCCTCACTGTCGCCGCTGCCAGTCCAAGGGATGGTAGTCCATTGCGCGTAAAGATCGATGATGGCTCCGTCCTCGGTGGTGAGACCTAAGACTTCCTGGCTGTTGCTGTAGCTATCGCCGTTTCCGCCAGGCTGGGTGTTCCATCCTGCAAAGTTGAATCCCTCGCGGATGAAAGCATTGACGGTGAGATTCTGCGCCACGCCATATTCGAAGACCTGATCGCTCATAGTCCCTGTAACAGGGAAGACAACACTTCCATTCCCATTGAAACGGAAGGTGTAGGTGCTCCAGCGAATTGGGAATGTGGTGCTGGCTGAGCCGGTGTAGCTGCCCGTGCCAGTAGCGGTGACGATGCCGTTGCCAGCCGAGGTGTTGTTAGCCCATGCTAAAGTGTAGTTAGTGCTCTCAGTGAGTTGCACCCTATTTTCAACATTCACGATACCCTTGTAGAAATACACCGTCGGATGCGGCTCGATGGCAGTGGTGTTCACCACATATTCGTTTGCCAACCCAGCGAATGAGGTGTTGGTGGCGGCAAGAGTGTAAGTGGCTGTACAAGTGACACCTGTAAAGGTCTTGTTGAAACTGCTGTTGCTGCCTTGATAATAGTTACCCGAAAGGTCGTTGAAGAGACTGTTTTCAATGCCAGTAATCGCCAAAGTGGTACCCGCATTGGCGTTGATAGTGCCTTTGAAAGTAATCACATTGGTGTTGTCACCTGCCACATATTCCACATCGCCCCATGATGTGTTCAATTTTTTGTATGCTCCTGAGATATGAACAATCTCGTTGAACGGCACGCTGATATAGAAAGTGTTGCCTTTGACATAAGGTCCTGCCGAGACCGTGATACCTGTTGTGCTGTTGTTGAGGAGATTCGGATTGGTGGCGTCGCAAAGTGCCATGCGGACGAAGAAGTCCTTGTAACCCCAAGTGTCGTCGTTGTCACCGCCGGCATCGAAACGGGTGGTGATGTACGACACGTCAGCGTCGAGGATCACTGAGCCTGTGCCACTGCCGCTGGTGCCACTCTTGTACTTCTGTTGCCAAAGCTTTCCGGTGGATAGGCTGAACTCGTCGGTGCCTGTGCCACGGTGTGGGAAGTAGGCCTTGCCTGTGGAGTTGCTGCCATCAGCAAGCTCATAGCAAACTTTGTAAACGGAGTTGGTTGGACCATTGTTTATCACTCCGTTTCCATCGGCACCATCGTAGGAGTGAGTAGCGCTACCTGCGACAATCTGCACGTACTGATAGCCGTCGTCGCGCTCTTTTTCAGTGAAGCACACGGTGGCGTATATCTTGTAACCTATAGCTTTCAGGTAGCTGGCCGTAGCGCCTGTGCTGTTGATAAGGCTGCTGGTGCTCACCTGGGCAGGCTTATTTGCGTAGTCGTAGCTGTCGTCGATAAGCACGTATCCTTTGAGTCCGTTGTCGTCGTTTGCCTCAACCCAACCTGATGGCGGTGTGAAGCTGACATCGAGATATTTGCTGCTGCTCATGCCGCTTGAGAAACTGCTGCCGCTGAAAGTGACAAGATTGGAGACGCTTTTGCTCACCTTGGCATTGCTGAACTGAGTGCCAGTAGTCATATTGCGGTCGTAATAAGCCAGCTGGAATCCGTTGACATCGAGCACCTCGAAGCGATAGGAACGCTGACTGGTGCTCTGATATTTGAAAGCGTCGGTATCCGCCGCACGTTCAGTAACTTCCACTGTCTTGGTAGTAATGCCTTCAGGGAAGATGTAGTCGTTGCTCACTGCAGTGTAGTGCTCTACAGCATATGCCGAGAGGTTCACCGTGCGGTATTTGATGGTCTGTGCCGGCAGACTGCTTCCGCTACGCGTGATGGTGAACGTGGTTTTGTGGGTGCTACCGTTGTACGATGCCTCAATGGTGAAGGTCTGAGCCCAGACATTCTGTCCAAAAGCGACAGCCGCCAAAACCATTATTGTTGAAATGATTTGCTTGAAAGTAAAAGTTTTTCTCATGTATAATTTTTATTATTTATATCTTGATTTTTGAGAGTGCAAAAATATACTAAAAATAGCGAACGGATTTTATTCTGCGTGTAAAAGATTTTATTTTGCGTGTATTTGGTGTCGCAATTTTAAGAATTGAGACAAATATTTTTGTATTTTTGCGCCCTCAAATATTAATAAAAGGTATAATGAAGGAGATGCAGTTTTCGGCAGTGGTGATGACGACGCTGATGGCGCTGGCGCTGTTGTTCATGTTGCCGACCAAGGTCAATGAAGACCATGCGGCGAATCGCTCGCGCTGGCTCATGACAGGCGGTCTCGTGCTGATTGGAGTGCAGTTCCTCATTCAATATCTCAGTGGCATGCGCTCTTCCAACATAATGCATGCCGTGATGATAAACCTGGTGCATTTCATCCCAGCCGCGGTGCTGATGTCGCTCAGCATCATCAACCTGGAACGTCAGGGAAACATCAAACGCATAGAATGGATTATAGGATTGGCGACTTGGATTGTGGCTACCGGACTCGTGCTCTGCAAAGCGCTTGTGGCAGCCAGTGTGATTTATGGAATCATGCAGATTTACTATAGCTTTCTGCAACTTCATGAGCTGTCGCGTCTTGAGTTTATGCTCGACGACTATTACGACGACGGTCGCCAAGGACTCCTCTGGTGGATGAGGCTCACCATTATGATTCTCGCCTTCACCACGGTGATGGTGCCACTCATGATTTTCAGCGAAGGCTTGATTCTTGGATGTTTCGCGATGCTGCTGTTTATTGGTATTTTTTACATGTGGTTCTGCTTTGTGCGTTACGTCGTCACCGGCGCGTCGAGTCATGTGCTTGAAGCCGAGCAGAGCGCCGAACAGGAGGAACACGCGATATCAGCGACACCTGAATCGCTGCAAAGAGCCGAAAAAGCTGTGGAAAAATGGACATCAGCAGGCGGACATCTGCACAGCGGCACCACCAAGCCTATGGCGGCTCAAGAGATGAAACTGCCGCAATATCTGTTGTCGGCCTGGATCAAGGCGCAAGGCCACTCCTCTTATTCAAAATGGATCACCACATTGCGCGTTGAAGAGGCGAAACATGCGCTCCGCGAGCATCCCGAATGGTCAAACGAAGCCGTCGCCGACCACTGCGGCATCAGCCGCTCCCACTTCCAGCGAGTGTTTTTGGAAATAACAGGAGTTACTCCGACACAGTTTCAGAAAAATTAACTGACTAACTGAACAACTGACTAACTGAATAACTTCAAGAGCCCTTTACATCCTTCGGTGATATCCCTAATCGTCGTCTCAAAATCCCCAGTATACCAAGGATCCGCAACGTCGCGATGCTTCCCGGCATAGTCCATCAGGAGCGATATTTTATGTTCGGCGTCTTCACCAAGCATCCTTTTCAAATTCCTTAGATTATTCTCATCCATTGCGATGATGAAATCGTAATAATCATAGTCTTTTCTGGTGATTTGCCTTGCCTGCCTCGAGTTGAATGTTATGCCTTTCTGAGTCAAAATCCTTTTCGCCGGCGGATAGATGTCGTTCCCAATTTCCTCGGTCGATGTCGCCGCCGACGCAATCTCAAACTCCCCTGCCCTTCCAGCCTTCTCAACCATATCTTTCAGAATAAACTCCGCCATCGGACTCCGGCAGATATTGCCATGGCAGATGAAAAGAATGCGATGGTTTTGCATAAGATTCATTCAATTAACAAACCGACAACAATTCTCGTCCTATTTCATGAACGCCATCGACAATACGCTGACGTTGCGCTGGACGCGGATTGCGCAAGCCGTTGGCATAATGAGATAAAAGCCGTTGGTTTATACCAGTAACACGGCTCAATGCAGCCATCTTAGCATACGGCTCACAAGCATGAAGCAGCGACGCCACATCAACATAATTATAATCAAAAGTATAATCGCCTGTGACTAGCCATTGTGGAACAAAATCGCCATCTTGAAGCATGCCGTCTATATGAAAACGGAGGGTGTCGGAAATTTCCTTTTTTAACTCATTGATATCATGAGCTGTAACAACAACAGAACCCGGCACATTGTCGCCCAATGCCGCACAGAAGTTCTTTTCAATCCATTCAATATTAACTTTAATTGTTTCCATAAAATATATCAAAATACTAATCCACCCATTAAATTAACGATGCAAAGATATAAAAAATAATATCATGAAGATATTTTTTGAAAAATAATTTTTACATCAACTTTATCCAGATTTGGATGTCCAGTTTTTTATTAAAAGTGTTATGATTCTGCAAGTATGATTGCAAAATCCCAACAATCTACACAAAATAGTAAAAAAACTGTGCCAAACTAACAGTTTTATAGAATGGCACAGTTTGGTTTACACACTCTATGTGTTATTATCTCCTATTGTTCCAATTTTGCCAACGATTCAAGTTTTGAGACGCCCAATACCCTTGCCAATAGCTATTAATCTGAGCATTTCTCTGACCGGCATTTTGGTTGGCCTTATACATATATTCTTTTGTTATTTTATCAAGTCCCGATACTGATCCCGCCTGTGATAAAATCATAATAATTGCGTCATAATTTCTGTCGGATATTATTTCTGGAACTGTTGCAATTTTTAATCTATTTCCATTATATTTAATTGTAATATATTTGAGTTGTGTATCACCGCTATAGTCAAAACAAACAGACAAATTTTTTAGAGGTCCATTTAATTCATTAGCACCTTGAGTCCTTATGAATACGAGACCATTAGAATATTTAAATGTGTCAATTAAATTGTTTGACGATGTAAGATTTAATATTTTTCTGCCAAGAGATAAAGCCTCACCTTTGATGAAAAGATTTGAAATAGGTTTATTATTTAAAGAACAATCTACTTGTTTACCACAGGACGGACAAAACTTTATATTGTTCTCTAATTTAGTGCCACAAGATGGACAAAACGAGATTTTTGTTATTGGGTAGGATGGTTCAGAATAGTTGTTATAAGTTGATTGTGTATAATTCGTTTGGTTGTTCCCTTTTGAATTTCTACCTTTTATGGCTTTTACTATAACTACTATTATTATTGTCCAAATAATTATACTTAACATAATTCTATTATTTTTTAGAATTTCTTTTCTTTCACTGCTTTATTATAATTTTCTTTAGCCCTCTGTTTAGGCTCATCAGAGTACTCAAAGTTGTATTCGTCGCTACTAAAAGTATGGGTATCGTGCAAAGTTTTTGTGAGTGTTGGCTTATACATTTCCAACAATTTTTCAGCCAAATATTGGTTACGGACAGCAATAGCCCGATTTAAAACTCCATCCAGCATTTGATTGTATTTTGCAGCTTGCAACATGTACTCTTCGTTGCTTTTTATTATTTTTTTAACACGCGTAACCCCTATAACTGGAGAACCATAAAAACCATAATCCGCAATTAATTGCACAATTCTGTCTGAAGCCTCAAAAGAATTGTCATTAAGCAAATATGTCACTTCCGCATTAAAAACTTTGGCGTGATATAATTTATAATCATCCTCTTCATTATTCCACCAACGTTCATTTTTGTCCTCAAAACGTTTCAACCATTTATGCGCTTTTCTGAAATCTTTTTCAACGAGAGCATTATCTATTTTGCTTTCAATTCTTTCATAACTGTTTAAATAGCTATACAACTTGTATGCTCCATAAAACGCAATATGAATTACAACTAAAATAATTATAACCTTAAGGCATCCTTTTTCATCAATTAAGCTCATATTTTTTTTTAATTTAAATTAATAATCCTAAAACTCCTAAAATCTTTACACCTGATGTAAAAATTGTAACGGTTTTATCCATTATATCATTAATATTCCTTTTATTTGATTTATTTTGACCTTCAAGCTCCGCCGTTTGTCTTTGTGCTTCCATCTGATTATGAATAACCAAAGCTTCGCTTGCTTTAAGATTAGTCTCGGCATTAATGCGTTCTATTGCCAAATTTTCATTTTCCATAAACATTTCATGAGCGCGTTTTGCATCCTCAACATCAATACAATGCATGACATAGCTGTTAAAAGTACTGTCCGCTTTTGCATAAACACTTGATTTTGGAGAAATAAGCCTCATATATGCCCCTGCTTCCGGATTATATTTGTCACTAACAGCCATAGCATCAAGCATTACATAATAATAATCTGTGCTGAATTTGTCATATACTTCATCAAGATATTTTTGGGCAGCTGCAAAACATGTTTTCGCATCTCGAGGAATAGACTGCAACAACGCATACGCTTTGTCGTATTCCTCCAACTGTACTTGCCGACTAATTTGTGATATTACAGTTGCTTTATTCGCCTCATACCAACTGATAATCTTTTTTGATGTCTCATTTATAAAAACCTGGATATCATTATTGTTTTCAATTGATAGAATTGCATTAACGCTCGCCGATTCATCCGTATTCCCCACACCGGTAACATCTTGAGAAAAACAACCAAAAACATCTCCTGTCAATATATTTGCAATATAAAAGCTTATGTTATAAGCAACATAGTTTTTCTTCGGAATCGTACTGGTAATTCCTTTTCGAGTAGAAGTTATTACCCCGGCGAACACAAACGACGGATCTCCGCCATACCCCGCCACCCCATTTTCAGCTGTTATTTGAAGCATCCGAGTCGCCATAACCTCCGCCGATTGCATTGTAAAATCTTCAGTAATTTTAGGCACCCTTATTGTCAGTTTAACTGCATTTTTATATTCGGCTGGTGTCAAAAGCATGTTTAATTCTTTGCGTTTTTGGGCGATAGCCGCCTGCCTTTGCTCGTCTGACATAACACTGCTTTTAGGTTGTGGATTGTACGTTACCCCCTGAGGCTGCTCGTTTTCCTGACAAGCAAAGCACATTAGAACAATGCCCCAAAGAAACAGTATAATAACACTGAAAACTGTTGGTCTTTTCATAATACAATTTATAATCCGTTAATCATTATATGAACGTTTCCTAATCCTTGAGCTTTATTAGAGCATTTAACTCCACACTCACTACGAAATGTTTTTATCATTTCTCTTGCCCAATTATAAGAACTATATTGTGTGCCATCTGATTTCAGGACAGGAATTCTAACATTGACAAAATATAACTCGTAATCCGTGTTCGTCTGCATTTTATAGGTGCCTTTTTTAGCGTGAAAATCCATATAATCCATAATCCAATCGCTGTATGTATCTCCAGTAATAGACTCACTTGACAAATTGATATTTGATTTTGGTGAAACAGTAATACGAACCGTTATTTCACGACCATTGGTGACAATATCCTTGAAATACTTACCAATTTCTCTTTCTATATCCTTAATATTTTTACAAAACGATTGCACAAAAGTCGTAACAATATCTTTAGTAGATGTTTCTTTTATCGTCTTTGAAGAAAATGCCTTGTTAGTATATGCATCAAAAGCTGTAATAGTGTATGATATGTTTTTCTTAAAATTTGGATCCATTACGTCTATTTTGCTGGCGTAATCAAGTTCAATAATTATGTCTGGCGATGCTGTTTGCAGCAATAAAGTCTTAGCATCCTGCGCAACTCCATCTGCTAAATTTGTCGCCTCCCTGTTTTGAAGCTGTTTCAATGTTTGTTCAAGGTCATTCAACGGATAGTCCATTTGAACAAATTCATTTTGAATGATTGAAATAATGGCTTTATTGTCTTTGTTAGCCAATATATATTTGTTATAATCACGATCCAAAAAACTGCCTCCGTTTATCGAGACTGTTTTAATTGCATCATATAAAAGCAAAAGATTATCACTTGGCAACACCATAATTGAGGGTTTTGCCTGTTCAATAGCGTTAACAACAGTGTTTTCTTTTATTTCAGCTGCATTTCCGTAATTTGTCAGTTTTTGTTGTTGACCGTTATTTTCACATGAATAGCTGATTAGCATAATCAACAAGCACATAGCGCTTGTTTTAAACGCAAAAAATATTTTATTGACCGTTCTTTTGTATTTTTCAATCATTTTGTTATTCTTTTTGTATTATCCAATTTTCCTTTTTGACAATAAAAAAAACCGTGAAACTTTTTGTTCTGAAACTGAGGTTCGGCAAAACCTTTACTACTGAACAAGAAAGCCCACGGCAATCGTGAGCGTTTCTCCTTTCTTGAAGTAGTAAAGAACTAAAATTTGCCGATTTCAGTTTCAACAAGAAAAGCGAAAACGCCTTTTTATATGTCTTTAAATTCTTTTACTTTTTTCTGTTTCTTAATTACTTTTTAGATTTAACCCTGCAAAGATAGGGATTTTTTTGAACAAAACAAAATTATTTTGAAAATGTGGCTGACATTTCGAAAAATACAAAATCCAACCGCCTTTGTAGTAGAGTAGCACCGTAATCGGGTTAGCAAACTACAAAGGCGGTTTCTATTTTTATATCTTCGTCCTAATATTCTCCGTTATCTCTCCGTTTTTGAATGGCATTATATCCTATTTCAGGCAATGGAGATTGTTGCATTCCAATTTGAGTAAGAGTTTCATAAACTTGTTCCAAATCTTGCTGAGAATCTTCAAGTGCCTTAACTCGCTGTTTTAAATCTTCAACATCTCTTTACGTTGCAATAAGTGGTAACGCATGACGAATAGCCACAAAAGCTCGTGTTATTTTAATACTCATGTCGACTGCAATTGAACTATGCAGAACGCTTGACAACATAAGTGCACCATGTTCAGTAAACGCCATTGGTAAAGCCGATTTTGGACGTTTTGCTCTTGATGTCATCACAAAATGTGATGAGATACTTGCCCATTCTTTTTCAGTAATTTTGAACATAAAATCATCAGGAAAACGTTTAATATTACGCTTTACAGCTTGATTTAGAGCACGTGTTTCAACTCTGTACAAATCTGCTAAATCAAAATCAAGCATTACACGTAACCCTCGCAATTCAAAAATCTTTTGTTTAATAGCTTCTAACCCATCATTAGGATTACATTCATTTTCGTAAAACTCATTGTTTGCCATACTTTATATTTTTAATTGTTAAACAATATAATCACTTCGCTATTCTGCGAATTCTCATCCCATTATTTCTGTTTTACGATGCTCTTTTAGTTTCGATTCTAATTCAAGTGCAAAATTATAAAAAAAACTTCAAACTCCACACTACAAACTTCAAACTATTTTGTATCTTTGCGCCTTGAAAAATTAATACCATGATAATCTTTTTCAAAACCCGTCAGAACACTGTCATCGCTGTTGAAAGCGTTGAAAATCACAATGATAACGATATCAAAAAATTTAACTGGCTCTTCGGCGACGCCACAAAAATTGAAGAAAATGTCGTCAAAGGCTTCTTCTTCGGTCCACGCCGCGAGATGATAACCCCTTGGAGCACCAACGCCGTCGAAATAACTCAAAACATGGGCATTCGCGGCGTTTCTCGTATCGAGGAATTCCATCCCGTCGAGGAAAACGACAACAGCTTCGACCCGATGCTGCAAAACAAATACCACGACCTCGACCAGAACGTGTTTTTCATCGACCGCAAGCCTGAGCCGCTGAAATATATCACCGACATCGACGCCTACAACAACGAGGAAGGTCTCGCACTCAGCCAGGAAGAGATTGATTATCTGAAAGGTATAAGCAAAAAGATAGGCCGCGCCCTCACCGACTCGGAGGTCTACGGCTTCGCACAGGTCAACTCGGAGCACTGCCGCCACAAAATCTTCAACGGCACCTTTATTATTAATGGCAAGGAGATGCCCGACACTCTCTTCGCGCTCATCAAGAAGACCTCGAAAACCAACACCAACCGCCTCGTTTCGGCCTACAAAGACAACGTCGCCTTCATCCTCGGACCGAAGGTCGAACAGTTTGCGCCGGCAACACAGCATAAAGCCGACTTCTTCAAAATCAAAGATATAGACACTGTTATTTCTGTTAAAGCAGAAACACATAACTTCCCAACCACTGTCGAGCCGTTCAACGGAGCAGCTACTGGCACCGGCGGTGAGATTCGTGACCGTCTTGCTGGCGGTAGAGGCTCGATTCCGTTGGCAGGAACAGCTGTTTACATGACTTGCTACCCTCGTAACGACGAAAGTCGCGAGTGGGAAGACAACTTCAAGGCGCGTCCGTGGCTCTACCAGACCCCTGAAGAGCTGCTCATCAAGGCTTCGAACGGCGCATCTGACTTCGGAAACAAGTTCGGACAGCCGCTCATCAACGGATCGCTCCTCACCTTCGAACATAGCGAAAACGACAATAAAACCAACGACTACGGCTACGACAAGGTCATCATGCTCGCAGGCGGCATCGGATTTGCTCCAGCCGACGACAGCATGAAGGAAGACCCTGAGCCGGGCGACCTCATCATCGTTCTTGGCGGCGATAACTACCGCATCGGAATGGGCGGCGCCGCGGTCTCGAGCGTGGGTACAGGTCAGTATTCCAACGCCATCGAGCTCAACGCCGTGCAGCGTGCCAACCCTGAGATGCAGAAACGTGTGGCTAACGTCATCCGCGCCATGGTGGAGAACGACAGCAACCCAGTTCGTTCGATCCACGACCACGGCGCCGGCGGTCACCTCAACTGCCTCAGCGAGCTCATCGACAAGAGCGGCGGCACAGTTTACGTCGATAACCTTCCTGTCGGCGACCCTACACTTTCCGACAAGGAAATCATCGGAAACGAGTCGCAGGAACGTATGGGACTCCTTGTAAACAAACAAGATACGGAGATCATCCGCCAGACTGCTGAACGCGAGCGCGCACCTTATTATATGGTTGGCGAATCGACCGACGACCAGCGTTTGAGATTTGTCCGCAAAAACGGCGTAAATCCTATCGATCTGAGTCTTTCCGACTTCTTCGGAAGCGCTCCAAAGACCGTTTTGACCGACAACGACGTCGATTACAAATTCAAGAAAGTTGAATATCAAAATAATAAATTCGAAGATTACCTCAAGAAGGTGCTTCAGCTCGAAGGCGTAGCTTGCAAAGACTGGCTCACTAACAAGGTTGACCGCTCGGTTACAGGTCGCGTCGCCTTGCAGCAGTGCGCCGGCGAGGTGCAGCTTCCACTCACCGACCTTGGCATCATGGCACTTGACTATCAAGGTGTTAGAGGCATCGGAACAGCACTCGGACACGCTCCTGCAGCAGCTTTGATAAGCCCTGAAGCAGGCTCGAGACTCTCTGTGGCTGAGTCACTTACCAACTTGGTTTGGGCACCTATCGAAGAAAACCTCAAAGGCGTTTCGTTGAGCGCCAACTGGATGTGGCCAGCCAAGAACCAGGGCGAGAACGCACGACTTTATCGCGCCGTTAAAGCATTGAGCGACTTCGTGTTAGCACTTGGCATCAACGTCCCGACAGGTAAAGACTCGCTCTCGATGACGCAGAAATACAAAAACGGTCAGAAGGTCCTTGCTCCTGGCACCGTCATAGTGACAGCAGCAGGCGAAGTCACCGACATCCGTAAAGCTGTTAAGCCAGTGGTTGTCAACGACAAAGACAGCGAAATTCTGTACATCGACTTCTCGAAAGACGCATTCAAACTCGGAGGCAGCAGCTTCGCGCAGATCATCAACAGAGTCGGTGAAAGCACACCAGATATCGTTGATACTGAATACTTTAAGAAGTGCTTCAACACCTTACAGAAACTCCTCGAGCAGAAACTCGTCCTCGCAGGTCACGACGTGTCGGCAGGCGGCTTGATCACCACCTTGCTTGAGATGACATTCGCCAACAACGAAGGCGGCATGGACATCGACCTAAGCGCACTCGGCAACGACCTCATCAGCGTAGCGTTCAGCGAGCAACCAGCTGTCGTTATCCAAGTTAAAGATAAGAAAGCCAAGGAGTTACTCGATAAAGAAGGCATCAAATATGCTGTCATCGGAAAGCCAAACAGCAAGCGCAGCATCAATCTTAAGAAAGACAAAGAGTCTTATGAATTGGATATCAATGCTTTGCGCAACCTTTGGTACAAGAGTTCATATCTCTTAGACAGGAAACAAAGTGGCGAGGCGAAGGCTAAAGAGCGTTTCGAAAACTATAAGAATCAGGCACTTAAGTTTGATTTCGGCAGCTTCACCGGCAAGGCCAAGGATTTGGGCATCGACATGCACCGTCGCACTCCTACAGGCGTGAAGGCAGCTATAATCCGTGAGAAAGGCTGCCAATGTGACCGCGAGATGGCTTACGCACTCTACACTGCCGGCTTCGATGTCAAGGACGTGCACATGACCGACCTCGTAAGCGGCCGCGAAGACCTCAGCGACGTGAATATGATAGTGTTTGTTGGCGGTTTCAGCAACTCCGACGTTCTCGGTTCGGCAAAAGGCTGGGCTGGAGCGTTCCTCTTCAACGAGAAGGCACGCATGGCTCTCGAGAACTTCTACAAACGTCCGGATACCATGAGTCTCGGCGTCTGCAACGGCTGCCAGCTCATGACCGAGCTTAACCTCATCTACCCTGACCATGACAAGCATCCGCGCATGATTCACAACGACTCGCATAAGTTCGAGTCGGGATTCGTGAACGTGAACATCGCCGACAGCAACAGCATCATGCTTTCGAGCCTCAAAGGCCGTCGTCTCGGTGTGTGGATCGCCCACGGCGAGGGCAAGTTCAACTTCCCATACGGCAAGGAGAAATACAACATCGCGTTGACCTACAGCTATGACGGATACCCAGCCAATCCTAACGGTTCGCCATGGTCCGTGGCCGGCATCTGCTCTGCCGACGGCCGTCATCTCGCGATGATGCCTCACCTCGAAAGAGCGTTCCTCCCATGGCAGTGGGCTTACTATCCGCAGAACCGCAAAGACGATGAAGTGGCGCCGTGGATTGAAGCGTTTGTGAATGCAAAAGAATGGATTAAGAAAAATAAAAAGTAGTTATATCAGCTTCTTCAAATCCTCCATATCCGGCAAGGCTTCCCGAAGTCTTGCCGGAAGTTCTTTTGATGTACGATAAGTCGCGACACCCATTGGTTTCGAGGTATCTGAAAACGATAGTTGTACAATCTCTTCATTTTTCGATTTACACAAAATTATTCCAATTGACGGATTCTCATCTGGGAGTTTCACATATTTATCCAATGCTGCAAGATAAAAATTGAGTTTCCCAGTATATTCAGGCTTAAACTCACCTCTTTTTAATTCAAAAGCCACCAAGCTTCTCAGCTTACGCGAATAAAAAAGCAGATCGACGAAATATTCCTTTCCTGCCACTTCCACTCGGAACTGATTGCCGATGTAAGCGAAATCGGAACCAAAAGCCATTATAAAATTCTTGATATTTCTGATGATCTCGTTTTCAATAACACGTTCATCAACTACATCATCATTTTCAACATCAACAAAATCAATCACATAGTTATCTTTAAATGACTGCAGTGCCTTTTGTTTAAACTTCGATTCATTGAGAGTTGTCTCAAAATTAGTCTGATGAATTTTGCCTTCTTTCTCGTAAAGGTTTTCGTTGATGTGGTATCTTGTTGTATCAACATCCCAGAACTCAGATGCACATCTTCTGATATAAAACAATCGCTCTTTAAATGATTTAGTTTTCGATAATATTACATTATGATTCGTAAAACTAACATTTAAAAAAGCATTCAAATCGTCGTCGGTAAATTCGTCAGTTGACAACTGACGAATTTCTAACTCTTTGACTATTATCCGATTAAAATCGTCAGTTGATAATTGACGATTTTCAAAAACATCTTCCCAACCTTCATAAAAGAGCCTCATCAACTTAATATTTGTTTCTGAATACCCCCTTAATCCCGGCAATTCTTTTTGCAATAGCTCGGAAATGATTTTGATTGCATTGCTGCCCCACTTTGCTGTACGGCTATTAATTGAAATGAACCTGCCGATGGCATAATTCAGATATAGCACTTCCTTATTGACGTGCTGTGCTGCGCGGTAACGGCTTTTGGTTATCGCGTCTTTCATGGCTTTTACCGCCTCCATATAATCTTTTGTAATCATCAAAGATTCCATAAATCTATAATTAAACTGTTAAACAAATAAAACTATGATAACATCCACTTTATCGGAGTTTCATGATGCAAAAATACATAATTTTACCGACTTTATCAAGATTTTTTCAAATAATTTCTATTGTATTTCGATTTTTTACTATCTTTGTAGCGTTGTTTGTCGTTGCAAACAGCAGACATATTAAGAAAAGGCGTTGTACTACGCTTTATCTGCGGCTACTCGAATCTGGTAAATTCAAATCATCCGCAAGGTAGAGCAATTAGCGACGTTCACTTGTATGATTATACATTTTCCAAAATTTGTATATCTTACAGCGTGGGCTTCGGTGTTGCTTATCCTCGGATGATGGGCATACCAGAGCCTGAGTAGCGGGGTGAGCAAAGTTCTGACTCCCACGCTTCTTTTTTGTATGTTCCTAAACAATTGATTAACAAATTTCGGGATTGGGAGCTCCCATAAATGAGTAGGACTATGAAAACTCAAAAGCTATTCCTAATCGTCTCGCTGCTTTTCGTAGCAGGTATTACCAAAGCACAAGATGTCATTGTTAAAAAAGACAGCTCAACAATTCTAAGCAAAGTAATTGAAGTCAGTAGTTCCGAAATTAAATACAAAAAATGGTCAAATTTAGATGGACCTACGTATTCGATTAGTCGTAGTGAGATTGTAAGTATCAACTATCAAAATGGAGAAGTCGAAAAGTTTGAAAACAGTTCATCTAATCCTACAATTATACAACAAAACAACAGCTCCAAGAATGGATACATGGAACGCGACGGTAATAGTTTAACACTTGATGGACGTTATATGTCAGATGAAGAAGTTCATGCACTCGTTGGAGATGCCAACTACAAAACTTATATGAGTGCAAAAAGACAAATAAATGGTGGAGGATTTTTTACAGCAACATTCATTATTTCATTAGTTGGAACTGTAGGATTGGCAGCATATTCCATTACCAATAAAGATCCTTCTCTTTTACAGAGTGTTTATATCACTGGTGCAGTTGCGGATATCAGTTTATTATTAATGTGTATTCTCAATGGTGCTGGTAAAGGACGTATGGATTGGGTAGCAAATGAATACAACAGAAAAAATAGTGGTTATGGGTATTCGTATAATCTTTCTCCATCAATTATGACAAGTAAAACGCCACAACTGCAAAACAGTTACGGTTTGGGAGTGACATTTAGTTTGAAGTTCTAAAAGTGCCGAAGGCACGACACTTCAATTACCCCGCACAAGCACAGCGCAGTGTGGGGGCCTCGCAGAGACTGGACATCCCCAAAATAATGGTGAGGCGCGCCGGAACGGCGCGCCTCACCATTTTAATATATAATATCCCATCACAAATCGCCCCAGGCGATGCCTGGGGCTAATAAAATAGCGTGCCTTCAGCACGCTTAGTCTTCCTCGTTTTTGTGCCTGCGGCACTTTTTATCTTCACTCCCTCTTTTCTCTGTTATCTATTATCTCATGAGTTTGTAAATCATCTCCCGATACAAATCTTTCTGGTCGACATCGCCGATGTTGTAACCTTTTGATTTTAGGTCGAAATCGCGTAAGACGGCGATGTTGTCTACACATTTTTTGATGTTGTAACGTCGGGCGGCTTCGAAGTAGTCTTCAACGAAGAATGGGCTCACGCCAAGGACGGCGGCGACGCTATTTTTCGATTTATCGGTGGCGTAATGCAGCTTCAAAACCTTGCAGTAATAAGCGTAAAGCATTATCACTGTGGCGATTAGCGGGTTTTCCTTGGTGTTGTCACCGAAATAATTGATGATTTGCACCGCCTTCGGGAAGTCACCGTAGCTGATGGCTTTCTGAAGCTCGAAGATATTGAAATCCTTTGAGATTCCGATGTTGTATTCCACGTCGAAATCGTCGATTTCCTTTTTCTGAGGCACCGCAACCATCAGCTTTTCAAGCTCATTGCGCACTTTCAGCAGGTCGGTTCCGAGATAGTCGGCAAGCATCTGACAAGCCTTCTGCGAAATCTTATAGTTGTGATTGCCCAAGAAATTGACAATCCACTTCGGGATATCTCTGTCGTAAAGCTTTTTAGACTCGAACAAAACATAGTCTTTGTCGAGTGTTTTCGCGAACTTCAGACGTTTGTCGAGTTTTTTGTATTTGTAGTTTAAAACTAAAATCGTGGTCTCAGGAATCATCTCCAAAAACGGCTCCATCGACTCGATGTTTTTCACATCTTGAGCCTCTTTCACTATGATTACCAAGTAGTTACCCATCATCGGGAAGTTGCGAGCCTGCGTCACGATGTCATGCACGTTGACGTCCTTTCCGTAAAGGATAATCTGGTTGAAAGCCTTGTCAGCCTCGTCCAGCACGGTGCTCTCGATGGCGTCGCTGATGGAGTCAATAAAATACGGCTCCTCGCCCATCAGGAAATACACCGGATGGTAAATCTTGTTTTTAATTTCCGAAAGAATCTGCTCGTAGGTCATCAGAACTGCAAGTGTTTGACTGTCAGCTTATTATCTATAATCTGATGCAAAGCGTCGATGCCGATTTTTATGTGCTCGTCGACGAACATCGAGCTCACTTTTTTGTCGCTCGCCTCGGTCTTGACGCCTTCCGGAATCATCGGCTGGTCGGAGACGAGAAGCAAAGCGCCGGTAGGAATCTCGTTGGCGAAGCCTGCCGCGAAGATGGTTGCCGTCTCCATATCCACTGCCATGCAGCGTGTCTTGTGCAGATATTCCTTAAAATCCTCGTCATGTTCCCACACTCGGCGGTTGGTGGTATATACGGTACCTGTCCAGTAGTCGTGACCGTGGTCGCGGATTGACGTCGAGATAGCTTTTTGCATCGAGAAGGCTGGCAAAGCCGGGACTTCAGGCAAAAGATAATTGTCAGACGTTCCCTCGCCACGGATAGCGGCGATAGGCAGGATAAGGTCACCGACCTGGTTTTTCTTTTTCACGCCACCGCATTTTCCGAGGAAAAGCACGGCTTTCGGATGAATGGCCGTCAAAAGGTCCATGATGGTTGCAGCATTAGGACTTCCCATTCCGAAATTTATCATCGTGATGTCACCGGAAGTGGCACAAGGCATCGAGCGGTCTTCGCCGATAATCCTGACATTGTTATACTCTGAAAAGAAATCCAGATAATGTTTGAAATTGGTCAGAATTATATATTTCCCAAACTTTTCGAGTTTCATGCCAGTGTAACGTGGCAGCCAGTTTTCAGTGATTTCTTGTTTTGTCTTCATGATACAATTTTTTGCAAAAATAATAAAAAGACTTTAGACTTTAGACCTTAGACCTTAGTTTTTTTATATCTTTGCAGAAAATTTTTCAAAAATGGCATTTTTATCAGAAGATTTGGTTTTCGGACCGATTCATAGTCGGAGATTAGGTAATTCGCTGGGTGTCAATTTGTTACCGAAGGTTGGAAAGATTTGTACCTTCAACTGCGTTTATTGCGAATGCGGCTGGAATCCGGAGCATCGCGACGAGAAAGCACGTTTGGCGACACCTCAGGAATATGAGCAAACATTGGAGAATGCGCTGAAATCGCTTGTCGGGACACCGAAAGAACCCGACAGCATCACGTTTTCGGGCAACGGCGAGCCGACTCTGCATCCTAACTTCCCGGAAATCATCGACATCACCATAAAACTCAGAGACAAATACGTTCCGAAGGCGGTCATCAGCGTGCTGACAAACGGAACAAATATTCATAACGAAAAGATTTTCAAGACTTTACAGCGCATCGACAACAACATCTGCAAGCTCGACGGCGGCACACTCGATGTCATCAACAAAATAAATCTGCCAAACGTAAAAATCGATCTTGAAAGATATGTCAAAGATTTGCAACGCTTTGAGGGTCAAGTGATTATCCAGACTTTATTCCTTCGCGGTGAGCATAACGGACAGAAAATCGACAACACCACCGATGAGGAAATCAACCTCTGGCTCGGTCATCTGCAAAAGATAAAACCAAGAAAGACAATGATTTATGTCATCGACAGAGAAACGCCTGAGAAAAATCTCGAAAAACTGTCATCAGAGGAGATGAGTCGCATCGCCGAGAAAGTCAAGGCATTGGGACTCAACGTGGAATTTTATTCATAAAATATTTTTAAAATTTTTCACTCCTATTAAAAAAAATAGTAACTTTGCAACGCAAAAAAAGTAAATAAATTTAAAAATCATGAATAATAAGAATTTACCTTTCATCAACATCGCATTAGCGCTTGTTGCATGCTTTTTGGCTTATTTAGTATTCGACAGCATCAGACAGCCTGTGGCCTTCGAAAACACCCGTAGAGAAAGAGAAATCAAGGTTGTCCAGAGCTTGAAAGACATCAGAAGCACACAGACTCTGTTCAAGCAGACTTACAACAGATACACTGCCAACTTCGACTCTCTCATGGAATACGTCAGAACAGGCGAGCTCCCGATTGTTAACATGATTCCAGACCCTGAAGACACAACATTCACCAAGACTATCAACGATACAGTTGGTTACATCAAGGTCATCGACTCATTGTTCAGCAAGAGAGAAAACTTCGATATCAACAGTCTCCGCATCGTCCCGTTCTCACAGAACGAACAGTTCGAAATGCAGGCCGGCTACATCATGCGTGGCGGTTTGAAAGTGTCGGTGTTTGAGGCAAAGACCCCTTACAAATCATACCTCTGGGATCTTGACCCACAGCGCGTCAACAACTTAAGAGCAGAACAGGAAGACATGGAAAAATACGCAGGTTTGAAAGTCGGTTCGATGGACGAGCCTTCAGTGAGCGGTAACTGGGAATCATTGTAATCATGGTCCCGGAAACCGGAAATCTTAGCAAAGACGTTATAACCATCCAGCATCCGTTGGATGGTTTTTCGTGTATACTTATCGACAACGACAAGCACACCTTCGTGCCGGCTGCCGTCTATCAGGAGAAAAACAAAAGCCAATATCTTGATATTCTTGGATTTACCGAAAAAGACAGTGTTATCTGCGCAGATTTTGTAAAAAACGCCGACGCATACAACGTCTTCGCTGTCTCGAAACAAGACTACGACGAGCTGCGGAAACTCCCGAAAGACACAGCGATTCATCACACTTCAAGCGTGATAGTGGCAAGCCTGATAAAAGACAACATGGAGCGCCCCGACGACGTCCGCGTGTATCTTAACATCAAGGACCAGAACTTCGAGATGACAGTACTGAAAGGTTGTAACTTGCTGTTTGACAACAACTTCCGTTTCAAGACGAAAGAAGATTTTTTATATTTCCTGCTTTTCACCATCGAGCAGCTCCATCTTGACGCTGGCTCAGTGCCGGTTTATTTCCTCGGAATGATTGAGGAGAAATCGGCCATCGTGGAGGTCACGTCGAGATACATGCGCGACATCCGCTTCATGGGAAAAGACTATAACGCAATAAACAAAGCGAAGACATGCGAATTATAAGAGGACGACATCAGAGACGACAGATTGTGGCGCCCGACAACCTCCCGACGCGCCCCACGACAGACATGGCTAAGGAGAGCCTGTTCAACATCCTTGAAAATCAAATAGATTTGGAGGAAACGACAGCTTTGGACCTCTTCGCTGGCACAGGAAACATCTCCTACGAACTCGTCTCGAGAGGATGCCCGCACGTGACCTCCGTCGACGAGAACCAAAACTGCGTGAGATTCATCCGTGAGACAGCTAACAAACTGGAAATGAATGAGTTGTCGGTGGTGAAATCAGATGTTTTTCGATTCTTGCCGATGCACAAGGCGAAATACGACCTCATCTTCGCCGACCCGCCGTACGACTGCAAACATTATGAATTGCTCGTAAATCTCATTTTTGAAAATGAACTTCTGAAAGAAGACGGAATCTTCGTCCTCGAACACGACAGAACCATTGATTTTTCTACACATTCGAACTATTACGACCATCGTAAATACGGAAAAGTAAACTTTACGTTTTTTAAAAAATAAAAACCATGAAAAAATTAATCTTATTATTAGCTATTATATTGAGCGTCAATATCATAAAGGCTCAGTATATCGTCGATGAAAACGAATTTGAAGGCGCCAACTGCACCAGCATCATGGTGGGCAAGAAAGCCTCTGCCGACGGCTCGGTGATGACATCGCACACCTGCGACAGCTGGTATCGTACCTGGATGCGCTGGGAAAAAGCCGCCGACCATGAAGACAACGCATGGGCACCGGTTTACAAAGGCACGATGCACACCTCGAGTCCGAGCGAGACAAAAGGTCTGGAAGTGGCAGCCGAGATACCGCTCCCGAGCCACACCTACGCATACCTCAACACAGCATATCCTTGCTTCAACGAGAAACAGCTGGCCATCGGCGAGACCACATTCTCAGGTCCGGATACATTGGTAAATAAAGAAGGCGCATTCCTCATCGAGGAACTCGAACGCGTAGCCTTACAACGCTGCGACAACGCCCGCGACGCCATCAAAACCATCGCTGAATTCATTAAAGAATACGGATATGGCGACGGCGGCGAGGCTATCACCATTGCCGACACCAAAGAAGTGTGGCTCATGGAAATCATGGGAGAAGGTCCCGACAAAATCGGAGGCATCTGGGCAGCACAGAGAGTGCCTGACGGCGAAGTCAGCGTTTCGGCTAACATCCCAAGAATCAAATACTTAAACCGTAAAGACGAGAAAAACTTCATGTGCTCCGACAACGTCGAGGAAGTGGCCAAGAAATACGGTCTCTGGGACGGCGAAGGCGAGCTCATCTGGTATAAGGCTTTCGGCAGCAGCTACTCAAACGGAAAGAACTTCCGCGAACGCGAATGGTTCATCTTCAACGAGTTAGCTCCATCATTAAAACTCGACAGAGACGCTGAGGACCTCCCGTTCTCGGTGAAACCTGAGAAGAAAGTCGACGTGCGCGACGTGATGCGCCTGCTGCGCAGCTACTACGAAGGCACCGACATGGACATCACACGCAACCTCAAGATAGTGACACGCGACGGCGACACCATCGTCTCCCCTACCGCAAATCCTTGGATGGGCGGCAACGAGCAGAAGGTTTACAACATGCTGAAACCTGGAACAATCGAGTTCAAACGCGGCGTGGCAATGTCGTGGTGCTCATATTCATTCGTGGCACAGCTCCGCGACTGGATGCCTGACGAGATCGGCGGAATCTGCTGGATCGGCGTGGAAAACCCTGGACAAAGCCCGAGAATCCCTGTCTACAGCGGCTGCACCAAGATGCCTTCATGCTTCGACAGATGCGGTCACGGACATTACGACGAGCAAACAGTGCTGTGGCGTTACAGAAAAGCCAACAAACTCGCTCAGGTCAACTGGGGATACGCCAAGGACATCATGTACAACAACATCCAGCGTTACGAAGACAAGGCCTTCGAAGAGATGCCTGAACTCGAGAAAAAAGTGGAGAAACTTCTCAAAAAAGGCGAAAAAGACGAAGCCGTCAAGATGCTCAACCGCTACACCGCCGACTTCGAAGCGGCAACAGCTGAGACCTGGAAAGAGATGGAGCACCACTTCTGGGAGAAATTCTGGACTGGATTCTGATGAAAAGACTTCTTGTCTTATCACTAATATTGATATCGACGATATCGCTGGTCGGACAGACGTTGGATTTCGAGCGTCTGCCCGACCTCAACATACCTCGCGCCGGACATAACGTGTTTTATGCCAATGGCGAGCTGACAGTGGTCGGCGGTCACACCTCAGGCTTTGTGATGACACCGACGGCAGAATATTTTTGCGATGGCGCATGGCATACGATTTCTACGGTTTATCATCACGACAACGGAATGGCAGTGGTGATGAGCGACGGCAAGAAGGTGCTCCTTGCTGGAGGCCACGACAAGAACCTCGGCATCGGACAAAGCTTCGAAGCGGAGATGTACAACAGCGCGACGCACACCTCTGAAGGCTTCGGAAGCCTCGAACGCAGCAGAGCGTTGGCACAAGGCGTAGAACTCACCGACGGGCAGGTGCTGATTGCTGGCAACCACAAAGACAACGATGGTTTTGAGATATTCGACGGAAAGAAATCCTTTCATCATGTTAAAGACGTAAGCATTTGGCGCTCAGCGCCTTATCTTTTACCAATATCAGATAATGATGTAATGGCTTTCGGCTCCGTCTGGCGCGGACGTTTCGAGCCCTGCGACACGGTTTACAGATTGAATGGCGAGCCGTTCACCGAGCCGCTGCTGAACGATTGGATGCCGTTTTTGTACGATCAAAACAACCATGCCAACGAATCGTTTATCGGAGATGAAACCGCTGGCGACTATTCCTATCTCATCGCGGCATATAATCATGAAGGCAATGTTGCTTTCATTCATATTAAAGACACCGTTTTTTCGCTTTTGGAAACCACAATTCCAGTGCCAACGATGTCGGAATATGGAAAAATAAAGTACAACCGCCCTGCTATCGCCGACCGACTTTCTAAAAAGGCATATCTGGTCGGCACCGACACCACAAACCGTGTTTATGTAGTTGCGGTTGAATACGACAAGCAGCCGGCACCGCTCACCTTGTATAATATAGGTCCTTTGGAAGATTTCGGCGACGCCACCCCTATTTTGACACCTGAGGGCGACCTCATCGTCGCAGGAGGCATCACTGACGACAACTTCGCGCCTTTGGCCTCGGTGTGGCTGATTCATATTGGCACTGAAAAAACCTTGGTGGATGCCGAAACCAGCCGTGATTTGACTTGGCTTTGGGTGCTTGGCGGACTTCTATTAGTGATAGCGATTGTCGCCGCAATCCGATACGACAGGCGGCACCGCACCAAATCGGATATCGCCACCGACGAGCTTATGGCTCGCATCATCCAGCTGATGGAGACACAACAGGTTTATCTTAACCAGGATTTGAAAGTTAGCGATGTGGCTGATGCGCTTGGAGTGCATCGCAACACAATTTCGGCCTGCATCAACGCGCAAAAAGGCTGTTCGTTCAACCAATTCATCAATGATTATCGCATTGAGTACGCCAAAAAACTGCTTCGCGAGACTGACGAAATCAAGATTGCCCACATCTGCCACGAGGCCGGTTTCGCCACCGAGAGCACTTTCTTCCGCGCCTTCAAAGCCTCCACAGGAATGACTCCGAAGGAGTGGGCTGAAAAAAATTGAAAAAATTTTAAGTTTAGGCATCTCCATTTAAAAGTTTTTATCTATTTTTGCATTACGGAATTTCCGTAACGGAAAATATGTAATGACATTTTTAAAAATTTAATATGACAATTATGAAAAAAAAGATTGTAAACCCCTTTATTTGCCAAGGTTACGATGGACCAGATTATTTTTGCGACCGTATTGAAGAAACAAAAACTCTGTCTTCAACACTCTATAACGGACGAAATATTACACTAATTTCACCCCGTAGATTGGGCAAAACAGGGCTTATTTGGAACACTTTTCACCAGATAAAGACAGAAAACAAGGATGCCATTTGCATCTATATCGATATTTTCCCGACAAAGAACCAGAGTGAGTTGGTGCGAATGCTCGGCACGGCTGTTCTCAACGCGACGCTCTCCAAAACCCGTATGCTTGGTCGCAAAATTCTCGATGTGTTTGCCTCATTGCGCCCGGTTGTCGGTGTTGATCCTCTTACAGGAATGCCCAACGTGTCGGTAAGTGTCGAACCATCGGAATCGGACATAACCCTACGCAACATTTTCGGTTATCTCAACAAGATGCAAAGCGAGGTATTTATTGCTATCGATGAGTTTCAGCAAATCAACGAATATCCTGAGCCAGGCACCGAGGCTTTGCTGCGCTCGCATATTCAATTCGCCCACAATGTGCATTTTATTTTCTCGGGCAGCAAACTGCATCTTATGTCAGAAATGTTCACTTCGCCTAAGCGTCCTTTCTATCAAAGCACTGATATTATTAATTTAACCCAGCTTGATGAAGAAACATATTACCAGTTTGCCAACAGCTTTTTCGAAGCTAAAAAAGGCAGTCTAAGTCGAGAGATTTTCCATGAACTTTACAGTAAATTTGACGGTTACACATGGTATATACAGTCAGTTTTAAACAGATTTTACGAGCAATACAAAATTGTTTCATCGCTTTCTCAGCTTAATGAAACTATACTTGCCGTTGTAAAAAGCAAGTCGCCGCAATATGAAAGCATTGTGCTTCTCCTAACCGAAAATCAGTTTGCGCTATTGCGTTCTGTTGCGATGGAAGGCATAGTTGAGCAACCATTAAGCAAGGAGTTTATCAACAAATACAAGTTATCGAGCGCCAGCAGTGTCAAAACAGCCTTAGATGTGCTCAACGACAAGGAACTTTTATATCGTCTGCCAGAAGGATATATAGTTTACGACCGCTTCATGGACCAGTGGCTTAAGCGAATATTTTAACTATTTTACTTGCAATTTACAAAATCGACTTGCAATTTGCAAATTGCAAGTCGATTTTTGACATAAAGCGTTGATAATTCGATGCTTTCCATTATTTTTGCACCTCCAAAATATAAAAATCAACAATAATTACTAAAATATGAAAACAAGAAATTTTATCCTTTCAGTAATTGCACTGTGCTGCATGACAATGGCACAGGCTCAGAAAACCGATGTTATGACCGCCACCTTGCAACATGGCGACAACGTGACCGTATTCACAACCCAGACGGCTTTTGCCAATGCATATGCCGCTGCCGTTGATGGCGATGTGATTACACTTTCTCCTGGACAATTTAATGCGACGAACCTCACCAAATCGGTAAACATCTATGGCTCCGGGTTTGAAGAAGATGAGATCAATGGTACTGGAATTACCCAAATTAACGGCAATCTGACTATTGGAGTGACTGACGAAACCTTGAGCAATATTCATATTGAGGGTGTATATTTCTATGATTACTTTATCAATAACGCATCTTCCCCTCTGACAAATGTAACTATCAAAAAATGCAGTTTTAGACGTGATATAAGTATTCGCAGTGAAATTACAAACGTCACTTTCTGCGATTGTTATACTTGTACCATTTACGGCCTTTCTAACATTATGGCCAACAACTTATTGGTGACCAATTGTTATGTTAATGGTTGCGTGAAAGCATTCCAATCGGGCAGCACGGTACTCATTGATCATTGCATAATTACTGGTTTCATTGCTGCGTATGAGAACGGCAATATACCTAATGATTTAGTTTATTCAGCTTTTACATGGAAAAACTGTGTTTTCACATGGTGGGGATCTACTAGCTACTGGAGTAATTGGCAATATAATAGAGTTGGCCTAGGTGCTACTGTCTATAATTGTATTTACAGGGATTCCATGGGCAATATTTCTTTTACGTCATATGACCTCATACAAGTTGAAAGGGGTACCCAAATTTTTAGCGATGCTAACAATGATACATATACCCCAACCAGAACCTTTACACTGATACAACCAACAGTATGGCTTGGCACGGATGGGACACAAATTGGCGTCAGCGGAGGCAACTATCCTTGGAGCAGAGTGCCGGCAACGCCTGTAGTGAAAAGCCTGCAGCTTGATGTTGATGGTACAAATCTGAATGTAACTTTCGATGCGGAAACCCGCTAACCATTATTTGCAAACGACTATGAACAGACTAAGAAGCATATTGCTCGCTGTCGCCACTGTCGTCTGCACGACGATGATGGCACAGACGCCGAACGCCATCACCCAGCAGCTCTATTGGCTGGATGGTGACATCAGTTCGGCACAGGCAGTGACATCAACAGTTGATATATCCGGCCTTTTGCCAGGATTACACTCCTACTCCATTCGTGTAAAAGACTCAAACGGGCTTTGGAGTTCGATAGTTACCAAGTATTTTGTCATTCCTTATAATGAGCCAACGGCAACCGCCATAGCTCAACGTGAATATTGGATTGACGGCAACGTGGCAGCTCGCACTGCACTCGGCGAATCGCCGGCAGTCATTGCTATTGGCAGCCTTTCGTCAGGTCTGCACTCGCTTTCCGTTCGCGTGAAAGACGACGCTGGTCGGTGGAGTTCGGCTGTAACCAAATATTTCATCATACCATCGGCAACAGAATCATCGAGCGTGGCAATTGCACGCTACATGTACTGGATTGACGGCAATGTGGCGAACTGTGTGACGGGCAACGTTACCGGCAGCGCCATCGGGATAGACTTCTCGGCACTCTCAGAAGGCACCCATACGCTCAGTTGGCGAGTGAGCGACACCAAAGGCGCTTGGGGCATGGTGAAAACAGAGACATTCACCTATTCTAACCTCACCGCAGCAGGCGATTGGAACGTAGCTGCCAACTGGAATACCGGCGAAGTGCCAGCCCCAGGCACCGACATCACCATCGCGGCAGCCATCACCATCCCGAGCGATTATATCGCCAACGCAGGCAACATCACCATCGCCGATGGAGGCAGTCTTACCATTGCCGACGGCGGACAGCTCATCCACAGCAACACCGTGAATGTCACTACAGAGAAAAACCCTGAAAAAGCTACTAACTGGGGCGAGCCAGACCCTGCCAGTCCTTACATCCCCGACGGTTGGTATTTCATAGCATCGCCTGCCGACGGTGCCAGCTTCAGCACCGTCACCACTGGCAATTATGACCTTTACCGATTTGACAACGCGAACGAACTTTGGCTCAACCACAAGAACGTCGCCAACGCATCGCTGTTTGCGAACGGTTTCCAAAGAGGTGTCGGCTATCTTTATGCCACCAACGAAGAAAATGTCACGCTGCAATTTAGCGGCGAGGCGGTTCCATACGAATCCACCTATTCCATTCCTCTTGAGGCGGGTTGGAACTTGGTGGGCAACCCGTTCACGCGCAATGTGGTTCCTAACCAGAGCTATCTCACACTTGTCAATGCTGCGTCAACCACAGCTGTTACAGCAGGCAGCGGCGAGATCACCCCAGGTATGGGTATCGCAGTATATTCAGAAAATGGCGGAACCCTTGGCTTTACACTTACTGGCGAAGCCTCATCGGCGCCAAGCAACAACATTCAGATGACCTTGTCGCAGACAGTCACCACCCGTGGCGAAACGCATACCACCACTATCGACAATGCCATCGTGAGCTTTAATGAAAATGAACGCATGCCGAAATTCGACCTCTTAGAAGGTCGTGCCAAGCTCTACATACCGAAAAGCAACAACGACTACGCCATCGCGTTCAGCAACCGTCAGGGCGAGGTGCCAGTATATTTCAAGGCAAAAGAAACAGGAAGATATACGATTTCCGTTGAGACGCACGGCTGTTCGTCTCTACAGGGGGTAAAATTGATAGATAAATTTGAAAACGTTGTTATTGATTTAGGTATTGACGACAGTTACACATTCATTGGCACACCTGCTGATAGCAGAGACAGGTTTGTAATCAGGTTTGAAAACTCAGATATCTCCGAAAACCCTACTTTTGCCTATCAAAACGGCAGTGACATCATCGTCAGCGGCGAAGGCGAACTTCAGGTGTTCGATGTAATGGGACGAATGGTGATGACACAACACGTTAACGGTATAGAGACATGTCATGGCGCGTCTCTACAGACAGGCGTTTATATCATGAGATTAAATGAAAAAACACAGAAAATTGTCATTAAATAATTAGGAGGAACACACAATGAAAAAGACATTATTCACAATAGCTATTTTAATGACAATGGCATTTGGCGCCAGCGCACAAAGCGACGCGTTTTTCAAATGGAACAATGCCGACAATGAGATGTACCGCGATATAGACAACGGCATCAGTTTTGCATTGCCTACCGCACACGGCTACGAATACGACAGCGAAGCCCCGTTGGGAACTGGTTTATTAATCCTCACCGCATCAGGAGCAGGATATGCGATAAAACGTCGGAAAGAGTAATTTTGTCAGCGATAACGGTTTTGGCAAATTCGTATAAAGAGCCGCGGATTATTTCCGTGGCTTTTTTATGTCAACTGCAAAGATAGCGATTTTTTTAATACACAAACGCTGGGACGTGAATTTCAAAATCAGATAAAAATATTAGATAAAAAAAGGGGACAAACGTAATTTGTCCCCTTTTCCCATGCTTTGCTAAAGCTTATTTCTTCAGCATGTCACCTGTTCTCAGGCCTTCTGTGATCTGCGCTTCGGCGTAGAGCCCTTAACGCCTCTCCGAATTTACTTGCAGATATACAAATTTTTCGTACCTTTGCCGCCTAAATTATTAAATTGATTAACTAATTTTATTGTATGAAAAAAATCTTTCTGCCGTTAATCGCAATGGCACTGATGATGACTCCGTTCGGAGCAAAAGCCCAGCAGGGCGTTCAAAACTACGTTTCCGCCTCAGGTTACGTGATTTTCAATACTCCATTTTATAATACAGGAAACGATGGCTACGCCTTCGATTTCGAGCAAGACTACGTGGAAGGCCGACTGGTCGATTGGACCACCATCGATGCCGACGGCGACACCTACAACTGGACACTTTCGCCTATCGGTGAAGGCTATGGCCGCAACGGATCCGACGGCGTTATGATGTCGTATTCCTACAGCAACTACTCAGGCGCGCTCAACCCGAACAACTATCTGGTTTCACCGAAAATTGCAATCACAGCAAACAATCATTACGTGACTTTCTACGCCGCAGCTTTAGACGAGTCCTACCCTGCCGACCACTTTGGACTGGCAGTTTCAACCACGACAGCAACGGCATCGGCATTCACCATGCTTCAGGAATGGACGATGACAGCAAAACAAGGCAATTGGTATGAATACACCGTTGATTTGAACGCTTATGTCGGACAGGAGGTTTACATCGCCATTCGTCATTTCAACAGCCAGAACAACTTCTGCCTCTGCGTGGATGACATTTTTGTTGGACCACAAGCTCACGACCCCTTGGTGAATTGCAGCATCGCACTTGATGGCAATATGGTAGCGAACAACATCACAGGAACGCAGTATTTACTTGATACTGAAGGATTTGCAAACAACTCATCACATACAACAACGGTGACAGCAACATATCAGTCGGGTGCCACTTTGACAAAAGCGACAGACTGGACTTTCCGTTCGGCCGACAACTTCCAAGGCTCACCTACAGGAATTCACACAAGCAGCGACGGCTCTGCTGTCACACTCAGCTGGACTCTCCCGATGATGAACTCGTCGTTCACTGTCGATGAGTTGCTCTACGACTTCGCCGACAGCACATTGTCGGACCTCACTTTGATTGATGCCAACCACGACGGCTACAATTTCAGGGTTTATCCTTATGGCGGCTACGGCAGCGGCAAATGCTTGAAGTCAGAATCGTGGATGAATGGTAATATCGGAGCTTTGAACCCTGACAACTTCTTGGTTTTGCCACGTTTGACACCTCACGAAGGCGCCACATTCTCATTTATGGCTGTCGACGCCAACATGCCAGGAATCGCACCAGATCCTGAACATTTCGGCGTGGCCGTTTCAACTGCCGGAAACACCAATCCTGCAGATTTTACTATGATTCAGGAATGGAACAGCACAGGTTCTTACACCGAATATTCAGTCGACCTTTCGGCATATGTCGGACAGCAGATTTATGTGGCTATCCGCCATTTCAACACAACAGGCGAGACTTATTATCTCTATGTCGATGACATCAAGGTTACCAACGTGGAAGCTGAGATCACCCGTCCAGCTAAAGGAGCTTTGGTTTATGCCAACGACGAGCTTATCGCGATGCTGAACCACGGTGAGACGAGTTTTACGCACAGCGTGAACCGTTACGATATCGACTATTGCATCCGCGTGATTCAGGAAGGCAGCAAGGACGACGGAACATATTACGCGCTCGCGGCACCACAATGTGCTAGCGCCAACGTGGAATGTGTAGCTGCAAAGAATCTTTCAGGCGAATGGGACGGTCAGAGAGTCATCCTCAGATGGGAACGCGACTTTTTCATTGATTTTGAGGACGATCCGCAAGGCTGGTCGATGCTTGATGCCAATGGCGACGGCTATAATTTCGGTATCTACATGGGCGGCGGCATGAACCCAGACGGCAGCGTCAACACAACAAACACCAACGCTTGCTTGAGCTCATTCTCTTATATCAACGGAATCGGCGATTTGAATCCAAACAACTACGCTTTCATGCCGAAGGTGAAGATTCTTCCGAACGCTAAAATCGAATTCTACGCTTCGGGCTACGATCCGAGTTATCCGAATGAGCCTATTGCTGTTGCAGTGGCATCTGCCGACGGCATGACAATAGCTGATGTGCAGTCGTTTGTGACATCATATCCATACCAAAAATACACAGTCAATCTGTCAGCTTATGCCGGACAGGAGATTTTCCTCGGATTCCATCATCAATCGAATGTAGGACAATATGCGGTTGTTATCGACAACATAACGGTGACCAACGCTGTTTGGGCAGGCACAGCCAGCGAGACCGTCCGTTATAACGTTTACCGTTCGTTTGACGGCTCCAACTACGACATTATCGGTCATGCTGCCGGTGACGCTGTCAGCTACAACGACAACGACATTCAGGCGGTCAACTGCTATTATAAAGTGAGAGCGGTCAACTCAATGCCAGGCGACGAGACCTGTGTGTCGGCTCCGGCAATGGCTGTCGACGGTCTCCATGACTATGTCACGGTGATTACCGACGGTATCAACGAGTTGAATTCAGCCACCAAGGTCTACCCTAACCCAACCAACGGTCAGGTCAACATTGAGGCCGAAGGCATGAACCGTGTGACTGTGACAAACGCTTTGGGACAAACCGTTTACGACGCTTCAATCGACGGCAATCAGACTGTTCTTGACCTCTCGCAATACGGCACAGGCATCTATTTGCTTCGCATCAGCTTTGAAAGTGGTGTCAGTGTGAAACGAGTTTCAGTGGTGAAATAAATTTTGATGCGACATCGCAAAACGTCTGCTTCTCGAGACCAACACCGTCACTCCGTTGCTTCAGCGCATGGAGAAAGCGGACCTCATCACCCGCGCAAAAGGTGAAGTCGACACACGCCAGCGCATCGTTTCGCTTACCGAAAAAGGACGGGCGATGCAGAAAAAGGCAGTTGACATCCATGAGAGCATGCGCAATGATATGGCTCTGAAATCGGGCGAAGAGGAAGAAATCTTTCAAATGGTTCCTGCCATCGACAAACTAATCGAAAAATTATCTAAACTTAATAAATAACTAATTAAAAATTTAAAGCTATGACAAAAGAAGAAGCATTAAAAGCATTCGCCTACATGGGCGCAGTATGGTTTGGTAACAGTAAGCAACACTTTGCCTTCTCGGCATACGACCGTTTCAACGGCTGGAACAAACTCGCCGACAAATGGAAAGAGGAAGCTGAAGAAGAATGGGATGAAGCAGAAGAAGTGCTCAACCGCCTTGTAGAACTCGGCTGCAAACCTGCCGACTTACAGGAAGCCATGAAGACCGTGGAATTCCCATTCTATGACGACCCGAAACAGCAGATTGAAGCGGATTATCAGCCTTCAGCAATTGAGGAAATGAGCAAATTGGCCGCCGCTTTCGCCGATGACTATGTAACTCAGAAACTCATTTACAAATGGATTGAGGGTGAAAAAGAGCACATGGATTGGGAAAGACAATATCTCAACTACATCGACAAACTCGGTTATGAGAATTTCCTTGTCGAAATAATGTAATTGTAAGGAAAAATGGCAACAATCTATAGCTTCAAAGCCCTCACCAACCGTGGCGAGGAGATGGACTTCGCACAATTTGAAGGCAAAGTCCTGATGATTGTCAACACCGCATCGAAATGCGGATTCACTCCGCAATATGACGGACTCGAAGAGCTCTATCAGAAGTATAAAGACCAGGGATTAGTCATCATCGGCTTCCCTTGCGACCAGTTCGCGCACCAGGAGCCGGGTTCCGACGAGGAAATTGCTGAGTTCTGCCGCATCAACCATGGCGTCACATTCCAGCTGATGAAGAAAATCGACGTCAACGGCGAAGAGGCACATCCTATCTTCGAATACCTGAAGTCGCAGGCTCCGAAAGAGGAATACAAAGGCTTGAAGGCAAAGGCCACTCATACCATGCTCAAAGGCCTCAGCAAGACTGCGAAGAAAGATGGCGACATCCTCTGGAACTTCACCAAATTCCTCATCTCGAAGGACGGCAGCGTCGTGAAGCGTTTCGCCCCGACCACCGAGCCGAAGGACTTCGAGAAAGACGTTCAGGAGATGCTGAAATAAAAATCTCTAAGTTAATGTCAAGCCGTGGCTTTTTACTGCGGCTTGATTTTTTTGTATCTTTGCAAAAATTATCAAATATGAAAAAACTACTATTCATATTATGTCTTGCGGCACTCTTCACAGCCTGCAACACAGAAAAGAAAACTCAACCTGAATTCGACAGCAGCGACTTCGTGGCTATCACCGACGTGGTGCCCGACGCCATTCTCGAGATTCGTTATTACAGCACTTACAATTTCGTTGGCGTCCGCATCGACGGCTACGAGCAGCCTATCGCGCTGATGACAAAGCAAGCCGCCGATTCGCTCAAGGCAGCAAGCGACGAACTTCGCGAACAGGGCTATCGTCTGAAGATTTGGGACTCTTACCGTCCGCAATGCGCAGTGAATCATTTTATTCGTTGGGCTGAAAATCTGCAAGACACCGCAATGAAGCACATATTCTACTCTATGGTTGACAAGAGTCTGCTTTTCGAACAGCAATATATCATGGCACGCTCAGGACATTCTCGCGGCTCAACTGTTGACCTGACTTTGGTGGATGAGCAGACCGGCAAGGAACTCGACATGGGCAGTTCGTTCGACTGGTTCGGCATAGAGAGCCATCCCGACTACATGAATTTGACCGATGAGCAAATCGCCAACCGTCATATTCTCTGGGACGCCATGTTCGGTCATGGTTTCAAAGGCCTCGACAGCGAATGGTGGCACTTCACACTCATCGACGAACCGTATCCTAACACATATTTTGAGTTTCCAGTGAGAAAAAAATAATTCAACAATGAAAATTTAATAATGTTTGCAGCAATATTAGGCTTTGATTTGACTGCAAATTCAAAAGAAAATAACAAAAAAGACATGAAAACACTTGTAGTTTACTTCTCGGCAACCGGCACAACAAAGGCTTATCCGCAGTATAATTGGGGCGAGAGTAGGTTGATGAATATGTAAATTATGATATGAAATACTTTATCGTTAATGCTTTCACTGACAAGCCCTTAGGCGGAAATCCCGCAGGAGTGGTGCTGCTTGAGTCGGATGCTTTTCCAAAAGAGGAGCTGATGCTGAAGATAGCCGCCGAGTTGCACTATTCGGAGACGGCTTTCGTGCGGCATGATGGCGAAAATGAGTTCACCATCCGCTATTTCACGCCTAAAGCCGAGGTGGAGTTATGCGGTCACGCCACCATAGCCTCGTTTTTCCTTCTTCACAAAAAAAGACTGGTATCAGGCCAATGTCTATGCCACACTAAAGCTGGCGACATTACTGTCGAAGCCGGTGAAAAAGTGCTGATGCAGATGGCGAAGCCGCGCATAGTGGCGACCGTTGAAAACACTGAAGAGATTTATAAAGCATTGGGGATGTACGGGCAAAACATGTTTTGCCCCTACACTGTTCAAATTGTCTCTACAGGCCTCCCCGATCTCATGATTCCACTGCCCGATGTAACAACATTGCAGTCGCTGCAACCCGACATGGAGGCCATTGCCGAAATCACAAAGAAATACGATGCCGTGAGTTTCCATGTCTTCGCTTTCGGCAACGACGGCTATACCGCCCATGTTCGTGACTTTGCTCCATTGTACGACATACCCGAGGAGTCGGCGACAGGTACTGCCAATGCCTCGCTGACTTATTATTTGCAACAAAACGGACACATCTCCACAGATGCTGAGTGCGCCTTCATCCAAGGCGAGGCGATGGGACGGCCATCGGTCATCGCCACCCGCATCCAACCAGATGGAAACATCTTCGTCGGCGGCACCGCTGCTATTGTTGCTGAAGGAAATTTTTCATATCTTTGCAGAAACATTTAAGATAGTGACTCAAAAAGACAACAAAGGCTTTCTACTTCTGCATCTTTCGGTATTCATTGCAGGTTTTACCGGGGTGCTGGGGCGGCTCATCGAGCTCGACTCCGCGGTGCTGGTATGGCATCGCATGGCGTGGGCTGCGGTTTTGATGGCACTGTTTCTTCTTTTTAGAAAAGAGCTGCAACGTTACAGCTTGAAAGACATAGCCCAGATGGGCGGCGTCGGAGTGCTGCTGTGTCTGCATTGGATATTCTTCTACGCCAGCATCAAGGCGTCGAACGTCTCTATCGGCGTGGTCTGCTTCTCGTTGGTGGGCTTCTTCACGGCATTGTTTGAGCCTATCATCAACAAACACCGTTTTTCAATAACGGAATTCCTGTTCAGCATCCTCACGGTATGCGGCGTTTATCTCATCTTCCACTTCGACACCCGCTATCGCTTGGGCATCGCCTTCGGAATAATATCATCGGCATTATACGCCTTGTTCGCCATCGCCAACCAGCATGTCGGAAAGCGTTATGAAGCCAAAAACATGCTCTTCTGGGAGATGGTCGGCGGTCTGGTGGTCCTCACTGCCATTTTCCCGATTTACAACCATTTCCTGCCTGTCGACAAGCTGTTTCTTTCCGGCTTGGATTATCCATACATGGCGTTTATGGTTGTCGTCTGCACCATCGGCCTCTGTCTGTTGCAAATCATTGTCTTACAAAAGATTGACGCCTTCACGGTCAACCTCACATACAATCTGGAACCGGTTTACAGCATCATTATCGCCATGATTATTTTCAACGAATACCAGGAGCTGAACTTCTCGTTTATCCTCGGCATCGCACTCATCATCATATCGGTGATGCTTCAAACCTGGTCGAAATTGAAGGTAAAAAGTTAAAGCGAAATACAATAAGAAAAGGAAATGAACTGGACAATAATAATCATCGAAACAATAATCTTAACGGCGGCTTTTACGGCAATGATTCTGATTCCGCTGATTAAAAATCCTGTGTGGTGGATTGCCGACTATCCTGAGGATATTCAAGAAGAGTATTTCAAAACCCACGAGCGCATACCATCAAAATTTTTCACTCCGACAGTTTTATTGAAGAAAGGAATGGCGCTACTCATCGCACTCGCTCTGTTACTTGTAGTGGTTAAGTTGGCTGGTGCTTATGATTTCTGGTCGGCGTTAGGAGTGGGCTATGGAATATGGCTTTTCATCGACTGGTACGACTGCTTTTTCTTGGACTGGGTTTTGTTTGCGAATATAAAAAAGGTTCGTCTTCCTGGCACGGAACACATGGACGAGGCTTATCACCAAAAGAAATATCACTTCATTCAATCCTGCTGGGGTATGCTAATAGGACTGATACCTTGCCTTATCGGAGCAGGAATTTATTCGTGGTTAATGTTTTAAATAGATAGCATGAAAAAAGCATTACTAATCGCATTGGGACTGTTTAGTTTGGGGCTTGGAGCCTTGGGTGTAGTGGTGCCCGGACTGCCGACCACGCCATTTCTTTTGCTTGCTTCATGGTGTTTCTACCGCTCATCGCAACGGTTGCAGGACTGGCTTTTGAAGTCGTGGCTCGGCACTTACATCCGCGGCTATCACAGTCGTGGCGGAATGACCATCGCGCAAAAAGCCAGCGCTTGCGGTATCATGGTGACGATGGTGTTGCTTTCATTCTTTGTCTTTATCCCCAAAGGCTCAGTAGCCGGAATCATTGTCCCCATCGCCGGAGCCACAGGCGTTCTGGTAGTCATTTTTGCGGTGCCTGATGCAAAAAAAGAAGATTAAATGTCAAGATTATATAAGGATAATTAAAACATTTTTATATCTTTGCAGGAAGTGGGTAAATAGAAATAAAATTATTAAGATATGAGAGTTTTCATTTATATTTGGATGATTGTTCAACTGGTTTTAAAGCCAATGATGAACAAATAGGATCCATTTTAATCTATAGCAATGATAAAAAACCGACCTAACCCCAACGAGGCTTTCCCGAATCCCAACATCCCGAGCCTCTGCTTCATCAAGAATGTGGTGAAGAGCCCGCGTATCATCATCGGCGACTATACCTATTACGATGACGTGGATGGTGCTGACCAGTTCGAGAAGCATGTCACTCATTTCTACGACTTCATAGGTGACCGGCTGATTATTGGCAAATTCTGCGCTATTGCCAAGGGTGTGGAGTTTGTCATGAATGGAGCCAATCATAGGATGGACGGTGTGACAACCTATCCGTTTTATGTCATTGGTGGCGACTGGGGAAGTGCCATTGCTCCAGTGAAAGATGAATTGCCTCTGAAGGGTGATACCGTTGTGGGCAATGACGTTTGGATTGGTCAGCATGTAACCATTATGCCGGGTGTCCATATCGGCGACGGAGCCATTATCGGAGCCAACTCGGTGGTTGCCTCGGACATTCCTCCATACACTGTTGCCGTGGGAAATCCCTGCCGTGTGGTCAGAAAGCGTTTCGATGACGAATTCATCGCCTATCTGCTGGAACTGAAATGGTGGGATTGGAACATCGAGAAAATTGAGGCCAATTTCGAGGCCTTGTCAAGTGGTGATCTATCGTTAATCAGAAAGGTAAAAACATGAAAAAAGTCATCGTAATCTCAACCAGTCTCCGTCCGGGCTCGAACAGCCATGCGATGGCAGAGCAATTTGCCAAGGGCGCGGAAGCCGCTGGGCATCAAGTGAACGACATATTGAAATAATTTGTATCTTTGCAAAGTTCGAAACGACATGGCAGACTTGACCTCACATAGCAACACGGAATCCTTCATTGGCGACATCAAGCGGCTGGTGGAGCAAGGACGCAATGCGGCATACGGAGCCGTGAACGCCGTGATGATTGAGACCTATTGGCGCATAGGACAACGCATCGTGGAGCAAGAGCAAAAGGGCAAGGAACGCGCCGAATATGGAACGCAGTTGATTGAAATGCTTTCTGAGGAACTGACCAAAACATACGGTAAAGGTTTCAGCGGCAGGTATTTGCGCGCTTTCCGTCATTTTTATTTAGTCGTTCCCGACATTGAGATTTGGAAATCGCGATTTCCAAATCTGACTTGGACGCATATCTTCAAGTCATTACGCGTGGGAAACGACACTGCCATACGTTGGTATTTGGAGACGGCTTCAACAGAGGCGTGGAGTGTGAGGACATTGGACAGGAACATTGCGACCCAATACTATGAAAGGCATTTCCAACAGCCACAACTGGTATCAGAAAATCCAAATACGAAAACCGAGAAGGCTGAATTGCTCAAAAGTCCGATAATTGCAGAGTTTTTGGGCTTCAGAAAAGACGACAACTATAGTGAATCGCAGTTGGAGAGTGCCATAATCAGCCATTTGCAGGAATTCATCATGGAGATGGGACGAGGCTTTGCCTTTGTTGGGAGACAACAACTGATACGGACAGCAGCCCAAGACTATTTCATCGACCTTGTGTTTTACAACATAATTTTGAAATGCTATGTGCTGATTGATTTGAAAATAGGCAAAATCAAGCATCAAGATGTGGGGCAAATGGATATGTATGTGCGAATGTTTGACGAGTTAAGGGGTAAGGAAGGCAACAATCCTACAATCGGCATTGTGCTTTGCAGCGAAACAGATGAGGACATTGCAAGATACTCCATATTGAACGGCAACGAACAACTGTTTGCCAGCAAATACAAACTCTATCTTCCCACCGAGGAGGAACTTCGCCGCGAGATAGAGCAACAAAAGGAATTGTATAGATTGCAACAAGAGAATAAATAATTGAATATCAAAACAATAAAAACAAAATAAACAAAGAAAGATTCCGCGATTCAAACAAGCCATGACTTGCGGATTTTTTGTACCTTTGCGCAATCACAAAAGACATCTCACCATGGCAAGCAACCCAGACTTAGTTCAATACATCGCCGACCAATGTGCTGGTGCGGGCGAGATTACCGTGAAAAAGATGTTCGGCGACTACGGCATCTATTGCGACGGCGTCATCTTTGGCCTCGTCTGTGACAACCGCTTCTATCTGAAACCGACCGAGGCAGGCAGCTCGCTATTGCGCAGCGTCGAAATGTGTCCGCCTTACGACGGCGCAAAAGACTATTTCTTCATAGACGATGTGGACGACCGCGATTATATTGCCGAACTTGTACGAGCGACTTGCAAGGAACTGCCGTTGGCGAAACCGAAAAGGAAATGATGGTTAAAGACTAACCCTTTATGCAGAACGACATTGAAATCATCCTCAACGAGATAGCCGCCAAAGGATTTGAACGAAAAGACGGACTTTTTTCTCTCTGCGGACTGAACTGCGGACTATACGGATACTAATGCTGTATCAAAAAAGAAATAGCACAACTTATATAGATGGTGTGTGGCATCGGTGCCGCCATGTGTTTATAGTCTAAAACAACACGTTAAACAGCCATCCGCTCAGGATGATGAATAACGTAACAGTGCCGAAAAACACGCCTATGAGCTTCCATGTCATCACTTTCTTGAGCATGGTGGCCTCAGGAAGCGACAAGCCCACCACTGCCATCATGAAAGCAATGGCAGTGCCGAGGGCGACTCCCTTTTGCACAAAGACCTCAATCACAGGCAGGATACCAGCGGCATTGGCATACATAGGCACGGCGAGGATGACCGCCAATGGCACCTCCCACCAATGTCCGCCCGAAAGATGCGCCTCGAAGAAACCTTCTGGCACATAACCGTGCATGGCAGCACCAATCGCAATGCCGATGATGACATACAGCAACACACCTTTCACGATGCCCCATGAGTCACTCAAGATTGACGGCAGGCGTTTCAAGAAAGGCACTTTTTCTTTTTGCCATTGCTGGCTTTCCTCCATGCTGTCGTGTAGCATTTGTAACACCCAAGGACTCAACCATTTCTCTAAATGGAAACGGCCTAGCACAATACCGCCTATCGTGCCTAACAAAACGCCACTCAGCACATAAATCGATGTGGTTTTGGCTCCAAAAGTGCCAAGAAACATGGCAATGGCCACCTCGTTGACTAAAGGCGAAGTAATTAGAAACGAGAATGTTACTCCCAATGGAATGCCGCCTTTCACAAATCCGATGAATAGCGGCACAGACGAGCAGGAGCAAAATGGGGTGATGGCACCGAAAAGCGAAGCCAAAAGATATTGCAACCCGAACAATTTGTGGGAGTTAAGGAAATTGCGGAGACGGTCAATGGGGAAATAGGCGTTAATGATGCCCATCACGGCACTGATGAGAAACAACAGCAGCAGAATCTTGATGCTGTCGTAAACAAAGAAGTTGAGCGCGGAGCCAAGCTTTGTTTCGGCACCCAAACCTATCAGGCAGTAAATCAGCCAATCTGCAAAGTTCTGAATCATAAAAAGTAAATTGTGATGATGTAATACACTCCGATGGCAACGAACAAGCCGCCCACAATCCAATTGAGCCATTTTTGGATAACCTGCATTTTGCCGTAGAAACGGCCTATGCTATTGGAACTGAACGCCAAGACCCATGCAATTAATAGTACCGGTAAAGCGGTTGCCACGGCAAAGACAATGGGCAACAACCAACCGCCTTTGACGGTGGCCGACAGCGGAATAAGCATACCGAAATAGAAGATGGCGCTTGATGGACAAAACGCCATCGCAAAGAGCAAACCCAACAATAAAGCGCCTAAACCACCCTTGGTTGCCAACTGCTCACCGTTGCCTTTGAAGCCGAAGGATGGTAGATTCAATTTGCTTCCAAACAACATGTAAAGACCAACTAAAAGCAATATTGGGCCTATTACTTTTCCTCCAAATTTGCCAATGAATTTCTGGATACCGAACATGCTGTTACCGCCTTTGATGATTGCCAAGAGAATGATTCCCAACAAGGTATAAGCCATTATGCGCCCAAAGGTGTAGAGCAAGCCTTTGGTGAAAATGCGCCGTCGAATTTCGATGTCCTTGCCGATAAAACCAATGGCAGCAATGTTGGTTGCCAAAGGGCACGGACTGATGGCGGTCATCAGGCCGAGCAGAAAAGCCGTGGCAATGGGCATACTGCTGTTGTCAAGTAGGTTTTGCAGGAATTCCATATCAACGCAGCATTTTGTCAAGTTCTTGCTTCAGATTGGCCTTGAAAGTTTCAGGCTCAGTTCGGGCGTATCGAAAACCCATATCGGTCAAGTCGACTGTCGTCCCATCCTTGTCGAGAATCAACGACGACCAAGCCACCTTATATCGGTCGGCAATCGCTTCACCATCAGGTTCCGAAAAATCAATGGACTTGAAGACGATTTTACCGTCCTTTTGTGCTTGGGCATATTCGTCGTCAATCAATTCAATAGTTTTGGCTTCAACGGCGCGGCAAGTGGCACAACGTTGGCTTCCATGGAAATAGAGTACCTGAACGATACCTTTTCCCGACAATGGTTTTACGGATTTATCCGTAGCCTGTCCACATGCTGTAATTGCAAACGACGCTATTATAAGCATCCCCATGATGAAAGATAATCGTTTCATTATAATTCGTTTTTAGTTAGTCATTTTTTTCAAGGATTTCTTTCACTTGGTCGGGTTTCAACAGGCCTTTGGCGACCACTTTTTCATCAATCACCAAGGCGGGCAAGGTCATGACATTGTACTTCATGATTTCCATCATGTCCTCCTGTTTGATAACTTCGGCATTGAGACCCATTTCTTCCACCACTTTCAGCACCGTGGCGTGGAGCGATTTGCATTTGGAACATCCTGTTCCCAAAATTTTAATTGTCATTTTTTTGTGTGTTTAAGTTAAACTTGTTGATTATTGTTTGTATTTCGTAAAACAACGAACATTATTTCCAAAAAAAAGCGGTCACCCGCAACATTGTCTGTTTTTGCAGACGCATTGTCCAAAGAACTCACCAAAAAGAGCTTTGGCCTCCATCCAATTTTCCTTGTTGATACAATACTTCACCTTGGGTGGAATGATTTCACCTTGTATAAGACCAGCCTCTTTCAGCTCCGAAAGATGTTGTGAAGCTGTGGCTTTGGCAATCGGAAGTTGCTCATGGATTTCCCCGAAAAAACAAGTCTCTTGCTTGGCTAAAAAGTCTATAATGGCAACACGTGCTGGATTACCTAAAGCCTTGGCATATCGTGCCATACGAATCTGTTTTTCGGTGTATTCTTGTTTTTCCATGCCTAAATTTCATTGGTTTGACGCTGCAAAATTACTAATTATTTGGATTGTTCGTATTTTTACGAATATATTTTTCATTATGGCGGCGGGATGCTGGTTGGCGGCGAAGTGATTTTGCTTTCTTTTAGCAGACACCTATATTTGTTTTAATTGGATTATTCGTACTTTTGTGCAATCACAAGAGATAACCCACCATGGCAAGCAACCCTGACTTCGTTCACGACCACCTCTTCATCGAAGACGTGGACGACCGCGATTATTTGTCGGCACTTGTCCGCGAGACCTGTAAGGCATTGCCACAGCCGAAGCCGAAAAAGAAAAAATGAAAAAAAATGGTTTTTTCTATTTACGGATTTTTGTTTTTCACTGTAACATTTGTTACGCTCCAAGTCGTTCCTCGTATGTAGTTTTGCGGCAAATTTCACAATTAACTCAACACGTAAGACCATGAACGAGAAAATGTTTTGTTTCCAATGTCAGGAAACTGCCGGATGCACCGGCTGCAAGATTTCTGGAGTGTGCGGAAAGACCCCGCAAGTAGCTCATGCACAAGACCTTTTGATCTATGTCCTTAAAGGATTGGGCGTCATCGCCAACCATCACCAGCACGGATGCGGACACGATTATTGCGATTTCCGCAAGAGTATCCACGCCTTCGTGAACGACGCACTGTTTTCGACCATCACCAACGCCAACTTCGACGCGGAGAGCATCTACGCCCGTATCGATAAAGGCTTGGAATTGCGCGAAATGTTCAAAGACCGAGTGACCAACAAGAAAGGCATCGTGCTCCCGAAACTTGATGTATTGGAATGGAATGGCCCCCGCGAGCAATATGACGAGAAAGCCCAAACCGTCGGCGTGCTTGCCGAAACCAACGAGGACATCCGCTCGCTGAAAGAGTTGACCATGTACGGCCTCAAAGGTATGGCCGCCTACTTGGAACATGCCGCCCGCCTTGGTCAAGTCGATGGCGACATCAACGAGTTCATCCTGCAAACCCTGGGACAATTGGCGACCTGCAACGATGCCAACGAACTTACCGCTCTTGTCCTGAAAACAGGCGAATGGGGCGTGAAGGCGATGGCCCTGCTCGACAAAGCCAATACGACCGCTTACGGCAACCCAGAAATCACCGAGGTGAATATTGGCGTGGGCAACCGTCCGGGCATCCTCATCAGCGGCCACGACCTCAACGACATTGAGCAACTTTTGGAACAAAGCAAGGACGCTGGCATCGACATCTACACACATAGCGAGATGTTACCTGCACATTATTACCCCAAACTCAAGAAATACAGCCACTTGAAAGGCAACTACGGCAACGCTTGGTGGAAACAACGCGAGGAGTTTGAAGCCTTCAACGGTCCCATTCTGTTCACCACCAACTGCATCGTGCCGCCTACGGCCAATGCCACATACAAAGACCGCGTTTTCACCACCAACAGCACGGGTTTCCCGGGTTGGAAGCATATCCCCGCCGATGCCAACGGCAAAAAGGATTTCAGTGAAATTATCGCTTTGGCCAAGACCTGCCAAGCCCCTAAAGAGATTGAGACGGGCAAGATTATAGGTGGTTTTGCCCACGAGCAGGTGTTTGCCCTTGCCGACAAGGTAGTAGAGGCCGTGAAAAGCGGTGCCATCCGTAAGTTTGTGGTGATGGCGGGCTGCGATGGTCGTATGAAGATCCGTGAATACTACACCGAATTTGCCAAGGCCTTGCCCAAGGATTGCGTCATCCTCACGGCAGGTTGCGCCAAGTACAAGTACAACAAACTTGGCTTGGGCGACATCAATGGCATTCCGCGCGTGTTGGATGCGGGCCAGTGCAACGACAGTTACTCGCTGGCACTCATCGCATTGAAACTTAAGGAAGTGTTCGGCTTGGACGACGTAAACCAATTGCCTATCGCCTATAACATCGCTTGGTACGAGCAAAAGGCTGTCATCGTTCTGTTAGCCCTGCTCAGCCTCGGTGTGAAGAACATCCACCTTGGCCCGACCTTGCCTGCTTTCCTTTCACCCAATGTGGCCAAAGTCTTGGTCGAAAACTTCGGCATTGGCGGGATTAGTACGGTTGAGGAAGATATGAAGAGGTTTGGAATTCTGTAAAATGATGAATGCGGAATGATGAATGCGGAATGGCGCAAAGCGACGCATGGCTTTGGCTGTTCCGCATTTTTAGAGTTTGTTTAAATTTCAATTCGACAATTTGTTAAGCATGATTTTCGAGAAGGCGATTTGGATCATGGCCTCGGAGGATTCGGAGTAGAACTCGTAGTCCAAGGCGACCCTCCTGAAGTTGTACAGCCAAGCGAAAGACCTTTCGACAATCCATCTCAAAGGGATGACGTTGAACTTCTTAGGGCTTTCATCGGGACGAAGCACGACCTCAAATTGGCATCCAAGCGTCTTGCGGACCGTCTCCTTCAGTTTGTCGCCCCTGTAGCCACCGTCCGCAAGTATCTTCTTCAGCCTCGGGAACTTGTGGGCAAGTTTCCCTAATGCCGATTCTGCACCCTTGCTGTCATGTATGCTTGCTTCGTGGACGGAGACGGCCATCGGGAACCCCAGCGTGTCAACCACGACCTGGGCTTTCCTCCCTTTTATCTTCTTGTTGCCGTCAATGCCACGCTCCTTGTCCACATGCTGGGTGGTCTTGGCGCTCCTGGAGTCTATGATGCCGAGGCTCGGGCTTTCCTCTCTTCCAAGCAAAACGCGCAACTTCTCTCGCAGCGTGTCCATGATGTCCTCAAAGACGCCTTCGCGCTTCCACTTCGTAAAGTAGTAGAACACAAGGTTGTATGGCGGGAAGTCCTTGGGAATCATCCGCCATTGGCAGCCTGTCTTGTTGACGTAGAGTATGCAGTTCATGATGTCTCGGAGAGAATATTTTCTCTTTCTTGTCGATGGTTCCAGAATTTTTTGCGATATTTGCCACTGATTATCGGTAAGGTTAGTTGGGTATTCCTTTTTCATATCTAAATGATTGGAAACCACAAAGATACGAAATAATATCCAATTAACCTACTGATTATCAATTATTTATGTATTTTTTTTGATCCACATAGAATACTTTTTGATTCATTTTTAAACAGCTTCTTAATCCAAATGAATATTATAAATTTAGGAATTCTTGCTCACATTGATGCAGGA
>CAMYYD010000009.1 GCA_947303395.1 uncultured Bacteroidales bacterium
TGTGGGGAGTATAGCATGCCTTCCTCTTTCCTCTTAAAACCTGGGCGATTTCCTGAGCCATGCGGCCAAGAACCTGACCCTCAGCATCAACGACATACCACTTTTTGTTGGCATGCTCTTTGTTGACGCTAACTGTTTTGTAACTTAATGTATCCATTTAATTTAATTAATAATTTGTTATGTGTTTTTACACTATTTTCCCTACTAAAATTTCGGACTGCAAAAGTACAAAATTTTTTAATACAAAAAACATTAATAAAAATTAATTTTTCAACAGCTGTTTTTTTGTATTTTTGCACATTGAAAAAATAACATTATCATGTCAATAAAGGTAAACCACGTAACGAAACGCTATGATCAGCAGCTGGCGCTGAATGATGTGAATCTGGATATCGAAAAAGGTCAGATTGTGGGACTGCTGGGCCCGAACGGCGCAGGAAAATCAACGCTGATGAAGATTATCACTTGCTTCATTCCGCAGACCGAAGGCACAGTGTCCGTTGAAGGTTTCGACACCATCGACAACCCGATGGAGGTGCGCCAACGCGTGGGATATCTGCCGGAGCATAATCCGCTTTACCTTGACATGTACGTGCGCGAATATCTTGAATTTGTCGCCGGAATTCATCATATCACTGGCAAAGAGGCCAAAAAGCGCATCGATGAGATGATTGAAAAGACAGGACTCACCGTCGAGATGCGCAAGAAAATCGGGGCTTTGTCGAAAGGTTACCGTCAGCGTGTAGGTCTTGCTCAAGCCATGATGCACAACCCTTCAGTTCTGATCCTCGATGAGCCGACATCAGGTCTCGACCCGAACCAACTCGTTGAAATCCGTAGTCTTATTACCGAACTTGGCAAAGAGAAAACAGTCCTTCTGTCAACCCACATTATGCAAGAAGTCGAGGCAATGTGCCCGCGCATCGTTATTATTAATAAAGGTGTAGTCGTCGCCAACGACACGATCGAAAACATCAAAATGAACGTAATGCACAGTGCCGACGCATCAATCGAAGAGTGTTTCCAGGCATTGACAAAATAGTCTCTAGCAGATTTTGCTGAAGACGCTGATTTCTTCCACGGTTTATCTGCGAAAATCTGCAGCTCGCGACGCGAGCAATCCCGCAGAGGAAGAAAAAATCTGTGTAATCCGCGTAATCTGCGAGAAAAATATTTTTGCGAGAACACGTTTGGTGTCAAAAATTATTGTATCTTTGCAGCCGAAAAATCACGTGGACAGATTTGATTGATTGCAACCACAAGAAAAAATGCTAAAACAGTATTTCTTTTAACAATCTCAAATTATCCATATTTATTAACTGAGTCAAGCGAGAGAAAAGCTTCTTGCTTCTTACTTCTTGCTTCTGGCTTCTAAAATTAAATAAAATGGGTTATTATTTCACTTCAGAATCAGTTTCAGAAGGCCATCCGGATAAAGTGGCCGATCAGATTTCAGATGCCGTCCTCGACGAAATGCTGCGTCAGGATCCGGAATCAAAAGTTGCTTGCGAGACATTGGTGACCACTGGTCTTACCGTCGTGGCAGGTGAGGTTAAATCAAACGGATACGTTGATATTCAAGGCACTGCACGCCGTGTTATCGAGAAAATAGGTTACACCAAGGCGGAATATCAGTTCGACAGCAAGTCGTGTGGCGTGGTGTCGGCTATTCATGGACAGTCGCAGGACATTAACCGCGGCGTTGAACGTAAAAAAGAGGAAGATCAAGGTGCTGGCGACCAGGGCATGATGTTCGGTTATGCCTGCAAGGAGACTCCAGAATATATGCCTCTCACGATAGTGCTCTCGCACATGCTTTTGCTTGAACTGGCAAAGATTCGCCGCGAAGGCAAACGCATGAAATATCTCCGTCCGGATGCTAAGTCGCAGGTTACTGTGGAATATGGCACCAACTGGAAGCCGTTGCGCATCGACACTATCGTCATATCGACACAACACGACGAGTTTATGGACGACGACGCTGCCATGATTGACAAAATCGAGCATGACGTTCGCACAATATTGCTCCCGAGAGTGAAAAAGCTTCTGCCTCAAAAGGTTAGAAACCTCTTCAAGGCCGACATGAAACTCTTTGTGAACCCGACTGGCAAGTTCGTCATCGGCGGACCTCATGGCGACACAGGACTTACTGGTCGTAAAATCATTGTTGACACTTACGGCGGTCGTGGCGCACACGGCGGCGGAGCTTTCTCGGGCAAAGACTCATCAAAGGTCGACCGCTCTGCAGCTTACGCAGCACGACATATCGCGAAAAACATAGTGGCAGCAGGTGTTTGCGACGAGGCTCTCGTGCAGATTGCATACGCTATCGGCGTGGCACAGCCTGTCGGTTTCTATGTCAACACTTACGGCACAGCACATGTTAAAGACGCCAACGGCAAGAAGATGTCAGATGCTGAAATCGCTGAAAAGATTAAGGCTTTGTTCGACCTCCGTCCATACGCCATCGTGAAACGTTTCGGGCTGAAGAACCCTATCTTCGAGCCAACAGCATCGTACGGTCACTTCGGTCGCGACCCGTTCACCGCTAAGGTCGAGGTTCTCTACAAAGACAAAGATACCTTCACCGAAAACGGCAAGAATTACAAGAATGTCGAGTTCTTCGCTTGGGAGAAACTCAACATGGTTCCTGAAATCCAGAAGGTTTTTACATTTTAGTATTTTTCCTAAAACTTTTTTCCTAAAACCCTTTGGTTAAGTAAAAATACTTCTTTATTTTTGCAGCAACAAATCCTACGAAAATGAAGAAGTATTTACTTTTTATTGCTATGGCATTGTGTGTCAATGTCTTAAGTGCCCAATTTATTGATCATAAGGGCAATAGAAACCAGACATACCCTGATGTGTATGGTCAAAATCCTGATATCGTCGCGATGATAAATCAGGTCGATACGCTGAATCTTTATTATGCCATCGAGTTTATGCAACAGTATATTCGAGAATGCAGTTCTCCTAGTGCTCTTATTGTTCAGAATGTTCTTCTTGACTGGTTCGACCAACTTGGACTTGAGACTTATGTCCATCATCATACTGGCACTATTGGTATGACCGACACACTTCAAGCTGGTAATATCATCGCTATTCAGCGCGGCACTGAGTTCCCTGATGAATATATCATCATCGCGGCGCATTACGACCATCCTGACGGTCCGGGTGCCGACGACAACGCCTCTGGAACCTCGGGAGTGTTTGAGTGTGCCCGTATCTTAAGCCAGCATCAGTTCAAACGCTCTATTCTCTACATCCCGTTTAATGGCGAGGAGCGCTGGATGGTTGGAAGTTATCCTTTTGTTCAGAAATGCGCTCGCGAAGATATGAATATCCTCGGTGTTTTCGACATGGATATGATTGGTTTCTGGCCTGGTCCGGAATATGGTCCGGTGACGATGTATTCGGGCTATTCTTATATTTCCGAAAGGTTGTTCAATTTTTATCAGACTGTGGCCAATACCTACATTCCTGAGATGCCGACCTATCGTTTTACAAAGAAAGACTCGTACGGCGGCGACCATATGTGCTTCAATATCCATGAATATCCTGCGCTTTATATAGGCGATATAGAGTATCATGAGCAAAACGTTCATTATCATCATATGTCGGATACCATTGGCGCAGGTGTGAACTGTTTTGATTTGGCAAAAGGTTTTGTTCAGGCTGTTATCGCTGCTACTGCTGAGCTTGCCGACGGATGGCTGCCTCCTCAAGATTTCAGCGTGACTGTTCAAGACGGAATGCCATATCTTAGCTGGAATGCATCATCAAATACAAGTTTTTATTTGGTTTACAAAGATGATGAGATGATTGGCTATACTGCTGAGACTTCCTACGTTGACGAGATGTTTTGGCAAGATGGCGAATGGCATAAATATTACGTAAAACCAGTTCATCCGGATAGTTGGGCTGGTCCAGAGTCAAATATCGATTCGATTTTCTCGTGCGAGCCGCTGCAACTCCCGGTATTTTATGATTTTGCTGATACTACGGCAGGAGATCTGCATCTCTATAATGAAAATTGGAGTATCGAACAGTTTAAAAACAAGTTTTGTTTGGTTGCGAAGACCTATACAAACGACAATATCTTGCAAATGATTGAAACTCCGTGGTTTTCGATTCCTGCGACAGCCGAGGATGTCAGTTTCGGATTTACAATGAACAGGAAAATACCGTCGATTTGGTCGCCATATAATGCCGGTGTTTATATTGATGTGACAACCGACAGGAAGACCTGGCATAAGCTTGATTTTGTTTGGGATGAGCAAAACCGCTGGAATGAATATGCATTTTCGCTTAACGATTATATCGGTGAGGATTATGTGCAGGTGCGAATCAGATTTGAAGCAAGTGGGCAGGGAAATACAACCACGAGCTATAAATATATGGCAGTCGACGATTTGTACATCAATTTCGAACATGAAGATGTGAATGAGATTCTTGTTAATGAGAAATTTGATTTGTCGATCGCGCCGAATCCTTCGGAAGGAGTGGTGAATATTACAACTGGTTTGGAACGTGGTTACTCAATTTCGGTTTATAACATGATAGGAGTCAGGGTGTTATCGGAAAATACATTCCATGATGGCACCCTTGATTTGACTTCGTTGCAAGCTGGAGTTTATTTCATCTCCGTTGATAATGGAACAGACAGATTGACAAAAAGAATTGTTATTAAATAAGATTCCTCATTTCGCTCGGAATGACAATTCTCATTCCGAGCACGAAGTGCGAGGAATCCCGTATGGTTGTGGCTCTTCTGCTGCCATCAGAGGTGTGGTTTCCTCATTGGTCGGATATACTCCAATTTCATAAAGATACTCAGGAGCGAATCCGATTTCATTGTTCCAATCAACAGTGAAAGGGTCGAGCTTAAAAGAACGGAAATACTTTTTATCTTGCAATTTCATAAAAATACCTTTTTGCATCAAAGGGACAAAATCGACAACTTTAACCGCACCGTTATTGAAAGTGAGGCAAAGCTTGTAATCTTCAATATATTCAGCGGCTGTTATCGCGATTCCATAAAAGTTGCTAATTTCTGGCATATATTAAAATTTTACACTGCAAAAATACTATAATTTATCGGTTTTGTCAAGGTATTTATAATATTTTTTTGTATATTTGCAAAAATTTATAATATGAAAATCAAACAAAATATTAACATTGTAATTTTGTCTTTAATCGCAGTGTTTTTACTTTCAGCTTGCAAGAAAAATGATATCACAAATGATTCAGGTAGTGTTGTCTTTGTTGATGGTCCTCTTTGCTTTACTGCTGAAGAACCTGGCGCAAGCATTGGAATGTTCTTTAATACAATGTATGGTTGGATATTTGATACAGTGACAAAACCCAATATTGAATATAGTTTTGATAAAGTTAATTGGGAAACATTGACGATTTCAAATATATCAAAAGATACAACTAATTCAATAGTATTGGAAAATGTTGGCGACAAGGTTTATTTTAGAGGCGAAAATCCTCATGGCCTTAATCCGAACTATTATGACGACATGGAATCTTGTTTCTCGTTTTTAACCAATGAAAAAAGAATAGCCACAAGCGGAAATGTGATGTCGCTGATTGACACTACGTGCAACTCAAAAACCGCCCCAGATTACTGTTTTATCAAGTTGTTTGATTATACATCAATAACATCGGCTCCTGAATTGCCAGCCACAACTGTTGGAAAACGGTCCTATCAAGGCATGTTTATGTCATGTAAAAGTCTTACAGATGCCCCAAAACTGCCAGCCACAATATTAAGTGAATGCTGTTATCTGTCGATGTTTGCTTACTGCAGTGGTCTTACTACTGCGCCAAAACTGCCTGCAACAACATTGGCATATGGTTGTTATTCATCCATGTTTTATTATTGTAATAATCTTGTGAAAGCCCCTGATTTGCCAGCTACTACAATGGCTGAATCATGTTATAGTGGAATGTTTTTCGGATGTGTTTCGCTTACTACACCTCCTGCATTGCCAGCGACAACATTGGCGGCAGGATGCTATGCGTTGATGTTTGAGAGTTGCCCAAGCCTAACTTATGCGCCGGAGCTGCCTGCAACTACCTTGGCGGAACATTGCTATGAAGATATGTTTACTTGGTGTGGCAATCTGACATCTGCACCCGAATTGCCTGCAACTGTCTTGGCGGAATCATGTTATTGCAGGATGTTTCAAGGTTGTACGCATCTAACAACTGCGCCTGCACTTCCAGCAACAACATTGGCAGTTGATTGCTATTTTTGCATGTTTGACTGGTGCTGGAGTTTGACATCTGCACCAGAGTTGCCGGCATCTGTTTTGCCTGACTTTTGTTATGCTGGTATGTTTAGCAGATGTGCGAATATAACAAGCGTAAAAGTGCATTTTACTGAATGGAGTTATGCGACAAATGAATGGTTCGCCGAGGTCGGAACCAATGGGATTTTCTACTGCCCTGCATCATTGCCTCAAGAATTTGGTCCTGATAGAATCCCCGAAGGCTGGACTGTTGAGACATTCTAACTATTTCAGCGTAATTCTAGTAATTCCTGCACCACCAGTCTCCAAGCTGGCGTCGCTGAAATTTTGTATGCACGACTGTTTGCTGAGGTATTCTCTAATAAGCTTCCTGAGGATGCCGTTTCCTTTGCCGTGAAGGATGCTTACTTCTTTGATACTTAATAGATTAGCCTCGTCGATGTATTTTGCGACATTATCAACGGCTTCATCGCCACGCTGACCGCGAACATCTAAAGTGAGGTTGAAGTGCAGCGCCTTTTCGTTGATGTCGTTCATGATGCTCTTGCGCAGATATGACGGGTTCTGCTGTGCCTTGCGTGCTTGCGAGTGACTGATTTTCCTGAGCTTGTCGGCTGTTGTGCGCAGTCTGACATCACCAAATTGAATTGTGACATCGGTGTCAGTGATTGCCAAAAGCTCGCCAACGACTTCCAACTCGTTGATGCACACCATGTCGCCGACTTTCAAACCAGAATTTACGATTTCTTCTTTTTCCTCGTTTTTCAGTTGTTTCGAGAGGTTTTTCTCCTCGTTGGAGAGGTTGTTTTTCATCTCTTTCAGTTCCTCACGAAGCTCTTTGGTGCGCATTTTCTCTGCCTGCGCCTCCTTGATTTCACGAATCGTCTTCTCAATTTTGGCGTTGGCGCGGTCGATGATTTCCTGCGCCTCTTTGCTCGCCTCTCTCAGAAGAGATTTTTTATTCTTCTCAATATCAGCGAGTTGCGTCTTGTATTTTGTTACTACCTCATCAAGAAGTTTGTCGGCGACTTTCAGCTCATATTCTTTCTTGCGGACCTCTTTTTTCTCTATTTCGAGTTGCTGAAGCTGTTGGTCGAAGTCGAGGTGCTCACGACCGGATATTTCAGCTGCGCTGTCGAGGATCTCATGAGGGAAACCGATCTTTTTCGCGATTTCGAAGGCGAATGATGAGCCCGGCTTGCCTATCATCATCACGTAGAGTGGCTGTAAATATCTTGTGTCGAACAACATCGCTCCGTTGACGATGCCAGGGTGGTTGTCAGCAAGAAGTTTGAGGTTAGCATAGTGTGTTGTGACCACTCCGAACGACTTCTTCTCATTCATTTTCAACAAGATAGCCTCTGCTATTGCACCTCCAAGTTGTGGCTCAGTGCCGGTTCCGAACTCGTCAATGAGGAATAAAGTGCGCTCGTTGCCGTGCTCCAGAAGCTCCTTCATACTAATAAGGTGCGAGCTGTATGTCGAGAGGTCGTTCTCCAACGATTGCTCATCGCCAATGTCGATGAACATATCATGGAAGATGCCGCATTTCGAGTCGACCTTGACAGGAATCGCCAGACCGCATTGCAGCATGTACTGAATCAAGCCTATCGTCTTGAGGCACACTGACTTACCACCGGCATTCGGTCCGGAAATAACGAGAATGCGGTTGTCATTTCCCAATCTTAAGTCGAGTGGCGTTATCCTTTTCCCTTGTCCTTTCAGTTTCTGTTCCAGCAGCGGATGCCTTGCTTCAATCCAGTCGAACATCGGTTCGTCGGTGAGCTCCGGAATCACGCAGTTGTATTCGTGCGCCAACATTGCCTTGGCACGAATGAAATCGAGCAATCCGAGGAGTCGCCACGCCATGGTGAGGTTTGGAATCTCTGGTCTCAGAATCTTCGTGAAAGCGAGCAAAATTTTGTTTATCTCACGTCTCTCGGCATACTCCAACTCCTTGATTTCGTTGTTGGTCTCGAAGATTTCAGCTGGCTCGATATATACCGTTTGTCCCGTTGCCGACTCATCGTGGATAAAGCCTCGCAGCTCGCGTTTGTCGGCGGCACGCACAGGAATAACTGGCCTTCCGTCGCGAATCGTCATCTCCGCCGTGCTGTCGGTCCAGCCAGAGTTTTTCGCCTCTACAAGGATTTTGTGCATCCTGTGGTCGATGGAGCTCTGTTTCCGCCTGATGTCGCGGCGAATCTCAGCAAGTTCGGCTGATGCGTTGTCGGGAATCTCGCCTTTGTCGTCGATGAGGCGGTTTATTTCTGTAAAGATATGATTATCAATGGAAATACCTTCTGCCAAAGCCTTGAGGTAAGGCACTTTTTCGGATGATTCCGACTTGAAGAATTTGAAAATGTAAGACAGTGCTGAGAGTGTAGGTTTGAGTGCGAACATGCTTTCGAGGCTGATGACGGTGCCGTCGATGGCAAGGTGCTTAAATTCCTCGCGCAAATCGTTGTAATCGCGCACCGGAAAAGGCACTCCGTCCTGCATCAGGGTCTCGAAATCCTGAATCAGGCGAAGGTAAGTGTGAATCTCGTCGACGTCGGTGCAGAAGCACATCTTGTCAACGAATTCTTTACCCATCTCGCTGATACACAATTCGTTAAGACGTTCGCGAATTGCCTTGAAGCCAATCTTATTTTCAAAATCCGAAGGATAAATCATTTATGTTTTTTTAGCATGCAAAAATACAAAATTTTCCGTCATTAGTCATCATTTTTCGGCTGCCACTTTCCTTCGGAAGCTGAAGGCTAAAGAATTGACGACTAATGACTCTGCGGGATCGGTGAGCATTAGCGAACTAAATCAATGTGGAAGAAATGTGTGGAAGAATAATTCTGCGAAATCTGCGAGATCTGCGAGAGAAATTATTATATTTGCAAAAATTCTATCAAAATGAGATTTGAACTTTGTGCAAATGGTTATCAATCAATAGTTAACGGCATTGAAGGCGGTGCTGACTGCGCCGAGCTTTGCGAGGCGCTGGAAGTGGGCGGCGTGACGCCGTCATACGGTACGTTATCTTGTTGGAGCAAAACATTTTTTGCCCGTACGAAATTTTCCATTCGTGTTTTAATCCGTTGCCGACCAGGAAATTACATCTACAACGATGATGAAATCGCCATTATGTGTGAAGATATAAAAATGGTGAAAAGTCTTGGATATGAAGGTGTTGTGATCGGTGCACTGAACAATAACGGCGACATTGATGTTCCTGCAATCAAGAAGATGATGGCGGCAGGCGAGGGGATGAAGTTTACATTCCACCGTGCCATCGACGCTTGCAATAATCCACTTGATGCGATGGAGACGCTGATAAGTCTAGGTTTCGATAAAGTGCTTACATCTGGTTGTAAACCAACGGCTTACGATGGCATCGACATGATTCGTGAGATGCAGACTCTGTTCGGCGACCGAATCAAAATCATGGCTGGTGGCGGCATCAATGAAAAAAATGTTGAAAGAATTATCACTGCAACAGGAGTGAAAAATGTTCATGCCTCGTTGACGTCGCCAGTTGCTGAAGGAGTTGATAACACCGGCGCTTCGATGCTATACAAAGTGTCGAATTTAGAAAGAATCAAAGAGTTTGTAAAAATCATCAAATGAAAAAACTATTCATCATATACGTCCTGTGTGTCTTATGTGTCCTATGTGCATGTTCTGGCAAAAACAGCAATGTGCAGTCTCTCAATCAAGGCTGGAACCTCACCACCGACACACTCTCCATCAATTTGCAGGTCAATCTTCCTTCCGAGGCTCATGCCGATCTCTATGCTGCTGGCTTCATCCCGCATCCTTATGGCGAAGGCGACGAAGAACAGCAACTGCAATGGATTCCGCAGCATCAATGGGATTATTATTTGAAATTTGATGTCGATAAGAATATCTGGCAAAAAGATAATATTGATTTGATTTTCAATGGCTTAGACACTTATGCCGACATCTGGCTCAATGGTGAGAAGATTCTGCATTCAGATAACCAGTTCATTCGTTATGAAAAAGAAGTGAAAAGCCTTCTTAAAAAACGTGGTAACGAATTGAAAGTGCGCTTTTATCCATTTGATGCTCAACGTGATAGCCTTATTGAAACTTATAGACTCCGTTTCCCTGAAAAATATGCTGTGATGCGCAAAGCCGCCTACCAAAACGGCTGGGACTGGGCACCACGTTATCTCAATATCGGAATTTGGAAGGATGTAGAACTTTTGGGCTGGAATGATTTCAAAATCGAAAATATAGCATTTTTGACCAAAAACGTTGTTGGTGAATCTGCTGAAATGATAGCAAATGTTGAGCTTAACAAAGATTTTGATGGTGCACTAAGATTTGATGTTTTTGGTAATGGAGTGAAACTGGCTGAAAAGAGTATTTCTGGCAAAGGAAAGAGCTTGGTCGGCATCCCGTTTACACTGGAAAATGCTGAACTTTGGTGGCCTAACGAGATGGGCGAGCAGACCATGACGGAGTTTGAAGTTAAGATTTATAAAGACAATGAACTTGTTGATACTCAAAAAGTTAAGACTGGAGTTCGTCAAATTGAACTCATCGAAGAACCCGACAGTATTGGTTGCGCCATGTATTTCAAGGTAAATGGCAAAAAAGTCTATATCAAAGGCGCGAATTACGTTCCTGAGGAAATGATGGAGACGTGGATGTCTAAGGATAAGACACTCAAGCTGTTAGCTGAATGTGTTCCCGCTCATTTCAACATGCTTCGAGTTTGGGGCGGCGGCATCTATCCTCCGGATTATTTCTTCGATATCTGCGACAGCCTCGGCATCATGGTGTGGCAGGATTTCATGTTTGCAGGCACAACGTATCCGTATTCCGACGAGTTTTTGAGCAACGTAAAAGAAGAAGCCATTCAGCAAGTCGTTCATTATCAGAACCATCCGTCGCTGGCGATTTGGTGCGGCAACAACGAGGTGAGTGAGGGGTACGTCAACTGGGGCTGGCAAAAATCGATGGGCTGGAGCGATGACGACTACGCTGATATGAAGCGCGGAATGGACACTTTGTTTGTCGACATATTCTTGGAAGTCGTTGAGAAATATGACGGTACGCGTGACTACTGGTCGTCGTCACCGAAAAACGGTTGGGGCAAACCCGAGAGTCTGACCGAAGGCGACGTGCATTACTGGGGCGTTTGGTGGGGCGAGTTGCCATACGAGGCGTACCTCGAAAAAGTTGGCCGTTTCAACAGCGAATTCGGCTATCAGGCCTACCCGAACATCGAGACGAAGCACCAGAAACACCCAAGAGGGGAGGAATTGGTCGAAAAGCATGTAAAAAAATATGTATCAGATGATGTAAACACGTATACGTCACAATTATCCCAATCCTACGGCATCGGTCTCGCCATCGAAGCCCAGCGCGCCGCGAAACCACGCTGCATGGGAACGCTCTACTGGCAACTCAACGACGCATGGCCTGTAATCTCTTGGTCATCAATTGATTACGCAGGAAATAAAAAGATTTTGCACGAAGATCTCAAAGTTTTGTACGCACCTATATTAATAGGTGTGCTTCCGACCATCGACGGCAACTTCACAGTTTACGCCGTCAGCGATCTTTATCGTGAGATAAACGCTAAACTTGAATTAGACATTTATAATTTTAATGGTAAATTGCTGAAGTCATTTGCGGAAGAAAATATGATAATCCCAGAAAATGGCTGCGTACATTTGCCTCTCGACGTGAATGCGTTTGTTGAAGAATTTGACAAAACAGAGATTTATATCGAGATGCAACTCGTTGAAAATGATGAGGTTATTGCTAAACGAAGACAATATCTCGTTTATCCAAAAGATTTACAATGCGAGTAGGGTTGTGGCACGCCGCATCCCTACGGCATTAATCCAATTTTAACACTGCGAGGAACGCCGACTGCGGCACTTCTACGTTGCCGATTTGGCGCATACGTTTCTTTCCTTCTTTCTGTTTTTCAAGGAGCTTGCGCTTGCGCGAGATGTCGCCGCCGTAACATTTTGCGGTAACGTCTTTGCGAACCTGACGCACGGTCTCACGAGCGATGATCTTTGCTCCGATAGCTGCCTGAATTGCGATGTCGAACTGCTGACGAGGTATCAATTCCTTGAGTTTCTCGCACATGCGGCGACCAAAAGAGTAGGCGTGGTCGACGAAAATCAAGGTCGAAAGGGCATCGACGGTGTCGCCGTTGAGCATGATGTCGAGCTTCACCAGCTTCGATGGCTTGTAGCCGCAGATATGATAGTCGAAAGAGGCGTAACCTCTTGATATTGATTTCAGTTTGTCGTAGAAATCAAACACGATTTCGCTCAAAGGCATCTCGAAAGTGAGCTCCACGCGGTCGGTTGTGAGGTACACTTGATTCTTCAGGATACCACGACGTTCGATGCAGAGTGTCATAATCGAGCCGACGTATTCGTTTTGCGAGATGATTTGCGCCAAGATATATGGCTCGTCGATGTGGTCGAGTTTGGTTACATCTGGCATGCCGCTCGGGTTGTGCACGTCGACGACGCTGCCGTCGGTAAGATATGCTTTGAATGAAACGTTAGGCACTGTGGTGATGACGTCCATGTTGAACTCGCGGTCGAGGCGTTCCTGGATGATCTCCATGTGGAGCAATCCCAAGAAACCGCAGCGGAATCCGAAGCCAAGGGCCGCTGACGACTCAGGTTCCCAAACCAATGAGGCATCGTTCAACTGCAGTTTCTCCAACGAACTGCGAAGTTCCTCATAATCATCGGCATCGACAGGGTAGACACCTGCGAACACCATCGGCTTCACGTTCTCGAAACCGGCAATTGGCTTGTCGCAAGGGTTGTCAACCGAAGTGATAGTGTCGCCGACCTTCACCTCTTTCGAAGTCTTAATTCCCGAAATGATATATCCCACGTTGCCCGCAGAAAGCTCTTTCTTTGGCACCTGTTTCATCTGCAAAACACCGATCTCGTCGGCGTCGTATTCCATTCCGGTATTGAAAAACTTGACGTTTTCGCCGGTACGGATTGTGCCGTTCATGATTCTGAAATAAGCGATGATTCCGCGGAATGAATTAAAGACAGAGTCGAAAATCAATGCTTGGAGTGGTGCGTCGGGGTCGCCTTTCGGGGCCGGGATGCGCTTGACGATGGCCTCCAATATCTCCGGTACGCCGAAGCCTGTACGCGCTGAGCAGCGTAAAATATCTTCACGGTCGCAGCCTAAAAGGTCGACAATTTGGTCTTCAACCTTCTCCGGCTGTGCGCTTTCCATATCGATTTTATTTAAGACAGGAATCACCTCCAAATCGTGGTCGATGGCCATGTAAAGGTTGCTAATCGTCTGAGCCTGAATGCCTTGCGAAGCATCCACAACTAAAAGTGCACCTTCGCAAGCGGCTATCGAACGTGAAACCTCATACGAGAAGTCGACGTGGCCGGGAGTATCGATAAGATTGAGGGTGTAAACCTCGCCCTCATGCTCATATTTCATCTGGATGGCGTGACTCTTGATGGTGATGCCACGTTCGCGCTCCAAATCCATATCGTCCAAAACCTGATCCACTAACTCCTTCTTAGTCAAAGTGTTAGTGATCTCAATCAATCTATCCGCCAAGGTGCTTTTTCCGTGGTCAATATGAGCTATGATGCAGAAATTTCTAATCTTATCCATCGATGAATTAGTCAAAAAAACAAACTACTCCAAATTAAAATAATATTTTGCAAAAATACGAAAAATAACGACAATTGAGAAAAAAATAAATTTTATTAGAATTTGTTTGTTTATATTAAAAATAGTGTCTAACTTTGCAAAACATTTAACACGCAAATTTATTAACTAATAATATCATCATGGCTAAGAAAATTAGAATAGGTATCAATGGACTCGGTAGAATCGGTCGATTGGTGCTGCGTGCCGCACAACATCGTGACGACATTGAGATTGTTTACATGAACGGTACATGCCCAGTTGATTATCAGGCTTACATGATCAAATACGACACCATGCACGGTCTGTTTGATGGTACTCTTGACTATAATTTGGAAAAGAGCACCCTGATTATCAACGGTAAAGAAATTCCAGTAAGTGTTAGCCGTGACCCAGTTGGCCTGAAATGGGGCGAATATGGCGCGGATTACGTCATTGACTCAACCGGTAAATTCCTCACAAAGGAGGCTGTGCAGCCACACCTCGACTCAGGTGCGAAATATGTCATCCTGGCTGGTCCTTCAAAAGATGACACACCTATGTTTGTTTGCGGTGTCAACGACAAGACATACGTGAAAGGCACTCAGGTGGTTTCAAACGCATCGTGCACCACCAACTGCTTGGCACCTTTAGCAAAGGTTGTCAACGACAAATGGGGCATCACAAGCGGTTTGATGACAACAGTCCACTCAACAACAGCAACACAGAAACCTATTGACGGTCACTCATTGAAAGACTGGCGTGGTGGTCGTGCTGCAGCAGGCAACATCATCCCTTCGACAACAGGTGCCGCAAAGGCAGTGGGTAAGGTCATCCCTGAACTCAAAGGCAAGCTCACAGGTATGTCGATGCGCGTTCCTACATTGGACGTTTCAGTCGTTGACTTGACCTGCAACCTCGCAAAACCGGCAACATACGATGAGATTTGCGCAGAGATGAAACGCGCTTCAGAAGAAGAACTCAAAGGCATCCTCGGATACACTGAAGACGCAGTCGTTTCGAGCGATTTCCTCGGCGACATCCGCACATCAATTTTCGACGCAAAAGCCGGTATCGCATTGACCGACACCTTCGTGAAGCTCGTGTCATGGTACGACAACGAAATCGGATATTCAAACAAATTGTTAGATCTGATTCACACCATGGCTGTAATCAACGGAGATTATTAATCAGTTGACAGTTAGTCAGTTAATCAGTTGAAAAATTAAGGGCACCTGGCGGTGCCCTTTTTCATTTTATTATCTTATTACGATTGTAGAGACGCACGGCCGTGCGTCTCTACATTATTTTTATGATTGGTTTTATTTTTCACGTTTTTTCGCCACCGCGTAACCGGCGCCGAGTGCGGTGAGCACAATCAAGCCGCTGCCGAGTGGGGCAGGGGTGTCGCCGCCACCGTGACCAGGGAATCCCGGGTCTCTCAAGCCGTTGCCGAAATCGTCGAACTTGTCGAGGCCGTTGCTAACGTCGTCCCAGTTGGTGAAAAAACCGTCTCTCGAATCGCCACGCTGAGCGTCAGCGCAAAGACCGAATGCCAAAACCAAAGCTGCTGCAAAAATTATCTTTTTCATTGTATTACTATTTAATAATTATCTTTTGTGTGTTTTCGTTTAATTTCAAAATGTAAACGCCTGATGGTAGAGACGTACGGCCGTATGTCTCTGCGCCATTCACATGTTTCTGTAAAACCAAACGTCCGAGAACATCGAACACCTTCAATTCACCTTCGCCGTTGACGATGATTTCGTCGCCGTTCTGGTAGATGAAAATGTCGCCAGTGTAGTTTTCGTCAACACCTGTGTAGTTGTTGTTCAAATCGAAGATAAGTTTGAAACGGTTCTCAGGGTCGTTGGCTTCGGCTTTGAAACGATATGTCGGTGATTCCAACAGATTGATTTCCTCGCCTGAGAAGTCGTCGAAGAGAATCATCATGCTTGCTTCGATGTTCTTGGCATTGACGGTGATGGTGTATTCACCGTCAGCAATAGCTTTGAAGTTAACCGGCATTGCGCCTGCGAGTTCCTCGACTCTCGCGGCTGCGTAGTCGTCGCCTTCATTCATCACATAAACCTCTGTGCTGTTGGCGATGTTCATCTTGCGCAAGGTGTTGCCGTTGGCGATCTGGATATATGCCTTGTCCATAAAGTCTTCATTGCCGGCAACGATTTTTATGTAACCGTTGTTGTCGTTGTCATCTTTTGCCGAAGGGTTGAAAACCAGCTTTTGGTTTTCCGCAGTGGCCTGAACGAAGAATCCTTGGCCAGGTTTGATCGGAGTTTCGTTGATATTGCGTTCGTCGAGATCGCTGCCGCCTTCTGAAGCGTAATATGTTGTAAGATTTACGCCGCCGATCTTCACGTCGCCAGGTTTAATGTTGCATGTGAACGGGTTGCCCACGAGGTTGAAGCCTTTTAAATTGTCGCTCATTGTTGAAGTATAGCTCAAATCAACAGAAATATTTGATTCTGTGCCGATCATATCACCTGTAAATTCAATATCAATATTGTTGGCGTTTGCATAGAGATAACCTTTACTGCGTGAGAGTGTGTTGAATGGATGGTTGCCTGTATTCGAGTACCACCAACCGTTAGGCTCATTGTATCTGAACAAATCGTAAGTGCCCTGTGCGACTGCGTCGGTTGATAATTCGTCGACAGGAGAGGCTATCAAATACCATCCGTCGCCATCTTTGGCTGTGTAAGCTGTAATGTCTTTCTGCAATGTTGCTTCAACAGTGTTGTGGTGGATAAGCTGACCGCCATCTTCGATGATGAGAGAGCCGCCTTCCTCAACGATTACATTATTGGCGTTAGCAACATATCCGTTTGGAATGATGACATCGCTGAGGATAATCACATTGGTACCTGCAGCGGGAACTTCGTCATCTGCCCATGTGTCAGGCTCGTTCCACAAGCCGCCGTCAAGGTAAGCGATAGGCTCATCGGCAGGATATGTTTTGAAGCTGCCTGATGTCCATCCAGTGGTTGTTGACTGGCATATACCCTGCACCTGCCATTCATACATTCTGTTAGCTGTCAAACCAGTGATTTCGTATGGCGCTGTAACATTATTAGCCTCTTGCAATGTGCCGGCAGGAATATGATCGCCTATTATGGCAATGTCATCGACATAGAGATAATACAGATAATTTGAGTAATAGTTGATTGCAAAGTACTTAGTACCAGCAGGAATTGTTTCGGTGAACAAAGCCCATGATGTGTTGTCATTGGCGCTTATTTCGTCGCCCCATGTGAAGGCATCCACATCATTGGTTGTAGATGAGTAACCAACTTTGAATACTTCTGCTGAACTGTTTGAATTCTTATAATAGAATTGAAGTGTACCAATAGAAGTAAGCTGAGGTGATATCAGATATTGGTTGTAATCGCCGGCACTATTGTATGATGAGAATACAAATCCGTAGGTGCCATTATATACGGCAGTAGCGTTATTGGTAATGCCCATGCCGTTAGTTGTATTGTTACTTATGACTTGCCAATCGATCATTTCTCTTTCGAAATCTTGTGACAATAATATCTCATCTTGTTCAGGCATGATCCACTGCACGTTATATTGGGTCTGATAACCATCCCAATTAACCGAAGCCGTGGAGTGCAGAGGTGTTGATTCAATATCATATGGATCGTCGCATGTCGATGGCGTTGTGAATGTCGCAGGTGTTGCGCACCAGTCGCTGTACTCTCCGCCACAGTCGGCACGGACGTAGACTATATACTCTGTTTCCGGTTCAAGGCCTGTCAAAGTGTATGGACGTTCGTCGATATCTATTATAGTTTCGCCATTTTTAATAGACCATGCCGATTCTTCGCCGTTGACAGTCCAGTCTAATACAGCATATGTAGGTTTAATCTCTATGGCTGTCAGACCTGTCGGTCTCGGGCAGCTTTCAAGGGTTTTGAAGACCTTGTTGCCGCTCCATTCGCTTTCGCCGTCGCCGCCACAGTTGGCTTGTACTTGGAATACATAAATTGTCTCAGCTGTCAGACCAGTAAGATTATATGGTTTTTCAGCATTTAAAACAGTATGCCAATCTCCTATAGTTCCGACTAATCCTTCAACAATGGTGATATCGTCAATTAATAAAATGAACTGGTCGGTGCAGTCGAAGTGACGAATTGCCACATAACCTAATCCTGAATAAGCACTTAAATCAACAGTAAACTCGTACCATGCGCCTTGGCTGCGGTTGCCGCTACGTGTTGTACCCGAATTTGCTTTTGCGCCTGTGCCTTTGGCTGTCATTGTCCATTCCTGGATTGTTGTGAAGTCACTTGCATCGGTGTTGCCTGAAGTTGAAACGGCAACGCCGAAATGTTCCTCAGGGTAACTGGCATCTTGAGCTGCTGCCCAGAAAGTGATGCTTCCACCTAATGCAATCTGAGGTGACACGAAGTAATTGTCTGGAGTAAGAGATTCGCCATTACCACTATCAACATTTCTATATGAACCGGAGACTACAAGGTCGGCAGAACCGTTGTGACCCTCATTGGCAAGGGTACCAGTCGAAACGAGGTAGATGCCTCCGCATGCTGAACCGAGTGTCCATTCATAACCGTCACCGTCGGCATCGATGTTTGTCCAACCATTCATGTTGCTGTCTTCGAAATCAAATTCAAGAGTTGCACGGTCTTTTGATGTTGTAACTTCAGCCCATCTGAGATTGTTGTTATCGCTTCCAGAGGTCCAGCTTAATTGTGCTGAAGTGGCAGTAATGTCGGATGCATCCAGATTTGTTGGTTTCGGGCAAGCCACATCTGTTGTGAAATCAATCTCGTCACTCCATTTATTCACATCGCAATCAGGTTTTACCTTCACTGTGTAATGTGTCTCAGGTAAAAGACCTGTCAATGTAAATGTTGTATTGTTGGCGTTAACTTCTGTAAAATCTGTTTCGCCATATAATGCGTAAGCCACAACCCATGCTGTCGCGTCGCTGTTTTCGGTCCAGCTCAGTTTCACACTATGGCCACTGATTTCTAATGCCGTAAGGTTAGAAGGCTTTTTACATGTTGTCGTAGCGCATTCAACTGTATGGTTTATAGAAGCGCTCATGGCATCGCTACCGCTGAAGATCTCTTCGCCGTTGACATCAGTAACAACGTATGAACACTCGTTGTCATAGCTGCCTGAATGCCATGAGAACTGGATTTCGCGACCGTTGCACACGAGGAGGGTATAGGTTTCCAATTCCTCACCTTTTGCGACGTTTTGGTTGCTCATTTGTGCCAGCATTATGCCTGTTTCCACATCTGTAACCTCAATGTAAGCACCATTCCAACCGTCGCCGTAGCTGTCTGTCAGGTCGAAGGTGATCTCGCACTGATTGTTACTCTCGCATAAGTCGGTGGTGAAGTTGAGAATGTCGGTCCAATTGCTGTCGCCGTCGAGACCGCCGCAAATGGCTTTCACTTTAACTGCATATTCTGTTGCCATTTCGCCATTAAGAACATACGGGCTGGTGACATTTTCAATTTCGTTGTCGTTTATAACAATATTATAAGAAGGAGCAAATCCATCCCATGTGATGGTGGCAGTTGCGTCATCTATATCGACACTCAGATTTGTAGGGACAGGGCAAGCAATATCGGTGGTGAAGCTAATTGGGAGACTCCAGTCGCTGTAAACGCCTCCGCAGTCGGCTTTCACATTGACGGTGTAGGCAGTCTCAGGAAGGAGACCGGTCAGTGTGTAAGGATTCTCGGTGACTGCCACTTCGGTGAAGTCTGATTCGGTTGAGGTCTTGTATCCGACGACCCATGCTGAAGCGTCGCTGCTCCAACTTAAGTCGACAGTGTGACCTGATACGTTAGCTTTTGCGAATCCTGTAGGGATAGCGCAGTTTGGAATGTAGTTGATGCTTACATTGTCGATGTGTATGTTGTTATCGCTGCCGCTTTCATTAACCGTCGATTCACCATAGAATGCGATGGCTATATTTTGTCCGGCATAGCTGCTCAAATCAATAGATTGGTTCTGTCCTATTTCTGAACAAGGAATGTTGTTGTAAACATAATCCGAACCGCTGTTGTCCCACTGGCGTAAGATACTCCAGCTGGCACAGTTGTCGGTGGTGATGAGAACCACAAATTTGTCGTCAGCGCCAAGTGCTGTGTTGATTGGCTGCAATGTGCCGCTATATTGTGTCAGAGCTAAATCAAAACTGATTTGTACGTTGTCGTACATCATAAATGTTGGTGATACCAGCCACTCATTGCAGCTGTTGCCCCATATGTTTAAGTAAGTGTGACTGTCAAAGACGCCATTGCTGCCAGTGCCGAAGACCCATGACTCGCGTGTGCTTAAGCTGCCGCCGGCCATTATTTCGCTAAGGAGTCCGGTATATCTTATCCATCCTGTAGGTATGTTAGAACTGTCAAAAGTTTCAAAAAACGGGATATCTGTTCTTGTGGTGAAGCTTCCCGCCAGATATGGATCGGAAGCTCCGGTGCAGGTGTAAACCCTCACATCATATTGCTTGCATGATAAAAGTCCGGTGAGGATTATTGATGGTTGGTTTACAATTACTTCGTTCCAATTTTCAGCTGTGTTCAGTCTGTATTTCACAGTCCAGGATGTCTCCTGATAGCCTGTATCCCAGCTTAATGTCGCCGATGATGCAGTGATATCTGTAACTTGTAAGTTAATAGGAGCTTCGCAGGTGTTTCTTGTGGTGAAAGATGTGGATTTGAAGATACTTGTTGAACCTGTGCAGACTGTTTGAACTCCAATTAAATACGTGGTGTTTTCCGCAATATCATTAAGGGTGTATGTTTTGTCTGTCAGACCTTCCACTAAGGTGTAGTCGGCATCGGATGTGGTTTTGTAACGGAAATTCCATGCACTGCCGTCGCCTTCCCATGTCACGGTGGCACTATTATGAGTGATATTGTTTACCGCTATTGAAGTCGGCATGTCGCAATCTGATGTATTCTGTTCGTAAGTGAAGGTGGTTTTTGGGATGAAGCTGGTAGAAGAGCATGTAGTAGGAGTTCCAGAGTTGTCATAACCATAGATGGCGGCTCCATTGACACTTGCTCCGTAGAAAGATATGTTTTTCCAGCTGCCTTTTTCATCGTTGTCACAACCTATGAGAAGGTTACCTCCGTTATATTGATAAGGTGTAGAAAAGGTTATGGTTGTTTCACATTTGTCACCAACCAGCTCAAATTCCACATATCCGTTGTAAACCATTGTGGCTGTTGATGGATCTTCAAATGAGGTGATGGTTGTGTAGTTTACCTCTTTTATGTAGAATGTGACGGTCTTGTCGGTTGTGTAATTTGTCGCATAACTTGTGTAGTAATGCAAACTGGTAATGTTTCCGTCAATCATTGCTGTCAGGCTATCAGCAGGAATGATGTACTGTGAGCGGGCGTATGCGTCAAAATAGTACACATACATCGGTATTCTGTTGCTAATTTGCGTTCCGTCGCACACAGTAAGAGTTTGCTGGGCTTTTACGGTCCATGGCACCATCAGCGCCATCATAAGGATTAGTAGTAAAGATCTTTTTTTCATTTTTTTATTGTTGGTTAATTTTAAAATTTTACAAAATCGAAACGGGACGAGTGTCCTTGTCAATTTTTTGCTAATAAATAGGGGGGGGATTGTTAAAACGGATATACCATAAATATGGCCGCAAAAATACAAAAAAAATTATACGGCGCACAATTTTTTTACAAAAAAAACGTAGAGACGCAAAATTTTGCGTCTCTACATGAATTTAATGATAGGTTCTATTATTTGCGTTTCTTCGCCATTGCGTATCCGGCGCCGAGTGCTGTCAGCACCACGAGGCCGCTTCCCAGTGGGGCAGGGGTGTCGCCACCACCGTGACCGCCAGGCAGACCTGGGTTTCTCAAGCCGTTGCCGAAATCGTCGAACTTGTCGAGACCGTTGCTCACATCGTCCCACTCGGTGAAGAAACCGTCTTTTCCGCCACGCTGAGCGTCAGCGCAAATACCGATTGCCAAAACCAAAGCTATTGCTAATATTATCTAACAACAATCTTTTGAGCATTTCCATTCATCATGAAGATGTAAACGCCTGTCTGTAGAGACGTACGGCCGTACGTCTCTACGCCGTTTACATGTTTCTGTAAAACCAAGCGACCGAGAACGTCGTAAACCTTCAGTTCACCTTCGCCGTTGACGATGATGGTGTATTCGCCGTCTTCAACAGCCTTGAAGTTAACCGGCATTGAGCCAGCGAGCTCGTAGATTGTTGTAGCAGCGAAATCGTCGCCTTCATTCATCATATAAACGCTTGTTCTGTTGGCGATGTTCATCTTGCGCAGGGTGTTGCCGTTTTCAAGCTGGATGAATGCGTTGTCATTTCTTTCAATAATTACTGTTGTTTTCATGGTTTTATATTTTTGTTTTACGAATGCGCTTGTCAAAAACAGCCAGCATTCTGCAATTTCCTTTTCAATTCAACAGTTCTCATGAGTGAAGTTATTAAATTGACGGTGCGTAGATAGACATTTATCTAACATAAAGCATGAAAAAAGTATTTTTTTTCAAAAAAAATCCTGAATTTTTTCCTTGCAATTCTCTAAATTCCTTTATAATTTTGCAATGATTTTGGAGAGACGTACGGCCGTACGTCTTTACGTAAAACATTTTGATTATGATGACGCTTCCCGATACGTATTCGCAAGAGGAAAAAAATGAACTCGACAGGCAGTTTAATGAGCTTTTAAATTGTTGGAAATCAAGGAAAAACGAGCAAGATGTCGCCCTTGTAACGGAGGCCTATCTCCTCGCCGCCAACGCCCATAAAGACGCCCGCCGCCGCTCGGGCGAGCCTTACATGTATCACCCGCTGGCCGTCGCGACGATAATCGCAGGCGAGATGGGCATGGGCCGCACCTCCATAATCTGCGCCCTCCTGCACGACGTGGTCGAGGACACCGACTATACCTTAGAATATATTAGCGAACATTTCGGCGAGAAAGTGGCAAAGATTGTCGACGGCGTCACAAAACTCACAAGCGAGGATTTCCAAGAAGGTGCAAAAAGCCTTCAGGCGGAGACGTTCCGCAAAGTCATCATGAGCATGTCGTACGACATCCGCGTCATCCTGGTGAAACTGGCCGACCGTCTGCATAACATGCGCACACTCAGCGCGATGCCGCATCATAAACAGCTGAAAATAGCTTCCGAAACAACACAGATTTACGCCCCGGTAGCTTATAGATTGGGTCTTTATAAGGTGAAACTCGAACTCGACGACCTCTGCCTGAAATATATCAACCCGCAGGTTTTTGAGTCGGTGCAGAAACAGCTTTGCGAAGTTAGAGAAAAGAAAATCAATGAGTTGGAAGAATTCCTCTCTCCAGTGAAAGCCGAACTCGAGAAGATGGGTATCAAGGTGAGAACCATGGCTATCGAACGTAACGTGAGCTCTGTTTGGGAACGCATGGTGAAATTCGGAATGTCGCTCGAAGAGGTCTACGACGCCTATGTCGCCCGCATCATCATCGACTGCCAAAATATTGAGGATGAAAAGGTTAGATGCTGGGAGACGTTCGCCGTATTCACGAAATATTATTATCCCGACAACAAAAAAATGCGCGACTGGGTGTCGTTCCCGAAAACCAACGGCTACTCGTCGATTCATGCCGTGTTTATGAACAAGCAGGGCAACTGGGTCGAGACGCAGATCCGCACCGAGCGCATGGACGAGATAGCGGAGAACGGCTTCGCGGCTTATTGGAAGTACCGCGACCAGAACTCCAACGCCGAGTCGGGTCTCGAACTTTGGATGAAGGTGGTGCGTAATCTGGTGCAGCAAGCCGACGAGAATCACGTGTCAGCTATAGAGTTTATTGATAGTTTCAAACTCGACCTCTTCAACGACGAGATTTTCGTCTTCACTCCGAAAGGCGATAAAATAACCTTGCCGAAAGGCTCTACAGTGCTCGATTTCGCTTACAACATCCACACCGACCTCGGAAATCATTGCGTCGGCGCGAATATCAACAAAAAACTTTCGCCGATTCACACCGAGCTGAAGATGGGCGACCAGGTCGAGATCATCACTTCCGAATTTCAGGAACCGCAGGAGAAATGGTTCGATTATCTCGCTACCTCTGGTGCGAAAAGTCGACTCAAAAACGGTATCAAAGATTTCCGGAAAGCCTTTAAAGATAAGGGAAAGACGATGCTGAGAGAATATTTCGACAATGCCGGAATTGATTTCAGCAAGCAGAACCGCAACCTCCTGGCCGAGAAGTTCAACCTCGCCACTCGCAACGACCTTTATTATTTCGTGGCGACAAACAAAATCGGTCGTCAGGATGTGGAAAATGTGTTAAAAAACAGCGATGTACACTGGTCTGATTATCTTGTTAGATACCTCACTCTCGGATTTGTGCGTCCGTCGTCGATGAAGAAAAATGACGAGAAACCTGAAGAAAACGGCGTTTCCGGCTATGTCATCTCGACATGCTGCAACCCGATTCCGGGCGACGACGTGGTGGCGATAGGTCTGCCGGGAGAGCCTGTTCAGATTCATCATCCCGACTGTATCGTGGCTCAAAAACTGATGTCGCGTCATGGCGAGAGCATCGTGAAGGCCCGTTGGCAGTTTGGCGATGATTTTGCTTTCCTTGCGACTCTTAAGATATTGGCAGTCAATAAGATGGGCTTTGGAGCCACGCTGTTCGACACCATAACCAATCAGGAGAAACTCGACATGCAGGCGATGGAGATGAAGATAGAGGGCGGCATGGTCGTGGCGACCGTCTCCGTTTATGTCAACAACCTCAAAACCCTTGAGAATCTGATAGATAAGATTAAAAAGTTAGAACTCGTAAAAAAAGTTGAGAGAGTAGGAAAACGAAGCTGAAATTTTCGTAATTTTGCATTCCTGTCATTCCGAGCTTGTCGAGGAATCTCCGGCATTAGAATTATTAAGGAATATTAAACATTTAGAATATACTATGGCAAAATTGGATTTGCTTCTTGGATTACAATGGGGCGACGAAGGCAAAGGTAAAGTCGTCGACGCACTGACACCTAAATATGATATGGTCTGCCGTTTTCAGGGCGGCCCTAACGCTGGTCACACCATTGAGTTCGACGGAAAGAAGTTTGTGCTTCACACCATCCCGTCGGGAGCGTTTAATGATAAGTGTATCAACGTGATAGGCAACGGCGTTATCATCGATGCGAAGATTTTGAAAGACGAAATCGACAACCTCGCTTCGGCTGGCATCGACCTCACACAACGCCTGATGATTTCCAACAAGGCACATCTCATTCTGCCAACGCATCGTGTTTTGGATGCAGCCAACGAGAAGGCTCTCGGCAAGATGAAGATCGGCTCTACCTTGAAAGGTATCGGTCCGACCTACACCGACAAGACTGCACGTCGCGGCTTGCGCATCGGCGATATCACGATGAGCGACTTCAAGGAACGCTACGAAAACATCAAAGCCAAACATTATCAACAGATTAAGGATCTGGATTTCGATATCAACGAGGTGCGTCTCGACGGAATGAATTTCGCTGATTATGAGAAAGTTTGGTTCGAAGCTGTCGAGTTTTTGAAGAAATTCCAGTTTGTCGAAAGCGAATACCTTATTAATAAGTATCTTGATGAAGGCAAGAACGTCCTCGCAGAAGGTGCTCAAGGCTCGATGCTCGATGTCGACTTCGGAAGCTATCCTTTCGTGACGTCTTCGTCAGTTATTGCGGCAGGTGCTTGCTCGGGATTGGGCGTCGCGCCAAGCCGAATCGGCAAGGTTTACGGTATCTTCAAGGCATATTGCACACGCGTTGGAACCGGTCCGTTCCCGACCGAGTTGTTCGACGAGACAGGCGAGATGCTGCGTGCCAACGGACATGAATTCGGTGCCACTACCGGACGTCCGCGCCGCACGGGATGGCTTGATATTCCTGCACTTCGCTACGCTTGCATGCTGAGCGGCGTCACCGACCTGATGATGATGAAATCCGATGTCATGGACGACTTGAAAGAAATCAAGGTCTGCATCGGCTACGAATACAACGGCCAAGTGATTGATTATCTGCCGTATGATGCATCCACAGTGACGATGAAGCCAGTCTACACCACAGTGAAAGGCTGGAACTGCAAAATCGAAGGCAAGATCCCGCAGGAGCTTGAAGATTACATCAAATTCATCGAAGAAAAAGTCGGTGTCTCGATCAAATTTGTCTCGTACAGTCCTGATCGAAACGCTAATATTTTAAGATAAAGCCGAAGGCTTCATTTTTGAATCGCTTCGCGGTGCGTTGGCCCGCGCCATACGGCGGTTCGAGCTTCGGATGGCGCTTGATCTTTTGGTTACTTTTCTATCAAGGGAAAAGTAACAGAGAATAATAAAAGAAAGAAATCATGATTATACTTGAAAAACCATATGTTTCTTCTCCATTGGTAGAGTATCTGGAGAAATCACAACTCTCAGTTCTGAGAAACGAAATGTCCGAACTATTAGTTCAGCAAGGCCATAATCTTAATTTGCTGAACGACAACGAGTTCGTTGCCAAATACCAGCAAACCGGCAAGCTTTACGCCGTTTCGGAAAACGCCCTCGTCTGGCTCTATCCACACCTCGCTGGCTCAGAACTTATCGAAAAAGTGAAGATCGTTAAAGACAAGGCTGAGTTCCGTAAGATCTGCGCCAAGATTTTCCCTGACTTCTTCTATAAAGAAGTGGAAATGAACGAGTTACGTTCGCTGAATCCAGATGAGCTGCCGTTGCCGTTGGTGATAAAACCTGCTGTCGGCTTCCTCAGCGTGGGCGTTTACATCGTGCGCAGCAAGGCAGAATGGAATGCAGCATTGGACGATATCGACAAAAACTTCGCAAAACAATGTGCAGTTTTCCCTGAAACCGTGGTTAAAAGCGGCAAGTTCGTGCTCGAAGACTTCATCCAAGGCGAGGAATATGCTGTCGACGCTTATTATGATAAAGATGGTAATCCGAACATTATCAATATCTTCCATCATATCTTCAAGTCGGAGACCGACGTCAGCGACCGCCTTTACTGCATGAGCAAGGAGATTTTCGAGAAGAATTACGGTCCATTCAACCAGTTTTTGATTGATTTGAATGGTGTGTTGAATCTTCGCAATTTCCCGATGCACGTGGAGTTCCGCGTCGACAAGAATTCAGACAAGGCTATCCCAATTGAAGTCAATCCGTTGCGTTTTGCAGGCATGTGCCTTAACGATTTGACGCGTCACACCTGCGGTTTGCTGCCAGTTCAATGCTATTTCGAGGGCATTCATCCAGATTACGCCACAATGTGGAACGGCATCGAGGACGATGTGTTCAGTTTTGTGGTATTGGATAAGCCTTATGAAACAACGAAAGCCCTTGATTTTGAGAAGATTAAGAAACATTTCCATGGCGTTGTCGAAACTCGTGATATCAAAAACCCTGCCATGAGCATCTGGGGATTTTTGTTCGTGAAAACAGGCAAAGCGCATCGCGAGGAACTGAATGAAATATTGAATTCTGATTTAACAGAATTTATAATATAGTCTCTCGCAGATACCGCAGATACCACAGATTTAGTCTTTCACAGTCCAGTCTGCGAAATCTGCAGCTCGCGACGCGAGCCATCCCGCAGAGGAAGAATAGAAAAAATCTGTGTTATCAGCGAAATCAGCGAGCGAAAAAAACAAAGATATGAAAAAACTATTCCTAATTATTGCTTTTGCAATTTTAGCAACAGCGTGCTCAAACAATAAAGAACAAAAAGCTTTGGCATTTTTGAACGCTTCGATGCCACAATGCGATTTGGTCGATTACAGCGAAGATTATTTCTTAAAAAATATTCAGACTTCTTTCAAAGCCAAGAAAGAGTTGCCTTGGGGGAAGCGTGTTCCAGAGCGCGAGTTTAAGCATTTCGTGTTGCCGATACGAGTGAACAACGAGAATCTTGATGATTTTCGCATGGCATATTATGAGGAATTGCGTGACAGAGTCAAGGATTTGTCGATGTACGACGCTGTGTTGGAAGTCAATCACTGGTGTCATGAGAAGGTGAACTACAAAGGCTCTGATTCCAGAACCAGTTCACCGATGGCGACCGTTAAGACATCATGGGGACGTTGTGGCGAGGAGTCGACGCTGCTTGTTTCAGCGTTACGCGCTGTATGCATCCCCGCCCGCCAAGTTTACGTCCCGCGTTGGGCACACTGCGACGACAACCACGCCTGGGTGGAGGCCTGGGTCGACGGCAAATGGCATTTCTTGGGTGCCTGTGAGCCTGAACCAGTGCTCGATTTGGGTTGGTTTAACGCTCCCGCATCACGCGCATTGTTAGTGCATACTCGCGTTTTCGGCGATTATGATGGTCCTGAGGAAGTCATCGACAGAAATGCAAATTACACCGAGATCAACGTTGTCAGCAACTATGCCGAGACAGCAAAACTTAACGTAAAAGTCGTTGATAATGAAGGTGAAAATGTTAGCGATGCCCGTGTCGATTTCAAGATTTACAATTATTCGGAATATCATACCGTTGCAACGAAATACACTGATAATGAGGGGAATACATGGCTGACAGCAGGATTGGGCACGATGATGGTTTATGCTTCGAAAGAGGGGAAATTCGGTTTTGATGTTGTATCAATTAGTTCAACCGATACCCTTACAATTACGCTCTGTAGAGACGCACGGCCGTGCGTCTCTATCTCGGATGTTGAATCGTATGATTATAACATCATTCCTCCTACGGAAAATGCAAGAATTCCTGAGGTTTCGGCGGAAATGCGTGCTAAAAACAACCGCCTTTTGGCATACGAGGATGAAATAAGAAACGCTTACATTGCGCAGTGTGTCGCCGCCCAAAACGAAGGTGATTACGATAAGGAAATCATGGCTAAGACATGGGGTAACTATCAGACTATCAATGATTTCATTGATTATGCACGCGAGAAAGGAATGGAAACCGAAGCGTACAAAATTTTGAATGTCATCACCGACAAGGATTTACGTGATGTTTCGATTGATGTTTTGGTTGATTGCCTTGATAATTGCAATTTTGACGATGAATATATTTATAATCCACGCGTTTCCAACGAGATGTTACGCCCTTATCGTACACAACTGACACATTTTGATAATGTTACAGATGTTATCGAATTTGTTCGCGACAGCATTGAAATATGTGACGCGTTGAACATTCAGAGAGTCCCGATTTCACCTGCTGGCGTGCTGCGCTCACGTCATGCCGACTCGCATTCTCGTGACATTTTCTTCGTGGCGTTGGCGCGTACCGCTGGCATCCCGTCAAGAATCGACCCTGTCACTGGTAAGGTGCAATATTTTGATAATCAATGGATTGATGTCGCATTTGAAAATACTGACAACGAAAATAAAAATAAACCAGGAACCTTGGTTATCCATTATGATGGAACTGACGATCCTCGTTATTACACCCATTTCTCGATTAAAAAATTCAACGGAAACACCTTCGATTTGTTGGCCTACGACGCCATGGACCCGGGAATGGACGTCGGAATGACATTGTCGCAGATGATGGCCGACGGCGGCCTGTTGCTCGACCCTGGTTATTACGTCTTGAGTTCTGGCCCCCGTCTCGCCGATGGCAGCGTGCTTAACCATTTGGTTTTCTTCACAATAGAAGAAGGTAAGACGACAAAAATCGAATTGGTGATGCGTAATCCTGCCGTAGAGACGGATGTAAATCCGTCTCAAATTATCGCATATTTAGATGGCGGCTCTGAGCCTACCACCCACGCCATGCAGGATATCTCGTTGTTGAAAGAAAAATTTGAGAAATGGAACGGCAAAATGACATTCCTTTTCAAAGACAAGGAGAGTCTTGATAATTTTAAGTTAAAGAAATTCAATGAGTTACCTGATAATGTGGTTTTAAAAATCGACAAAGATATCCCGACGGATAATCTTCCTGTCTTCATGATTCTCAACGAGAAAGATGAGGTGATTTTTGAAGCTAAAGGTTATCAAATCGGACTTGGAGAGCAGCTGTTCAATGTCCTGAAATAGCCTTATCTCACTGAATTTCCGTAAATTCCTAAGAAGATATCTCGCAAAAGTGCCTGATCGAGGTCTTTATACATATCGATCCACTTCATGTATTTAATGAAATCAGCCTTTTGTTGCTCGGTATAATGACTCGAATATTTGTTTGATTCGCTGCGTAAGTCATTGGCAATGAAGTTGGTAGGCATCGACAAATAGCCTGAGTTGATGCGCTCGTCCATCAGTTTTGCGATGTTGGTGAAGTAATCGCCAGGATTTGCATCCATCCGGCGCAAATCGTCCTCGGTGACAGGCTCGCAGATGTGGAAATGCACGTGTCCCTTAGGCTGCATGATGCCTGTTATGATGCTGTTGAGGTCCTCGCCAGGTCTCTTTTCATATCTTCCGTTGACCTTAGTCGCGTAAAGTTCCAGTGTTTTCAGCTTGTCGCACGATTCCCACTCGTATGAGACAGCAATCGGAACGATGTTCAGCTCAGCCAAAGATTGGACTTTATCGTCTCTGCGGCTCATCCAAAACATCTTGATGATGGCTGGGTCGGTGGCGTCGATGCCGTCCTTGGTGCGACCATTGCGTTGTGCAATCCAAACAGATTCATTCTCCTCCGTGATGACGTGGCGCATGTATTCCGACGTGTGCATCAGGTTGTTGTAAAACTCCATCCTGTTGCCGCCGCGCTCGATGCGAAACATCTTGTTGGCCTTGCCAAAGTCAACAACCAGAGGATGTTCCATGAGATTGCTGCCGAAAGTAATCTGGCATGTGTTGTGCCCGCCTGCGTTCAAAATATACTGCAAAAACATCGCGTCAAGAACTATGTCACGGTGGTTCGAGACAAACAGATAAGGCTTCTTCTCGCTGATGTTCTCCAGGCCCGACCAGTCGAACTGCGTTGTGGTTTTTTTAACCAAAATCTCAATGACTTCCTTCAGGAAACCAACTTGTAACTCGTAGATATTCTTGATGTTACGTAGTTTGTTTCTTAAGATTTCAGGGTCAATGCCCGGCATCAGGAAGTTCGCGATCGACGGTATCAGCTCGCTGTCGGCGATACGTTGCATGGCGGCTGGAAGCTCGTCGGCGTTATAGGGTCTTATGTCGTCGAAATTAGCCATTATTTGTTTCTTAAGTCAATGAATTTGATAGGTTTACGGCTCTTTGCCGGATAGTTTATCTTCTGAATCTCCTCAACGGGATGCACTTCAATCTGCGGAGCCACTCTGATTCGTGAGCGGAAGCTGTCTTTCAATTCTTTCACGACATCAAACTCCGGCTGATATTTCAAGCCGATTTTCACGATGACGTCGTCGGTTCCTGCTTCGCTCTGATGCACCTCGATGACGTAGTTTTCAACGTAGTCGGTATTGTCCAAAACGTCATTGATCGCTGGCGGATACAGCGTTGTGCCCTTGAGTTTTATCATGTTGTTTTTGCGTCCGACGAGAGGGGTGAGGCGGTAGGAGTTACGACCGCATTGGCATTGCTCCACAATCTTCGCTGCGATGTCGCCTGTGCGGAAACGCAGCAACGGCATGGCTTCCACGCCTAAAGTGGTGACAACAATCTCGCCTGGCTGTCCATCTGGCACAGGGAGCCCGTCTTCACCAATGATTTCAACGATTATCAGCTCAGGATGCACGTGACCGCCTTTGCCGAATTCGCATTCCGAGAAGGTGGCGCCCATCTCCGTGGATGAATATGTCGCGAACAACTGCACATCCCATTTTTCCTTGATTTTGCGGCCCAAAAGGTTAAGGTCGAAGTTCTGGTCTCTCAGACCTTCGCCAATGCCGATGATTCTGCGGATGCTGCTGTTTTTATAGTCGATGTTATGCTCTTCGGCGTATTGTATCAGCTTGAGAATGAACGACGGAACGCACATGATGGTGTCTGGCTTGATGCGACGGATGGTGTCCCACTGCAGCTCCGGGATGCCGTTGCCCACACGGATGACACCAGCTCCAAGCTCGCGGAGACCAAGAAAATAAGCCAGTCCAGCCATGAAACGCTTGTCGAGGGTGGTCATCAATTGAACGATGTCACCAGGTTTCACGCCTGCGCATTCAAACGATTTCTTCTCGTTAAACGCCAGTCGCTGCAGGTCTTTCTCGGTGCATCCGAATGTCACAGGGTCGCCGAGAGTGCCAGAAGTTGTGATGTAATCGATGATTTTCGACTTCGGACAGCATAAAAACTCGTCGTTAAACAGCTGCAAATCTTTCTTCTCGGTGAACGGAATCTTCACTAAATCCTCGATGTGACGGATTTTTTCTATGTTGATTCCATAGCTCTTGAACATTCGCTGATAATACGGCGAATTTGCCTGAAGATACTTCAGCGCCTCATGAAGCAGATTCTCCTGAAACGCCTTGATTTCTTCTGTTGATTTGTATTCTATATCGTTGTTAATCATAATATTACGATTATTTAACGCTTGACTTCATCAAGCCATTCTAAAAATTCATTTTTCCATTGTCGCGACTCCTCGGTGCCTCTTGTCTCGCTTGCGCCAAAGCCGTGACCGCCAGTCTGGTATTGAATATATTTATGTTCAATATTTTTTGCGTTTAAAGCCGAATCTAAAAGCACAGAGTTCTGATAATCAACGACTTGATCGTCGATGCAATTCACCAGGAATATCGGAGGACAATCGTCAGGCACATGTCTTTCTAATGAAAGAGAATCGCGCATAATTTGGTTTTTGCATCTGCGGTCGCCAAGCAAAGCGCGACGTGATCGCTCGTGAACGTAAGGCTCGTTCATAGTCACGACAGGGTAGATCGGAGCCGCAAAAGCAGGTCGGTTTTCTTCATTGGTAAAGAAACACGCTGCCGACATTGAAAGGTGTCCTCCTGCCGAAAATCCCATGATTCCCAGTTTGTTAGGATCGATATGGTACTCTTCGGCATGTTCTTTCACATATTCGATGGCTTGTTGCGCGTCGTCGAGCATGTCGGGATGCTGATTGCCACGGAAAACGCGACGGTAATGCCAGATAAACTCTCTGAATCCCGCCACTCGATAGCGTAGAACAAAGGCAGAAATACCGTTAGCGTTAAGCCAACGGGCAACGTCATCGCCCTCGTTGATCTCGTCGAGCCAGAAATAACTGCCTCCTGGACAAACGATTACAGCTGTGCCATCGGCATTGTTATCAGCCAAAAATGGCGTCAAAGTAACCTGTTTGCCGTGGTGTACGTCTTGACCTTGCCATAAATACACCGCTTCTTGTGCGGAAATTGTTCCGACAAGTAAAAATAATATGCTGAAAATCAATAATTTCCTAAACATTATCTGCCTAAAATCTTCATCACTTCTTCTTTCGAGAGTTGACGGTATTTATGCTGCATGTCGGCGAAGAAATCCACTTGGAAATACTCTTCGTCGTAGAATGAAAGCTTTGAATTGGTGTTTGGCGTGCATTCCAAATAAACTATATCTTCCAATTTCAGACCTTTCGCTTCGCAAATCTGATCGGCCAATTTTTTGCCTGCATACGTCACCGAAGTACCTGGGTTATCCTGATACAACTCTGTCACGATGACGTATTTTTTGCCATCTATATCTCTGATTTTCAATCCACAAGATGATTCCATGTCCCATTCACCCTTGAACGGGAAAACCTCATCATAATATTCTTTTCCTACTTTCATACTTAACAATTAACAACCCGTACGTCGAAGGCATGCCTTCGACCTACTGGCGAACATTAACATTTCGTTTGCTTCTATCGACATCACGACCAAATGACTTGTTAATCAACCTTCTGTCGCGTTGGCGATATGTTCCGTCTTCCATCTCGCGCATTGCCACGTTGCAGAACAGGCGAAACATCTTCGACTCTTGAGTTTCAGAGGCATAGAAGCTCTTCCACGCGTAATCATACAACTCTTGCAACTTGTCTGGTGACATGTTTTTAGGCTGATAAACGACCTGTCCGGCGTTGTAATGATCCCAGTCGAAGTCGAAAATTCTACCTTGACGCAACAAATCGTCGTGACCTTTGGTATGCGGGAATGGTGCGAAAATTGTGAACTCCGCCAAATCCAAGTCAATCTCACCGAGGAAGTCGATGAGGCGCTTGATGTCGTCTTCTGTTTGATTATCAAGGCCAAACAAGATTGTACCTTCCACTCCGATGCCGTAATCGTGGTAGCGTTTCACACGTTCTTTGATGTAATCGGATGTGTCGTAAACGGCCTGATAGACGTACCAAGCACCAGCTTTTGCTGCCAAATCGAGCACTTCAGGGTCGTCTTCTATGGTATGGCTAATCCATTTTTTCTTCAGTGGAGCGATGGCTGTGAAAAGCTCTTTCTCCCATTCCTTATTCTGTGCCAATGAGTTATCGACGATGAACAGACGGTTGTTGTCGATTCCTGCCATGTCTTCCACCACTTTGTCGACCGGACGCGGACGGAATTTTCGGCCTCCGAGGTACGACACGGCGCAAGGATAGCAGCTGAAACGGCAGCCGCGGCTCGCATTGAAGAGGTCGACCATCTGAACGCCCTTGTGGTTGTAAAGGTCGCGTTTGTAAAGGTCGCGGCGGCATGGTCCAACGCTCTCAATAGGAGGCTGGTTGCCCATGTAGTTGTAAATCTTCTTCAAACAGCCGTTTTTCCAATCCAAAATAACCTGCTCCGAACGGCCTTCCGACTCGCCCAAAAACACACTGTCGACGTGATTTACCATCTCCTCTGCATGAAGCATGGTCGAAATGCCACCCGCTAGAACTTTTTTGCCCCTTTTGTGATACTCGTCAGCGATAGCCCAACCTCGTTTTACCTGTGTGGTAAGCATCATCGACAAAGCGACAAGATCGCATTCCTCATCAAAATCAATGGGTTCCACGTTCTCGTCGGTAAAGGAAATGTCGACATATTCCGGCAAGGTGGCAGCGAAAGCCACTGGTCCGTGAGGCGGCAGGTTGAAAGTGGTTTGTCCCGGCAACTTGTTCCATTTCGGGTAAATCAACTTCAGCTTTATAGTTTCCATATTAAAATAATCCTTCTAATCCAAACTACAAAGATACGAAATTTTTCTTATTTCAAAGCTTTTTTGTTGATTTTTCTGACAATTTCGTTATGTCCTACAATGGCTTCGGCTGTCTCGATTGCAGTTATCGACACACCGCAGAATCCGTGGATGTTGACGTTTTGTCCGGTGAGATAGAGGTTCTTAACCTTAGTAAATACTGACATTTGCGAAAGCATCATGTCGTTGCTGTCCTTTTGAAAACCGTAGTTCGAGCCGTTTTTGTTGCCGTAATAATCGCGGATGGTGAGAGGGGATGAGGCAAAAGAAAACTCAATGCTGGCACGGAAATCCGGATAGATTTTTTCAATTCGGTCGATCACTTTTTCAGTCATTTCGCGTTTCCAGAGCTCATACTCTTCGCCACGATGCCCCGTTTTCGTGTCTTCCCATCTTTTGACCTGCTCAAAAGCCATCGGACAGATGACAATCATCGTCTTCGCAAACTCATGCTGATTTTCAACCGGAGGAGTCACATACATGAATTTTGTCGGCCATTCCTTTTGATTATCAATGAAATAGCACGGATGGTTGATGTAACGGAACGATTTTTCTTTGAATTTTATATAAACTTTAAAACTCGATGCCGATTCCGGAATCGCATGAATTCTTTTCTTAAATGCTGCAGGAAATGCGTCTTCAGAGATGACTTTCAGAAGCACGTCAGGATGCACGTCGGAGATGTAATTGTCGGCTTTGTAAACGTTGCCGTTTTTTGTCATAACATCTGTAATTAGATGATTATCAACGGTTATTTTTACGGCTTCTTCGTTTGCAATAACTTTCCCGCCACCGTTTTCAATCACCTCTGCAAGCAAATCGGCCAACTGCTGGCTTCCGCCTTCAAACTGGAAAGTGCCGCCGATGTGAAGCACGCTGAGCAAAGCGTTCAAAAACGCTGGCGTCATGTCTTTCTCTCCACCGAAAAGCGGACTCAGATACTCTAAAACATTTTTTAACTTTTGATTATGTATATATTTGTTAATCAATGAATTATAAGGTCTTAAAAAGTCTTCGCTAAGCGACATGTAATTCGGTTCAGCCGAGCTTTCACGAATGTAAAACAAATCTTCTTCTTGCGACAATTCGAAGAGTTTTTCGACGTAATTCTTAATATTTTCTGACTCTTTCGGAAAGATTTTTGAGAGATAATTTATGTAATTTTCTTTGCCTTTCGGTAGATAATATGTCGCGTTGTCTTCGGCGATTGTCACCACATCGCAAGCGTCTTCATCAGTAGGATGAAGATGAAGTTTATCTGTAATATCAAGATAATCAAATATTTGCTTAAGATTTCCACCTTCGTTGAAGCCTCCGAAAATATGCATACCGGTTGGAAATTCAACATGATGCCGATAAAACGACTGCAAACCGCCTCCAATGATGGCGTTTTTCTCCAAAACTGTGACTTTATAGCCTTCTTTTGACAGAAGCGCTCCTGTTACAAGTCCACCGAGACCGCCTCCAATTATCAATACGGTTTTCTTGTTGGCGTCAATAATCTGATGTCTAACTTCTTGTTCGCCAATGAGTTGTGAACAAACATTCATAGTCCCGACAAGAACTCCGAGCATACCGTGCGAGTTGATATTTTGGCCGACAAGGAACAAATTTGGCACCTTTGTCTTGTACGAAACCCTTCCAGCAATGCCTTTTGTCACGTCTTTGGCGAGACCGTAAATCGAGCCTTCTGGAGTGAGAGTGTAATCGCGATAAGTGAGTGGAGTGGCGGCGTGATAATCGGCAATTGTGTCTCTTAAACCTGGAAAATCTTTCTCTACAACATCCAAAAGTCGCTCGGCCATTTCTTGCTTAAAGCATTCATAATCAACGCCTCTGTGTCCAATTTGCGTGTCTTTCCATTGTGATAAAGCATCCATCGACATGTATGAAAGAATCACTCCGCTTTTCGCGAATTTCGGGTCTTTTTCATGGCAATGATGCATGTAAAGATATCCGTTTGGCCATTTTTTGTCTACCTTTCCGCTCATTTTCCATGGTGTAACTGATTGAAAACCATAGAAATTAGAGTTCAGATACGGCATCGCCTCAGCTTTGAAACGAAGATAGAGCGAAAACACTGAAATGGTGTCGTGAATTTCTTTAATCCTTGATTTATATGTTTCGCTGAATACTGTATTGTCAACAATATCAATGAGTTGCTTAGGATTTATATCGGAAATCACCACGTCGGCGGTGTGAAGAGTACCGTATTCGGTAATGACACCTGTCGCTACTTTATTTTCAACTACGATTTTCGTGACTTTTTGGCGTGTCAGGATTCGTCCGCCATAGCGTAAAAGCACGTCATTCAATGCTTTAGCGATAGTGTCGCTGCCTCCGACGATTCGATAAGCGCCGTTGTTGTAGAAATCGAAGATAAAAGCGTGAGTTGAAAACGGTGTCTTGCCCTTCTGCGCCGCGTAAAGCGAGAGATTCCCGACCAAGACGTCACGTAACAACGGGTCGGTTATCGTTTGATTTAAAATCTCATCTAAGCTTTTGAATAACAATTCGTTATCGAGATGACGGTCGTTGTCTGAAGCTTTCTTCAAATCACGGAACGGCGACATCGAGGCAACTTGCTCAACCAAATCGCAGTAACGTTTGAGATTTTCTTTTTGTGACGGAAAACGTTCTGAAAAATGCTCGATAAAAGCATCGCGACCATTTGGAAATTCGAACTTCTCACCATTCAACGAAACGATGTCGTAAGCATCTTCGTTAAGTTTGTTGACAATGATTTTACTTTTGATTTCCAAATAGTTAAGGTAATTTGAAAGCACCTGACCGTCGTCGAGACTGCCGATGAAATGCATGCCTGTTTCGAACTTCACACCATCACGTTGGAAGCATTGCAGACAGCCTCCGATTTGGCTCGCCTGCTCGAAGATAGTGACATCGTAGCCGTTTTTAGCCAAGATGACACCAGTGGAAAGTCCACCCAAGCCGCTTCCTATGATGATGCATTTTTTCATCTTAAAAATGATTGATTATCAATTAAATAATCGTAGTTTACCGAAACTTTTTCGCCTTTTATAAAATGCAAATTGCTTGGAATATAACTGCAATGCGACGCAATCAAATATTTATCATCGTCAGTTTCAAAAGCATAAACTTGTGTGTCGCGATGCACCAATGCTATCGTCCATGCAAGTTCACCAAAACCGCTGTTAGTGATGGCTATACTATTGTAATTCAATGATTTAAATTCTTTGGCATGTGCTTTTATCATCTTCAAATTCGCCCTAACACAGCGTTCAACGTCATTACCTTTATAAATATATTTGTATCTCACAAACGGCAAAACGTAGTCAACGTCTTCGCGCTCTTTCCTGATTTCTGCCAGATGCTTGATGTAAAACTCATGGAAATATGATCGTAATGCATTGGTTTCCATCGATTTTACTTCGTTGGCAGACATTCTTTGTCCAACCTCAACATGAAGTTTGCCTTCTCTTAAAACGAAGTCGTTTTTCGGCATCACGTCGTGCGCACCATGGATGAAAATTGGCAAAATGTCGATATTCAAAGCTTGAGCCAATTGGAATGCGCCTTTGTGGAAACGGATTATTTCGCCTGTCACCGAACGAGTTCCTTCAGGGAAGACAACCACGGAATAGCCACGTTTTACAAGGCTTTGCAGACGTTCGACATTCTTATCGTAGCCGTCAGAGACAGGATAAAACTCCGCAAAACGGATAATGACGCCGTAAATCGGGTTCTTCCAAACCCAGTCGGTCGTCAGCAGAACTACCTTCGGATGCAGCATCATTGTGCAAAGCAGATCGAGGTGTGACTGGTGATTCGCGATGATGACTGCAGGTTTGTCAAACTTCTCGCCGTATTTGTTTTCAAGACTGAATTTTACGCCCGGCAACAATTTCAACGCGATGCGCATGAAAGCACAAATCATCTGGTGATAACGATAGCGTTTATTCTTAGTGCGCGGCCATAACACAATGTAAATCAATGTTAAAGGCGTCACGATGACGAATGCGGCAAGGAAGAAAACGAGCAACGTCAAGGCGGTGTAAAGTATGCGTTTCAATGTCAACGGTACCTCGCGCAACTGACCTTTTTTCTTGGTGAGCCAGCCGAAAACGATAGGAGGGAGGTAGCATGCCATGAAAACCACAGTCGCCATGCCGATGATAGCCACTTCAGCCAATGATTTCATTGCCGGATGTTTTGCAAAAATCAGCGTACCGATGCCGATAAACATCAAAATTCCTGATAAAATAACACTGTTGCGATAGTTTTTCAGCATTTTTTTACCGTAAGCGTACTCGTAAAGCAGTCCTTCAGTGATAAAAATCGTGTAATCGTCACCCTGACCGAAGATGAACGTCGCCAAAATGATGTTTACGATGTTGAATTTTATCGCGCTTAAATGCATGATTCCCAATATCCAAGCCCATCCGATGGTGAGCGGCAGGAAAGCTAAAATAGTCAATTCCAAACGACCAAACGACACGCATAAGAAGAAGAAAACTACGATGCTGCAGACGTATAAAATATAGTCGAAATCATCGGACAGCGCACTGACTAGGTTGTTGCCCACATCGCTTATGCTGAATGCGAAAATCTCAGGTCCCTGAGCCTGTCGAAGGGCCGTTTGTCTGATCTGTTGTTTAACTGTTTCAGTCTCATTTACTGGCACTCTTACAAAATTGACAATTCTCGTAACTGAGTCATGTTGCAAAGTGTAAGTCTTGCACAACTCCGCCAAGGCCTCCATCTCGTTTGGCGACTTTGTAACATATTGTTTGTCAATGTTTTGAGTGAAAGTTTTGAAAGCATTGGTAGTAAATCCAACTTTTATAGCTTCTTTTTCTATAATTTCTGTTGTTTCTGCGTGCCTTTGCCAAAAATCATTCCATTTTTCAAGAGATTGCTGTTGTTTTTCGAGCGAAGGAAGCAATCCGTTTGGTCCGGAAACAAGAATTGCCTTTTTGGAGAATTCAAAGTTCTCTGCGAGTTCCAAAATTTTTTCATTATTCTCTAAAGCTTCCTCCAAATTCTCACCTTCCGCCACCACATAAATCAAATCCGTCTCGCCTTCTTTATTCAATGACTCGCTAAGAATGGCCAAATCTTCTTTTTGCTGTTCGGTCATGAAATTGATGTTATGCAGATCTGAATCGAAAGCTGTATCTTGACTGAAATAGCTGAGTATCAATGTAATAATGACAATCGGCCAGAAAGCGTAGAGCCTGATTTTTCTCCATTTTTCAGACGGTTCCTTGCCGTTGTCGACGAAAAGTTTGTGTGTTTTCTTTGGTGAAACAGCAAACAAAGGCAGGAAAACCATCACAAACAGTATCGTTCCGATGAGCATCAGAGCACCGAAAAGACCTAAATCGTGCATCGCCTCGGCTTTCACGAAAATCAGGCAGGCGAAGGCTGCGACAGTTGTGATATTGCCAATAACCAAAGGCTGTATCACGTCTTTCAACGCCTCGCGTTTGTTCGGTTCCTGCTTGATATGGTCGAGATAATGAAGCGGATAATTCACGGCAATGCCAACAATCACTGAGCCTATGCCAACCACGATGATGGAGATGCTGGTTTTGAAAATTGCAATCACCGCCAAGGCGAAAATCCAGCCGAATATTATTGAGATTCCAAGCCATACGAGATTGCGTTTTCTTGCCATTGTAAACGTTAAAATGCTGAAAATCAGTACTATAGCAAGTGCGATGGAGAGGAAACTGTCGCTTTTGACCTGTTGTGCGTTGGTGACTGCAATAGTTGGTGCTCCGACAGCCGAAATTTTGACATTTTGATGGCAAGATGCAGTCAAATCGATGACATTATCAATCAAATTGACTAAAATGGCATTGTTTTTGGTGTCATTTCCATTGAAAGGTGAGGTGAGGAACGCAAAAGCTTTGTCGCCTGCCTCGTTGAAAAGATATTCATCCTCAACACGATAACTTTCGGTGGCGTTCAGCGCCGTAAGTCGTTGAAGCGTTGGCGAATACAGATTCAGCGGGTCGGCTTGGATGCCTTCGATGACTATGCTCGCCGTCGGAAATGCCAGCATTCGCTTGATGTTTTGCATGCAATTAGCTACATAATCTGGCTCAGAAAGCAGCGAGTCCATGCGTTTGTAATCGTCGTCAGTGAGGAAAAGCGGCTGATTTTCGCGAATGAAATCGATGGCATCAAAGACCAAACTCTCGTCGACTTTGCACCTTAAGTCCTTGACTAATAATGCTGTATCTAATTCTTTCCAGTTTTCTTCAAAAGCATCGATGGCATCAATCAACTCATCCATGTCGTTACCTGAGAAAATCACAGTGATCTGTCCTTGATTGCTCAAATCGTCATAAACAGAGGTGTATTTTTCTTTTTCCGGGTCGGTCGGCAGGAAGTCAGCAATATTTTCCTTGTAATCCAGTTTTAATGCTGAAAATATACATAAAGCAAAGATAATCAATAGAATAACTATTGATAAAGCTTTTATCTTCGACAAAAAATCGTATATTTTCAGAAAAAACTTAGTCATGCAGCCTCCTTCTTCTTATAAACCTTGAAGGCAGTCCGTAAACGACAGCAAAAATGCACAAAAAAGTGTTTAACACACTGATTCTGAAGAAGTCCCAGAACGGACGGAAGTGACTCACGCGTTCCTCGGCTTTGGGGTAGAACACGTTTATTTTAATAGGTATCAGGTCGATTCCATGCCACGCTGCGATGACCAAAAGTTCTAATTCAGCTTCGTATCTTGATGTTAAAAACCACAAATTTGGCATATTTTTCAATGGATACAGACGATAACCTGTCTGCGTGTCGGGCAAGTTAACTCCGGTCTGAATCTTGAACCAAAAATTAGAAAACTTGTTCGCAAAAGTATTTTTCTCAGGCATGTTTTCCTGATTCAGATTACGGCTTCCGACAATCAAGGAATTAGGATGTTGCTCTAAGGCCTTGATAAACAATGGAATATCTTCAGGAAAATGCTGTCCGTCGGAGTCGATGGTGATGGCATAGTCGAAGCCGAGCTCTTTGGCTTTTTTGAAACCTTGTTTCAGCGCATAGCCTTTGCCGCGGTTTTTTCCGTAGTCGACAACGGTGATTTTCTCTCCAAAAGTAGCCAAGATATCAGCGGAAGTGTCTGTGCATCCGTCGTTTACTACAATGACATCGGGGCAAAACCGCAAAACGCGTTCCACCACATCACGCAGAGTGCCGTCGTTGTTGTAGGTCGGCATCACTACGCATATTTTCGATGTCTTAGATTCGTACATTGCTGAAAATCAATGATATTTTAGCGTAAATGGTGCTTTCGTCGCTCACCACGACCTGCGCCTTTACACCATTTTCGTCCTCAACGATATTTGAAAAATTGTATTTAATTTTTTTGCCTTCTTCAGGTATAATCACCATCAGAAATTTGACGTTTTTTATGCTTTGCAGATAGAGCTTTCGACCGAGTTTGTTTGCGAGCAATTCGCCAGCTGCCTGAATGACGCAAACGCCAGGAGTTATTGGACTTCCCGGGAAATGCGCCTTGTAAATAGGATGCTCCGGATTGGTGCGCAAAACAGCCTCAAAACCACATTCCGTGTTCTGTGTAGATTCGACTATTAAAAAACTATCTGTCAGTCGCATAACTCGTTGATTTTCATATTGTAAAATTGTATCAAAGTCACGTCGCCTCCAGCCTCCGTCATCTCAACCTTGCTGATGATATTGTTTTCTTTCCCAAAATAGAAAGTGAGCATGGCAAACATGCGTTTCATGTTATGTTTTTTTGGCGTCATTTCAGCTTTCCAAAAATCGCCAATATCTTGAATATCAACATCAAACGTCGATTTGTCGAAGAGTTTTTTACCTGTTGCGCTGCTCATGATGATGCTCACGATTCCTTGATACATTCTTCCGTTTTTCGCGTCAAGAATCTCTTCGTTTCCGTCAGTAATCTTTGTGATTTTCTCGCCGTCGACGACAAGTGCAAATGAGTAGGGTGAGGTGTATTCCCAACGCATTTTATCGGGTGAATTATAACTCATAAGTCCTTCTGCCACAGTCGGTTCCGAAAGCATCGCCATAGCTTTCTGCTGAGTGAAACGGCATTGCATACAATTCATCGAAGCGGCTGTCTGTGTTAGCATTTCCATAACCTCCTCGTTCGATTGAGCGAAGCTTAAAACGCTTGTAAGTATTAGAAAACCAATGAGATATAACTTTTTCATATCATTTCATTATTAAAAAACAACCTGCGACCACAAGTATGAGACCAATCCAGCGTGAAAATGGCACAGCTTCGCCGAAAACGAGCCACGCTGCAATCATTCCAAACACAAACGAGAGACTGGTGAGGGGATAGGCTTGACTGAACGGGAATTTTTTGAGGATGTAGAGCCATAAGACCGTTGCTGCGCCGAAAGTGATGCCACATGCGAGCAACCACCAGTCGACCAAAACGACCTTAAAATATGCCCAAGTCCACTCGAATTTCGGAAGTTTCTCCATCGCGAGCTTCAGAAAAACCTGACCTCCTGCGAGGAAAAACGTCTGCAACGATACAAGTCCTATCAATCTCCACATAATTATGCCTCCAATAACGTTAATGAATAATTATTACTATCAGAATGATTGAAAATCAAAATGTTAGATGGCTTATCGTCTGTGATATCATTAGGATTTGCAAACAGATGAGCCGGTATCTTTCCTGACTTTAGACATTGTGCGGCCACATAAAATCCTAGTCCCGACGCGGTGAAGCTTTCGCCAAATAAATGCTTGTATTTCAGTAACTTAGCATTGCCAAACAATTCTTTAGTCTCTGCCAGATAAGCCTCGTCGCTCTTATTATTTCCACTGATTCCGGTCATTATGAAATCTGCCTTGAATTCTGTTGCCACAGTCTTCAGTTTGTCCATTGTCGGCTTGTGTAACATCTTGAAATTCACCAATTTGCAAAGATAGTCATCACTCTTTGTGCCTAAAACTACCGACACTGCTGCCTCGCCGCACATCTCGTCGTCGTGTCCCATCATGCCGCCTTTTTTCAAGATGTTGTAAAACGTCGGGGTCATCTCATCGTGACCGCCAACGAGGGCTGAGTTTATCTTACCAAGGCGCATCTGTAAAACCGCGTCCTGCAAGGCGCTGTCAAACGAGATGCTTTTGTGCGCGTATGTCACGTTGTAGCCGTGATTTTTCGTCTGAATTGCCACCAACGAGCTGATAGTGTTGTGTGTCGACTGCATGAAATAGGTCGGACTGAGCATCTGTTCGCCGTCTTTCGAGAGCGCATTGAGGAAAAACTCAGTGTTTTCAATGCATCCGTAGCCTGTTCCGGTGATGATGGCGTCAACTGTCTCCAATCCTGACGCTTTGATGGCTTCTTTCGAAGTCGCGATGGCTCGTTTCAGAATCTTACCCATCCTTCGAGCCTCGATAGGAGAGATGTAATCTTTGTAACTCGGGTCGATGGAGCGGTTGAAAGATTCTTGATACACAATAGGTTGCGACATCCAGTCTTCGCTTAATGGCTGCTGCACCGAGATTTGTTTCGCTGAAAGCACGTATAATGGCCCTTCGACAGGCTCAGGGAACTCACTGACATGCAAGTCGGTCACAGAGCTCGTCGAAGTGTTCGATATTAACAATGACGAGTCGTTGCCGCCGAAGCCGAAAGCGTTGCACAAAACATGCTTCAGCTCCTTCTTAACTGATTGATGCACAGGCACTATGCCGTCGTCCATCGGCTGCGACCAGTTCAAATTGACTGGCAAAAAACCATTTTGCAATGCCAATATGCAGAACACGGCTTCTATTGATCCTGAAGCACTTGTGGTATGTCCGGTAAACTGTTTCGTCGACGACATTGGAGGCACGTTTTCTCCGAAAAGTCTCTTCACAGCATAACTTTCGCTCAAGTCGTTGTTTGGCGTTCCAGTGCCGTGTGCGTTGATGTAATCTATCCTATCTGGTTGAATGTCAGCGAGTTTCAACGCTTCTTTCATCGCTCTGAAGGCTCCCTCGCCATCAGGTGACGATGCCGTCTGATGGAAAGCGTCGCAGGCATTGCCGTAGCCTGAAAGTATGGCTTGAGCTTTCACTCCGCGCTTTTTCGCGCTTTCTTCCGATTCTAAAACGAGGTAAGCCGCGCCTTCGCCGAGGTTCAAGCCAGCGCGTGTGGCGTCAAACGGACGGCACCACTGCGTGTCCAAAATCATCAGCGAGTTGAATCCGTTGAGATGGAACTTGGTGATGCATTCGCTTCCTCCCACGACAACGATGTCAGCTTCACCATTGCGTATCATGTTGGCTCCCAATATTATAGCGTTGGCTGCCGACGAACATGCTGTCGATAACGTGGTCACAAAAGCGAATTTCCCGAAGTGCTCGGCGGTCATCTCTGAACAACTTCCGCAGTCGTGAACGGCGATGTATTCCTTGTGATTTTCGTTGTTGACGTAGTCGAGGTAAAACTGCTCGCTCATGTCCATGCCGCCGACCGTCGTTCCTGAGATGAAACCGATGTTAGGAATCATCTCCGCGGTGATTTTCGCTTCCTTGAGTGCCTCGTCGAGGGCTATCATGCCCATCAAAGCGGTGCGTGTGGCGATTGCATTATCGCTGATATTCATCAACTTACGCATCTCATCGTCGCTCATCTTGACCTCGCCAACAGGAAACTCTTTATGCTCCGTCTTGAGGTAGACAAGCGGTCCCACACCGGTGCGGTTGTTAAGCAAAGCGTCTAAAGTTTGAGCCTTGCCACATCCGATCGCCGAAACGACGCCAGAACCCGTTATCAAAATCGGTTTCGTCATTTATTTTGTTCTGTTTTTCGCAATAAAATCTGCCATCACAGCGACCGACTTGAAAATCTCTTTGCCTTGTGTCGGGTCTTTCAACTTGATACCGTAATTTTTCTCCATCATCACGATAAGTTCAAGAGCGTCAATGCTGTCGAGACCGAGACCTTCGCCAAATAATGATGCGTTCTCGTCGATGTCTTCCGGTTTCATGTCTTCAAGGTTCAAAGCCTCGATAATCTGCTGTTTCAGTGTGTAAATCAATTCGTCCATAATTGTATTTTAGTTTAAATTTATTTTTCCATTAAAAATATTTTCGCTTCAAAATGTTCCTCGTCTTCGCAATCGACCCAACCGCCGATAATGCTTGTAGTTATTGGATCTTGGAATGCTAGTCTGAGATTTTTTTCTATGATTTTTTCGTCGTAATTTTCAATCACGATGAACGATGTCTCGCCGAAATACTTGTTTCTGATGGCGATTTCGCCTGTCACGATGTTCGGCAAAGTATAAACGAACGCCGCCGGGCTAGGGAAGAAGTTGTCAGGATTTTGTATCGTCGACTGATAGTGTGTGTCGGCCTGCAACGAGGCGTTTCTGTTGAACAGGATGACGGCACGGTCTTCGCGAGGCTCAAAATCTCTGTTTCCTTCAATATTTAAAAGGAGTTCCGAAGCTATGAATCCTAATTTGCTCAAAGTATCCATTTTGAAAAACTTCGGATAATCTCCTATATATTTGCGATAAAGGTCGGTGAGCATTGTCGAACCGCTCTCATTGTGTTCTAATGGATTACCATCAACAAGCACGTGCTCAGGAGTGATTATGACGCTATGTTTCATCATTTGAGACCTCCTTTCTCCATGAGAAGTGCCGCATTGCAGCCTCCAAATCCTGATAAAAGCTTGATGAAAGCGCGTTTTTCGGTTGCTCTGTTTTGATTTGAAATGTCAAGCGGATGTGTCACACCTAATGTATCGAAACCTCTGGTACCCAATATGTTATGATCATCGACGGCTTGCATCGAGATGATGGTTTCGAGCACACCCGCAGCTCCCATTGTGTGACCGTAATATCCTTTCAGTGAGTTGACGGGAACGCCAGCCAAACCTGCTCTTTCGATGGCTATCGACTCCATCTCGTCGTTGTATAAAGTCGCAGTTCCATGTGCATTGATAAGCGCCAGTTTCTCAGGTTTTAGGTCGCCTAATGCAACCCTCAAAGCCCTAAAACTGCCTTCTCCAACGCGTGACGGTCCCGAAATGTGGTTGGCATCGTTTCTTATCGAACCTCGACACGCAACCCATTCATTTTCACTGACTTCATCTTTCTTTGTGTAAATAATAGTCGCAGCGGCATCGCCTAAATTTAATCCACAACGATTTGCGTCGAAAGGCTTGCATTCTTCAGGCGACAATGCCTTAAACGATTGAAAACCAGACACTATGAACGCCGACTGCACATCAACGCCGCAAACGACGACGTAGTCATATTCGCCGTTTTCAAGATATCTCATCGCTTCAATCTGTGCGCAAACGCCTGAAATACAAGCATTTGAAACCACGATAGGCTCGTTAGGATTACCAAAGTGCTTTGTAACCTCTCTTGCCATCATTCCGAGGCGAACTCGTTCTTGTGGAAAGCCGTTTTCACGCTTGTCGAGCAAGAAAACATTGCCTTTGGTCGTAGAAATGATGAATAGCACCTTCGACGACTTGACATCAATATCCGTATTCTCTAAAGCCTTTGATATTGAAGTAATTACAATCTGTTCGTCGATTGTATATCTATCGTCTGTGAACGCGTTTCTGTCAAGCAACGATGCCACGAAAGGCTCTGGCAGACTCCACAGTCCGTTGTATTTCCTCAACGCCGACTTGCCCGACTTCACCGCAGCGTAGTTTTCCGCAGTGGTGCTGCCGAGTGGCGAGATGATGTTATGTGCTACACAGACTATCATTGCTAATCCTTTGATTCTTTGTCGGTTAACGCTATTTTCATGCTGGCGCGGACGATTTCTTCGTCGCCGATTCTTACAACTGCCTCTACCAACGTCATTAGCATGACTTCGCTAATCAATTCTATTGTTGTCACGAGTCTTTCACCAACTTTAGGCGTCCTCAAAATGTTGAGGTTGCTAATCGCCCCGATGACTCCGATTTTCACCGTGCCGCCTTTGCATAAGTTGATATAACCTATCCTCGCAGCGCACGACTGTGCAATGTTTTCTACCAATCCTGACGATGTAAGTCGTTCATCCTCAACGAAAATATTATCTTCACGAATGGTCAACTCGGTTACGGCAAACACCTCGTCGCAAGACACCAACCTGTCGATCATCACGAAAGGCGGGCGCTGCGGCAAAAGCTCATTTAGCGTTATTTCCTCGATTTTTTTCATTGTTCCCAAAAATCAAAATAGTTGAACCATTGTGTTGGGTATTTTCTTACGATTTCTTCGAGATTATTGGCAAAATCCTGTGCATTCCTAATTCCGCGGACGTAGGCGTGATAAGTTTTGTAACTTTCCTTCATCACGAAGACTGCCAGCATCGATACGTTTTTCTTGGATGCTAATGCGAATGCTCCCATCGGGAATCTTGCTTTCTCACCGAAAAACTGACATTCAACAGCTTTCTGCGAGCCGAAGATTCTGTCAGCAGGCATGCTCACAATCTCGCCGTTGTCGATGGCGTTGTTCAGCAAAAACAGATGCGACATGTCTTCTTTCACCGGAATCATGCTCATGTTGTTTTGCGACAGCATCCTCTGACGGTTTTCCATCACTGTGGCAGTCTCGCCTGCATACACTAAAGCGTTGAATCTCTTTGATTTAGGTTTTAATGAATACCCCGCAATCTCGTAATTTCCAACATGACTGCTCAAGTTTACAAAACCTTCAGGATGCGTCTCCAACTCATCCATAAGCTCTTGACCTTCAGTGATGAAGTGATATTTTTTGCCTGCATAAACGCCGAAACGGTCTAAAATGATCTGACCGAAACGGAAATGGTTGGCATAGACCTTCCAAAATGATTTCCATCGTCCAAATTGTATCCTTTCTCGGAAGAAACGATACATCGCTTTATAGCCTTTTCTATTGAAAATCATATAGAAAGGCACAACTAACGCCATCACTCCGTATGGTAGCCACAATGGAACCACGCGGAACATGGCGATGAGCGATCGCTGCATCCAAGGCTGTCCGTCAGTCTTGCCCGACCATTCGTTATGTTGCAGAGCGTCGGCCATCCGTTAGGCTGTCTTCTTCTCGATATAATCGCAGAACTGACTGAATGTCTTGACGTTAGCCATCTCTTCGGTCTTAATCTTGAAACCGAATTTGCGCTCGACGATGACCACGATGTCAACGAAATCGAGACTGTCGATGCCGATGTCTTCCTTCAGACGTGCCTCCGGCTTAATCTTTTCCTCGTCAAGTTCAAGATCCTCAATCATGAACTCCTTAACTTTTGCTTCAATTTCTTCTCTTTTCATATCAAAAAACTTAATACTTTCAACTATTAACTTTACAAACCATTATTGAATGTCCATGTCCCAATCCGTCGTATATTGTCTCGACCTCCAATCCTGCTTTCTTCACCAATCTTTCCATATCGTCAGAATGGTACATCTTGCTGTTTCCATTAGCCAAAGCTGTGAAATACAACGATGTCATCGTTAGCGCGAATGCTGCGGCAGGGTAGTTCTGGCGGTCCCAGAATGTCTCCATGATGCACAAACGGCTGTCCTTATCCATGATTTTTGCCGCTCTTGAAACGATGCTCAGAATCTCGTCCTCGCCGAAACAGTCAAGGAACTGGCTCATCCAGATGATATCGTAATGCTTGTTTGTCGGGAACTGCTGGGCATTGTCAAGCAAATTAATTCCATAGCCGTCGATGCGCTCGAAGCCTTTTTTGCCTTTGGTGAAGTTTTTCATCATCTCGAGCTGCTGCGGCAGATCCATGATGGTGACGTTGACATTTTCGTCGAAATCGACGCAACGAAGTGCCCAACGGCCTGTGTTCCCGCCCACATCGAGCAAGGTCTTCGGCTTATTGCTGAACACAATCTGCAATGCCTGATCAAATGAATGGTCGGAGTAGAAATGGTCGAAACCGAACCAGCTTTTTTGAACGTCAGCAGGCAGCTGTGATAAGCCTTCATAGATCGTCGGCCAGTCGCCGAAATGCTCCAAACCTGCAGGTTTTCCTTCTTTCAGAGCCTCTTCAAGCTTGAACCATCCCTCGTAGTTGACATCATGGTTGAAGTCGATATTTACGCGGATGGCAGGGTCGGTGAGTAGGAAGAAACCGGTCTTCGACATGGAGAAACGGTCGGTGTCTTTGTCCAAAATCACCAATCCGATGCAGAGTGAGCCTTCCATCAAAACCTTAACGGCGTAGTCAGAAAGTCCAGTCTTTGCTGCTATTTCAGCCATTGTCATGCCTTTTTCACAGTCGCGAAGCATGTCGAGGATGCCGAATTTAATCATCAAACGGCCTACTTGAAAGATGATAGGACCAAAGGCGATGTAATAAGCCATCTCCTGGGCTTCACCAGCGCGTTTGTGCTCTTCCGTATATGCCTTCTCAAGGCCAGGAAACAATTTCATTTTTAATGTATTTTCTTGATTATCAATGCACTATTCGTTCCACCAAAACCAAAAGAGTTGGAAAGGATAGTTTCTAATTCTTTGTTTGTCGTCTTGTTGATGATATTCAAGCCTTCCGAATATTCGTCAGGATGCTCGAAGTTGATGTTCGGGGCAATGAACTTGCCTTGCATCATGAGGATGCTGTAGACGATTTCGCTTGCACCTGCCATCCAGCACTCGTGTCCTGTCATCGATTTTGTTGATGAGATAGGGGTTTTTGTGGCTTGGAACAGTCGTTTTAATGCTAATGCCTCGAACATATCGCCTTGCGGTGTCGAGGTGGCGTGAGCGTTCACGTAGTCGATGTCTTCGGCTGTCACACCAGCTTCGTTCATGGCGCGTGACATGGCGCGATAGCACCCGTCTTCGCTCGGTTGTGAGATGTGACTCTCGCCGTTCGACGAGAATCCGTAACCGCAGACTTCTGCCAGGATTGTTGCTCCGCGAGCGATTGCGTGGTCATAGTCCTCGAGTACTAATGCTGCTGCACCGCCACTTGGAACGAGCCCGTCACGGTCTTTGTCAAATGGGCGAGAGGCTTTTGTCGGCTCGTCTGTTCTTGTCGAGAACGCGCTGATGCCGTCGAAGCTGCCCATTGAGAGGTAGTTGGTCTCCTGAGCACCGCCGCAAAGCACCATGTCCTGCAAACCGTTGCGAATCAATAAAGCACCTAAACCTATTGAGTGTGAGCCACTTGCACAGGCGGCGCTGATAGTCATGTTTATCCCTTTGAGATGGAAGATGGTCGAGAGGTTCATCGTCACGGTGGAGTTCATCGACTGGAAAATCGCCGACGAGCCAATCAAAGTGGTGTCTTTCTTTTCCAAAGCGATTTCATGTGACTCGATGACGGCTTTTGCAGAAGAATCGTTGCCAAAGAGCACACCAATCTCGTTGTTTAACAGATATTCCTCAGTGATTTTTGCTTGCTCGAAAGCCTCCAACGTTGCCATGTAAGCGTATTCGCCTTCTTCAGCAAGGTACATGCGGAGCTTTCTGTCGAGTTTGCCTTTCAATTGTGGCTTCTCCACAATGCCTGTCAGAGGCGAACGATAGCCGTATTCGATGCGCTGCGGGTCGATGCCTATGCCCGACTTGCCTTCACGCAACGCCATGCTGACTTCTTCTTTATTTTTTCCCAGACATGACCAAATTCCCATGCCGGTGATGACTACTCTTCTTGCCATAACTTAATATTTACCACTCAATACCTAATCTGAATGCAATGCCGGAATTATTATATTTTATTTCATGATACTCATATTGTAACACTCCATTTTCATCATAATAATCTCTACCATATCCAGCGTAGATATTATCATAATAAGTTCCTGTTACCATCAAATTTATCGCAAAATCACGTTTTGAAGCAAAACGCACGCCAACGGCAATATCGCCATATGGTTTTACATTGCTCGATACGAAAGATCCTAAACGCAAGCCTAAAACCGGACTCGTTGTTCTGTCGTTAAAGAAAACATACCTGAGATTGGCATATATCGGTATTAATGTTCTTTTGTTGTTTATATCGAGACTCAAGCCAATGCCGACATACATGTGTCCATTCATATAAAAACCATGTGTTGTCGAAAGATTGATGGTGTTATCGGTATTCTCGTTAAAAACGAAAGTGTTTCCATATTCCAAAAATCCTTGATAACCGCTTGGAACGCGCACGTTGGTCTCCTGTTCCTGGGCGAAGGCACTCGCTGTCATTAACAGCACAATTGTTAATAGCAATAGTTTTTTCATAGTATTATTTTTTTTTAAGTGTATAGTCCACCGTTAATTGAAATAACTTGTCCTGTGATATAAGAAGCATCATCTGAGGCAAGGAACGACGTCAGTGCTGCCACTTCTTCAGGTTTTCCGAAACGTCCCATTGGGATGAGCTTCTTCAGCTCGTCTTCGTTGAGTTCTTTCGTCATGTCCGTTGCGATGAATCCTGGCGCGATGGCGTTGACGGTGACTTTGCGTGCTGCCACTTCCTGTGCCAATGCTTTTGTTGCCCCGATGAGCGCTGCCTTTGCCGCGGAGTAGTTGGCTTGTCCCGGAAGTCCTTTGATTCCTGACAACGACGCCATGTTGATGATGCGACCGTTGCGGTGCATCATCATATCTTTGAGCAAGCGACGTGTGATGTAGAAGAATCCATTCAAAGTGGTGTCGAGCACCTTGTTCCACTCCTCATCCTGCATGAAAATCATGAGGTTGTCTCTGCGGATTCCGGCGTTGTTCACCAAAACGGAGATGTAGTCATCGGGATGAGCGGCTTGCCATGCCTCGAGGGCTTGCTCGATGGCCTGCGGGTTGGCGACGTCGAACGGCATGAGCTCGCCAAAGCCGCCATTTTCCTGCACCTGGCGTAAGGTGTCTTCCGCAGCTTCTTTGTTCGACTGATAGTTGATAATCACCGCAAAGCCGTCTTTGGCGAGCCGCAAGGCTACCGCCTTGCCCAAGCCGCGTGAAGCACCGGTGATGAGAGCGTATTTCATTATTTCAGATTCAATTTGTTGGTTTTCAAATAGTTTTCCACGTTTACGATGTCGTTGTAGAACGGCGTGTCTTCGATGAAGAGCGGTACCATCTCACGAATCTTGTCGTAAACCTTACGTGAGGTAGGAGCGAGCTTGTCGGCAATCTTCAGGCAGTCTGTGGCCTGCGCCAAAGCAATGTACTGTATCGCCATCACCTGGAAGCAGTTTTCGACCACTTGCTTGCAAATCAAAGCGGTGTTGGTGCCCATACTCACGATATCTTGGTTGTCGTTGTTGTTCGGGATGCTGTGCACATAGTTCGGCATCGCAAGTGTCTGACACTCAGCGGTTGTCGAGGTGGCGGTGAACTGACAAGCCTGCATGCCGTAGTTCAAGCCGAGCGTGCCTAAGTTGAGGAACGGCGGCAAGATGCCGTTGATGCGGTCATGGAACAGGTAGTTGAGCTGTCGTTCAGCCGTCATGCAGAGGCGCACCAAAGCGATCTTGACCTTGTCTTCCTCGAGCGAAATATAGTCTCCGTGGAAGTTTCCGCCATGATAAACATATTTTGAATCGGGGTCGACGATAGGGTTGTCACATGCCGAATTCAACTCATCTTCAATGATGTTGCGGGCGTTTAGCAAGGTGTCGTAGATAGGACCGAGGATCTGTGGAGTGCAACGTAATGAATAATATGCCTGAACTTTATGCTCGAAGACTTTCACATCTTTGTGACCGTAGTCGTAGAGTTCGTGAGCGCGTTTTTTGAGGCATTGCGAGCCTTCCGAGAGTTCGCGCATCCTGCGTGCCATCACCTGCTGACCTTCGTGACGACGGCAGCTGTTTTCACCTTCCGACATGTAATCGTCAAACGAAGCGGCAATCTCATTCATCCAGACGGCTGCCAAAGTCGCCCAGTCGAGCAGATTCTCAGCATGAAGTTGGTTCACCACGCTGATGCCTGTCATCACAGAAGTGCCGTTGGTTATCGACAAACCTTCGCGGATGTGCATCTTAAGCGGAGTCAATCCGAGTTGTTTCATCACGTCGGCTGATTTACGCCACTCGCCTTTGTAGTGGACTTCGCCTTCGCCTATGAGGCAGAGAGCTATGTGTGCCAGTTGTACTAAGTCGCCGCTCGCACCCACGCTGCCATGCATCGGGATGAATGGATAAATCTCATTGTTGATGAACGAAATCAAGAGGTTAGCCACGTCGGTATGCACGCCCGAACGGCATTGCAACACGGTGCCCAAGCGCGCCACCATAGCCGACTTCACATACACATCGTCAAGCGGCTCACCAGCGCCAGTGGCATGGCTGCGTATGATATTGTATTGTAAATCAGTGAGATAACGGTCGTCGACACGCCATTGCGCCATAGGACCGAAACCAGTGTTGATGCCATAAATCACCTTCTCGGCGGCAAACTTCTCCAAAAACTTATAACATGCGTCAACACGAGCCAGCCAATCACTGGAAACCTCAATATTTTCGCCAGAATACAGAACTTTTTCTACTTCGTCGAGAGTTATTCTTTCTTTGAAAGTTATCATAAAACACTCCTAAAAATCAATATTCTTCAAACTTGCAAAAATAAGGAAAATATTGATAGATTGGTAACTTTTATTTAAAAATAAGTAAGGTGAAAAAATTATTTTTTAATAATTTTATAATATTGGAAATAGTTGTTTAAATATTGCAATTTTAAAATATACACTCCAAAATTAAGATTTTGTATGTTAATTGTAGTGTATCTATCTGATAGATTATTGTATATCAATAAATTACCTTGCAAATCGTATATTTGGCAGTTGGTTATCTCATTTTCTGATGAAATATTCACGATTCCATTACTCGGATTAGGATAAATTGCCACGTTATTATCGTAAACTTCTGTCACATCATCAAAGCTATAGCTGTATGTCCAGTTTTCTGCTAAACTGTTATCCAAATCTAAATCAATGAGTTGTAAAAATGGTCCATTGCCGTCTGGCTCTGTTGGCCATGGGTCGGTGTCGGCATAGTGAACCTCGTCAATCACGTTTCCCCATGCGTCTGCAATGACAATATTTTCCGATCTGTTGGAGAGTTTTCTTTTGTATTCTCCAAATGGAATAATATTATAGTATTGAATAAATGTTAGTGAGTCGGAACACAATAATAACGATTCACGCGGAGCTAAATTTGAACCGTTCGGGAAACGATATGTTATGCCAAGTTCGCGCAGAAAAATGCCTGTCAAATCCACATTATCATCGCCGTTGTTGTCTATCTGTATGAACTCGAGCTTGTTACCGTTGATGGTGGTGTCGATATCCAACGGATTATAGTGGATTTTTGAGATTACCAGAGGTGGCAAATCGATGTCATCGCAGTTGTCGTAAGAACCGATATGCTGGTCTAACCAATTGATTCTCTGTTGAATCCATGTCTTCATGGCCTGAATCTCATAAGTGTGTTGCAACATCTTGTTCCAACGTTGGTTGTCACGACCTACCGCTTCGGTAATCAGCTCGTCGATTTCATCCATGCGGTTGCTTATCTCATTGTAATCCAATGGATTGCCTTCTGAAGTGATTTCAAACCAGCGTTTCGCGAGATAACATCTGAACTCATCGGTGTCGAACAAATCTTTCCAAAATCTCGGACCGGTGTTGTCGTTGTCGTCAAATTGCCAAACGTCGTAGCGACTGCGGTTTCCGAATTCATCGTGACCGTATGCGAGGTTGTAATCCCAAAGCGGACCTGCACGAAGTTTGCCTCCATTGTCTTTATGGAAAAACGTACTTAATTCATAAACGTCAACGTTTGAAGCAAACTCACCCATCAACATGAAATCAACGAAAGTCGAGACATCGATGATGCTTGGGATGCCGTTTTCTATTGAGACATTGTGACTGTGTGACTTGTCAGCTAAGTCGAAAAACACGCTTTTTATGTAGTTGTGCTGCTCTGTCGTGATGTTTTCCGGCTTCGGATAATGATGCACGAAAGTGGTAGTGGAGCCGCCTCCCCACCAACTGCCGCCATAACTTGGCATCGTCCAAGCCACAGGGTCGCCATTGTCAGCTCTGTCAGCTTTGGTGATGTATCCGCCGTCTTTGTCAATATTTACTCGGTTGTCGTCGGCTTTTATCTTCTCCATGAAGACATAAAGCCCCTTGTAATCGTTGTTGATCATCACCTCGCAATAAACGCGTCTAGGTGTGTAATGCCCAAGTTTTTCTGACAGCTCGTAAGAAATAACATCACGCATTCCAGTCTGATCGAAAGCTAAGGAGTTCAAAACCCAGTCGTTTTCCTTTGGCATCCCCAAAATGCTGACGTTGTTGTTTGTGACATCGTCTGATTGTAATGTCTCAAGTCCGTAAGGCTTTTTCTGCAACATTTGTGATGAACTGCCTCGAATCTCTATGCCGATTCGACCGTCATAATTCAAAAATTCCGGATTGTTGATGTCGGTAAGATAGTTTCTTGAGCCATCCTGATGCCATATTATCTTCATGGTTGCCAATACTTTAGGCTCATCGGGAATAGCTACTCCGCCGTCAGTATTAATGACTACTATAGGCAGATTGCTGTCGGTAAATGTCTGTGCCATCGACAGCAGCGAAAACCATAAAAATGACAGTGTTACAATGAGTTTTTTCATTGTATTATAACTTTTTTCGTTGTCTCGTTGATTTTTACGAAATAGACTCCTTTTTCAAGCGTAACTGTCTCTTTATCAATGATTTCTTTCTTCAAAACTTCTTGTCCTACAGCGTTTGTGATTGTCATGATACCAGTTCCTTCTATCGTAAGCATTCCTGTAGAAGGGTTAGGGTATATGCTTGTCGTATTGATGCTTAACTCATCTGTTGTTTCACAACTAGCTGTAGCCCAAAGAGTGAACATCGCTGTAGCACAATCGCAGTCGAGGGTAAACAGTATGTCAACCCAGCCAATATCTCCTGTCGCGATGTTAGAAGTAAATGTCGCGACCCCAGTGAACTCGACTGATTCGTCTGGTTCAACATGGAAATTGGTGCATGCCACTCCGTCTTTGTAGAGATGTACGTCTGTGAAATATTCACTGATGCATGTGATGCGGACTCCCGATGGTTCATAGCCTAAGTTCAAGAATAGGCAGGTAAATTCGACTTGCGAACCTGGAGCAGCAATGGTATAATAGCTTGTAGGATCAACAGCGATATCATATTTCCCAACCATATCGACAATAACGTCATCGATTGTCAGGACATAGTCGCCGTAGCTTGACACTGCATGTATTCCAAAATACTCAAAGTCGGATGTCAGCTCTTCGATGTAAGCCGAGAATTTCTCATAACTGCCGCTGCTGACAATCTCATTGAGCAACAACTGTGTCATGGCGTTTGGGTTTGCTTCGTGACCTGCCCACATCTCCAGCTGGAAATCGCCGTCTGAGATAGCCCAAAGTGAGAAACGGTATTTCAACTGCGAGCTCATATACTGTGGCATGAACATCCAGGATTCAGTGCTGTTTGTGTAGGCGTACCAGTTGCCTGAATGTGGTATGCGGTTATGGTCTTGCTCGAGATATCCGCAGAGCCATGTTTCGTTGGCGACATCCCAGCCAACAGGCGTTTCACCATTGTGATTGCCGTATTCGAACCCTTCAATCAATAAACTTTCAGCGAATGCAAACTTCGCCGCAAACAATATTAATAAGGTGATAACAAATCTTTTCATATTATTACAGCTTTCTGCTGACTTCTTTCTCTGTGTATCCTTCGATGATGTCTCCAACCTTGATATCGTTGAAGTTCTCGATGTTCAAACCGCATTCGAAGCCGGCTGAAACTTCCTTAACATCGTCTTTGAAACGTTTCAGTGAGCCGAGTGTTCCAGTGTGTACCACGATGCCGTCGCGGATAAGACGGATCTTCGTCTGGCGATTGACTTTGCCGTCGAGAACCATACATCCTGCGATATTTCCGACCTTGCTGATGTGGAACACCTCGCGAATCTCGATGTTGCATGTGACAACCTCTTGAATCTCAGGAGCCAACATACCTTCGATAGCTGCCTTGATTTCCTCGATAGCGGTGTAGATGATAGAGTAGAGTCGGATATCGATTTGCTCGCGCTCGGCAATCTTTCTTGCCTGCATCGTCGGACGAACGTTGAAGCCCACGATGATAGCGTTTGATGCCGATGCCAACATGATATCTGCTTCGCTGATGGCACCCACCGACTTGTGGATGATGTTGACCTGTACTTCTTCTGTCGAGAGCTTCAGCAATGAGTCTGACAAAGCCTCCACAGAGCCGTCCACGTCAGCTTTAACGATGATGTTGAGCTCCTTGAAGTCGCCAATAGCGATACGGCGGCCGATCTCATCCAATGTGATGTGTTTCTGAGTACGGATACCCATTTCACGCTGCAACTGCTGACGACGGTTGGCAATGGTCTTTACCTCGCGTTCGTCGGTCATCACGTTGAAGTTATCGCCTGCCTGAGGAGCTCCGTTCAAACCTAACAGCAACAATGGGGTAGAAGGACCTGCTTCTTTTAACGGTTGGTTACGCTCGTTGAACATGGCTTTCACTTTGCCGTATGTTGTTCCTGCGAGCACCATGTCGCCGACGTGTAATGTTCCGTCCTGAACGAGGATCTTTGCCACATAGCCGCGTCCTTTGTCGAGTGCTGACTCGATGACGGTACCTTTGGCGAGTCTGTTTGGGTTGCCTTTGAGGTCGAGCATCTCAGCTTCGAGAAGCACCTTCTCAAGCAACTCATCAACGCCGATACCTTGTTTTGCTGATATCTCCTGTGACTGCACCTTGCCGCCCCATTCCTCGACGAGGATGTTCATGTCGGCAAGCTGACGGTAAATCTTTTGTGGGTCTGCTGTTGGCTTATCAATCTTGTTGATAGCGAATACGATAGGCACGTTAGCAGCATGTGCGTGGTTGATAGCCTCCACTGTCTGCGGCATCACGTTGTCATCAGCTGCGATGACGATGATGGCGACATCGGTGATCTTGGCACCACGGGCACGCATAGCGGTAAACGCCTCGTGACCAGGAGTATCCAAGAAGGTGATCTTCTTGCCTGTGCTGGTCTTCACCTCATAAGCACCGATGTGCTGTGTGATGCCTCCAGCCTCGCCGGCTACCACGTTGGTGCTTCTGATGAAGTCCAACAACTTCGTCTTACCGTGGTCGACGTGACCCATGACTGTGACGACAGGAGCTCTTGGAACAAGGTCTTCTGGAGCATCAGGCTCGTCGGCCTCTGCGATGGCTTCTTGCACGTCCATGCTCTGGAACTCGACCTTGAAACCGAATTCTTCTGCCACGACTTGCAGAATCTCAGCATCCAAACGCTGGTTGATGGAGACGAACATGCCGAGGCTCATGCAGGTGGCGATGACCTTGGTCACAGGGATATTCATCAAAGTGGCCAACTCGTTGGCGGTGACGAACTCTGTGACCTTGAGGATCTTCTGTTCCTCCATTTCGTGCATTCTTTCCTCCTCAAGCTCGTTTTGGATGTTGTGACGTTTCTCGCGGCGGTGCTTTGAAGTCTTCGACTTTCCAAGTGGCGACAGTCTTGCGAGTGTCTCCTTGATCTGTTTCTGGATTTCTTCGTCTGTCAACTCAGGTTTTTCCTCGATGATAGGCTGTTTGCCTTTCTTGAAGCGGTCTTTGCCGCGTTTTTCGTCTTTTCCTGGCTTGCCGCCCTGACCCTGAGGCTTGCCTCCTTGGCCTTGCTGCTTGCTGCCTTTATTGTCTTTTTGTTTGTCAGAATTTACTACATCATTAGGATTGACAGGTCCGTTGCCGATACGTTTGCGTTTCTTTTTCTTATCTTTCTTGTCATCACCTGATGATGCTACAGGCTGTTTGCCCTTTGATTTGTATTCCAAAGGTAACTCGATCTTATCGACAATCTTCGGACCTTCCAGTTTTGTGAACTTTGTCGGGATGAAGTTGTCAACGACTTCGTCTTTTTGAGCTGGTTGCTCAGGCTTAGCTGGCTCAACCGGTTTTGGCTGTGGTTTTGGCTGAACCGGTTTCTCTTCTTTTTTAGGCTGTGGCTGAGGCTTGCTTTCCTCTTTCTTGCCAGCGTTTCCGGGCTGTCCGATACCCTTCTGTTCCTTGGCTTTCTTGCCACCGTCCAAGTCTATCTTGCCAACAACATTCAGTTTAATAGCCTCGACTTTTTCCTCTTTTTTAGAAGAAATTTCATCATTTTCAGGAGCTTTCTTCACCTCTGGCTTTTCCTTAATCTCTACATTTTGCTCCTTAATCTCTTTAGTTTCCTTGATTTCCTTCTCCTCCTTATCAGTCTTATCCTTCTTCTCCTCCTTATCCTCTTTATTCTTCTTATCTGTGCTCAGGATATTCGATTTGATTGAGATAATTTCTTCTTCCTCTTCTATGGCTTTCGGCTTCTCCGTAGTCTCAACGGTGATGGTTTTGCCTTTAAATGCTATATTTCCGAGCTGATCGGCGTTCTTTTTCACCTCTTTCTCGCCCTGATATTCTTTCACGACGAGGGCATACTGCTCCTCAGTGAGTTTGGTGTTCGGCGATGGATCGATGCTCATGCCTTTCTTAGCGAGAAATTCCACAATTGTCGAGGTGCCTACGTTAAACTCCCTCGCAGCCTTTGATAATCTGATATTTTTAACTTCTTCGGACATAAAAAATTACAATTTGTTGTTTGTTTTCTAATCTTATATCGTTTTGTAAGGGCGAATCATCATTCGCCCCTACATTAATTATTCAGCGAATTCTGCCTGCAAAATCTTGAACACCTCGTTCACTGTCTCAATCTCGAGGTCAGCGCGTGATGCCACCTCCTCTGGAGTGTAGGCGAGGACGTTCTTAGCTGTGTCGCAACCCATTCTTCTGAGTGAGTCGATGATCCAGTCTTCGATTTCGTCGTTGAATTCTTTCAAATCGACGTCGTCTTCCATGTCGACTTCGTCACTGTTACGGTAAACGTCGATGTCGTAGCCTGTCAGTTTGCCAGCGAGTTTGATGTTGTAACCGCCCTTACCGATGGCGAGGCTAACCTGGTCGTTCTCCATGTAAACTTCAGCGAGTTTCTTAGCCTCGTTGATGTTGATAGAAGTGATCTTCGCCGGGCTCAATGCTCTGCTGATGAACAGTTCAGGTTTTGTTGTGAAGTTGATGACGTCGATGTTCTCGTTGCGGAGCTCTCTCACGATTCCGTGGATACGTGAACCCTTCATACCGACGCATGCGCCAACCGGGTCGATTCTGTCGTCGTATGACTCGACAGCGATCTTAGCTCTCTGACCTGGCTCACGCACGATCTTTCTGATGGTGATAAGGCCATCGTAAACCTCTGGAACCTCCTGCTCGAACAAGCGCTGCAGGAAAATCTCCGATGTTCTTGAAAGTGTGATGACAGGAGTACCGTTTTTGTTCTCAACGCTCTTCACGATGGCACGGATTGTCTCGCCTTTCTTATACACGTCGGCAGGAATTTGCTCGATTTTAGGCAAAACGAGCTCGATGCCGTCTTCGTCAACAGCGATGATTTCCTTGCGCCATGCCTGTGAGACCTCGGCGTTCACGATTTCACCAACTTTATCTTTGTATTTCTGGTAAATGTTTTCCTTCTCATATTCCATGATCTTGGTCTGAAGGTTCTGACGGATAGCCAAAATCTCTCTTCTGCCAAAGCTGTGAATATCAACGATTTCCGCAACATCGTCGCCGACTTCAAAGTCAGGTTCGATTTTTATTGCGTCGGAATAAGCGATCTCTGCGAGCTCATCCTCGACAGCGCCGTCTTCCACAACAGTACGGTTGTGATAAATCTCAAGGTCACCCTTGTCGATGTTGACGATGATGTCGAAATACTCGTCGCTGCCGTATTTCTTGGCAAGCATGGCCTTGAACACGTCGCTCAGGATGTGCATCATAGCCTCACGGTCGATGTTCTTAAACTCCTTAAATTCGGAGAAGGTGTCGATTAAGTTAAGTGTGTCCATTTTAAAATTTAATATATGGTCTGACTTCTTTTAATTTATTGATTTCCAATGTTGTAGTATCGTGATAGATGGTTTTTGTCAACTTGCCGTATTTCTTTGCTTCGGCTTCCTCGACTTCAAGTTGCTCATCGTTGAACGACAAAAGCTTGTACATCTTTTTCACGCCTTCTATATCGGTGATAATCAAATCTTTACCGATATATTTCTGATATTGTCTCATCTTCAGCAGAGGCTCGTCGATGCCGGCCGACGATACGTTGAGTTCGTAGTCTTCAACGTCTCTGTCGAGTTTCTCGTTGATGTAATTGCTCACCGCAACGCAGTCGTCGATGGTTACCGAGCTGTCTGCATCGAGGAAAAGCTCAATTACGTTGCTTTTGCTAATCGTCACGTTGACTACGTAACGGTCGCTGCCTTGCATCGCCTCTTCGGCCAAACTGATGATTTGTTCTTTCGTTATCATTGCTTTAACAATAAAAAAACCTGTTACATTCCGTAGCAGGCCTTCAACTCTTTCCTAATGTTGTCGAGCAAGGATTCGAACCTTGACAGGCAGAACCAAAATCTGCAGTGCTGCCATTACACCACTCGACATCATTCCAATTCTGAATGCGGGTGCAAAAATACATAATTTTTCAATACAAACGGAAAAAATTGAAAAAAATATTTTTATTGGCTTTTATCTATAATAATTGTGTATTTTTGCAGTTTAAAAAATGAAATTTTCACAAAATGAACTTTAAAAAGTTAAATAATCTTGTTGGTTGGGGCGTGTTTTTAATCGCTACAATCGTTTATTTCCTCACCATGGAGCCTACCGTAAGTTGGTGGGACTGTGGCGAGTACATTTCAACAGCAAATAAATTGCAGGTTGGTCACCCACCAGGAGCACCGACATTCCAGCTCATCGGACGATTCTTCTCTTTGTTCGCTTTCGGTGATGTCACCAAAGTGGCAATGATGGTCAACGTGATGTCGTGTCTCTGCTCGAGTTTCACGATTTTGTTCCTGTTCTGGACAATCTCGATGCTCGCTCAGAAGATTTGGATGCGCGACGGCGAGAATGCTCCGAAAAACAATCGGTTTGCAGTGTTGGCAGCATCAGCAATTGGTGCTTTGGCCTACACTTTTACCGATTCATTCTGGTTCAACGCAGTTGAAGGCGAGGTGTACGCAATGTCATCGCTTCTTACCGCCATCACTTTCTGGGCAATCCTGAAATGGGAAAAGGTTTCCGAAGAACCGAATCACTACCGCTGGCTTGTTTTCATCGCTTACATCATCGGTTTGTCAATCGGCGTTCACCTCTTGAATTTGCTGACAATTCCGGCAATTACATACATCGTTTATTTTAAGAAATACAAATTCTCTTGGAAAGGTTTCATCTGGTCTGGCATCATCGCTGTGTCTCTCACAGGCTTCATCCAAGTGATCCTCATCCCGGCTATTGTATCGTTCGCCGGTAAGTTTGAATTGTTCTTCGTGAACTCTCTCGGATTGCCGTTCAACTTCGGTACTATTTTCTATTTCGTTTTCATTATCGCCTTGATTGTCTGGGGATTATGGTTTACGACAAAGAGAAACAAACCTGTTTGGAACACGATAATCCTGTCGTTTATGTTCATCCTCATCGGCTATTCTTCATTCTTTATGCTGGTAATCCGCGCTAATGCGAATACGCCAATCAACGAGAACGAACCGAAGGATGCAATCTCAATGCTTTCTTACCTGAAACGTGAGCAATACGGCAGCTGGCCTATACTTTATGGTCCGTATTACATGGCGAAACCTTACGACATGACCGAAGGTACACCTATTTATTATAAGGATCATCAAAAAGGCAAATACGTGGAAATCGCGAAAAACCCTGGCGAATATGTCTATGACGACAATGTCCAGACACTCTTTCCACGTATGTGGAATGGCTCAAAGAAAACATTTACAAGCACTTACGAGCGTTATATCGACAAATCTAAGATGCGTGTCACGACGCAGAAAAAGCCTAATGGCACCTCTGAACGTGTCATGATTCCGACATTTGGTCAGAATTTGCGGTTTTTCCTTGATTATCAATGCGGTTGGATGTTCTGGCGTTATTTTATGTGGAATTTCGTTGGACGTCAGAATGACACTGAGGGTCAAGGTGAGATTGAGCATGGCAACTGGGTCAGTGGCATCGTATTTATTGATAATCCGCGACTTGGCAACCAGAGCGATCTCCCGAGAAGCATGCAGAATCCGGCTCACACTGAGTATTATTTCCTGCCGTTGATTCTCGGTCTTGTCGGATTGTTCTACCAACTTAAACATGACCCGAAAAACTGCTGGGTGGTGTTCCTGCTCTTCTTCATGACTGGCATCGCCATCATCATGTACCTCAACCAGACTCCATATCAGCCGCGTGAACGTGACTATTCGTATGCGGGCGCGTTCTACGCTTTCGCGATATGGATGGGCTTCGGCGTGCTAGGCATCATCGAAGGATTGAATAAAGTCGTTAAGAATCAAAAAGTTGCGATGTGGGTTGCAACAGCAGCCTGTCTGTTTGTCCCGATTCTGATGGCAGCTCAAGGATGGGAAGGTCATAACCGCTCTGGTAAGACCTCAGCCCTCGACTGGGGCAAGAATTATCTCACGGCTTTGCCTGAAAACGCTGTGATTTTCACACGTGGCGACAATGATACATTCCCTCTATGGTACGTCCAGGAGGTGGAAGGCTACCGTACCGATGTTAGAGTGTGCAATTTCATGTTGTCATCCGGATATTGGTATGTGCATCAGATGGGCAGAAAAATCTATGAGTCTGAGAAACTGCCTCTCTCTTTGACACCTTCGCAATATGATAACGGATTACATGAGCAGATATGGATTCAGGATGTGATTGAAGGCCCGGTGGAACTTAGAGATGTCATCGATTTTGTGAGAAGCGATAATCCTCGCACAAAAGGCAGCGACGGCTCGGGCAAAAAAGTCGATTATTTCCCGACAAGAAAGCTGAAACTTACAGTGGATAAAGAGAAAGTCGTGGCTAACGGTATCGTTCCTGAGAGCATGAAAGATAAGATTGTCGACGAAATCGTCTGGACTATTCCGGATAAGGTTCAATATCTTACCAAAAATGAGCTTATGTTGCTCGATTTCATGGCCACAAACAACTGGGAAAGATGCGTCTATTTCACAAGTTTGAGTGATATTGCTGATATTCTCGGCATCGACAAATATCTACATCAGCAAGGACTTTCGCATCGTTTTATGCCAGTTGAGGCTCCTGAATATTATAAAGGTGCAGGCGGCGTGTTCATCGACGGGTCATACGACCTCCTCGTGAACAACTCGCGTTGGGGTAACCTCAACGATCCGAATGTCACTATCGACCCTGAAAGCATTCGCAATGTCTCATTTGTCAAGATGGCGTATATGCGTCTCGCCAAAGCACTCGTGAGCCGTCAAAGATACGAAGAGGCTATAACGGTGATGGATAAATGCCAGGAGTTCTTCCCTGACGAGAAGATTCCTTATGGTTTCTATTATGAAGGCTATTTCCCTGACCTTTATTATAAAGCCGGCGCAATTGAAAAAGGTGACGATGTCTTGAGAAAGATAGCCGCTAACGCTACAGACGAACTGCGTTATTATAAGACTCTGACACCTAAGTTTGCCGAGTATTACAAAGACGATATCCATGACGCTTTGTCACTGGTCAACACTATGGCCGACAGCGCGAAACGTAATCATCGTTACGATTTACAAGAGGAACTTGATCAAGTAGTTAACGACTATTTGGAGTGCTTCATGCCATACCTCTAGTCGTTATTTCGACTGAAATGGAGAAATCTCAATCTAATGGGATTTCTCCATTTTTTTATTTCTAACCATGAAATAAATACCGGCAATGACAAATGGAATGCTGAGCCATTGTCCCATGTCAAGCACCATTGAATTCTCAAACTCCACCTGCGGCTGTTTAATGAATTCAATCAAAATTCTCGAGCCGAAGACTACTGTGCAGAAGAAGCCAAAAAAGAATCCAGGTCGTTTGTTTACCGTGTCTTTCTTGAAGAAAAGATACATCAACACAACGAAAACGATGACGCAAATCAGCGCCTCGTAAATCTGTGTCGGATGACTTGCCGGGATGGCGTCGATTGGTGTCCCTGGAGCCCAGTCGCGCACGAATTTGAAACCCCACGGAAGTGTCGTCTCATAGCCGTAAATCTCAGAATTCATCAGGTTCCCGATGCGGATGAAAGCTCCGCCTATGGCAACTGGAATAACAATGCGGTCAAGAATCCAGATATATGGTTTTTTGATTTTACGTGAATAAATCAGAAGTCCAATCAGGATGCCGATTGCGCCTCCGTGACTGGCGAGACCGCCTTCCCAGATGTAAAGAAACTTCTCGGGATTGGCGAAATAATATTCGGGCTCATAAAAGAGACAATGTCCTAATCGTGCGCCTACAATGGTGAAAATCAACATGTAAATTGTTAGCTTGTCCAAGAGCTCGTCGCTGAGGTTCTCTTTTCGATAAACCTTGCGCATGACGTAGTAGCCGACAACGAACACCATCGCCCAAAGCAATCCGTACCAAGCCACCGGACGACCGCCAAGAAGCGGAAAACCTTCCGGGAAAGTGAAAATATACGGGTTTACATCCCAAACAACATAGTTTAATATCATAATTTGAATAATTTATTTGTCATTTTGACATTTTTCAATTGAAAATCATTTTGCTTGCACCAGTTGAAATATCCGAGCTCGCTCAGATGTTTTGCCAGATATTCCTGCTCTGTCTGCCCAGGCGTCGGCACGAGATATGCGGTTCTGTTCAACTTGATGAGGTCCATGAGCGAGGAATAGCCTCCGCGACAGATGATGTTTTCGGCGCTTTCAACTAGTTTTACAAACATCTCGTCATCAACATGATTGAACATGCTGACGTTTTCCGGGATGTCGCTCAAAAGGTCGTTTGAATCAGGTTTTGCTCTGAGAATCAATACGTTATCCTGCGTTTCTTTTGCTTGTTTCAGAATGATGTCTTCAAACATCGTTCTCTGCGGTTCTGGTCCTGAAAGTATTACCAAATATTTGTTTGTTTTTTCTGTAACAGATTGAATATCAGTATTAAACCTGCTTAAAAAACCAATATATTTCGTTTCGACACCTTTTATTGCAGGATGAGAAAGTTTTCCGCCAAGCGATGGCTCGTTTTCATAATCCGGCACCCAAACCTCATCGTATTTTTTAATGTAACTATTGTTGAAGAGATTTACAATAGGTGTCGTAAACTGCCATAATCTCGGCACTTGAATGTGCAATTGGTGCGTGATGAAGACAGAATGAGCGCGCTTGCTCCAGCAACCGAAACGATTGTCGGAAATCACCACGTCGATATCATGGTTTTTTACAATGGATTCTATTGTTTTATGGTCATTCCTGAAGTCTCGCAAGGCTTTCGGAAAAGATGCCATCAACTTGAAAACCTGGGTGTTTGATCTGCTGTATGTTGGCTCAAATCCTGGAAATTCGATGAATTCCAAATCCGGAAAAGCTTTCTGAAGGAACGCCAATGGTCCTTTGTCGGCTGCAACGATGACCTTGTTGCCTTGGCTTATCAAGGTCTTGATGATTGGTACACAACGAGTTGCATGACCTAATCCCCAGTTTAGCGGACATATCAGATATCTTTTTCCCAAGTTTTTATTTTTTTGCAAAGTTAGTGTTTTTCAAAAATTATTGCACAAATGATGTGAAATTTTAACATAAGTTGCAGAAAAAAGAATAAAAACGTATTGAAATTATGTGTAATTTTGCGGCATGACAGGACAAAAACTATATGAAATCGCTCTTACGCTGATTCCAGGAATTGGAGACGTCTATGGTAAGAAGCTGGTCGCCTACTGCGGAGGCGCTGAGGCCGTATTTTGCGAGAAGAAAAAGACTCTTCTGCAAATTAGTGGTATAACGGAAAATATCGTTGACAGCATTTTTTCGAAAGCTATCATGCTTCGTGCTGAACAGGAGATGAGATTTGTTGAGGAAAAAGGGATCAAACCGCTTTTTTATCTTGACCAGGAATATCCAAAACGCTTGCAGCATTGTCACGATAGCCCGATGTTGTTGTATTATCAAGGAAATGCTGATCTTAATGCTGAAAAAGTCGTCGGTATTGTCGGAACGAGAAACATTACCGATTACGGACGCTATTTTGTTGAAAAACTAGTTGAGGAATTGACGGTTGATAATGTGTTGATAATCAGTGGTTTGGCGTATGGTGTGGATTCTGCGGCGCATAGAGCCGCTTTAAAATATGATCTTGCTACCGTTGGCGTGCTGGGACACGGGATGCAAACTATTTATCCGGCGGAGAACAGAAAATTAGCACTTAAAATGTTAGAGAAAGGAGGTGTTTTAACAGAGTTTGTCAGCGGAACAAAACCAGACAGGGAAAATTTCCCTCAACGCAACAGAATTGTGTCTGGAATGGTTGATTGTCTTGTGGTTGTTGAAAGTGCCTTGAGAGGCGGAGCTATGATAACGGCCGAGATAGCAAATTCCTATGACCGCGAAGTGTTCGCTTTGCCAGGAAAAGTTGGCGATATCTATAGCGAGGGATGTAACAATCTCATCAAAACCAATAAAGCCAACCTTTTGACTGGAGCAGCAGATATCCGTTACACTATGCGTTGGGATATCGACACCAAAGTGGTTGCAAAACAAATGCGTTTGTTCCGTGACTTTAGTGACGATGAGAAAAAAGTTATGAACGTCTTTGAAAATAGTAATGTTGTTCATCTTGACGATATCATTGTGGGAACAGATTTGTCGCCATCAAAAATAGCTTCTGTACTGCTTTCATTGGAGTTTGACGGAGTTTTGACAGCTTTACCTGGAAAACGTTATCAAAAGTTGTAGCGTAATTCAATAAAAATCTGTACCTTTGCATCGAATTTTGATTGCGAAGATGCCTATAGGTAGAGTTATTAAGTCAACAGGAAGTTGGTACGATGTCAGAAATGATGCCGGAGAGGTTATGCAATGCCGTTTGAGAGGCAAGATTCGCCTTGACGGATTGCGTACGACAAACCCAGTGGCTGTTGGTGATTTGGTGAATTTTGAGCAAGAGCGTGACAAGGAAACTTGTGTCATTGACAAGATTCTTCCACGTACCAATGTTATTGTCCGTAAGTCGGTGAATTTGTCGAAAGAGTCGCATATCATCGCGGCAAATGTCGACCAGGCTATTCTTGTGGCTACCATAGCGCAACCGAGAACGTCGACTGGCTTCATCGACAGGTTTACAGTGACCGCGGAGGCTTATCATATCCCAGTTGTGATTGTGTTCAACAAATGCGATTTGTATAACGAGGAACAGAATGCAGCGGCTGAAGAATTGATGAGAGTTTATAATAGTATTGGCTATCAATCGTTTGTGATTTCTGCCAAGACTGGCGAAAACTGCGATAGACTGAAGGCTATTATGAAGGATAAGTTGAGTATGTTCTCCGGACATTCTGGAGTTGGCAAGTCGGCACTTGTTAATCGATTGGATCCTGGTCTTGATATCAGAGTTGGAGAGATTTCTGAAGTTCATGAGAAAGGAAAACACACAACAACGTTTGCCCAGATGTATGAACTGAATTTCGGAGGTTATATCATTGATACTCCTGGAATTAAGGAATTCGCTCTGTTTGATATGGAGAAAGAGACTTTGGCACAGAGATTCCCTGAAATGAGAGCGTTGATGCATGATTGTCGCTTTAACAACTGTACTCATCTGCATGAACCGCATTGCGCAATAAAAAACGCTGTGGAACAAGGTGTTATCGCAGATTGGCGTTATGAGAACTATTGTAACATGATGGACGATTGATATGAGAAGATTACTGGTCATAGTCATTCTGTTATGTTCCGTTGTCTCATTTGCTCAACAGCAGGACAGCTGTTTTGTGGTGTCGAAAATCAATGTGACTGGCAATAAAGTCACGAAGATGTCGACAATCAACAGAGAGCTGCTGTTCCATGAAGGTGATACGATTTGCTCGTTTGAGACGATAAAACAAAGCCGTGAGAACTTATTGAATACTTCATTGTTTAATTTCGTCGATTTCGATTGGTCGGATGACACTGATGTTGCCGATGGCAAGATATTGACAATCAATGTGGTTGAGCGATGGTATCTGTGGCCAATTCCGTATTTGGCTTACGCCGACAGAAACCTGCGGTCGTGGTATGAGGCGGATAATCTCACACGTCTGAGTTATGGTTTTGACTTGGTCTATAGCAACCTTTGGGGACTGAAACACGAACTTGACCTGACAATCATTGGCGGTTATAACCAAAATTATGGCTTGACGTATGATATTCCGTATCTTACAAAAAGACAACGACTTGGTGTAAAAACGTCGACAGGCTATACACGCGATAGGGAAGTGGCGTATATCACAAAAGACGACAAAGTGCTATATTTTAAAGGGGAAGACGAATACGCGCACGAATCGTTTTATGCTTATGTGATGCCGTATTATAGGTTCGGTTATCGTAATAAACTGTTCCTGCAATGCAGATATGACAATAGGTTGTTTAACGACAGCATTCAGAGCCTGAATAAGGATTTCGGTAATGCGGAAGGTACTCGTTTTCAGTATATTACACTGACAGCGATATTTAAAAACGATTATCGTGACGATCATAACTATCCTCTTGATGGTCATTACTTGGAACTTGAACTGACAAAAATCGGTTTGGGATTGTTCGACTACTCGCCTGATTTGTTTTACGGTAAAATCACTGCTGACTGGTATACTCCAATAAGTGGCAGGTTTTACTGGGCATCTAATGTGACAGCGAAGTTGTCGGACAGCAAAACAGCTCCGTATTTCTTGTCGCAGGGCTTCGGATACAGGAACGATTACGTCAGAGCTTTCGACCTTTACGTCGTCGATGCGCTAAACTATGCTATCTGTAAGAATAACTTGAAGTTTGAGATATTAAAACCCGTTACCAAACACCTGCCTTTTATAAAAAATGAAAGGTTCGGAAAAATACATCTTGCGTTTTATGCTAACCTGTTTTTTGACTTCGCATACACTTGGGATGTTGTGATTCCTGAAGGTTTTACAACAAGAATCGCAAATCAATGGATTTACGGAACAGGTATCGGTATAGATTTTGTTACGTATTACGATAAGGTTTTGAGATTGGAGTATGGTATTAACGGACTTGGTGAAACGGGATTTTTTGTCCATCTCGTGGCTCCAATTTAATGTGAAAATGTTTTGTTATGAGAATAGCATTGTATGGTAGAGGCTTCGGCCCTGATTATGACGGACTTGTGATAGAAGTCCTGCGTGTTTTGAAAAACGCCGGCACCGAAATCGTTGTGTATTCTGGCTTTTTGAATGACATCAAAAGATGTTTTTCGGAAGATATTGAATATCACGCTTTTAACTCTTATGAACAGCTTAAGGGCAGGGCAGATGTGCTCCTTTCTTTCGGCGGCGACGGAACAATGCTTGATTCAGTGGAGTTTGTGCGCGACACTGGCATCCCAGTACTCGGAATCAATATGGGTAGACTTGGTTTCCTGTCAAGCGTGTCGGCTAATGAGACTCTTGATGCGGTAAACATGATTCTGAACGGTAATTATGAGGTCGAGAAACGCTCGTTGCTTGAATTGGTGGGCGAAGACGAACGTTTCAAAGGCATCAATTATGCTCTTAACGAATTGAGTGTCATGAGAAAAGACGGTAGCAGCCTTATTGTGATTCAAGTCTTCGTTGACGACAAACTGCTGAACACTTATTGGGCCGACGGTCTCATCTTGGCCACTCCAACCGGCTCGACAGCCTATTCTTTGAGCGCCGGAGGACCAATCGTGGCACCAAATAATGACAGTTTTTTAATAACTCCTATATCTGCACACAATTTAAGCGTGCGTCCTGTCGTTATATCTGACAAAAGTGTCGTGAAGATTAAAGTTGACGGCCGCTGCGACGCGTACGATTTAAGCTTGGATTCACGTACTAAACTGGTTAATAAAACGTTAGAACTACAAATTAAAAAAGCTGATTTTAGCTTCAATATGGTGAAATTGCCAGGAAGAGATTTCTTCGAAGCCATCAGAAAAAAGCTCCTGTGGGGCAATGATGTCAGAAATTGAAAAAAAATTAACACCATAATAAAAATTATTTATAAATTTGTAGTTTTGGTGAATAAAAAGATAAACGACTGTCTATCAATAGGAAAGAATTAAAAAACGGATGAAAAATTGTAAAAAACATCTCGCCGTTACGTTATTTGTCTTGGTTTTTGGACTTTTTCTTAAGCCCGAAAGCGCTCGTTGTCAAGTGATTGAAGTGGGCGCTTCAGCTGGATTGTCGTCTTATTGGGGTGATATCAATCCTTGGAATCCATTGAACAAGAGTAAGTTAGGTGCCGGATTGGTGGTGAGATACTACGATAACGTCCGTTGGGCATTCCGCTTTTCATATACAAGCCAAACTATTGCCGGCAGCGACAAAGTTTCTGGTTATAAACCGGAACGCGGCCTGTCGTTTAGCACCAAAATCAATGACTTCGCGCTGATTGCAGAGTTTAACTTTCTTAATTATTTCACGGGCAGCAAACGTAGCAAATTTTCACCATATCTTTTTGGCGGTCTATCGTTTTTCACATTTAATCCGAAAGCTGATGATGGCACCGAACTTTGCAACTTACTTACTGATGTCGACTATGATAGCTCGATTCCGGAAAACGGAAAGGCGAAATATACAAAATCAGCGTTGTCATTGCCTTTCGGAATGGGCGTGAAATATAGTCTTGGCAAAAAAGTGGGTCTTACCGTGGAATGGCGATTTAACCTCGCTTTCACAGATTGGATTGACGACTGCCACGCATATTATCCGACATATGCCAGCGGCAAAGAACCGTTCGTACATTATAGCGATCCTACCGGACTGACTGCCGATGGGAATAACGCGAACGACAAAAAATATGTGCAACGTGGCAATTATTCGGATTACGACTGGTATGGATACCTGAACGTGTCTCTGGTTTATAAATTTATCCTACCTAAGAAAGATAAATGTTACTCGGACGCGAATAGAAATAGTTATGTAACTTATTGATAAACAAATGAATAGTGTAAAAGATAAGATAATCGTTGAGCGCCTGCCACAGCATATAGCCGTCATTATGGACGGTAACGGACGCTGGGCGAAAGAACAGGGTAAAATGCGTGTTTTCGGTCATCAGCATGGCGTGGATGCCGTGAGAAACACCACCGAGGCATGCGCTGAACTTGGCGTGAAATATCTTACTTTGTACGCTTTTTCAACTGAAAATTGGAACCGTTCCTCTTTTGAAGTGGATGCTTTGATGTCGTTATTGACAAACGCTCTGAAAAATGAGCTTAAGACATTGAACGACAACAATATACGTCTTAATGCAATAGGCGATCTAAAACGCCTCCCAAAATCACAGTACGACGCTTTGATGTATGCTATCGACAACACAAAGAACAATACTCGAATGACTCTGACCCTCTGTCTCAGCTACTCAAGCCGCTGGGAACTGACAAAGATGGTAAAAGACATCGCGACCGAAGTTAAGGAAGGCAAGATTGATCCTGAACAGGTTGACGAAGCATTGATAAACAATCATTTGGCTACTGCAGGAATGCCTGACCCTGATTTGCTTATCCGCACAAGCGGCGAGGAGAGAATCAGTAACTACTTGCTTTGGCAGATTGCTTATTCTGAATTGTATTTCACGAAAAAATACTGGCCTGATTTCAAAAAAGAGGATTTGTACGAGGCTATCGTTGATTATCAAAGCAGAGAACGCAGGTTCGGAAAGACTAGTGAACAACTTAAAAAGTAAGGAAAATGACTTTTTTGAAAAAGTGTAAAATATTTGCAATTGCTTTGTTATGCTGGAGTTTCCTCATGACAGGCTTTGTCGCAAAATCTCAGATTCAAGTGGGGAACGACCTTTCTGAGATTGATTATTCGTTTCCTCGTGAATATGAAATCGGCGGTATCACCGTCACGGGTGTGCAATATGTCGATCCGGCCGTGGTGGTCATGCTTTCGGGCTTGCATGTGGGTATGACAGTGAAGGTGCCAGGCGATAAAATCACGCAGGCAATCAAAAATCTCTGGGAACAAGGACTTTTTGAAGATATCCAGATAACCCAGACTCAAAGAGTTGGCGGCAAGATTTTCCTGAATATCGATATGAAAGAACGTCCTAGAATCAGTAAATTCTCGTTTAAAGGCGTGAAAAAGTCTGAAGCTGAGGAACTTAGAAAGAAAATCAATATCACTCGCGGCGATGTTGCAACAGAGCATACTTTCACCAAAACATCAGGAATTATCAAGAATTATTACGCCGACAAAGGTTATCTCAATACTGAGGTTAAAATGACTCCTGTGCCTGACACAACGATGGAGAATTATGTGACAGTCATCATCAATGTCGATAAAAAGTCGAAAGTCCGCATCGGAGAAATCGTCGTGAATGGTAATGATGTCTTGACCGACGGACAAATCCGCTCGGCAATGAAAGAGACCAAACGCAGAGGTAAATTCGATCCACTTCGTCCACTTGGCGCTTCCTTTGTGAACACTGTGTGGGATCTCATCACATTCCGACCTGTCGCCGCAGAAGACGAGGTCGTGTGGTATTTCACGGAAAATATCCGCCCGAGAATTTTTAAATCATCACGCTACGATGAAGATAATTATGAAGACGACAAACGGCTTATTATAAAGAAATACAACGAGAAAGGTTATCGTGACGCTAAGATTGTAAAAGACTCAGTGTATGTGATGGACGATAAGAATATCGGCATATCTATTGATGTTAATGAAGGTCATAAGTATTATTTTGGCAATATCACTTGGGTTGGAAATACAAAATATGATACGGCAACTTTGAACAAAGTGCTTGGCATTAGAAAAGGCGATGTCTACAATCAAGAACTTCTCGATAAGAACCTGACTTACAGCGAAGGCGGATATGACGTTTCGTCGCTGTACATGGACGATGGCTACCTCTTCTTCCGCGTCGACCCTATAGAAATCAGAGTGGATAACGACACCATCGACCTCGAAATGAGAATGAGTGAAGGCGATCAGGCTACGATAAAACATGTAACGGTTCAGGGAAATACCAAAACCAACGACCGAATCATTATTCGTGAGATGTATACACGTCCTGGTCAGCTCTACAGCCGTAGCGATATCATGAGAACCATGCGCGAACTGTCGGCTTTGCAGTATTTCGACTCCCAAAAACTCCTCCCTGATATCCAACCTGATCCTGCTGACGGCACCGTCGATATCAATTATGTGGTTGAGGAGACCCCAAACGACCAGATTGAGCTTTCCGCTGGATGGGGATATAACCGTCTGATGCTTTCTTTGGGCTTGAATTTGAACAATGTGTCACTGAGAAACTTCTTGAAGAGAGATGCATGGCGCCCGATTCCGGCTGGCGACGGACAAAAACTCTCGTTTAGAATTCAGACATACGGTACCACATATATTAATTATGGTGTGACGTTTACTGAGCCTTGGCTAGGCGGCAAGAAACCTAACTCGTTGACAGTTTCTGTTTATCACTCGACGTATAAGAACACTTATACCGAAACGATAGGTATTTTCAGACAAACAGGTTTCTCTGTCGGTATCGGAACACGTTTGAAATGGCCTGATGACTACTTCACATTATACAATGGTATCAATGTAATCCGTTATACCTTAAGCAATTATAAGAATATCTTTAATTTCGGTACAGGAAACGGCAATTTCAACCTCATCGGATATAACATCACCTTCGGTCGTAACTCGACAAGCCACCCGATTTATCCTCGATTTGGATCGGAATTTGTGCTTTCTCTTGAGGTGACACCTCCGTATTCATTGTTCAATCCTGTCGATTACGAAGCGAAATACCCTGATCAGGATGAGCGAGAGGACGCAATGTACCACTGGGTAGAGTTCCATAAATGGAAATTCAAGGCGGCACTTTATACCGAGGTCGCTGAAAAACTTGTCGTGATGACGCGTGCTCGCTTCGGCTTGTTGGGCTACTATAATCCCGCAATCGGTATCACTCCGTTCCAGCGTTTCTGCTTGGGTGGTGACGGTCTGACGGGCTCGTATAACTTCGATGGCCGCGAGCTTATCGGTATGCGTGGTTACGCCAACAACTCACTGACTCCTGATTACACATCGAACAGCAGCGAAGGCGGTAATATCTTCGTCAAATATACAATGGAGCTTCGTTATCCTCTGACTCTCAACCCGCAAGCGACAATCTATGCGCTTTCTTTCGTTGAGGCTGGTAACTGCTGGCTCGGATTCGATAAGTTCAATCCGTTTGATTTGTACCGTTCAGCTGGTCTCGGTGTGAGAATTTACCTGCCGATGTTCGGTATGCTCGGTCTCGACTGGGGCTATGGATTCGACGAAGTACCTGGCGCAAAAGATGCATCGGGTAGCCAGTTCCACTTCTCAATCGGAGGCTCAATTGATTAAAAGAATAATTTGAAAAATGAATGATATGAAAACAAGAACATTATTTTTGGTCGCATTTCTGATGATGCTCGGAATCTCAACGGTTAAAGCTCAGGGAAATCAGAAAATAGCCTACGTCGACACGGATTATATCTTACTGAATATTCCGGAATACGGCGATGCTCAGGAAGAGATTAACCAGATGTCGGTAAGATGGGAAAAAGAACTCAAAGGTTTGCGCGACAAGCTTGATCAGATGAAACGCGATTATCAGACAGAATCAGTTCTCCTTTCTGATGATATGAAAAAGAAAAAAGAAGAGGCAATTGCTGCAAAAGAACAGGAATTAGTGACTCTTCAAATGCAATATTTCGGACCGGAAGGCGAGCTTTTCTCAAAACGCACCGAACTTGTTCAGCCTATTCAGGAGAAGATTTACAACGCTATAACTCAGGTGGCGCAAGTGAAAAACTACACTTTTGTACTCGATAAAGCTGCTGGAGCTACAGTGCTGTATTGCAACGACAAATTCGACATCAGCGATGAAGTGCTCGATGAGATCGGAAATGTGATGCAGACCGTTCGCCGTCAGGATAGAAAACGCTCAAACAGCACAGCCGGCACTAAACCTGCTGAAGGAAAGAAATAAACATTGCAAAAATATTTGACGCATTAACAAAAAAGTAGTATTTTTGCAAAAAATTAGATAATAATCAAATAAAATAAAAAATGAAAAAGTTAACTAAAGTATTGGTTTTGTTAGTGTTAGCATTAGGAATCGGATTTGGAGCTAACGCACAGGGAATGAAAATCGGTTATGTCGACTCACAAGCAATCATTGACTTGATGCCGGAAAGCGCTAAGATTCAGCAGGATATGCAGGCTTATTACAGCGAGCTTCAGGCTGAATTGCAGGCAATGGCAACAGAATATCAGACAAAGATGAGAGACTATGAGGCTAACTCAGCAACAATGTCAAACATCCTCCGTCAGTCAAAAGAAAAGGAAATCGTGGACCTTCAGGGTAGAATCCAGGATTTCCAGGCAAATGCTGAAAGCGATTTCGCTGCAAAACAGGAAGAACTTTCAAAACCTATGCTCGACAAGATCAAGAAAGCCATCGACGACGTGGTGAAAGCCAAAGGTCTGGCATACGTGTTCGAGAAGACAGTTATCCTTTCAATTGGTGACAGTGCAATCGACGTCACTCCAGATGTTAAAGCGAAACTCGGTCTCTAAGATAAGAGATAAAAGATTATAGATAATAGAAGAGGAGCCTCATGCGAAGCTCCTCTTCTCTCTTTTATCTAATCAATGGATACTTTCATAAACCGCAACGCCCTCGTGATGAATTTCGGCAACGGCTTGTAGTCGTTTCTACGTTTCAAGTTAATGTAAAGTCCTAACTTCCTGATTACCGGAATCTTAAATGTCTCAACAAACTCGATGAGCGTTCCGTCAGGGTCTTCAACGTAGGTGAAATGACCGTTGGCATCGCCCATGTCGAAGTTGACACCGCTGTCGCACACAAAGTCGTGACCCAGTGCTTTGGCGGCCTCTTGAACCTTGTCCATGTTGCGGACATCGAAACAGAGATGAATGAATCCTGGATCGCCCCACCAACGTCCTTCAAGAGTCTTACGTGGCTCAATATCAAAGTTCTGCACCAATTCTATGTGTGAGTTGCCCATCAAGTCGCTGAGCGGACCGCAGACTGGCTTCGAGCGTTTCAGCTCTACACGACGAATCTTGCAGTTCCCGCCAATTATATCGCCAAAGTCATTGAAGACATCGGTTTTATCGTAAGCAACTATATCATAATCAAGGAGTTTGCTGTAAAACTCGATGGATTTGTCCATGTTCGACACTCCAATCACAACGCCGTTTGAACCTCCAGTGTGTTGCTCAACATCAAGGAAACAATAGTCATCTTTCTCAATCTCATAAATGTTACCCCACGGGTCTTGGATGTAGAAATGCTCAAGTCCGAGAGGCGACACGCTGATATCGCTTAAAATCGTTATCTCATTGTCTAAAAAATGGTTATATGCGATATTGATGTCTTTGGCTTTGACTTTGCAGATGTTAATTCCAAGATCGCCCAAGCGTAAAGGCTCTTTAGGATAAACCACCTTACGACCTTGTGGTTGCCAGATCTCGAATCCGCCGCCGCCGCGTTGTGTGATGGCCAGAATGGCGTGACGAGGTTGCGGTTTGCCTCCTGTGTATGGAAGCATGCGCTCGGCTACTCCTTCGTCGTCAACCATAGGAATCTGGATGTTCAGATGCCTGTTATACCATTGCCACGCTGTCTGGAGGTCTTCAACTCCAATGCCTACCTGCTGGATTCCGCAGATGACTTTTTCTTTTTCTTTTTTCATTATGTTGGAGATATTTTGTTTGCAATTTTATAATAAAGCCAAGGGATATACCTATTAATATAAGCCATTAGCAACTCGCTCTTTCCGATAAGTTTGCGGTGCCGTTCACGTTTGATGGCCTTCACCGCTCGTTCTGCCGCCTTGTCGACATCAAGCCCTTTCGCCTGACCGGCATCCATTTTCGCATATTTTTCACCGTTTCCCATCAAGGCGCTCTTGCTGATTGGCGTGTTGATGCGGCCAGGAATCAAAAACGTGACGTGTATATTCGGATACTCAAGATCAAGCGACTCGAAGAAGCCGAACAAGGCATGTTTTGAAGCGCAATATGAAGTTCTTAACGGGAAACCGAAAAGTCCTGCTAATGAAGTGGTTACAGACATATTCACATGCTCCGAAGCCAGAATTTCGTCTTTGAACTGCTTCACTAGATAAACGCTGCTCCAATAGTTGATTTGCATGATTTTCTGGTCGATGGCAAAATCAGTCTCTAAACCACGGTCGCGCTGCGAAATGCCAGCGTTCAAGACATACAAATCGATATGAAAACCAATGGATTTTATCTCTTTCACCAGTTCGTCGATAGAGGCAAACTCGGCGAAATTACATTCTTTGTAAAAAACCTTGACGCCCTCTTTCTCGCATATTTCTTTCGTCTCTTGAAGCTGTGTTTCGCCCAGTCCTGTCAGGAAAAGATTGCATTTCTCCTTGGCTAGATGACGCGCTATCGCAGCCCCGATTCCTGAGCTGGCACCTGTTACGAGAGCGTTTTTATTCTTTAGGTTAATCATTTTGACAAAAATATCCAACAAAAATACAAAAAAATGTGTTTTAAATTCAAATTTTGAAAAAAATTCAAGAAAAATAAAAAAATGCAAATATTCATATACTGTAAATATTTTTACTATCTTTGCGAGACAAAACAAATACTATTAAAATGGAAATTTTTGAAAGAATAGCTCACGATTCTGGTGGTCCGATCGGACAGTATATGGACCGCATTCACGGATATTTTGCATTCCCGCGTTTGGAAGGCGAACTCGGACCTCACATGCGTTTCAACGGTGTTGACGTTTTGTGCTGGAGTCTCAACAACTATCTCGGTTTGGCTAACCATCCTGAGATTAGAAAAGTTGACGCTGAAGCCGCTGCCCGTTGGGGTCTCGCTTACCCGATGGGAGCCCGTATGATGAGCGGTAACACACGTCTGCACGAACGCCTCGAACGCGAACTCGCTGACTTTGAGCACAAGGAAGACGCTTATGAGTTCAACTTCGGCTACCAGGGTATCGTGTCAACAATCGACGCACTTTGCACACGCAACGATGTCATCGTTTTCGACGCTGAAGCACATGCCTGCCTCATCGATGGAAAACGTCTCCACATGGGTCAGTCGTTCCACTTCAAACACAACGACATCGTCAGCTGCGAGAAGATGTTGCAGCGTGCTACCGAGGTTGTGAAGAAGACTGGTGGCGGTATTCTTCTCATCACCGAAGGCGTGTTCGGAATGACCGGCGCACTCGGTATTCTCGACCAGATTGTGGCTCTCAAAAAGAAATATCAGTTCCGTATCCTCATCGACGACGCTCACGGATTCGGCTGCATGGGTCCTACAGGCCGCGGCACATCAGAGCATTTCGGAGTGATGGACGACATTGACCTCTACATCGGCGCTTACGCTAAGTCAATGGCTATCAGAGGCGGCTTCGTGGCTGGTCCGAAAGTCATCATCGACTACCTGAGATATAACATGCGTTCGCAAATGTACGCCAAGTCATTGCCGATGCCTATCGTCGAAGGCTGCTTGAAACGTTTGGAAATCATCCGCAGCAAAGAAGGTGACGAGCTTCGTAAGAAACTCTGGACAGTGACACGTACCTTGCAGAAAGGCTTCCGTGACCTCGGTTTCGAAATCGGACCGGCAGAGGCTTGTGTGACACCTATCTTCCTGCCAGGCAATGAGGTGCAGGCTGCTTGGATAGCACGCGATTTGCGTACAAACTACAAGATTTTCTGCTCAATCGTGACATATCCTGTCATCCCGAGAGGCATGATCATCTTCAGAATCATCCCTACGGCAGCACACTCGCTCGAAGACGTGGAATACACTTTGAACGCATTCAAGGAAATCAAAGAAAAACTTGCCGCTGGCGAGTACGACAATCCTGAGATGCCTCAGATGGCTATTCTTTAATAATGAGAAATAAGCATTTCAAGGATAAAGTTATAATTGTGACTGGAGCCAGCTCGGGAATCGGGCTGGCTGCGGCACGTTTGTTTGCCTCACGCGGCGCTAAAGTCGTGATGGCTGCACGTACACTTGACAAGCTTGAGCAGTTGAAAAACGAGATGCCTGAGCCTGCTAACGTGTTGTGCGTCAAGACTGATGTCGCGAAAGAGGAGGACTGCAAAAACCTAATTGAAGAAACCGTTAAGATATTTGGTCGCATCGATGTGCTCGTTAACAATGCCGGTATCTCGATGCGCGCCATGTTTGTCGACGTCGACCTCGATGTCATAAAAAAGCTGATGGACACCAACTTCTGGGGCACTGTCTATTGCACCAAATTCGCCTTGCCGTATCTTCTGGAATCCAAAGGCAGCGTGGTGGGCGTTATTTCAACAGCAGGATACCTCGGATTGCCAGGCAGGACAGGCTATTCCGCATCAAAATTCGCCATCAGGGGATTCCTTAGCACATTGCGTGTTGAACATCGCTACGACGGACTGCATGTGATGGTGTTCGCCCCAGGATTTACTGCATCTAATATAAGAAATACAGCACTTCTCGCCGATGGATCACCTCAAGGCATGACACCTCGTAATGAAAGCAAGATGATGACGGCTGAACGTGTGGCACAAAGAATGGCCTACGGACTCAGTCATCGTAAAAACGAGATGCTTCTCACTCCAATCGGAAAAATCACCAAATTCTTCACCTTTGCATTACCTAAATTCTCAGAATGGTGCGAGTATAAAATGATGGCTAAAGAACCCGAAAGCCCAATCAAAAAGAAATAAATCACGATTTTTTTGATATTATTTGAAAAAATCACTATCTTTGCGAGATAATTAACATTTAAGCCTTATGATGCTAATTAAAGAGATAGCGGTGTATGTGAATATCCTCAATTCGAGGATAAAAAAGTGCTTTTTCGATAAACTTCAGGAAAATGGAATAAATATCACACCTGAGCAATTTCTGGTGCTCGATATTCTTTGGAAAGAGCAGTCGCTGTCACAGCAAAATATAGCTGATATCATCCAAAAAGACAAAAATTCGGTGACAAAAATCATTGATTCGCTTGAAAAAAAGAACCTTGTCAGACGAGTTGTCGATAAAAACGACCGCAGAATCAATAAGATAGAACTTACGAACGATGGTTCCGCTTTGGAGAAAGTTACGACCGAAGTGGCTATCAATTTTATGAATGATGCTATCAAAGACATTGATAAACAGGAACTTGACGTTTTTGTGAATGTCATGCGGAAATTGAAAAACAATCTTGAAGGAGAATAAATAATAACATTATAACTTAACATTTTATGAGAATTAAACTGATTGGATTATTGTGTGTGTGCTCGCTATTTTTAGCATCATGCAACAGCAGAGAAGGAGAAGGCGGAACAGGAGCCGTTCAGGGATATGTGAAACTGATTAACCATCCTGATGATGACTATTCGCTGCCGGCAGACACCATGGATGCAGCAAAGACTGATGTTTTCATTGTTTATGGCAATTCCGATTTTTATGGCGATGACGTGGAAACCGATGACAAAGGATTTTATAAATTCAAATACCTGACTCCAGGCGATTACACCGTGTTTTCATATTCAACACTGCCATCGGGTGAAAGAATACCAGTAACAGCTTCAGTGTCAATAGGTAAAGGAGAGACCGGACATGTCCCGACAATCTATATCCACCAAGGTAAAGCCTACGGAACCTCGATAGCGAAAGGCAAAGTCTACGCATTGTATTATCACAACGACACCTATCGTGGACAAGGTTGGGCTTACGAACAGCGCGTTTATATCAGAGAAGCTGGTGCCGCCTATCATTTTGATGACGTGCGCGTGGGTTTGGATGGTGTGTTTGCCTTCCAGAAACTGCAACCTGGTGAATATGAAGTGTTTACATTCACTGAAAATTCTAATGAAATCCCGTCACCTTTGATCGATACTCTGACAATTGAAGATGCAGGTCAGATTATTGAAATGGTACCTGATACGACATTTATTGTGAGAATTCAGGTCTGATAATCAAGAAGTTATAAGAATTATGAAGAGATTTCTGATATTTTCATTTTTGATGGCGCTGGTATTGCCGGCGTTGTCACAACAAGTTTCGCCTGAGACTTTGATCAAGCGTCAGAAACGTAAAGGCTTGACTATCAAGGAATGGAATACTCAAGCTGGCGCAAAACAGGCTTTTTTGGACCATGTTACTACATACGATTCTCTTGGAAGAAAAATTGAGGAGATTGAATATGCCTCATACGGACAGAAATCGCGCGTGACATCGGAATATGCCGACCCGCTTGACCCGGCGTCGAAGGTGCTTCGCGAGATTGAATACAACGACAGAGATAAGGTCATTCGTATCAAAAAATACGAGTACAACGACGACGGAAGTAAGAAACGGCAACTCAACTATTATCCGAACGGCAAGCTTGAGTCGGTGAAGGAATTTGAAATGATTTTTAAATAATGTTGATTATCAACGACATATTGAACGAGATGACCCCAATCAGCCTTGACGAGATGAGTGCCGTGAAGCTGATGAACCGCATCGATACTAAATATGTCGCTGATGATTTGACCGTTGCAAAGTTGTTTGCGCTTATCAAGGATGAGTATTACGTGCAGGAAATCGATGGGAAACGTGTCGCCGCATATGACAGCGTGTACTACGACACAGTTGATAATCACATGTATATCATTCATCAGGATAAGAAACTGAAACGCGACAAATTGAGAGTCAGGAATTATGTCGACACTGGCAGTTATTTCTGCGAGGTGAAACATAAAAACAACCACGGACGCACGAAAAAGAAACGCATTGAGGTGGGGGAGAAGGTCTTTTCTGATTTGAAATCGGATGATGCTGTGCGTGAATTTGTCGAAAAACAGCTGCCGACTTACGATTTCGACGGTTTTATGAAGAAACTTTCGACGACTTTCGAGCGCATAACGGTGGTGAACAAAGGCAAGACCGAACGAATCACAATAGATTTCAACGTGCGGTTTCATAACTTTGAAAACGGTAACGACAACGGGATCGCTCCACTCGTGATTATGGAGCTGAAACGTGACGGACAATGTGAGTCGTTTTTTCAGCAAACGCTCTTTGAATTGAGAGTCAAGCCGTTCAGTATCAGCAAATATTGCATCGGTAGAGCGTTGACTGACAAGACATTGAAACAGAATCGTTTCAAAAAAAAGATTATCAAATTGGAAAAATTAAAAAAATTAAGAGAATATGCTATTACTTCAAATAATGCAGCAGGAGTTTGATCCTGATATAGCCCGCGAATTCGGCGGAGCGGCTTTTGAAACAGGTTTCCTAGGTGTGCCGCTTTACGACATGACTAGTTTGTGGACGCTTTTGGTGCGTTTCGCATTCCATTTTCTGGTTTGCTTGCTCATCGTGAGATGTTTTTATTACCCGAAAAGCCGCAGAAACGACTACTATTTCACATTCATGCTTTTCGCAATCACGATTTTCCTGCTCATAATCCACATGGAAAACATGAAGATGGCGATCAGCTTCGCTTTGGGACTTTTTGCCATTTTCGGAATGATTCGTTATCGAACGGAAACGCTGAAAGTCAGGGAGATGACATATCTTTTCATCATCATTGGAATTTCCATCATCAACGGACTGGCGCTGACGGTGAGCTATCTCGAGCTTGGTGTTACTAACTTGTTGTTTATCATAGCAATATGGTTGTTTGAAAGCGGTCTCATAACAAGAAAACGCACCGAGACAAAAATCATTCTTTACGATAAGATTGAAAATGTGAAACACGGTCGCGAGGATGAACTCATCGCTGATTTGAAAGAAAGAACAGGTCTTGACATCGTTGAGGTTGAGGTCGGGCACATCGATTATCTGCGCGACGTGGCATTTGTGAAGGTCACATACAAACCTTTCACAAAGACGCACAATACGATTAATACCGTCACAAAACTGAAAGATTTTCAATAAAATGAAAATGATATTACACAATAAAATTGTTCGTTGGGGCAAATCATTATTTGCCCTTGCAATCATTTTATTGTTTGGTTTGCCGTCAAATGCTCAAAACTCAACCGATTTCGGTGGAATGCTGACTGCCGAATACCAACAATCTTTTGGAAGTTTTTGGGATGTCAACGTTAAGGAAGACCTGCGTTTTGACCATGATTTCTCACAGTATTCGCGTTCAAAGACATCGATTGGCTTTGATTATAAGCTGAAAAAATACAGACTTTTGGATGGCTTAAAGATGGGAGTTGCTTTTGATTATATCAACAAATATACCGAAAAGCAAATCTATCGCAACAGATACCGTTTTTCAGCCCATTTTACTTATAAATATGACTATAGAAACTGGGAATTCTCTTTCCGCACACGTTATCAGCTGATGATGCATGATGAGACACGGGGGTATTATAACTACAAAATGCAACATGTGTGGCGAAACAGACTCTCGGTTGAGTATCATCAGAAAAACTCGAGGTGGAGCTATGGCGTCTCAGGTGAGTTGGTCGCTGAAAATAAAGACAAAGACTTATTCCTTGAAAGCATTTTACTTGTCGGCAATGTTGACTACCGCCTGACGCGACGTCAGTATCTGTCAGTTTTTGTTAGAGATTACAGAGATATTTATATTACAGATGACCAGATTAGGACGGTGTTTTTCGGTCTTGGCTGGAAATTTAAACATTAAACCATGAAAAAACTTATTACCTCTATTTGCTTGTTAATCAGCGGATTAACTATGATGGCTCAATATGCTCCGGCGGGCGACAGCCTTAAGACCCGTTGGGCTTCTGAAGTCACGCCTGAAAACGTTTGGAAAGAATATCCTCGTCCACAAATGCTGCGATATGAAAGAGATTTAAACATATTAAATTGGCAGAATCTCAACGGATTATGGGATTATGCCATTCGTCCGAAAGGCGAAAATAACATTGGCGAGTTTGACGGCAAGATTTTAGTGCCGTTTTGCATAGAATCATCGTTGTCGGGAGTGCAGAAATATGTCGGAAAAGACAATGAACTCTGGTATCAGCGAGAATTTGATGTTCCTTCGAAATGGAGAAGTAAACGCATTCTGTTGCATTTCGGTGCCGTCGATTGGAAATGTGATGTATGGGTAAACGACATAAAAGTGGGATCTCATACAGGCGGTTATACACCATTTAGTATTGATATCACTCAGGCTGTAAGAAAGAAAGGTAACGTGTTGAAAGTGCGTGTTTGGGATCCGACAGACCAGGGCGAGCAACCTTGTGGAAAACAGCATGTTAAACCTCATGGAATCTGGTATACACCAGTCACTGGAATCTGGCAGACGGTGTGGCTTGAACCGGTTTATGAAAATTATATTGCTGATTTGAAGATTATACCCGATATTGACAATCACAAGGTGACGGTTATTCCTACTATTGTGAGCAATTTTTCGAAAAAAGTTAAAGTTACAGTTTCTGAAAGCGGCGATGAACCGTATGCTGATGGACATAATCCTTGTGCAGGAGCAACGGCAGTATCGATAAATGGTGAAGCAGTCGAGGTGCCAATGCCTGCTGATGCTAAGCTATGGTCGCCCGATTATCCTTATCTGTACAATATCGAGGTCGTTTTGTATCAAGCTGATATAGTAGTCGACAGGGTCGTCGGTTATTTCGCTATGCGCAAATTCAGCACTGCGAAAGATGAAAACGGCATTGTGCGTCTGATGCTTAACAACGAGCCGGTTTTCATGTTCGGCCCGCTTGATCAGGGCTGGTGGTGCGACGGCCTCTACACCGCTCCGTGCGACGAAGCGCTCGCTTACGATGTCCAGAAAACCAAGGACTTTGGCTTTAACATGATCAGAAAGCACGTTAAGGTCGAGCCAGCCAGATGGTACTACCATTGCGACCGCTTGGGAGTTATCGTGTGGCAGGATATGCCGTCGGGCGGTCGCGGTCCGGGCTGGGTTACCGACAGATATTTCGACGGTTCACTTAGTCGCAGAACACTTGAATCGGAGGCTACATATAAGAAAGAATGGAAAGAAATCATCGATTATCTCTATTCTGTGCCATCGATTGGCGTTTGGGTGCCGTTCAACGAGTCGTGGGGACAATTCAAAACCCCTGAAATCGTTGAGTGGACGAAGAGTTATGACCCGTCAAGACTTGTGAACCCTGCATCTGGCGGCAATCACTATCCGGTAGGTGATATCCTCGATATTCACAACTATCCTGACCCTGAGATGTATTTCTACGATGCTGGCAGAGCCAATGTTCTCGGCGAATATGGCGGAATTGGCAGAAAAATCGAGGGACACACATGGGTTCCGTCGAAAGGTTGGGGCTATGTTGAATATGATACCGAAGAAAAAGTCACCGACACCTATGTGGAATATGCCAACAAGCTTCTGAATCTGATTCCGCGCGGTTTCTCGGCTGCGGTTTACACCCAAACCACTGATTGCGAGGTCGAACTCAACGGTTTGATGACCTACGATAGGGAGGTGATTAAACTGAACGAAGAACGAATTCGCGAGATAAACCTGAAAGTTTCAAATTATTTCAAGAAATAAAAAATGGTCGGCGACCGCCGACCATTTTTTTC
>CAMYYD010000010.1 GCA_947303395.1 uncultured Bacteroidales bacterium
TATGACCGAGTAACATTGCCACGACTTTCTCGCCGAGAGCGTCGGCCAAGTCGCGTGCTTTACCTAAAAGTTCGTAAGCTACGGATTGGATTGTACCACCGCGCTGTTCTGCGAACACATAAACGTTTTTATAATCTTTGATATCCATAACTCTTACTTTTAGATTAAATGTTTCTCTTTCAATTTCTTAACAATGATTTCGACTGCTTCTTCCTCGCTCACTTCGAACACCTCGCCCGGTGCTTTGAGCTGTTTCGGGAATGACTGCCACACCTTGGTTGGTGAGCCTTTCAGACCGAGTTTGTTCTCATCGACATCGAGTTTGTCGGCGCCCCAAACTTCAACTTCCTTGTCATAAGCGTCAACGATGCCGGCGACTGTCATGTAACGAGCCTCGAATGCTGATGCCAACACTGTGAGGACGCACTTGCCTTCGACTTCGAGAGTCTGCACGCTGTCTTCGTTTTCTTTCTTCACGATGAAGTTGCCGTTCTTTTCGCGTTCAGCGTCGATGACGTATGAAACCTGTGGTAATCCGAGGTGTTCAGCCATCTCAGGACCGACCTGTGCTGTGTCACCGTCGATAGCCTGACGGCCAGCGATGATGAGGTCATAGTCCAAAGTCTTGATGGCACCTGCCAATGCGTATGATGTCGCGAGAGTATCAGCACCAGCGAACTTTCTGTCGCTCAATAAGATAGCTCTGTCAACGCCCATAGCGAAAGCTTCTCTCAGGATGAGGTCGGCTTGTGGAGGTCCCATTGTGATAACTGTGACGTTAGCGCCGTATTTGTCTTTCATCTGGAGTGCGAGTTCGAGACCGCCCTTGTCGTCAGGGTTCATGATGCTCGGAACGCCTTCACGGATAAGAGTATTCTTTACCGGATCGATTTTGATTTCGGTAGTATCAGGTACTTGCTTAATACAAACTATAATATTCATAATCCTTCCCTCCTATTTAAATAAATGACCGGCGATAACCATTCTCTGAACCTCTGATGTACCTTCGTAGATCTCGGTAATCTTGGCGTCACGCATCATGCGTTCGACCGGATATTCACGTGTGTAGCCGTAGCCGCCGTGGAACTGGACTGCCTTTGTAGTCACTTCCATTGCTGTCTCAGCTGCGAAGAGTTTTGCCATTGCTGCATCTGCTGAGTATGGGAGACCTTTGTCTTTCTTCCATGCTGCGCTTCTGACGAGCAAACGAGCTGCCTCGACCTTAGTCTTGAGGTCGGCCATTTGGAACTGTGTGTTCTGGAACTGGGCGATAGCCTTGCCGAACTGTTTACGTTCCTTGGTGTACTTAACTGTCTCATCCATTGCGCCTTGAGCGATGCCGAGAGCCTGTGAAGCGATACCGATACGGCCGCCGTCGAGGGTCTTCATAGCGATGTTGAAGCCTTTTCCGAGAGGTCCGAGGAGGTTTTCCTTCGGCACTTCGCAGTTTTCGAAAATCAACTCGCAGGTCGCGCTGCCGCGGATACCCATCTTCAACTCTTTCTTACCGATGCTGAAGCCCTTGAAGCCTTTCTCAACGATGAATGCCGAGATGCCCTTGGTGCCTTTGCTCTTGTCGGTCATTGCCATGACGATGAACACATCGGCGTAAGCTGCGTTGGTGATGAAAATCTTTGTTCCGTTGAGGATGTATTTGTCGCCAGCGTCAACAGCCATTGTCTGCTGCATGGCGGCGTCGGTACCGGCGTTAGGCTCGGTGAGACCGAAAGCGCCGATCCATTCGCCTGATGCGAGCTTCGGCAAATATTTCATCTTCTGTTCCTCTGTTCCGTTTTCGAGGATAGGTGCCATGCACAATGATGTGTGAGCCGAGAGGATGACGCCTGTGGTGGCGCACACTCTTGAGAGCTCCTCAACAGCCATGATGTACATCTGCACTGATCCGCCTGCGCCACCATACTGACGTGGCACCGGAATGCCCATCAAACCTAATTTCGCCATCTTCTTGACGGTCTCCATAGGGAAACGTTCCTGCTCGTCAACTTCGGCTGCCAAAGGCTTGACCTCGTTCTCTGCAAACGATCTGATCATCTGCAGGAACAATTCTTCTGTCTTTGAATAGCTAAAATCCATTTCAATTAATTTATAATCAGTTGGTCAGTTGTTCAGTTAATCAGTTGTTCAGTTTTAACTGACTAACTGGCTAACTGACTAACTAACTGAACAACTATTAATACTTATAAAATCCTTCTCCAGTTTTACGACCGAGCAATCCGGCGCGCACCATCTTTCTCAAAAGTGGATGTGGGCGGTATTTCGGATCACCGAACTCGTTGTAAAGCACCTCCATGATGGCGAGGTTCACATCGTTACCGATGAGGTCGGCCAATGCGAGAGGTCCCATTGGATGGTTGGCGCCAAGCATCATGCACTTGTCGATGTCCTCTGCTGATGCGATACCGTCGGCCAAGATACCGACTGCCTCGTTGATCATAGGGATGAGGATGCGGTTGACAACGAAACCTGGGGCTTCCTTCACCTCGACCGGCTGTTTGCCGATTGATGTGGCGAGGTCAACGATGCATTTTGTCACTTCGTCGCTTGTGAGCTGTCCCTTGATGACTTCCACCAATGCCATTCTGTCGGCCGGGTTGAAGAAGTGCATGCCGATGAACTGTGCAGGACGTGTTGTGCAGGCAGCGATCTCTGTGATTGAAAGTGATGATGAGTTGGTTGCGAAAATTGCTTCCGGTTTGCAGATCTTGTCGAGTTCAGCAAACACCTCTTTCTTAAGAGCCATATCTTCTGATGCAGCCTCGATGACGAGGTCAGCGTCTTTGAATGTGGCGTAGTCGGTGGTTGTGGTGATGTTCTTCAAAAGAGCGTCAACGTCCTCTTGAGTCATCTTGCCTTTTTCAACGAGTTTTGCGTAACCTTTTGCGATTGAACCCATTGCCTTGTCGATGCTGGCCTGAGTTCTGCTCTTCATGACGACTGGCATCTTAGCTGCGAAAGCCTTCACGATGCCTTTTGCCATGGTTCCTGTTCCGATAACGTATACTTTCATAATATTTGAATTAAATTATTTTCCTTTAAAATTAGCTTTTCCTTTATTAAGAAACGCTGTCATTCCCTCTTTCTGGTCTTCTGTTGCGAAGCATTTTCCAAAGTTGCGGTTTTCCAGTTCGATGGCGTCGGCTGCAACCATGTCGTAGCTCTCGTTGATGCATTCTTTAGCATATTTGATGGCCAGAGGTGCGTTGGCGACGATTTTCTGGGCTGTCTCGATGACTTTTTCCATCAAAACTTCAGGCTCATAAACTGCGTTCACCAAGCCGATGCGCAGTGCTTCGTCGGCACGGATGGCCTTGCCTGTGTAGATCATCTCCTTGGCGTAGCCTTGTCCGATGAGCTTTGCGAGACGGTATGTGCCGCTGAAACCAGGTGTGATGCCCAGTCCCACCTCAGGCTGACCGAATTTGGCGTTGCTTGAGGCATAACGGAAGTCGCATGCCATTGCCAGCTCGCATCCGCCGCCGAGGCAGAATCCGTTGACGGCAGCTATGACAGGAATCGGGAGCAGCTCTATCTTACGGAAAGCGATGGCGCCGAGTTTACTGAACTCATAGCCTTCTTTCTCGTAGAGATGCACCATCTCGGAGATATCCGCGCCTGCCACAAACGATTTCTCGCCGTCACCAGTGATGATGAGAACGCGAGTCTTCTTTGTGTCGAGGTTGCTCACGAAGTCGTCGATTTCCTTCAAAACCGTCGAATTCAGTGCATTCAACGATTTAGGAGCCGACACCGTCATGATGCAGATACCGTCTTCCCTGTTTTCGCTTTTTAAGTATTGATATTCCATGATTAGTCAACCATTGATTTGAGGTTCGGGCTGATGATGAGCTTAGCCTCTGTTGCTTCCTGCACCTGCTCGACTGTGAATTCAGGATGGATCTCTGTGAGGACGATGCCTTCTTTTGTGATTTCCATCACACCCATCTCGGTGATGATCATGTTGACCTGACCTGCTGCTGTGAGAGGCAGTGTGCATTCCTTCAAGATCTTAGGAGCACCTTTCTGTGTGTGTTCCATGGTGAGGATAACGCGTTTTGCACCGACCACGAGGTCCATAGCGCCACCCATACCTGGAGCCATCTTGCCCGGGATGATCCAGTTGGCGAGGTTACCCTTCTCATCGACCTGCAATGCGCCGAGGAACGACACGTTGACGTGACCGCCGCGGATGATTGCGAATGATGTTGCTGAATCGAATGTGCAAGCGCCTGGTGTCAAGGTGATGAAACCGCCGCCAGCGTTGATGAGGTTCTTGTCTTCCTTGCCTTCTTCAGGTGTTGGACCCATGCCCATAGCACCGTTTTCGGTCTGCAGCGTCACTGAAACGCCTTTTGGAAGGTAGTTAGGGATCAATGTCGGGATACCGATACCAAGGTTCACTACATCGCCGTCATGCAGCTCTTTTGCCGCTCTCTTGGCGATAACTTCTCTCATTTCATTTTTATCCATGATGTTATTTTTTTTGTTTGATATATTATTTCTTGTTATTCATTAAAAATTCTGACAATTGTGTTATTGCTCGTTTAATAGCCTTATTCATATCTGCTTGTCTACTTGAACCAAACCCATCACATGAAGCACCTCTATAATTAACAATAGATTTTCCTTTTAAATAATCAATGAAATTAATAGTAACTACAGATTCTACTAAATTTGATGAAGCAGAAAATTTAACTAAAAATAATTTTTCCTTTTGTTCTTCAGTTAGATTATCAATAACATTTTCTCCTATCATAGTAAATCCAGCAGACTCCAGTACATCATATACTGTCATATCTATATTCATCAGATGTGCCAAACTACTACAGTTTTGACTGCTAGAAATTGATGCATATTTGTAGTTATTAATATCTGAGGATTCTGACACAAATGTCTTACTATCAGTAGATGTTATCAATATAAGCACTAAGATAAACACCAAGATAATCACCATTACAAACAAATATAGCAATAGAGTATTCATAATTATTATTTTTAGTTGTTAATTATTTCATTCCGCGTTTGACCATTTCCTGAACCACGAATGATGCCACATCATCAGCATAAGTGTTCATTCCGAAGCCAGCGTCGAAACCGAGTTCCTTAGCGAGCTCGTGCGAGATACGAGCGCCACCGCAGCAGCAAATCATCTTGTCGCGCAAGCCTTCAGCCTCCATCAGCTCGATGAAGTTGGTCATATTCTTGATGTGAACGTCTTTCTGTGTAACTGTCTGCGAGACAAGCAACGCATCGGCGTGAAGCTCAACGCCTTTCGCGATGAACTCTTCATTTGGCACCTGCGAACCGAGGTTGTATGCCTCAATCATCTCATAACGCTCAAGTCCGTAGTGACCGGCATAGCCCTTCATGTTCATGATAGCGTCGATGCCCACGGTATGAGCGTCGGTACCTGTACTTGCACCCACGATGACGATCTTACGTCCGATGTTTTCCTTGATGTACTGGTCGGTTTCATACATGTCCATGGTGTTCGATTCGACCTTCGGAACGTAAATTGTGCTGTAGTTCACAGTGTGAGTGCAGCTTCCGTAGCAGTTAAAGAACGTGAATCCAGGTGTCAACTCTTTGTAATACACCACGATAGGATTTTCGAAACCCATAGTTTTGAGGAGTTGTTTTGCTGCCTCGACAGCTTCTGCGCCGCATGGAACAGGTAATGTGAAACTCAGCTGGGTTTTGCCATCGTTCATGGTGTCGCCATACGGCTTAATTTTCGTCAAGTCTAAGGTTTTGTCAAAATCCTTAGCTTCCATTGAATATAATCCTTCGCTCATATATAATATAAATTATTCTTTATCAATAAGTTAAAACACAAGACATGATAAAAGCCAATTCACCTTTATCATGTCTGCAAATATATTAAATATTTTTAAATAAAAAACAAAAATTTTATTTGTTTTTCTTAAAGATTTTCTTTCTGAACATGAACAGATTGAAAATGATGAAAACAACGATTAGGATTCCCAATGTGATAAGTGCTTGGGTGAATCCTTGTGGTGCAAAACTTACTAAAAGCAATACCGGGAAACCTAATGCAACAGCTGGAAGTGACTGTAAAACAAGGTTGTTTGCGGCAGGTGTCTCAAATTTTGGGTCGATTTCGCGAAGGAGAATCATACCATTGGAGGCGGTGCCTGTGAGCATGCCGAACATGCTGAAAAATCCTTCGTAGACATAGTTGGGATAAAGATGTTTGCAAACTTTTTTCACGAACCAGAATGTAACTATTGCTCCGAGACCGCACACAAGTATATATGGAACTGCGAACCCCTTGAATTCACTGAAGTTTATTGCTGCTGTTCCTGCCACAATCATGATGTCGAAGAAGAATCCGCTGATGCGGTTCAAAAGATAGTTGTTGATATACTCGCGCTTCATGATTTGTCTTTTTCTCAAGACTTTGATAATGCCTTTTATCATGATGCCGAATAGTGTACCGAGCAGGAAGTTGAATCCCCACATCAATGGCATAAGTGTCTTCTCGCCGAAATTGCCGAGCGGAAGAGTCTGCAGGAAATGGTTGAAAAGGTAGACCAAAAGATAAGTGAAAAGCACCAAGCCAATCTGTATAGAAAGTTTGTCAACTGATTCAGTATCAGGGATTTCATTGTCACCTTCATAGTCACTGAGCTTGTTCATCTGCTTCTCGCGGATTTCAGTAATATTGATTTTTCCTTTCTTTTTCAAAATGTTAAGATAGATAACACCGACAACACATCCTACGATGAATCCCAAAGCGGCTATTGATAAACCGAAGTCTTTTCCAGGGAAAATGATGCCTTGTTCAGCGGCTCTGTCCATGTAAATTGTGCCGAAATTCAGTGCCTGTCCAGGTCCCTGACCGTAACCCATCGGGAGCAGCAATCCTGCGGCATAGAAAATCTTTTTTCCAAAATAGAACAGCGGAATTGTAACTAAAAGACCCACAATGCCTTGGATGATGTATGTGCTTGCTGTCAGCGTACCGGTTTCTATCACTTTCATTGTGCTTGATTTTGACTCGACTTTGTTGTTTTTCAAAGCCAAAGCCACAAATCCTAAACCCAAGGCATGGTATGTGATAATCTCCATCGAAGTTTTGTTGATAAGATCTTCCCAACCGAACAAATCAGTGTATAATGCCTTGAAAATCAATATTAAAGCACCACCAATCAATGCCGATGGAATTAAACTTTTCTGCATGAATGGCACTTTGGTTCGCACAATGTTTCCCGCCAAAAGTCCCACGGCGATGATACACAATTGCAACATTAAATTCCAAACTGCGTCGGTAGCAAAAAATGGTACAGCTAAAGTATTCATAATCAATCAATTTTGTTAAGTTTCTCTTCCAATGCGACTATAATGTCGCGGTATTTTGCTGCATTCATGAAGTCGAGTTCCTTGACAGATTTTTCCATCTCTTTCTTGGCTTCAAGTATGGCTTTTTTGATGTCTTTCGGTGAACGATAGACGGCGACTTTTTCCTCTGCCACTGCCCTAACACTCTCTTCTGTTTGCTCGTATTCGACAAGTCGCTGCTTGTTGATGGTGTCATTCCATGCTGTATCTAACGGCTTGATGATGGTCTTCGGAACGATTCCGTGTTCAATATTATATGCTATCTGTTTCTCGCGCCGCCGCTGGGTCTCATCGATGGTTTTGCGCATCGAATCGGTGATTTTGTCAGCATACATTATCACTTTGCTATCAGCGTTGCGTGCGGCGCGACCTGCTGTTTGGGTCAACGAACGTTCCGAACGCAGGAATCCTTCCTTGTCAGCATCCAAAATCGCAACCAATTGAACCTCAGGCAAATCCAAGCCTTCACGAAGGAGGTTGACACCAACTAAAACATCGAAATCGCCTTTTCGAAGACCCATCATGATCTCAACTCTATCGAGAGTGTCGACGTCAGAATGTATATATCTCGTCTTGATATTCAAGTTGTTAAGATAGTTTGTAAGTTCTTCCGCCATTCTCTTCGTCAAGGTTGTAACAAGAACACGTTGTTTGTTGGCGAGCACGCGTATAATCTCGTCAACTAGGTCATCAACCTGATTGGTGCACGGACGCACTTCAATTACAGGGTCTAAAAGTCCTGTCGGGCGTATCAGCTGTTCTACGTAAACGCCTTGTGTTTGTTGCATCTCATAGTCTCCAGGCGTCGCGCTGACATATATCGTCTGTCCCGTAAGTGCCTCAAACTCATCGAATTTCAATGGACGGTTATCGAGCGCCGAAGGCAATCTGAAGCCATATTCAACCAGTGTCTGTTTCCTCGAGCGGTCGCCTCCGTACATGCCTCGAATCTGCGACACGGTCACGTGACTTTCATCGATAATTGTGATAAAATCATCGGGGAAGAAATCGAGCAGACAGAAAGGACGGGTTCCAGCGGCGCGACCATCAAAATATCTCGAATAGTTCTCGATTCCGGAGCAGTAACCCAACTCTCGAATCATCTCAACATCATGATTTACACGGTCTTCCAAGCGTTTCGCGTCTTCAAATTTGCCAATTTCACGGAAATACTCGGCTTGCGTGAACATATCGAGCAAAATTTCCTCAGTTGCCTGTTTTATCTTTTCTTTCGAGGTAACGAAGATATTGGCCGGGAACAGTGTAATGTTTTGCAAACTCTCGATTCTGGTGCCGTTTATAGGGTCAAACGACTCCAATTCTTCGATCTCATCATCCCAAAAAATGATTCTGAAAGGCGTTTCGGAATATGCAGGAAAAACGTCCACGGTGTCGCCTTTTACACGGAAACGTCCACGAGCGAATTCTATATCATTTCGGCTGTAAAGCACATTAGAGAGGTTTAAAAGCAGGTCGTCGCGGCGGATTTTCTGTCCCAGTTCAATATTGATGACGTTTTTACTGAAATCTTCAGGATTTCCGATGCCGTAAATACATGATACTGAAGACACTACAATAACATCTCGTCTTCCGGAAAGCAGTGCTGAAGTGGTGCTTAATCTTAATCTGTCAATCTCGTCGTTGATCGACAAATCCTTCTCAATATAAGTGTTCGTCTGCGGAATGAACGCTTCCGGCTGATAATAATCGTAATAGGAAACGAAATATTCAACTCGATTTTCCGGAAAAAACTGCTTGAATTCGCTGTAAAGCTGAGCCGCAAGGGTTTTGTTGTGACTGAGAATCAGTGCGGGACGGTTCAATTCTGCCAGCATATTGGCAATGGTGAAAGTCTTGCCTGAGCCAGTCACACCCATTAAAGTCTGGTACCTCTCCCCCGCCAAGATGCCGTTTTTCAGCTGTTCGATGGCTTGAGGCTGGTCGCCAGTAGGCTTAAACTCCGATGCGATCTTGAAATTCATCAGCTTTTCTTACTCTGTCTGAACAAAAAATCCTTCTCTTCTTTTGTCAAGCTATCGTAGCCGCCTTTGCTAATCTTTTCAAGGATTTCATCGGTGCGGCGTTCATCATCGGCACGCTCTTTGTTGTAATCCCAATCTGACATTGGACGACCATTGCCGAAATCTTTGTTTTTATTGAATTTGATTTTGAATTTCGGTTGCCATGTTCCTGATTTATAACGCCAATAAAGGATAAGTCCAAGACCGAACAGCATGCCTCCAACATGAGCGAAATGTGCAACGTTGTCGACCGAAGAAAATCCTGAGAACAGCTCTATTAAACCGTAGATTATAACGAACCATTTTGCCTTGATTGGAATGGCAAAATAGATGTAAATTCTTGAATCAGGCCACATCATGCCAAATGCGAGAAGTATGCCGTAAACTGCACCTGAAGCACCGACAGTGGTCAGCATATTGAGGTATTCTTCAACAGGAATGATTCTGCCACCTATGTTGACATTCTGATACATATGAATATCAGCAAGTTGTATGTATTGCACGAGTTCCTGAGTTAATCCGGCACCGATACCGCAAACGAAGTAAAATATCAGGAAACGCTTCGGTCCCCAAACATTTTCAATGCTGTTTCCGAACATCCATAGGGCGAACATATTGAAGAAAAGGTGCGCAAAACCACCGTGCATGAACATGTATGTCACAAATTGATACGGTCTGAAATCCGATGCGCCGATGTAATGCAGACCGAGATAATCTGATAAGTCAATGTGCCAAGCCACTTGAGCGGCCCATGTCGCCAAGTAAAAAACTACATTGATTATCAATAAGTTCTTTACCACTGGTGGTAAAATCGAAAAACCTTGTGGTCTAAATTGATTGTCCATTAGTTCAAACGTGTTTTTATGTCGTCAGCATTGATGATTGTGAAGATTTTCTTGCCACTTGGCGATATTTCCGCCACCGCGCAACCGAAAAGTCTGTCGATGATGTCCTGCATCTCCATCGCACTCAATGCCTGACCTGCTTTCACTGCCATCTGCGATGCCAGTGAGTGTGCTAAATTCAACTTTCTATCTGATTGATTACCAACGTTATTCGTTTTGTAATCCTCTAAAATTTTCTCAATTAAAGAAACGGCGTCGCTACCCTTGCAATCGATTGGCGTTCCGTTTATGATGAACGTCGTGTTGTTCATCGCTTCAATGCGAAAACCTATTTTTTCAAGTTCGGGTTTCATCTCTTTCAGCATCGATGCGTCATTGATATTCAATGAGATATGATGTGGGAAGAGTTCCTGTTGTGATGCATTCACCTCTGTTGCCATCTCTTTCAGATACTTCTCGTAAAGTATCCTTTCGTGCGCCAGATGCTGGTCAACAACAAGAATTCCCGACTTCACTGCTGTTACGATATACGACTGCTGCAATTGAATGAACAGACTCTTCTGTTCTTCTTCAAATTGTTGATTATCATTAACATTTTCATCAATTCGTGTGGTTGCTACAGTGTCGTTGTTATCTTCGTAAGCGATTCTCCAGTTCTGCTGCTGATGTCGTATCGGACTGATTTTGAATGGGTTAAAATTCGGATCAAAGTCAACTTTCGGTTGGATTATTGGCCTGTCCATGCGACTTGCTTCACCGAAATCTATGCCCATATTCGGGTTAACGTCGAAGTCAAAAGTCGGAGCTAAGTTATTCTGTCCGATGGCTTTACGCACTGCTGAATGCATAATGGCGTAAATCAGCTTAACGTCAATGAAATTGACCTCAGTCTTCGTCGGATGAATATTGATATCGATTTCCTTCGGATCTATCTGAATATCAAGGAAATAGCCCGGGAAACAATCCTGTGGAATCAGTTCCTTGTAGGCGTTTTCCACCGCATGATGCAGGTAGGCGTGCTTGATGAAACGACGATTCACGAAGAAATACTGCTCGCCTCTCGTCTTCTTTGAAAACTCAGGTTTGACAATGAAACCGTCGATTGTCACAGATTCGGTTATCTGATTGACTGGCAATAACTTACTGTCGTAATCCTTGCCAAAAAGTCCAACGATACGCTGTTTCAAAGTCCCAGGATAAAGATGGAAAAGTTCTTTGTCATTGCTCACAAAAGTAAACCCAATTTCCGGATTCATGATTGTGATGCGGAAGAACTCTTCGTTGATGTGTCGCAGCTCTGCTTCATTGGATTTCAAGAAGTTACGTCGAGCGGGAACGTTAAAAAACAGGTTTTTCACTGTGAAATTCGTACCCACAGATGCTGGTTTCGGCAGTTGCTCGATTACTTTTGAGCCTTCAATGCGGATTTTTGTGCCGACCTCATCCTCTTTTCGTCGTGTCGTAAGTTCAACCTGCGCGACAGCGGCAATTGATGCAAGTGCCTCTCCACGGAAACCCATGGTTTTTATGGCAAAAAGGTCGTCTGCACAAGTGATTTTCGATGTCGCATGACGCTCAAAACACAGCCTTGCATCGGTCTCTGACATTCCGCAGCCGTTGTCAATAACGGTGATGAACGTGCGACCGGCGTCTTTCACAATCAGGTCAATTTGTGTGGCACCTGCATCTATCGCATTCTCTATCAACTCTTTAACGACAGAAGCCGGCCGCTGGATGACCTCACCCGCAGCTATCTGATTCGCAACAGAATCCGGAAGTAACTTTATGATATCCAATGACATAGCTACTTACCTCCAAGATGCAGAAACATGGTGATAAAATTCTCCACAAATGGGGTGAAGAAAATGAAATATATCATAACCGCTGCAGCGCCAAAGATTATTGCATAACGCAACGTTCCGACGGCAGATTTGGGCTTTTTAGCTTTTCCGTCCTCACCGATTCTCCCCCATTTCTGTCGCATCTGAACCCTAAGTTTTTCACTATCAGTGAGATTGGAATCCAAACCCAATGCAGCCTTTCGCTTTTCCAACTCCTCTTTTTCTGGGTTGTAATAGCGCGGAATATAGTTAAACTTAGGCATCTCTGGCCTGTGAAACATGAAAATTCCCATAATTCAATATTTTAATGTGCAAAATTAAACATTTTTTATCAATAAAACGAAACATTTATTTTATTATTTTTGCAAACAAAACACGTTAAATCCAAGCAATGAATAAAAAGTTCATATTTATCTGTTTATCAATAACTTGCATACTATTTTCGTGTGAGAATAATTCGGATAACACGAAAAACAATGATTGTTTCGGAAATGAAAACTTGATGAAATACACAAGTTACATTGATGTAACCAATTATAAATCAGGATATTATGTAAATATTTCAAATCCTTGGAACGATAAATCTCTTGGCGAATATTATCTTTATCCCGACTCTTTGGAGCTTCCAAATGAGCTTGAAAACAAGGCTGTGATTCGTACTCCAGTGAAAAATGTGATAGCTTACTCATCAACGCAATGGTCTGTGTTTCTTGAGATTGGCGAGATTGAGCGTGTGAAAGGAATTCTTGAAAGCAATTACACTGATAATGTCGAAATCAAACGGCTTTTGGCTGGGAAAAAGATTGAGGATGTTGGCATTGAGACGAGTTTGAAGACTGAAATCGTGATTAACCTCCACCCTGACGTGATTCTTTACACTCCATATTCGACCGTACCAAAGACTGAAATCGGTGAGTTGACTGGCGCCGTGATGTTTCCTTTCGCCGATTACCTTGAAAATCATCCACTTGGGCGTGCCGAATGGCTTAAAGTCATAGGTTATCTTACTTGTCGTGAAAAAGATACTGACAAATGGTTTAACGATATCGTAACTCGTTATGACTCATTGAAAAATATCTGTCAAAATGTGGAAAATCGTCCAACGGTTTTCTCAGATCTGCCATTTGAGGGTCAGTGGTATTTGCCAGGAGGCGCAAGCTATATCGCTCAGGTCTTCCATGATGCTGGTGCAGATTACATTTGGAGCGACAACAACTCCACCGCAAGTCTGCCTGTCGATGCGGAAACAGTGCTTTCAAAGGCTCGCGACGCTGATTTCTGGCGTGTGATGAATTCGAGTAACCACAAGTTTACTTACGAAGGCTTAGCCGCTGAAAATGAATTATATACGTATTTTAAGGCGTATAAGAATCGCAATATCATTGTGTGCGATATCCGCGAAAGCGGTTATTTTGAGAAATCTGAATACGAGCCAGATTTGCTGCTGAAGGACTTTGTGCTTGCTTTCCATCCGGAAATGCTTGAAAATGATGATTATACGCCAAAATATTTTTACATTTTGAAAGATGAAGAATAAAAGGATAACAATTGGAATTTTAGGGATTATCATCCTTGGAATCGTGCTTTTTGCACTGAATCTGTTCGTTGGTTCAGTGATGGTTCCGTTCGAAGATATATTTAAAGTATTACTTCATGATAATACTGATAAAACATTGAGTGTCATTATTTTCAATTACAGGCTTCCGCAGGCTTTGACAGCCTTGTTAGCGGGCGCCGCTCTGGCCGTTGCAGGTCTACTGATGCAAACCTTGTTCCGTAACCCTCTCGCAGATCCGTCGATGCTGGGTATCTCCAGCGGCGCCAGTCTGGGTGTCGGCATCGTGATACTGCTCACAGGCGCGATCTACGGTGCAGCGGTGTCGTCATTCGGATGGTGGTCGACAATTGGAGTGAGTCTGGCAGCATTCATCGGCGCTGTGTTGGTTTTATTCGTGATGCTGGCGTTCAGTTCGCGAATGAAAAACATGACGACATTGATTATCATTGGTTTAATGATTGCATATCTGGCAGGTTCTATCACTGATATTTTGAAGTTTTTCAGTTTGAAAGAGGACATCCACGCTTTCGTGATTTGGGGAATGGGTAGTTTTTCTGGTGTCGGGACATCAAAAATGCCAATCTTCGCCATCAGCATCATCATTGGACTGATTTCAACATTTTTCTTGTCTAAGAATCTGAATATCTTGCTGTTAGGCGAAATGTACGCTGAGAATTTAGGTCTGAATATCAAGAAAAACAGTGTCATTATCATTCTTGTCTCAGGCTATCTGACAGCCATCGTGACAGCCTACTGCGGTCCTATCGCGTTTGTTGGTCTCGCGATGCCGCATATCGCAAGGTTTTTATTTAAAAGCAGCGACCATCGCCTACTCATCCCTGCAACGATGCTTATCGGCATGGATATGGCTTTGTTCTGTAACCTCATCGCGCGAATGCCAGGTTTTGATGGTAATCTGCCAATAAACGCTGTTACGGCTTTCATCGGTGCGCCGGTTGTCATTTCTGTCATAATGAAAAGTAAAAAGTAAATGAAAATATTAAAAACAAAATCATTATCAATTGGTTACGACAACAAAACCGTTGTTTCCGACATCAATGTGATGCTGAATGAAGGCGACATCATAGCGCTTATTGGTCCTAATGGTGCTGGAAAATCGACGCTTTTCAAGACGTTTTCGACGCATATTAAGCCACTTGGAGGCAAAATCGAGTTGTTTGGAAAGGATTTGATGTCGTATTCACCTAAAGAGCGTGCAAAATTGCTTGGAATCGTTCTCACCGAACGTCCCGACGATATGTTTCTGAAGGTTTTCGACGTGGTCGCAGCTGGTCGTTATCCTTACACTGGAATGTTTGGAAAGCTTAATGAAAAAGACGAAAAAGAAATTAAAGAATCACTTGAACTTGTTGGCGTTAATAATCTGATTGACAGAGTTTTCAATACATTGTCAGATGGTGAAAAACAAAAGGTGATGATTGCCAAGGCGATAGCTCAAAACACTCCTGTCATCATGCTCGACGAGCCGACCGCTTTTTTGGATTATCCTAGTAAAATAGAGCTGTTTTCTTTGCTAAAGAAACTTGCTAAAGAACAGAAAAAAGCGATTCTTTTCAGTTCGCATGACCTCGAGCTTATGCTCCGCTATACAGACAATCTCTGGATTATATCGAAAAATCAGCCGTTTGCAGCGGGTCAAAGTTCTGAACTTCTGAAAAGCGGTACGATTCAAAAATATTTTGGATTAAAAGACGCTGATAATGAGTATCTTTTGAAAGAAAATTTATAATTTTGCAACAATATTAATTTAATTCGTATGAAAAAGCTATTATCAATCCTAACATTAAGCCTTTTAATTGGCTTTGGCGTAGCAAACGCTCAAAATCAGAGAACCGTTGTGCTTGAATGCTTTACGAGTACAACTTGCGGTCCTTGTGCATCGGCAAATCCTGCTTTGGACCAACTTATTAGTAATAATGCCGATCAGCTCATCGCAATTAAATACCATGTTAATTGGCCAGCTGCTGGTGACCCGATGAATCTTCATAATCCTGGTGATGTCTCGTCAAAAGTGTCATTTTATGGTATCAATGCGGTTCCGTATTCAGTTGGAGACGGCACTTGGATTGGAAACTCTGGCAGCGTAAACCAATCTTTAGTTAACCAATGGGCTGCTGTGACATCGCCTGTTGAAATGAGAATGACTCATTATTTCAATGCCGCCCAAGACACTATGTTTGTTATAGTTATGGGTCGTGCCACTTCTGCAGTAGCTTCAGATAACTTAAAACTTAACATTTCTGTTATTGAAAAAACAATGGAATATTCTTCGGCACCTGGTTCAAACGGCGAGAGAATCTTCCATAATGTGATGAAAAAGCTCCTTCCAAGCGCAGCCGGAACAAGCATCCATGCAATGGAAGTCGGCGACTATTTCGCTTACAAATATTCATGGGCTTTAGCTAACGTAATGAACATCAGCGAGTTGACAGCAGTTGCTTGGCTCCAAGACAGCAATACAAAACAGATGATTCAAGGTTGCAAATCGTCAGAAGACTTCCAACCATTCTTTGGCAAACAGGCAAAGATAAGCAAGCTCGACCATACGATGAAGACAATCTGCTCTTCACGTGTTAATCCAGATGTTTATGTTACTAACTTCGGTTCGGAAACTATTAACTCATTGAATATCAATCTAACAGTTAATGGTACTAACATCACTGACCTTACTTGGGAAGGCAATATTGCTTCTGGCGCGACAGAAAAGATTAACTTTGGCGAATTGAATTTTGAAGATGCAGAAATGTTGGAAAACAATGAAATGATTCTTGAAATAACACAAATCAATGGCGCTGCTGACGATTATGCACCTGGTACTTACAGATACACCTTCAATGAAGCACCTCTTATAATAAATAAAGCTTTTAAACTTGTAATCAGAACAGACGATGAACCACAACTTATCACTTGGACAGTAACAAAGACTTTGACCGGCGAGGTCGTCGTGAGCGGTGGCCCTTATGCTGAAGCGCACAAACAATACACAGAGAACTTTGAACTCAACAGTGATGACTGCTATATGTTTACAATCTATGACGCTGGCGGTAACGGCCTTCAAGGAGGAAACGGCCTCTACGGCTTGAAAGTTGGTAGCCAGACGATCGCATCAGGAAGTAATTTCACTGATAGAGAATCAAATGAATTCTCTTATTCAACCCATGACGGCGTTGCAGAAAACACATTCAACAATGTTAGCATCTACCCTAACCCGTCGAATGGTTTGATTACATTTGATGTTGAAGGAAATAACGTCTTGACAGTTTACAATACTGCTGGTCAATTGGTTTATAATCAATCAATTAACGATAAAACAACGGTTGATTTGTCAAATCTTGAAAAAGGTACATATTTAATGGTTGTGACAAACAATGTTGGCGAAAATATAAAGCAAATAATTGTATTACAATAAGTTAAATCATATTGGGCTGGCATTCAAAGTCAGCCCTTTTTGTATCATGAAACGAATTCTTATAGTATTATTGACGATTTCAATGTTTTCATCTTGTAACAAATCAAAAGTCGATCTGATTGTACATAACGCTAAAATATATACTGTTGATAATCAATTCAGTAAAGCAAGAGCATTTGCTATTAAAAATGGTAAATTTGTTGCAATTGGTTCTGATAAAGATATTCTAAAGTATTATGATGCAGCCTACGCGCTTGATGCACAAGGACAAAGCATCTACCCTGGCTTTATCGACGGTCACTGTCACTTTGTTGGCTACGGTGAGACAAAAGTGCGTTATGCTGACTTAAACGGCTGCAAATCGTTCGATGAAGTTTTGGAAAGACTTGATAAACATAACGAAAACAACGATTCTGAATGGCTGTTGGGACGTGGCTGGGACCAAAATCTCTGGGAAGTTAAAGAATTCCCTAATAACACGGAACTTCATAAGCGTTTCCCGAATAAAAATGTACTTATCACGAGAGTTGACGGTCATGCGGTGCTCGTAAGCGACAATGTGTTGAAAATCAATGGATTATACGGAAAAACCGGTATCGATATCAAACCAGGAGGAATTCTATTAGACAATGCCGCTGACATGGCGAAAGCCATAATTCCCCCTTTAAATAACTCACAGAAAATCAATGCGTTAAAGATTTCACAGCGCGATTGTTTTGCTCTCGGTCTAACTGGCGTCACCGATGCTGGTCTCGACATCAAATCCATAGCATTGATTGATAGCTTGCAACAACAAGGCATCTTGAAGATGAAAGTCAACGCGATGGTGAACCCCGACGACGAGACGATGGATTATTTCATGAAATTCGGAGTCATTGAGAAAGAACGACTTACCATTCGATCAGTGAAAATTTACTCAGACGGCGCTCTCGGTTCGCGTGGCGCAAAATTACTCGAACCTTATTCTGATGCTCCGGAAACATCAGGTTTACTTGTCGAAAACGAGGATTTCTACGACCATGTTTGCGAAAAAGCTTATAATGCTGGTTATCAAGTGTGCTGCCATGCCATTGGCGACGGTGGCGTTCGTATGATTCTCAACGAATATGCTAAGTTTTTGAAAGGCGAAAACGAACTCAGATGGCGCATTGAACACTCGCAAGTTGTTCATCCTGAAGACTTTGTGCTTTACAAGAAATACAGTATTATTCCTTCGATTCAGGCAACACATTGCACTTCAGACATGCCTTGGGCTGAAGATCGTCTGGGTTCAGAACGCGTTAAAAATGCCTATGCTTACAAGACTTTACTCGCACAGAACGGCTGGCTTATCAATGGCACCGACTTCCCAATCGAGCATATCTCTCCTATCAAGACGTTTTATTCGTCTGTGGCTCGTAAAGATTTGATTGAGAACAAATTAACTCGTGAGGAAGCGTTAAAATCGATGACAATTTGGGCTGCAAAAGGTTACTTCGCTGAATCACACAAAGGTAGCATCGAAATTGGCAAAGAAGCTGATTTTGTTATCCTTTCCGATGATATAATGACCATTGATGACGAAAAAATCCCCGAAGTAAAAGTTGTTAATACTTTTATCAACGGAGAAATGGTTTATTAATTGTTAATGCTGGCATTAAAAATTTAAAACAACTCTTTCAAATCCTCCGTCGTCAACCCATTAAAATCTCCAGAGCTCATAAAGCCTCCGACCATGTTTTCGCGTTTGAGGCCGTTTAAAAACTTGACAAGTTCGTCTTTTGAGTGAACAACCTGTAAATCAGGGCGTTGGAAACCTTTTATGATACGTTCGTTGGTCATCATTTCCAATTTCTTTATTGCAACAGCATGCGGATCGTAGAAAACAACAGCTTTGTCGCAGTTGTCTAGGCAATGAGCATAATGGTCGATAAACACCTCGCTGAGACTGCTGTAGGTGTGTAACTCAAAGACAACCAATAAGTTCTTTTTAGCGTATTGCTCACGCAAAGCCTTCACAGTTGCCAAGACTTTCGATGGTGCATGTGCAAAGTCACGGAACACAAGATTGCCTTTTTCTTTGTTTTCAAACAACAATTCAAGTCTTCTTGCTGCGCCTTTAAACGTCTTAATTGCCTCGTAAAACTGCTCATCGCTGATGCCAACCTGTTTCGCCACATAACGTGCAGCGTTGATATTCTTCATGTTATGCTCGCCGAAAATCTGAACCTTTTCTTCTGCTCCATTTGGCAAAATCAAAATAGTGTCGTCGCCGGCGGTTTTGTAAGGATGAATATCATAGCCATAAGTAGGAACGCTTGCATCCTTTGCAATTTTAGCTGCTTCCACATCGTTTCCGTCGTAAATCAGACAGCCGCCTTTTTCGATGGTTTTTACAAAGATTCTGAACTGCTCAAGATAACAGTCAAATGTTGGGAAAACATTGACATGATCCCAGCCAATGCCAGAAATTACTGCTATATGCGGATGGTATTTGTGGAATTTCGGCACTCTGTCGATTGGCGATGTAAGGTATTCATCGCCTTCTATAACCATGTATTTCGCAGTCTCGCTGAGACGAACCATCACATCGAAGCCTTCAAGATGCGCTCCAACCATGAAATCGGTCTCAATGCCTGCTTGTTTCATGACATGCAGAATCATCGAAGTTATTGTCGTCTTCCCATGACTGCCTCCAATTACGATGCGGATTTTATCTTTACTTTGCTCGTAAAGATACTCCGGATATGAGTAGATTTTAAGTCCAAGTTCTTGAGCACGAACGAGTTCCGGGTTGTCGATGCGGGCATGCATACCGAGAATCACAGCCTCATACGAATCATCCAAAAGTTCTGGATGCCAACCAAATTCCTTTGGTAATATTCCTTCTTTCTCCAACCTTGTTCTTGAAGGCTCGAAAATCTCATCATCTGAGCCTGTAACTTCGTAACCCTTTCTGTGTAAGGCGATTGCGAGATTGTGCATCGCGCTGCCGCCGACTGCAATAAAATGGACTTTCTTCATATTTTATTTTTTGATGACAATTCTTTGCGTTGTGGTTATTCCGTTGATATTCTTAATATTAACAACATACAAGCCTTCTTCAAATGCTGATGTGTCAACCGACTCCACATTGCCTGATTTTGCATAAACAATCTGACCCAAAGCGTTGTAAATCAGCACTTCACAGATATCATTGCCTTCAATGTTAATCTGATTTGAAGCAGGATTCGGGAAAACTGTCACATGAGATGATGTATTCTCTTCAATGCCAACATTGTCACATGTAAACTCAACAGAATACTTGTTGGTGAAGACATTTTGATTCGAACCGAATTGCATCATAGTAATGCCATTAGCATCTTTGATAACACCCAAACCATTGCCGCAGCCTTCGCCAGTAGGACTAATAGCACTTATTTGATAGCAACCATTAGAAGGAATTTCTACATAATACTTATATGCATGACTTCCTTGATCGAAATGCCACTCGTCAACTATCTCATTGGTTTCCATGTTTTTAAGCTGAATATAGAACCTGTCAGGGTCAGATGCTGATTTCACTTGAAAATACAGATCACCAGGATGCGACTCCGCAGATTCAATACCGATTGACTTATAATTGTCAAATGGATATGCGTCCTCATTGTTGTTTATCTTCTTAACATTGAAATTCAGATTGCTAGCTCCTTGAATATCAAACTCAGGCATAATCACTTCTGCTGTTTCACCTTGCGGAAGATTTCCTGTCCAGTTATATGTGTTTAAAAGACTGTTGTTTTCATCCTTAACTTCAATTTCCATCGATGTAACCGTCTCTGTGCCAAATGTTTTTATAGTCAAAGTCGGTTCAACTTTACCAGAACAGTTTTGGGTTATAATTGAACTGATTTTGCGAAGTGCTACGTCATAACTCACATTTTCAGGTTCCAAAGAAATTCTAACAGCTTGGAACACTTCTTTTGTAGAGAAGCTTTGCACCCATGCCACGAGATGCATGTTTTCCTTTGGGAATCCAGCCATATCGAAGGTTTCAGTAACTGTGAGCGACTCGCCAGTGAGTGCTGTTCCGTTTTGTGTCGGAAGGAAATCGCGGGTGACAGCGTTAAGTTCGCTCATTCCCTGCCATGTTTTCTGAATGTGTGATTCCGTCAATGCTATCATTACCTTAAGGTTAGCCGCAGTGCAGTCACCGACTTTGTTGACAACAGCTGTCACCTGGCATGTAGAGCCTTCTAGATAATTATACGACAAATCGATAGTAAACGGACTTGTAATGTTAATTCGTTGGTTGTAATAATTTAAATACTGAGGGTAATTTGTATTATTTGGGCCACTGCCACTCGATCCAGCCATTCCCGTCACACCATCTGCTTTCAATGTAGGATAACCAGATATCCCATAAAAATTGGCTCTCGCATTTGTTTCTGATGTGTAAAATTCAGGTGTTGAAAACGCGCTGGTATGCACTGCAACTGGAGCTATTGCTTTACCTTCATCAAGTAACTGAACAATGGCATTGGCGGCTGCCGGACAATATTGGCAGTTAACGCCTGTAAAAACTTCAAACAAAACACATTCACGAGTTACGTTTTGTGCTGATAATGAGCCTAATAACATAAAGGCTACGACTGATAATAATATCTTTTTCATTTTTTTAAAATTTTGTCATTAATTGATATTTTTTCTCCGCAAAATTACAATTTTTTTCGCATTTTTGCATAAAATTTAAAAATGTTATTGGACAAAAATCTCATAAAACATTTCAACGATTATTTGCGCCTTGAGCAGTCGTTGTCTGACAATACAATTGATGCGTATTGCCATGATATTGAATTGTTTAGGCAGCATCTGGAAGCTTGTGGCAAATCTCTTTCAATAACTGAAATCACACATCATGATATAGAAGATTTCTTTGCAAAACTCTATGATTTGGGCATCAGCGCTTCGTCACAGGCAAGGATTTTATCAGGTTTGAAGAGTTTTTACAGATATCTGATCCAAGAGAAGATTTGCGAAAACGATCCTACCCTGCTGGTCAGTTTTCCATCTATCGGAAGGCATATCCCAGAAGTTTTGAGCTATGAGGAAATCGTAAACATGATGAACTGCATCGACTTAAGCCAACAATTTGGTCACCGAAACAAGGCGATTATTGAAGTGATGTACGGTTGCGGCCTGCGTGTTTCTGAAGTTATTTCATTGAATATCAGTGATATATATACTAAAGATGAGTTTGTTCGTATAATCGGTAAAGGCGATAAGGAAAGACTCGTCCCAATTGGCAAAAAGACGCTGAAAGAGCTTGCAAATTACACTCAAGGCGAGCGTCTGCACCAGGAAATCAAGCCAAAATTCACTGATAAGGTGTTTATCAGCGCTCGTGGCACAAGTCTGACACGCCAAAGTGTCTTTCTTTTGGTGAAAAGTCTTGCTGAAAAAGCTGGAATCAAGAAAACGATAAGTCCGCACACGCTAAGACATTCGTTTGCGACTCATCTTCTCGAAGGTGGTGCCGATTTGCGCGCTGTCCAGCAAATGCTAGGACATTCAAGCATCTCAACTACCGAAATATACACTCACGTTTCTGATGAATATCTGCGTCAGGTGATTATGGAGTTTCATCCTCACTGGCACTCCCAAAACACCTCAACTAATTGATTGTTATCGAAATAGAAATCGATATTCAATTCGTCAAAAGTTACACAGTCGCCGTCTTCATTGTCTTCGTTATACTCTTCGTAGCCATTTTGTTTCATCAACTCAATGACTTCATCCTTGTTTAAATCAAAGATTTTTGCGCCGAAAAGCTCTGATTTCTCGTTGAAAGTGTAGAAATTAGTGAGTTTCATGGCTGTATTTCCTTCGAAATAAGCCGAAAAATCGTGGTCTTCATAGTCTAAAACGATGACATGACTGTCTTCTTCGTAAGCTGACTCGATTTCTTCCTGATTTGTAGGCTGGCCAAGTATTTCGACTACATTGTCGATAAGCATTCCAAACTGGAGCTCGCCATAGCCTTTTAAAGGTTCTATTTTAAAATTTTCCATCATGATGTTTATAGTTTTATTATTCGAATCTTATTGATTTTGAAGGTCTTACATTGTTAATAAGCATGGTTGGCAACAGCAGCATCAACACCCAAAGAATCATTGTTCCAACATTCAAAGCCAAGATATGCCAGATGTTCAATTCAATCGGAACTGCCGAAAGATAATACGATTCCGGTGACAGCGCGATGATATTGGTGAATTTTTGGATGAGGCACAACCCTATTCCTAACACGTTTCCGATGGCCATACCTATTAATAATATGCGGCATGAACGTTTCAGGAAGATGCTTCTGATGAGTGCGTTGCTGGCTCCCATAGCTTTTAGCAAACCGATTGTCGATGTGCGTTCAAGAATGATTATCAATAACATGCTGATAATTGTGATGCCTGCCACCAGCAACATCAGCACAATGATGATGACCACATTCATATCCTGAAGCTCGAGCCAGTCGAATATCTGCGGATAGCTTTCCATCGCTGAATACGACACGAGTCTTGTCGGGATGCCGAAGTAAATCTTGCGGTTATACTCTTCAATGTTTTTCTCATCGTCGACCCAAATCTCAAGATGCCCTATCTCTCCGTTGTCCCAGCCGTTGAGTCGTCTGATTTGGTTCAAATCGCAGTAAACATAACGCTCGTCGCACTCCTGGAGTCCGGTTTCATAAACGCCTTTAACGTTGAATTTACGTCCTCTCGCCTTCAGGTCTTGGTCGACAAACCAGATTCGCACTGGATCTCCAACCTTCAAATTCATCTTATGAGCAATGATATTTGAAACAACAACATCGTTAGAACGTTCATTTTCAGCGTATTGCGGAAGTTCGCCATCAACAAGATATGAGCCAATGTATTTCCAATTATAATCAAAATCGACACCTTTCAATACCACAGCCTGAATCTCATCGTCAGTTTTGATTATGCCAGCCTTGTTGGCCGTTTTGTGCATCTCAGTGATGAAAGGCATGTCCAAACAATTGATCAGCACGCTGTCAAAAACAAACGGAGTCTCCTCAATCGACTCGTTCTGGTTCAGCGCCTGAATGTGAATCGGGGCAACAAAACCAACAACCTTATCCTTGATCTGATTCTTGAAACCGACGACTACAGCTATGGAAATCAACATGATAGCGATACCAAGAGCCACGCTGGTTACGGCAATTCGCATCACGGTCGAGGATAAATTTTCCTTCGACAAAGAAAAAATTCTTTTCGATATGAATGTCGACGCGTTCATTTTTTTCTTATCATTGCAAAATTAAAAAAAATATTGAATATGACAAGAAAAATTTTAGCTTTATTTGCTTTTATCATATTCATCTCATTGAATATCAACGCTCAAGAGCTCAAACTTCTCGATGCCAAGGATGCTGTGACAGGTGCTTCGAGGATGGAAAAATATATTCCAATGCTTGCCGAAAAGAAAGTCGGAGTGGTTGCCAACCAGACAAGCATTATGGATAATGGCACTCATCTTGTCGACACCTTGGTAAGTCAAGGTGTTAATGTTGTTAAGATTTTCACGCCAGAACATGGTTTCCGAGGGACTGCTGAGGCTGGTGCTTTCGTGGATTCTGGCATCGACGAGAAAACAGGTGTCCAGATCATATCACTTTACGGAAAGAATAAAAAACCGACTTCTGAACAGCTTCAAGGCATTGATATTCTTGTGTTTGACCTTCAAGATGTCGGTTGCAGATTCTACACTTACATCTCCACGATGACTTACATTATGGAGGCTGCTGCCGAAAACAACGTTCCCGTCATAGTTCTCGACCGCCCGAATCCGAATGGATTCTACGTTGATGGTCCTGTGCTTGAAAAAGAGAACGCTTCATTTGTTGGAATGCATTGTGTGCCAATAGTTTACGGCTTGACAATTGGGGAATATGCACTGATGGTCAATGGCGAGAGATGGCTCAGCGACAGTCTGCAATGTGATTTGACGGTCATTCCGCTTGGAAACTATGACAGAAACGCGATTTATAAACTCCCGGTGAAGCCGTCACCTAACTTGCCAAATTGGGAGGCCGTTTACCTCTACCCTTCGCTTTGTCTGTTTGAAGGCACTGATTTGGGTGTGGGACGTCGCACGAAACTGCCTTTCCAAATTTACACACATCCGCAGCTTGACACTGTGAATCTTGTGGATTATGCCCATAATTATTTGGAAAATGATAAAAAACTGAATCTCTCGTGGATTCTTGACGCTCGCAAACAGCTCAAAGACGATGAGAAATTTTTCAATAATTATTTCATAAAGTTGGTTGGAGTTTCCGACATGCAACAAAAAATCGATTCCGCCATGTCAGAGGATGAGATTCGTTCATCGTGGCAGGACGGAATCGATAACTATCAGAAAATCAGAGAAAAATATCTGATTTATTAGTAATTTCTCTTTCCTGGATAAACTTCGAGAGCTTTTCCGAGAATCATCATTGCGTCTTTCAAATCGTCGCAGTTGAGGCAGTAGCTCAAGCGCACTTCCTGACGACCGAGACCGATTGTTGAATAGAATCCGCTTGCTGGTGCGAGCATCACTGTCTTGCCTTCATAGTTGAAGTCGGTGAGCATCCACTTGCAGAACTTGTCGGAATCGTCGATTGGCAAATGTGCCACGATGTAGAAAGCGCCTTTAGGTGTCGGGCAGAATGCTCCAGGAATCTTGTTGATACCTTCAACGCAAACATCACGACGTTTCACGTATTCGGCAACGATAGCGTCGAAATATGAAACTGGAGTGTCGAGAGCAGCCTCACCGGCCACCTGACCGTATGTTGGAGGCGACAAACGAGCCTGAGCGAACTTCATTGCTGTAGAGATGACTTCGCGGTTACGTGTCACCATACGACCAACACGGATACCGCAAGCGCTGAAACGCTTTGACACTGAGTCGATTAAGATGACGTTGTCGTCAACACCTTTGAGGCTCATTGCTGAATGATGTACTGATCCGTCATAGCAGAACTCACGGTAAACCTCATCAGAAATGAGATAAAGGTCATATTTCAAGATGATCTGACGCAGACGTTCCATTTCCTCTTCTGAATAGAGGTAACCTGTAGGGTTGTTAGGGTTACAGATTAGGATGGCCTTTGTGTGCTCGGTGATAGCCTTCTCAAAGTCCTCGATTGGAGGAAGAGCGAAACCGTTGCTAATCTCAGAATATATTGGGCGGACGCGCACTCCGGCTGTCTGTGCGAAACCATTGTAGTTTGCATAGAATGGTTCTGGAATAACGATCTCATCATCCGGGTCCATGATTGTCTGGAAAGCGATTGAGAGAGCTTCAGAAGCGCCGTTTGTCACGATGATATCATCCGGAGTGACATGAATGTTCAATCTGTCATAATATTCGCAAAGTTTCTTTCTGTATGAAAGAGTACCTGCTGAATGTGTGTATTTGATGACTTTTTCGTCATAATTTTTGACAGCTTCAAGGGCGTATGGAGTTGTCGCGATATCTGGCTGACCGATATTCAAGTGATACACATGAATACCTCTTGATTTTGCTTCGTCGGCGAAAGGAACGAGCTTTCTGATTGGCGAAGCCGGCATAAACTGGCCTTTTTTAGAAATCTTCGGCATAATATATTAATTAGGTATTAGTTAGTCTTGTTTACAGGAGAACCGACGCTTTCCATTTTCATCGGAGCTGCATCGGTTGGTTGTGCTTCGACAGTGCCTTTGATATGGAGCTTTATCTCCTTGTTTATCAATGCGTTAGAAAAAATAGTAACATATTTGTTAAAGCCACCTGGACGGTCGGTGTTTTTATACGTCACCTTGATGCAGTTTGATTCACCTGGAAGAATTGGCTGTTTTGGCCATTCCGGCACTGTGCATCCGCATGATGATTTAGGTTGTGAAAGGATAAGCGGCTCGTTGCCGGTATTGACAAACACAAACTCGTATGATCCATTGCCTTTAAAAGGAATATTACCGAAATCGTGATTGGTCTCTTTGAAAGTGATTTCCGGACCGTTTTGTTTCTCTGTTGTTTCTTCGCTTTGAGCGAATGCTATCGAACACATCAAAAACAGTGCGCTGAATAAAACAAATAACTTCTTCATATTTGACATTTTTACAATATTTTCAACCTACAAAGATACATATTTTTCTAATATGAAAGTAGAAAAAATAATTTTTTAAAAAAATGAAAAAAAATGTTGTGGATATTAAAAAAGTGTGTATTTTTGCACTCCGAAAACGGCGGGGTAGCTCAGTTGGTTAGAGCGTCGGATTCATAACCCGGAGGTCATGAGTTCAATTCTCATCCCCGCTACATTGATAAATAAATGAAAATCAGCGAGTTAGAAACCCGCTGATTTTATTTTTAGGACTAATAAAAATAACTATTATAATCCATATTCGGCTTCGGCTTCAGCCGCCATCTGAATGGCATCTTCATCAACTCTGATGTACTCTTTAACTTTTGGACTTATAGTCTTTAGGCAATAATCGTGCAGCATCACTTCCACTTCCTGCATTGTGGTTTCAATAAGCTTCTTTGTGAGTTGGCACTCCCAAAGCACCAGCACCTGCCAACCGTTATCTTGTAAAATCTGATAATTTTGTTTGTCTCGTTCCTGATTTCTGCGGATTTTGGCCTCCCAGAACTCCACATTGGTTTTAGGCATCTTGAATTTATCGCAACCTTCGTGACAGTGCCAGAAACAACCGTTGACAAAAATGGCGGTGCGATAGCGGCGCATAACAATGTCGGGCTTGCCAGGAACACCTTTTACATTAAGACGATAATGATAGCCATGAGACCATAACCAGCGACGGACAAGAAGTTCAGGTCTCGTATCCTTGGAATGGATGTTGGACATGCAATTATGACGTTGCTGTGACGCAAGACGATCAGGCATGCACTAACAGATTGATTGTCAATTTATCAAATAATGTTTAGGCAAATTAGCTTGTTTGATTCTAACCATACTAATAAAGTCATGTAAATTGCCGATTTCGCTTTGATATTCCTGAGGGAAACTCTTAATATACTGTTGTGGAACAACCAGTTTGAGATTCGAGTCGCGCATTTCACGCAACTGATTCTTTGAAACACCCTGCTGTAATGTGAACAAAAACTTAATATCCACTCGATTTGCTTCAGTAAGAACTTGGCGCCAACGATCCTTGCATGTTGTTTTTGCACCGAGCACTATCAAATCATCCGCAGGGAACTCTATATTATGATAACATTCTGAATTTGGAAATAGAAAATCCGGTTTTTTGTTATCTTCTGTTATAGCTTGCTCTTCAAACACAAGATCATTTGAAGTAAAGATTTTGGCTAAATGATGCTCCAACGACTTTCCAGCTCTTGATTTACGGCGATTGAGCACTTCGTTAGCCACCTGGACGAACTCATCTATGTTGTCAAAAGGTTTTGAAATAATATTAGAATAAACCTTTTCTTCCATATACTTAAACAGCTGGTATTCAGCATTAACCCAATTCAAAAGAACTTCGTCTGGCTTTGCTTTCAATGCCGAATCATTGATGTTATATGCACTATTGAAACAATCACGAGCACCATCCGCCATCATCTTAGTTTCAGGAAAACTGTTAAAACGGTTTGCAAATTCTCGTAAAAGTTGCGCTATCTTAACATCTTGCTCAACTACTCCAGCAACATCTATAAGTTGGTTTGTTTGGCCTGGAGCAAGGTTAAAAGTTGCAAAAAATTCATCTATATCTTCATCGCTACTTAGAACGAAGCCGGCGTAGTCTTCTTCTGTAAATTTGGCAATAATTAGAAAATCACCGACATTGTCATCCTGAAGGAACGGAAAGCTCCGACCAAATCGAGTAATACGATATTCATTACGTGTTCCCTGACCGTAATATTTCATGCAACTTTCAGTTGTAAAATCATCCTGCCATTTTATTTGTACTAATTTTTCTTTATTTTCACCTTTTTGTCCAGGTTTTTCAAAAAGTAGCTCAGAGGCACATTTGGGAATATAAAATCCAGCTTGATGAGATCCGGTTGTACCCGTGTCGTTACCTGTAATAAAACGGCACCATGCTGCTTTAGACTGCCTAACGCTTTGAACGGCCGAGTTTAATAGTTCGCTCATAATCATTTATGGTTTTTATTATTTGTTCTGATACTGCTGCAATTAACGGCACGACAACCGAGTTGCCACATTGACGATATGCTTGTACATCCGAAACTTGGTCAATACGGAATGAGTCAGGATAGCCCATTAAACGTGCGCATTCGCGAGGTGATAGTCTTCTAGGATTCTTTCCATTGCCTTGAGGAATTAATATCTCAGAGCCATCTTTGTAATAGCGGGCACTGAGTGTTCTCGTGATACCATCAAGGTTTACGAGCCCATAACCGAATCCATTACCTTTGGCCCGATGTTTTTCAGCATAATTTTGTAAATATGTCCAAAGCTTATCACTTAAAGTATATTTGGAATCAATGTTTGGATCAAGTATTTCTCTAATACAACGTGTAGCTTCGTGCTGTTCTGGGAATACGAATTGTTCCTTACCATGGTATCGTTTTTTGTCAAAACCAACTATCATAATACGTTCACGATGCTGAGGCACATATGTTTGACCGTCCATTACTTGATAATGAAGCGAATAGTCCAATTCTTCAAGAGTTTCTTTGATGACTCTAAAAGTATTGCCATTATCATGGGATGTCAAATTTTTTACGTTTTCAAGATAAAACGCTTTAGGTCTATGTCTGCTTATAATATCGGCAACGTCAAAGAAAAGTGTACCTTGAGTTTTGTCTTTGAATCCGGTTTCGCGTCCCAAACTATTTTTCTTTGATACGCCAGCAATAGAAAATGGTTGGCATGGGAAACCAGCGCAAAGAATATCAAATTGTTCAGGTATATACGATTTTGTCTCTTTTTTTGTTATGTCGCCAAAAGGCATTTCTCCGTAGTTGGCAAAATACGTTTTTTGTGCATACACATTCCATTCGGATGAATACACACATTTACCACCGGCATTTTGCATCGCAATACGGAATCCGCCAATTCCTGCGAATAGATCAATGAATGTAAATTTCGGATTTTCCGGGGCGGGAAAAGGAACTGAGAATAATTCTGGAAACAAGTTGTAAGAAGCTTGATCCTCTTCAACATAATCTACATATTTATCTTCTTGAACATCATATCCTAACAACCTTTTTGCATCTTTTTCAAAAGGTTTCTCAAACCTAGTATTCAGATTTTGCAAATAGTGTGTCACTATTGCAGACTCATCATTAAACCCAATTTTAAACCCCGATATATTCTCCATGTCAAAATCTTTAACAAATGCAAAAATACATAATTTTCAAAAACTAGTATTAAACAGATTGAGATTTATTCTTTTAATCCCATAAATGCCAAAAATACTTGCTAAATAAAACAAAAAATTCATTCTTGCATTTTTCTCTATATTCTTCAATTTTGTATGAGTATTCAGAATGTAAATCCATTATTTTTCGATTTTCTTCGCCATGAGTCGGATCATCATCAGGCAAAAACGCCTTATAACTCCCCGTCTTTTCTGCTTCTTTATTATCTTCGTCGGTTCTTAATTTTTCACCCATAAAACCATACTTTTTTTCAAAAGCTTTTGATATACGATGCCAGTCCTTGTCATATGGGTTTTTCATGGAACAAGTATCTTCGTTCATTTCATCAGCAAGATGAGCCATATGAAGTATTGTGTCTGTCCAACGTTTTATATATATTTCATCTTTTTCTTTGTGTTTGTTTTCTGCACTTATTATTTCACCGTTTTTATCAAGTTCTATATAACCATGTTTGGTTTTTGCCAGCTGTTTGAGCATTGGGCTTATAGTTTTGCTAAACCAATAATCTATTGACCAAACATCCTCATCAGAAAAGCCTCGTTTGATTCTCTGTTTCGCCATTCGCTCGTTAAAAGCGATTTCTTTCTTTGTAAGCTTTCTTTTTGTTGCCATAATTCAATCATTTTATTGGCAAAAATAATAAAATCCCCTAATAAAAAGCTTGAGATTGAAAACTTTTTGTATTTTTGTGTCGTGTTATGTGTAAAACATGCATCTAAAATGGAAATATATATGAATAACTCAGATTACAAAGTACATTGGATGACACAAACAGTGTTTTGGATAGCAATGACTATCCTATTTATATGTGGACTAGGAATTATTATACCTTGTCTTGGTATTAGCGAAAGTAATTTAGTTTTAACATTTATTGGTGTCTTGGCAACTTTTATTGTTGTTAGTAATTATACTCAAATAGTTGAAGTCAAGAAAGATACAAACGACAGACTAAAAGAAATAGAAGACAAATTTAATGATTCAAACATATTTGATAGTGCGTATAAAAAAGAAGTTGATCTATTTATTCGAATGAAACTACAGGAATTATTAAAAGTAGCTACCAGACCGTTCATCTGTTCAATAAAGGATTATCATATGACAGAGGACAATCGAATTATTGCAAGTGTTATTATGCCTAAAAGGGAACTTCGTCCTGGAAGTGATAACGATAATAATATACTTAAAGAGACTGAAGAAAAAGTTTTTGTTGTTGATATAATTAACCAAACAATCAAAGAAGCTAATTAGCTACTACAGCCATTATAAAAAAACAGCGACTTCAGTCGCTGTTTTTTTTATTTTCTAGCAATCACCTTCTTCACTGCTTCAACAATATCTGGAGTGTCCAAATGATAGTGTTTCAACAGTTCGTCAGGGGTGCCGCTCTGACCGAAGACGTCGTTGACGGCGACCATTTCCAATGGACGAGGATTGTTCAAGGCAAGAACCTGTGCGATGCTGTCGCCGAGACCGCCATTGCGCATGTGCTCCTCAGCTGTGACCACGCAACCAGTCTTGGCCACTGACTTCAACACTGCCTCGACATCCAACGGCTTGATTGTGTGGATGTTAATGAGTTCAGCGTTGACGCCCATCTCTTTCAAAATCGGGAGTGCCTCGATAGCTTTCCACACGAGGTGACCGCAAGCGAATATTGACACATCAGTGCCTTCCTGAATCATCTGGGCTTTGCCAATGATGAACGGTTCGTCAGCTGGAGTGAAATTAGCAACTTTCGGGCGACCGAAACGCAGATAAACAGGACCATCGTGCTCAGCAGCAGCGATTGTTGCAGCCTTTGTCTGGTTGTAGTCGCAAGGAACCAAAACTGTCATGTTTGGCAACATCTTCATCATGCCGATGTCCTCGAGAGTCTGGTGTGTTGCACCATCTTCGCCGAGGGTAACGCCAGCGTGTGATGCCGCGATTTTCACATTTTTATTTGAATACGAAACAACCATGCGAATCTGGTCGTAAATTCTTGCCGATGAGAAATTTGCGAAGGTTCCAGTAAACGGGATGTAACCACCGATTGCCAAACCTGCTGCGAGTCCAACCATGTTAGCCTCAGCGATGCCGACTTGGAAGAATCTCTCTGGGAATGCCTTGGCGAAGTCGCCCATCTTCAGTGAACCTGTGAGGTCAGCGGTGAGGCCGACCACCTTCGGGTTGCGCTTTCCGGCCTCGAGCAAACCATCGCCGAAGCCGCTTCTTGTATCTTTGTAGTTTTGAACTTCAATCTTCATAATCAATAATCTCCTAATGTTTCTTTTAATTGACTCAATGCGTTTGCGGCCTGCTCGTCATTCGGAGGAGTGCCGTGCCATTTGTGAGTGCCCATCATGAAATCGACACCCATACCCATTTCGGTGTGAGCGAGGATGACTTGTGACTGGCCTTTATGAGCATTATTACGTGTAATATTAAGAGTATCAACAACTTGTTGCATATCATTGCCGTTGCATTCGTAAACTTTCCAGCCGAATGACTCATATTTTGCCTTGAGGTCGCCGAGGTTCATGACTTCGTCGGTCGGACCGTCGATCTGTTTCTTGTTGTAATCGACGATTGCCACGAGGTTATCGACTTTCTTTGCCGGAGCGTACATCACAGCCTCCCAAATCTGACCTTCCTCCTGCTCGCCGTCGCCCATGAGACAGAACACGAGATGGTTGTCGCCATTGAGTTTCTTGGCTTGTGCAACGCCAGCAGCCACTGACAATCCCTGACCAAGAGAACCGCTTGCCACGCGAATGCCAGGAAGTCCCTCAACAGGTGTCGGGTGACCTTGAAGGCGGGTTCCAAGACGACGGAATGTTGCCAGTTCAGCCACCGGGAAATAACCGCGGCGAGCCAAAATACTGTACAACATCGGGCTGATGTGGCCGTTTGAAAGGAAAAACATGTCCTCACCTGCCCCATCCATCTTGAAGTTCTTCGGATCGATTTGCATCTGGTCGAAATACAAGGCTGTCACAATATCGGTAGCGCCGAGCGAGCCGCCCGGATGTCCCGACTGACAACCATGAACCATTCGGATAATATCACGTCTCACTTGCGACGCGACATCTTTTAATTCATTGATAGTCATAATATTATCAAAGTGTTACAGTTAATTCGTTTTCTTCTGCAAATTTATACATTTTTCTTGAAGAATTGAAAAATTTTATTATTTTTGTGTAAATAATTTTTTCTATGCAAAACAAGAAAGACAATAAACCTAAAGACTTGGTTTTCAAAGTGTTGGAAGCCGATACGCTTTTGCCGTTCGTGATGAAGAAGATGAATGGCATCAGTCGTAACAAGGCTAAGAATATACTTTCGAGCGGTTCAATATTTATTGATGGAAAGAAAGTGACGCAGCACGATTTTGAGCTGAAACCGGGCATGGAAGTGAAAATCGGGCGTAACCAGACTGGTGAACCGCTTAAAAGTCATTGGGTTAGAATTGTTTACGAAGACCAATATCTTTTTGTAGTCGAAAAACGCAGCGGAATCTTGTGCAACTCGCCTCATACCGACGAGGAAACCGTGCAAGGCATTCTGAATCAATATCTTGAGGCAAATCATCAAAAATGCCACGCGCATACGATTCATCGTTTGGACAGGGACACATCGGGATTATTGCTTTTCGCGAAAGATAAAAAGGTTGCTTTGAAATTTGAGGAAGACTGGAAAAAAACGGTTTACGACCGCCGTTATGTGGCGCTGGTTCATGGCGAGATGCAAAAAAAAGAAGGCGCAATCAGCTCGTGGCTCAAGGATAACGCGCAGTTTGTGACGTATTCGAGCAAGACCGACAACGGCGGCAAGTTCGCGACGACACACTATAAATTAATAAAGGTGTCGAATGGATATTCATTGGTCGAGTTGAGATTGGACACCGGACGCAAGAATCAGATTCGCGTTCACCTTCAAGATATCGGATTTCCTGTCGTCGGCGATCCGAAATATGGCGATGGAGATGATAAAATTGGAAGATTGGGATTACATGCATATAAACTTTGCTTCATTCATCCGATTACCGGAGAGGATTTGAAATTTGAAACGCCATTCCCGAAAAATTTTGAAATTTGAAAATATCTTTATATATTTGCAGAAATTTAAATCATTGAATTATGGAAATTTATCAAATTTGGTTATTGATTGCGGCTGTGTTCGTGGTGATTGAGATTTTCACCAGCGGATTTGCAGTCGCTTGTTTCTCAGTAGGTTGTGCGTTCGGAGCAATCCTCGCGGCATGCGATTTGTCGCTCACTTGGCAGGTCGTGGCATTCGCAGTAGGAACATTCCTCGCATTTGTGTTCATCCGTCCAATCGTGATGAAATATCTCGACAAAAATACTAACGACACCGGCGTGAAGACCAACATGGACAATATTATCGGGAAAACCGCTGTGGTTACTGAAAAAATCGATGAAAACGGCTATGGCCGCGTGAAAATCGACGGCGATGACTGGAAAGCCAAGACAAACGACGGCTCAGAAGCTGAAGTCGGCACAAAAGTTGAAATCGAGTCATTTGAAAGTATAATATTAACCGTTAAAAAATTATAGTTATGATTTACGTAGTAATTGTTATTGCATTTATTGTTGTTATATTTGCATTGGCAGGCCTTTTGGTTGTGCCGCAATCAGAAACAAGAGTTATCGAACGACTTGGCAAGTTCCACAAGGTGCTTCCAGCAGGTTTGAATATCATTTGGCCTATCATCGACCGCCCGAAAGTCATAACGACAAGAAAAGTTGTTGAGGGTTATCAAGGTCGTCAGATTGTTAGAATGAGCGAAACGGCGAAAATCGACCTTCGCGAGCAGGTTTACGACTTCCCGAAACAGAACGTCATCACAAAAGATAACGTCACGACAGAAATCAACGCTTTGCTGTATTTCCAGATTGTCGACCCGGTGAAATCGGTTTATGAGATTGACAACCTCCCGAACGCTATTGAAAAGCTGACACAGACAACGCTTCGTAACGTTATCGGCGAACTCGAACTTGATGAGACTTTGACATCGCGCGACACCATCAACGCGAAACTACGCACAGTGTTGGACGACGCTACAAACAAATGGGGCGTCAAGGTGAATCGCGTTGAGCTTCAGGATATTACGCCACCTGAGACAGTACGTCAGGCAATGGAGAAACAGATGCAGGCCGAGCGTAACCGTCGTGCCGAGATTTTGAAGGCAGAAGGCGAAAAACAGTCGGCAATCTTGAATTCAGAAGGTGAAAAGACCTCGGCTATCAACAAGGCAGAAGCTGTGAAACAGTCGACATTGCTTGAGGCTGAAGGTGTTGCGAAAGCCAAGATTATGCAGGCTGAAGCCGAGGCACAGGCCATCCAGCTTGTCGCGGACGCCATCAAGGCAACGAAGACCGACCCGGCATCGTATCTGCTCGCCACGAAATACATCGAGACATTGAAGGAGATGACAAGCGGCAAGGATAACAAGACCGTTTATATCCCATATGAGGCAACAAACTTACTGGGCTCAATTGGTGGAATTAAAGAGATTTTTAAATGATTGAAGTTGATCACGAGTTAACCGAACGACAGAAAAAAGTCGTCGACAAGCTGAATGAGCTGGGCATACCTTTTAAATTAATATTTCATCCGGCGTTGCCGACTATTGAGGACGCGCTGAACTATTGGGGCAAGTTTGAGTGGACGCACTGCAAGAACCTGTTTTTCAGGAATCACAAGGGAAACCGCCATTATCTGGTGATTTTCGACTGCATGCAGCAGCTCGCCATCCATGACTTGGAGCATCGGCTGAAACAAGGAAAACTCAGTTTCGCTTCCGAGGCACGCATGGACAAATATCTCGGCTTGAAACCAGGCAGCGTCTCGCCTTTCGGCATCATCAACGACGAGGAACATCATGTGTATCTTTATCTTGACAAGAATCTTCTCGACCGCGAGTATATCAGTTTCCATCCTAATGAAAACACAGGAACTTGCGTGATTAAGACAAAGGATTTGATCAAGTTTCTGGATGCTATGGGAAATGGTTACGAATTTATTGAGTTGTATTAAAAAAAATTGTAATTTTGCAGTCTAATTAAAAGAATACTTTATGGATTATTTTCGATGCGTAAAACCGTGTGTTGAATCAGAAATTGGTAAACTTGAATATGTCATTTTGCACGCTCCAGGCAAGGAAATCGAGCATATGACACCGGAAAACGCCCACAAATTCCTTTTCAGTGACATCTTAAACTATCGTGAAGCGTTGGAAAACTACAAAGACTTTGAAGGAAGTCTGCAGAAAATCACCAACGTATTGCATTTCAAGGATTTGCTGGTAGATGTTTTAAAAGACAACGAAATTAAAGAAGGACTTGTATCCAGAATTTGCGAAAGAGAGAACCTGCAGTATCTCAAAGAGTTGCTTTGCAGTTTCGATGTCGAAAAGCTGGCTACAGCGCTCATCGAGGGTTACGACAACAAAAACCTCAAGGAACGCTACATCTTCCCTCCTATCCCGAATCTTTTCTTCATGAGAGACGCGTCGTTCACGATGTATAACAACGTGATGATCAGCCATATGGCGACAACGGTGCGCGATCGTGAGACAATGATACTTGAGACTATTTTCAAGCATTCGAGCATTATTGATGTTGAAGCCATCAACCCGATTTACCGTTACAGCATGAACGGTTTAGGCTCAGTTGAAGGCGGCGACGTGGAGATTGCTCGTCACGACATCATTTTGAGCGGCTGCGGCGCCAGAACAAGCAAAGAAGGCGTTCAGGCATTGCTCGAACATCTGAAGAGTCTGGGCGGAGTGCGCCACCTCATCACACAGGAGCTTCCACTCGAGCCGGATTCATTCATCCATCTCGACATGGTGTTCACATTCTTGGACAAAGACCGCTGCATGGCATACAAGCCTGTGATTATGAACGACCAGTTCAAGACCGTGCACTACGAGGTGAAAGGTTATGAATACACCAAGATAAAAGAGGAAAACAACCTCATCGAGGCTTTGGCGAAACTCGGAATGCCGCTTGAACCGATATTCTGTGGCGGTGGCGACGACTATTTCGGACCACGCGAGCAATGGCACAGCGGCGCTAACTTCTTCGCTTTCGCACCAGGTAAGGTTCTCGGTTACGCAAGAAACTACAATACCATCGAGGCTTTGAACCAAAACGGCTTTGAAGTTCTTAAAGCCGCCGATGTGGCATCGGGCAAAGTCAGTGTCGACAACTACAGACGCTGTGTGGTGGCATTCGAAGGAAACGAGCTCTCACGTGGCGGCGGCGGCGCACGTTGTATGACGATGCCGTTGTTGAGAAAGCCAGTTGAGTGGTAGTTTATGATAGACAAACGATAGTCATAACGATTTTTATTATATTGATTATCAATATCTTAAAAATTTCATACATAGACAAACGATAGGCAAGCAATGATTTAGGCTTGCCTATTTGTTTTTTATAAAAATATTTGCTATATCTTTGCATCGTCAACAACAATAAATGACAATGCAACCATTTAAAAGATATATCACAATTGCGCTCCTCGTTATGATGACGATATTTGTCTCGTGCAGACAAGCATCGCGTTATGACGAGGCGCTTGCATTATATAATAAAGGTGTGGAACTGCGCGAGGCTAAACAAAACGAAGACGCAGCAAAATATTTTAGCGACGCTTTGGTGACACTCAACCTTTGCGATGCCGATGATTCTGACATCAAATCACTGAAAGCCGAAACAGAAGACCGACTTGGCGAGATTTATTGGCTACAAGGTCTTTTTGAAGACGCTTTGAACATGCATCTCGACGCCTCTGCCCTATTCCGTGAGCTCAGCCAGCCCACAAATCTGATGAAATCCATAAGAAATGCTGGTCGCGCCGCAGCTTCGTTGAACAACCTCGACGATGCCGAGTATTATTACAACGAGGCAATGATAATCGCAAGGACTTTGGAAGAACAAGATTTCATAAACAGTTTACGTCTTGATTTGGCGCGCGACATCTACATGGAATCCGGCGATTTCGAAAAGATGATTTCAATTGTAAATCAGGCACTTGCAAACGGCGCGGAGCCGTACCAATGCCATCTGCTTCTCGGTTTGGCGTATTATTACCTCGAAAATGATGATGAAGCGATAAAACATCTCTTTGAAGCCGCGAAAAGCGACAAGGCTGGCATGAAAATGTCGGCATATCAGACGTTATATTTCATTTACCAGATTCGTGGCGATTATGCCAAAGCCCTTGAATATCATGAGCTTTTCAACGAAAACATGATTGCTGCCGACAACCAGCACCGCAGCGAGGAAATGCAACGCATAAAAAGCGACAGCGATTTGAAGATGCAGGAAAACGACTTGAAGACGAAGCAAAGAACAAGATTAGTGATTCTGTTTGGAGTTCTCGGAGCGCTCGGAATTGCATTGATAATAACTATAATTCTGCTTCGTCAGAGAACTCTGAGAACTCGCCTTGAAGCTGAAAGAACCAAAAACCAGTTTGAGCTCGCCTTGAAGAAAAACAAGGTTTATGTCACTGCCCTTGCGTTGTCGGAGCAGATTACGAAAAGCAGGCTCGACTTCGTGCTCGACGACGACTCTTGGGACGATTTTATGAATCTTATCAACTTGATTTACAACGACTTCAATAAAAAACTAATAGAAAAATATCCTTCATTGACAAAAGAAGACTTACACATCTGCTGTCTGACAAGGCTGGGATTTAACAATCAGGTGATTGCGATTCTACTTAATCAGCAGACGAACTCGTATGCGAGACGAAAATCGAGGATTAAGCAAGAGAAAATGAATGGAAGCGAGGATGAAAGGAGTTTTGAAGAGATATTGGAATCAATATGAGATTCCTCACTCCGTTCGGAATGACAAACTCCAGTCATACATCAACAGAGAGTTGTCATTCCGAACCCGCAAGGGTGAGGAAACTCAAAAAACATAACGGAAACAAATAAATATTTAATCATATGAAAAAGCTATTTTTTACAACATTGTTTTTGGCATTTGTCATTTCGAATTTACTAGCCCAGACATTCACTGCGGGCGACCTGAATTATTCAGTTAACGATGACGGTGTTACTGTAACAGTTATCAATTCAGCCGGATATATGTTGGGTGATTTGATTATTCCAGATACGGTAACCGACAACGGCAACACATATGCGGTTACAGCAATTGGAGATTATGCATTTTCGTTTTCAGCCTATGAAATGCTAATACTTCCAAACACTCTTATTTCCATTGGTAATGAAGCCTTTTATTGCGGTGTGTTTAATTGTACGTTGAGAATTCCTAATTCGGTTGAGAATATTGGGTATAATGCATTTTTTAATTGCAGGAATCTGACAGGTCATTTGACAATTCCAAACTCTGTAACAAATATTGGCTTTTGTGCTTTTATGAATTGTGGATTCACCGGATTAACACTTCCCGAGTCGCTTAGTTCAATTAGTTCCAGTGCCTTTGCCGAGTGCAATCAGATGTCGGGGACATTGATACTGCCAAGTTCAATAACAAACATTGAAGAATACGCTTTTACCGGTTGTAGTTTTACAAGCATAGTCTCATACGCAATAACACCTCCTGAATTAGGCGAGGATGCGTTTACTGATTTCAGCTGTTCAACTTTGACAGTTCCGAGCGGATGTTTGCAAGAATATCAAAACTCTGATTGGGCTCAATATTTCGATACATTTATTCCATGTTGGGACGGCACTGTTGCTGAATCATACGCAGGAGGCACCGGTTCGGCATCCGATCCATTCCAGATTGCTACAGCAGAGCAGCTTGCACTTCTTGCCCAGCAGACAAATTCGGGTCTTGTCGGAATATATCATTATGTTTTGACAAACGATATATGTTTGAGCGGTTCTAATATGTTACAATGGATTCCGATAGGAAAAAATAATAACACATCTCTAAAGCATTTCATCGGTGTTTTCGACGGCAACGGTCACACTATTTCAGACATGTATGTTACAGAACGCCCAGATAGCTATTGTGTCGGTCTGTTTGGCTATACAGCTTCCGCTACTATAAAAAACCTTAATGTCCAAAATTCAACAATAAATTATCATGCTGTTGTGCCAAATACTGTTGATTGTGCCGGCTTAATCGCGGGAATGGCGGAGAATTCACATTTCATAAACTGCACAGTTGATGGAAGTATTGCTTATGAAGGTGATACCGGTTATAGTTTGGGCGGTTTAGTAGGTAATCTCCCGATTTCCAACTCTAGTACAAGCACAATACGTGTCTCCGACTGTATAAATTATGCTACAATTCATGCTAACTGCCCTGGTGTTATCATCGGTGGTGGAACAAACGGCGGAATTATTGGACATACGTTCGTATCACTCGGTAATATCACTGAATTGAATATAGAAAATTGTTATAATTACGGTGATATTATCGCTGGCGGCAGATTGGGTGGCATTGTTGGAAGGTTTACTATATCTAACAACAATAAAGGTAATGTAAGAAACTGTGAAAATTATGGAACAATAACGGCTACCAACGGTTATTCTGGAGGAATTGCGGCAGAAGCGGAAGGTGTTTATTTAGAAAACTGCGTTAATAATTTCGCAGGTAGTATTTATGGACAGTGTGTTGGAGGAATATTAAGCACCACAAATCGCTATGCAACGGTAATATCCAAATGTGTGAATCACGCGGCGATATTCGGCGATTTTTCAGCAGGCGGTATTGTGGGTATTGGATGCCGTGTTTCTAACTGTTACAATACAGGTGATATTTCATTCATTTCGAATGGTAACGGGATATCTAATTCAAGCATAGGCGGCATTGCAGGTGAAATCGCAAAATCGGTATGCCGAAATGTTTATAATACAGGTGATGTTGCCTCATCAAGAGGCACGACACGTGCCGGCATTGTTATTGGTTCACTCGGTGCCGACGCCCAATGCCGTAATCTGTATTGGCTTGGTGATTACGACATTCCTGCATGTGGAAGCGACTCTTTGATGCCTGAAGGCTCTTGCGCTTTCCATCAATGGACGACTCCGACGACTTGGGTTCTCGATGAGCCACAATACGGCACCACCGACTTTATTGAGGCATTAAACCGCGGCTCAAATTACGAATGCCTATGGCTTGAAGATGAAGATGTCATCAACCATAGACTTCCAATTTTTATAGATTACCCGCAAAATTATCCACTAATCGGCGCTGAATGGTATTACGAGATTACCAACGACAACGGCAGCGTGACTTATCAGTATCTTGAATGCGCGGCAGATACTACAATCGGCACTACTAGACCGAAAGTGATTGTTAAGAGCAACACCTTGTACGACAAAGATTTACACACAAAAGTCACTCACGAATATGTTTATTCTGAAGACGGAATCGTTTATTGGTGGGACAAGCAGTCGCAAAACTATACGACGCTTTATAATTTCAATGCCAATGTCGGCGACCAATGGACAATTCACGTCGGAACTCAAAACATTACGATGCATGTCGACGAGGTGAATAACGTTGAGTATAATGGCCAAACCTATCGTGTTTTGACTGTCAGCGACACCAACGACATCTTCAGTGGCGACATCATCTGCGGCATTGGTCATACGACAAGTTTCTTCCCTGAGAAACTGCTCAACAACCGCGATTTCGACGTTGATGGAATTCGTTGCTACTGGCATTTCGGCGAGGAACTGCTGCAATTCGGTGAAGTCGATTGCGACGAGATATACAATATTTATAATGATGTGGCTGAAAATGAGGAAACGGGATTTGAGGTTTATCCGAATCCGACAAATGATTACCTAATCATTAATTCCGGCAACGTAAAGACGCGATTCATCGCGTCTCCATTCACCATCACAAATATTTGTGGCCAAATCCTCATGCAAGGCGTGATTTCGTCTGATAATCAACAGATTGACGTGGAAGGATTGGAAAATGGAATCTATTTCATCACAATTAATAATATCACGATGAAATTTGTGAAAAAATAAAAACGAATAAAAACAAATATCATGAAAAGACTATTATTAGTTTTGTCTTTCTGCTTTGTGATTGTTGGTGTTAAGGCACAAAACATTTGGAAACCAATCAGTTATAGCGGCACTTTTTTAGGAGCGGGGCCAGATGGCAGTATTTACACTACAAACTATATTGGCGACCATAACATCATGATTTCAAAGGATGATGGCGAGACATGGCAAGTGTCATTCCCTGGCGAAGGATGTTATTTTAATCCATTTTGTTTCACGGTAAGTAAAGAAGGACGAGTGTTTGTTGTTGACAATCAATCGGATAGAGTTTTTTATACTAGCAACAACGGTCTTACTTGGCAGTATACTGAACCAATTCCCATTGAAAGCTGGGATAATGCTTATATGTTGTATGCCGCCACTAACAACATTATTGTTGGAAGGACCAATGAACAAGATGTTTTCTATACAATCGACGGAGGTGTAACATGGCAAATTCATCATCCTGATATTTTTGATCCGGATTATGCTATTTATGATATTATCGTCAATGAAAACGGCGATGTTTATGCCAGCATTTACAATCCTTTCAGGACTAATATGGGTATTTATCATTCATCAGTTTACAATATAAATAACTGGGAGCTTATTGAATTTGACGGTTTGGGCATAAGGGATATAGCGTTCGACCCTGAAGGCAATGTGGTTTGCGGCGTGGTATCGGGTTCGTTTCCAGGATTTGTACATAAACCTGGATTCTATGCATTTTCATCAAACAACAGCATCGCCATTTCTGATAACGGCATTACATACACATGGAAAGAATTGCCAACTAAAGCAGTTTTAACATATTCATTAGACCATGGTGGCAGTTTTACTGAGATTGGCGAAGAGTTGCCTCTTTCAATGTTCACTTTTGAAGGGTCAATATATAAAGGGTTTGATAATCATTTGTATTTCCTTGGAAATGGTCTAAAAAAATCGGTAAGCAACGCCGATGATCTGATAAACCAAACGGATTCGTGTTGGAATGGCGGCGTTGCCTATTCGTTTGACGGCGGTGAAGGCACGTATGAAAACCCATATAGGATAGCTTCGGCGGAACAGCTCGCTTTACTCGGCGAATGGTGTGATCATGGCTGTTACGTTTTGACAAAAGACATCTGTCTGAATGGCTCAAATGGATTGATTTGGGATCCGATAGGTAAAGTCATTGACGAATATAATTGGAGTAGTTTTTCGGGTGTTTTCGATGGCAACGGTCATAAAATATATGATATGCGTGTTGATGAGACTTGCGGCTCAAAGACTGTCGGTTTGTTCGGCAACACTTATCGGGCGACCATTAAAAATGTGATTATTGAGAGCTCGTCTGTTGAAAATGATGCGGATAACAGTTACAGCAAAGCAAGTGCCGCTTTGCTCGTCGGTCAAGCAGAACAGACAAATATCATCAGCTGCACGGTTAATGGTGTGGTGCATGGCACGTGCAACGATAATCTTGAAGGAGGTTTCGTGGGCGGCATCGTCGGTTTCAGTGAGAAAAGTCATATAATTGACTGTTTCAATTATGCCTCAGTTAATGGTAATGTAGTCGGCGGAATCGTTGGGAAGTCGACACTGGACACCATATCTGTCTGCGGTAATTATGGCGATATTACCGGAATTATCACTGACAATGCGACAACATTTGCCGGCGGTATCTCAGGACAAGGTGATTATATCGCTGATTGTTTTAACCATGGTAATATTACCACCGTTTATGATGGCGATTCCATACATTCGTTGTTTTTTCTCGGCGGCATAGCTGGTTATGTATCGACAGAAGGTCATATCAATAACGTTTACAACATTGGTGACATTGAAGAGCCCGCTTCATCGGACTATGATTTAGGCATCATAGCGGGACATGCTTTGTCGGACGATTTCACCGATTGCTATTGGCATGGCGAATACAACATCCCTGTTTGTGGTAACCTTACCGTACAAAATTCATGCGCTTTTAATTATGATGAAACGTCAGGCCGATGGATTCTCGACGAGTCACATCATGGCACCACCGATTTTCTCGACGCCTTGAACATCAGCTCATCAAGCAACTGTTACTGGTATTTAGATGGCAATGGCTATCCCAGACCGGGCTATTTCGGACTGAACTATTCGCTTATCGGAACAGAATGGTATTATGAGATAACAAACGGAAACGGAGCTATAACCTATCAGCATTTGGAATGCGCCGCCGACACTGCCATCAACAGCAAGCGCGCCAAAGTGATTGTAAAAAGCAACACATTGTACGACAAAGATTTACGCTCAAAAATCACTCATGAATACATCGATTATGACGATGGTGTCGTTTATTGGTGGGACAAGCAATCAGAGAGTTATACAACCCTCTACAATTTCGATGCTCAAATTGGTGACGAATGGAGTATACATGTAGGTAATGAGAGTATCACTATGCATGTTGATAATGTGTATTACAATGATTATGAAGGTAAAACCTATCGTGTTATGACTGTCAGCGATGCGAACGACATCTTTAGCGGCGATATCATCTGCGGCATTGGGCACACCATGAGTTTCTTCCCTGAGAGACTGCTCAACAATCGCGATATCGACGTGGATGGTATCCGCTGCTATTGGAGTTTTGGCGAGCAGATGATACAATTCGGTGACACCGACTGTGATGAAATTTATAACATCATTCATTTTGATGTTGAGGAAATTCAATCCGAGACGATTTCGGTTTATCCGAATCCGACAAATGGCGTAATCACAATTAAAATTGGCGATAATGAGACGTTTCAGGAAACGTCTCTACAGGCGATGGAATACACCATCACAAATATTTGTGGCCAAATCGTCACACAAGGCATGATTTCGTCTGATAATCAACAGATTAACATAGAAAACTTGCCGGATGGAATGTATTTTGTAAATATCAATAATCAAATTGTAAAGATTATTAAAAATTGAGAATAAAATTACGGCGCTGCTTTAAGGGCATTAACGCCATTAAAGCAGCGCCGCATTAATTACTTTTACACTATTAATGTGTCTTATCCGGCCACTCCGGCACTGCTGGTGCTTCCGGCCAGTCCTTCATCTGTTCAAGGATTACCTCGATAGCCTTGTCAAGCTGGGCGTCAACGCCATTGAACTCATCGTATGGATTGTTGTCGATGACGATATCAGGATCGACACCGTGTCCCTCGATGATCCAGTTACCGTTTTGGTCGAACGGAGCGAACTCAGGACGGTTCAAAGTGCCGCCATCGATGAACGGCAAGCTGCCACGGATGCCAACAACACCGCCCCATGAGCGTGTACCGATGGTCGTACCGAGCTTATAGTGCTTGAACTGCCACGGGAACAGGTCACCGTCGGATGCTGAATATTTATTGAACAACAACACTTTAGGTCCGTTCATCATCTGGTTTGGCTTGATTTCGGCAGCGCTGCCGTTGCGTGTGATGGTCCACATCGCTGCTTCACGGCGCAGACGTTCGATAATCATTGGAGAGACGTTGCCACCGCCATTGCCACGGTCGTCGATAATCAGAGCCTTCTTGGTGAGCTGTGGATAGAAATATTTCACGAACTCGTTCAAGCCCTCAGGTCCCATATCAGGGATGTGGATGTAGCCCACCTGACCGTTGGTCGCCTTGTTGACTTTCTCGATGTTGTTTTGCACCATATTGTAATAATAGAGCGAGTTTTCGCTTGATATCGGTGTAACCACCACGTCGCGGGCACCGTTTTCCGATGCTTTAGTGTTTAAAGTTAAAACGACAGCCTTGCCAGCTTTGTCAACCAAAGACTCGTAGATGTTGTTCATGTTTTTTGTTGACACGCCATCGACAGCCACGATGAAGTCGCCTTCCTTAGCATTTACGCCTATTTCGGTCAATGGTGAGATTGTTGCGTCGTTCCAGCTCTCCCCTTTCAAAATCTTCTTGATTTTGTAATAACCGCTACCGTCACGCTCAAGTTCAGCGCCAAGCAGACCGAGTTTGAGACGTGGTGTCTCGACGCGGTCGCCGCCACCGGTGTATGCATGTCCGATGTTCAATTCACCAATCATCTCGCCGATGAGGTAGTTGACATCGTTACGGTCGCCGCAATAAGGAATCAACACCGAGTATTTATCGTGGATTGCCGGCCAGTCGTTGCCGTGCATGTTTGGCGCATAGAAGAAATCGCGCATCTGACGCCATGCCTCGGTGTAGATCTGAGCCCATTCCTCATGCAGATTGACCCATTTCTTCATGTTCGAGAGGTCAACAGGATTGTCGATGCTCTTCACTTCGCGCTTTGGAGCGTTGATAACCGCCATGTCCCAACGTTTTCTGATAATCATCTTCTTTCCGTCAGGAGTCAATCCATAGCCGTTGAAGTCGCCGATTCTAGTAGCTTCTTTTTCCTCCAAATCATAGTAATACAAGCCGCCGCCACGGTTGCCCCAAGACATATAATAAAGCCCGTTTTCAACACCTTTGAGCTCGTAATAATATGCGGTTTTGATGTCTGGCAACGGGATGATACGACTCATAATGCCTTCAAAATCAATCTTTATCGACTTATCTTCTTTCTTTGAATCTTTTTTCTTGTCTTTGCCAGATTTTTCTTCTTTTGCCTCGCCTTTTTCGACTTTCACTTCGTCATTCTTTGCGAGGAACGGCGATGGGGTGTCTTTCTGCAAAGTAATCAAATAGATGCGGCTCTGCTCACGATAGGCGTAGTTCCACTCCACGCTGCTGTATGTCGGGTTGAAATCACGTTCTGAGGTGAAATACAGATACTTTCCGTTCTTGTCGAAGGTCGGATTCGATGAGTTGAACCAAGTGTCGGTGACAGGCTCAGTCTTCTGAGTATCAACGTTATAAATGAAAATTCTGCTAAACTCCGACATGTTTGCATCTGTGTAAGCTATCCATTTGCTGTCGGGCGACCATGTAAAATCTCCCATCTCACCAGCCTGGCTCTTTGCCACCTCAGTCACTTTCTTCGAAGCGACGTCAATCATCATGAGGCGGTTCATTTTGTCGTACCAGGCAATCTTTTTGCTATCTGGCGACCATGAAGGCTGGTATTTGTATGTCTCCGAAACCGATTTAGAATCAGTGAGTTGGATAGCCTCCTCTTTGCCATCCTGTTTCTGGATGAAAAGTTCGTCGTTGCCAGTTTTATCAGAGATGTAAGCGATATATTCGCCATCAGGAGACCATGCGACGTTGCGGTCGTGGACGCCGTCAGATTTTGTGAGATTACGAGTAATTCCTGACTCTACAGGCAATGTCCAAACATCACCGCGAGCACCTAAGACGATACGTTTGCCATCAGGAGACACATCACCCGAGGTTATGAATTTCGATGCGTCGATGTATTTCGTTCTCGATGATATGCCATCGTTGACGATTCTCACTTTTATCGGGTGAATGCTGTTGTCCTTCAAGCTCAGACGATACAACATGCCGCCATTTTCATAAACGATGTCGTTGTCACCAAGCGAAGGATATTTCACATCGTAATAAGTGTAATCAGTAACCTTCGTAAGTGCCTTTGTGTTCAAGTCATAGCAGAAGATATTCATCGTTCTGTCACGGTCGGAGCAGAAATAAATCTTATTGCCAGCCCACATCGGGAAGATGTCTTGAGCGACGTTGTTGGTTATGTTTGTGAGTTCTTTCGTGTTGAAGTCGAAAATCCAGATATCGTCGGCCATACCGCCACGATAGTATTTCCATGTACGGAACTCGCGCATCACTCTGTTGAATGCAATCTTTTGACCGTCAGGAGAATAGCTAATCCAGCCGCCTTCTTCAAAAGGGAGCTGCTCGCCAAGTCCACCGTTGATGTTTGCCACAAAAAGATGTCCGACGAAATCATCCCAAGTGATTCTGCGTGAACGATATACGATGTTTTCGTTGTCTTTCCATGTCATCACGATATTGTTCGGTCCCATGCGGTCTGAGAGGTCGTCACGGTCGAGGGTTGCAGTGTAGGTAACACGTTTAGGCTCACCACCTTGCGATGGCATCACGTAAACCTCGGTATTGCCGTCGTACTGGCCAGTAAATGCAATGTTTTTTCCGTCTGGAGAGAATCTCGCAAAGATCTCGAATCCGTCAGAGTCGTTAGTCAGTTGGCGAGCCTCACCGCCGTTGATGTCGACAGTGTAAAGGTCACCGGCGTAGCTGAAGACCACCTGGTTTCCGTGAATTGCCGGAAAACGCAGCATCTTAGCCTCATTCTGTGCTTGAAGTGACAATGTGCCTAATGCAAGCAACATGCTGAAAATCAATAAGTTTTTCTTCATTTTTATTAAGTTTTAAAATAGTCTGTCCATCTTCACTTCAACAGCTTTTACCTCATCTCCTATATAAACGAGATAAGCCTTGATATGCTGCATGCGATTCATCTGAATTATAGCACTCATATAATCACGCAGCTGGTTGTAGTATTTTTCATGCTCTTTACCAGTTTTGTAATCGATGAGAATGGTTCCTTGAGGCGTTTCCGCGTACCGGTCAGGACGAATGATTCTGCCGTCGTAAGTGTGGATATCCATCTCGTTTTTCACAATGGCATCGTCAGAAAATGCTGGCTTAAGTTGCGGAATATCAGTTACTTTACGGAAAGTCTCAAGTAGTTTTGCTGCCTGCTCCTCGTCAATGGTTCCATCATTGACATATGGTCGTAATGCCTTTTCTGCGTCGTCAATCGTGCGGATTTTCGACAGAATCTGATGCACCAGTGATCCCCATTCTTCTGGCATGAACGAACCTTTTTCAGCCCAAATCATGGTCGGATCGGGGTCAACTTGTAGCTTTTCGGACCAATCCAACGATTTCGGAGCCTCCTCGCCTGCTGCCAACTCCAAAACCCCGACATCGTCCTTGCTATTTTCTTTCTCTTTGATTTCCAATATGGTAGATGCAGCATCTCCATAATTATACGATGTCTTCTCCTCGCCTTCCTGAGCTTCAATCTCATTCTTGTTTAAAAAATAATCATCGAAACCAGGAACGTCATTTTCTGATTTAATATGTTGAATATCAAGATTATCCGCAAAGAAATCGGTAAAAATATTGTATCCGTCGGCAGGACGTTTGTCATTGGTGTAAACGAACAACATGTTCTTGGCACGTGTCATCGCAACGTACATGATGTCAAGCACATCAAGCATAGTCTTAGCGTTTTCTTTTTCAACCAGAGGCTCGTAGATTGTGCCTTTTAACTTCTCTTTCGACAGCTTTAGCAAAAACGCATCAAGATATGGAATATCTTTAGCATCTTGATTATCAGCGCATTGTATCCACATCTCGTTTTGTGTGAAACCATGAGCCGAGGTCAGACTGGTGTCAGCATAAGGATACAAAACAATATTGAATTCCAATCCTTTAGCCTTGTGAATGGTCATAATATTGACGTAGTTGAGGTCACCGGTAATCTGTACCGCCAACTTGTCTTTTTTCTTATCCCAAAACTCCAGAAAATCGTCGATTCCAGCGCTGTGACGGCATTGCCATTCGTAGACGGTGTTCATGAAATATTGCAGGAACACGTCGTCTAATATGTTGAAATTGTATTGGTTACAGATTTGGATAAAAAGGTCATAAATACCACCCGTAGGGGCAAATATTTTGTCCGATGATTGGGCAAAAGATGTATCGCCACCACAAGACGTGGCAAAAAATTCCACAGCATGTTTCGTCACTGGATTTTTGTCATCGACCATCAATTTCAATGTGTTGACAATCAACTGAACCTTGTCGGAGGTCTGCAACAACACCGATTCAGCCGACAAAACCTCAATGCCGTTTTCGACCAGATAATTGGCAATGTCAGTGCCATCGTTATTGGCTCGAACTAAAATTGTAATATCTTTATAATCAACTCCTTGGTTGTGCAAATCTATAATTTGCTTTAACATCGAGGCCTTGACCTTATCCTTGTATTCAGATACCTCCATGTCACCGTGAAACACCTCAACAGAGACGAAACCATCAGGTTTTTTAGGGTCGTAAATCTGTTCGGCATCATGGTAAACATCTGTGATATTTATATAACGTTCGGCAAATCTGTAAAACGTGTTGTTGAATTTTATCACGTTTTTCGACGAGCGATAATTCGTTCCAAGCGTCATCTTTTGTGCCGAATTTACGAATTGTGTCTCACAACGTGCACCGAACTCGCCTTCCGGACATTTGTAAATCCTTGGCAAATTGATGATTTGTTCGACTTCACCGCTTCTAAACCTGTAAATCGACTGTTTCGCGTCGCCAACAATCATGTTCATATTGCCGAAAGAGAGGCTGTTTTCCATCAACGGCAGGAAATTCTGCCACTGCAGCACCGAAGTGTCCTGAAACTCATCAATGAAATAATGCCTGTACTTCTCGCCTATCCTCTCGTAAATGAACGGCACCGAACAATCGCCCAAGATATCGGAAATACGCTTGTTAAACTCCGAAATATGCACCTGCGCTGTCTCAGAAATATATTGGCGTATCAGTTCGAAAATATGACTTCTCAGAACATACAAAAACAGATTTTTCTCAATAATTTCAAATACTAACTTCTTGGAATACAGCGCTTTATATTTATCAATCGCATCGGCGTAAACTGCGACGATAATATCTTCGGCAACCAGACTTTTTGCATCGTTCCAGCGTTTTTCGCCACTCAAAATCTTCTCAATCGTGGCCGTCGTTACCGTACTTTTGCCTTCCAGCATCTTCTTTTTCACTGATGGCAAGCCTGTCTTAGCCTTTCCGTTGTAATCTTGTTCAGTGATGCCTAAATTCGTCTCCTCTGTTTCTATATTATTGATAATCAGAGATAAAGCATCTTTCATCTTCTCGTTTTCAGAATGAACGTATTTCTTTATCTCTTTGTATTTATCTTCATCTAAGTCACTGAAACTCTTATAATTACCTTTACGATAAGCGTCTTCTGAAAGCAGTTTTTCGATATATTCGCCAATAGGCTTTTTAACGTTCCACGAAGTCTCTTCCGACAGGTTATATTCGACAAAATTCGACAAAATAGTGGTTATGAAATGGTTTTTGCCGATTTCATCAGAAATGCGCTTAACAATCTCGTCGATAAGATCATCGTTGTCCAAAATCACACTGTATTGTCCAGGAAGCTCCAATTCTCGCGCGAAACTGCGTGATAGTCGTTGCACGAAACTGTCGATAGTGCAGACAGCAAAGTCGCTGTAGTTATGCAACATTCTGACATACAATCGTTTAGCCCTATTTGCCAATTCATTTTCATCAACTCCGATTGTGGCCGTCAGATAATTGCGCATCTGTACAATGTCTTCGTTTTTCGAGCTTTCGCTTATGCCAAGCAAAAAACGTAAAATCTTGGCTTTCATCTCGTTAGCCGCCTTGTTGGTGAATGTTACAGCCAAAATTTCCCGATAAGCATCGACATTATCGCCAAGACAAAGCGTGAGATATTCCTTCACTAAAGTGAAAGTTTTGCCAGAGCCCGCTGAGGCTTTGTAAATCTTAAAAGGCTTATTTTGGTACTGGTTCATTGTTTTTATCCGACTTTTTATTCTTGTTTCTCTTATGAATATTGAACACTTCCCTCAGATTATCAAAGCTTTGCGAGTACGAAATACCAACTCCCTGCGTGAAATCAGAATAGTTTTCGATTGAGTAATAATAGTAGTTGTTTTTAATATTCGTATGATTATAAGCCTTGAGACTCAATCGTTTAGTTAATCGGAAAGTCAAATCGACATCACCCACGATATTGTTGGCGTTGTCGACATCGCTTCTGTTGCCTCGTATCACGCCGAAGTTGCCTTCGATAATGAGACGGTCGTCGAAAAGCTGTGTTGAAAGCGCCACTTCCAACTCTTCGTTGGTGATATTGTCGTTAGGCGTATAATTGATACCGATATCGAAGTCCTTTGAAATCTGTGAAAGCCAGTTACTTAGCTGGTTTGTGATAACGCTATAGTATGCTGTTGTTCCGATTCGGGAGATATTGCTACCTGCGGTGTTTGAAAACGAGCCGATGACCATCAAAGATAACACCTGCTGCGTCATCACAGCCTGATTTGTCGTGTCAATCACCGAATACACAAGGTTTTTCGTATCTTCCTTGGCATTTGGAAGCTCAATTCCGAAAGTTATTGTCGGGTTCATCAACTTGTCGGAAAGACGAATGATGCAATCTACATTGATGTTGTTAGTCAATGCGGTGGAGTCGACAATCGAGGTTCCTAGCGAAGTCAGTGACGATTTTGTCCTGTAAACACCCACGATGTCGATATCGGCATCAGTCGGGTCGCCGGTCCAGCGGATGGAACCGCCACGACGCAAGGTGAAGGTTCGTTTCACCATCTCCAAAGTGAAATTGAAGGCTCCACTTGTGATGATATAGTCGCCACGAAGCTCCAAATCATCGGACTTCAAGCCCAGATTGATGTTTCCGTTGCCTCTAGCGTTGATGCTTCCCATGTTTTGAGGCAGAAAAATATTAACCGCAGCGTCGGAATTCACCATCGCGTTGAGGTTCATCGTGAAGTTACTGCCATCATTAACCACTTCAGGCACTATGGTTTCAACAATGGTGTCAGATTCTTCATTCTTTTGGACAAAAACGACGAAATTATTATCAACCGAGCTCGTTCCGGATAGCGGGATGTCAATCACCGTGCCTTTTTTCGTTACAGCGTTGATTGTCATTGTGATATCATTAACCGGACCGTTGATATTCACAGTTCCGTCGGCCACCGCAGTGCCATAAAATCCGTCAGCTTGATCGTAAGGTATGTCAAGTGCTAGAAAATCATTGCATTGCAACGACAAATCAAAGTCAAAATCTTTGAGATGATTATGATTGATAGCGCCATTCAACTTGGCAATATTGCCCAGAGTATCCTGAATTCGCATGTCGTCGAATATGATTTTATTCTTTTCGAGCTTGATATTGTCGTTCAAAGTGTAGTAGGTATTCAGATAGTTGATCTTGCAACCGGCATCCTTAAGTTTCACATTTCCAATCACAACCGGGTCAGTCAACGAGCCTCTGATATTCAGACTACCGCTTGCGAAGCCGTTCATCCTATTCACCACGCTGCTGACGAATGGCGAAAGCGTCTCAAGCTTGAAATCATCAAACATCAAGTCAAAACTGATATTGTTGTGCTTCTTTCTCGGATAATAAAAGCCCAAAACACCTACTGATTCATGGTTTTCATTGCCAAACAGTCTGTTATAGATTTCCATGTTGATGAAAATCGATTCCTTCGGTTCATACCATTTCGCACTCGCCAGCACATCTCCCACTTCCTGTTTGTTCAGATAGAATTGTTTCAATCCGATATCCGACGAAAACGAGAAATTCTCATTCATGCCGGAAATACCTAAATATCCATTGAGAGTTCCATCAAAATCCAAATTATTAGATTTCGTAATGAAATCAAAATCAGAGATATCCACATTATGGAAATCGGCGTAAAGCGTGTCGCTGTCATGATTCGGGAAAACGCCATGAACTGCGATTTTCTGGAAGTCGGTAAACAGCGTTACATCAGTAAAATCAGTGCTATGATGTTGAAAATCAATGCAACAATCAGGATGCAAGTACCAGGAAGTGTCGTTAACCACAATCTCATCCGACTTGATGCTCAACAGTCCGCCAAAATCCTCATGCGGCACAAAATTCGAGACGATACGGGCTTTGTTGTGATCTTCATTCGTATCGTCATCCCAAGTCAAAACAGTATTGACATTATCGTGGGCAAAGGTCGTCAAAATCACAATGTTTTCAAGGCTAATCGGGTCGTGGTTGTCGCTCGTTGTATCGCGCATAATGAAGTCATCAAGCGTGACTCTCGACACAAATTCATCGAATCTTGCGGTATTTCTGACATCGATATTTTTGAATTTCAACCCGTTAAACCAAATCTCCGGTGATTCAATCGTCGAGCCGTGATATGCGTAACCATCGGTATATGTTGCGTTGATTGTAGTGCCGCTGCTCACATATAACGATGGGACAAACAGCTTAGTCAGCGTTCTTGTGTCTTTTAAATTCATCGACAGAGAGAACTCCTGCTTGTAAGTGTCGGGCACAGTGTTTTCAAACCACCCAGGCATATTCACGTACCTTTTCGCCGTGTTTTTCATCGCATTGACAAAAGACTTCGCGTTCACAATTCCAGTGCCGTAAAAATCAAAGAAATCACAATCTATTTCAACATCTTTTATTCCTGCAGTCTCAGTCACGCTAGCCGTAAAATCATTCATCAGATACTCTTCCCCATTGAAATATCTCGTTTTTCTGATGTCAAGATTACCCGTGATATTATCAATATCATTACCGCTAAACTGCAGGTCGATATTCGACGAAAGGTTCATAATGCTATCATTATCAAGCAGATTCAGACCAACAAGATCGGCATTTTTAATGTTTGCGATGATATTATAGCTTGGAATCTTACCTTTCAAATCAATCATTGTCGACAAGTCCAAATCAAGATACGGATGCTGGATATCAGTCATTGCGACCAGCCGTTTGTTTTCAAAATCGAAATGAATTTTGAAATCATTGAACTCATTGCCGAAAATTTTCAGCGAGCCGAAATGCAAATCGGTCTCAAAATCAGTGTCAGCCACTTCAAGACCCTGTCCGTTCATCTCGATGGAAAAAGTCACTTCGGAATCTTCCAAACCAAGTAAACTACTGAGGTTCAGTCTATTAGCTCCTATTTCGAAGGTATAACCAGAGTCTTCGGTTGTATTCAAATAAATCTCCGCGTCGATGTCACCGATATCTGAAGCCATGCTAAACTGGGTCTTGAAATCCCTTGGGTAACCTTGATAAGTTCCGGCCATCATATATGTCCCGATATCACTTAACTCCTGAGGAATCGGAACTGTCACCGACTCAGCGGGAATCGCAAAATTTTTGGTATCCTCATACGATGACAACATCTCTCTGATTGTCACATCCATATAAGTATTATCAAACTCAGGCAATCCGATAAACGAGACATCCGCGTCGATATGCGATTCCTTTCCGAAATCAGCCACAAAATCGCTGACCGTGAAATCGCTGACCGGTCCGTCATAATAACCTGTGAAGTTAAATTTGTCGGGCATTTTCCTCAAAATCCAGGCAAAATACTTCAAATCGCTAAGCAACAATGTTGACGGACGGATATTTCCGATGATCCTTACAGAATCAACGAATTCATAATAAGCGCTGGAGCTTTCGTATTCAAAACGCATGTCAAGGTCGACATGCGATTCGCCGGTAAACAGTTTCAGGCTGTCGATATTCAGGCATTTCTCGCAAAACAGCACATCGCCGCTGGCATCGTCGAGAACCAGACCGCATTTGTCCTTGCCTTTTAACGTGTGGACGTTGCCCATAACCGAATCCTGTCGTATCTCCAAATCACTGATAACACCGTAAATACTGTCGATATCGATATGAGCCCAGTCCATGCTTAGTTTTTCAGGCACGTCCTTGTGCTGATTCCAATAAATCACATGACCGTTGTCAAGACGGAAATTATCAATCTTCAAGTGAAAATCGGTATCGTCGTTTTCGGTTTTTTTCTCATTTTTATTTCCGCCCAACTGTGCAAATAACTCTGTAACATTAAGTTTTGTGCAATCCTCATATTTCACAAGTCGGCCTAAAACGTCTTTGAAATAAACTTCCTTGAATCTCAATTCATCACCATCTATTGTCGGACTGATTCTGGCATCCATCTTCCCTATCATAAACAACGGATAGCCATAGATATCATTGATTTGCACATCTTCAAGACAAATCTCGAGTTTTTCTGTAATATAAAACGTCTTGATTTTTACGTCGGTATTCAGTCGCTTGGCCATCTCGCCTGCAACGGAACGCGCAATCATACTCTGCACGGTGATGTCACGGAAAGCCGCCACGAGGCTCGCCATGAGAGCAAAAATTATCACAATGATAATTAAAATGCCGTGTATAATATTCTTTTTTGTACCTTTGCGCATTCTTTTATTGCTATGAACGAATACATTTTAGCCATCGAATCATCGTGTGACGACACGTCAGCGGCAGTCCTCAGAGGCACGACAGTTTTGTCGAATGTCATTGCTAATCAAGAGGTTCACCGTCAATATGGAGGTGTCATCCCCGAGCTAGCCTCTCGCGCTCACCAGCAGAACATCATACCTGTTGTTGACGCCGCAATTAAGCAAGCAAATATACAAAAAAATCAAATAAGTGCAATATCTTTTACACGAGGTCCGGGATTATTAGGTTCTTTGCTTGTAGGTACTTCATTTTCAAAGGCTTTCGCGCTCGCCATGGACATCCCGATGATTGAAATTAATCATACCAACGGTCATGTTTTGGCACTTTTCGCACAAGAGCCCGACAATCCTACGCCAGTTCCGCAATTTCCGTTCCTTTGCTTGACAGTTTCGGGCGGTCACACCCAAATTATGAAGGTAAATGACTATTTCGACCTTGAAATCTTGGGCAAGACCATCGATGACGCTGCGGGCGAAGCATTCGACAAGACTGCGAAAATCATGGGACTCGGCTATCCTGGAGGCCCGATAATCAATAAGTTAGCAAAAGAAGGCAACCCCGACGCATTCCAGTTCAGCAAGCCACATATTCCAGGCTACGACTATAGCTTCAGCGGATTGAAAACCAGTTTCTTATACTTTTTGAGAGACAAACTCAAGGAAAACGAAAACTTCATTGAGGAAAACAAAGCCGACCTTTGCGCTTCGATTCAGAAAGATATCATCGACACATTGATGAAGAAGCTTATCAAGGCAGCAAAAGATACTGGTATCAAACAGGTGGCAATAGCGGGCGGAGTATCAGCAAATACTGGACTTCAGGATGCCATGAGAGCCGCTGGAAAGAAATATCATTGGGACGTTTTCATCCCGAAATTCAAGTTCAGCACCGACAACGCCGCAATGATTGGTGTTGCAGGATATTTGAAATATCAAAGAGGCGAATTTGGATCACAGGACATGACACCGTACGCAAGAACTAAATACTAAACTATGAATTGGGAATCGTTATTATCAGCAAAACGTGAGGCTCGTGCACAGAGCGTAGCCGACATCAGAAACGAGTTTCAGAGAGATTACGATAGAATAATCTTCTCAAACATCTTCCACCGTCTTCAAAATAAGACGCAGGTATTTGCATTGCCAGGCGCCAAGCTCGTGCATAACCGTATGACACACAGCCTGGAAGTGGCTAGCGTAGGTCGTTCCATTGCACGTAAAGTGTCGAAATTCCTCATCGAAAAATACGGTCCCGATTTCCATAATGTGATTTACGACATCGACACTATCGTCTCGACAGCATGTCTTGCCCACGACCTTGGCAACCCTCCTTTCGGGCACTCAGGCGAAGAGACGATGAGCAGCTATTTTAAGTTCGGTGAAGGCAAGTCATTACAAAGTCAAATCCCTGAAAATCAATGGTCTGACTTGATTTCTTTTGAAGGCAACGCCAACGCTTTCCGTCAGCTGACACATCAGTTTGCAGGCCGTCGTGAAGGCGGACTCTCACTGACTTACGCTTCGTTGGCAACGCTGATAAAATATCCGTATCCTTCTTATGACAAAGGCGACCGCAAGAAATACAACGTCTTCAACAGCGAAATCGAGCAATTCGAAAAAGTCATGGAAGGCTGCGGCATTCCTCGTCTCGACAGCGTGAAACCGATTTACGCACGCCATCCGCTTTCATACATGATGGAGGCTGCCGACGACATTTGCTATCTTATTTTGGATATGGAAGATGCCCACAAACGCGGAATCATCCAAACCGAAGATATCGACAAACATTTTACGGCATTTTTCTGCGAAGACAGACCGGAAGAAGCATGGTTCTTCGAACGCCGCAAGCATGTCTTCGAGACCGTCACTGATTCCAACGAACGTATGGCATTTTTGCGTGCCACAGTAATTAACAAATTGGTCGACTGCGTGTCGAAAGTGTTCATCGAGAACTACGACGACATCATGGAAGGAACGTTCAAAAACAGCCTTATCTCGCATCTCCCGAAGCTTGAAAACGACGCTCTTGAAGAATGCAGAAGTTTCTCAGTACCAAACATTTACAAGCATCCATCTGTTGTTAAAATCGAGGTCAGAGGCTACAACATCATCGGTAGCTTGATGAACGAATTTATTGATGCCGCATTGCATCCCGACAGCGGCTATCACAAGCGTTTGATGTCGATTATCCCAGATCAGTTCAAGACAGAAAAAGACGACTTGTATTCGAAAATCCAAGTCGTCCTTGACTACATCTCCAACATGACCGACCTTTACGCGGTGCAGTTGTATAAGGATTTGCGCGGTATAGAGTAAACACTATTATTTGGTGTCGCAAACGAGTCGAACAGCACACTGTATATGTCGCTCGCAATCATCGTTAGCCTTTGTGGTTTTAGATGTGAATTTTACTATCTTCGCTATTCCACCTTCAGCATTTGTAGATGACCAATAGTCGCCACCATAATAATTACCGCCCCACTGTTCCCTGTTCCTTTGTGATGTTTCCGGTAAGAAAACAGCACCTTTTGCCTCAAATATGCCTGTCCAGTCAGTTAACGTTATGCTATTGCCCCAATATGATACATTAGGCTTATTTGTATTTATTAAATTATAAGTATTTTCGTCCCAATTGTCTGGAAGCAATACTACTCCTTTCACCCCGTCAACTGTCGCTTTTGCATATCTGACACCGCTTCTTGTGCTGCGTTGCTCGAAAACATAATACCATTCGGCTGCTGTTAAAGTACGCCATTTTTTATATCCGCCATTGGAAATAGTATTTTCGCCCCAATCACGAAATGAATTGTACAACATGTCTTTCTCAGAATCTTTAGTCGGATTATTACCTGTTCCCCAACCAAACAATCCCTGCCAACCATTACTTCTTGTCCATGAATCAATCACTTGCCATTCTTGCAGCTCAGCGAAACGCCATTGTTTTGTTTGAGGATTATATTGCAAATTACCTTTGGAAAAAGACACTGTTTTGCCATTGCTTACTGAAAAAGCATTTGTGTAATTCCTGTCTGATACATCATTTGAAGATGTTGTTGAAGATGGTTTTGCTTGATTTTTGTTTAGATTTAGCGATGGATCTATAACAAGACGCAAGCCCATATAAAAATCCACCTGATTATATGGAGTCGGTTTCTTATCATTAGACATATCATGTCTATATGTCACTCTGTTACAATCTTCAGTATTAAAGCATGAACCACCTCTAAGAACATGATACTTGATGTTATCGGAAGGCTCTATATCGTATCTGTCTATGTACAATTCCTGACACCATTCCGCCACATTGCCACTCATGTCGTATAGTCCCAATTCGTTGGGATTTTTTGTTCCGACAAGCTGAGATTTCGGATTATTTTTTCTTCCCTTATCTTTTGAATTTTCTACATACCATGATACTTCGTCGATATTGTCACATCCACTATACTTAAACCCTTGTCTTCGGTTACCACCTTTTGCGGCATATTCCCATTCTGCCTCAGTAGGCATACGGAAATTTTCACCTGTTATTTCATTTAACTTTTTAATAAACAGTTGTGCATTATCCCAAAAGACAGGATATGCTGGATAATTGTCACCCATACCACGGTCTTTTTTTATACCATTAATATTGCCTGGACTAGGAATATCTCCCATAACTGCAGCCCACAATTTTTGCGTTACCTCAAATTTTCCTATATAAAAATCGTTAACCGTTTCACTATGTGCAGGCTTCTGGTTATCAAGGCAGTCATTGCAGCCCATTGTAAAAGCGCCGCCCTTGACAGGTACCATCTCAAACGAAACACCGTTAGCCGTGAAAGTCAGATTATTCTGGTTTAGCGAGGCGCTGGCGGTTGTATTGGTCTGTGTCGTCGTCACTGTAGTTTGTGACGAAGCCGTCGTTTGAGTCATAGCCACTCGTGTAAGATTCTCGTTGAGATTCAATTTGTTTTTCTCGTCAATCGTTATGGTTTTGGTCAGCGTTTTATAGCCCTCCTTCTCGAGTTTGAGTTCATGCGTACCAATCAGCACATTAGTCAAGATTTTCGGGGTTGCCCCGCACAATTTGCCATCGATGAAAATAGCAGCTTCCATTGGGCTTGAATTAATGTCGAGAGTGCCATAAACAGGCTCTGGATTTGGTATCACAATAACCTCGTCCTTGCCAAGCACCAGCTGCATATTTTTTATTGAGGTCTTATGCGATGCTTTCTTTGCCTCAAACACATGGATACCATCTGACAATTTACCGTTCCAGCTACCTTTCCCTTTATGTTCATTGTCAACATAAATATCTGACTGTGAATCTGTTGTGATAGAAACATTAACAAAACTGGCAACCATATTTATAACAGCTTGCACTGTGTTACCATCAGTAACAGTGAAAGTCCTCTCTATCGGAGTATACATCTCTTTTATCACCCTTACTTTATGGTCTCCACTCAGCAAAGCCGCTGATTTATATGGAGTTTGACCAACTTTTTTTCCATCAATATAAACAATGGCGCCGCTCTCTGGCATGCTGGTCACGTTGAGATAACCGAAAGCCGGACGCAACTTCTTCTCAATAACAGTATTGAAGCCTTCCTTCTCGCTTATAGTCACCTCACCGGTTTCACTGTGATAAAACTCACATTCCACTCGCCAGCTGTGTTTCTCTCCTGCTATAAACGACTTGGCGCACTCTTTTTCGCCGACAAAAACATCGTCGATATAAATTGCAGCATTAGGTTGGTCTGTTTTGATAATCAAGTAGTTAAACACCTCTTTTACTGGTTCGGCTGGTACGTATGATTTGTAAACAAGCGTCATCTCATACCCTTTCTTCGGTTGAAGGTCGTAGGGCAAAGTAAACTCGTATGTACTGAATTCAGGATGTGAAATTTTAAGATATGTGGCATATTTAGCTGTGAGATATACCCAAACTTCGCCAACTTTATATTCAAGCATGATGAAAGTGCCGCCATTACCTTCAAAAAGTAATTCTCGTCGCTGCTTGTCGGAAATATTTTCAGTTCTAACCTTAATAACAGCGAAAGGCAGATAGTTATCATCAGTCTGGTAATCTGGGTCGGGATTGGTATTCACAAAACCTACGCACTCCTTGAAAGATTCGGGCTTTACCTCAAGTTGAGCGAATGCCGAAACCGATAAAAATATTACAAAAAACAAAAATAATAGTCTTTTCATATAAAAATTATCTTGTAAATAAACAATAATCAAAACAATTATTCCAAATTTCCTATAAGCACTCCGCTCACCATCCAATGTGAGAAGCTGCCGCCTTCGTCAGCACCTTGAGGGATAGCTATTGTAATGGTATGATGTCCAGGTTTTAAATCGTTCAAGTCGAAATATACAGGGTTTGTTGCCGTTCCAGGACACCAGCCGGAACGCGACAAATCGGATGATGACACTCCGTTCCAGAAATTGCCTGAAACAGGGTTAAACTCACGGTAAGTCGCACAGTCACAACGCCATGGAGTGTATTTGAACACTTTCTCACCATCAATAATGATAGTGTTTTCTTTCGGGTTGAACTCATCGCCTCCACCCCAGCCTCCATGACCGGTTGTGATATATCTAAGTCTAAGATTCTCAACGCCTTCTGGAATATCAAACTCAACCTTTAAACTATCCGTTTGGAACAGTCGCCCGTAATTCTGTCCCGACATCTCCATCACATTGCAGGTGTTGAACAATGGCAGGCTCCAACGACAGTTTTTCGAAATATCACCGTCATAATCCTGCGGATATGCCACCAAATCGAGCGATACCTTATGTCCGCCGCCGTCATAATTGCCGATGAACGCACCAATCAAAACATCGCCTGAGAGACGATCGGAAAGCTCTGTAACCTCCATCTTGTAATAAGCCTCATCCTGCCATTCAAGACCGTCAATCTGCACCCTGTCGTTGAAGTGATTCACACCAAACGGAGTGAAAAACCTCATTAGCTCCACAACAGGCATATAGTCGTCAGTCAGGCTGATTCCTTGATACTTTTTTCCATTTTTATCATATTGATACGGAATAACTTGAATACTATCTATTAAAGCATTACTTAAAGATAGTTTTCTATCCATTGGAATGACAAAAACAGAGCCGGAACGGTCGTAAGCGTCGCCATTTGAACGCTGATGCAGCTCCGCAAAAATCTGATAATGCTCTGGCAAAACGGGCAAGTTCACCCGTTTCAAAATGATGGTTCCCCATGAAAAATGTAGCACCGTATCGAACGGAATCTCGCCATTGAATTTATCTATTTTCGCAAAATGAATCTGCTCGTCGTCGAAAATTTTCGTACGCACAATCAGCTTGTCCTTATTTATCTGGTTCAGCTCCTTCCCTGTCTTCCTAACTCCAAGATTATCAGGAATTAAACTCTTTTTCAGCTTCTTGTCTTTCTTTATTGACTTCAAATCCATGATACGGTTTCCGTTTATCGCCTGACGAACCATCACGCCTTTCAGATAGCCGCGCGATGTAACCGGAGAAGCGTCAAAACCAAGGCTTTCTGTCATCCAGACCTCAATTGTATTAGAATTGATCGAAGTTTTGTATTTCTTGCAGTCGTAACCCAAAATCTTCTCAGCACCGACTTCTTTAAACTCTACATCGTTAGTTTTCAACGAGTAAGCATAAAAATACGATTCACCATCCTGATAATTCATCTGGATATATACCGAATCCAAGTCATAATCCACGTACGTGAAATCTGTCGAAACACCATCAATGAGCTTTCCTTTAAACTCTTGGATATCATTGATTTTCAATTGATTTTTAAATCTTTGAACTTCACGGAAAGTAGTGTCTCCGCTATCAGATCCGAGCATATATGATTGATAAACAAGGCGTTGCTGTGCAGCCATCGTCATCACGGCAAAGAAGACACCTAATAATATTATTGTACGTTTCATTTTGAAAAATTTTTGCAAAGTTAAAAATAATCCCGTACATTTGCAAAATAAAATGACAAATCAAATATTTTTAATATGAGAAGATTACTATTACCTATCGCATTGATTATGTTAATGTTACAGTCATGCGGTGACGCTTCGAAGCCGAAAGCTCCGGTGCGTGAAAACATCAAACTCACATCCGACATCCAAACTCCTGAAGTGCTTTGGAGCATGGGCAGAATCGGCGAATTTTCGGTCTCAGCCGACGGTTCAACGGTCGTTTACAACGTAACAGATTACGACGTTGCCAGCAACAAAGGATTCTCAAGGATTTACATCATGGATGCTTACGGCAATAACCTGAAATGTCTCACAACTGGCAGTTTCAGCGAATACAGCCCGACATTCACACCTTCAGGCAGCATCGCCTTCATGACAGCAACAAGCGGCGACATGCAGCTTTGGGAGATGGACATTCAGGGTAAAAATCGTAAGCAAATCACTGATATTCAAGACGGTATCACTGGCTTTAAGTACAGTCCTGATGGCAATTACATAGTATATTCAGCTGAGGTGAAAATCAAGGAAACCGTTGCCGACATCTACCCTGACCTTCAGCTTTCGTCAGGAAGAATCAACAACGATTTGATGTATCGCCATTGGGATCAATGGGTTGACACTTACAGTCATCTGTTCGTTGCAAAACTCGATAACGGCATAGTTACCAACGGTATAGACATCCTCTATGGCGAACCTTGGGAGTCACCGGTTAGACCTTGGGGTGGCATGGAACAGGTTGCATGGACCGAAGACAACAGTGCTGTGCTTTACTGCTGCCGCAAGAAAGTTGGTAAAGACTACGCAACATCAACAAACACTGATGTTTACAGATATAACATCGCTGCTGCAATGACTGCAAACCTCACTGAAGGCATGATGGGTTACGACCTCAACATCAGCGTGGCTCCGACAGGCAACAAAATGGCTTGGGAAAGCATGGAACGCGACGGCTATGAGGCTGATAAACAAAGACTTTACGTCATGGATCTGGCAACTGGTGAGAAAACCGACTACAGCATTGGCTTCGACCAGAACTCGACATCTCTGACATGGTCAGCTGACGGAACTAAGATTTATTTCATCAGCGACATCCACGCCACCGATCAGGTTTATGAGCTGAACCTCAACACTGGCACAATCCGCAGGATTACCAACGGAAAACATAACTTCGTGTCGTTGGCAGTGGCTGGCGACAAACTCATTGGCGGTCAGCAATCAATGAGCCACCCAACTGAGTTGTACAGCATCGATCCGAAGAGCGGTGAATTCAAGCCGATAACACATGTTAACGATAACATTTTCAAGCAGTTAACTACCGCTGAAGTCGAAGAACGCTGGATTAAGACCACCGACGACAAGATGATGCTAACATGGGTTATCTATCCGCCTCATTTCGACAAAAACAAGAAATACCCTACCCTTCTTTATTGCGAAGGCGGTCCGCAAAGCACAGTGAGCCAGTTTTGGTCATATCGTTGGAACTTCCAGCAAATGGCTGCTAATGGCTACATCGTGGTCGCTCCTAACAGACGCGGTCTGCCAGGCTTTGGTCAGGCATGGAACGAGGAAATCAGCGGTGACTACGGCGGACAGTGCATGAGAGATTATCTTTCAGCTATTGACGCACTCGCAAAAGAGCCTTTCGTTGACGAAGACAGACTTGGTGCTGTTGGCGCAAGTTTCGGCGGTTTCTCGGTGTTCTGGCTCGCTGGTCATCACGATGGTCGTTTCAAGGCTCTCATCGCCCACGACGGTATGTTTAACCTTGATGCTCAATATCTTGAGACCGAAGAAATGTGGTTCGTAAACTGGGATCTCGGCGGTCCATACTGGGACAAAGAAAATCCTGTGGTTCAGTGGTCATACTCAAATTCACCGCATTTGTTTGTCGACAAATGGACTGCTCCAATCATGGTCATCCATGGCGGTTTAGACTACAGAATCTCTTACACTCAAGGCATGCAGGCTTACAATGCTGCTGTTTTACGCGGCATTCCTGCAGAATTCCTCTATTTCCCGGATGAAAATCACTGGGTTTTGAAACCTCAAAACGGAATTTTGTGGCAACGCAGATTCAAAAACTGGCTTGACACTTATTTAAAATAAAAGATTTTGGGGGAAGGGTTAGTAATTATACCCTTTCCCCATTTTCATCTTTTCTGTTTGATAATGACCAAGATAAACCAAACCAAGATTACCGTCGATAGCAATTTTATCGCCCATCTGAATCTTATGGCCGTTTAACTCGGCGCAATGTTTCTCGTCGTTGACCATCAACTCGACACAACTCACAACGCACACTTTTCCAAGACGCACTGCAGTGACAGCAGCATGTGATGTAGCACCTCCACGAGCCGTCAACAAACCGTCTGTATCGAAAATCAAACCGATATCATCAGGAACTGTGTCAGGACGAACCAAGATTACGTTTTCATTCGGATTTTCTTTGCGTAACGTCTTGATATCCTGCTCATTAAATGCAACAAGACCGTTCATGGCACCACCGCCGATTCCCATTCCTCTTCCGATTTGGTTCATCTCTGTAGGCGACTGAACGAAAGCATTGACTGTGTCTTCAAGCTTCAAATCTTGGTCGCGAATTTGCAAAATATGGAAATCCTCAGGCTTGTCGGATTCAAACGTAAACTCCATCTCTTGAGGGGCATAACCGAGGTCTTCAGTCAGCGTTGTAGCTATTGAATAAATCTTTTTGTAAATCTCCGGAAGTGCAGTCTGCATTGACGGTCCCTCGAGATTTGCGGCAATACGCTGCGTCTCACCAATCGGCAATGGTTTCACCAAACCTCCAACGATATCCTCACCCTGACTTCTCATTGTGAAATCACCGTAAAGATGCACGCCTGGACGCTCACGATGCGGATTTTGTGTAAACACCACTCCTGTTCCCGACACTTCGCTGATGTTTCCGTAAATCATCTGCTGCACAATGACGGCAGTTCCCCAGTTTTCGGAAATACCTAAATGACGACGATATGCCAGCGCGCGCTCTGAGTTCCACGAATCGAACACCATGTTAACGCAGCCGATAATCTGTTTAAACGGATCTTGCTCCAACTCCACCCCATGTTCCTTCAGGATCTCCTTGTAAGAATAGGCCATCTCGCGCATCTGCTCCGCCTTGAAATCGACTTTCTGCTTGACTTTATACTTCGATTTGAATCGGTTTATTTCTTCATCGAAAAAGTCACGATGAATGCCTTTCGCCATACCCCAACTTTGCAGGAAACGACGGTACGAATCCCAGATTGCCCAAGCATTTTCTGATTTTTCCGCAATCTTCTCGACAAGTTCGTCATTCAAACCGACATTCAAGAATGTATCCATTGCGCCTGGCATCGAGATGGCGGTACCTGAGCGCACCGAGACGAGCAGCGGCACATCAGGGCTGTTGAATTTCCTTCCGCTGATACGTTCCAGCTCCTCCATGAAATGTTTCAGCATGCCGTGAATCTCACTTCTCAGCTCAGGAATGGCGTTGATGGTGTCGTTACGACGGAACGCTTCTGTTGTGATTACAAATCCAGGAGGCACTGGCAACCCCTTTAAATACAAGGTTTTCAGGTTATTCGCCTTGTTGCCGATAAACACCTGATTATCCATTTTCGGCGTCGATTCCCAAAACGGACTTATCAGCATCTCAGAGTTGTATGTCATGATGTCGCTGATGAGTTTCGGATCGAGCGTCGACTCCATGGTTCTCAACGAGTTAAGTATTCTACCGATGAAATTATCAAGCGGCTGCATCAAGAAAGCATCCGAAAGCATGTCGCGGTGAAATTCCTCCGATTTCTTACTGATTAATGCCACTGTGTCGCGCTCGTTGAGCCTATTATCCGGGTCGAAAAGCTGCGGTATGACAACCTTCAGTGGATACTCATACGACTTCAGGAAGTACTTGATAATTATACGTCTAACGTCTTCCGCGATGAACTGGAAGATATTGATGTACTGGCCGAACGAGAAGCTTCGTGATGTCAAACTGTAACGCAACATATCGAGTTTCGAGTTGAAACTCTGGTTTGTGATTCCGTCGAGGGCCAATCCGTCGCGGAAATATCTCAAAATGATGTAAATCTGATTCAACGTCCGTTCGGAAATATATTCGAGATTGATACTCTGTACCACCTTCTCCATTAGCTGCGTCGCCACACGTTCGAGTCTGAAAGTCAAGCCCATAGCCTCGAATTTATTCTCACGATAAGTGCCGTACATCGACGGAATTCCAATTGCAATATGGCGTTTATGATAGATGTTTTCCCAGCCTTCGCTCTGCTCCGGATTGAAAATTATCTCTTTCAGCTTGTTCATGAAGACATAAATCATGCTCAGCGACTTGCCGAAATTCTTCTCTTTATAAACCTTTTCGAAATCGTCGATATCCTTGTCCGGAATGAACGGGAAATTGCGCAACGACGCGAAAATATTGACACTTTCAAAGCTGTATTTCTCGCGAAGATAAGCATACAGGTCGCGGATGTCCATCAATCTCAAATGCTCACGCTGATAAAACTCTTCAGCTAAACTGATTTTGTCGGCCGCTTTTTTAATCAAGCTTTCATAATCGTCGCGCGAAAGCATCAGTATATCCTCAGGATTCAGACACGAAATCTCGCACATAGTCTGCACGAGATTGTGGACATGAACGAAGTATTCGCTTTCCATGTCGATTGCCTCGAACACGTTGTTTGGCAGAATCGGTCTCAAATCTTCCAAATTGCCATCGCTCCAGAACTTGAATACATCAAAAGTCAAGTCGATGAGGGTGTTATTGCTCTCTGTGTGAACCTGTTTCCTCAAAAAGTGCACGAGTTTATCCTGTCGGAATCCGATTTCGTCCATATTGGTTGTGACGTTACGAATCTCGCCCTCTGCCCCTATCTCATTGAAATACACAGGGAAAATGCGTGCCAGCTGCTTCACCTTTTTATAATAAGGCGTTATGTTGGAGTTCAGAATCTTCGTGATTTCGCGCTGGAAAAGGTCAGTGTCGCTGATGAAAATGCCACCCAGTTTCAGGTTGACAATCAGCGAAGAAAGCAATTTGTCGAGAGGCGTTTTTGAGTATTCAATAAGCTCTAGCCAAACACGTATATTCTTGATATGGTCTTTATTTACTGACAATTGCCAATCCTCGTCAACGAAAACGTTTCCAGGCGTAACAAAACCGAATTCAATGAGACTCTTTTCAAAATGGTTGACGATTTCCTTCATCTCGGTAGTGTCGACATCGATGATTTTCTTGCCCAAAGTGAGCTGGAAATCGAGCACTGCTGAGGTGTAATTCTTTCGTAATTCCTTGGCCAGACTGAAAATCGTGTCGATAAACGGTATCAATTCGTTTTGCGGCATCTCGTCGATGGCATCACGCATCATGCGGTCCATGTTCCAAATCAAACGCTCGCGTTGATTCTCCATTCCAGGAAGATGCAGAAGGTAAAACACATAATGGAACTTCGTGATGAAATGCCCAAACACCTGTTCCGACTCAGTGAAACGCTTCGCAACCTGTTCAAAATTAGGCATTTCAGCCAAAGAATTCCAAGTTTGTGCAGCATCCAAATCGGCATTCAACTTATTGAAATAAGGTTTACCCACTTCATTGATAATCACAGACTTCTCCTCATCGGAAAGAATTCCTGCATTGTCAGAAACCCATTTTTCAACTTCAGAAGTCGTTTGCCAATAATGGTAATTCTCCTGAAGCATCAGACGAAGAATATGGCACGATGAAGCATTGAAATCAGCGTCTTTAGCCACACAATCCAGATAGCGCTCAGCATGTTTTGTGGCAAGAATGAAGCAGTCTTTATTACTTTCAAATTTATCTTCCAAGATATTGAAAACCAATTCGATAAGCATCGAATGATTTGGCGATTTCGTTATCACCTGATTAGCAAATTCCATCAAAGTCACAACGATATTCAGTCGAAGTTTCAGTGCCACCTCAGGTTTCAGCAGGCTCCGCATCATCTCAAGCGGCAGTTTCAGCGTGTCGGCTGGCACATCTTCCTTGGTGTAGAACCAGAAATCGTCCATCAAAATCTTTCGCAACTCTTCAGTCACAAAAGTATGGTTCGATAGCGGATGATGATACTCGGTGATACATTCCGAAGCGCGTTTATTTATTCCAAAATAATTGGCGCTCAACGCAATAAACGCCTTATGCTCTTCAGGAATAAAAATATCCTTATATCTCGTCTGGGCCAAGTTAGCCTCTAAAGCCTGTGATTTGAATGTCTCGCTCATGATTAAAAACTTTGTTTTTCCAATTCCTCTTCAAGAAATTCAGCGGCATCAGCCACGCAGTCGGAGCAGTCTCGCAACACTTTGCCCGTTTCAACGCCCTTAAGCATCTTGCATTGCGTGGCGCCGTTGCGAAGCTGAAACTTGTTCATAATCTGCTTCATCCCGCGGATTGCCTTAACCCTATCGTCAGACGCCAAACTCAGAACCATGCCGGCTCCAGTGATAGCGCCGCAAGTGCCTTCCATGTTTCCCATCCCGAGACCAAACGCGCTCCCGAGGTTACGAGCCGTCTCCTCATCCAGTCCAGCCAAATCGCAATAAGTGCAAAGCACAGCCTGCGCGCAGTTATAGCCGCAGTTTTTCTTCTCAACCGCCTGTGAAATTCTTGATTCCATATTACAACTATATTTTTTGCAAAGATATGAAAAATTTGTATTTTTGCAAAAATTTAAACTTGATGTATCATGAAAACTCGGAAATTACTACTAATCACAATTCTGACAATAATATTCGGAAGAAACTGCTTCGCACAGATCCAGAATTTCGAATGGCAAGGCGTGCAGAGACAGTATCTGGTAAAAACACCTGAAAACTACGAATCGTTACCGGTAATGTTTTATCTGCACGGTTTGGGCGACAATATCACTCGTTTGGATAATGAATTCCATTTCCAGCAGATTGCCGACAACTTCAATTGGATGATTATTATTCCGCAGGCTTTAAACGAAGGCTACGGCTCAATGTGGAATGCAGGTCTCACCGCCAGCACCACCAACGACTCCGGCTTCCTGATGGCGCTCCTCGACAGTCTGGCAGTGCAATATCCTGTAAATCAGGACAGTGTGTTCTTCACAGGCTTCTCAATGGGCGGTTTCATGTCGCACCGCATGGCAATCGAGCATGGCAATCGTATCAATGCCGCTGCTCCTGTAAGCGGATTGATTACATACGCCATGGCTAACCAAGCCGCTGTGGCACCAGTGCGAATGCTCCACATCCACGGAACTAACGACAATGTCGTAGGCTACGATGGCTATTCACAATATTTCGGCTCAAATCTCGGCCTCGGCGTCGACGCAATCCTCGACTATTGGAAAAACGCCAATGGCTGCACCGACGCACCTGTAATCGACACCTTACCCGACACTCATAACGACGGATTGAGATTTGTGGAATACATTTATTCCGGCACAAAAGAGCTTCGTTTTCTGAAGGTCATCGGAGGCACTCACAGCTGGTATCGCAATGCCAATCAACATGATATCGACTACATAACCTATATCCACGACTTCTTCACAGGTAAGCTTTCTTACGATAAAGTACACAATCCAACAACAGGAAGTCTGAATGTTTATCCGAACCCGACAAATGGCCAGATTAAGATTGAATTGGACTCCCCTACTACCATCGAAGTTATTGATATTAAAGGGAATACAATTCTTTATAAGCAATTTGACGCCGGCATTGCAAATTTAGACTTACAAGGTGTCGAAAATGGAATTTACTTTGTGAAAGGAAACGGCTTGACAGAAAAAATCGTTTTGGAATAATTCTATCTAACGATTACCCTTTTCTTGCCGTTGACAATGTAAACTCCCGATGGCAACGACTCCAAGCTTTTTGCGTTGTGCAGAATCTTCTTGCCGTCGACGGTAAACACGTTATATCTAAGTGTTTCAGGATCAATGTTTTCCTGATTAATTTCCTCTATTCCTGTAGCATCAATATCAATAAGGTTGTATTGCGTCACGCCAAGTCCGATTTGCTCAGCATATTCAATGATATGCGTGCCGTGTAATTCTGTAATTCTATCGATTAACGGCTGCGGATTGTTGCCAGGTGTCGGATTATAGTCGAAAATCAAATCCAGACAAGCTTTATCGAGTGCTATCGGGTCTGTGGAAGCTAAAATACCGATATCAGCGATTTCTGGCTCAGCCGGCAAAGGATTGCAGTCGCAGTCAACGGATAGGTTGTTCATCACGTCGATGTAAACAATGTTTTTGCCATCTTGTTTGAAATAGTTATGCACCGCCTGCGCCGCTGCCGCCATCGATTCCAAAAACGAATCCTGTGTGTTGCTACCTGTAATAGTTATCGTGCTCTCGCCTGCTGTATGAATATAGCATTTCCCACTCCTCGCAGCCACGCCAATGCTCTGATTTTTAAGCACTCCGCCGTATCCGCCTCTAGCATGTCCCTTGAAATGCGCAAGGTTAATCATGAAATCGTAATTTGCCAGATGCGAGCCGACGATGTCTTTTTTTATCCAAGTGGTGTCGCTCACAGGAATCTCCATATCTCCTTCCGAATCCATGATATCAACTTTCGCAATCTGATCAAAACCGCGTTGCTTGATGATTTGCAGATGGCTTGAGGTCACATCACGCACACCTCCATATGCCGTGTTGCATTCCACAATAGTCGCATTAGTCTCACTCACCAGATTCTGAATAAACTCTGGCCTGAGATAGTTGCTTTTTGCCGACTCTCCTGTCGAGATCTTCACAGCAACATTACCAGTCGGCTCAACACCCAACGCCTGAAACACCTTCACGAGCGACTCAGGAGTTATCTCGCTTGTGAAATACACATTGCTTTGCGCAGATGCAGCTACAGCAAAGCTTAATGCAAAAATAAAAAGAAACGCTTTTTTCATTGATAGAAAATTAAAATACTAAAGTGGAATAAGAGTACTGACAACCACGTTGTTGTTTGCCTCCGTCTGGCTTTGCACGCGTGTAATGCCACGTTCAGGCCCAGTCACATCGGTGACAAGCGTCATGGTTGAGCCGTCAGCCTTGATGGCACTCTCAATGAAAGCCATAATGCCACCATCGTACTTGCATTCGGTCACCATATTATATTGAGGCACCTGCGAGCGGTCAACACTTACCGACTCGATGATCAATGTGGCGAGGTCGTAAACGTTGAAGCTCACCAGACCATTCGACAGAACTGACTCATAATAACGTCCTTCTGCGTCAAACCAAGCATATCCAGGCCATCCTTCAGGAAGAGTGCTCGATGTCAACTGATAAGTGTTTGCATTAAAGGTATAAAGTGTCTCGCAGTTCACCCACGAATAATTGTCTTCATCACTTACATAAACTATTATTGATGCCGTTTCACAAGGATCAGATTCGAAATAGCCCTCAGCCACTGCAGTTGCTGTAGCTTGATCGCCATTGATATCAACACGATAAATTGTCGGAGTTCCGCTATAATCGGAATTTATCGACACAAAATACTTGCCGCCTATGCAACGCATCTCTGGTTTATAGGAATAATCCCACCCAGTAGCAACCGGAACTCCCTGAATTGCCGGCAGTGTGCCGTTTGGTGCCATGATAGCCGACACATGCGGAGTATTGCTGCCATAGCTGATGCAAGTGCCAAGATGTCCAGCATTGTCAGTAATAGCATAAGCTATATTGATAGGCTGACTCTCGCTGCCTGGCATCACGTCGATGACATTGATATTATTGCCATTTTCTTTAAGCTTCGAAAGTCCGCCACGATATGAACCTGAAGCCAGATAGACATCGTTATCGACCTGTGCAATGAGACCAAGTTTGCGCAATCTGTCACCAGTTATGTCGCCATCGACAGGTATCTCATTACTGACTATGCAAGGAAGATTAGAACCGCCCCAATATTTTAGGTTGCCTATCGGGAATGCTCCAGCCACCTGGTTAAGGTCGTAAATCTTACCATCGCTGCGGCGAATGAGAAAGTTCTCACCCCAATCCGACCACCAGCTGTGCTCCACCATGCCACGGATACGATTTGCCATATCATCGTTAAAACCGCTGTAGTCATCGCATTGGTAACGGCATCCCATAAGCCAAATGTACATATCACCCACAGGTATCATCTGCGTAATGCTAACGGTGAGGTTACGGCTCAGCTCTGTCGCCACGCCATTGTCGTCGCATTCGTATTGATACGCCACAATTTGCATATTACCGTATTCATCAATGCTGTAAAGGAAAGCCGACTCACCATCCTTAACGCCATCTTTAGCTCCTAAAGCGAGATATTTGGCACCACTGAGATTCACTTTATTAATCTTAAATGAATAACTCTCATTGTCTTTCTTTTTATCTGAACAAGATACAACACTCAGTAGCATTGCCAAAACTATAAAAATACCGGAAAACTTTTTCATGACTAATGTTTTTAGGTTAATTAATAGATTTCAAATCAGGTTACAAAGATACAAATTTATTAAATAACCATAAAAAATATTTTTCCATGATATAAATATCGAAATATTATTTGTAATTTTGCGTTTTATAAATGTAAGTTAAAAGGATTAAAATTTAGATAATATGGAAAAGATTAAAGTAGGTATTAACGGTTTCGGTCGTATCGGCCGTAACGTTTTCCGCATCTGCTGCGAACGCCCTAACATCGAAGTGGTGGGCATCAACGACCTGACAAGCACCAAAGTATTGGCGCATCTTCTGAAATACGACTCAACACAGGGTAAATTCCCTGGCACAGTGGAATATGATGAGACAGCATTGATTGTCAACGGAGTACGTGTTCCTATCACAGCCGAACGCGCTCCTATCAACATCAAATGGAGCAAGACTCCTGACGTAGTTGTCGAGTCAACAGGTATCTTCCGCGCAAAGGAAAGCAGCAAGGGCGGCTATGGCGACCACCTCAAGAACGGCGCCAAGAAAGTCATCCTCTCAGCTCCAGCTAAAGACACTATTGACGCAACAATCGTTGTCGGCGTCAACAACAACGACCTCACCGATGAGATTGAGTGCGTCAGCAATGCTAGCTGCACCACAAACTGCCTCGCTCCAGTAGCAAAGGTTCTCAACGACCGTTTCGGTATCGAGCAAGGTTACATCACAACAATCCACAGCTACACCAACGACCAGGTCATCCTCGACGGTCCACATAGCGACCTTCGTCGTGCACGTTCAGCCGCTATGTCGCAGATTCCAACAACAACAGGAGCTGCAAAGGCTGTTGGCATCGTAATTCCTGAACTCAATGGCAAACTCGACGGTATCGCAGTGCGCGTCCCTACCCCAACAGGTTCACTCGTCGACCTCGTCTGCACTCTCAAGACAGAAGCCACAAAAGAGCAGATCAACGCTGCAATGAAAGAAGCCGCTGAAGGTCCAATGAAAGGCGTTCTCGAATACACTGAAGACGAAATCGTCAGCGTCGACATCATCCACAACCCACATTCATCAATCTTTGATGCAAAGAGCACCATGGTGATGGGTAAGATGGTGAAAATCATGTCGTGGTACGATAACGAATGGGGCTATTCAAATAGAATGGTCGACCTCATCGAAATGATGAAATACTAAGAATAAAAAAGCCGCTCAATCGAGCGGCTTTTTTTATTATTTGATTTTGTTGATCAAATCCGGCAGCATTCTCACGCATGCCATTTCTTTCCACTTCTTCTTGGCCTCCATTGCGGGCATTCCGAAGTATGTCACACCAGGTTCTGTGTCCTTGTCGACTGCTGTATAAGCCAAAACTGTGGTGCCTTCAGCGATGACGAGGTCTTTGTTGATTGCCGACATCGACCAAATTGACACGTTGTCTTTCACTCTTGAAACTCCGCCGATAGCGCAGTGTGCTCCGAGGAAGCAGTTCTTGCCGACCTTAGCGTCGTGACCCACCTGAACGTGGTTATCGGTCTTGGTGCCTCTTCCAATCACGGTGTCGCTGGTGACTCCGATGTCGATGGCGCACAAAGCTCCGATTTCGACGTCGTCTTCAATCACAACACGACCACATGACTCAAACTTCACCTGACGGTCTGCACCACGATGCTGGAAATAACAAGCATCAGCTGCGATGACTGAACCGCTGTTGATGATAACGTTGTCACCGATGACAGTCCAGTTGTTGATGGTCACGTTAGCGTGAATGATGCAGTTTTTGCCGATTTTCACGTGATCTGCCACAAATGCTCCAGGTTCGATGATTGTTCCCTCACCGATTTCGGCTTTAGGACTTACCATCGCGGTTGCCGGTTCAAAACGACGATATGACAAGATAATCTTGTTGAATGCGTCGAACGGGCAGCTATGGACGATGAGAGTCTTTCCTGCAGGGCACTCGACATTATCAGTGTTGATAATGACGACTGTTGCCGCTGAGCTCAGCACTCTCTGATAGTATTTCGGATGATCGACGAAAGTGATGTCGCCAGCCTCCACCTCATGAAGCTCGTTGAGCCCCGTGATGACTTGATTCTGGTCGCCGATAATCTTGGTAGCACCAATAAAATCAGCCAAACACTTTACAGTCGTTGCTGGTTCAATTCTCATATTATTCTCTTACTCTTTCTGCGTACTCACCGGTACGTGTGTCAACTCTAATCTTGTCGCCTGTGTTGATGAACAAAGGAACTCTAACCTTTGCGCCTGTCTCAACTGTAGCCTCTTTCATTGCGTTGGTTGCTGTGTTGCCCTTCTCGCCTGGCTCTGTGTATGTCACCTCGAGAACAGTCTTCACTGGAAGTTCAGCGAAAAGCACTGTGTCTGTCGATGTGTCGAAGATAACGTCGCAAACGTCGCTTTCCTTAAGGAAATCAACACCCGTAATAAGATCTTTCATAAGAGGGATCTGCTCGTAGTCTTCCTGATTCATGAAAATGTAATCATCACCTTCTTTGTAAAGGTATTGATACTGACGATGTTCAACGCGAACGTCTTCAAGTTTTTCACCGATATCGAAACGGCGCTCCAAAGTACGGCCGTCAACCACGCTCTTCAGTTTGATACGCATGATAGTGTTACCTTTGCCTGGTTTCACATGCTGGAAATCAACGCAAAAATAAAGTTTACCATCCATTCTGATGCAGCTTCCGATCTTAATGTCTTGTGAGTTAATCATATTACGTATATTTTTAAATTACTAAAAAACAAAAATCGGCGCAAAGATACAAAAAATTTTTATATTATAACAATATCTTTTAAAATTTCCTTCTCCGCCTTTGAATTCAACTTCTTCAATAACATCGACTTTGCGTAAAGTAGCTCGTTTTTGAGCGAATCGGCATCAACTTTTACGTAAAACACGCCGTTGTTTATACTCGTTTTCAATGTGTGAGCATTGATGAAATCACCGACAATATCTTTCCACGAATCCAGAATTCTCTGTTCGTCTAAAGCGTCATCTCTTTGATTATCATGATAGAACGCTTTTATCATCTCGCCTAATGTCGTCAAATTCGGATCACTCATCGCTCTTCACCTCCCCATGTTCAACTTCAAAAATCTTATGGTTTCCGTCGATATTCTCCAAAAGATATTGTATCCTATGTCGTTGTGTATCAGTGATAAACACTTGTCCGAAATAATCATTTCCGACCAGTTTCACCAGCTGCGCCACCCTATTGTCATCCAATTTGTCGAAAATGTCATCCAAAAGCAGTATTGGCTTGAAACCGATTCTCTGATAATTGAAATCGAATTGCGCCAGTTTGATCGCAACCACAAACGACTTCTGCTGTCCTTGCGAACCGAATTTCTTAATCTGATGATTATCAATTAAAAAACTCAGGTCATCCTTATGGATTCCGACATTTGTATACGACGAAAACCGGTCTTTTTCCTGACTTTCCTGAAGCAGCTGCTCCATTGATTTCTCATGCAATGCGCTTTCGTAAACGATGTTCACCTTCTCAGAAGTGCCAGAAACGATATCGTAATATTTCTGGAAAATCGGCATGAAATCCTGCAGAAACGCCTTTCTTTTCTCATAAATCGGAGTGGCGTAACGTACGAGCTGCTCATCCCAAAGCGCAAGCAGATTCGCATCGAAAAATCGGTTCTCCCAGAACTGTTTCAACTGGGTGTTGCGCTGCGTCAAGACCTTGTTATATTGCAGCAAATCACCAAGATAGACCGAGTCGAACTGCGATATTACACCGTCGATGAATTTCCTCCGCAAATCGCTACCATCGTTGATCAAATCGCGGTCGTAAGGCGAAATCATCACCAACGGAATCTTTCCGATATGGTCGGCAAGTCGCTCATATTCTTTTTTATTGCATTTAAACGATTTCTTAGCCGCTTCCTTCTGCACGCACGAAATGGTTTCGGTTTCGTTATTATCGGTCACGAAATCGCCGTGAATAGCGAAGAAATCCTCGCCATGACGGATGTTTTGCTTATCGGTTGTGGTGAAATAACTTTTGCAGAAAGCAAGGTAGTAGATGGCATCCAAAATGTTGGTTTTTCCCGCTCCGTTGAGTCCCACGAAGCAGTTGATTTTCTCAGAAAACTGTAAGTCAGCCGACTCGCAGTTCTTGAAATTCGTCAACTTTAACTCTTTGAGAAACATTTAATTACCTTTTTTCGCAAAACGGTCGAGGTTTGTCGAGATTGTGATATAGTTCGGCGAACCGTAGATGTGCATTTCCGAGCGTGAGTAATTGATGCTGAGTTTCCAGATATTGACTCCAACGCCGTAAGAGAATCCGCACATTCCCTTAGCAGTCGGCGTCTTAAGATTCTGTCGCATCCCGTAGTTGTAGGCGGCTCTCAAGACGAGGTTTTTCCCAATGTAAATCTCGCCACCGAAAACAATGTGACGCATCAGATTGTCAGCGAATTGAGCAGCATTGGATTTCTCGTTTTTTGTGCCTGTAATAGGGTCGTAATTGCCTTCCAAATCAAGCGGATCGTCATATGACAAGTCCCATTTTTGGATGTTTTCGTACACGACGCTGAACAAGAACGGAACATGTTCCAAACGCTTTGAAACACCGGCTGAGAGTCGGAACGGCAGTTTGTTCCTGTCGCCTTCAAAATTGGAATAAAGCTCATATCCGATATTTCTCGCTGTAGCGGAGAACATCCAGCCATTATCTGTTCTGTAACTTCCAGCAACATCAACAGCTAACGCGAATGTCTTAAACGTATCATATTGAATTCCAGCGAATTTGACATTGGCGCCTATACTCCAATTCGGAGTAAGCTGACGTCCCCATCCTATCATCACAGTATAATCTGAAGGAGAAAAAGATCCACCAGTAACATTGCCTTCCTCATCTGCATATTTCATATTTCCATAGCTATGAAACAAAACCGTTCCGGTAAAAGTGCCGAATTTCTCAAATGTACGTCCATATTGAGCCATAGCATGGCTGATATCAGCATAATAATTGACGTAGGAAAGCACGATATCGTTATGCATGTCGCTGTTTATCAATGCCGGATTGTAAACAGCAAGCTGAATATCGGAGTCATAAATGGCAATATCAGTGTTTCCCAATGCAGCTACCCTTGCGGAACCAGTCATATCGAGGAAACCGTATGCACCATTCGTTGTTTGTCCCTGAAATTCAACGACTAACAACAAAAACGCAACAACAGATACTAACCGTTTAATCATTTACTAAAAACAATGTCTCTATTTGAACGTCAAAAACACTAAAATATTTTATTTGTCAAGCAATCCGATGCCATTTTTCTTAATACTTCCGGCATCATTCAGCTTTTTCGCAAGTTTGTCAAGAATTCCGTTGACGAAAATCTTGCTCTTCGGAGTGCTGAAATACTTCGAAATCTCAATATATTCGTTCATCGTAACCTTCACCGGGATAAATGGGAAGCACTCGAATTCAGTGATGGCCATCTTCAGAATTATCATGTCCATCAAGCAGATACGCTCTTTTTCCCAGTTATTTGTGTTGTCGGCGATAAGCTTTCCGAACTCTTCGTAATGGCTCATCGTATCGCGGAACAAATCCTGAATAAATTTCTCGTCAGCGTTAGCTTCTGATGTATCAGTTTTGTAGATTGACGGAAGTTTTGAGTTCACGTCAAAGCTCTTCATCTTGGTGAAAAAGTCGATCATCATCGAGCTAACCAAATGATAATCATCGCAGAAGTAAATACTCTTATCCTCGTAGAAATCCTGAAGCACGTCAAGGTCAGCGAAATAATTTTGAATCATTACGACTATGAATTTCTTGTCTTCAGCGAAACTGTCGGTCTTGGCAGCCATGTATTTCTTATACTCAGGCGTATCTTTCATCATGGTGTAGTATTTTTTCACCACATCCTGATGGTCGTCGGCCCAGTTTATCTTCAGCGCCGCCTCGTGTTTCTTGAAATCCACGTTGTCTTCGATGAGGTTGAGCAGACGGTTGTTGACATACTTCATGTTCGGATGCAAATCCTCGTATGTCGGGATATATTTATGTTTGTTTTCAGTAATCTTATTTTCCGCAAAGCGTTTAGTCTCAACGAGAAACGACAACTGCCAGATGAAAAGCTCATAAAGTTTGTCGATGCTCTCAAGCAGATTTTTAATTCCGTTGTTGATGTTGGTCTCTCCCGATTCAATATAGGCGTAAAGAGCCTGTAACACCTTGATTCTCAAAAACCTTCTGTTTAACATAATCCTTTTTTCAATAAAAATTTTCAGACTGCAAAAATACAAAAATTATCGTTTCAATAACATTCTGAACAAGATATTAAAATCTTTTAGAACCGTATAGTCGCGGGCGTACATCACATTCAGACGGTTACGCGCCTCATCGTCAAGCTCGTCCGACACAATCGAAGCCGGATTGTAAATACCTTTCTTAATCTCTGGAAGTCGTTGACCATCAGTGACTTCAGTAGGACAATAACCAACCCAGGAATATCCTCCGAAAAGTACTCTGAAACAATTTCCCAGAAACTTGACAGGCTGTTTGACAAACCAAGCCGCGAAAACCCAGAAAATGATTCCGAAAAATGAAAGCGAGAAGTCGAGAAGACGTTTCTTTCGGCGGTTTGGAACAGTGTTAATTGTCCGAATATCAACGGTATAGAGGTCGCCGCGTGTGTTTATCGAGTTGCTGCCGATAATCGACAAAGTATCAACCGGCGCAATCTTATAATCCAGCTTGCTGGCATGCCACTCCACCATTTTATCGATGATTTCCTGATGTGTTATGTCTTTCGAACAGAAAATGATCTCTGTAATCTTGTAAATACCAATGATATCAGGCACTTGCTCCAGATTTCCAAGATAATTTTCAGGAACATCCTTGCCATTGTTCGGAGCCACCAAACCAATGAAATCAGGCTTGATTGAAGTGCTCTTCAAAAGCTGCTCAACACGCTTGGTTTCGTCAGAATTTCCGATAACCAAAAAGCGTTTTTTCGCATTTCTACCATATTGGAAATCAGCAAGTTTAAGTACATAACCTAAAGTTCTACTTAAAGTCATCTGAAGAGCCATCCAGATGGTTCCGAAAAAGATTAAAGCTCTTGAAAAACGGAGTCCTGTCGGCAACAAAGCGTAAAGCATGAGGATGAGCACGCTGCCAACCAAAATTCCTCCAGCTGCCGGATGAATACGATATGGTTTATCGTAACCGCCAGTAAAATATGCCGTTGTGAGCCATATCAGCATATAAACAGGCAAGATTATCGAGAATAGCGGTGTTATCGGATACGAGCCTGCTCCTTCATAAATCATGTAATGTCCCCAGAAATAACTGATGGTAGTGAGACCGGAATACCCTAAAACCACGTCGATGAGAGGCATGTAAATCTTTCCTAAAAACTGCGACATCAAAGCGAGGAAAGCCCTGAAATATATGGCGAAGTTGATAAAAAACGAGAACAATCTGGCGCGTTGCTGACCAAAATGTTTCTTAGCGAAGATCTCCATCGCCTTATAGAACACCAAAACGTAGTTTACGCTGGTTTTCTTTGTACTTTCACCTTTATAATGAATGATGCGAGTCTCTGGGAAATAGTAGTTTTTGTAGCCTGCCAACGTGATGCGGTATGAAAGGTCGATATCCTCGCCATACATAAAGAACGTCTCGTCGAGAAGTCCACATTTATCAAGGGTTTCGCGACGCATGAGCATATAAGCGCCAGCCAAAATATCCACTTCGTTCACTTCATTTTCAGGAAGATATCCGAGATGATATTTCGAGAAACGTTTTGAGTGAGGGAACAGCTTGGAAAGCCCGAAAATCTTATAGAAAGCGGTCATCGGGGTTGGAAGTCCTCGCTTCGATTCAGGCAAAAACTGACCCTTGCCGTCGACCATCTTCACGCCGAGTCCGCCTGCATCAGGATGAGAATCCATAAAAGCTATGCATTTGCTGAATGTGTCGTCTTCAACAACAGTATCTGGATTCAAAAGCAGCACATACTCCCCTGTCGAGATTCTAATCGCTTGATTATTAGCCTTTGCAAAGCCTACATTGTCCTTGTTGGCGATGACTTTCACCTCAGGAAACTTCGCCGCCAGCATCCTAAGAGAGCCGTCGACTGAATTATTGTCAACCACAAATACTTCACCCTCAATGCCTTGCATCGCGCGACGCACTGAATAAAGGCATTGCTCAAGGAAATGCTCAACATTGTAATTGACTATGACTACTGAAAGCTTCATCTAATTATTCAAACGGCAAAGATACGCAAAATATTATTGCCGTGATTTTTTATTTTGTAAAATAATTTCGTTAATTTTGCGCTTTATTTGGATGATGGACTTGAACAAGACGATTCGGTTTGGAGTTATGGTCGATGGCGATACCGTCGAGAAATGGCAGTTTAACACCGTTAAGATGTTGATTGACAACGGTATAGAATTGGCGTTGATTATCAAAAACGGTGATGAATCTAAGCCATACAAATCGTTAGGAGATAAGATTATTCATTATCCATATCGACAGATTTTGTTCAGGATTTGGCATCGTTATTTCTTGAAACCAGAGGCGAAAAGCCGTGTTTCGATTGTAGGTATGCGGCGTACCACATCCCTACAAGAAATGACGGTAATACCAATAATCGAAGGCATTTCCACATATTTCAGTCCAGAAGACATTGAGAAAATCCTTTCATACAACCTCGACTTCATTCTTCGTTTTGGCTTCGACATTATCAGAGGCGATGTTTTGACGAGCGCAAAATATGGGATTTGGTCGTATCACCATGATGATGAACGAGTTGTGCGCGGCGGACCTCCAGGATTTTGGGAGTTCATGCGCAAGACTCCGGCAAACGGAGTCATCTTGCAGCAACTAACTAGTGAACTGGACAAAGGATTGATTCTCAAGAGATTACAATTCGATACCGTTTTACATTCATATAAATTCCATCTCAACAGATTGTTGACAGAATCAGAGTTTCTGCCATTACAAGTCTGTAAAGAATTGATAATCAATGGAAAATTGGAGCCTGAGTTATCACAATCGAAGGCACCGATCATGCATCCGCCAAAGAATTTCCAGATGCTGAAGTATTTCTGGCTGTGTTTATGGCGCAAGATCGTTTTCCATTGGAATTATTATTTCCGCCAAGAGGATTGGAACGTTGGGTATTCTTGTGTAGAGACGGATCCGTCTCATAAAATCCATTGGTTAAAACCGCCGAAATCCGATTATTTTGCTGATCCTTTCGTGATTTTCAACGACAAGGACACATATATGTTTTTCGAATGGTTTTCAAACAAAAATGGCAAGGCTGATTTAGCGGTCGCGAAGAAATCTGAGAATTTCGATGTCTATCACAAGATAACTGATTTCCCAGAGCACCGCTCCTACCCTTACATATTTGATTATCAAGGTGATATTTATTGCATTCCGGAGGCGAATCGCACGAATAAGGTGTCTTTGTATAAATATGAAAACGATAAATTGGTTTTTGATTCTGATTTATTGGATGGTTGTTATGTGGATACTACATTATATCATCACGATAACAAGTTTTACCTGTTCACGACACCACAAAACCAGTCACATACGCACCTATTAATATTTGTTGCTGACGATTTGCGAGGTCCTTATCGTCCGCATTTCAATAACCCGGTGAAGGTCGATTGCAGCAATTCCAGAATGGCTGGAAAGATACAAAATTTCGATGGCGAATTGGTTCGTCCGGCACAAAACAGTACTCGTCACTATGGTGAAAGTATTACTTTAAATAAAATAGTTCAATTAAATGAATATCAATATATTGAAGAAACGATTAAAGAGATAAAACCAGACAAAAACTGGATGTATAACAAAGGCATTCACACCATCAACAGTGATGGAAATCTAACTGTTTTTGATGCAAAAAGATTTACGTTCACATTGAAAGGTTTTATTCAACAATGGAGACAGAAGCACCATGATTAAGAAGATTTTCGGCACTTTCGGCACGCGCGTTCTTAACGCTCTCTGCAACTTTGTCACGTTGTGGTTCGGCACTCACTATCTTGGCGCGGAGGCTTGGGGCATCGGAGGCATTGTGATTCTCGATGTGTCGATTTTACTTATTGGTGTAGAGTTTCTTGCAGGTAGCGGTTTAATTTATTTCACTCCGAGGAAGTCGTATCGCACATTGTTTAAGATTTCCTACATCTGGAGCGCGCTCATTGTAGCATTTTATGCGCTTTTAATCTACCTATGCTCGTTTGTTCCTTCAGGTTTTGCTCATCATTTCACCAAGTTTTTTGGCGAAAACGCAGAGTTCATTCCGAAAGGCTATCATGCATGGGTTTTGTTGTTGGTTTTTGTCTACAGTCTGCACAATTTCAACCTCACCACCCTACTCGGCAAAGAGCGCGTCGGAACAAATAACATATTATTTATCATACAGTTCATGACTCAGATGTGCTCGATGCTGTTCTTCATCTTCGTACTCGATATCCGTAACGCCAACGCATTCGTCTTCTCGTTCCTAACCGGCTATACCGTCGGTTATCTCTGTGGCTTGACGCAAATTTGGCCATATTTGAAAGAAAAAGGCAATGACTCGATACGCGAAACGATAAAAGAGATGTTCAAATTCGGCTCGATTATCCAGCTTTCGACCCTGGTCTCTATGCTAAACCGCCGTCTTAGCTTCTTGATTATCAAAGGTTTCTGGGGTGATGCTAAAGTCGGAGTCTATAGTGCCGCAACACAGGTTTCCGAAGCGCCAAAGATGATCGGACAGAGCATCGCCATGGTGCAATTTTCGAAGATTAGTAATCTGACAGACAATGAGTTAGCCGCAAAAATCACTGTTCAGTTGCTTAAAACTGCAATGGTTTTGACCGCAATTTGCATTTTTATAGTTTGCATCATCCCGACCAGCGTTTATTCTTGGCTCTTTACTGCCAATTTTGCCGAGATGAGAGTGGTGATGATAGCACTTGCACCAGGCGTCGTTTTCATGGCGGCAAACATGGTTTTTTGCCATTATTTTTCAGGGGTTAACATGCCTAAACACAACCTCTACGGAGCATTAGTCGGGTTAGCGGTCACCATTCCGTCGCTTTACATTTTGATTCCGCCTTTCGGAATGGTTGGAGCCGGTATCTCAGCTTCGATAACACATTTAGCCACAATAGTTTATCAGTGGATAGTCTTTAAAAAAATCAATAATATTTCTGCGAAGGAATTGTCGGTTACGAGAAATGATGTGAAATTATTGGTTTCTGAGATCAAAACTATTGTTTCGAACAAATAATAAGATTAAGAACATGCATGCATGTTCTTAATCTTTAGAGTGATATGCAGTGATGATAACTGCACTGAGAATCAGCACAATACCTAATGCAAGGCGTAATCCAAATGCTTCGTTGAATACGAAGATTCCGATTAAAACTGCTGTCAGAGGCTCGAGGGCACCGAGGATTGCCGTTGGGGTCGCTCCTACGTATTTAGAGGCGTAGACCATCAAAACGAGCGACAATGTGGCTGGAACGACAGCGAGCCAAATAGAGTAAAACCAGCTCACAGCGTTGTGTGGAAGACGCAAAGGATTGCCTGTAAGCCAAGCAAACACTGCCATTCCAATGGCACAATACAGCACCACGTAAAAGTTGATTTTAAACGACGACATCTCAAGCGGGCAACGGTTCACCACGATGATGTAAATTGCATATGTAAGAGCCGAAACGAGCACCAAAATCACACCGAGAGTGTTCAAAGCGCCGCCTGCATCACTCCAATAGAGCAGCAAAACTCCAACAAGTGACAAAATGATAGCGACGATGGTCTTTATACCGGCTTTCTCCTTGAAAAACAAGCCCATAATCACTGCCGTCATGATTGGATAAGTGAACAAAAGCGTGGATGCCACGCCTGCCGCAATGTATTTAAAACTGAAATAAAGCGTCATCGAGGATGCTGTAAAAAGCAGTCCGAGTGCAGTAAGAGTACAAAACTCTCTTTTAGTTACTTTTAGACTTTCTTTCTTGATAATCAATATGATAGATATGATAATCCATGCCATTGTGAAACGGCTGAACAATACCGAATTTGTGTTCATTCCCTGCTCATAGAGCTTCAACGCACCAAGTGGGTTTGTGCCATAAAACACCGCCGCCAAGATGCCGCAAATTGTACCGAAAACCTTTTTATTTGATGTAATTGTATTGTTCATAAGATGTTTAAAAAAAACGTGCAAAAATAAGATATTTTTTACTATCTTTGCAAAAAGTTTTTGAGATTATGGCGGAAGAAATTATTGACGACAACGTATTGGAAGACAACGAGTTAGATTTTACAACACAAGTTAATCCAGTTGATTATACCGACGATGCGATTCAGCATTTGTCGTGGAACGAGCATATCCGTAAGCGTCTTGGAATGTATATCGGCAAGGCTGGCGACGGATCGGCTCACGACGACGGTATCTATATTTTGTTGAAGGAAATCGTCGACAACAGTATCGATGAATTCAACATGGGTGCCGGAAAAGTGATAGAAATCGACATCAACGACGGTCGTGTGCATGTTCGCGACTACGGTCGTGGTATCCCTCTCGCCTCTCTCAAAGACTGTATGGGCCAGATGAACACCGGCGGTAAGTACAATAACGAGGCGTTTAAGAAATCGGTGGGTCTCAACGGCGTAGGCGCAAAAGCCACAAACGCCGCATCATCGTATTTCAAAGCTCAATCTTATCGCGACGGCAAGACAAAAATTGTCGAATTCTCAAAAGGTGAGCTGACATCCGAATCAGATTTCCTGCCAACAGACCAGAAAAACGGCACTGAAATCACTTTTGTTCCTGATGCCGAACTCTTCGGAAACTACCATTTCCTTATGGAATACGTCGATGAGATGGTGTGGAACTACGCATTTTTGAATAGCGGTTTAACACTCGTCCTCAACGGTCAGAAATATCAGGCAAAAAACGGTCTCCTCGACCTTCTTACACGCAAAATCGGTAAGCTTGAGACATGCGCCTATCCTATCATCCATATCAAAGAAGGCGATTTTGAGTGCGCTTTCACACATTCGAATATTACTTCAAACGAAGAATATTTCTCGTTTGCAAACGGACAATATAACCCTCTCGGTGGCACGCATCTCAACGTATTCCGCGAAGCTATCGCCAAGACTATCAGAGAGTTCTACAACAAAGAATACGAGACATCTGACATCCGCAGCTCGTTCATCGCAGCATTGTCTATAAAGGTTGACAACCCGGAATTTGAAGGTCAAACAAAGACAAAATTCTCGTCAACATATGTCGACAAAGACAACGAAACGACAATCAGGATGTATATCACAGATATCATCAAGAGGCATTTCGACAAGTTTTTGCACATGAACAGCGATGTCGCGGAAG
>CAMYYD010000011.1 GCA_947303395.1 uncultured Bacteroidales bacterium
CTGGTGGTGACATGACAGTGGAAGAGGCTCAGGACTTGGCCAACATCCTCAAAGCCGGTAAGTTACCAGCTCCAGCACGTATCCTCGAAGAGAACGTCGTTGGTCCTTCACTGGGTCAGGAAGCTATCACATCAGGTTTCTGGTCATTCATCATCGCATTCTGCCTGGTGCTCATCTACATGGTGTTCTTCTACAGCAGAGCCGGTGTTGCAGCTGATATCGCATTGCTCGTCAACATCCTGTTCTTCTTCGGTGTCATCGCATCATTCGGAACAGTTTTGACTCTGCCAGGTATCGCTGGTATCGTGTTGACATTAGGTATGGCTGTTGACTCGAACGTTATTATCTTCGAGCGTATCAAGGAAGAGATCGCAGCAGGCAAAGGCATCCGCCTCGCTGTTGCCGACGGTTTCAAAGCCGCTTACTCAGCTATCCTCGACGGTCAGATCACTACCTTCTTGACAGGTTTCATCCTGTTCGAGTTCGGTACAGGTCCTGTCCAGGGCTTCGCAACAACCTTGATGATCGGTATCTGCACCTCATTGTTCACTTCAATCTTCATCACACGTCTCATCCTTGAGAGATGGCTTGACAAAGACAGAGAGATTAAGTTCTCAACCAATATGACACGCGACTTCTTGAAGCACACCAAGTTCGACTTCATCAAGTTCGGTAAGACAGCTTTCATCATTGGCGGTATCATGATTGTCATCAGCTTCGGCTCATTGGCAACACGCGGTCTCAACCTCGGTATCGACTTCCAGGGTGGTCGTAACTACGTCGTCCGCTTCGACAAGGAAGTGTCAGTCGCTCAAGTTCGTGAGGCTTTGGCTAACGTTCCAGAGTTCAAAGACGATGCTCCTGAAGTTAAGACATACGGTCCAAGCCGTCAGGTGAAAATCACTACAAAGTACGAAATCAACAGCAACGATCCAGAGATCGACGCTAAGATTCAGGGCTTGCTCTACACAGGTTTGAAGAGCTTCTTCAGCAAAGATATGACATACGACCAGTTCACATCAGACAGCGAGAAGAGCGATATGATGCTCGGTATCATGTCATCACAGAAAGTTGGTGCCACCATCGCTGACGACGTGACACGTAAGGCTATCTGGGCTGTTATCATCTCATTGGTGGTCATCTTCATCTACATCGCTATCCGTTTCAAGAGATGGCAGTATGGTGCATCTTCAATCGTTGCTTTGGCTCACGATACCATCATCGTGATTGGTATGTACTCATTGTTCTACAATGTGTTACCATTCTCAATGGAGGTTGACCAGTCGTTCATCGCCGCTGTTTTGACCATCATCGGTTACTCAATCAACAACACAGTGGTTATCTTCGACCGTATCCGTGAGAACGTGACACTCTATCCAAAGAGAAGTTGGTATGAAAGAATGAACGACGGTGTCAACAGCACATTGCTCCGTTCAATCAACACATCAGGTTCAACATTGGTGGTGTTGCTCGCCATCTTCATCTTCGGCGGTGAGACCATCCGTGGATTCGTGTTCGCATTGCTCGTCGGTATCTTCGCAGGTACATTCTCATCATTGTTCATTGCTTCTCCAATAGCTTACATGTTCTTCAGAGGCAAGAAGGCAGATGAGAAATTACTCGAGACACCTGACAAGAAAAGAAAATAGTTCGTTTTAACGAATAGATACATGTAGAGACGCAAGATTTTGCGTCTCTACATTTTTTTATTTAAAAATTAATAATAAATATTGTTTATATTTATTTTTTTTGTATTTTTGTTCTCTTGAATAATTATGCGTAATAACTAAAAAAAATCGACATATGAGAAGGAAATTATCAGTTCTGTTAATCATAATATTTGCTACACTTAATGTGATGGCATACGATTTTTCTGCTGAAAACGAAGAGGGCAAAACCATATACTACAACATCACTTCCACATCTTTGAAAACCGTTGAAGTTGCTGCTAATGCCGACGATTTATATTCAGGCGACATCATCATTCCAGCAACTGCAGCCAACAATAATGTTGTGTATTCTGTGACCGGAATCGCTGACAGAGCATTTGAAAACTGTGTCGAGTTGACATCGGTCGTGATCAACGAAAGCGTTGTCAGAATTGGTAATTACGCATTCAAAGGTTGTGCTGAACTCGACGAAATTACAGTCCCGAACGTCGTAATCAGCTTCGGAACCAACATCCTTGAAAACTGCACAAGCCTCGTTTCATTCAATGTACCACGTTTGATGACATCAATTCCTGAGGCTTTTTTCAAAGGCTGCACCAGCTTGACAACAGTCACCACAACAAACTCACTGATAAGCATTGCATGGCAGGCTTTTGAAGGCTGCGAAGGTTTGACATCAGCGACATTCAACATTCCAAGCTCAGTTGTATCGATCGGATACAGTGCATTCAAAGGATGTACAGGACTTACAAGCATCACCATCCCTACCGGAGTGATGAAAATCGACAACGACACATTCAAAAACTGCACAAACCTCACGACAGTAACGCTTCCTAACACTCTCAACGAAATCAGATCGTATGCTTTCCGCGACTGCACAAGCCTCGAAAACATCAACTTCCCTGTCTCGTTGACAAGAATCGGAATCTATGCTTTCAACGGATGCACCAGCTTGGAAACATTAGACATGACAAACTCAGGCGTCAACTACATTGACGAATACGCTTTCGAAGGCTGCACAATGCTCGACGAGATTCTTTTCTCGAACACGATATCATATCTTGGCGCTTACGCATTCGGAAACTGCACATCGTTAAGCTCTATTGAGTTCCCGAGATCGATGACAACCATCGGTGCACAGGCATTTGTCGGCTGCACAGGACTTAACAATGTGATATTGCCAAGCACCACGATAAGCATCGGAGCAGAAGCATTCAAAAACTGTAGTAACATCTCTGTTTTGAGATGCTACGCCAAGATTCCGCCTATGGCCGGCAGCAACAACTGCTTTGAAGGAGTCCCGACAAGCATGACAGTTTATGTACCATGCTCATCAATCGGAACTTACATGGCAATGATTCCTTGGAACCAGTTCAACGTATGGTGCGATCCTAACATCAGCATCGTTGCCAATACAGCTCCTTACGAAAACTGCGGATACGTCAGCGGCGACGGCGACTTCACTACAGATGAAACCGTTACACTCACTGCTACAGCAAGACCTCACTTCGTTTTCGTTAACTGGACAGAAGGAGATGATGTAGTGGCTACCTCCCCTGTTTATTCATTCATCGCATTGGAGGACAGAACATTAACCGCCAACTTCGAATATGAGTCATACGACATCGTGGCTTTGGCTGAACCTGAAACATTCGGCAGAGCATTAGGCGGCGGCACTTATCAATACGGCGATATTGCAAGACTTGAGGCATATCCTAACGAACACTATGAATTCTTCTGCTGGACTGAAAACGACAGCATTGTGTCAGATGAACCTACTTACAGATTCACAGTGCCATACGCCAGAACACTTGTTGCAAATTTCAATCCAATGTCATACAACGTCAACACATCGTTGAACATTGCTGATGCCGGTGAGACAACAGGTGACGGAATTTACGAATACAACACAGCAGTGACTGTTACCACAACAGGCGCTGAACACTACAACTTCTCATGCTGGAAAGAATATGGCGAAGTGGTTTCCACAAATCAATCATACACATTCAACATCGACAGAAACAGAAATCTTGTCGCGACATACATCCCTGATGATTTTGAGATCTTTGCCGACGTTCAGGACGAAGAGACAGGAACAGTTGAAGGCGCGGGAATCTATCCTTATCACACAACTGCAACATTGATCGCGACACCTGCTCCACATTATCATTTCGCAGGATGGCTGGAAAACGATTCAATCATCGTAAGCACCAACGCAACTTACAGTTTCCTCGTAACAGGCAACAGATATCTGACAGCCGTTTTCGAGCTTAACAACTATGTTGTGACAACGGCAGCTAACATTGAAGGCATGGGACTCATGTACGGACAAGGCACATATCCTGCCGGAACAAGAGTAACGATATCAGCATATCCTTACATCCACTCAATCTTCAATTATTGGACAGAAAATGGTGAGATTGTAACATCATCGTCATCATACAGTTTCTATATCGAAGGCAACAGAAACTTCGTAGCCAACTTCTCCGTTGAAGACAATCATCACTGGATTCCGAACAACACTCTGTATCCGTTCACAATGATGCTGACCAGTGTCATTCAGATTGACGGTGAAGAGTTGGCATCACACCAGTATGAAGTCGGTGCTTTCTGCGGTGAGGAGGTTCGCGGCAGCCAAAGAGCACAATATGTCAACTCAACTGGAAGATACCTGGTTTACATGACAATTTACGGAAACAACAACGACAATATCACATTCAAGCTTTACGACCACGAGAGTAACACCGTTATGGACCTCGATTGCTTGAATACTCTGACATTCGTGCAAGATGAGTTCGTCGGAAACACCAACTCACCATACGCATTGAACTTTGTTTCTGAGTTGTTCATCACAGTAAATGCAAATCCAGCTGACTACGGAACAGTAACAGGAAGCGGACCATGCACTTATGGCGATGAAATCACTGTGACAGCAACAGCCAATCCAGGCTACACATTCATTAACTGGACAGAAAACGGCGAGGTTGTCTCAACCAACTCAGTTTACACCTTCATCGCGACAGAAAGCAGGGCACTTACAGCTAACTTTGGCGTTGGCAACCACTGGACTCCGGTTACTACTCCACTCACGATGGATTTGATTGGTGTTATTGAGATTTGTGGCGTTGAACAACGTACCGACTCCCTTGAAGTTGGCGCATTCTGCGGAAATATCGTAAGAGGCAGTCAATTGCCGCTTTATATAGAATCTATTGACAGATACATCGTTTTGATGACAATCTATGGCAATGATGGTGAAGAATTGACATTCAAGCTTTATGACCACAGAACTGGTCTGGAATCAGAATATATAGCCGGACAAACACTGACATTCTTACACAACACTGGTGCAGGAACCGTTCTGGATCCATATATCTTGAACTTCGCACCAGCTGTTGAGATTACCGCCATTGCAAGCCCAGACTTCGCCGGTACAGTCTCAGGTGCTGGAATGTATCAGGTCGGATCAGAGGTCACATTAGTTGCCACCGGCCATAACGCCTACGCTTTTGTAAGCTGGACAGTGAACGGAGCGATAGTATCAACTGACCCGACATACACCTTCACTGCTACAGAATCAGTGAATTTCATAGCCAACTTCGACCACGGACAGAACACCGCTTTAGTTGAAGGATGGAACTGGTATTCAACATACATCGAAATGACTGGTATCAACGGCTTGGAGATGATTGAAGACAGACTTGCAGGAAGAGCCACTTACATCAGATCAAGCACACAATATCTTGAATATGCCAACAACGAATGGAACGGCACTTTGACAAGAATCGTAAATGAGAAGATGTACAGCATCTACATGACAGAAGACTACACTCTGAGCATCCACGGCATCATAGCCGAGCCGGCCAACCATCCTATCTCGTTAGCATCAGGCTGGAGTTGGATTGGATATCCGGTATATGACACGCTTGAAATCAACTATGCATTGTCTGATCTCAACGCTTCAAACGGCGACTGCTTCAAGTCATTGGAAAGCTATGCAGAATACAACGACAGCACAGGATGGGTCGGATCTCTTACAACCTTGTACCCAGGTCAAGGATATATGTACAACAACTGCAGCAACTCCGCGAAAGCATTTGTTTATCATACAAATGACACGACACAAGGTGGAGAAAAATATGATGCCAACATTACGACAAAAGGCAACTATTGGACGACAAACATTCACCAGTATCCTTTCAACATGTGCGTGACTTCAGTCATTTATCTTGACGGATACGACCAGAGCGACAAGAGTTTTGAAGTCGGTGCGTTCTGCAACGGCGAATGCAGAGGTAGCGCAAGACCGATTTACGTAGAGCAGCTCCACAAATACATCACATTCATCACTATTTACGGTGATGACGGCGACGAAATCACATTCAAGCTCTACGACACATCGACAAATGAAGTGATTTGCGAGCAAGCAGAGAATATCATAAACTTCAGCAGTAACATGATGATTGGTTCATCAACAAACGCTTATGAATTGATTTTCAACGACATACTAAGCACCGACAACAACGATTTCTTCGTAGGCATTTATCCAAACCCATCGAATAAGAACGAGGGCGTGTTGGTCTCGACAAACGTTGACAATTCTAAAGTATTGGTATTCAATGCTATTGGAACGATGATTTATGAAAACACATTCAATGATGAGGTAAGGCTTAACTGTTTCCCACAATCTGGAGTGTATTTTATTAAGGTCATGACAAGTAAAGGTGAGGCATATAGAAAGATAATCATTGATTAGGCCTTAATATCACAATAGACAGGTGTAATCAACGTTATCTTAAAAAATGAAATTATGTCAAAGAGAGTAGTATTATTAATTTTTGCAATATTATTTGGATTAGCTCAGCCAATAAACGCTCAACGACGCAGCCCGGCAAAAAACGCAGATATGGCTTTTGAGAGAGGGCAATACTATCAAGCCATTGACCGTTATAAAAAAGCTTATAAAAAGACAAAAAAGAAAAAGTTCGAGGACGAGCGTATGCGCATAACATATCAGCTCGGTGAATGCTATCGTCTGACCGACAACGTCCGTCAAGCCGCGACACAGTACAAACGTGTGAGCAAGAGCGAGTTCCCGAAGAGCAATCCTATTTTCTATCTTCATTACGGCGACGTTTTAAAACGTACCGAAAAATATGACGAAGCCCTCATCTATTATAACATGTATTCCGAAGCCGTTCCTGACGATCCACGTGGGCAGAAGGCTGCCGACGACATTAAACATATCAAGGAATGGCTCGAAAACCCTTCAAAATATGAGGTTTCACGTTTGAAAGTCCTTAATTCCAAAGCATCAGATTTTGGTGTTGCATGGATTTCTAACAGCTACAATGACATCATCTTCACATCTACACGTGAAGGTGGCGTTTTGAGAGAAAAAGACGCTATCACGGGACAGCATTTTTCTGATTTTTATTATTCAAGACAAGATAAAAACGGCAACTGGGACAAGCCTGAACTTGTTGACGAAGAAGGCGGAATCAACAGCAATGGCAGTGAGGGCATGCCGTTCTTCTCCAAATCGTTTTCCGATGTGTATTTCACGAGATGTCCAAACGACAAGAAACGTCAGTCGGGATGCCAGATTGTGAAGTCAAGAAGAACAGGCAATACATTCAGTGAGGCGACAGTTGTTGAGATTGCAGGCATCGACTCAATCGATGTCGTAGGTCATCCGACATTGAACTCCGACGAAAGCATTATGTATTTTGTTTCTGAACGCGCTGGCGGATTCGGAGGTAAAGATATCTGGATGACGATGAAAGATGAAAACGGTAAATTCGGTCGTCCGTTTAACCTTGGCGATGTTGTGAATACTCCAGGTGACGAGTTATTCCCATTCCTGCGTAATGACTCAACACTTTATTTCTCTTCCGACGGACATGGCGGCATGGGCGGTCTTGACATTTTCATGACAACGATGGATTCGACAGGTGTTTGGTCAAAGCCAGTCAACATGAAATATCCAATCAACTCAATTGGCAACGATTTTGGCATCATCTACCACCCTACTGAGGAACGCGGTTTCTTCGCATCGAACAGAGACAGCCGCAATGGAATGGATGATGACATCTATTATTTCATCGAGCCTCCGATTACATTTACCGTTAACGGAACCATCAAAGACAAAAACAGTCTCCAGTATGTGAGTGGCGCAAATGTCAGCATTATCGGAACAGATGGAACAAGAGCCACCACTTTATCGAGCGATAAAGGAGCTTTCCAGTTTAATGAGGGAGTGGTGAATCTCAATAACATATATATTCTTACGATTGACAAGAACAACTATTTCACCACAACAGATACCATTAACACAATAGGATTGGAATTCAGCAAGGACTTCACTCCAAACTACGAAATAGCAATGATTCCTGACGGTACAGTTGTGCTGCCTGAGATTCAGTATGATTTAGGCAAGTGGGATCTCAAGCCACAATTTGAAGATTCGTTGCAAGGGCTCATTGAGATACTTCAGCTCAACCCTAACATCACCATTGAGCTTGGTTCACACACCGACTGCCGCGGTTCGGATGCGAGCAACGACATCTTGTCGCAGAAACGTGCCCAAGCAGTGTGCGACTATTTGGTTATCAGAGGCATAGACCCTATGCGATTAACAGCGAAAGGCTATGGCGAAAGAGTCCCGAGAACCGTCGACGGCAAAAAACTCACCGAAGAATACATCAATTCATTGCCTACAGAAGAGCAGAAGGAGAAAGCACACCAGCTCAACCGTAGAACAGAATTCAGAGTTTTGAGCAAAGATTTTGTCACACGTGAGGATATTAACGATGATCAGATGGCAAACATCAGGTTGAACCCTGAAGACAACAAAGTCGCATTCACTCAAGACAAAAACGGCAACTTCCTATTCAAATCATACGTCAACGCATACACTGAAACAATTGCTTACATGAGCACTTCTGATTTCGGAGTATCCCAAAGCAAAGTCATGGAGCTGCTTACCAAGGGCTCTATCACCAAAAATGACTTTGTTGGCGATAATATCGACAAGATAATTACAACCGGAGCGGTAAAAGACCGTGCAGTGTTCATTATCAAGGAGATGCGCATCGCTGACCGTACTGTTGAGAATATAAAGGTTACTGTATATAACAATCAGAAATACGATTGGGTTATTGGACAGAAGGCTTTGAGGACCTTTGGAAACTTTGAATTTAATACCGACGAACACAAATTGATTTTCAAATAACATGCCAGTAGAAAAACGTTATCAACTCCGCGGTGTTTCCGCTGAGAAAGAAGATATACACAATGCCATCAAGAACCTTGATAAAGGCTTGTATCCTAATGCTTTTTGCAAGATTATCCCTGATATTTTGGGCGGTTATGACGAGTATTGCAACATCATGCACGCCGACGGCGCAGGAACGAAATCGTCGTTAGCATACCTTTATTGGAAAGAAACTGGCGATTTGTCTGTTTGGGCAGGCATTGCGCAGGATGCAGTGGTTATGAACACCGACGACCTCATGTGCGTGGGCGCTACCGACAAGATGCTCCTCTCCTCCACCATCGGACGTAATAAGAATTTGATTCCAGGTGAAGTTATTTCAGCTGTCATCAATGGAACCGAGGATTTTCTTGCGAAACTGCGTTCTTTGGGAGTTGGAATTTATTTGACAGGCGGCGAAACCGCTGACGTTGGCGACTTGGTGAGAACCATCATTGTCGACAGCACCGTGACCACACGCATGAAACGCTCGGAAGTGATTGAGAATCATATCCAACCAGGCGATGTAATCGTAGGATTCGCATCATACGGACAAGCAACTTACGAAGACAAATACAACGGCGGCATGGGTTCCAACGGCTTGACATCAGCACGCCACGACGTTTTGGGACATTATCTGGCAGAGAAATACAAAGAGAGTTACGACCACTCAATTCCTGAGGACTTGGTTTACTCTGGCAATCACACACTTACCGAGCCTACAAAGGTTCCAGGCGTCGATGTCGGAAAACTCATCCTTGCCCCTACCCGCACCTATTTGCCTATGATGGTACCGATTTTGGAGAATTTGAGACCAAAGATCAACGGCATCATCCATTGCAGCGGCGGTGCACAGACAAAGGTGACACATTTTATCGATAAGTTACACATTATCAAGGACAACATGATTGAGCTGCCACCATTGTTCGAGATGATTCAGGAGTCGTCGGGAACTGACTGGCAGGAGATGTACAAGGTGTTTAACATGGGCTCACGTCTTGAAATCTATACCGATGAGAAATCGGCAGAAGAGATGATTAAGATTGCCAACTCATTCAATATCAAGGCACAAATCATCGGACACGTGGAAGCTTCAGATAGAAAACGACTCACAATCAAGAGTAAATACGGAATTTTTGAATACTAATGGAAATAATTGACAAATTAGAAGCGATTAAAGAACGCTGGGAAGCGCTGCGTGAGCAGCTCAATGACCCGGAACTGATGAACGACATGAAGCGTTACGTCAAGGTGAACAAGGACTACAAGGACCTTGAGCCTGTGATAGAAGCTTTCAACCAATATAAAACATATCTCGCGAACATCAGCGAGGCAAAGGAATTGCTGAAGACTGAGAAAGACGAAGATATGCGTGAAATGGCGCAGGAGGAACTCGACGAGGCTACTGAAAAAGTGGCCAAACTCGAGGAAGACATCCGCCTGATGCTCATCCCTAAGGACCCGACCGACGGCAAGAACGCCGTGATGGAAATCCGTGCAGGTACAGGCGGTGACGAAGCCGCTATCTTCGCAGGCGACCTCTACAGAATGTATATCAAATTCTGTGAAGCCAAGAATTGGAAGGTCGAGACCGTTGATGCCAACGAAGGCACTGCCGGCGGATTCAAAGAGATAGTGTTTAACGTCATCGGTGACGGCGCGTACGGAATTCTGAAATTTGAGTCGGGTGTTCACCGCGTGCAGCGCGTGCCGAAGACAGAGACACAGGGACGTATCCACACATCGGCAGCATCGGTGGTGGTGCTTCCAGAAGCTGAGGAATTCGACGTGGAATTGCTCGACAAAGATATCAAGAAAGAGGTTTATTGCGCAGCTTCAGGACCTGGCGGACAGTGCGTCAACACTACGTACAGCGCCGTGCGTCTCACCCACATCCCGACAGGCGTGGTGGTGAGTTGCATCGACGAGCGTTCACAGGCCAAGAACATGGCTAAGGCTATGAAAATCTTGAGAACACGTATCTACGAAGCAGAATACAACAAATACATGGAGGAAGTCTGCTCGAAACGTAAAACCATGGTGTCGACAGGCGACCGTTCAGCAAAGATCAGAACTTACAACTACCCTCAAGGCCGCGTCACCGACCACCGCATCGGATTTACGGTTTATAACCTGACATCAGTGATGGATGGCGATTTGACAGCGTTTATTGAAAATTTACAGATGGCAGAAAACGCTGAACGTTTAAAAGAAGGATTGGAGGAATAATGAACAAGCAACAAATAATCAACCAGATAAAAGCAAAGAAATCATTTCTTTGTGTTGGACTTGACACTGATATCAAGAAGATTCCACAGCATCTGCTGAAGGAAGACGACCCGGTCTTTGCGTTTAACAAAGCCATCATCGACGCTACAGCGAAATATGCCGTCGCCTACAAGCCGAACACCGCTTTTTATGAGGTTTATGGCTCAAAAGGATGGCTAAGTCTCGAAAAGACAATCAATTACATAAAGGAAAACTATCCTGAGACTTTCGTCATCGCTGACGCAAAACGTGGTGATATCGGAAACACTTCAGCCAACTACGCACGCGCTTTCTTCGAGACATTGAAAGCCGATGCCATCACAGTAGCTCCTTACATGGGCGTTGATTCGGTGGAGCCTTTCCTCGGTTTTGAAGATAAATGGCTCATTTTGCTGGCTTTGACATCAAACAAAGGCTCGAAAGATTTCCAGTATCTCAACGCTGAAGGCAAAGAATTGTATAAAAACGTGATTTTGAAGTCGAAAGAATGGGCTGACGACGGCAAAATGATGTATGTTGTCGGTGCAACGCATCCTGAGGAACTCGGTGAGATTCGCAAGATGTTGCCTGATCATTTCTTCCTGGTTCCTGGTGTAGGAGCGCAAGGCGGTGATTTGGAAGCAGTTGCAAAATACGGTGTGAACAGCCAAATTGGACTGTTAGTTAATTCGTCAAGAGGAATCATTTATGCTTCAAACGGCGAAGATTTCGCGGAGAGAGCTGCCGAAGAAGCTAAAAAGCTACAGAGTCAGATGGAGAAATTCATCTAGAAGCTGAAGCCGAGCATAAACTTATCGGCATCAGGGATGTTCTTAGGAACATTCTTCTCACGGTCGATACAAACAATAACGCTGTGACAAACGGTTAAAACTTCGTTTGTCACAGCGTTTTTTAGATATTGCCGCATCTTGAAGCTCGTCTTGCCAAGCTCGTAAGCCTCTGTCTCACAAACGATTTTGTCGTGAATTCTCACAGGGCTCTTGAAATCGAGTTCCACATGAACGAGCACATAGCCAAATGTCATCCAATTAATCTCCTTATTAAAGAGATGCTCGAAATATTGGCTACGACCGTAGTCAAAGAGATTGCACTGCGCTCCGTTGTTGACATGGTCAAACGGGTCGAGGTCGCTCATCCTGACTTGAATAGGGCACGAAAACATTTTCGTAAGATTAATGAGCAATAGTCACTTTCTGTGTTGTAACAGCGCCTTCGTTGGTAATGACTCTCACAACGTATACGCCATTTTCAAATGCTGCCACGTCGACAGAGGTATGCTCTGTGCCTTCAACAGTCATCAGCTTCTGGCCTAATGAGTTGTAAACTTCAACGACTCCGACACCTTCACCATCAACATAAATCTTGCTGTTGGCTGGGTTTGGATAGATATTGAACATTGAAGTCTCTGCCTCGCCTACTCCATCACCATGTCTGTGAATTGAGAAGAGATTTGTAGTTCCCGCGCCATAATCACCGGCACCTTCGATAAATCTGTTGCCTTGAGCGTCTTTGATATAATAATATCCATTGCCATAATTGCAGCAGATACCATTGTTATTCGAATCGAAAATTCTGAACAGATAGCATTCGCCTGTTGCGATGCCATTCACGTTGGCGATATTCACCTGTGTTGAGCCAGAGCCCATAAGATGCTGATAAGGACCGCCAGATGCGACTGTCTCGCCTGCTGAATTGATAATATCCCATGTAATCTGCTCGCCAAACTGATCTTGAACGATGCAGACCTTGATATCTGTCTCTTCGCCATCCACATCGATCTCAGCCCATTCCTGACTGTTTGCATTGAATGTGGTTGAGCTTTCATAAGCCTCACCGTTTGCCTCGATAATGCTCAAAGTGCCGGTATATGAGCCAAAAGGAATCTCCATTGTGAAATTCACTTTAGTATTCTCGCCTGATGGAATCTCGCCTGTCCATTCAAATTCATATATTACATCAGCAACCTCTGCATTAAATTTCAATGATGTCAAAGCTTCTGTTCCGATGTTTGTGACTGTGAAATTGAAATCTTTATCTGTGGTGCATGCTGCATTAACAACTTGGCTAATAGCACCCATTGCTGGATAGATAGGCTCGTCGGTAATTGTGGTCTTTTCAAGCTCGCAAGCTGTCAAAATCGGACGTGTTGCTGAGCCTTGCTGAGACTGTGAAACCCATGCGAGGAAGAAGATGTTGTCGAGGACTACATCAACACCATTAGGGCTACCGATGTTTTCAGGAATAGGATATTCGTAAGTCTTTGTTATCAAAGTACCAGCTGTTGTTGGAGAGATAGCCTCGCCCCATGCGCTTGGTGTGATGACATCGCGAAGGATGTGCATGTGAACATATTGACCGTTCAGCCACTGTGTCGGGTTGTAGTTACCGTAGTCGGACTGTGTGCCGAGGATACTGTCCTGAAGCATTGCAACTGTCAAGAAGTTCTCGCTGACTGAACTATTTCCAGTGTAATAAACCTCGACTGTGATTGTAGCGACTCTTGTAGCCGGGTTGACTCTTGCGATACCTGCCACGTTGCATTCCGAAGCCTGGCTCATCTGGGTGTTTGCTTGGCTGGTCCACTGTCCGCGGTCGATAGCTGATGCTGTTGATCTGTTGACCACACCACTTGGGTAACCGCTGACGCTGAAACCTCCGTGAATGGTGTTACCATCAGTTGTAATCATGTTAGGATATGATGTCTGAGCATAACCGCCGGCATGGATGTTGATAGCCCAAACACGGCCTGGGTTAGCAGCCATAATTTGGTTAGCAATACGGTGCCCATCGGTGCAATAACCGCAGCCACGGCCTGTGAATTCCTCAAGAATAACGTTCCTGTTAGCAGGTTCTGTCGATACATACTGCTGGGCATTAATTGTGAAAGTTGCAGCCAGCAAAGCCATTAAAGCAAAAGTAAATTTTTTCATAGTGATATTTTTGATTAGTACTAATTTTCAATCTTGCAAAGATATAAAAAAATAAAAAAACACGCCACTAAAAAATGACGTGTTTTTTAAAATAATTTTAAGATTATTAAATCTCAACGATGGTGTTCCAGCCGAACTCGTCTTTTTCAAGACCTGTCTGGATGCCACGGAGTTTGTTGTAAAGTTTCTGGCTCCATGGACCTGGTTTGCCATCACCGAAGGTGTAGCTCTTGCCAGTCTCAGGATCGTCGATGCGTGAGATAGGGCTGATAACAGCTGCCGTACCGCATGCGCCAGCCTCTTCGAATGTAGCGAGTTCTTCTTCAGCCACTGGACGACGTTCAACCTTCATGCCGAGAGTCTCAGCGATCTGCATCAAGCTCTTGTTTGTGATTGAAGGAAGGATTGATGTTGACTGTGGAGTGATGTATGTGTTGTTTTTCACTGCGAAGAAGTTAGCTGCGCCAGCTTCGTCGATATATTTCTTCTCTTTTGCGTCAAGATAGAACTCGCAAGCGTACTGACCGCCATGGCAAGCCTCGGTGTGAGCGCGCAATGATGCTGCGTAGTTACCGCCGACTTTGTAGACACCAGTTCCGAGAGGAGCTGAACGGTCGTACTTACGTGTGATGACGTATGGGTTAGCCTGGAAGCCGCCTTTGAAGTATGGTCCGACTGGTGTTGCGAACACGATGAACAGATATTCGTCAGCTGGTTTCACACCAACGCGCGCGCCTGTACCGATGATAAGTGGACGGAGGTACAATGAAGCGCCGCTTTCGTATGTAGGGATGAATTCCTTGTTGAGCTGCACGCATTTGATCATAGCTTCCTCAAATTTCTCCATTGGGAAACGTGGCATGCAGATACCATCGCATGATGACTGCAAACGTTTTGCATTCTCGTCGAGACGGAAGATACGCACTTTGCCGTCAGCGCCGCGGTGAGCCTTCAAGCCTTCGAAAGCTTCCTGACCGTAGTGCAAGCATGTAGCTGCCATGTGGATGTTAATAGTTGTCTCTGAGCAATATTCCAGCTCGCCCCATTCGCCGTTTCTGTAGTGGCAACGGACGTTGTAATTTGTTGGGTAGTAACCAAATGGGAGTGATCCCCAATCGATGTTTTGCATGATAAATTTTATTTTATGTTAATATTTTTGTCGTTTTCTTGGATTGCAAAGTTACGCTTTATTTTAATACGCGCGACAATTTTTCCATAAATTCTTCCACAAATAATGCTCCTCAATGCCGTATTGTCCGAGCAATTCTTTTATTTGCTTCGCAAGCGCTTCTTTATCAACAGGTTTGTCGGATTTACGACCGACAAGAAGCACATTTTTCGGTGTGTTGTCAATCTCGATGAATTCCATTACCTGGGTTTTATAGCCGCAATATTCAAGGACGAGGGCACGAACCGCATCGGTAATCATAACTGCTTGACGCTCAAGGAAGATGCCGTATTTTGTAATCGCATCGGTCTTGCCCGATTTCTCCATTTCTCGGCGAATCTGCTTATGGCAGCAAGGTGCGCAGATAATCAATTTTGCATTGTTGCGGATACCTTTTAATATAGCGTCGTCGGTGGCGGTATCGCAGGCATGGAGGGCGATTAACACATCGATATTTGATGGTTTGTAATTTTCGATTGAATTTTCAATGAATTTGAAGTTTTGCAATTTGCATTTTTCAATTATATCATTGATTTTCAAGACCAAATCCTTACGAATCTCCACTCCTTCCATCACGATTTTCTTGTCGTAATGCGTGGTAAGATATTCGTAAAGTGCAAATGTAAGATAACCCTTCCCTGCTCCCATGTCGGCAATATGGATTTCGTCGTCGAATTTGGTTTGACGCATAACGCCATCAACGATTTCAACGTATTTGCAGATTTGTTTGAACTTATGCTGCATGTCGGCGATCACCTTGCCGTCGCGAGATGTCAGTCCGAGGAGGTGCCACCAAGGATTTGAAGGGTCGATGAGGCGCTGTTTTTCATGATCGTGGTTCATGTCAACCTCTCGGTTCTCATTGATTTTCTTGCACATAAGAGTAGGTTTACCTTTCTTGCTGACAAGCAGCGTCACGTCTTCTGTCAAAGTGAAAAGTGACACGTTTTGGAACGTTGCAGGAACCATGCTCCTCACCTGCTCCATCATCTGTCTGGCATCAAAATTCTTCGTCTCGTCACGGCGGTCGTAGCGATAAGTAAACTGATACATCTTATTGTCTTTCAACAATATAGGCTTTACATAGATGTTTCGCAACTCATTATTTTTCGACACTGATTTTGATAATGTCATTTTAACAATTGAGTTGTTTTTAAGTGCCGAATCGAGCTTTTCGAAGAAGTTTTCCATCAGAAAATTATTTTTGCAAAATTATAAAAAAAAGTAAAATGACATTTTGGCAGTAATTAAAAAATGGCATAATTTTTGATATTTTCTTCCTACGGAAGAGATTTCCTTGTCACTTTTCCCTTGATGGAAAAGTAACCAAAAGATCAAGCGCCATCCGAAGCTCTAACCGCCGTATGGCGCGGGCCACCGCACCGCAAAGCGACGTGGGGGCAAAGCCATCAAAAAAAAAAAGAAAAACAAATTAAAAAAAATATAGATATGTCAAACGGATCAATAGGAGTAAAAACGGAAAACATTTTTCCGGTAATCAAAAAGTTTTTATACTCGGAAAACGAGATATTTTTACGTGAGATAATCAGTAACGCTGTCGATGCGACACAGAAGCTGAAAACATTAGCCAGCGCTGGCGAATTCAACGGCGAATTGGGCGATTTGACCATCAAAGTCGAGGTCGACAAGAAGAAAAAGACCATCACAGTGCGCGATAACGGTATCGGTATGACTGAAGAAGAGGTCGACAAATACATCAACCAGATCGCTTTCTCAGGTGCCACTGAGTTTGTGGAGAAATTCAAGACCAACAGCGAGGCTGAGGCTGCCAACATCATCGGACATTTTGGCTTGGGCTTCTACTCCGCTTTCATGGTGTCGTCGAAAGTGTCGCTGATCACTAAGTCATACGCTCAGAAAGACGACGAAAAAGGTGTCATCTGGGAGTGCGACGGCTCGCCTGAGTACACAATGAATCCTATTGCGAAAGGCACTCGTGGAACAGACGTAATCCTTTATATCTCAGACGATTGCGCCGACTTCCTTGAAGAAAGCAAGATCAGAGAATTATTGAATAAATACTGCAAATTCATGTCGGTGCCAATTCAATTCGGGACAAAGAAAGTGCAGGAACCTATTGAAGGCGAGACTGACAAAGACGGCAAGCCGAAAACAAAAGAGGTTGAAAAACCTTGGATCATCAACGATGTTGCACCGCTTTGGAAGAAAGCTCCGTCGACCATTGAGGACAAGGAATACAACGAGTTTTATCACACCCTCTACCCGATGAACTTCACCGAGCCGATGTTCCATATTCATCTGAATGTCGACTACCCGTTCAACCTCACGGGAATCCTTTATTTTCCTAAGATTTCGAACCGTTACGAGTTCCAGCGCAACAAGATTCAACTCTATTGCAACGAGGTGTTTGTGACCGATTCCGTCGAGGGAATTTTGCCAGATTTCTTGAGCCTGCTGCACGGCGTCATCGACTCGCCTGACATCCCGCTCAACGTGAGCCGTTCGTTCCTGCAAAACGATCAGAACGTGAAGAAGATATCAAGCTATATCACCAAGAAAGTGGCTGAAAAACTTGAGGAACTCTTCAAAAAAGACCGTGAGGATTACGAAAAGAAATGGGACGACATCAAGATTTTCATCGTTTACGGTATGATTGCCGATCCTAAATTCTTCGAAAGAGCAGAAAAATTTATGCTTTTCAAAGATACAGAAGGCAAATATTACACCATCGAAGAATACAAAAAATTAATCGAGGAAAATCAGAAAAACAAAGACGGAAATGTTGTATATTTGTACGCGACAAATCTTGATGAGCAGTATACTAACATCGAGAAGGCAAAGGAGCGCGGCTACAACGTTTTAATGCTTGACGGAATGCTTGACTCGCACTTCATCAGCACGTTTGAGCAGAAGTTTGAACATACTTCTTTCGCCAGAGTCGACTCGAACACCATCGACAAACTCATTGAAAAAGAGGATGTTAAGAAAGAATCGAAGCTCGACGACAAGCAGAAGGAAGAAGTGAAGAAAGCCTTCGAAGATATCATCGACAAGACGCATTTCAACGTGGAGTTCAGCACTTTGGACGAGAACGAGGCTCCTGTCGAGATCATCCAAAACGAGTGGATGCGCCGTTACAAAGAGATGAATCAGATGGGCGGAATGCCGATGTGGGGCGACATGCCTGACAGCTACACTCTGATGCTCAACACCAACAACGCTGCCATTGCAACGTTATTGGAGAAGCCGGAAGATGAACGCAAAGCCGTCATAAATCAGCTTTACGACTTAGCAAGATTGTCGAAGAACTTATTGAAAGGCAAAGAGTTAAGTGAGTTTATAAATAGGAATTTTAACACAATTAAATAACATTTAAACCTAATTACAATGAAAAAGAAAGGAATTATCACAATCATCATCATCGTAGTAGTTGTTTTGGCTATCTACGCATGGATTAAAGGTTCATACAACGGCTGCGTCACACGCCAGGAAAGCGTTGAGGCTCAATGGGCTCAGGTTGAAAACGTGTATCAGCGCCGTGCCGACCTCATACCTAACCTCGTGGCAACAGTGAAAGGTTATGCCGAACATGAGGAAGGAACTCTTACAGCTGTTATTGAGGCTCGTGCAAAGGCAACAAGCATCACCATCGACCCGACCAACATCGAGCCAGACGACCTTGCCAAGTTCCAAGCAGCACAGGACGAATTGTCAGGTGCATTAAACAGACTCCTTGTCAGCGTTGAGCAATACCCTGATTTGAAAGCCAACGAGAACTTCCTCGCATTGCAGTCACAGCTTGAAGGCACTGAAAACCGCATCACGGTGGAACGCCAGAAGTTTAACGACAGTGCAAGAAACTACAACCAGTACATCAGGATGTTCCCTCGTAACATCATCGCCAACATGTTTGACTTCGAGAAAGTAGGATATTTCAAAGCACAAGCAGGAGCTGAAACAGCACCTAAAGTAGAATTCTAATGAAACGCATCCTTTGCCTAACGGCATTGTTAATACTTAACAGCATCGGTTTCGCCCAGAAAATTCCGGCGAGACCGGTGCCGCCTCGTCTTGTCAATGATTTTGCCAACATCTTGACAGACAAGCAGGAACACGCTTTGGAGCAAAAGCTTGTTGCCTACAACGACAGCACTTCAACGCAGATTTGTGTCGTTACAGTAAAGAGTTTGGACGGAGCTGATTCCAACGATTTCGCGTATCAGATTGGCGAAAAATGGGGAGTCGGAACCAAAGAAAACAACGGTGTGGTGATTCTTGTGAAACCCAAGACCGCCGACGAACTTGGCGATGTCTCAATACAAGTGGGCTACGGCATGGAACCATACGTCACCGATGCGGTTAACTATGGTATCCGCACAAAAGAGATGATTCCTGAATTCAAGGAAGGCAATTATTACAAAGGTATCGACAACGCTGTCAACGCTATAATCATGTTGGCTTCAGGAGCATACAAAAGCGACAGATACACTGGCAAAGACGGCGATGAAGCCCTCGGAGTTTTGGTTATTTTCCTAACTCTTGTCTTCATGATTGTAGTTATAACCGCGTCACGACATGGTGGCAAAGGCGGCAAATCGTCGGGAGGCAACAACGGATTCTGGAGAGGACTGCTGTGGGGCATACTCCTGTCAAACACCAGACGCGGTGGCGGTGGCAGCAGCTGGGGCGGCGGAGGCGGCTCCTGGGGCAGCAGCTCTGGCGGATTCGGAGGCTTCGGCGGAGGTCACTTCGGTGGCGGCGGCGGAAGCTCAAAATGGTAGTATCAACTAGAATTTCCAGTTGATGCCACCCATGAATGTGGCACCCGGCATCGGATAGCCAGCTATTATTTCATAGTCTTGAGCCAAGAGATTCTCACCTCTCACCCACAGACTCAATCCTTTAATCACATCAAAACTCACTGAAGCATTAAGCAGACAGAAGTCTTCCTTCTGTTCGTTGTCGCCGACTTCTTTATACAAAGAATTGACATACATCAGATTAGTGTTTGCCATCCATCTGTTATAATGGAAATCCACGCCGAAGCAGCCTTTGTATTCAGGAGCGGCGAGGACTTTATATCTCATGTGCAGGAATGAGTGATTGGTATAGACGTTCCAGTGGTTGTTGATGTGCCATGAAGCGTCCATTTCAGCACCGCAGTTCTCAATGACACCTGTATTCACGTTACGTGGTCTGCCGTCGACAGGCACAGTCTGAATCATATTATCACCTTTAATATAAAACAAGTTTACACCATAGGTGAACGCGCCCGGACGATGTCTCCACGACAACTCATAGTTCCAAAGACGTTCCGGCTCCAGGTCTTCGTTTGAAGGCGGATACAGATACATCTCGCGCATCGTAGGATTACGGAAGCCCTTGCTTGCCATGAGTTTGATTTCACCGGTTGTTATCGGGCGAACCACCACGCCAGCCTGCGGAACCCACTCAGAGCCAGTAACACTATGATGGTCATAACGGATACCAGCGTCAACAGTCAGCCAAGTCATTAAGTCCTGACGGAAATCGACATAGCCAGCGATCTCATCACGAGCTGACTCGCCACTCTGTTTGTTAGGAGTATCTAAAACCTCGTCGGTTTCTTTTGAAGTATAATAAGCTTTCCCATAAATATGTTGATAATCAACGCCTACGGTAATACGATTGCCTTTGAAGAATCTTGCGCTCTGATATACTGACACGCCTGTCAAAGCATCCTCTGAGCGGAAATAACGCATAGTTGGAGTTTCCGGATTGTCAGTGCCATCGTCGATTTTGTGTCTTCCGAAGTTTGAGTAAACACTGATTGCACCGCTTGTTTTCTCATAATGGTTTTCGACGGCAGCCGAGACAACGCCACGTGTAATCCACTGGTCAGCGCCATAAAGAGGCTTGAATGTCGAACCAGGATTTGAAGCGTTGAAATGAATCAAGTTAGCGTCAACATAAGCTTTCCAATGCTCCGACATGTCGTAGCCAAGTTTCACATAACCGCCATATTGCTCAAAACCCATGCGAGGGCGATGGTTGTCAGTGCGGTTATATTGAGCCGAAACGGTGCTGCTGAATTTTCCCTTCTTAATCTGATTTGCCACCTCAGACTGGAAAGTCCCATAGCTTCCACCGCCAACATTAAGATTTGTCTGCACTCCATCCTCATGCATCGAGCGTGTCACGATATTGATGACGCCACCCATAGCATTACTTCCGTAAAGCATTGATGCAGGACCTCTTACAACATCAACGTGGTCGACCATCATGGTTTGATAGCTGTCGCTTATTGGGTGACCATAAATACCTTGATATTGAGGATGACCGTCGATCAACACCAGCAACTGACCCGAGCCACCGCTGATACCTCTCATATTGATACCACCAGCCGCGCCTGTCGACACGCCATAACCCATCATTGAACGGCTTGTCACGAACACGCCAGGGACATATTGCATTACTGTAGGCAAGACACTTGGCTGATTCTGTTCAGTCAGTTCTTCCCTATCAATAACCGTTACTGTCAATGGTAAATGTCTGATATCCACCATGTCACGAGTTCCGGTAACCACAACTTCTTTCAGCGCAACACTGTCGTTTTGGGCGAACATTGCGATGCCCGCCACAAGAAAAACTAAAGATAAAACTAATTTTTTCATATAAAATCACTAAAAAAACGGCACAAAAATAATAAAATTATTAATTTTGCACTGAATTATTTTCATATGAGTACAGTAATTTCAATAAAGAACGGAAGCGTGTTTCAGCATGAGCGCCTGATTCTCAGTGATATAAACCTTGAGATAAACGAAGGCGAGTTTGTGTATCTTATCGGTAGAAGCGGATCGGGAAAATCATCGCTGCTGAAGACAATGTACGCTGATATTCCTGCGAAAAGCGGAGTTTTTAAGATTGCCGGATTCAATTTAAACGACATAAAACGCAAGGACATACCGATGCTGAGGCGAAAAATCGGCATAGTATTTCAGGATTTCCAGCTTCTTTACGACAGAAATGTTGAGCAAAACCTATCGTTTGTGCTTAAAGCGACAGGTTGGGACGATGAATCGGGCATCAGCAAACGCATCGATGAAGTACTGCAACTTGTTGGTCTTCAAGGCAAAAGAAAGTCAATGCCGCATCAACTTTCAGGCGGAGAGCAACAGAGCGTAGCTATTGCCAGGGCGTTGCTCAACAGTCCGAGTGTCATTTTGGCAGACGAGCCAACGGGCAACCTCGACCCTGAGACAACCAACGACATCATGAAGTTAATCATGAAGATTCGCGACAACGGCACCACCATTTTGATGGCGACTCACAACTATAATCTGATTTTGAAATATCCATCGCGCGTGATAAGCTGCGCCAACGGCACAATCACCGAATCAGCCAAGTAACTCGACGAGTTTGTCGGTAGAACGAGAAGAATTGTAGAAAGCGTCCATCCTACTCTTTCTTATCTCGACCTGTTCTTCAACGAAAGGCTTCGTCATGAGGTCGGCGACAACGGTTTTGATCTCGTCAGCAGTGTTGGCCACAATGCATAAGTCATTGATATCCAAGCCTTCAACCATCTTATCATTGACAACACAATAACGGCCGTTAAACAAGGCGTTCAACAACTTCAGTTTTAAACCTGTAGCCTGGGCAGTGACAAGAATATTGATATGCGCATTACGGATTAGTTTCTGCAAAACATCATCTTCAGGATTCTCGACAAGCTCTACATTACGTTCATTATCAATAATTTTCACCAGATGATGAGGCGGATTCATACCTGCGATTATCAGTTTGATGCCAGTACCTTTAAACACCTCATTTATCAGAAATTCTGCAGCGTTGTAATTCTCTGATACATCGAGACTTCCATGATAAAGCACATAATCGCCCTGACCTTCGAGCACATTAACCTTGTCGAAGCCAGCGTAAGCAGGAATCAGGTAAACGTTATCGTAAGTTCCTTTGAAATACTCGTAATCTTTATTTGAGATAGCCAGGATTCCGGTAGCTTTTGCCAATATCGATTCAAACTTGCGCAGTTTTCTTGACTCAATTCTCAAAAAGAGTTTTTTGCGCATGTTTTTCTCCGTCTCCGCAAGATAACGATAATACTCGTGTTCAACGTTATGCGTGCGCACAAAAATCTTGCGGTTTTGCATTCTTGGGTCGAGCAAAACGCTGCACGAATGCAGTCCTTCGAGGATTATCGGATAGTCGTCTTTTATCAGATCACGAATCAAATCCTCTGATGTTCTTGACGTTACGATAAACGGCTTCTTGCTGAAAAAGTTCACGAACGACATGTCGCGTTTGTAATAATGCGTCGATTCGCACAACGCCTCGAGCCGCTCGCTTCGCTCGCGGCCCCCGTACTCAAAACAATGGAAATGAACCCTGAAACCACGCTCCACCAGCGCCTTGAGCTTGAAAAACACGTCGATGACACCACCGTAGTTCACCGGACACGGGATGTCGAAACTAACTATATGTATATGATTATCAAACGTATTTCTCATATATTTTCAGCAGAACCTCTTCTTCATTTTCCCAACAAAGCTCCTGCGCCGCAAATTTAAGATTATTTTTCCATAACTCCAAACTCTTTTCATCATTTAAAGATTTTTGGATTGTTGCAGCAATGGTCTCAGAATCGTGATTCTCGATGAAAGTGCCTATGTCATAACGAGTTATGATTCGTTCAATCTCAGTAAGATGCGATGCGACGATTGGCACACCAGCCTGAATGTAATCGAACAATTTGTTCGGCAGACTGAAACGGTAATTCAGATTTGTGTCCTTGTCGAGAGTGAAACCAAGTTCGGCCAGCTGCGTAATCGCCATCATTTTCTGATAAGGCATGCGAGGGAAAAACTTCACTCGGTCGTCCCAATTATTAGCAGCGACTTTCTCTTTCAAAACAGGCAGCACATCTCCCCCACCGATTATAACCAACTGACAATCATCAAGATATGCCATTGCATCGACAAGTTCTTCCGAGCCTCGATGAATGTTGATTCCAGAACCTTGTAGCACTAAAATGTGCTTGTTCGGGTCGAGACCAGCTTCCTCTCGAGAAGCAGGTGCAGGCAACATTTTGCGCATCGGAATGTTGCGGATAACATGCACTTTTATGCCATATTTTTCGTGGAAAAGCTCAGCAATCGATTGGCAAACCGTTATCATCTCGGGCAATTTCGGCACAACATATTCCTCGATGCGTTTCCAAACACGCTGAACCTTCGGTCGGCTCACCAATTCAGGCACCTCGGTGAAATATTCATGGCTGTCGTAAATCAGCGGAATGCGTTTCAGTTTTGAAATCCAAAAGTTTGGCAATAAAGTATCCAAATCGTTGGATAACAGACAGTTGCAACGATGAAACAGCAAAAATATGAATAATCTGATATTGAATTCGGCATAAAATAACGGACCTTTCTCGAACAGCAGCTTCATGCGATGTGATTTGTACGGCCGTTCATCCATTGGAGGTGATTTACGCTGACGGCGACCCACAAGAAGCACCTCAAACCCCGCCTTTTGCAGGGTCAAGCACGACTTGTTGACACGCTGATCGGTCACTAAGTCGTTGATTACCGATACGATAACACGTTTCAAAGTGGTCAAAATTTCAAGCTATAAAATTACAGATTTTTCTATTGTCGTTTGCAAATTTTCTTTATTTTTGAAAAAAATTTCGGAAATGGAGAAAAATTTTTCATTGCGCGAGCTGAATACATTTGGTTTTGACATCAGAGCACGGTATTTTCAGGAATTAAAAACGATGGATGATATCCACAAATTGATTGACAATCCTGAATTTATCGCCTGTAGAGACGCGATTCATCGCGTCTTGATTCTCAGTGGCGGCAGCAATATCCTTTTCTCCAATGAGTTTTTTGATGGTTTTGTGGTCTATCCCAACCTAAAAGGCATTGAAACACTGGATGAAAACGACGAAACAGTGAAGATTCGCTGCTATTGCGGTGAGGTGTGGAAAGATTTTGTCGATTACACCGTTTCGAAAGGTCTTTACGGATTGGAGAACCTCGCCGACATTCCAGGCAAGGTCGGTGCAGCGCCAGTACAAAACATCGGAGCGTATGGCGCAGAAGTGAAAGACACTGTATATCAAGTACATACAATTGATTTAACAACAGGCGAAACCAAGGTTTTTAGCAATGAAGAATGCCATTTTTCGTATCGAGATTCCGTTTTTAAGGAATTGATTTCCCAAAGGACAACGCATGCGTTGTCCCAACGGGATGACAAATCATTACCCGTAGGTACAAGGCATGCCTTGTACCTGATTTTCGCCGTCGATTTCGTTTTGAAAAAACGTGGTGAATTAAAATTGGATTACGGAAATATCCGTAATTATTTGATTAACAATAATATAACCAATCCGACGATTCAAGATGTCGCCGCGACAGTGAAGGCGATTCGTGCAGAGAAGTTACCCGAAGTTGGAGTCGTAGGCAGCGTCGGAAGTTTCTTCCAAAATGCGATTGTTTCAATAGATAAATATCTGAAAATTAAGGAATTATATCCAAATGTGCCGTCATATCCGGTTGATAACAATTTCATCAAAATCCCATCAGGTTGGTTAATCGACCGTGCAGGTTGGAAAGGCCATCGTGAAAACCACGTTGGAGTTTGGGACAAGCAGGCGCTCGTTTTGGTCCACTACGGTGGCGGCAAACCTCAAGAAATTCTGGATTTGATGAAGAAAATCCAGGAATCGGTTTACAACAAGTTTGGAATTGAAATCAATCCGGAGGTGAATATTATATAATCATTCCCCCGACCAGCTCATTCACATCCTTTACCCCATGCCTTTCGCAATATTCTGCAATGCCTTTTGCGACTTTTGCGGAGATAGAAGGATCGATGAAGTTGGCGGTACCAATTTGAATTGCTGAGGCTCCAGCGAGCAGGAATTCTATAGCGTCGGTGGCTGAGGAGATGCCTCCAAGTCCGATTACAGGAATCTTCACGGCCTTGGCAACTTGCCAAACCATACGCAAAGCCACAGGCTTCACGCAAGCGCCTGATAATCCGCCAGTTACCATCGAAAGTATTGGCTTTCTTGTCTCGGCATCGATTGCCATACCAAGCAACGTATTAATTAAGGAGACTGAGTCAGCGCCAGCGGATTCTGCAGCGAGCGCGATCTCTGCTATGTTTGTGACATTCGGCGAAAGCTTCACCATCAAATGTTTGTGGTAAACCTCACGAACCGCTTTTGTCACCTGTTCGATGCCTGAACATGTCACGCCAAACGCCATACCGCCTTGTTTCACGTTGGGACATGAAACATTCAACTCGATGGCAGGGATATTGTCAAGAGCATCAATCTTGGCGGCTGCAGTTACGTAATCGTCTATGTTTGAGCCACTTACGTTTACAATGACATTGGTTTCAAAATGTCTGATCCTTGGATAAATCGTTTCTATAAAATAATCTACACCTTTGTTTTGAAGTCCCACGCAGTTAAGCATCCCCATTGGCGTTTCGGCCATTCTCGGATAATGATTGCCTTCACGGTGATGCAAGGTGGTGCCCTTCACAATGACGCCTCCAAGTTCTGAAAGGTCAACAAAATCAGAATATTCCTCGCCGTATCCGAAGGTTCCCGACGCTGTCATGACGGGGTTTTTCAAGGTCAGACCCTTGAGTTTGATTTCTGTCTTTACCATAGCAACCTCTCAATATTAAAAACCGGACCTTCTTTACAGACGCACAAATTGCCTTCCTTGGTGTTCTCCACGCAGCACAAGCAGGCTCCGATGCCGCATGCCATCTGATTTTCGAGCGAGACCTCGCACCAGATGCCTTTTTCTCTTGCGACCTTAGCCACAGCTTTCATCATCGGCATCGGTCCGCAAGCGTATATCTTATTGATTTTCATCGTATTCCAAAGGCTGTGGTCGGTAACAAAACCTTTCTCACCTAAAGAACCGTCGTTGGTGGTGATGAAAACGTCGCCAACAGAACGGAAACGGTCTAACAACATAAGGTCGGAATCCGTTCTGCCCCCTAATAGGAATGAGATGCGATGAATCGCATCTCTACACGAAATATTGGATTGTATCGTTTTCGCAAAATATAGCAAGGGTGCAATTCCGATTCCGCCACCTATTAATAATACGTTGTCGTCCTTTTCCGGCATGGTGAATCCGTTACCCAACGGCAGCACGATGTTCACATTCGCACCAACAGATAAAGCACAAAGGGTTTTTGTGCCTTCGTGCTTTTCCTGGATTAACAAATCTATTGTATTATTCTGATAATCAACGTCGTGGATAGAAATCGGGCGACGCAGATATGCCTTGTCGCAACCGTCAACGCGAACGTTTGCAAACTGACCGCCACGGATTTCAGGCAACGGCGTTGATGATTTCAATTTCAACAACGCCGCACGCTGAAATGTCTGCTTATCAATTACAACGAAATCAATTATTTGTTTCATGCTACTAAACGACTAAAGTCTAAGGTCTAACGACTAATGTCTATTACACCTTTTTCGGTTTCTTTGTCGACTTTGTAGCTGGAGCTGCAGCGGCTTTCACGTTTTCTTTCGGTGCTGCCTTTGGTGCTGCTTTCTTTGCAGGAGCTTTCTTCACCTCTTTTTTCTCGACAGGTGCCTCTTCAGCTGCTTCCTCTTTCTTTTCAACGGTGAAATCAAGGAGACCTTTGTCGTTGAGAAGCTGATACCACTGGAACACCTTCTTCATATCTGATTGATACACAGCATCTTCATCGTATTCAGGCAACACCATCAAGAATTTCTCTCTCAGCTCAACCGGAGATGCCTTTTTCGGATCGAAATCGATTTTGTCGCCCATTTTCTCATGAATGCTCATGAAAACTTCCTTCAAAGGCTTGTCCTCACCTGTCGTGAAAATGCTGATTTCCTCCAAAGAGCTGATTTTGTCGTTTGCGAAAGCAGGGATGCGCTTTCCATCTAACAATGATTCAACGATGAGCTTTCCATTGCCGTTAGTAGTAACGAGGAAAAGACCCGGTTTGCCAGAAATGGCTACAACTTTACTTAAATCCATATTAAATTTTAATTTTTATTTCCAAAATTTGCGCAAAAATAATACTTTTTTCAATCTGTGTTTCAAATTTTTGAACTAATTGAACGACTGCAGGTCGGTGAGTCGTTTGTAAACACCGCCTTTCTCAATAAGCTCCTCATGTTTGCCGCGTTCCACAATCTGTCCTTTTACCAAAACCAGTATTTCATCGGCATTCTGGATGGTCGACAATCTGTGGGCAATGACGATTGAGGTTCTGTTTGTCATGACCTTCGAAAGTGCCTCTTGCACAAGGCGTTCCGATTCAGTATCGAGCGACGATGTAGCCTCATCCAAGATCAGAATCGGAGGGTTTTTCAACACTGCGCGAGCTATGCTGATACGCTGACGCTGTCCGCCCGAGAGGTTCATGCCACGGTCGCCGATGTAGGTGTCGTAGCCGTCTTCCATCTCCATGATGAAATCGTGGGCATTGGCGATTTTCGCGGCCTCGATGACAGCTTCACGGGTGGCGTGCTCCAGACCGAACGCTATATTATTAAATACGGTGTCGTTAAACAGAATGCTTTCCTGCGAGACAATGCCCATCAAGCCACGCACGTCACAAATCTTGAAGTCGCGGACATCGGTGCCGTCGATGGTGATGCTTCCCTGGCTCACGTCGTAGAATCGCGGAAGCAGGTCGACCAAAGTGGATTTACCGCCGCCGCTTTCGCCAACGAGCGCCACCATCTTGCCTTTCGGAATCGTGAGATTGATGTTTTTCAACACATTCACCTCATTGTAATGGAAACTCACATTATTATATATGATGGAATCCTTGAAATCAGGCAATGACAATGCATTTTCTTTTTCAACGATAACTTCCTCAGCGTCAAGCACTTCGAAGATACGGTCGGCTGAAGCCATACCCTTCTGGAGACTGTAGAAACCTTGCGAGAACGATTTCGCAGGCGAGATAATCTGCGAGAAAACGACGATGTAAGCTATGAAATTCGCAGCGGTGATGCTCGGTTCAGCACCAGGAGTGCTGGCGGCATTTAAAATCAAAGTGGCACCGAACCATACCACGATGGAAATAATTATTGACGAGAGGAACTCGCTCATCGGGGAGCTGAGGTCACGTTTACGGTTCACAAATTTTATCACTCTCGTGTATTTGCCGTTTTGTTCGTTGAATTTCTCGCTTGAATAGCCGATTGCATTGAAAGCCTTTATGATACGCAGTCCGCCGATGGTTTCCTCAATGGTGGCAAGCATTCCAGCGAATCGGTTCTGTCCGTCGAGGGAGTCTTTTTTGAGAGATTTGCCGATAACGCCAATGATGAGACCGCCGATTGGCAGCAGAAGCACCACAAAGAGTGTCAGACGCCAGCTCACGCCAAGCATGTAGGCAAAATATGCCGCTATCGTGAGTGGTGATTTGATGAAAACGTCGAGATAACTGATGATTGACACCTCGATCTCCTGCACATCAGTGGTGATGCGCGCCATGATGTCGCCTTTTTTGTGCTTACTGTAGAACGAGAGCGGCAAAATCATGATTTTCTTGTACAAATCATTGCGGATATCCTTGATTGTGCCGGCACGCGCTCCGACCATGAAATACAAGGCGAAATATGTGGTGAGGTTTCGCAGGAAGAACGCCACCACAAGCAGTATGCATATGAAAATCAATGCAGAAGCCTGTCCTTTGACGAGGATGATGTAGCTCACATAATAGTCGAGCATGGCCAACAGTGTGTCGGTGTCGAGTGCGAATTCCGGTTTAACCGTGGTAAGATTTTCAGGATTAAACAACAGGTTAAGGAACGGCACTATCATTGAAAATGAGAACAACGAGAACACTATCGCCAAAATATTGAAGATGATGTTCATCAAAACGCTGAACCAGTACGGCTTAACGTAATGAAGTATCCTGCGAAAATTTCTTCTTTTTGTCATTTTTTAATCGTTTACATAGTTAAAACCGGTATAATTTTCCGGAGTGATAGCGTGCATTTCTTTTTTGACATTCTGTGAAACCGGCAATGTGTCAATGAATGCGTCGATCGACTCGCGAGTCACTTTCTCGTTGGTGCGTGTGAGGCCTTTCAAAAGCTCGTAGGCACCTTCCACCTGCTCGCGGCGAAGAATAGTCTGAATAGCTTCGGCGACAACAGCGTAGTTGTTTTGCAAGTCGGCACGAAGTTTAGCTTCATTAAGGATAAGTTTATCTAAACCTTTTGATAATGAGCTTGTTGCAATCAAAGTGTGAGCCAAAGGCACGCCGATGTTGCGTGTCACAGTAGAGTCGGTGAGGTCGCGTTGCATGCGGCTGATCGGGAGCTTGCGGCTGAGATGCTCGAAGATGGCATTTGCCATTCCAAGGTTACCCTCAGCGTTCTCGAAATCGATAGGATTCACTTTATGAGGCATGGCCGAAGAACCGACTTCTCCCGCTTTGATTTTCTGTTTGAAATAATCCATCGAGATGTAAAGCCAGATGTCGCGCGACAGGTCAATCAGGATTGTGTTGAGACGTTTTAGAGCGTCGAAATACTGCGCCATCACGTCGTAATGCTCAATCTGCGTTGTCGTTTCCTGACGTTTCAGTCCAAGTTTTTTGATGAATTTCGCTGCAAACTCGCGCCAGTTGATCTGCGGATATGCCACTTTATGAGCGTTCATGTTACCTGTCGCGCCGCCGAATTTAGCAGTGAACGGGATTTTATCAAGCTCATCCAGCTGATTTTCAAGGCGTTCGACAAAAACATAAATCTCTTTTCCAAGATGCGTAGGACTTGCCGGCTGACCGTGAGTGTGTGCCAGCATCGGGACGTCACGCCACTCTGCTGCAAGTGACTTCAGTTTCTCCACAATCTGAGCAAAAGCTGGGCGAATCAGTTCATTTTGCGCCTGCATCATGGTGTAAGGCACCGCGCTGTTGTTGATATCTTGCGATGTCAGGCCGAAATGAATAAACTCTTTGAACTGCGTCAGATTCATCTCGTCGAAACGGCGTTTCAGGAAATATTCAACAGCTTTCACATCGTGGTTTGTAGTCTTCTCAATTTCCTTAATCTCTTGAGCGTCAGCAGGTTTGAAGCTTTTAACAATATTTCTCAGCTTACGGAAATTGTTCTTGTTAAAATCAGCCAGTTGAGGCAGCGGAATCTGACAAAGCGCTATAAAATACTCAACCTCCACCATCACTCTGGCGCGAATCAGTCCAAATTCCGAAAAATATTCATCAAGTCGCTCGACTTTCTTGCGATAGCGGCCGTCGACAGGCGAAATAGCAGTTAATTCTGATAAATTCATCTTAAAAATTTGTTGTCATTCAAACTTGCAAATATATGAATAAAATCTTTATAAATAAAAATAAATTTAGCAAATAAACGACAACAATATTTTCTTATTGAATTTAAGCACACTTATTATTGATAAAACAATTCTATATTACCGACATCAAAACCTTGATTTTCAAGAGTTTTCATAATTTTATCAAAATCAGCTTTATCATACGGCAATTTCTGCGACAAAATCCAAACCTTTGATTTTCTTTTGTCTGACAAGGCAACAAGATTTAAATCATCATTTTTTGCCACAATTAAAAACTTCTTTCTCCATAATCCTTGACGAATAATCAAATAGTCATTTCGCATTTTCAGGACAAATTTTCCATGATAGCAGCGCATCAAACGGCGGTTGATTTCATCGTAGGCGACATAAAGCAACTCAAACGCATTATCATGAGTCATAGACAGATACATAAAAACATCGACTTTCTTGAAGAGGCGTTTCTCACGGGAGCGAGCCACCTCATACCATTTCTCCGACACGCCGGAATGTGACATCGGCATGAGCGGATTATTTAAATAATCAGCTAACATAATTTAAATAATTAAAAGGAACTAAAACTTGTGAAAAATTGCTTTTTGGCAAATATTAACATGAAGAAAATTCTCCACTAACAATGTTGCAAAGATAAGAAAATTTTTTGTAATTTCGCACAATTAAATTTAGAGAAATAAAAATAAATTAAAAATTAACATAAATCATTGATAATCATGAAGTACGATGTTATTGTGATTGGTAGCGGTCCTGGCGGTTACGTCGCAGCTATCAGAGCTTCACAGCTTGGAAAGAAAGTTGGCGTTGTTGAAAAAGCGGAAATTGGCGGCACATGCCTCAACTGGGGCTGCATCCCGACCAAGGCTTTGCTTAAGAGCGCGGCAGTCTATACATATATGCAACATGCTGAAAATTACGGCATTAAGCTCGAAGGAGAGGTCCATCCCGACATGGAAGCCGTTGTCGCCCGCAGCCGTGGCGTCGCCGACGGAATGAGCAAAGGCGTTCAATACCTCTTTAAAAAGAACAACGTCGAATTGATCCCGGGACTCGGTTCGCTGACAGCAAACAAGACAGTGAAAGTTGTTGACGCTGAAGGCAATGCGACAGAATACGAAGCCGACCACATCATCCTCGCGACAGGTTCGAGAGTGCGTCAGCTGCCAGCAATGCCTATCGATGGCAAGAAAATCATCAGCTACCGTCAGGCTTTGGTTTTAGACAAGCTTCCAGAGACAATGGTGGTTGTCGGTTCAGGCGCAATCGGCTCAGAGTTTGCATTCTTCTTCACATCGATGGGAGTGAAAGTGACATTGGTGGAGTTCCTGCCAAACGTCGTGCCTAACGAAGACGAAGAGGTTTCAAAACAAGTTGAACGTTGCTTCAAGAAGCTGAAAATGACAGTGATGACTGAAGCTTCCGTCACCAACGTCGACACAACAGGCGAGAAATGCGTGTGCACCATCAGTACCAAGAAAGGCGAAAAGGTTGTTGAAGCTGACATCGTGCTTTCAGCAGTCGGCGTGCAGACCAACCTCGAAGACCTCGGTCTCGAAAACCTCGGAATCGCCAGCGAACGCGGCAAAATCATCGTTGACGACTATTATAGAACCAACGTTGAAGGCGTTTATGCTATCGGCGACATCGTTCACGGACCGGCATTGGCACACAAGGCATCACACGAAGCCATCATCTGCGTTGAAAAGTTCTGTGGCATGAATCCTAAACCATTGAACTACAACAACATCCCTGGTTGCACATACATCACTCCAGAAATCGCATCAGTAGGTTTGAGCGAGGCAAAAGCTATCGCTGCTGGTTACGAGGTGAGAATCGGGAAATTCCCGTTCACAGCATCAGGAAAGGCTGCAGCAGCTGGCAATAAGGACGGTTTCATCAAGGTGGTGTTCGACGCCAAGACCAACAAATGGTTGGGTTGCCACATGGTAGGCGAAAACGTCACAGAGATGGTCGCAACAGCAGTGTTGGCACGCGAACTCGGCGCTGAAGGCCGCGACATCATCGAGAACATCTTCCCGCATCCAACGATGTCGGAAGCCATCATGGAAGCTGCAGCAGCGGCATACGGAGAAGTGGTTCACCTGTAATGAATAACAAAAAAGTCTTATTAGCACTCCAGATTGCCGTTTTGGCAGTCGGAGTTGCTGCTATTGTGGCTTGCATTGTCGGCATCAGAGCACTGAAAATCGCGGAGAAACGTCCAGTTTCACTTGAACAGATTGCGATTCGCAGCAACGACATCGAGTTCGCCGACGACATCACATTCGCCGGCGAGCGTGTGCCTTTGGAGATGTTCAACATACGCGAACGCTACGAACGTGAACTGCTGTCGACATGCTATTTTCACAGCAACACCATGCTTCTCGTAAAACGCTCATCACGTTGGTTTCCAGTCATCGAGCCGATTTTGAGAAAATACGGCATCCCTGAAGATTTCAAATATCTTTGCGTGGCGGAAAGCACCTTGACAAACGCCGTTTCACCAGCCGGAGCAGTAGGTTTCTGGCAGTTTATGGAACGCACTGGCAAGGAATACGGACTCGAGATCAACAAAGATGTCGACATGCGATACAATGTGGAGCTTGAGACCGAAGCTGCTTGCCGTTATTTCCTGAAATCATACGACATTTATCATAATTGGACCCTTGTAGCAGCGTCATTCAACGCAGGAACTCGCCGTTTGAACAAGTTTTTAAAAGAGCAGAAAGTGCATTCGTACTACGATTTGCTCATGGCCGATGAGACCGAGCGTTACATTTTCAGGATTTTGGCGTTCAAAACCATTCTTGAAAATCCGGAACAATATGGTATTTATGTCAGTAAAAGCCTTGAATATCAGCCATTTAAATACAAGACAGTTGTTATTGACAAAAGCGTCGACAGCTGGGCTGATTTCGCGATTGAGCATGATATAACTTATAAACTCCTGAAGATTTTCAATCCTTGGCTACGTTCTAACTCATTGAAAGTCAAGAAGGGAGAAGTTTACGAAATAAAGATTCCGAAAAGGCCTTTCGACCTCACTGCCGATTATTGCAACGAGGCTACGGGAGGCGCTGTCATGAACTTTGAAAACGACAGCATCATAGAAGAATTGAATTAGTGTTGATGACGGAGAAAGACAGAAATATTGCCGAAGACGAATTCATCGAGATTTACGGAGCGCGTGAGAACAACTTGAAAAACATCGACTTACGCATTCCGCGCGATAAGTTTGTGGTGATAACCGGACTCAGCGGTTCGGGCAAGTCGTCGTTGGCTTTCGAGACGATTTACGCCGAGGGTCAGCGCCGTTACATGGAGTCGTTTTCCGCCTACGCCCGCCAGTTCATCGGCAGCATGGAACGCCCTGATGTCGATGAGATCCGCGGCCTCTCCCCTGTCATCAGCATCGAACAGAAATCGGTGAACCGTAACCCGCGCTCAACGGTGGGAACCATCACTGAGATCTACGATTTCATGCGACTTTTGTACGCACGCGCGTCTGTGCCGTATTCTTACAACACCGGCGAAAAGATGGTGCGTTATTCTGAGGAACAAATCACGGAGATGATTTTGGAGCAATACAAAGACAAGAGAATCAATGTGTTAGCTCCTGTAGTAAGAGGCCGAAAAGGTCACTACAGAGATTTGTTCGAGCAGATTCGACAACAAGGTTACATCAAGGTGCGCGTCGATGGCGAGATACGTGAGCTCACCTTCGGCATGCAGCTCGACCGTTACAAAACCCATGATATTGAGATAGTTATCGACCGATTGGCAGTTCACGAAGACAACAAAGAACGCATAGTGAAATCGGTTGAAACCGCATTCCGCCGAGGCAAAGGCATGCTGATGGTTCTTGAAGAAGGCTCCAGCGACGCTCGTTATTTCAGCAAGCTTTTGATGTGTCCGACAACGGGCATCGCCTATCAGGATCCGGAGCCTAACACATTCAGTTTCAACTCGCCTTATGGCGCCTGTCCGAAATGCAACGGTCTCGGCACTGTGATTCAGATCGACATGAACAAAATCATTCCAGACCCGAGTCTGAGTCTGCGAAAAGGCGGCCTCGCTCCGCTCGGCGAATACAAAAACAACAGCGTTTTCTGTCAACTTGAGGCAATCGGAACAAGATACGGATTCACGCTCGATACGCCAATCAGCGAGATTCCTGAAAACGCGATGAGCATCATTCTTTACGGCAGCAGCGAGTCGTTCACAGTAACGAGAGAATATCTCGGCACGCAGTCGACGTATTCAACGCCGTTTGAAGGTGTCGTCAACGTCATCAGGAAGATGAACGAGGAAAACGCGCCGGCATCGATTCTGAAATGGGCTAACAGCTTCATGAACGAGACCGAATGCCCTGAGTGTCATGGACAAAGACTCAAAAAAGAGGCACTATATTTCCGTCTTAACGGGAAAAACATAGCTGAACTCGCCGACATGGACGTCAACTCGCTGTCAAAATGGCTCGACAATCTGCCGAAACATCTCGACGAGAAACAAAACGAGATTGCGCACGACATCCTTGGTGAAATAAAGAAAAGAATCAACTTTTTGCTCAACGTCGGCATCGATTACCTGAACATGAACCGTCCGGCGAAGAGTCTTTCAGGCGGAGAGTCGCAACGAATCAGGTTGGCAACACAAATCGGCTCGCAGCTGACAGGCATTTTATACATCTTGGACGAACCTTCCATAGGTTTGCATCAGCGTGATAATCATCGACTTATAGAGTCGTTGAAGGAGTTGCGCAACATCGGGAACAGCATCATCGTGGTGGAGCACGACAAAGACACCATGCTCGCTGCCGACTATCTCATCGACATCGGTCCGGGTGCTGGCGTCAATGGCGGAAACGTAGTGTTTCAAGGCACTCCGAAGGAAGCCATGCACGGCAAAGGCCTCACCTGCGACTATCTCAGAGGCAAGAAAAAAATAGCGGTGCCGTCGACAAGACGCAAGCCTTTCGAGGGACAGTACCTTAAACTATATAATGCACACGGGCACAACCTCAAGAATGTCGATTTAGACCTTCCACTCGGCGTAATGGTCTGTGTTACAGGCGTTTCCGGTTCGGGCAAGTCGACGCTCATCAACGAAACGCTCTACCCTATTTTGAGCAGACATTTCTACCGTTCGGAGAAGAATCCATTGCCTTACGACCGCATCGAAGGCCTTGAATTCATTGACAAAGTCATCGAAATCGACCAAGCCCCAATTGGCAAGACTCCGCGCTCGAACCCTGCAACTTACACAAAAGTGTTCGACGACATCAGGAAGTTGTACGGAGAGCTGCCGGAATCAAAGATAAGAGGCTATAAATCAGGACGTTTCTCATTCAACGTGAAAGGCGGTCGCTGCGAAACATGCCAAGGTGCAGGCGTAAGAATCATCGAGATGAACTTCCTGCCCGACGTGCACGTGCAATGCGAAACATGCCAAGGAAAACGCTACAACCGCGAGACTTTGGAGGTGCGTTTCAAAGGCAAATCCATCAACGATGTGTTGAATCTGACAATTGACGAGGCAGTCGTTTTCTTTGAAAACTTCCCGAGCATCCTTCAGAAAATCAAGACGTTACAAGATGTTGGACTCGGTTACATCACTTTAGGACAGCCATCGACAACGCTATCTGGCGGTGAGGCACAACGCGTGAAACTTGCAACAGAGCTTGCGAAACGCGACACAGGGCGAACCTTGTACATCCTCGACGAACCTACGACAGGTTTGCATTTCGAAGACATCAAAATTCTGATGGAAGTGCTCAACAAACTCGTGAACAAAGGCAACACCGTGCTCATCATCGAGCACAACATGGACGTCATCAAGATGGCTGATTACATCATCGACATGGGACCAGAAGGCGGCGAGCGCGGCGGCAAGATTCTGTGCCAAGGCACACCTGAAGAAATAGTAAAAAATGCCGTCGGCTATACGGCAAAATATCTCAAAGACGAACTATAAACTGCTGATTATCTTAGTTTTATCTCTTCTCCGACACTTATCATATAAGTTTTGTCGAATCCATTCATCTTATAAAGTCGCTCCAATTTCACGGCATAAAGATTGGAAATATCTTCCATAGTCTCGCCATATTTGACCACGTGAACATTGTATCCGCTCGGTGCTCTACGACGTTTCGGCTGAATGTACAAAATCTCGCCTTCAGAGAATGTACGTTTACTGCCAAGATTATTATACTTAATCAATTGATATTCATAGATTTTTAGCTCTTTAGCGAGCAACGAAAGATTATCATTGGCCTTCGTGACGATAAACTCAACGCCGAAATTCTCCTTGATAAAATGATGGCTCGCCGTCACCTCAACAGCGGGGCGATTCTCCAAAACAGGCGTCTCGTATGACTTCGCATTGCCCTTGATTTTCTTAGTTTTTGCCGGTTTTGTAGTCTTCGCAGGTTTTGCAGGTTGCTCATCAGTTTTAGAGGATTTCTTTTTATACTTTCCGCTCACAACCATCTGGTCGTATTGCTGCAGATCATAGGTCTCGATAAGATTTATCAGCACCGTCGCATACGTCGGAAGTGTAGCGTAGCCAGCCTTTTTCAAGCCTTTCGCCCAACCTTTGTAATCAGTGATGCTCAACTCAAACAGCGACTGATAGCGGGTCCCGTTTTTAAGAAATTTCGAATGGTCGCGATACGAATCCTCGGCATTGTCATAAACCCTGAAGCACTCGTTCGGAGCGTCGTCATCCTGATGCATCCGCTTGCCTTTCCAGTCGGAATGGCATTTTATTCCGAAATGGTTGTTTCCCTTCGTCGCCAGCTTGCTCTGACCGTTTCCCGACTCCAAAATCCCCTGCGCCAAAGTTATCGAAGCCGGAATCTTGTCCTTCTTCATCTCCTCCATGGCAATATCCTTATATCGCTCAATATAATCGAGCGTTTCCTTTTTTTTCTGTGTGTTTTGCGAGAAAGCGAAAGAAGCGGCGACTAACAAAAGCAACAAAACAATATATCGGATTTTTCCTGCCATTTCAGTACTAAAAAACGTGTAAAATTACAAATTTTATATATTCGTCGAAAGATTTTTTCTTTTTTTACACCTAATTTATTTTAATAAATTAATTTTTGTATTTTTGCATGATTATGGACTATCAGATTATAAAAAAATATTTTCCAAGTCTGACTGAAGCGCAAATGTCTCAGTACGAACAACTTGCGCCTCTTTACGAAGACTGGAACAGCAAAATCAACCTCATCTCGAGGAAGGACATGGACAATTTTTACGAGCATCATGTCCTGCATTCCCTGGCTATCGCCAAATATTTCGAGCTGCTCCCGGGCATGAAAGTCCTCGACATCGGAACTGGCGGCGGTTTTCCTGGAATTCCTTTGGCAATCATGTTTCCACAGACCAAATTCTTGCTTGTCGACAGCATCGGCAAGAAGATAAAAGTGGTTCAAGATGTGGTTGAAAAGCTTGATTTACAGAATGTTACAGCTATCCAGGAACGTGCTGAAAACATCAAGGAAAAGTTCGACGTGATAGTTAGCCGCGCAGTCACTCAGCTTCCTGATTTCGTAAAATGGTGCAACAACAAGCTGCGCGTCACCAACGACATCGAGGCGGGAGGCATTTTATATTTAAAAGGTGGCGACATTGAAGAAGAGCTCCGCAACGTGCCGAAAAACTGGAAACGCAAGAGCACGTCGATCACAAAATGGTACGAAGAGCCTTATTTTGTTGAGAAATACGTAATACATTTATATTGATCATTTAAAATAAACCTTTAAAAACATGAAAAAATTATTCTTATCAGTCTTGTTCGTTGCCGTTATGGCAGTGACAAGTTTCGCCCAGATGGCGATGCCGTGTCCGATGGATCCGAGCGTAAGAGTCGGAAAACTCGACAACGGCTTAACTTACTACATCCGTCACAACGAGAAACCGGCCCAGCGTGCTGACTTCTACATCGCACAGAAAGTCGGTTCGGTTCTTGAAGAAGAGAGCCAGCGCGGTCTCGCCCACTTCCTCGAGCACATGGCATTCAACGGAACGACAAACCTTCCGGGAATGACGCTCCGCGAATACCTCCAGAGCCGTGGTATCAAATTCGGTGAAAACCTCAACGCAGGAACAGGCATCGACCAGACAGTCTACATGGTGACCAACGTCCCGACAACACTTCCTGGACTCGTCGACACTTGCTTGCTCATCCTCCACGACTGGTCAAGCTTCATCGCTCTTGAAGAAGCTGAGATCGACAACGAGCGTGGTGTTATACTTGAAGAGCTCCGCACCCGCGAAGACGCAAGTGAGCGTATTATGAAGGAAATTCTTCCTGTCATGTACCCTAACAGCCCATACGCCAACCGTTTGCCAGGCGGACTTCCGGAAGTCGTCGCAAACTTCGAGTATCAGACACTCCGCGACTACTATCACAAATGGTATCGTCCTGACCTTCAGGGCCTTATCATCGTCGGTGACATCGATGTCGATGCTATCGAGGCACGCATCAAAGAGATGTTTGCAGATATCAAAGCTCCAGTCGACCCGGCACCAAGACCGCAGTTCATGATTGAGGACAACGTCGATCCAATCGTGGCTATCGCATCAGACCCTGAGGCTACACGTTACAGTGTCAATCTGTATTACAAATCAGAGGCCACACCTGATTCACTGAAGAACGACCTCAACTATTGGATGGCTCAATACATGCTCAATATCATCAGCACAATGGAAGTCAACCGTTTGCAGGACATTACAAAGAAAGCTAACCCTCCGTTTGTTTACGGTTACAGCTATTACTCCAACTATTACATTGCTCCTACAGAGGACGCATGGTGCAGCATGGCAATGGCTAAAGACGCCGCCGGCATCGATGAGGCTATCACAACCCTCGTGAAAGAAAACAAACGTATGGCTCAGTTCGGCTTCACCGCTTCAGAATACGAGCGTGCCAAGGCCGATTTCATGAAACGTATTGAAAATCAATATAATGAAAGAAACAACACTGAAAACGACACTTACGTCGAAGAGTGTTTGGAGAACTTCCTCACCAACGAGCCTATGATGGGCATCGAGACTGAATACGCTCTGTATCAGCAGATTATGCCAAGTCTTCCTCTCGAAGTCATCAACATGGTGGCACAGCAACTCGTACACGACGACAACCTCGTCATCACTGTGACAGCACCTAAGAAAGAAGGCGAGACACTCCCAACAGTGGAAGAAATCCTCGCAATCTACGCAGCAGCTAACGCCGCTGAAGTCGAGCCTTACAAGGAAGAGTCATTCGACGGCCCAATCGTCGACAACATGCCAAAGCCAGGCAAAATCAAGAAAGAGACAGCAATGCCTGAATTCGACGCAACAGTGTTGGTGTTAGGCAACGGCATGAAAGTCATCTACAAGAAGACCAACTTCAAGGAAGACGAGATCAGATTCGCAGCACAGAGCGACGGTGGTCTCTCAGCACTCAAACAAGAAGACTTCATCACTTTGAAGGAACTCAACGGCGTGATGAAAGTCGGTGGTGTTGGCAAATTCAGCTCAACCGACATTCCTAAGGTTCTCGCAGGCAAACGTCTCAGCGTGACTCCATGGATCGACAGCTACGCAGAAGGCATGAGCGGCAGCTGCTCACCAAAAGACCTTGAGACAATGATGCAGTTCATCTACTTGTACTTCACATCACCACGTTCAGATGAAGAAGCATTCCAGTCATTCGTGCAGCGCACAAAGGCAGCTATTGAGAATCAGGAGCTTAACCCAATGATGACCTTCTCTGATTCTATCACAAAGGTGTTATACAACAACCATCCGCTCAGCACAAGAGTGAAAGCTGACGATGTCGACAAGATCGACTACGCTAAATCGATGAAACTCTACCAAGACCGTTTCGCCGATCCTAACAACTTCACTTTCTATTTCGTCGGAAACATCGATGAAAACACATTCAAGCCATTGGTTGAGCAGTATCTCGCTTCTTTGAAGAAGAACAAACGTAAAGAGTCATGGAAAGACATCAACCTCAGCATCCCTCAGTATGAGTACATCTGCCATTATGAGAAAGAGATGCAGAATCCTAAAGCCACTGTCTATACCATCATCGTTGGCGAGATGCAGTACAACTATCGCAACCAGCTTTATATGAAGGCTTTGAGCGACATCATGGACATCTACTACACACGTTCTATCCGTGAGGAAGAAGGCGGCACCTACGGCGTTGGCGTCATGGGACAAGTTTCCGACAAACCGAAAGACGCATTCTTGTTCCTCGTAGGCTTTGACACCAACAAAGACATGTACGAGAAGCTTCTCGGCAAGGTATACGAAGGGCTCAACGATGTCGCAACCAACGGTCCGTCACAGGAAGACTTAACAAAAGTCGTTGAGAATCTTTACAAGAAACGCGCAGAAAACCTCGAAGAGAATGACTTCTGGGTTGATGCCATCGAGACTTACGAAGAAGACCATATCAACATCGTGGCTGAATACGACGAAATCGTGAAGAGCATCACTCCTCAGACCATCGCCGATTTCGCTAAAGAGGTGATGAATGGATTCAAGAAAGAAGTCGTTCAGCTTCCATTGGAAAAATAATAGTTTAAATAAATATTGTTATGACAGAAAAACTTCAGACTTTACGAGACAATGCGGCCATGAGATGGACTGCGTTGCTGCTGTTGGCGTTGGCAATGTTCTGCGCCTACATCTTCATGGACATCTTGTCACCTATCAAAGATCTGATGCAGACTGAACGCGAATGGGATAGTCTCGCTTTTGGCACCATGCAGGGCGCTGAGACCTTCCTCAACGTCTTCGTGTTCTTCCTCATCTTCGCAGGTATCATCCTCGACAAGATGGGCGTGCGTTTCACAGCAGTGCTTTCAGGTGCTGTGATGCTCATCGGTGGTTTGATCAAGTATTACGCCATCCATGAAAACTTCGGTGGCAGTGGTACTGAGTTATGGTTCAACGAAAACCTCAACTACATTCCGCTTTTTGAAGAACTCGGCGTCTCTCCATTCTACAGAGGCATGCCGGCTTCAGCAAAGGTTGCAGGTATCGGCTTCATGATTTTCGGCTGTGGCGCCGAGATGGCTGGTATCACCGTCAGCCGCGGTATCGTGAAATGGTTCAAAGGTCGTGAAACAGCATTGGCAATGGGTTCAGAGATGGCATTGGCTCGTCTCGGCGTCGCCACATGTATGATCTTCTCACCTTATTTCGCAAAACTCGGTGAAACAGTCAACGTCAGCCGTTCAGTTGCATTCGGCGTGGTGCTTCTCTGCATCGCCCTCATCATGTTCGTGGTTTATTTCTTCATGGATAAGAAACTCGATGCTCAGACTGGCGAGGCTGAAGAGAAAGACGATCCGTTCAAGATTTCAGATATCGGCAAGATTTTGTCAAGCCTCGGATTCTGGCTCGTCGCTTTGCTCTGCGTGCTTTACTACTCAGCAATCTTCCCATTCCAGAAATATGCTGTCAACATGCTTCAGTGCAACCTCACCCTCAATCCTGGTGAAGGCTTCTGGGCAAGCAACTCTGTGACCATCGTCCAATATATCGTGATGTTGCTCGTCGCTGTCTGCTCATTCGCAAGCAACTTCATCAAGACCAACAAGTCGATGAAATACGGTTTGATGGGATTGGCAGTCGTGGCACTCGTTGTCTACTGCTACATGGGTTACATGCGTGGCACCGCTGAGACCATCTTCGCAGTGTTCCCGCTCCTCGCAGTGGCTATCACTCCTATCCTCGGTAACTACGTCGACCATAAAGGTAAGGCTGCTTCAATGTTGATGATCGGCTCAATCCTCTTGGTCATCTGCCACTTGACATTCGCATTCATCCTGCCATTATTCAAAGGCAACGCAGCAGGTGGAACTATCGTGGCTTACATCACAATCTTGGTTTTGGGTGCTTCATTCTCACTCGTTCCTGCAGCTTTGTGGCCAAGCGTTCCGAAGCTCGTCGACGAGAAGATCATCGGTTCAGCTTACGCTCTCATCTTCTGGATTCAGAACATCGGTCTGTGGCTGTTCCCATTGCTCATCGGTAAGGTGCTCACATCAACCAATCCTGAGGGTGCCCTCGCACACGAGCTCAACTACACTTGGGCTTTGGTGATGCTCGCCTGCCTCGGTGTCGCCGCTTTGTTAATCGGCATCTACCTCAAGGCTGTTGATAAGAAGAAACACCTCGGTTTGGAAGAGCCTAACATTAAGGAATAGTCGCTAGTCGTTAGTCGCTAGTACTAAAGACTAATGACTAATGACTAAAGACTAAAAAACGTCATTTCAGGTGCAGCGAAGCAAGCTTGAAATGACGTTTTTTTATTTTTTCTTGATTTTTTCATATTAATTTTGTATCTTTGCGAGGTTAAAAATGGTTAATTATGAAAAAAAATTACCTCTTAATCATAGCTTTGGCAATATTTGTTGGTGCGAAGGCGCAGTGGGTTGACGATTCTGTGAACAACACCTTAATCGCCAACTGTGTAAACAGCGCCAACGAGATACGTATAGCTTCGCATCCATATGTTGATGGCATTTTTGTGCAATGGACGAGTATGTCGGAGAACGGCTGGTCGCAGAAACTGCAGTGTCTCGATTACTATGGCAACCCGCAATGGGGAGAGGACGGTATCGCCATCACGACGCCTAACCTCGCCACATGGTCACCAGGATATGCCATAGCAGCCTTGAGCGACGGCTCTGTCGTAACGATGAACCGCAACGCCGACGCTCATCATTACGTGGTGAAGATTAACGCTGACGGTAGCACGCCTTGGGGCACCGATGGCATGATGCTGTTCGGCGGCGCTGGTGGCGGACGCTCGGAGCTTCTCGCCGACGACGAAGGCGGCTTCTGGGCTTTAGGTACCGACATGGACATATCATATTTGCAATATGTCAACGCTGATGGCACTTTGCGACCGATGGCGACAATAGCTGACCTCACTAAGAAATGCACCAACGGCAAACTCATCCGCTCCGACGACGACGGCGTCTTTGTCGTATATGCCAAACAGACAATCCAAGGCTATACCAACTATGTAAAAGAGATTTACGTAGCGAAATACAATAAAGACGGCGAGCTGACAATGCCGGCGACACTGTTGTTAAGCCAGCAGACAGTGGGAATGAGCTATATCCACTACGCCATCCCAGATCATTTTGGCGGAGCATACGTGTTTCAGTGGCACAACGGCATCGGTGGAGCATATAACATCTACGTCACACATTTCGATGAAAACGGCCAGCCTACAATCACAGACCTCAATGGCATAGCGGTTCACTCTCCCGACCCGAGCAGCTATTTCATCAGCGCCTACCCTACCATTGATGGTAACAACGACTTGCTGTTGGTTTATCGTCAAACTGACTCATATTCGCAATCGGAATACAAAATTTGGATAAATCGCATCACCTCTGAGGGCGAGAAGCCTTGGAGCGATGGCATCCTTGTGCTAGACAACGGCACTAGCCAATGTCTTGGCCTTCGTATCGATGCCTTCAATTTCTACGATGGCTTCTCGGTGATATACCACAAAGCTGTTCCCGGCATTTATGGTGAAACCGTCGAGGCTCACGGCTTCGACCACGACGGCAACATGACTTGGAGCACCACGATGTGCAGCAGCACCTATCCAAAGAATGTTGACGAGAACACTTCGGGATACCATAGTGCACAGAACGTCGTGGTATGGGTCAACGCACAAGACGGAGGACTTTACGGACAAAACATAGGCGAAAGTGGCGAAATGGGAGAAGTAACAATACCAATGCCACCTGTCCCCTGCTGCATCCCTCCAGATCAATTCCAAGGAAGCTGCCAATACAATGAAGAGACCAGTTCCTATGGTGCCATGCTCACATGGGAACCAGGATTCACTCATTTATATTACAACTTGTACCGCCAAAATCTTGCCGATGAGACGACAGAAGTCATTCAGATTGACGCCGAGTTAACGTCTTATTTCGACGAGCCGGCTCCAGGCACTTACAAATACCAACTCACAGCCCAGTTCGCATCTTCCGAGTCAGACTATGCCCTGACTCCTGACGGCGAAGATCATCTCATTATTGAGATTCAGTATCACACTTCATTATCTGAAAAAGAATTCGAGGAAATCGTAGAGATTATTGAGATTTATAATATCAGCGGACAGAGGATGAGCAGCACAAATCTTGATGAATTGCATCAAGGCATATATATAATAAAAGGTGTAACGAATATCGGTAAGACATCTATCAAGAAAATTATCAGAAATTAAATTTCAAAAATATGAAAAAGTTTTACTTATTCATCATCGCTTTGGCAGTATCATTTACTGTGAAGGCGCAATGGGTCAATGACCCGGTTAACAACACTTTCATCGCCAACACTTCGGCTGATGCCGGTGAGATTTATCTTTCAACCGACCCTGTCTCGGGAGACACTTATATGCAATGGTGCCAGTTCGCCTCCAACGGATGGGTACCGAAAATACAGCGTCTCAACGCGGCAGGCGAGCCACAATGGGATGCAAGCGGTTTGCAGCCAGCCATCCAACACACTCTCGCATCATGGTCACAAGGCGTGGCGATGGTTGCCACGACAGACAACGCCGTTGTATCATGTTTCTCAACAGAAGCTGAAAACAGCGTGGCGGTAAAAATCAACGCTGACGGCACATTTGCCTGGGGCGAAGCAGGTATAACTCTCTTTAACGGCGCTGGCGGCTCACGCACCGAGCTCCTCGCTGGCGACGACGGCGGTGTCTGGGCTCTCGCCACAAACAACACCAACTCATACCTCTGCTATATCAACGCCGACGGTACCACCAACCCGACGATAACCATCAGCGACGACACACATATATGCACTTTCGGACAGTTGGTGCCAGCCAATGACGGAAACGTGTTCCTGGTCTACGAAAAAGAACAGTGGGCTTACACCTATTTCTATGAGAAAGACATCCGCGTAGTGGGCTATGCCAAGGACGGCACACAAATTTCTGACGATATCGAGCTTATGTCGCCAGTGACTATCCCTGGCGCATACATCCATTATGTGGTGCCTGACGGTCTCGGCGGCGGATACGTCTACATCTGGCATGCCGGAGGCATAGGTGGCTCATTCAACACCTACGTGTTCCACTTCAACCAAAACGGTGCGTCGACGATCATGGACCTTAACGGTATACCGGTTCACTCATTAGACCCGGATAATTTCTATATCAGCGCATCAGCCACCGTCGACCCTGCCAGTCACGACCTCATAGTGTTCTATGAACAGACTGACGAGTATTCACAGACCCAATGCAAGCTCTACATGAACCGTATCACATCATACGGCGACAGAGTGTGGGGCGAAGGCATCCTCGTGCTTGACAATGGCATCACACCTTGCGGTGGTCTTAACATCGACGCTTTCGAATATGGCGGCGGATTCGCTGTGACGTATTACAAAGGACTGGGCTCTGGAAGCCAGGCAACCGTTGAGGCACAAGGCTTTGACATGAATGGTAACTCATTGTGGAACACACAGATGAGCTCAAGCACTTATAACAAGACCGGCGGAAATAATAACACCGGCTTCCACGGCGGACAGAACATCGTGGCATGGGTGAAGAGCGACACGGGCGGTCTCTACGGACAGAACATCGGACAACTCGGCGAGATGGGCGAGATTACTCCTCCTACCCCACCAGCGCCATGCAATGCGCCTACCGACTTCCAAGGAGAGGCATATTACAATGCCCAAACAGCATCTAGCGCGGCAGTGCTTTCATGGACAGCACCAGATCCGCTACCGCTACACTATAATCTATATGTAGAGGGTGTCAAAGAAATCATAGAAATCGATGCCGAATATACCTCTTATTATCAAGAGTTAGAGCCAGGCGATTACATCTTCAAACTCACTGCAGTATACGACGACTGCGAGTCGGACTTCGCACTCACTCCCAACGGCGATGACTATGTTTTAATCGAAGTCGTTTTATCAGTTCCCGAAAATGATTACGAGGAAATCGTCAATATTGTTGAGATTTACAATTTGAACGGACAAGTGCTCAACGTCGACAATATCAATGACTTGAGCAATGGAGTTTATATTGTAAAAGGCGTGACAGCTTCTGGAAAGACTATCATCAGGAAAGTTTGCAGATAGTTTGAAATGTCATAAAAAAGTAGAGACGTCACAATGTGGCGTCTCTACTTTTTTTATTTACGGCGTTTTGCCAACGCATAAGCGCCACCAAGTGCTGTGAGCACAAGCAAGCCACAGTCTAGTGGCGCTTCACTGTTTATGGTTGAACCATGGGAGTTCGGAAGCACAAATCCGACCTCGTTGTACACCCTATTTTCGTCATCTTCCCATTTGAAGAAGTTGTCATACTGGGCACTCGCACTTAGGCCTATCATTAACACCAATGTTATTACAAATAATACCTTTTTCATATTTTATAATTTTTAATCCTAAATTGTCATTTCGATCTTGTCGAGAAATCTCATTTATCTAACAACTAATTTCTGCGTTTTATCTTTTAACATGAATATGTAAACGCCGGTTTGGAAAGGCGATGCGCTCATCGTCTCCACACCGTTGATACGGCGCGTTGCAACCACCCTTCCCATCACGTCGAACACCCTCAGCTCACCTTCGCCACTCACGATGATGTCACTGCCGTTCTGGTATGCGAAGATATCGTTCCCGTTTTCAGATGTGCCGTCGAACAGAAGCACGAAGCGGTCTTTTCGGTCGTTTGGCGCCCCAATGAACGTGTATTTGTTTTCGACACCCAAATCGATAGTAACGTTTTCAATTTTGTCAAACAGGCGGACGCCCTTTAGAGACATACCATCGAATATGATTGTAAAATATCCTACTTTCGTCGCCTTTAAATGCAACGGGATTTCACCATTACGGTCGGAATATACGATGGCGTAATCTCTGCCGTCTTGCGGGATGTAAATATTGGCATCCTGTTGCTTAAAGTAGAACTTGCCAAGCTTACAGCCTTCATTAAAGCTGACGATGGCCTTATCAGAAATCGCAGCCACACCACGTTTGGAGGTTTGTTGCGTTACTGTGATACTCAGATTGCCGTTATTATTGGCCTGAGCTTGTTGGCTCGTCTTGGTAAAGGTCACCTGATCCGTTCCGTCAACATCAACCACCACTGCCTCGCAAGGTGCTATGGCTGTGTTGTCGTCAACCAATTCAATGTCGGTACGGTCAGAATTCAGTCTATAATACGGTCTGTTTACGAAAGTATTGAACGTGTATGGGTTTCCGACGAGGTTGAAACCATCGGAAAGTGGAATGGACGTTTCGGAGTATGGCATGGCGTTGCCGTTAAACTCAATCTCCGTGCCGTTTTCGCTGGCATAAAGATAACCCCGACATCTTTCAATGTCAAAATCATCCGCCTTATAATTCTCCCAAATAGTACCATTGAGTCGGTAAAAATCGTAATCATTTCCTTCACCTTCGGTGATTAGTCCAGTGACACTGTAATCTGAGTCTTCCGTGTTGACAGGCGAGGCAATGAAATACCAGTTGTCGGGTATATAGCTGCCTCCAGTGCCCCAATTGGACGTCTTTGTAATGGTTTTCTGCATCGCCACTTTGACCGTATTCTCAGTCATAAACTGACCTCCATCCTCAATAGTGATGCTTCCTCCATCATTTACATTGGCATTTTTAACTTGGGCGGTATAACCTGCAGGAACAACGGCTTGGGCCGCAATAAACACCTCATCGTCAACACCAGGAACTTGGTTAATATTCCAGTTGGCGGCATCGTTCCAGTAACCATTGGCAATGAAAGTGATATTATTGGGCCATGTGGTAAAGTTAACGACATTACTCCATTCGCTGATTGTCTCCCCGCTGTATGCACGTACCTTGACGGCATAGTCAGTCTCGGCTTGCAGGTCGGCGAGCATCAGGCTATGGCTTGTCAACAATCCTCTAAACCTCAGTTCACCGAGCTGGAAGCTGTCACCGCTTTGGACTGCTGACACCTCAAAGCGGAAGTAACGGTAAGTAGCGCTATTATCGATGGCAAACTCAAAGTCGGTGGTACTCACGTTTTGCAACACCTGGTCGTTGGTGACGGTGGCGATGAGCGTCCAAGGGTCACCAGCATTCAACTTGGCCTTGATGACCCAGTTTTTAGGATTGCGTTGTGGATTCTTATGAGTGTCATTGGCTGTGGTCAGCACATAACCTGTAGGAACAAAGTCTTGCTGACTGTGGAACTCGATGTAGACACCGCTCGACGAGCGGCACCATTTGGTGTTCCTGTCGTTATCCACCAGGTTGGCGTAGCCCTCGTTTGTGTTGTAGCCTCCCGCACCAGAGGTGGCCGTGTAGCCTGTAATGATCGGATCGGGAATGATGGCATCGTTCACACTAACGGTATAGCCATCCACCCCACTGATTTCCGTCCAATTGAGGACAACGGAGGTCTGGCTGATGTCGCTGACCGTAAGTGTGGGAGGAGTGATGTAGAGAGGCGTAGTGAAACCGACTTCATCGCTCCAAGCATCGTCAGCTCCTTCTTGGCAGTTTCGCACTTTGACGGTGTAATGGGTATGTGGATTCAGTCCCGTCAAGGTATAGGGATTGGTGTCGGTCAGAATCAGATGGTCCTCATCGCCATTGAGGCAGATCTGCCATTGGGTGATGCTGCTGTTTGCGGCCCAACCCAAGGTAGCTGAAGTATAATCGATATCCGTAACAGTCAAATTGGTTGGTGACTGGATAAGCGTTCTGAAGTCGACCGTATTGCTCCAGTCGGAGTATATCCCTCCCAAGTCACTGCGAACTTTGACGGAATAGTCGGTTTCAGGCTGAAGGTCGGTAAGGTGCAGGCTGTTGGTTAGATTATATCCCAAAAATCTGAACTCGCCGAGCTGGAAATTGTTATTGCCATGGTTTGCCGACACCTCAAAGCGGAAGTAACGATAGGGTAAGTGGTTATCGATGTCAAACTCATAATCTTTTGTATTAATATCTTGCATCGTATTGTCGTTTGTGACACTGGCGATGGTTGTCCAAGAGTCCCCAGCATTCAACTTGGCTTTGATGACCCAGTCTTTGGGGTTGCGGCCATGAGCCGTCGCATTGTCGGTACCTGTGGTAAGGATATAACCTGTAGGGACGAAACTCGATTCACTATTGAACTCGATATAGACATTGTTCATCTGGCGGCACCACTTGGTAGTCCTGTCATTATCCACCAGGTTAGCGTAACCCTCGTTGCTGTACCCCGACGCACCTGAGGTGGCTGTGTAGCCTGTGATGATATGACTTGGGAAAGTGACTATCTCGTCATTGAGACTGATGTTATAACCAATAGCCTCGAGGTTTTCGCTCCAGTTGAGGTCGGCGGAAGTTGATGTCACGTTGCTGACAGTAAGTGTTGGAGCGACAAGACCGAAGAGCGTGCTGAAACTGAATTCATCGCTCCACTCGCTGTACAACTCCCCTTTTTTGGCGCGCACTTTGGCGGTATAGGTTGTCGCTGGCTCGAGGTCGGTGATGCAGATACTGTTTTTTGAGTATCCCAAGAAATTCATCTCGCCGAGCTGGAACCTATGGTTAGAGCTGTTTTGCACATCCAGCACCTCAAAGCGGAAGTAACGGTAAGGCGTACTGTTGTTGAGCGTGAAGGTGTAATCGGTTAAGGGTACATTTTGCATCACATTGTTGTTTGTGACGCTTTCAATAGTTGTCCACTCATCCTCCGCGTTCAACTTTGCCTTGATGACCCAGCTTTTAGGATTGCGGCCAGGATGATTACCATTATTATCAGTGTCATATGCTGTGGTCAGGACATAACCCGTAGGAATAAAGACATGCTGGCTGTGGAACTCAATATAACAACCGGCAAAATGGCCGTTACCGTCATTTCTGTTAACGAACCACTTTGAGTTTCTATTGTTATCCACCAAGTTAGGATAGTTCTCTCCATTGTTTCCTTGTGTACCCTCAGTAGCCGTATATCTATCAGTAACAAGGATTTCTTCAGAATTGTTAAAGAGTAACATATAACTGTCCGCCCCAGGGGTCTCTGTCCATAAAAGGCCGGCACTGGTATAAGTAATGTCTGAAACCGACATCGTCGGGGTGCTATCAAGAAGCGTGGTGAAACTGATGCTGCTTGAAGGATTGCTCTCAATGCCATTGCAGACACCAATCACACGAGCTTCATAATGTGTCTCGGCATCGAGTCCTGTTAATGTAAAGGTGTTTTCGGAGATGTTCTCTGCAGCAAGTATCCAATCTCCTGTGGTTCTGTACATAACCTTGTATGTATCGCTGTCGGCGTTCCAACTCAACGTAGCTGAATATCTCAAGATATCGTCAACGGCAAGGTCGGTCGGAGCAGTACAATAGGCTAGCGTGGTGAATTCGGCAGCATCGCTCCAAGCACTGTTATAAAATGCGTGGCAGTCTCGCAGCTTAAAGGTGTAATGCGTCTCTTGGGTCAAGCCTGTCAAAGTAAAAGGATTGGTGCTGACTTCAATCAGATTGTTTTGGTCATTGTTGAGGCAAAGCTGCCAATGGGTGGCGTCGCCGTTTTCATCCCAACTAATGGTTGCTTCAGTTGCTGCAATGTCGCTCACCGTTAAATTGGTTGGTGGTACATAGGTAATGAATTCGACTGCATCACTCCACTCACTGTAAATGCCTCCATGTTTGGTTCTTACCTTGGCGGAATAGGTTTGTACAGGGAAAAGATTGGTGAGCTGAGTGCTGTTCGTGTTGCATTCAACTAACACGTATTCACCAAATATGCGAATGTCATCAATCCACAAGGCACTCTGTGATTGACCACAATACTTGATCCATACCTTTGAAGTGTTTTGGGGAATGTCGCATGTATATTTAAGCCATTGCCCATTGGTATTTACTGTAATTTCATTGGTACTGGATTGGTAGGTGTTGCCGACATAGAAGAGTACCTGGAAGGTCTCACTGGTGTTTTGGGTTTTATAATAAAACTCCATACTTTCACAATCCTCAAAAGAAGGTGAGACTAACATCTGGTAGTCACATCCGGATGTGGCGACAAATTTGAGACCACATGAACCATTATGTGAATTATAGACAACGGAAGTTGCCGGCATCGTAGTACCAAAATAACCAAAAGTCCAACCCATACCGCTTTCGAAGCCGTTCCAGATGACGGTTTCCAAAACACTTGGCACGCGGTTGTATCTTACAGTATAACTCGCCCCAGACATATTTGTCCAGTTGAGGTTGGCACTGTTTTGGTTGACGTTGCTGACCGTAAGGCTCGGAGTGATGACCGGCGTGGTGAAACTTATCTGATTGCTCCAGCCGCTAAACGAACCGTCATGGTAGGCACTAATTTTGGCTGTGTAAGTGGTCTCTGGTGTCAAGCCTGTTAGTGTAAAAGGTTTGGTGTTTACGGTAATCAGGTTGTTCATGTCGCCGTTGAGGCAGAGTCTCCATTCGTCGGCACCGCTGTTCTCGTTCCAGTTCAATACGACGTTGTATGAATGGATTTCAGTGGCGGCAAAGCTAGTCGGTTCCTGATAGTAAGCAGTCGTGCTGACACCGAGTGGTTCGCTCCAATAACTGTAATCGTCCAATCCTTTTCTGCTTCGCACCTTGACGGAATATGCTGTCTGTGCCGACAAACCAGTCAGCGTATAAGAAGTGGTGACGGCAGTGATGAGGTTCGTCTCGTCATCGTTTAAACAAATCTGCCAATCGTCGACGGTGCCGTCTTGGTTCCAGCTTAGAATCATCGAGTTGCAAGTGACGTTACTCACGGAAAGGTCGGTTGGCGCAGAGCAGACAGGCAGCGTAGTGAAGTTTGCTTCATTGCTCCAGTTGGTGGATAAATCCCCAATATTACCACGCACTTCGGCAACATAGTCTGTCTTTGGTTTGAGGCCGGTAAGACTTACACTTGTTGACGTTGTGTTGATGGGCGCTAATTGACCTCTGAACCTAAGCTCGCCCAGTTGGAACGAGTTGCCACTTTGGACTGCCGATACCTCGAAACGGAAGTAACGGTAGGCATTGGTGTTGTTAAGTTCGAATTCATAGTCAGTGAAGTTCACATCTTGCATCACATAGTTGTTAGTGACTGTGGCTATAGTCGTCCAAGAGTCGCCGGCATTCAGCTTGCCCTTGATGACCCAGTCCTTGGGGTTACGTCCATGAGCCGTCGCATTGTCATTGCCAGTGGTCAGGATATAACCTGTCGGAACGAAGCTCGATTCGCTATGAAACTCGATATAGACGTTGTCCTTCTGGCGGCACCACTTGGTAGTCCTGTCATTATCCACCAGATTGGGATAGTTCTCGCCACTATTATATCCCGACGTCCCATCAGTAGCCGTGTAACCAGTAATAATCGGATCGATGGCATTGACAGAAACACTATGATAGCTGACGGTATAACTGTCTGCCCCGGATATCGCCGTCCAGCTGAGATCGGCAGTAGTCATGTTGACATCATCGACAGTAAGCGTCGGAGGGTTGCAGTAGAGAACCGGAACAAAACTCACCTCGTCAGTCCAATCGGTATATGTTTCACCGCATCTGGCACGCACCTTGACCGTATATTGGGTCTGCGCATCCAAACCTGTCATCACATATTGATTGGTGTTGACAGTAATCAAATTGTTTTCATCACCACCAATGCAAACCTGCCATTCGTCGGCGGTGCCATGATCATGCCAGCCCAAAGTGGCGGAGTTGAGAGTGCATTCCACAAGCTCAAGTTGGGTCGGAGGATAGCAATAGAAAAGTGTGCTGAAATCGACAGCATCGCTCCAACCACTATATTCTCCTCCTCGTTGTGAGCGCACCTTGACGGTATATTCCGTGTCAGGAGTCAAACCTGTCAGAGTAAACGGATTGGTGCTGACGGCAACAGGAGCTTCGTCGTTAAGCTGTATTTGCCAACTGGTCGCCTCGCTATTCTCCGTCCAACTTAGCGTGGCGGCATCGATAGTGATGTCATCAACGACCAAATTGCTTGGTCCGATGAAAGTGGTAGAGAAGCTAAGGGTGTCTGCAACCATGCTGATAGATCCCGAGCAAACACCCCTGACCTCGACTTCATACGGCGTCTCGGGAATAAGGTCGGTGAGGGTGGCATGGGTTACGGGTGCCGACTCCACAGCGGTTTGCCAAGCCCCTAATGGCACAGGGGAACTGAGTCTTACGTTGTCGATATGGAGTGCTAGGTCATATGGATTATCAATATCCTGAACATAAAAGCCGAAACGTACGTTTTTACCTATATAGCCATTCAAATTCACATTTACGTTTTGTCCGGTATTGGAGAGATTGTTCCACTCCTGATGGATGTTCCATGTGGCTTCGCTTTCGTCATAAATAGCCACAATGAACCTGTTGTTTTCATTGGTGATGGCTGGACCTGTAAACAAACCCGTCCAAGCAACATCGAAATTGAGGAAACTGCCTTCGTGTATGGCAACGCTTGGCGAAATGAGCCATTTATAAAAGTCACTGCCCCAAATGTCAATATAGGCATGCCCGTCAAAAACATTATTACTGGTGCCATATGACCAGGAATGGTCATCCGTCAGCGTCACTGTCCCGTTTTGCACACCCGACATCGAGCCGGATTTTTCGCTCCATCCCGACGGCGTGGAACTAATGTTGGTGAATTCCTCAAAGAAACCTACATCATGAGCCTTGCTCCTATATCTCACATTAAATGACTCGCTCTCACCTGACCAGTCCAGTTCAGCCGTGTTGTGGGTGATGTTGCTCACCGTCAAGCCAGTTGGGCTGGGACAGCCAGCATTTTTAGTGATGAATATAAGCTCATCGCTCCACCCGCTGTCATTACCCTGACCGCAGTGTCCCTGCACTCTAACGACGTAGGTGTGCTCAGGATTCAGACCTGTAAGCTCTATCGACTGGTTAGTGGTTGAGGCCTGATTCCATTCCATGTTTTCATAATCCTGGTTTTCAACGTGGCCATGAATAATCCATCCCTTGTCAGGATAAACACTTTGCTGAGTCCATGCATTTCCGTCAAAATACCATCTGCTGTTGGGGTCAGCCGCATTGGTCATGCTCATCAGCCATATACCCGTTTCCTCAAGAGTAATCCAAAGGTTCTCTCCAGAAGGCAAGTGTAGAGGAGCATCAAGGACCACCAATTGATAGGTGTTGGGAATGGCAGTTACCACCTTGGTTAACAAAAGCGTCCCTGGGGCATCGTCGCCACCGGAATACACTCGGATGGTAATATCATTAATATTATTGACGGTATTAAAGAATCCCACTTTTGTCAGCACATTGCCAGGCACCGTTTCACCGGGGAACATCACGCCCCAGGTCCAAGTGCTTTCAGTATCATTACCCAAAGCCCCCTGGAGTGTCATTTCACCATAACCCAAATAATGTGACGTGGATGGCGGTGTCCCATACCACACGGTGTAGCTGTCAGCATTTCCATTCCAACTTACAGTGGCTGAGTTGGATGTAACGTTTGAGACGGCAACATCGGTTGGGGTAAGACATTGTGAAAACGCCCCCATGCAAGGCATAAACAGAGTTAATAGAAATAGTAAACAACTGTTTTTCATAGGTTAACATTATTTAATAATTAAATTAAATTAAATAGGTTATTATTTAGGTTGCAAAAATATACAAAAAAAATGCTTTAGATTTTATTCTAAAGCAAAAGCGTTTTATTCTACGTGTAAAAGGTTTTATTCTCTGTGTATTTTTTTATTCTGCGTGTACAAATTCCTTCGGCGATTATAAACGCAAAATTCGCCGAAAACATTATCCACTGTAATGTAGTCCTAAAAAATTAATAAAAAAAAGCCCGAGTCTTCTCGAGCTCCTTTTGTGGAAACTGCTGGGTTCGAACCAGCGACCTCCTGCTTGTAAGGCAGGCGCTCTGAACCAACTGAGCTAAGCTTCCAATCGCCTTATTTTTGCGAGTGCAAAAGTACTGCTTTTTTCAATACACCCGACATTTATTTTTAAAAATATTTTAGAGCGGATTACGGGTCTCGAACCCGCGACCTGCAGCTTGGGAAGCTGCCGCTCTACCAACTGAGCTAAATCCGCAATTTTACAGGCTGCAAAAATACAAATAAATCAAATATTTTTTATATCTTTGCAAAAATAAAATTAATTATCATGAATTTTGTAGATAAAATCAAGAAAGCAATCGAGACCAGAAATTGGACGGTCACAAAAGCCAACGACTCCTGGTCGGTGTTCAAAATAATGTCGGAATTTGTCAACGGCTACGAGACGCTGTCACGTATCGGACCTTGCGTCGCAATCTTCGGCTCAGCCCGTATCAACGAAGACAACCCATATTATCAGAAAGCCGTTGAAACTGGCACGAAACTTGTTGAAAAAGGCTTCGGCGTTATCACTGGCGGCGGTCCAGGCATCATGGAAGCCGGCAACAGAGGCGCATACGAAGCAGGTGGCAAGAGCGTGGGACTTAACATCGTGCTGCCTCACGAGCAACACTCTAACCCTTACATCGACAGCGACAAATGCATCAATTTCGACTATTTCTATATTCGCAAGACGATGTTCACCCGCTATGCCCAAGGATTCATAGCGTTCCCTGGCGGTTTCGGCACCCTCGACGAGCTGTCGGAAGCCCTCACCCTGATGCAGACGCACAAAATAGCCAACTTCCCTATCGTGATGTTCGGCTCTGAATTCTGGAATCCTCTCGTCGGTTGGTTCAGACAAACTCTTCTCGAAAATAAAATGATAAAAGAAGAAGATTTCGACATCTTCCATGTGACCGACGACGTCGATGAAGCCGTTAATATCATCGACGAATTCTACAAGAAATCAGATCTTAAACCAAACTTCTAATGTCAAAGGTACTGATAATCGACGACGAGCCTGCCATCCGACGTGCGATGCGCAGCATTCTCGAAAACGAAGGCTACACCATCAGCGATGCCGCCTCCGCGATAGAAGCATTGCCAATGCTCCATCACGACACCTTCGATGCAATATTCTGCGACATCAAGATGCCTCAGATGGACGGTATAGAATTTCTCGAGAAGGCAAAAATGCTAACTGACGCGCCAATTATAATAATTTCAGGCCACGGCACCATCGACATCGCCGTCGACGCGATAAAAAAAGGCGCTTACGACTTCATCGAGAAGCCGATGGACCTCAACAGAATGCTCATCACTTTGCGCAACGCCTTGGACAAAAACCGACTCGTCAACGAGACAAAAATCTTACGCAACGCTGTCAACAAACACTACGAGATGATTGGTAACTCATGGGCTATGAATGAGTTATACACCATGATAGAACGTGTTGCGCCGACCAACGCCCGCGTGCTGATACTCGGTGAAAACGGTACAGGAAAAGAGCTCGTAGCACGACAGCTGCATCAGATGAGTCCGCGCAAAGACAACGCATTCATCGAAGTAAACTGCGCCGCGATACCATCCGAACTTATTGAAAGTCAGTTGTTTGGACATGAAAAAGGAGCCTTCACATCAGCAATAAAACAGAAAAAAGGCGACTTCGAGCTTGCCAACAATGGTACTTTGTTTCTCGACGAGATTGGCGACATGAGTCTGGCAGCTCAAGCTAAAGTTTTGCGCGCTCTTCAAGAAAACAAGATTACTCGTGTGGGCGGTGAAGAAGAGATAAACGTCGATGTCAGAGTGATAGCTGCGACAAACAAAAACCTTCAGGACGAGATAGCAAAAGGCAACTTCCGTGAGGACCTCTACCATCGTATCAGCATGATTATCATGCGTGTGCCGCCATTACGCGAACGCCTCGACGACATACCTTTATTAATTAATAGCTTCGTGGTGAAAGCCGCCAACGAGATGGGCAAACCTATCCCGACGTTCACCGATTCTGCCATCGAAGAACTGAAAAAGCAGCAGTGGACTGGTAATATCCGTGAGCTGCAAAATGTTGTTGGTCGTCTCGTAATTCTCTGTGGCTCAACCATTTCCGATGAAGATGTAAAAAAATATCTCTAAATTCGGAAATTTTTACTACTTTTGCACGATTTTTGATGAATCAAAATCACATAACTTGGGGCTGACCGGTTTTGACAGCTTGTAGAAGGGTTATGTAAGCATACCGAGCCTCGCAGTGACGCTCGTAAATCTTGACTGCAAAAAATTAATTGGCGAAAATACTTACGCTCTCGCTGCTTAATCGAAGCACAGTAGATTGAAGCTTAATCCTTTCACAAGGTGAGAGGACGAGACATCTCGCGGATGGAGCCTCCCGATTCCGGTCCGACAACGAGGTGCTCAGCAATTTCGGGATAGCGACGCGGAAGCTCCGGCAACGTCGTGAAACTCAAGGAGATAAGGTTGCGATTAGGATGTCTGTTTCCTTGCACAGCTCGAAAACCAACAACAGAATAAGTATGTAGAAAGCATAATTGTTCCTTGTTTGGACGAGGGTTCGACTCCCTCCAGCTCCACAAAACAAAAAAATCAAGGCTCACTTTCCAGTGGGCTTTTTTGTTGTCTCTTCCCGAAAAATGCATTATCTTTGCAAAAAATATCAATAACACATGACAATTAACAACTATATCGAGAAACTCAGTCTCCTCCCCCACCCGGAAGGCGGCTATTATCGTCAGCTTTACGGCAACGATGCGACAGGAAAGAAGGTTATCTCTACCATATATTATATGCTTACCGCTAACGATATTTCAGCGTTTCACAGACTTCATGACGTGGTTGAAATATGGTATTATCATGACGGCGAGCCACTTAATATTTATGTCATTGACCAAGATGGCAAACTCAGTGTCCATAATCTCTCAACCGAAAGCGAAATGCAGGTTGTCATCATGCCGGAACAATGGTTTGCTGCTGACATCCCATCGAAAAAGGGATTTTGCCTTGTCGGTTGTGCTGTCGGTCCCGCTTTCAGCTTTGAAAATTTTGAATTGGCAAAGAAATCAAATCTACTTCAGTTATATCCGCAGCATAAAGAATTGATTGAGAGGTTAACAAAAGAATAGTTAAAGTGAAATACAAGAAAAAAAGAAAATGAAAAAAAACATTTCCATGTGTGGAAATGTTCGTATTTTTGCAATTCAAAAATGGCCCCGTAGTCTAATGGATAGAATTAAGGATTCCGGTTCCTTCGGTCCGGGTTCGAATCCCGGCGGGGTCACTTTTTTCTATCTGAAATCATCACGTCAATAGCCCCTACTCCGAATCTCGAAATCGACGCCATTCTGTTTGATGTATTGTCATAGTTTTTCAGCTCCTCGATAATAGCATTCTTCAAAACGCCATTGCCTACACCATGGATAAACGTAACCTTCGAATAGTCGTTTTCTATAGCGCTGTCAAGCATTTTCTTGAAATAATTGATCTGAACTCTAAAAATATCGTTGCTCGACATCCCTAAAATATTGTCAACCAACTCGCCGATGTGCAAATCAACTATCGCCTCGCCCGGCTGTGTCTGATGCTTGTCAATAGCCGCAGCCTTCTTCACGATGTCTTTATTGGCCTTCGGCTGCATCACACCGTCTTTCGTCAGCTTGGTGTAGTCTGTTTCCGAGCCCTTCAATGCCGTAACCGTCGACAAACAAATCATCAGCGCCTTCTCGCCCAACAATCCTGACTCAACAAAGCTTCCATCTTTGAAAAAGCGACTGGTTCTCAACGAGAAAGGCGCATGCAACGGATGATAAACAAAGTCGATATCACTCTGACAAAGCACCACCTGAATCACGCCTTCACACCAATGAGCAATGTCGTCACGCGAGATGGCTTCAACCACAACTTTTGAAAATGGCGCTATGCTTCCATAGTCGATATTTGCATATTTCTCTTCTTCTTTCAGATTGAAACTGTACAAAGCGTCCGCCGGAGTGTTGTTCACCACCGCAACATCAATCAATCCGGTCAACAGCCACTGCTGGTCATGCGGGATAAATGCGAGGTAAATTCCTTCTTCTTCCGAACTTTTCGCAAAACGACGCAATTCACTTCTCCGCGACTCATTCTTCGTCTCTTCTGCTATAATCTGTTGATTCTTAATCTCTTTCTGCACATTATCAACAACCTGCTGCTGTCTCGTAGGTTGCGCCCTGAAATCCAGCACCAACTCGCTCATCAACACCGGCACATTAAAACCATCTTCAATCTCAACCTCGGCCATTCTCGTGTCGATAATCTTTTTAATAACTCCTCCACCCTTGTCATTCAAGAAGTTAACTCTATCTCCAACTTTAAAACTTTCCATTTCATTAAATTTTTAATGTGCAAAAATACAAAAAAAACACAATATCTTGTCATTTCGAGCGCAACGAAGTGAAGTCGAGAAATCCTTTTTTATAAATCTTTTTAAAAAGATTTCTCCATTCCGCTTCATTTCATTACGCTACAGTCGAAATGACGAAATATTTTGTATTTTTGCAAAAAATAATTGTAATGTTCCCTTGGGGCGATAATCGTCGTTTTAACAGCTATTCCTCGTACTTTCAGCGCGAGTTCGGCGGTCGTGTGCAAAAAATAAGCATCGACGCAGGCTTCAGTTGCCCTAACCGCGACGGCAAAATAAGCACTAGAGGCTGTACTTTCTGTCGCAACGACGCGTTCAATCCTTCATACTGCCGTCCCGAGAAAAGCGTACGCCAACAAATCGAGGAAGGCATCGAATTCCATCAGCGCCGTTATCGTCGCGCAAATTCGTATCTAGCTTATTTTCAAGCTTTTAGCAACACTTACAAGCCCCTCGATGAATTAGAAAAGCTCTATCGTGAAGCATTATCAGTCCCAGGCATCATCGGCCTCGTCATCGGCACCCGTCCCGACTGCATCAACGAGGAAATTTTGGAGATGCTGAAAAACATTTCATCTCCCAAAGGCAAGACATGTCTTGTCCCTATCATTCTCGAACTCGGCATAGAATCCGTTTACGATTCCACATTATCTCGCGTCAATCGTGGCCACGACTTCGCCACCGCTCGCAATGCCATCGAACTTGTTCACAATTCCGGTTTCCATTGCGGCGGTCATTTCATCTTCGGACTCCCCGGAGAATCTCGCAACATGATGCTTCACGCAGCTGACATAATCTCTGAGTTGCCTCTCACAACAGCGAAATTTCATCAGCTTCAGATATTCAAGGATACAAAAATGGCTGATGAATATCTCGCAAATCCTTCTGACTTTCATTTGTTTACGTTAGAAGATTACATTGAATTTGTCATCGACTTCATCGAGCGGCTCAACCCTAATATTGTCATCGAACGCTTTGCAGGTGAAGTTCCACCTCGCTACCTGGTCTCCAAACCCTGGCTTAACCTTCGATACGACCAAGTTCTATCCCTAATCGAAAAACGCCTCGAAGAAAGAAACACTTATCAAGGAAAAAAGTTTTAGATATGTACATCAAATCCAACGATCTTTTCTCCAAATCTCGCCCGGAATCAATTTATGATTCCTTCTCACGCCCCATAGTCCTCGCCGACAATCTCCTCACTCCCGACAACATGGGAGCTATGATTCGTCTTTCCGATAACATCGGAGCATCTGAGATGATTTTTCTCGGGACCGAGCCGACAAACACTCTCGGAAGAGTGAGAAAATGCGCCGCTTCAAGCCGCGACAACATAAAATGGTACTTCACAGAGGAAAACGACCTTAGAAAACTGATTCCTGCAAATAAAAGAATCGTCGCCATCGAAACGGCAACGAATGCTACAAATATCTACGAAACTGAGCTTCCTGCTGATGTTGCATTCATTGTTGGCAACGAGAGCCACGGCATCCGTGAAGAAATTTTAAGCCAATGCGACATGGTTGTCTACATCCCGATTCCAGGACCGACACGTTCACTCAACGTCTCCCACGCCGCCTCCGTCGCTCTCTTCGAATGGTACCGGCAACAAACAACAAAAAAATAAGAGACGCGATTGCGTCTCTTATTTTTTTCTGCTCGTTTCTTAATTCTCAAATTACTTTACAACAACGCGCTGAACTGTTGTATTGTTAGCGTTGTCGATGATGTTGAAGTAGTAAACACCAGCGCCAAAGCTGCTCATGTCAACTGTGTTGTCGCGAACGATGTTGATGAGTTGACCTGTTGCGCTGTAGATAGCGATAACGCTAATGTTTTCACCTTCAACTGTAACCATACCTGTTGTTGGGTTTGGATATACATTGAATGCATTAGCTGAAACCTCGATTGTTGACAATTCACCAACGTGGAGTGTCACAGGAATCTGAACCTCTTCGAGGTCTTCATCATTTGTTTCGATGAACAACATTGCCTCATATGTGCTACCATTGTTAAGACCGATTGTGTTCAATGTAAGAACAACTGTTTCTGTTGCGCCACCAGCGACTGAACCTTCGATTGCGCTGAGTGATGCCCATGAACCTGGGATAAGTGTACCCTGGCATTCAACTGTGATCAACCATGCACCACCGAAGCTACCTGCTGAATAGCAGTGCTCGAATGAACCGCCCTGTGTGCTGAGCCAGTTACCATCAGCTTCCTCACCGTATTCACCACCGTCCATTGTTAATGGATATTCACCTGCGTTCTGCATCAAACCGACTGTTGCCCACATTGTCTGACCTGTCATGTAGACGTCTTCTGTGAATGTTGCTTCAAGCCATGTGCCTAATGCTGATGATGTGATAGTTGTTTCTGCGAGCATATCACCTGGCTGGTTGTAGAAACCTTCACCGTAGATACGGAATGTGTAGGTATTGTCTGCTGAAGCATACTGCTCGCTGGTTAAGAATTTCACTTTGTTTACCTTCATACCCATTGCTGCTGAGCCGTAAGCTGTACCTGGCAAACGGATAGCCATCTCACGTGAGTAAGGGCCACCTGATGAACCGATGCCGCTGTAAGCTTCACCATCATGATATTTGAGTTCAGCTGTCTGTGAGCCTGCGCCACCTTCGCCGAAGTCAACCCATGCGTGCCAGTCACCCATTGCTGTACCTGAGTTAGCAATTGTGATGTCAACTGTTGTAGCATCGTCTTCTTCAACTGTCTCTTCAATTGCCTCTGGAGCGATTGTCAAATGAGGAACTGAAACACCACCGATAAGAGTCAATTTAACATTGTCAACATAGTACTCTGACACTGCTGCACTTGTTGGAGGATAGAAGTCGATAGCATCCAATTTACGCTGACCTGCGCCACCGCTAGCCTGCTGGCTGAACTGCCATGTGCAAACCTCTGTACCAGCGACATAGAATATTGCTACGTCAGCATCGAGGTCGATGTCATACTTAACTGTGAACCATGTGTCGAATGGGAATGTGAAGGTGTGATCAACACCACCAACCTGGATCTTTGTGCCGTTTGTTGAGTGGTTGTAGTGAACCTCTGTTGCCCACTGGCTACCTTGACCGTTGAAGATGTGAAGAATGTTGTTGTAAGCATCCTTGCCTGTTGGGACGTACATGTCGAACTGAACCTCATAGTGGCTTGATTCCATACCACCAAGAAGAACGATCTGGTCATTGCCGTATGTCAAATGACCACATTTTGTACCACCCATTTCTGCTACAACACCGTCTTCTGCTGAACCTGGGTTGTTGCTCCATGTTGTCCAGTAGTCGTGACCTGCTGCCTGAGCTTCGACAGCAATCTTGTTGCCAACTGTGTAGGCTTCCATGTCATCATCGATGATCACGGTCTGTGCGAAAACATTACCTGCTAAGAAGGCAATCATCGCGAAAAGTAAAGATAATTTCTTCATGTGATTAAAATTTAGTTAAACAATAATTTTCCTAATTTGTTGTTCATTTTGAACTTGCAAATATAACAAGTTTTTTTTAATTACGCTACTTTTTTAAGAATTTTTTACTTCAAATATGCCAAAACCGACACCTGTCCGGTGATGTCGTCACCCATTTCCACTTGAATATCAGCGTCGCACGGCAAGAAAAAGTCAACTCGAGAACCGAATTTTATCATGCCGAATTCTTTTCCCACTTCAGCCTTATCGCCTTCTTTAATGTTGCAGACGATTCTTCTAGCCATCACTCCCGCGACCTGTCTAAACAGCACTTCCCTACCCTTCTCATCCTTGACAACCACTGAGTTACGTTCATTCAACTCAGATGATTTCGGGTTAATCGCAAACAATTTATTACCTGGATGATATTTCACATAACTCACGACTCCATTCATTGGGAACCAGTTGACATGCACATCATATGCCGACATAAAAACTGAAATCTGAATCCTCTTGTCGTGAAAATATTCCTTTTCCTCAACCTCTTCAATCGCTACAATCTCGCCGTCGGCCGATGAAACCACTGCATTTTCTTCATGAGTGATCTTTCTATTAGTAGGCACACGGAAAAACGTTATCGACCACACAAAAATTACCACACCTATTATTATAAGACCCGCAAGAATTGTCCAATGCGTCGTCTCTAAAATCGCGTTAAGCAACATAACAACACCTACGGTAATCAAAACCAACACCGTAAACACCGTCGCAATAACTCCGTATCCTTTCTTGTGAATATACATAATTTTTATATTATCATCAAATAACACCACACTGCCGGCACTGCCAAAAACGTGGCGTCAAACCTATCCAAAATGCCTCCGTGACCCGGAATAACATTGCCCGAATCCTTCACCCCCGCCTGACGTTTCATCATCGACTCGCAAAGGTCGCCCAAACTACCGAAAACCACAACAATCAGAGCCATCCCCATCATTTTTAAGTCGCTCATCATATGCAACCAATAATGATTAACCAGAAATGCCGTCAATATTGTCATCACCAGACCACCCATGCTGCCTTCAATGGTTTTTTTCGGTGAAATTCTCTCAAAAAGCTTATGTTTTCCAATAGCCATACCTGTCAGGTAAGCAAAGATATCATTTATCCAAATCAAGCAGAACAATATGATTAACAAATACTTACCACCTAACATAAATTCAGGTTCTCTATAAATCTCCATCATCAAAGTGCATGGCAATGCCACAAAAAACATCGCCGTCCAACAACTTACAGCAATTTTCTCAAATGAATATTTTTTCGAGAACAAAGCAATTAATAAAGGTGTTAGTATAAGTAACAATTGTAAAACGTATGCAATTGGAAATAAAACGACGCCAAGAACATAAAACAAGGTGCCCATTATGACAGTCATGAGTTTCAATCTGCGATTGTCTTCTTTCGCCATTAACTTGCTAACTTCTTGAGAACCAATAAAAACCGTCGCAAGCATTACAGCAAAAAATGCCCAATAATTCAAAAGTATGCTTCCAATCACCACGATCACAAACAAACTCCCGAACACCGTTCTTTTCGCCAAATTACTCATTTTTCACATCATTTTAATCTGCAAATATACAAAATTTTATTCTACCAACAAAAAATTACACCTTTTTCGCTTCCTTCCAAAGCTCTTCCATTTCACTGAGTGTCATATCTGCCACGCTTTCCCCCATCTCTCGCGCTCGGTCCTCAATAAACGTAAAACGCTTTTTAAACTTGGCGTTCGCATGCTCCAAAGCTGTGTCAGCATTGACTTTTATGAATCTTGAATAATTGACGAGAGCAAACAGAAGGTCACCGAATTCCTCATCTTTTCGTTCTATTGAACCGTCGTTTTTAACCTCTTCCTGGAGCTCATTCATCTCCTCGAGAACCTTTGCCCAGCACTCTTCTTTATTTGGCCAGTCGAAACCCACTCCAGAAGCCTTGTCGGTCATTCGATATGCCTTCAAAAGCGGTGGCAAACCCGCGGGAACACCACCCAAAACGCTCTTGTTGCCTTCCTTTTTTATCTTAATTTTTTCCCAGTTTTCCAACACCTCCTCCGCCGATTTCACCTTCACATCGCCATAAATATGCGGATGACGCACTATCAGCTTGTCGCAAATGCTGTTTATCACGTCCGAAATATCAAAAAGTCCACGCTCATCGGCAATTCTTGCATAAAAAACGATGTGCATTATCAAATCACCCAACTCTTTCTTAACATCTTGATAATCAGAAGCCAAGATAGCCTCACTCAATTCGTATGTCTCCTCAATAGTCAAATGGCGCAAACTCTCAATGGTCTGCTTTTTATCCCAAGGACAACCTTTTCTAAGGTCGTCCATGATATCCAAAAGCCTTTTAAAAGCCTCTAATCTCTTGTCCATATCAAAAAATTTTTGCAAATATACATAAAATTTATCGTAATTTTGCAACATGAAATTTTTATTGCGACATAGTATCATTTTGTTCCTCTTTTTGTTGACAAACAACACCTTATCAGCAAAAACCAACGATACTATCATCGATAAAAATCTTCAAATCGAATTTCGCAGCAGCTACGGCTTCATTATTTGCCATCATCCGGAAATGAAGTATTTCCAATCGCATTTTCCGCTTTTCGAATTGAGTGTGCAACAGGTCACAACTGGCCGCAAATCATGGCAATCGAAGTCGAATTACCCTACTGTCGGAGTCAGCTTTTTATACAGCGGACTCGGTGAAATGCCAGAAATTGGAAGGGCTTTCGCAATAGTTCCGCACATCAACTTCAACTGCCTGAAAAGCAAGAGACATCAGATAAATTTCAGTTTTGGAATAGGTGTCGGCTATGTTACGCAGAAATACGACAGAATTGAAAACCCGAAAAACACTTTTATAAGTTCGCATGTCAACGCCGCCATCAATATTTCCGCTGATTACAGCTACATGGTTACCAACCGGTTAGGTCTCTCAGCATTCATCGGTTTCACACATTTTTCAAATGGATCGACGCGCTCGCCTAACAACGGAATCAACATAGCACACGCCGGCATAGGAGCAAAATATTTCATTCAGGATCCTAAGCCAAGAATAGCGAAGCAAACAACTGATAACAAACAATATAGAAGTTGGAAGAAAGAGAATTTCACGTTCAATTTCGCTGTTTTGGTATCCAACAAAGACATCAAGCAGTTTGTTGGATATGGTAAGCATTGGCAAGTTTATAACATCCAATTCAACGCGTTGAAACACGTCACGGAGATGAGCAAATTCGGCATCGGTTTTGATCTCGTTTATGACAATACCGACAAAGAACTTTTACGCCTTGACGGCATTGAATTCACTGATATTGAAATACTTAAGCCTGGCATAAACGCCGCCTATGAGATTTCTTTTGGCAACACATCTTTCAATATTAATTTCGGTTACCATTTGGCTGGAAAAGAACTTTGCGAAGGTCGTATTTATCAGAAATTGGGAGCCATGCAGAACATCTGGAAAGGTCTGTTTGCCACAATTCAGCTCACCACTCACTTTGGCTGGGCTGACTATATAGGTGTTGGAATCGGATATAGAATAAATTGACATGAAACATAATATATTGATAATAATGGCATTATGTTTTCTTGCAACATTTTCAGCATGCAAGAAAGCGCCTCTTACTGTCGGTCCAATCGTTACACAAACGAGAGAGCTTTCCGACTTCAATGAAGTTAGAATCTTTGACAATGTTAAGATATCGCTGGTTCGTTCCGACACATGCTATATAGTAATTACAACAGGCAAAAACATAATCGACAACATCACATCCGATGTTAGTTGCGGCGTATTAACTCTTAAAAACACAACAACTTTAAACTGGATAAGACCATACGATTATGAAACAAGTGCAACTCTGTACTTCAAAGACATTAAAAAGCTCGTTTTCTCAGCTTCTGGCGCTTTGACTACAGAAAACAACTTCACAGGTCCATTAAATGCTAATGAATATTACACCATTGAAGTTGACGACGGTTGCGGCGACATAGATCTTAACATCAACGATTGTGCTGATTTCCGAGTTATTTACGGATTCGGATCAAGTCGACTGACATTGCACGGTGAAAACAACAAAAATCTGTCTATTCACAAAAAAAGTTACGGTATCATTGACGCCTTAAACTATGAAGCACAATATGTTGATATCGCCAATCACGCCCAGACAGACTGTTACATCAACGCAAGCAAGCTAATAAAAGCCCGCATCAACCACTGCGGCAATATATATTATAAAGGTGACCCGGACAGCATCCAAGTCACCTATGGGGAATTTGCAATAGGAAAACTCCTACCTTTTTAATACGCTTTCGCGAAAATAACTCTTCTCTTCGAAGGTTTTCCAGAGAAGACATCAACGCCGTCTTCGTAGTCGTCGTCAAGCGGGATGCAGCGCAATGTTGCCTTTGTCTCTTCTTTGATAGCCAACTCTGTTTCTGTTGTGCCATCCCAGTGTGCATAAGCGAATCCGCCGTTTTCGATCACCTGTTTGAACTCATCCCAAGTGTCGACACGGTGTGTGTTGGCTTTGCGATATTCAAGAGCTCTGTTGTACAAGCTATCCTGAATCTCGTCGAGCAAACCGAGGATATGGTCTTCCATCTCAGCCTCTGAAATCGACTGTTTTGTCAAGGTGTCACGGCGAGCAATCTCAACTGTCTGATTCTCAACGTCGCGTGGACCTGCTGCGAGACGTACCGGCACGCCCTTCATCTCCCATTCAGCGAACTTGAATCCAGGTTTCTGGGTATCGCGGTCGTCAAATTTCACTCTAAGTCCTTTAGCCTCAAGACGTTGCTTCATCTGAGCGCAGTAATCAAGAACTGCCTGCTGCTGATCGTCGGTCTTATAAATAGGAACTATAACCACCTCGATTGGAGCGACCTTTGGAGGAAGCACGAGACCATTATCATCTGAGTGAGCCATAATGAGAGCACCCATCAAACGTGTTGAAACGCCCCATGATGTTGCCCAAACGTATTCGAGTTTATTCTCCTTATTAAGATACTTCACGTCGAACGCCTTCGCGAAGTTCTGTCCGAGGAAGTGCGATGTACCAGCCTGCAATGCCTTGCCGTCCTGCATCATAGCCTCAATACAGAAAGTCTCGACAGCACCTGCGAAACGCTCGTTAGCTGACTTGATACCGCGGATGACCGGAACAGCCATGTATTTTTCAGCGAAATCAGCGTAAACGCCCAGCATTTTCTCGGCTTCTGCCATAGCCTCTTCACGTGTTGCGTGAGCGGTGTGACCTTCCTGCCACAGGAACTCAGCTGTGCGGAGGAACAAACGAGTACGCATCTCCCAGCGCACCACGTTAGCCCACTGGTTGCACAAAATCGGGAGGTCGCGGTAGCTCTTGATCCAGTTACGATATGTATCCCAAATAATTGTCTCAGAAGTAGGACGCACTATCAACTCTTCCTCCAGTTTTGCTTCAGGATCGACGACAACGCCTGGTCCGTCAGGGTTTTTCATCAAGCGGTAATGCGTTACGACTGCGCATTCCTTAGCGAAGCCCTCAACGTGGCTTGCTTCCTTGCTGAAGAAACTTTTCGGGATGAAAAGCGGGAAATAAGCATTAACGTGACCGGTGTCCTTGAACATCTTGTCGAGAGCGTCATGCATAAACTCCCAAATAGCATATCCGTAAGGCTTTATCACCATACAACCTCTCACTGCGGAACCCTCCGCCAACTCGGCTTTATTCACGATATCATTATACCATTGTGAATAATTTTCTTGACGTGTTGTAATTTCTTTTGCCATTTTTAAAAGTTTGGTACGATTTTTGTTAGTTTTTCAGTGTGCAAAATTACAAAAATTTTTGCAAAGTATTAATAAAAAGTGAATTATTATGAAACGGATCATTATTTCAATCGCAGCGGCAATATCATTGTTAACTGCCTGTGCATCAAGCAATAACGTAATAAACGACGATGCATATTATTCACCATACGACAACAATTCACAATTTGAAAAGACTCTTGTAACCTCAAATTACGGATATTTTGATTCAAATACGGTCAAGTCGGAAAAGCGTAAAAATTACGAAGAATACGCTGTGACAGACAGCATCGAGCGCATTGTCGACACCGTTTATATCATCGAAGAATCATCCGAACCTCGTGTAACCGTTGAATTTGGAGTCGGTTTCGGTTTTAACTACGGATGGCCATATTACTACTATGGCTGGGATCCATACTGGTATCCATATTACAGCTACACTCCTTACTACTGGAGTTATCCAAGCTTTTACTTCGGATACAACTGGTATTATCCTTATTATCCAGCTTATCCATATTATCCTGGTCATCCACATCATCCGCATCATCCACACGACCCACACCACCCAGGATTTTCAGGAGGTTTCAACAACAGCCACCACGGAGCGATTCATCGTGACAATAACGGTGTGAAGCCAAATAACCGCGGAAATGTTAGCCGCCCAACTAATGCTAACAGGCCATCAAGTGCTACTAGACCATCTAATGCAACTCGACCTTCCAGTGCGTCCAGACCATCTAACACTACCCGACCATCTAATGCCACAAGGCCTTCTTCAGAAAAGAAAAACTACACCCCAGCTAACTCAAACCGTCAAACACGCTCAAGCTCAGAATATGTTCGTCCTAACAGCAACACAAGACCGAACAGCAATACGACAAGGCCAAACAACACCACTGTAAGACCAAATAATAATAACAATACAAGGTCAAACAGCAATGTCAGCGCCCCGAGAAGCAGCAGCTCATCGTCAAGAAACAGCAGTTCATCATCGAGAAGCAGCGGAAGTTATAGCGGAGGCAGCAGAAGCTCAAGTGGCGGCGGAGTACGCAGCGGCGGCGGTCGCCGTTAATTGTAGGAACGCGCCGCGGCACGTCCGATATTAATAACAATTAAATAATAATGTCATGAAACGAATTCTTTTAATCATCACAATATTAGCACCATTCTTTGCAATGGCGCAAACCGAGAACGACATGCTCGATTTCTCAACAGTTTATTACCAAGGAACGGCAAAGAGCGCCGCAATGGGCAACGCCATGGGTGCCGTCGGCAACGACTTCTCAGCAATAGCGATAAACCCGGCAAACCTTGGACTTTTCAGAAAAGCGACGTTCACGTTTTCACCCGACTTTAGTGTGACATCAGTGGAGTCAAAATACAAGGAAAACAACGGCTTCGACAGGGCTTTCAAGCTCCAAAACAACAATATCGGTCTCACCTGGACACAAGATTTCGATGACGGACCATTCAAATCTGTAAGTATCGCTATCGGCGTCAACAAGTTAAACAACTATAAATCAAACGCTTACGTCAACGGAGAGAATCCAAACACCTCGCTCATTGACGCATATCTCACCGAATTATACGAAAACGGCATTGACAACGACGTGGTTTTAGAGGATTATTCACCTAATGGACTTTTCCCGCTTTGGGACACATATCTCCTTGATTTTTACGATGATGGCTCAATTGGTTCAGTCGTACCGCAAGGCGGCCTCAAGCAACAATACGGTGTAAGCAGAAACGGCTATATGCGCGAGTTTACATTTGCATCTGGATTCAATTTCGATGAGAAATTCTTCCTCGGAGTAGCCTTGGATTTCCCTTACTTCAACAAAAACACGACAAATGAATACAAGGAGATTAACCTTGATGCCAGCGACAGTTTCAAAAACTGGACACAGACCGAATATATCAAGAATTCAGGTTTTGGCATTAACGCAAAAATCGGTGCGATAGTCTACCCAGCAAAATGGTTGCGACTGGGTGCATCGTTCCATTCACCTTCCGTGTTTAATGTCACCGAAAGCTGGTACACCTATACAAGATCTGTATTCAGCAACGATATTTACGAACACGAGTCACCAACGGGAACTTACAGCTACATCGTAACTACTCCATTGCGTATGGGTGCCAGCGCCGCCTTGATTTTCGGCAACTTCGGCATGATCACTGGCGATTACGAATACGTCGACTACAGCATGATGCGTGCTTCAAGCAACGATTACGATTATTCTAATTTCAACGATGTTATCCGCGACATGTATAAAGCCACATCCAACCTCAGATTCGGTACGGAATGGCGTTGGCAAACACTTGCTTTCAGAGCTGGTTACGCCATTTACGGCAGTCCGTTCGGCTTTAGCAAAACCGATTTGAGAACCACATCATATTCTTGCGGTTTCGGCTACACATACCATCGTTTCACATTCGACGCGGCATACGTTTTAAGCCAGAGAAGCAATAGTTACGACTTGTACTCGCAATTCTCGTTATACCCGGCATATTATGGCGAAACCAACGAGTTTGTCGACGATACAAAAGTAAAAGAGACGACCAACATCAATCAGGTGGTCATCTCTTTCAAGTTCAGATTAGACTGATAAAATCAGTTCTTAGCGTTGTACTGGTCGATGATGTCTTGGTCAACCAAGATACGGCCGCAGTATTCGCAAACGATAATCTTCTTGTGGATACGGATATCGAGCTGGTGTTGTGGTGGAATCTTGTTGAAGCATCCGCCGCAGGCATCACGCTCGATTTGTACGACTGCCAAACCGTTTCTTGCACCTTTTCTGATGCGTTTGTAAGCGGCAAGCAGACGGTCTTCGATCAAAGCTTCGCTTTCCTTTGATTTCTCGACGAGTTCTTGCTCTTCTTTTTCAGTCTCTTCAACGATTGACTGAAGCTCATCCTGTTTCACTTTCAGGTCATTCTTACGCTCGGCAAGTTTCTTCTCAGTAGCTTCAAGATTTGTCTTGATATCCTCGATTTTGATTGTCGCATCCTTGATTCTCTTCTCGCAAAGCTGAATTTCAAGTGATTGATACTCAGTCTCTTTTGTCAAAGAATCATATTCACGGCTATTACGGACGTTGTTCTGCTGTTCCTCGTATTTCTTAATCAAAGCCTGAGTCTCTTTGATCTTGATTTTGTAGTTTGTAACGTCGGTGTTGAATTTCTTCAAGTCGGCGTTATAGTTCTCGATACGAGTCTCGAGACCAGCGACTTCGTCTTCAAGATCCTGCACAGCTTCCGGCAACTCGCCGCGCACGATGCGAATCTTATCTATCTTAGAATCAATCTGTTGCAGTGTGTAAAGTGCAACCAATTTTCTTTCAACGGTAACTTCAATCTGTTCTTCCTCGTTGAGTTTAATTTCCTGATTATCAGCCATTTATGTAAATATTTATATTTATACAAAATAATTTATCGAGTTAGTTTTCACGCTCGAAATTGAAACTGCAAAGTTACAAAATTTTTTAATAATTGCATCAGCAATTAATTCTTTTGTAAATTGTTCTGTTTCATAATGTCCTGCATCGACCAAAAGAAGCTTGCCGTCAGCCTCGAAAAAGTCGTGATATTTCACATCTCCAGTGATGTAAGCATCTGCATTACAATGCTTTACGTTATTAAGTAAGAAAAATCCCGAGCCACCGCAGACTGCCACCTTTTTTATTTTTTTACCTAAAAAATCGGAATGGCGAAGCGCTTTTGCGTTGAGATTTTTTTTCACGAGAGTTAAAAATTCGGTCTCGTCAAGGACATTTTCCAGCTCTCCGACCATTCCGCCGCCTGTCACGATCTCGGATTCCGACTGAATCGGCTCCAGAATCTCAAGATTTTTCAACCCGATTTTATCTGCAAGCCATTTGCTCACACCAAGATAGCTGTTGTCGAGATTGGTATGCATACAAGCTATCGCGATGTCGTTTTTTATCGCCTTGATAATCGTTCTTTCAATAGTATTTTCAGGCAAAACATGCTTCAGCGGCTTGTAAATCAAAGGATGATGGCTTATCACGAGATGAAAACCTTTTTCTATTGCCTCATCAATCACGGCCTCAGTCACATCAAGAGTAATTAAAGCTTTGTCAATCAGCATGTTAGCATCACCAACAAGCAGTCCGGCATTGTCCCACGACTCCTGCCATTTCAGCGGCGCGATGTCAGTAATACATCCGACAATTTCACTAACTTTATTCATTTCGAAATTTTTCGCTAAAATAATAAAAATTATAATGTGTAAATTAAAAATAATGTGTATATTTGTACGTTAATAATTAAGCTTAATTAAACATCCACCTCATGAACAGATTGTTGGCTCCAATATCATGGCTTTACGCGATTGCGCTGAACATTCGCCATTGGCTTTATGATTTCGGAATATTGAAATCAAAGAGTTTTAGTGTGCCGACAATTTGCATCGGAAATCTCGCTTTGGGCGGAACGGGCAAAACTCCGCACACCGAATATCTCATCAGATTTTTGAAAGACAAGGCAAACATTGCGGTTTTAAGTCGCGGTTACGGCAGAAAATCAAAAGGTTTTGTACTTGCCGACGAGAATATGTCTTACGAGCAAATCGGTGACGAGCCTTTGCTTTATCATTTGAAATTCAATGATATAACTGTCGCTGTCGACGAGAATAGACCTGATGGCGTTGAGCGGTTGATGCGCCTTGAAAAAACACCTGAAGTCATCCTTCTTGACGACGCCTATCAGCACAGAAAAATAAAACCGGGTCTGAATATTCTTCTTACCGAATATTTTAACATTTACAAAAACGACGCGCTTGTTCCGGCAGGACATCTTCGCGATGTTAAAAGTGCCGCCAAACGCGCTGATATTATTATAGTTACAAAATCGCCACGTGTGTTGTTGCCTTACGACAAACGCGATGTTATTAACCTTATCAATGCGAAGCCATATCAGAAAGTATTCTTCACTTATATTGATTTTCAACCACTTAATCCGATAAACCAGATAGCTAAGGACACGATACTGTCAGACATGAAATCTGTTTATCTTTTCTGCGGCATAGCCAATCCATATCCGCTTGAAGATCATTTGAAGAGAAAATATAACACATTGATTACCAATTATTACGACGATCATCATGATTTCACGAACAGCGATATCGACGTGATTCTTGACGGTTATGACAGTGTTATTGGCAAAAACAAAATAATAGTTACGACTGAAAAAGATTTAATGAGATTAACAAACTCTTCTTTGATCAACCGATTTGACAACGTGCCGCTATTCACTATCCCGATTGAGGTGCGTTTCAACGATGAGAAAGAAGAGGAAACATTTAAATATTTGATTTTGAATTATGTTGGAAAAAATTCTTGAGACAGTAGATTTTATCAAATCGAAGACAAACGGTTTTGAACCAGAGGTGGGTATTGTTTTAGGCTCAGGCTTGGGCGGATTAGTCGATGTTATTGATACTCAATATTCTATATCATACAAAGATATCCCTAATTTCCCTGTTTCGACAGTTGCCGGACATCAGGGCAAACTAATTTTAGGAACTTTGAGCGGACGTAAAGTCGTGGCAATGCAAGGCCGTTTCCATTATTATGAAGGCTACAGCACGAAGGAAGTCACATTCCCGATTCGCGTACTTAAATATTTGGGTATCAAGCTGTTAGTGCTTTCAAACGCCAGCGGCGGCGTTAATCCTGACTTCAGAGTGAGCGACATCATGTTCATCACCGACCACATCAACCTGTTGCCAAACCCATTGATTGGCAAGAACGACGACAGAATAGGAACACGATTCCCCGAACTGAGCGAGGCATACAACAAAAACGTGCTTGCATTCGCTGATAAGATTGCTGACGAACTGAAGATTCAGGTTCAGCACGGCGTATACGTTGGCGACACAGGTCCGACTTACGAGACACCAGCCGAATACAACTACTACCGTATCATCGGCGGCGACTGCGTGGGAATGTCAACGGTGCCTGAGGTTATCGTAGCACGCCACTGCGGCTTGCCGGTGTTTGCAATGTCAATCATCACTGACCTTGGCGGAAAAGACATCGCGGTGCAGGTCACACACGAAGAAGTCATCAACGCAGCCAACGTGGCAGAGCCTAAGATGACCGCTATCTTGAAAGAGATGCTCAGACGTTTAGATGAGATAAAGTTCTGATTTTCAAAGATGAAGAAGATTTACTTCGCCACAGATTTTCATCTCGGAGTGCCGACTTTGGAAGACAGTCAGAGGAGAGAAAAAATGCTCATCCAGTTTCTAGATTCCATAAAGGACGACTGCGAAGAGCTGTTTCTAATGGGCGATTTATTCGACTTCTGGTACGAATACAAAACAGTAGTCCCAAAAGGACATGTGCGACTGCTCGGGAAACTCGCCGATTTCATCGACAGCGGCATTCCTGTGCATCTTTTTGCCGGAAATCACGACCTTTGGACGTTCTCATATCTTCAGGAAGAGATTGGTATTCAAATACATAGAGAGCCAGAAGTGATGACACTCAAAGGCAAGAAATTTTTCCTCGTTCACGGCGACGGACGCGGTCCGGGCGACAAAGGATACAAATTCCTGAAGAGCGTGTTTGAAAACAGATTTCTGCAATGGTGTTTTAGGCACGTTCATCCCGATTTTGGAATTAAGGTGGCATTGAAATGGTCTCATAATCACAGAGTTAAGAAGCTAAAACGCGAACAGGAAGGCGGCTATTACAATGTCATTGAGGAAACAAGGTTATACAAATACGCTCAGGATGAACTGCAAAAAGACCCGACGATTGATTTCTTTGTGTTCGGACACCAGCACAAGCCCATGCAATACAAAACCGGCGATCATGCCCTAACGACAGTGGTTGGAAACTGGATTTGGGACTACACATACGCAGTGTTTGATGGCGAAACGATGGAGTTGAAAAACTGGCAATGATATAAGCTCACGCAGATCTCGCAGAAAACGCAGAACTGTTCTTCCACAACAGAATAGTTCGCAAGCGAACAGATTACGCAGAATCGGATCTGCGAGATCAGATTGCTTTAGCAATCAAATATCATAGACAAGTCTGCGAAATCTGCGAGTTCTGCGTGAAAAAAAGAAATAATTACAAACATTAAATAATATGAATAAAATACAAAATTACATCAAGGAAAACGAACAACGTTTTTTGGACGAGTTGTTCGGACTGATCAGAATTCCGTCGATTAGCTCGGAATCGGCACATAAGCCAGATATGATTAAGGCTGCGGAATATTGGAGAGACAGCATCTTGAAGGCAGGAGCCGACAAGGCGGAATTGATGCCAACAGAAGGAAATCCAATAGTTTACGGCGAAAAGATTATCGACCCAAAGAAGCCGACAGTGTTGGTTTACGGTCACTACGACGTGATGCCTGTCGACCCTATCGAGCTGTGGCACACCGACCCGTTTGAGCCAGTTATCAAAGACGGCAAGATCTGGGCTCGCGGCGCTGACGACGATAAAGGTCAGGCTTTCATGCACGCAAAGGCATTCGAAACGATGATGCAGACCGGCACTCTCCCATGCAACGTTAAGTTTATGCTCGAAGGTGAAGAAGAAATCGGCTCAGGCAGCCTCTCAAAATGGATTGAAGAGTACAAAGACCTTGTAAAAGCTGACGTTATCCTCGTTTCAGATACAAGCATGATAAACCACGACACACCTTCAATCACAACAGGTTTGCGTGGTTTGGCATATTGGGAAGTTGAAGTTACAGGTCCGAATGCCGACCTGCATTCAGGATTGTTTGGCGGCGCTGTCGCCAACCCATTGAACACCTTGTGTGAGATGGTGGCTGGCGTTATGGACAAGAACAACCACATCACCATTCCTCATTTCTATGACGATGTCGTTGAATCTTCTGAAAAAGAACGCGAGATGCTCAACAAAGCACCTTACAACGAGGAAGAATTCAAGAAATCATTGGGCGTCAAGGAATTACGTGGCGAAAAAGGATACACCAAAATCGAACGCACAGGTATCCGTCCGACATTCGATTTGTGCGGCATCTGGGGCGGTTACACTGGCGAAGGTTCAAAGACAGTGCTTCCATCGAAGGCATATGCAAAGATTTCATGCAGATTAGTTCCTAACCAAGATCACGAGAAGATTGGCAAGCTGTTTAAGGAATATTTCGAGAGCATCGCTCCTGATTATGTGACTGTTAAGGTTACAACATTACATGGTGGCGAGGCTTACGGCTGCCCGATTGAGCTCCCGGCATACAAAGCTGCCGAGCAGGCTTATTTCGACACCTACGGCAAGCTTCCAATCCCAATGAGAAGCGGTGGAAGTATCCCGATTATAGCTCGCTTCGAGAAAGTGTTGGGAATCAAGTCAATTTTGATGGGATTTGGTCTTGGCGAAGATGCCATCCACTCACCAAACGAGAACTACAGACTTGATCATTTCTTCAAGGGAATTGAAACGATTGTGCAGTTCTACCAGCATTACGCTGGCAAATAATAAAAAAAGGCGGCAGTTGCCGCCTTTTTTTATTCATTGATGTTTCTTACTGAAACACCATTTTTGAAGTTCTCCAATCCTTCTTTGAGGAACTGGACGAAGCCATCTTTGTCGAGGTTGTAGGCACGAGGCTCGTGGAGGAGCTCGCCATTATGCCCCATCAAACAGTAATACGGCTGGGCGTTGGTTCCGAATTTTGTGATTTGGAAGTCGGCATATTTACGACCGATGGTCTTTTTCATCTTGCCGTCACCACCCATAACCCATTCTTCCTCAGGAAGTTTGGTTTTGTCATCGACATAAAGAGCCACGATGATAAAATCTTCACGCAACATCTTCAAGACACGCGGATCGCTCCAAACGTTGGCTTCCATCTCACGGCAATTCACACATCCGTGACCGGTAAAGTCGACGTAAAGCGGCTTGTTTTGTGCCTTTGCGCAAGCCAGCGCCTGCTCATAATCGAAATAGCCCTTCAATCCGTGAGGCAGATGGAAGATGTCGTTGAAACGAGGTTCTTCGCAAAGCTCTGCCGTTGGTTTGACATGTTGTTGCTCTGTCTGACCGGCAGGAACCGCCTTCATATTCTGCTGTATAAACTCAATAACCTTATCAGCATTTTCCTGATTGATACGTTTGAGGTCGAAATCGAGGGTCTGTTGTGGTGGCAGGTAGCCCGAGAGAGCCTTCAAAGGAGCACCCCACATACCAGGAATCATATAAACAACAAACGTAAATGTGATGATACTCAATATCAAACGACCAACACCAATGGATTCGACAGGGTCGTCATTTTTAAATCTGATCTTGCCAAGAAGATAGAAACCGAGCATGGCAAAGCACACAATCCAGATGCCGAGGTAAACCTCGCGGTCGAGCAAATGCCAGTGGTATGTCTGGTCGGCGACACTCAAGAACTTGAAGCCGAGCGCAACCTCGATGAAACCAAGAATCACTTTCACTGTGTTAAGCCAGCCACCGCTCTTTGGCAGGTTTTTCAGCATTGACGGGAACAATGCGAAGAGTGCGAACGGTAAAGCGAATGTGCAGGCGTAGCAGAACATTGTTAGAATCGGGGTCCAGAATTCACCTGATGTTGATTTAATAAGAACTGTTCCGACGATAGGTCCTGTGCAAGCAAATGATACCAAAACAAGGGTCAATGCCATGAAGAAAACACCAGCAAGACCTTTTTTCTCAGAATTGGCATCCGATTTGTTGACCAAGCTGCTTGGGAGCACGATTTCGAAAGCTCCGAAAAATGATGCAGCGAACACCATAAACACCAGGAAGAAGATAATATTCGGAAGCCAATGTGTTGATAACCAGTTAAATATATCGCCAGTAACACTGTCGCCACCGAAAATCCAAGTCACCATGATGATGATTGCGATTGGCAAGGTGTAAAGCAACACTATGAAAATGAAATACATAATGGCTTTGAAACGTCCTGCGGCCTTGTTTTCGCTGCCGTGCAAGAAGAATGATACCGTCATAGGAATCATCGGGAAGACGCATGGGGTAAGCAATGCAGCCAAGCCCCAGAGGATGGCCTGAAGAATCATTGACAACAAACTGTCGCCTTCTTTTGCCTGAGCATCAGCATTTGCTATAGTTCCTGAATTGAGATTGATATCAAACTCAACTGTTGTCGGAGGCAGACACTGACCGTCGTTGCAAACCATATATTCAAGTTCGCCTTTCACCGCAACTGGTTCTTTTCCAAGAACTTTCACCTTTTGAGTAAATATCGCCTCTTTTTCGAAGAAACGCAGTTCCATATCGAAGACAGGATCCTGAAGCACTATGGCTTCGCTTTCTGTCACCACGCCAACTCTTTCATAATCAGAAGCTTCAGCAAAATAAAACGCTGTCGGAATCGGACCACCGTCGGCGATATTTTGTGAATATACATGCCATCCGGCTTCGATATCTGCCTTGAAAATGACGTTGTATTCGTTATTTCCCAATGATTCGGTCGAGAAACTCCACTGAACAGGATCGTAAATCTGGGCAACCGATGTTATCGGCACTATTAACGAAAAAATTAATGCGAAAAACAAATTAAGTTTTTTCATAGTTATTTGATTATCAATAATTTAATTATATTGCTTATATTTTAAATACAAGCCACAAATTTATGGAAAAAATTTTTATTCTCCAAATTTAATTTCATAAATAGTTTTGGTCTTATCGGTTATTTTGAATCTGTCGTCGATTCGACAGCCTACAATCCAAACAATATTGTCGTCAGAATCAACGAGAATCGGAGTGGTTTTCTTTTGAAAAGCCGTGAAATTCAAGTCGTTAAAGAAATCGGAAACGAGTTTTGTGCCATGCATTCCGAGTGGACGGAAACGGTCGCCTTGCTGCCAGAAACGGGTTTTTAGAGGAAGGTGAAGTGTGTCGTAATCCAATTGAGCGATATTATCATTATCCTTGATCAGTAGGGACAAGGCATACCCTGTCCGTACGGGTTGTATTGCCACCTGTTGTGACAAGGCATGCCTTGTCCTTTCTAAATCAATCGGGAAAATTTCAATTGTATCTTTTTCTACAACCAATTGATAATCATTTGAATAGAATTCTTTTCCTGGCTCACCATCAAGGGCTGCAAAAACTGATTCGCATTGAGAATATGAGAAGCCAAAGATGCGAATATATTCAAAAAGAAGTTGTCTGTCGAAATGACGTTTTGAAATTGAATGCAAAACGCCATCAACTGTCTCAATTTGAGAGATTTTTTCTTTTAAAAGTTCTCTATACAATTGATTCTCAGCGGCTAAATGATTGACAGATTCAAGAATTTTCTCTCTTGCGTCATGTTTGATCGAGTCGAAAACTGGCATCAGTTCGTGACGGATTTTATTGCGAAGATAGATCGTGTCTCTGTTCGTGCTGTCCTCACGCCATTGGATGCCATTTTCAATCGCAAAACTCTTGATTTCTTCACGTGAAGCCCAAAGTAATGGTCTGATATACAAACTATTACGCGCTTGCATCGCTTTCAGACCTTTGATGCCGGCGCCACGGAGAAGGTTGATGAAAAATGTCTCTATTTGGTCGTCAGCGTGATGAGCGAGAGCTAATTTGTCGAAACGAAGATTTCTCCACTCGCTACGCTCGGTCGAAATGACGGGTCGGGTATTCGATTCGCTCGAAAGGATGTGTTCGTTTGCATTTATCAAATCGTTAAACCAGGCGTAGCGCAGTTCGCGAGCAGCCATCTCGACTGAAACCTTATTGTTTTCAACGAAATCTATGGTGTCGAACTGGCGGACGAAGAGCTTAACCCCTACCTTTTCAGCATATTCGCGAACAAATTGCTCGTCGCCATCGGACTCAGCACCTCGCAAATGAAAATTACAGTGTGCAAAAGCGATATCGTAACCTTCACGCCTTAATAATTCCGCAAGCACCATCGAATCGACACCGCCGCTCAAGGCAACGAGGATGCGGTCACCTTTATTAATAAGGTGGTTGCCATTAATATATTTGCGGAATTGTTCTAACATCAGAAATATAAGTAAACCAGTAAGAATCCGATGCCGAGGCCGACGGCGGTGCAGATGGCATACCACATCAGTTTCTTCCAAGGTGATGCGTCGGGCTCGAGCGATTGTTCGATTTTTTTCTTCGGAATAATATCACCAACAAAAATCTCGTCTTTATCAGCATTTTCTATCGATTCAGGAAGTGCCGGCTCCAAGAAAACGAGTTCTGAATCCTTGATTTTATGTGCTTTGCCACGGAAATAATAGTCCACGCAGTAGTTGTTTTCCAACAGAATTATCACGCCAGTGCTGTCATCTTCAGTAGATTTTGCCACTATCTTCGCGCGACGGCCATAATTCTGCTTCAAAAGAATCTCGTTGTCATCAACAGTAAGATATGCCACAACCGGCTCTGCATCCTGAGCGTCTTTCAATGCCGAAGTCAGGTAAATGACCAGCAGACTCACAGCCAATGTACTCAAATCGTCATGCAAGCCTATAACAACCTGATTGTCAGCGAGTTGGTAAAACCAGAAATTCACTTCAGGATTAAAAGAATGTGTGTACAACTTAACCCATTCTTTAACCAGTCCGATGACTTCGTCTTTTTGTAAGCCTTTAACTTTTATGTAGTCCATTATTTCTTCCTTTTATGTTGAATTTTCTCGACGGAGAAACCGAATTTGCCGATTTTTTCGCCTAAAGTGTAGTATTTTCCGTGTGAATACGTGATCAATTCGGCCTGATTTAGCTGGAAAAGTCCTGTACTCGGGTCGAAATATTTCTCGTCTCCGTGAACGGCCACCACTTCTGCCAAAAACATATCGTGCGAGCCCAACTCTTTGATTTCGACGACTTTACATTCGATATTCACTGGTGCCTCCGCAATCATCGGAGCTTTCACTTTTTCAGCAGACTCAGGCGTAAGGTGCATCTCCTTGAACTTATTGTAGTCTCTTCCAGAGCGCACGCCACACCAGTCGGTGGCTTTCGCGAGAGCTTCAGTTGTGAGATTTATCACAAATTCTTTGTTTTTCGAGATTATCGGATGAGAATGTCTGTCTTTTCTTATCGAGATGTAGCACATCGGCGGGTCTGAGCACACCGTTCCAGTCCATGCCACTGTGATGATATTATAGTTTTCGGGGCTGTCGCCGCACGAGACCATCACCACTGGCAACGGATAAAGCATTGTTCCGGGTTTAAATGATTTTTTCATGGTGCAAAGATAAAAAAATCCCGCCAATTGGCGGGATTTTTTTGATTTATCAGATATTATTTAATATCCCAAGTTGTACCGCTGTTCAGCAAATCGTCGACAGTCTTGATGTTCGACTTGGCTGATTCGCGCTCGATGACATCGGTGAGGCAGTCGTCGTATGTTGGAGCTTCCACATTGCGGATAACGCCGATAGCGACTGGGAACGCCGGAGGCATCATGTGAGCGAGCATCATATGGATACCTGTGTTCTCTTCTTTTTCGTCGTGAACGAGGATATCCTTTTCTGTGATGCCGTTTTCGCCGATTGTGACGACTTCAAGCTTGTTGCCGTTGAGACGCAGACCTTTGTTTCTCTCCTTACCGAAGATGAGAGGTTTGCCGTGTTCGCACTTCACCTGCATATCGTCGCGGACGTCCTTGCCTGTGATGTTTTCGTGAACGCCGTTCGAGAAAATCATACAGTTCTGGAGCACCTCGATGACTGACATACCGTCGTGATTCTTAGCTCTCAAGCAGATGTCGGTGAGTTCCTTGGTGTTGACATCAACGCCACGGGCGAAGAACTTGCCGCCAGCACCGATAACGAGTTCACCAACATTGAATGGGTCTTCGTATGTACCTTGTGGTGATGTCTTTGTGACTGTGCCACGGAATGTACATGGTGAGAACTGGCCTTTTGTCATACCGTAGATACGGTTGTTGAACAGAAGGAGGTTCATGTCCATGTTACGGCGGACAGCGTGGATGAAGTGGTTACCACCGATAGCTGTGCAGTCGCCGTCACCAGAGACAACCCATACTGAGAGGTTAGGATTCGCGAGCTTCACACCTGTTGCGATAGCGCAAGCGCGGCCGTGGATGCTGTGGAATCCGTAGGTGTTCATATAATGTGGGAAACGTGATGAGCAGCCGATACCAGAAACGACGCAGATGTCTTCTTTCTTCTTACCGATCTGTGGGAACACGTCCTGTAAAACTTTCAAAATAGCATGGTCACCGCAACCTGGGCACCATTTTACTATCTGATCGCAAACGAAATCTTCTTTAGTAAGATTAACAACCTGATTATTTAAATTTGTATTTTCCATGGTAATCTTATTTTAAAAGGTCATTAAACTTATTTTCTAACTCTGCTGTGAGGAATGGGAGACCCTGAATCTTGTTGAATTGTTCATACTTGAAGTCAGGCATCTTCTCTCTGAGGTAGTTCACGAACTGACCGTTGTTGTTCTCACAGACGACGATTTTCTTGTGACCGCTCAACACCTTTGCTGTGTTCTTTGGCAGAGGCATGATGTGGCGGAAGTGTGCATGAGCGACTGACTTGCCTTCTTCGAGCATCTTCTCGACGACTGAGAGGACAACGCCGTATGTGCCGCCCCAGCTCACCACGAGGAGGTCAGCGTTAGGATCACCGACGATCTCCTGTTCAGGGATGTAGTTGGCGACGCGCTGCACTTTCTCTTCACGAAGCTCTGTCATGAGCTGGTGGTTCTTAGGGTCGAGTGAGAGGTTACCAGAACCGTTGGCCTTTTCAAGACCGCTGATGCGGTGACGGAGACCTTCCGTTCCTGGGAGAGCCCACTGACGACTAAGTTTAGCCTCATCACGTTTATATGGCTGATATTCAGGATCGTTTGCCTTAGCGATTGGCGGAACGATTGCCGGAAGGTCAGCGACTCTTGGGATGCGGAGAATTTCTGAACCGTTGCCGAGAGCACCTTCTGTGAGGAGGATGACAGGTGTCATGTGCTCCATTGCCAATTTAGCTGCCTCATATGCTGAATAGAAGCAGTCAGCTGAGCTGCGTGCTGCCAAAACGATAAGAGGAGCATCACCGTTACGTCCGTAGAGAGCCTGCATGAGGTCGCTCTGTTCTGACTTGGTTGGAAGACCTGTTGAAGGACCGCCACGCTGTACGTCGACGACGACGAGTGGAAGCTCTGTCATCACAGCAAGACCGAGGGCTTCTGACTTCAGTGAAAGACCAGGACCTGATGTTGTTGTCACTGCGAGGCAACCTGCGAATGATGCACCAAGTGATGAGCAGATACCTGCAATCTCATCTTCAGCCTGGAAAGCTTTGACTTTCAAGTTCTTGTATTTCACCAATTCTGCAAGGATATCTGTAGCAGGAGTGATAGGATATGATCCGCAGAAAATCTGACGGCCTGAACGCTCTGCTGCTGCCATCAAACCCCATGCTGTAGCGACGTTACCAGTGATGTCACGGTATTTGCCTTTAGCGAGGTTAGCCGGCTCGATACGATATGTGTTGGCGAAGATTTCCATTGTGTCAGCATAGCTGTAACCTGCTGCAACAACAGTCTGGTTAGCTTTGATGACTTCTGGTTTGTTTTTGAATTTATTGTTGAAATATGCGTTCAGGAGAGTGATGTCGCGGTTAAAGAGATACATCACGATACCGAGAGCGAACATATTCTTGGACTTGAGCATAGCCTTGCGGTCCCAACCGAAATCTTTCAAAGCCTCGAGTGTCATCGATGTGATAGGAGCTTTGACGACTTTGTACTGGCTGAGGGTATCATCCTGTGTAGGGTCTGATGTATAACCGGCTTTTTCGAGGGCCTTGTCATTCATCGAGTCGATATCGAAGATGATTGTTGTGCCAGGTTTGAGCCAACGCATGTTAGCCTTAATTGAAGCAGGGTTCATTGCGACGAGCACATCGCAGAGGTCGCCTGTTGTGTGGACTGGTTTGTGACCGAAATGGACTTGGAATCCGGAGA
>CAMYYD010000012.1 GCA_947303395.1 uncultured Bacteroidales bacterium
TTAACGAAAAGATGAAATATGTGGAGAAGCTGGTTTACCTCCACCTCCGCCCTATCGTGTTGGCTCAAGACATCGTAACTGATTCAGCAGTAAGGCGTTTGCTTTTTGATGCAGGTGACGACATCGACGATCTGATGACACTTTGCGACGCAGATATCACATCGAAAAACGAAGAGAAGAAAGCCCGTTTCCATAATAATTTCCAGATTGTAAGAAGGAAGTTGAAGGAGATTGAGGCGAAAGACCATCTGCGCAACTGGCAGCCTCCTGTCGACGGTACCGTCATCATGAAAACCTTTGGAATTCCTGAGAGTCGCGACGTCGGCGTGATAAAAACCGCCATCCGTGAAGCCATTTTGGACGGCATCATCGGCAACAATTTCGAGGAAGCTTATCAGTTTATGAAAACTGAAGGCGAAAAACTCGGCTTGAAGGTGATTTGCGAGGTCACTGAGCCTGTGGAAGTCAAATCTAACGGACCTGTTCCCGTCAAATAATTCTGTTTTGGAAAACAAGCATCTCATAGTATTGGCTGGCCCTACCGCGTCGGGAAAAACGGCGACGGCGATAAAGCTCGCGAAGGCTTTTGATGCTGAAATCATATCCGCCGACAGCCGTCAGTTTTACAAAGAATTGTCCATCGGAACGGCAGCTCCAACGCCTGAAGAACTAGCCCAGGTGAAGCATCATTTTGTTCACAATCTGAGCATTGAAGACAAATACGATGTCGCTGATTATGAAAAAGATGTATTATCTTTTTTAAAGGAATACTTTAAGATAAAAAATGTCGCCATCATGACTGGTGGTTCGGGTCTTTTTATCGATGCAGTGTGCAACGGATTGGATGAGATTCCTGACATCTCAGATGAGATCAGAACCAAGGTCACGAAGATTCTTGAAGAAGGTGGTTTGGTGGCTTTGCAGAAAGAAGTTGAGCAGGTTGACCCAGAATATTTTCAGATTGTCGACAGGCAAAATCCGCGTCGTTTGCAGCGTGCTTTGGAGGTTTATTATCAAACTAACAGGCCCTACTCGACTTTCAGGCAAAGAAATGTTGCAAAACGTGATTTTGACATCATTAAGTTTGCGATTCTTTGGGATCGCGACAAGCTCATCGAGCGAATTAACAAGCGAGTTGATTTGATGATGCAGCAAGGATTGCTTGACGAAGTTAAGTCAGTGTATCCGAAACGTCATCTAAACTCTTTAAACACAGTAGGTTACAAAGAGTTGTTCGATTATCTCGACGGGAAATGCACATTAGAGCAGGCTGTGGAGCAGATCAAGATCAACACTCGGCAATATGCGAAGCGGCAGATGACGTGGCTGCGGAAAAATAATGATTATCAGTGGTTTACGACTGATGAGGTTGATAAGATTATAGATAATAATTCATTTTAAATATGCAAACAGCGGTCTGGATATGCTTCGCATACCGCAAGGCCTGCTTTTTTGCATATTTAAAATGTAATATTTAATGCCTTTAAATCCTCTTTTAGTTTGATAGCATTTTCAAATCTTATTGCATTGATTCCCACTGCTTTAGCACCTTCAACGTTTTTAAGGTTATCGTCGATGAAGAGGCTCTCTTCTGCTTTCAGATTGTATTTATTAAGCAAAGTGTGGAAAATCTCTGGATTCGGCTTCAGTTGCTTGACTTCACCGCTGACAACGATTTTGTCGATTAGACTGAAGATGCGATATGTCTTCTGCACCGTTGGAAATGTCTCAGCTGACCAGTTTGTGAGACCGTAAATGACTGGAAAACCATTGGCTTTCAACGATTTGATAAGGTCGTACATTTCAGGAATCTCCTCTCCCATCGTATCCATCCAGTTGGTTTGGTAAAGTTTCAGGGCTTCAGCGTATTTGGGAAACATTGCAGAGCGTTCTTTAACGGCTTGTGCGAAAGGTTTACCACCGTCCATTTCAGCGTTCCATTCTGTTGTGCACACGTTTTCAACGAAATAGTTTGCCTCGTTGATATCGTTGAAATACTTATCAAAAAGATAATGAGGGTTCCAGTCAACGAGCACGCCACCGAAGTCGAAAATTATATTTTTTATCATTTTATAGAAATTTTAATTCTTTTTTCCATTGTTTCCAGTCGGGCATCATCTCCTCCATCAATGCATAGAAGCCAGCTTGGTGGTTGAAATAAACGAGATGGCACATTTCGTGAATCATCACCTGGCGAATGCAGTTTTCATTCAACTTGATTAGTTGCAAATTCAAGCTGATGTTGCCTCTTCGTGAGCAGCTGCCCCATCGGGAGCGCATGTTTCTAATGCTGATTTTTGCTGGAGAAACGTTGTATTTTTTGAATTTTTCAAGGATGGGAGGAAGAAGATTGCTGAAGACGATTTTTGCTTGGGCTCGATACCAATTATTAAGTAGATGCTCTAGAAAATCTAGATTTTCTAGAGCATCTAGATTTTTACAATTGACTATCAAAGAGTTGCTTTCGATAAAAACGCAGTTTTTATCGCTTTTATTAACTTGAAGTATATATTGCTTTCCGAGATAATAATGAATCTCGCCTGAAACGTACTCTTTCTGCTGATTATCAGCGTTTTGCAATCTGTCAAGATGATTAAAAATCCAACGTTTATGCTGGTTCAGGAATGCGGCAACATCACTTTCACGGTATAGTAGCGGCGTGCGGACTTCAATCACGCCGTCACGACGGATTTTAGCCACAACACTCCTCCGATGCGAGCGCTTGAACTCGTATCGGACTTCCAAGCCGTTGATAATGAGTGATGATTGCGACATTCTTTTTTAAAACAAATCTTTTGCAAAAGTACAAAAATTAGTGTTACTTTTGCGGTGTCGAATTTTTTATCATGAAACAGAGTTTCAGATTTTATGCAATAGCTTTGGTTGCGATGATGGTTTTGATGCCGAGTTGCAAGAAAGATAGTGTGCAAGAGCCGCCAACTGTCACAACGCATGAATTTGTTGATTTAGGCTTGCCGAGCGGCACTTTATGGGCTACTTGTAATGTTGGAGCTAGCAATCCCGAAGATTTGGGCGATTTCTTTGCATGGGGCGAAACAGCGCCAAAAGAGATCTATGATTGGGCTAGTTATCCTTATGGCGATTGCATCGACAACTGTTTTAAAATGACAAAGTATTGCGACGAAGACAGTCTGAGCGTTTTGGAGCCTTCCGACGACGCTGCAACAGCCAACTGGGGCGACAATTGGCGCATGCCTACCATGGAAGAATGGGAAGAGTTATATCAAAAAACAACATATATCTGGACCGACGTTAACGGTGTTTACGGGCGGCTTTTGACCGGCTACAACGGCAACAGCATCTTTCTGCCAGCCGCAGGATTCCGTTTGAACGATGGCTACTACTGCCCTAACCTGGGACTTTACTGGGCAAGCACTCGCCACTACAACTGCACCGAACGCGGTTGGAGCTATCATTTCGATTATGAGACCAGCCACGTGTGCGGGACCTACGAACGCAACCAAGGACAGGTGGTGCGGGCTGTAAGACGTTAAAGTCCTAATTTCGCCATAAACTTCTTAATATCAACGATATAGCGGATGTGAGAGCCTTCGCCGATGAGACCGTCATCATCTGATGCCGACACTTTGAATGTCAGCTTTCGGCCGTCGATTTCTTCCAAAACCGCTGTCGCTTTTATCGTTGCGCCAAGCTTTGAAGGCTTCACATGCGATGTGCTGATATGCGCGCCCACTGTCGACGAGCCTTCAGGCAGATCGTTCTCAACGGCAGTCATTGCTGCATTTTCCATGAGACCGATCATTGCAGGAGTCGCGAAAACATCAAGTCCACCGGAGCCATAAGTGCGTGCGGTATTGCTTGAATTTACTGTAGTTGTTGAGGTATGAGATAATCCGATTTGTAGCATAATTCAAAATTTTTGCAAAATTAGAAAAATTTCACATTATTTGAGCAGTTTTCATATCTTTGCAAAAAATCTAATTACTATGAAAAACATCTTTACACTTCTTTTCGTCGTGCTGATGAGCATCGCTGCAACGGCACAAAACACCAAACCGCAACCAATGACACAGGAAGAGTTTGAGGCGCTTTGCCCCACTCCGCCAATGGGATGGAACAGCTGGAACAAGTTCGGCTGCGACGTGAACGAGCAACTGCTGATGGGCGCTGCCGACGCTATGGTGGCATCGGGTATGAAAGAGGCAGGCTACGAATACATCGTCGTTGACGACTGCTGGCAGATCGACCGCGACGCTGACGGCAACATCGTTTGCGACCCTGAGCGTTTTCCGCACGGAATGAAATATGTGGCAGATTATATCCACTCAAAAGGACTGAAATTCGGCATTTATTCATGTGTTGGCGCTTACACCTGCGCCGGACGACCAGGCAGCATGGGGCACGAATATCAGGACGCGCTGTTTTATGCACGCACTGGCGTCGATTATCTGAAATATGACTTCTGCAACAACCGCGGAACCAACTCGAAGACAGCCTACACCATCATGCGCGAAGCTTTGAAAGAGGCTGGCAGACCTATAGTTTTCAGCATCTGCGAATGGGGCAGCACCAAACCTTGGGAATGGGGCAAAGGCATCGGCCACCTCTGGAGAGCCACCGGCGACATCATCAACATGTGGGACGGTCGCGAAGACTGGGGCGGACACGGAATGGTCAACATTATCGATTTGGTGCAGGATTTGTATCCATACAACGGTCCGGGACACTGGAACGACCCTGATATGCTTGAAGTCGGCAATGGAGGAATGACAACAATTGAAGACCAGAGCCACTTCTCGATGTGGTGCATGCTCGCAGCTCCGCTGATGGCTGGCAACGACTTGGGCAACATGAGCGACGACACCAAGCGCATCCTCACAAATAAAGACGTTATCGCAATCGACCAGGATTCATTGGGAATTCAGGCACATCTGTCGGTGGCAATGGGCGACCGTCAAATCTGGGTGAAACAGCTCGCCAACGATGAATGGGCAGTTTGTTTCTTCAACAGAAGTGAAACGGAATGGAATCTCAACTTCAACTGGAACGATATTCCGGAGATTCGCGCCACTGGCGACAATTATAAGGTTTACGACCTCTGGCAGCATAAAACCATCGCAAAATCGACAAAAAAGAATGTGGTTAACAACATCCCATCGCACGGTGTGCTGATGGTAAAATTGACACCTGAGAAGTAAGTTTATTTTATCATAAACACTATCTTATCGCCTTTGGTCATCTTGGTTTTGATCATATCATAAATCTTTAACTCAAACTCTTTCAAAGATTTAGTAGAGATTTGAGATAAGACCTCTTCGCATTTTGTCATCTCGCCGGCTTCACGATAAAGCTCGGCTTTAAACAGCATATTCTGACTATTCCATTTATTGGAAGCGATATAATCATTGATGATTTCGATAAAAAACGTCTCTTCACGCGCTGGTGCCGGTGTATCAGAGTTGCGATAATATTCATCGTTGAAAGCCATGATGATATGATGCCTTATCACCTGCATGTCGTCGCGTTTAATACTATTATCGACTTTAAACTGCTCGTAAGCCTCTTTCCACTCCTGATACGACAACTCGCCGCGCTCCGACGACCAATCATCACCTTCCTTGTAAGGTTGTTTATATTCCAGATAATACTTTCCACATTTAGAGCATTTCTGCACCGGTGAAACCCGAGGCAACATCGGGGCAATCATTTTCTGGTCAGACCAATGTTTAGCACCGAAGGTATTGCCAGATGCCAGATTCAGCAGTTCTTTCCGCTCGCCGCAAAAAGGACATTTAACAATTTTAGCATTTGCAGGTAACATAATCTCACTCTTTAAACTTTAAACTATTAAACTTTAAACTACTCTAAACTCTACACTCTCAACTCCAAACTACCGTCTCTTCAGTTCCTTCAGCGCCTGGCAAAGCTGATCAGGGCAAGAAGTAATCTTGTTTCCGCAGCGGATGCCATCGAGTTTGGCGATAACGTCGTCGATCTTCTGCCCTTTCACCAGTCGGCAGATTCCCTGCAGATTGCCGTTGCAGCCTCCAAGGAAAGCCACATTTTGAATGACGTTGTCATCATCAGCTGTCACGTCGATGAGGATTGAGCAAGTGCCTTGGGTGGTGTATTGAATGTGTTTCATATTTCTAAATATTATTTTTCTTAAAATTTTCAGCCTGCTCAAAAATAGCCTTGAACACTTCGTCTCTTGTCGCAGGTGGATAGTCGTGTTTGGCGAGTGTTAATATTATTTTTACTTTTAGCTGTGCCGTAATATCTGCACGTTTATCCCAATCGATAAATTGAGAACCATCATCTACAACATCCTTGACGTCTTTTGCCATAGCAATATACTCTTCTTCCGTATATTTATCTAAGAACCCGTATTGCTCCGCCACTGATTTTAAAATATCATAAAACGCTTTGACTTCAATGTTTGGAATTCCGTCAGGCAAAACGCTGTCTTTCTTAATGTCTTCAAACAAATCAGCCAACTGCTTTGCGACTTCTGTAACGATTTCGTCAGCCAAAACGATGTCATCCGATCGGTCGTTGTATTTGTCGATAATTTCTTTCAAACGGTCTGTAAAACTGACAGCTTTTACCTTGTTAACCCGTCTGACGCTATCAATAACACGCTTCAGCAACTGCTCCATCAACTTGACTTTTGTGTTTTGATATGGCAAACGTTTCAGCTTCTCCATATACTGCGTGGCAAGCATATCAATTTGCTCAGAATTGTCGAGTCGCATGGTGTTTATAGCGACAACTTCTTCAGAAACAAGTGCTTCATTAACAAGCTTCAGCACATGTTTGTTCATCTGTGTGGCATCCGGCGCAACACCTGTTGTAGTCTTATAAATGATTGAACGCACGCCGGAGAAGAAATGAACATCATTGACTTCGTCATTTTTGATACGCTCGTCGTTGTTGCACATATTGTACGCCGATTTCATGATTAAAGTATGCTTCATGAAGCGCTTTTCCGACTCAGCAGTCTGTTGGATGCGCTCTGCGGCAATTTGCAGCGTATTCAGCTGTTCAAGCGGTGTTCCTGTGAAGAATTTGCTATAATCGAATCCATTGAACATTCGTCTAAGCAAGTCGAGTTCATCCTTGAACAGCTTCACAGCGGCATCGATAGTATCAACTGGAGTGCCGTTCTGTCCACCAGAGGCATATTTCTTCATCGCCTGATTAAACTTTTTCTTAATTCCAAGATAATCAACGATTAAGCCCTTGTCTTTTCCAGGATAATTTCTATTCACACGACTAACTGTCTGAATCAACGTGTGCATTTGCAACGGCTTATAGCAATACATCGTGTCGAGACAAGGCACATCGAAACCGGTAATCCACATGTCAACAACAATGGCAATCTTGAAGTTAGATTTGTCTTCTTTAAACTGTAGGTCAAGTTTCTTGCGGTCATCGTCGGTGCCTAACAGATTGTATAATTCAGGGTCGTCGTCTTTCTGACGTATGCACACCAATTTGATTTTCTCAATCGGCTTGATTTTTTCAGATTCTTCTTTTGTCAGCTCCTCGCCTTCTCCGCAAATCTTCACCTCTGCCCATTCCGGACGCATGGCAACAATCTCTTTATAGATTGAAAACGCTATTTCACGTGTCGCACACACAATCATCGCCTTGCCTTTTACTGTGCTACCCTCTTCCACTCTACGCTCGTAATGCTGCACAAAATCGACCGCCAAACGATGAATCAAATCCGGACTGTTGAGTAATATGCTCATTTGCGTCATTGCACGTTTGCTTTCTTCGATCTGATATTCCGACGAGCCTTCTTCGGCGCATTTGTCGTAATATGCCTCGATTTGTTTTATGAGCTCGCTGTCGGCGAATACATGCGATGCACGTCCTTCATACATAATGGTTTTGGTGATACCATCCTCAACGGCCTCAATCATTGAATATTCATCAACAATGCCACCAAATACGTCAAGTGTAGGGTCGATTGGAGTGCCGGTAAATCCGACATAAGTAGCGTTTGGCAACGAATCGCGCAGATATTTTGCAAAACCGTATGAGCGTTTGACGCCTTTATCAGTAATCTCCACTTTCTCTTCCAAACTTGTCTGTGTACGATGGGCTTCATCGCTGATACAGATGATGTTAGCTCTGTTTGAAAGCAGATTTATATCCTTTGAGAATTTTTGTATTGTCGTTAAGAATACACCACCACTTGTCCTACCCTGCAGTTTAGACTTCAAATCCTCACGACTTTCAACCTGTTCAATGACGCTGTCACCAACAAACTGTTTTGCATTGAGCAACAAACGTGACAGCTGGTCGTCAAGGTCGGTACGGTCGGTTATGAGGATAATCGTTGGGCTGCATAATGCTTTGCTTTTCATAAGTAAACGGCATAAGAATAACATTGTCAACGACTTACCACAACCTGTTGCGCCGAAATATGTACCGCCTTTGCCGTCTCCGTTAGGATTCAGCTTGCTATGGTTCTGTATATTCTGATAAAGCGAACGTGCTGCGAAATACTGGGGATAACGACAGATATATTTGCGCTCATCTTTTGATGTATCGGGGAAATAAACGAAGTTGTGGATGACATCGACGAGACGGTCTTTACGGAAAAGTCCTGCAATCATCGTTTTCAGCGAGTTGATGCCATCGCCAGCCTTGTCTTTGGCGTTGACTTTTCGCCAGGCGTAGAAAAACTCATAAGGTGTATAAAGTGTTCCGAATTTGTTGTTCACCCCATCCGAAACGACAATAAACGCCGTGTATTTGAAAAGCTGAGGAATATCGCGACGATAACGGATTGTCAGTTGTTTGTATGCGTCTTCTATTGTCGTATTCTGTTTGAGAGCGTTTTTGAATTCAAACACCACCATCGGCAAGCCATTTATAAAAATGATTGCATCTGGGATGCGAAGTGTGTTGCCGACAATCTCAAACTGGTTTAACACCTTGAATTTGTTATATTTTTGATTTGCCTCATCGAAAGCTATCGGATAGATATAGAGATTTTGTTTTGTGGCATCCTCACGTTTCAGTGAGAAGCCATCCATCAGCAGATTCAGAGTATGCTTGTTTTCATCGTAAAGCGAGCCGCCAGTCCTCTGTTTTATCACGCGTATTGCGCTCTCCACCTCTTGCTCTGTGATGCCGTCGTTTTTATAGCGGTTACGCAGATATTGCGCGAGGTCGTCGTGCAGCACCACCTCATCGAGGTCGCGCTCTGTAAGAGCATCGCCCTTCACATAATCGTAGTCCTGCTCAAGCAGCAATGCGATTATCGACTGTTCTAACTGGCTTTCGTTGAAGTATGGCATTGGCTTATAATTTATTTAAACACTTTATATACATATGAATACGAATGTATATCCAAATCTCCTTTAGCTTCATATGTTTTAATATTACATTCTGCACGCTTAATAGCATCGTCCAACTTGCCATCTGCGCACAGATTTTTCACCCATGTTGAATCCTCCAAACACTTTGTTTTCTTGAGCAACTTTTTTAGACTTTGATTGGGATTTGGAAAACATGGTTTAATATATGATGCTAAAAGTCTTGAAACGGCAGGATAGTTCTTTAAAAACCCCGTATAATTTTCAAAATGAAGCAAGAACCAATATTCAATGTTTGGCATATTTTGGCATATAGAAACTATGCCTTTTGATATTTCGGCTTGAAATTTTTTCACAAAAGCTTCATGTTTTTTTATTTTCACATCATCACCATAAATTGTATCCCAATCAAAAACACAAAAGATTCTTGCATCTGTATTATTATTTAATATCTCCGTTATCCTTTGTGGAAACGCCTCCGTATAATTTGACTCATCACCAAAATACTCTGGTTTAATAATAAACTTATACTTAGTAGTATTACTGATATGAGTAAAATAATACCGCTCTGTATTTGTTCCACCACTGATTAGAAATGGATATAATGGTACCATATCCCGTATACCCACATTTTCTTCATGCGATGGAACTAAACCAGCCTTAAAATATTGCCGTTGTTTAATGTCTTCCGCTAGTTCTCTCTTTTCCATACTCACTTCATAGTAGCACCAAAACGTTTGTTGCGATAAGCTTCTCGAATAGAAGATAAACGATTAATACCTCTAAAGTCTGTTAGTTTGTACAAATCCGTAACACCAGATTTCTTCTTTTCAGTGAACCATACAGCATCTTTTCTAATCAAATCATCAACCAAATCTAATAATCCATCATAGTGTGTAGCTACAAGTATTTGTGATCTATTAGAATTCCTTAGAAACTCATACAAAATCTTTTCTAATAATTTGGGGTGTAATGAAGTCTCAATCTCATCAATTGGCAAAACCCCTTTTTTTTGCAGTACACTATATAATGCTGCCTCTAGACCAAATACACGTATAGTTCCTCGTGATTCTTCTTTCCCAACAAACTGATATGTTTCTTCTCCTCTTTCATTTTCCACCGTATGCACAAAATGTGTTTGAAGTTGTTTCATGGTTTTTTCTTTTTTAAGACGATCTTTCTCATTCTTTGAGATGTCATCATTTTCGAGAAGCATCTTCAGGGTGTCCTCAGAAAGTTGTCTATCAACAACATTAGTTAAAATGTTTGTAATATTAAAATCCGCTTCCTTTAAAAAGCCAAGAATATGATTAACTACATCTTTATCTTCTGAAGCCTTTTGTTGCGCATACCTCGTTAAACTTGTAACAGGAGTAATTGTTTGCATAATCTGATTTCTCAACCAATCTTTAGCTGTATCAATATGAGGAAGAGTAACATTAACTTGATTGCGAGCCACAAAAAAAGACATATTTTTCAAGCATTTTAAGCTTATTTCCTCTTCTGCAGTACCGCTAATCTTGTCGGCATTATTGTTCGTTTTGTTGAAATGGATTACAGATTGTCCATTTTCCAACACCCTCTCAAATAATAATATTGGTTGTGTGCTATTATAATATGATAATTTCTCTAGATAAACTTGATGTTCATCCAGCTCCAATTGATAACAATATTTTGTGCTGTTAACAAAAAACACTATTTCAAAACTTGATGGTAATGCCGATGACGTATTATCAAGTTTAAATGGGACTATACCTGTATTCTCATCCAGATCATATGGTTTATTAGACCAAAAATGCCACAAATCATCAAACACTTTTAGTAAATTAGATTTTCCTGATGCATTGTATCCATATACGATAGCATAGCGTAATAGTCTTGTGCTCTCATTTACTTGAACCACTTGATAGTCTTCAGCAAATTTGTCTTTGGTTGCTTCAAAACTAAGAGTCACTTCATCTTTGAACGACAAATAGTTTTTTATTTTCATTTCCTGAATCATAATTTTTTGTTGTTATTACACGCTGCAAATATAAAACAAAAATCAATTAAAAACCATTTTTATTTTAAAAATTTACATATTTTGTGCAAAATTTAAAAATTAAACAATAAATAATTTATTTCTACTAATCATAATCCTGCTCAAGCAGCAGTGCGATTATCGACTGTTCTAACTGGCTTTCGTTGAAGTATGGCATAAATCTCTGTTTTGTCTTAGGATTATCGAAATACTATATATAACTCTTTAATGAGATATTCTTACCTGTTTTAATATTATAATTAAGAATAGCAATAGCATATCCAACAGGTGTCAAAGCAATTGTTCTCAAATCACTCAATTTATCATCCCAGTCTTTTATAAATGATCTAATTCGAGAATTTATTGAGCACAAAAATGCCAATATATCATCATTACTCATTTTATTTTGATTATGGAGTTGCATTATTTGCGTGGAAACTCTTTCTAGTTTATTTTGCCTTATAATGGTTGTCAATACCGTTTCGTTTATTGCATTAAATTGCATCAGTGATAAATTTTGCTGGCATTTCGCTAATATTGGAATAATCTGATCACAATCTTTCGAAAAAGTTTGTTTAAATGTCTCATCTGAAAAACCTTTATTAAATAAGCCGCCATATTTAAGATTTAATATATCAATAAATGGTTTATATGTACTAATTCCACCTAAAAAAGTACAACATCCTGTGTATTGTAAATGAGTATATATTGAATTCGACTTTTTATTTGGATAAAAAGTCATTAGTCTATTATTAATAAAATCCTTAAAATCATCTATATTAGTTATGCGGTGAGTGATATAAACCGCTGACAATATCAGGGATAGTATGTTAATCTGATCTTGTGTTAGTTTGGGGATTATTTCTATAGCTTCATCCAAAACAATTTGTTCCATACTACGCTCTTTAGCCTCCATTCTTTGAATCAACATTCCTAACATGCGCTCTTTTAACTCTGCATCTCCTGTTTTTACATAGTTTTTAATAACAGAGAATGCTGAATATTGAATAGAAGGATCTTTTAATCTCACGCTCAGTTCAGGATGTTCTTCAAACAGCTTTTTAGTAAAATCATCCACAATTTCATTTGCACGTTTTTCTGCTGTTTGGGCTGCCTCATTCATCATTTTTTGACAATTAGCATTAAAAACGTCTAAGGCTATTTGTCTTGCTTCTGTATATGAAATGCCACAAGTAACATCACCGATTACTTGTATATTCTTTGAATTATCTCCTCCCTCTTGTTTCTGAATATCCATACTCTACTTACTTGTTTATTTCAGTATAATCACCATTAACTTGAATGTTTGTTGAGTTTCTACCACCTTTTTGTGTTTGTTTATTTTTCACAGAGTATTTATTTCTATAGTAATAGGAAGTTCCACCTATTCCCAACAAAGCACCTAATAATACTGACAATAATGCGCCTACAATGTTATCAGTTATCCAAAACAATATCTGTTCCATAATCACTATTTTTTAAACATTAACGAATTAATGGCAATAAAGAATCTGTTATCCATATCATTCGATGTAATTCCCATCTTTGAGTATAGTCTTTGCCTTTCTCTTCTCTCTACCATTGTTAATCTATATTTTCTTGTTTCAGGTATCTCCCCAGGACAATATAAAAAACTTATTACTCCTATGTCTTGTCTCTTATTAAGCTCATTACCTAATAATTTCCACCAGCGCATATCAGTATCTCCAAAAGAAACACCAAACAACACCACCAGATTAGCTGCTTGTATTAGGTCTTCACACTTTCTATGACGAACATTTTTCATGGCAGCATTCGCATTTACTTTTATTAAAAAACTTGCGATATCATCAGAATTTTGGAATGAAATATTTTTTATTTGGTTTTTATTATCCACACCAATAATAATTGTATCACCAAGTTGCCCATGTACATGACAAATACTTTGTAATATAGAATGTCGTTTCTCATTAAAAACATTGTTATCACCCATCAATTTTTCAAATGTATAAGTGTAATTCAAAGATATTACGTTATAATTAATACCGACTGAAGGGTTAATACTATTTATTATAAAATCATTATACAAAGGTCTATCAACTTCAGCCAAATATTGCTCAGGGTTTTGGATGTCCATCATAAACTTGTATCTCGTATTATTACCCAACAAATAATTATCATCTTCTAATTGTAAATAATTTTGTAGGTGTTGGCTTAGTTCATCATGCAAACTGTCCATGTCTTCTTCGGTTTTAACTTTTGACGTAAAAACACCTAAAGCTTCCTCCATATCAGACCACAATTTTGTATCCTCTTTTATATCTTTCTTCATTTGCTCTAAAAGCGGACTACATTCGGTTTTCATCAAATATTGATAAAATTCCGGATAACTTGTATGCATTCCTTGTGCTTTGTCAAAGCCGTTTCCTAAAATGTAAAGAACATTCATAATTATAATATTTTTATTTTCCCATCTTCGCCAATCGCAAAGACTATGATTTATTTACTAAAATATATTCATTAAATAATTAATCATATGTTTTATTTGAACAATATTACACAAACCGACTTGTTCTCTAAATAGCTATTCAATTGTTATTTTCAATGGGCTTATATCAAAAAAAGCATTAATAGTATTTAATCTATCAAAATAATCCCTACCTAATTGAGGCTGTGTTATTCTCTGTTTTATTTGATCATACACTTCTTGAGATGAAAACAATGATTTTTGACATGTAATTTGATTGTTTTTATCGTCATGGGTGAAGAGTATTATAGCTGTAGATAACAGAGCTATTAGAAAGCCAAATGTATAGGACTCGTTTCCTTTAAAAATATTAGAAAGTTCAAATGGTTTATTCTTTTCCATTGATAAAGAACATGCATACACTGCTAATAGACCACTAGCGGAGGTCGTCGTTATAAAATACGTCTTTGCCTTTTCTGTCATTTTTTCATCAAGTTTAGCATCTTGATTATAAATATCCGAAGTACTATTAAACGATTCCTCTAACTGCTTTGATATTTTATCTTCTGTTTCTTTCATATGAGTTTTGAACCTATCATCAATTTGTTCCACAATATTATCTAATTGCTCTGAAATAGTTTTTGAAGTATTTTGTAATTTCGATTCAGCTATTTTTAGTTCCGACAAAGTACCTTCAATTTGATCTGAAGCGTTTTTTATGGTATCTGTAGCATTATCAATTCTTGTAAACTGCTTATACATATCAGTACTAGATTGTACTGTTACAAAGATTGCAAGGACTGATAACACCATCGCTGTAATTGTTGAACCAAACGACAAATAATCAAAGATAGCATTATTAGGACCACCATATTTTGATGTAATAAGCATAATTACCGCAAAACCCAGGAAACCTGCAATATAGTTTCGATGAATTTTGATGATCTTTTTAGACATTAGACACTCTGTTGGTACAGTCTTTTTCTCAAACAAATGATCACAGATAATGGCAACAAGTGCAACAGCAGTTGCACAGCCAATCAAAAAAATGATAATTGTAGCATTCATATTTTTTATTTTTTTTATTTCCCCATCCTTGCCAATAGCAAAGATTGTAATTCCGTTAATTTTGAATTCTCTTTTTTGTAAACAATAACATTTCTTTTAATTGTTTCAAATTCAGAGTATGCTTTTTCTTGAATATCTTTTGTTGCAACGACGACAGACAACTTTTTCATATCTTTATCGCTTAAATGAGCAACGGTTGTCCCTTCAATCGATGTTTCGAGTTCTTTAATAGGATTGAAGATTGAGAAATAGATTTGGTATGAAGATAAAGATTCTTTTGGGTTTGGGATAATCCTAACAATTCGTTGGTTTTGAAATGCATATCCACCACTCCATATTGTCATATGAAAAACACCATCCATTCCAATTAATATATCTCCATCACTTATTTGGTATTTATCGTCTACTTGTTCTGTCGTATATGTATCCGTTTTGTTTTCTAAAATATCTCTAATCCTAATAACAGGTGTAAATTGATTGTCATCACAAAACAATTCAGAATCAAAAGGATAACCATATATAACTTTCGCCACATCAAATATGGATAACTTTCTCCACCCTTCCGGCAGATTCTCCTTATCCACACCATCTACAAACATCTTTCTGTACAACGCTTGCGCTGTTTCTTCCAAATTCGCAATCATCTGCTCGTTGAGGCGAATGCGGTTTGAAAGCGTTTCGTATTCAGATACAATTTCACGCTGGCAGTCGATTGAAGGAATTGGCAACTGGACATTGCAGAGCTCATCCCAATCAAACACTTCACGGGCACTGCCATGTGAATGAAATCGAGCATATCGGTCAAACTCTGGACGGCGGAACCACATCATCAAATATTCAGGCAATAATGCACTATGATCCACAATCTCAAAAACAGTGTATGCTTGAGAAACTATTGCATTTTCATAATCTGAAAGTAAAGCAATAGCTATTTTATCACCACGTCTCGATGTGTCAGCAATATAAACAAATTGACCCTTCTCCACGATTTTATATGAAGACATATCAGTACCAATAGTATTTGCTATTGAAGGCATAAATACCTTAGATACACTCAAACCCAACAAGTTCGTAACCTTCAAATCCGAATTACGAACATTAACCTCTCTGATGTAGTCGCCTAAACGTTTATATATTGTCATGCGTAATAGTCTTTATTGAATATATCCATATATTTCTGGAAGACAAATATGCGGTTGCGGCTTTGTCCGGTCAGTTCCTTCAGATAATCGTCTTCGCACAAATCCTTAATGAGCGCATTAGCCGATTTGTATGTAACGCCACAAACTTTAGCGGCATCTTCAACATTCGTGTAAGGATTCTCCAGCAATTTGTGCATCAGCACAATGGCAGTTGTACTTCTTCTTCCATATCTCTCACGAATGTCATTCTCCATCTGATCCTTAAATCGGATAATATGTGAAAGGGTTTCAACCGCAACAGTTGATGTCTGTTCTATGCCAACTAAGAAATATTTAATCCATTGCAACATATCGTTTTTAACACGAATGTTGTTCAGATTATCATAATAAATATCCTTTTTTCTCTCAAAGAAAGTTGAGAGATACAGCAGCGGCTTGTTAAGAATTTTCTCTTTTACCAAAAACAAGGTTATTAGCAATCGCCCGATTCGTCCATTGCCGTCAAGAAATGGGTGTATGGTTTCAAACTGATAATGTGCGATGGCTATCTTTATGAGCGCAGGCACGTGAATCTCGTCGTTATTCATGAATTTTTCCAAATCGCTCATCAAATCGTTTAGCAATTGGAAATGTGGAGGAATATATCGGGCATCAGCTAAAGAAGCGCCGCCTATCCAGTTTTGACTTGTGCGGAACTCTCCAGGCATCTTATGTTCGCCACGCACGCTATTTAAAAGAATCTTGTGAGTTGATTTTATTAGCCTCGATGAAATTGGCAAACTTTTTAGTTCTTCAATGGCATCATTTATAGCAGCAATATAGTTTTGCACTTCTTGCCAATCGTCTCTCCTTTCAGGAAGAATCTCATTTTTCGGAAGAATTGCCTCATCAATTTTTGTTTGTGTTCCTTCAATTCGGCTTGAATCAACAGCCTCTTTCATCACATGAAGCTGAATAAACAAATCAATATTTGGCACTAAGCGCGAAAAAGAATTGAGTTCACCCAGTTTTATGGCCGCCTTTTCCAAAAGATGGTTTATTGTCGGGTCACTCCACGTCCATTCGTCATTTATCAACGAAGGGACAAAATACTTGTAACCATAGCCTTGTTCGTAATGTCCGGATTCAAATTTTTCGATTTCTATCATATTATCTGTTTTTTCTGCAAAGATACAATAAAAAATTCATTATTTTACTTTTTGCTTAAAAAATAAAATAAAAAAATTCTTATTTACTTTTATAGCGTAAAAATAACATTCAAAGCAACTAAAACATTCCCATTCTTTCCAATATTTTAAAAACTGGAAAGAATTTTATAGTTTGTATCCTAACTTCTCGAACAATTTTTCAAGTTCTTTCTTGCTCTCATCCTCCTGTTTCAGCAATTCACGCATATCTTTTTGAAGCTCCTGCATCTTGGTGTTGAAGTCAATCTGCTCGTCGCGGTTGCGGAACTCGATATATTTGCTTGGCACAAGACTCCAACCTTTCTGCTCAATCTCACTGCGAGTGGCAGAATAACAGTATTCCGCCTCGTTGTGATATGTATCTTTACATCCTTCTTGCTGCCAATTATGGTATGTGCGAGTAACCTTATCCCTCGTGTCGGGGTCAAGTTCAACGTATTTCTTCTCGAAAGGCACGCCCATTTGCCGCAAATCCATGAAAAGAATCTCATTTTCATGGTCGCGATAATGGATCTCCAGTCCGTTTTTCGTCACCACATGCGCCTTTTTGTTGTTATTCAAAATCCACAAAGTAACGCTAATGTCTGTGGAATAGAACAAGTTTCTCGGCAAAATAATGATAGCTTCAACCTTATCATTTTCAATGAGTTTCTTACGGATGGCGAGTTCTATGCCGTCAGCGCTCAAAGCTCCGTTTGCCAACAAGAAACCTGCAACTCCATTGGTGGAAAGTTTGGACAGAATGTTCAAAATCCAGCCGTAGTTGGCATTAGATGTCGGAGGTGTATCATAGCCGCTCCAACGGGCATCAGTCGTGAGCTGGTTATCCTCACGCCAATCTTTTTGGTTAAACGGCGGATTTGCCATTATATAATCGGCTTTCAAATCCTGGTGCTGGTCGTTGTGGAAAGTGTCGCCTTGCTTGATATCTGCCGAGATACCTCTAATCGCAAGATTCATTCGAGCCAGCTTGAAAGTAGTGTTGGTGTTTTCCTGTCCGTAAACGCTAACGTTCTTTTGGTTGCCATGGTGGGCCTTCACAAACTTCATCGACTGCACAAACATGCCACCCGAGCCACAACAAGGGTCGTAAATCTTTCCATCGTAAGGCTCAATGAGTTCAGCTATAAGATTCACTATTGATTTAGGAGTGTAGTATTCTCCTTTACCCTTGCCTTCTTTAATAGCGAATTTACCAAGAAAATACTCGTAAACACGTCCCATCAGGTCGTTTTCCGAATCTTTCACTGTGTCCAACTTATTTATCTCATCAAGCAGTGAAGCGAATTTGGTTTTATCAAGACCGAGATTGGAATAATAGTTGTTAGGAAGAGCTCCCGCTAACTGTTTGTTTTTCTTCTCGATGTTTGACAGAGCATCGTCAATAATTTGGAAAATATTTGATTGCTTGGCATTTTCCATGATATAAGACCAACGGCACTCTTCTGGCAAATAGAACACATTTTCTGCCGTATAGAATTCAACCTGGTCGATATATTCTTTAAGTCCCTGCTCAATAAGTTCTTGTTTCCGTTGTTCAAAACGGTCGCCAGCATATTTAAGGAAAATGAGACTCAGTACAACATGTTTATACTCCGAAGGTTCTACAGCTCCACGCAATTTGTCACACGACTCCCACAGAGCTGATTCCATGCTTTTCGCTGGTTTTTTATTTTGTTTTTCTGTTTTTGCCATATTATTATTCTTTTTCCTTTTCGACTCTCATCTCCTCCAGCACTTTCCCTTTAAAACTAAAATACTTCGACCCTTGATAAGCACCTGAAGCATTTCGTTTGTCTTCCGGCATGAAAGTTCCGACGAAAGGCGAAAGTTTGTATATTCTGCCTTCGTATTCAATCTGGTCGTCACTTGCAACTTTTACCTCAATACCAGTCGGAATAAATGTAAGCGTAGAGCCAATTGGAATGTTAACCATGCTGAATTTGAAACGTCCGCGTTTCATTTCACGTTTCTCTTTTTTATCACCTTCTTTATGAACAACTGGTATATTGTTTTCATACAAAACAATTTCAGCATCGTCAATCGCGCTGGCAATATCCTTGAAAATATCAAGTGCAACTTGCGGAGCCACGTTGAAAAACTCACGATTCTGGCGAATCCTCAAATCGGTCAAACGGTCGATGGTTTTATGCACTAATTTCTCAACCTCGTTGTATTTGCAGGTCTTCATCGTGGCGAAAATCTCAAACGGCAACGGCACGGCGGTGTTGTCAAGCTCCTTCGAGCGCACATCCACCGGACGCGAGCTTTTGCCAATCTTCACCCAGTCTTCCTTAAAACTCGGATTGGTAAGGATATACACGTATCCTTGTTTTGAGTCCTCAGTCATGTCTGTATATTTTGTTTTACCCTACAAAAATACAAACTATTTCCAAAAATGCAAAATATTTTAAAAGAAAAATCTGATTCTTATTTTGATTTCATAAATGCCACTTCATTTCTGAGTTTTTCATTCTCTTTTTGAAGTTCTTAAAGTTCTTTTCTCAACTTATCCAAATCGTTTTTCTGTTCATTGCGACAGCCTATTCGGGCTGCAGTCGTGCGCTCGCGAATGAACGCTGTGCGTCCCTCCATCATGGCTTCGCCCCCACTTCGCTTCGCGGCGCGGGGGCCCGGCCCGATTGCGGGGCAGCGAAGGCCTAAAAGCAGGACTAAGCGGGGGCCGATTAATCGGGCCTTGATCTTTTCGGTTCATTTTCCATCAAGGGAAAAGGAACAAATAAACCGCCTGACAAGGCATAATAATTGTTAAAAACTTTTAAGATTTCCTCCAAAATCCCGCAACTTTTGTTAATAGAATTTAACACTAAAATCCTTGACACATAAGGAATTATACTGTAATTTTGCAACCAAGGAATTCAACGTTATTTTTGAAATCTTTTAAAATTGTAAAAAATGGATAATCAAGTAGTTTTAACAGCAGACGGTCAGCAATCGGAAAAGTCGGTAATTATTTACAGAAGCGAAGATGGCACGATTCAGATTGAGGTGCAGCTTTATAATGACACTGTTTGGATGAACCGACAACAAATGGCAACTCTTTTTGACCGAGATATAAAAACAATAGGCAAACATATTAAAAACGCTCTTTCTGAAGAATTAAAAGGATATTCAGTTGTCGCAAAATTTGCGACAACTGCTTCGCGGTGCGGGGGCCCGCGCCAGACGGCGGTTCGAGCATCGGCTGGCGCTTGATCTTTTCGGTTCATTTTCCATCAAGGGAAAAGGAACAAAATCCTGCAACTTTTGTAAACAATAATTAACAATTAAATCCTTGACAAACAAAGAATTATGACGTAATTTTGCAGCAGAGAATTCGACATTATTTTTGAAATATTTTAATATTTTAATTATGAATAATTTCGGTCCAGTTTACACACAATTTGCAGGGAAGCCTAAAGAGGCAATAAAGTTTTTAAGGAAAATGAAAGATGGTGAATGTATTGCTGCGCTGCATCGCAATGATATTGGCGACATCGATATTGTTTGGGGGAAAGTTACAGATCCTATAAAACACAAAGGATATGGTCTGGCTCATATAATCGACAAACATGAGCTGGAAATCAACCGATTGGGTTTCAATATAGAGGATTTTATTCCAATTGTTGTTCAGTTTGGCGATTTCAACTTAAAAAAATCAGACAGTCAGAAAAAAGTCTTTGAAAGCAAGGGGTTCCGTTTTGTTATAGCTTTACAAAAAGATCCGCAAGGAAAAACAAAGAAGTGGCTGCTTACAGCCTTTGACATAATAAAAAGACCGAAGTAAAACCTCGGTCTTATACGTTCGTCACTGTCAAAAACATCGACGCTGACAGTCTTCGTTACCTACGCTGTATGGTAAAACGACACTGCAAAAATACTAAACTTTTTTGATTTGTCAAGTGGTTTTTTAAAAAATTTCTTCAAACATCTTCCGATACGCCTCCGCTTTCTTTTCAAACGCTAATGGATAAGCTCTTGAGGATGATGGGAGCCTGTATAATGTCAGGTATTTTTCTAATGAAATTTTGGAATTCGGCGCTGGAATATCATTGATATTGAAATAATTACATACTTCAATGGTAGCCTTCTCCCCTGTCGTAGCAATGGCTTTGCATTGTGGCATCTTCGCCAACAAAGCTCTGATGTCGGTTCTCTCAACTATTTCAAGGAATGCATCGGAAGCGTTGTCTTTCAGTCGGTTTACAGCCATTGCAGTGTCGAAAAACGCTATTCCTTTTTCATTTAAGAATGCCATTATCTCATTCATTTTAAAGCACTTACGCCCCAAATCGACAAAATGGTTCTTGTCGTGAAACCAAATCTCGCCTTCCAAACGCCAGTGGTCGTTCAGGAAATTAGGGTAAAAGAACTCCATGCACCAGCGCTTCTTCTGCGGCGGAAAACTGCCCAAAAACAACACTTTCGCATTAGCTGGCAGAAACGGCTTCAAAGGATGGCGCTCAATCATAATCAAAGGTTTTAAATAAAAAACAAGCAAGCTCCAGCGACGCTGATGACAGCGCCGATGACCTCGCGGACAGTGACTTTCTGATGGAATAGTATTGCAGCCGGAGCGATGATAAGGATTGGCGTAAGGGCGAAAAGCGTCTGCGCGATGCCAGTTGAGGTGTACTGCGTGGCAAGCAACGACGCACTGACTCCGATAAACGGACCGAAGATGGTCGACGCCAGCACACACCACATCGCCTTGCGGTCGTTAACGGCACGATGCAATTGCTTTAATCCGTCTTTATTGAAGATAATCAAAGCCAAGAAAAAGCCCGTCAATCCGATGTAAGCGCGAATTGTAGTGGCCGCAATGGGCACACTGATGCTCACCTGCAACGGCAGTATAGCGCCTTCAAAAACTGAATCCTGCGCGATGTTCAATGCCTCAAGAGCGGCATCGTAATGCGTCAGGCCGACCTTGCTGAGCACTAAGCCGAAACCTTGGCAGATTCCAGCCATAGCTGCATAAAAGATACCTCTCGCAGGCAGCTTGAAATGCAACTTCTGTTTCTCTGAACCGTCACTTTTTGACAATATCGACAAGGCAATACCGCTCAACGTGATTATCATTCCAACGATGGCTATCGGGCGCATGTGCTCGCCAAGCAATATCCTTCCGGTGATAGCCGCCGTCGGCGCCGAAAGTGTCATGAAAAGCTGGCCGAAACGCGAGCCGATATGGATATATCCCTGCATCAGGCAGTAGTCGCCGATGACATAACCAACCAAGCCCGAGAGAAGCAGCCACAGCCACGTGCCGCCATCGGCATGACGAGGATACGGCACGCCCATCACCAGCCATAAAGTTACCATCAGAAGCACAAGCGACATCGTCATCCTGATGGTGTTGAACGGCAACGAGCCCATGCGCTTCGAGCCGACCTCCGCAAACAAAGCGGTGGCAGTCCATGAAACAGCAACAAATAAAGCTATCAGCTCTCCTATAAACATGGTCATTTCAAAATTAAGGCGCAAAAATACTAATTTTTTGATATGAATAATTATAAATATGAGATTTCTCCACTCCCTTTGGTCGGTCGAAATGACAGAGGTAGAACAGAAAAAATCTGTGAAAATCCGTGTAATCCGTGGTTTATATAAAAAAATGTTATACCTTTGCAAAAAATTAGGATTTTTATGATGGAATTGAATGCTTCTTATTGCTCCGACAAGTATCAGTATACGATGGGCAAGTCGTTCTACGACAATGGGATGAAGGACAAACGCGCTGTGTTCAACCTCTTCTACCGCAAGGCTCCAGATACCAACAACTGGGCCGTGGTGAGCGGCGTGCGCGAGGTGCTTAAAATGGTGGAAGGCCTTGGAAAAGCTGACGAAAGCTTCTTCGAGCAGTTCCTCCCAGGCGACGAATACGAAGAAGTACGCAAATATTTCGCCACGATGAAGTTCACCGGCAACATCTACGCCATGCGCGAGGGCGAAATCGCATTCCCGAAAGAGCCTATCATCACCATCGAAGGCCCGATCATCGAGGCGCAAGTGCTTGAAACTCCTATGCTTTGCATCATGAACCATCAGATGGCAGTGGCAACAAAGGCATCGCGTGTGACACGTAGCACCACCAAGCCTGTCAGCGAGTTCGGAAGCCGTCGCGCTCACGGTCCATGGGCTGCCATCTACGGCGGAAAAGCAGCATTCATCGGTGGTTGCCAGAACACATCAAACATCGTCACAGGTGTGGAGTTCGGCTTCCCGGCATCAGGAACAATGGCACACAGCTATGTGACATCGTTCGGCCCAACAGTGAAAGGCGAATACGAAGCATTCGACAAATATATCAAGACACACAAAAACGAGGTGCTGATTCTGCTGGTCGACACATACGACACCCTGAAATGCGGCGTCAAAAACGCCATCAAGGCATTCAAAGCCAACGGAATAGACGACTCCTACCCTTACGGCTACGGTATCCGTCTCGACAGCGGCGACCTCACATACCTCTCAATAAAAGCCCGCGATATGCTCGACGAAGCTGGTCTGAAGAATTGTAAGATATTCGCAACCAACGCATTAGACGAATATCTTATCATGGAGTTGGAGCGTCAGGGTTGCAAGGTCGACAGCTACGGTGTGGGCGATGCAATAGCCACAAGCAAGCACAATCCTTGTTTCGGTAACGTTTACAAGCTGGTTCAAGTCGACGACATGCCTGTTTTGAAACGCTCGGAGGAAAGCAGCAAGCTCATCAATCCTGGTTTCCAGATCACATATCGTATCATCAAAAACAACAAATTCAAGGTTGATGTGACCTGTCTGCGTGGCGACAGACTCGCACGAGCCATTGAGAATCATGAAGAAATCACGTTGCGCGATGAGTATGACCCTTTAAAATCGAGAACCTTCCAAGCTGGAGAATACGAATACCGCATCTTGCAGCCGCAGGTTATGAAAGACGGCAAACCGATTGTTGAATACGTCTCGATTACCGAGAAGCGGAATTATTACCTCGACAACCTTGCCCACCTAGACGACACCGAAAAGCGTCTCATCAACCCGCACTACTACAAATGCGATATTTCCGACGATCTTTACGACCTGAAGGAACGCCTAATCAACAATATCGTGAAGGAAATCGAGGAATTTGATAAGGAATAAAAAACGTAGGGACGGATCGAATCCGTCCCTGTTTCATTTTAGGACGGACGCGGTCCGTCCCTACAAATAATCGTTATATCTGTTTCAGCAGATTAACCATCTCAATTGCAGTTGTCACTGCGTCGTATCCCTTATTTCCTGCTTTTGAACCAGCACGTTCAACGGCTTGTTCGATGCTGTCGGTTGTGAGAACGCCAAAGATTACTGGCACTTCGGTTTGGAGACCGACTTGAGCGATGCCTTTTGTGGCTTCATTGGCAACCATGTCGAAATGAGGTGTTGCGCCACGGATCACTGCTCCAAGACAAACAACTGCGTCGTATTTCTTGCTTGCTGCCATTTTCTTTGCCACAAGCGGGATCTCGAAAGCGCCCGGAACCCAAGCGATATCAATATTTTTCTCATCTCCACCGTGACGTTTGAAAGCGTCGATGGCGCCACCCAACAGCTTGTTGGTGATGATTTCGTTGAAACGGCCGGCCACGATAGCGATTTTCTGACCTTCAGCCAATAATTTTCCTTCTAAAATATTCATAATTTAAAGATTTAAAAATTCAAAATTATAATTTTTTTAACATTAATTTTCATCAATTACCCATTAATTTTTCATTAATTCTTTTCTATCATCAACTGATTAACTGAACAACTGACTAACTGAATAACTTTAAACTCCACACTCCAAACTTCAAACTTCTTCCTCCTGTCTTCTGACTTCTTTAACATGGAGCATGTGCCCCATTTTTTTGTATTTTGTGTAAAGATAGAATGCGTCCTTTTCGTTGCAAGTCATCTCGATTGGTTCACGACCGACTATTTCGATGCCGTAGCCTTCCAAACCACTGATTTTCATCGGGTTATTGGTCATCACAATGATTTTCTTAGCACCTAAATCTGCCAAAATCTCCGCGCCTGTGCCGTAATCTCTTAAATCTGCAGCGAAACCTAAAGCTAAATTCGCTTCAACGGTATCCATGCCTTTGTCCTGCAAGGTGTAGGCTTTCAGCTTGTTAATCAAGCCGATGCCACGGCCTTCCTGGCGGAGATAAAGCAAAACTCCCCTGCCCTTGGCCTCGATACGACGCATTGCCTCCTGTAATTGCTCGCCACAGTCGCAGCGCATCGAACCGAAAGCGTCGCCTGTCAAGCATTCTGAGTGTACACGGCAAAGAACTGGTTCCGGGGTACTCAAATCGCCTTTCACCAACGCCACATGGTGTTCGCCAGTGATTTTATCGACGTATCCTATAGCTTTGAAAGTGCCATATTTCGTTGGCAATTCCGCTTCTGTAACGCGTTCAACCAAGACTTCAGTCTTACGGCGATATTTAATCAACTCAGCTATCGAAGTGATTTTCAAGTTGTTAGCTTTTGCAAACTGCACCAATTCAGTTGTGCGCATCATGGTGCCGTCTTCGCGCATAATCTCGCAGCACAGACCGCATTCCTTCAGTCCGGCGAGACGCATCAAATCGACGGTAGCCTCAGTGTGACCACCACGTTTCAGCACTCCACCCTGACGGGCTTCAAGCGGAAACATGTGACCCGGACGACGAAAATCTTCCGGACGGATGCCGTCTTCAACAACTTTTTGAGCAGTTATTGAGCGTTCAACAGCCGAAATGCCTGTCGTGGTATCTCTGTAATCGATTGAAACCGTAAACGCAGTGCAGTGGTTGTCTGTATTTTCAAGCACCATCTGATTGAGTCTCAATCGTTTGCATATCTCAGAACTCATCGGCATACAAATCAATCCTTTGCCGTATGATGCCATAAAATTCACGTTTTCGACGGTCGCAAACTCAGCCGCACAAATCAAATCGCCTTCGTTTTCGCGGTCAGGGTCATCAACCACGATGATCATCTTACCTGCGCGAAGGTCTTCCAAAGCTTCCTCAATAGTATTAAAATCCTTGTTCATTTATATTAAAAATTATTATCTTTCAATAAGTTAAGCAATCTTTCATCATGTTGAAAAGTTATATTTCCAACAAATTTCTCGATATATTTTCCAACGATATCGTTTTCCAAATTCACAGTGTCGCCAATCTTTTTCTTGGTCAAAGTGGTCTCGTCTTGCGTGTGCTGAATAATCGAAACTCCGAAGTCGAAACTCGTTACATCAGTGACAGTCAATGAGATACCGTCTATTGTAATAGAACCTTTTTCAACGATATATCTCAAAATCTCAGGTCTGGTCTCGATTTTCACACGAATTGCCTTGTCGTCATGAGTCATTTTTGAGATAACACCTATGCCATCGATATGTCCCGAGACTATATGTCCACCGAAACGACCGTTAGCAGGCATTGCGCGTTCGCAATTCACCAAATCATTGATTCTCAAATCTTTGAAATTGGTGCGATTCATTGTTTCAGGCATCACGTCGGCGGTGTAAGAGCTGTCGTCGAAAGTCGTGACAGTAAGGCAGACACCATTGGTGCAGATACTGTCGCCGATATGGATGTCGTCCAAAATCTTCTTCACAGCAATAGTCAGCTTGATGCTGTTTGCGTGCCTGACAATCGCCTTCACCTTGCCGATTTCGTCAATTATTCCCGTGAACATATCTTTCCTTTAATTAAAATATCTCCGTTAATATTTTGAATATCAATATTTTGCAATAGAATTGCATCGTTCATTTTTTCAATTCCCTTACCGGAAACCGGTGTTTTCGCGCTTTCTCCACCAATGATTTTCGGTGCGATAAACGCCCACACCTCATCAACGCAACCGGCTTCAAGGAACGCGGCATTTAGGGTGGCGCCACCACCTAATAAAATGGAATCAATGCCCATGGAACCTAATTTAGTCATAAGGTCGTTGATGTCGACGTGGCCATTATTTGATTTGCATTGAATCAATTCAATGCCCGTAGAGACGCACGGCCGTGCGTCTCTACAATTATCGGACACGGTTGTCGCAACAATTGTTCTGTATTCCTTCGCCGTCTTAACCAATTGAGAATCAACAGGTATTCTTAAATTTGAATCCACTACAATTCTTATCGGCTGATGCGGATTTCCTTCCAATCTTACATTCAACATCGGATTGTCAGCCAAAACTGTGCCGATTCCCACGATAACAGCCGCCATTTCGCTTCTTAACTCATGGACCAGCTTGCGGGATTCCTCATTCGTCACCCAGCGCGAATCGCCAGTAAATGCTGCTATTTTGCCGTCAAGGGTCATTGCAGTCTTCATGATGACATAAGGGCGCTTAGTGGTGATGTATTTCAAAAACACCTTATTCAATTCACGAATCTCATTCTCGCAAAGTCCCACTTCGACCTCAATGCCTGCATCTTGCAAAATCTTCACGCCTTTTCCTGCAACCAATGGGTTCGGATCGAGGATGCCCACAAAGACTTTTTTGATGCCTTTTTCAATGATTATTTCGGTGCAAGGTGGTGTTTTCCCGTAGTGGCAGCAAGGTTCAAGTGTTACATAAAGTGAAGCGCCTTTAGTTTCTGATTGACAACGTAATAGAGCATTACGTTCAGCATGAAATTCACCGTATTTTTCGTGATATCCTTCGGCGATTATCTGTCCGTCTTTCACGACTACGCAACCGACCAGAGGATTAGGATGGACGTATCCTCCGCCCTTCTTGGCGAGCTCGATGGCGCGCCTCATAAACTCGATGTCTTTTTCGCAATATGACATAAAAAAAGCCCCAAATAAACATCAGGGCAGCATATTTTGAAAAATTTAATCAAACAAACTTCTCTCATCCGGACTGTCACCGTCGGTTTCGGAATTTCACCGAATCAGTTCCCCTTGGGGAAGTCGCGGACTGTCACCGCCGGAAAGGAATTTCACCTTGCCCTGAAGTTTTCGACTGCAAAAATACACAAATTTTTAATATTGTGCTATATTTTATTGCATTTTTTTAACAAAACGAAGTCGAGAGTGACCATCGCGGCCATCGCCTCAACGATCGGAAGCACTCGCGGGACGACACAGGTATCATGTCGGCCCTGAATCTCCAAAGTCACTGGATTTCCATGAATATCAACGGTTTGCTGTGGTAACATCACCGACGGAATCGGCTTGAAAGCGACTCTGAAAACGATATCTTCGCCATTTGTAATGCCTCCTTGAACACCACCTGAATGGTTGGTTTTGGTGCGGATTCGCTCACCATCAAACACAAACTCATCGTTACATTCGCTACCTCTCATCCTTGCGGCGTTGAATCCTTCACCTATTTCAAAGCCCTTTGCCGCATTGATTGTCATCATGGCGTATGCCAATATCGCATGAAATTTCATAAATGCTGGCTCTCCGAGGCCCACAGGAGCGTTTTTGATAGTTCCTTGGATAATTGCACCAACCGTATCCTTTTCTCTCGCCTCGCCCATCTCAATCACTTCTGATGAGATTTCAATGTTTTGTGAAGCAAGAATCTGTTTCGCGATAGCACCTGCAACCACACATGGCAACAGCGTTCTCGCAGAGCCTCTACCGCCTCCCGCATAGTCTCTGATTCCATATTTCATCTGATAGGTGAAATCGGCATGCGACGGACGGAAAACATCCTTAATATTCTCATAATCAGAGGTTTTCGCATCTTTGTTACGAATCAAAAATGCTATCGGAGCGCCAGTTGTCTTGCCCTCAAATAATCCCGAAAGGAATTCTACCTCGTCTGGTTCTTTTCTGGCAGACATAGTGGAATCTTGTCCTGGTTTTCTGCGAGATAACTCTTTCTCAATCAGAGCTTTATCCAATAAAATACCAGCGGGACAGCCGTCGATTACTCCGCCGATAGCTGCCCCGTGTGACTCACCAAATGTAGTCAGGCAAAATGCCGTTCCAAATGTATTGGAATTCAATTATTGTTCGTTTAAGATTTTAATTTTTGCCTCAAGAACCTTGACATCGTTCTTGATCTTGGCGATTTTCTTCTCATATTCGGCCTTCAAAATCTCCGACTGTTTGCTTCTTGCGAAGAATCCGATGTTATTTTCCAACGTTACGATTTCGTCGCGCAACTTCTGAATCTTATTCTGAAGGTTCATGCGCTCTCTTCTGACCTTGTCGCGTGAATCAGGATCTTCTTTCAGGCCTGAAATCATATTGCGGTACTCGTTGGTAGTCAATTCGTTATCATTGGCGCGCATCTTGTCGAACATGCCGTCGATGAGGCTGCGATATTCGTTCTGGATAGCGTCTTTGACCTTCATCGGGACGTGACCGATTGCCATCCATTCTCTCTGGAATCCGCGGATTGCCTCCATATTCTCGTTGCGGTCTTTCTTCAACTCGTAAGCTTTAATGCGCTCGATGAGTTCCTGTTTTGCCTTGAGGTTAGTGTCCTCTTCGCCTTTAATTCCTGAGAAATGCGATGATTTGTTACCGAAGAAAGCGTCGCAAGCGCTGCGGAAACGTTTCCAAATCTTGTCGGAATGACGCTTTGGCACCGGACCGATGGTCTTCCACTCTTCCTGCAGTTTCTTGATGCGGTCGGTGGTCTTCTTCCACTCAGTCGAATCGACTAGATTCTCAACTTCAACGCAGATTTGCAACTTCTTGTTGTAGTTTTCCATCTGCTGCACCTTGAGCTTGCTGAAGAATTCCTTCTTTGCCTCGAAGAATGTGTTCATCGAGCCTTTGAAGCGGTTCCAGATCTCATCGCTCTGTTTCTTAGCGACCGGGCCGATCTGCTTCCACATCTTGAACAACTCATTGACGTCGTTCGACTTCTTCTGGTAAGCGTTGATGCTGTTAACCGGTTCATTTACAATCTCTTCCATCTTCACACAGATAGCCTCTTTAGCATCGTAGTTAGCCTTTTGCTCTTCTTCAAGCTTGGCATAATGCTCGCGGCGAATCTGGTTGACTTTGTCGGTTGTATTCTTGAAACGCTCCCAGATCTCATCTTTCTTTTCCTGTGGAACCGGACCGATTTCCTTCCACTCGTCGTGATATTTCTGGAGAAGTTTGAACGCTTTTGTCAGTGATTTCTCAAGAAGCAGAAGTTCTGCCTTTTCGCAAAGTTCAATCTTAGCTTCGAGATTCTTCTTCAGGTCGAGGTCACGTAACTCTCTGTTAATCTTTACTTTATCGTAGAATTTCTCGATAAGGAAATGATATGTGTTCCAAATATTCGAAACCTCGTTGGCCGGAACCTGACCGATTTCTTTCCATCTGTCCTGAAGCGCGCGGAAGTCGTCGTAAGTCTTTTTCAGAGTCTCTTCAGAGTAAATCAAAGCCTTCAATTCCTCAATGATTCCAAGCTTTTGCTGAAGATTATCGTTCTTCTGACGCTCGAGTTCTTCCTTATATTTTTCCTTATTCACCTTATAGATGTCGAAAGCTGCTTTGAAACGCACCTCAAGCGGATCGTCAGTGTGCTCGTAGCTTTCTTTGTCGCCACCATCGAGGATAAACTGTTCCATTTCACGGTCACGGTCTTCCTTATTGAGTCTCAAGAAGTTAGATTTAATAGCGACGACTTTGTCTTTAATCTTGGCAATGTCTGAATCTTGAACTGTTTCTTCCAAGAGTTCAACGAGTTGGAGTTTGTTAAGATTTGAAAAATCGAATTCCAGTTCCTCTTCCTCTTCATTTTCGTCGATTAAATCCAATTCATTTTCTTGTGGAATTTCTTCATTCACATCAATTTTCACATTGATTTTAATTGCACCCGGCAAAATTGTCGGTTTGTTGAGTTTCTCAATTGTCTTGAGGTCGGTAGCGTTCATCGTTTGATAAATGTTTGATAATCAATAATTTAATTTAGTCGTTATCAGAATTTCACTTTCGCGAAACTCGATATTAGAGTATAAAATAGGCTGCAAAGATAATAATTTTCTCATGATTTTGAATTATTTTGAAAAAAATTTGTAAGTTTGTAACCTAAAATTTTGCAGTATGCTGACTTTGGAAGAGATTAAGAAAACGATAGCGGAACTCATTGAAAATCTAGGAGAAAAGGTTTTGGAGACAACAGCGATGCCGAGTTCGGGTTCGTCGAGACGGTATTTTCGGGTGAAAACAGACAAGCGACATTTGATTGGAGCTTATAATATCAACATCGAGGAAAACGACGCTTTCTTCAGTTTTTCAATGCATTTTCATGAATGCGGACTGCCAGTTCCGGAGATTTTGGCGATTTCTTCCGACAAGTATATTTACGTGCAGACTGATTTAGGCGATGACACATTGTTTTCTCACGTTGAAAATTGTCTGAAAAACGGCAAATTTGACGATGAGACAATAGAATTATACAAAAAATCGCTTGACAAACTCTTTGATTTTCAGACTGTTGGACACAAAGGACTCGATTATTCCAAGGCGTTCCCTACCCCTGCATTCGATGAGATGTCGATCATGGAGGATTTGAATTATTTCAAATACTGTTTTTTGAAGGAGCAGGAAGAAATTTCGTTCAACGAGACACGCTTAGACACTGATTTTCAGCGACTTGCGAAATACATTTTGGAGGCTCCATCCGATTTCTTCATGTATCGTGATTTTCAGTCAAGGAACATCATGATTGTCGATAATGAGCCTTATTTCATTGATTATCAAGGAGGAAGAAAAGGACCTCTGCAGTATGATGTGGTGTCGCTGCTGTATCAGGTGAAAGCAAGGATACCAGAGGAGATTAGAACACAACTGATTGAGTACTACAAACAAAGGATTTCTCGACTCCCTTCGGTCGCTCGAAATGACATCGGGAGTCTGTCATTTCGACCGGAGCGCAGCGTAGTGGAGAAATCCTCTTTAGTAGAATCATTCGATAAGTATTTCCCAGCGTTTGTTTTATTGCGTCTCCTTCAAGTTCTCGGTGCTTACGGCTTTAGAGGATTGATACAGAAGAAGTTACATTTCATGCAAAGCATTCCGTATGCGATAAAGGAGTTGATGAAAGTGAATAAAAAATGGGAATTGCCGTTCGAACTGCCGGAATTACAGTCGGTTATCAAGCAGATGAACATCGTGTTGCCGAAATACGAAAGCGTTGAACCTGAACGACTTACGATAACCGTCAACAGTTTCTCTTACAAAAACGGAGGCGTTCCTTACGACAAAAGCGGCAATGGCGGCGGTTATGTTTTCGATTGCAGAGCATTGCCAAATCCGGGACGTTATGCTGAATTCAAGAAAAGCACTGGCGAAGATCGAGATGTGATTGAGTTTATGGACGACAAGCCTGATACTCATTACTTCTTGCAGAATGTTCAAATGCTTGTGTTTCAATCGATTGACAACTACCTTGAACGCGGTTTCAAGAACCTGCAAATCAATTTTGGATGCACTGGCGGTCAGCACAGGTCGGTGTTTTTTGCGCAAACAATCGGCCGGATGATTCATGAAAACTACCCAATGGTTAACGTAGAAATCAACCATTTGGCACAACATATCTCTCACGTTTATGAAGCAAAATAGAAGAACGGCATTTATCCTCGCAGCAGGTCTCGGAACCCGCTTAAAAGAGCTGACATCTAATGCCCCAAAGGCTTTAGTATCAATAAATAATATGCCTTTACTTGAAGTGTTACTTAAAGATTTGATAAAACAGGATTTCAACCATATTGTTATAAATATTCATCACTTTGGGGAACAAATTATTGAGTATTTAAAAGGTAGAAATGACGTCAAAATAGAGATTTCCGACGAGCGACCTCTTCTCATGGACACTGGCGGCGCCATTCTGCAGGCTCTGCCCTATTTCGAGCAAAGCGAAGCGGTGCTGGTTCACAACGTGGATGTGCTCACAAACGTTGATTTGAAAGGCTTTTACGACGATTTCTGCAAAAGCGATGATGCTGCATGGCTACTCACTCAGGAGCGCAACAGCAAGCGCAAGTTAGTATTTGATAATCAAGACAATTTCCTCGGTCGTTTTAACAATGAAACCAAAGATTATGATGGCATCGGCACATTGCCAAACGATTGTAAGTTATTGTCTTTCAGCGGAATACACATTTTTAAACCAGAATATTTCAAAAGTTTTGAAGTAAAACCTTGTTATATATTCAAATTATATCAGCAAATAGCTGAAAATCATAAAGTTACATCAAAACTTATACATCCTGACTATTGGTTCGATTTGGGTACGCAGGAACAACTGAAAAACGCGGAGTTATGGCTTTCATCAAGAAGATAAGTGATTATATTACAAGTCATTACGATTTGACAAAGGAGAACATCACCATTGTTTTCCCGAACAAACGTGCCGCTTTGCAGTTGAGAACAGAGCTCGCAAAGACCATAAAAACCAACTTTTGGGTGCCACAAATCCTGTCAATCCAGCAAGCAATGGAAGAATGGAGCGGATTGCAACTCATTGATAATATTGAAGTTATATTCGAGATTATCAAGATGAACCAGGAGTTCTTTCCATACGCCGCACAGATGGCTAAGGATTTTGACGAGATTGATCAGTATGGCGTGAATGCCGAAAAGCTTTTTGCACATCTGAAAGATGCCAAAGAGATTGAAGAATGGAATCTTAGCCTCGAAAACGGCGTGGAATCGAATTATTTGAAGTTTTTCGGTTCACTCATCACCTATTATAACAGTCTTCGCGACACGCTTCAGAAGAGCGGACAGGGTTATTACGGCATGATAACCAAGAAGATAGCTACATTTGACGATGCCACTTTGCAGAAATGCACTCAAGGTCGCAGAATTGTCTTCGCAGGTTTCAATGCATTGACAAGAACCGAAGAGAACATCATCGTGCGCATGGTTGAAAGCGGTAACGCAGTGATGCTCTGGGACTTAGACAAATATTATTACGAAGACGAAAAGCAGGAAGCCGGACATTTTGCAAGGAAATTCTTCCAAAAACATCCGAATTTTGAAAAAAACTTCATCGGCGATGGTTTCGCACAAGAAAAAAACATCAAAGTTGTAAGCGTTTCGGGTAATGCGGTGCAAACCAATGCGTTACAATTACTTTTAAAGAAGGATAAGAAAACAGTAGTTGTTTTGGCGGATGAGTCGCTGCTGATACCGGTTTTGAACTCGATTCCTGAAAGTTGCGGCAACATTCAGGTCACGATGGGCTATCCTTATGACAAAACAACGGTCTATCACTTTGTTGATCAATTGTTTAGATATCAGCAAACATTATCAGGCGACGATAATAAGATATATCTTTGGACGTTCATCCGTTTTTGCAATTCCGACTTTATCAAATTGATTTTCAATGGATTGGAATATGACACGCTGAATTCTTGGCTGATGAAGAAAGCCGCGGATTCGGTCTACTATCTCAAAAAATCGGATTTGAAAGATTTTGAGGAATTTGAGCATCTTTACAAATTCCTTGACATCGTGACAACAAAGTGGACTGATGCGAAAGAAAGTGTTGATTCATTAAAGGATATATTTGTCCTTTCCGTAGCAAAACTTGACAAAGACAACAATTTCACCAAGAATCAGATCAGTGTGGCGGGCAGGATAATCAACAGAATTGAATTGCTGCTGAGCAAATATTCCGATTACATCAAAATCATTGATTTACAGATGCTTTACGCTCAAGTTGCAAGTCAGATGTCGATAAATTTACAGGGCGACAAAGAAGGTTTGCAAATCATGGGACTGCTCGAGACTCGTAACCTCGACTTCGATGTGATTCATTTTTTGAGCGTCAACGAAGGTGTTTTGCCTCAAAACAAAACTCATAACAGTTTGATTCCGTTTGACTTACGAAAATCTTACGGTTTGCCGACATACGACCAACAGCAGGCGGTTTACGCATATCACTTCTATCGTTTGTTACAAAACGCGAAGGAAATCAACCTTTATTACAACAACATTGCGGATTTGTCAGGCATGGGCGAACCCAGTCGATTCATCAGGCAGATGGAGTATGAATATGCAAAGGATAATGACAAGGTAAAACTTGAGCATTTGCAGTATAAATCGCCGTCAATCAATGAGAAACAAAGTAAAATTGAGATTGCGAAAACCGACGAGATGCTTGAAAAGATACATAGCCTCTCGCCCAGTTCGATAGGAATTTATATCAGATGTCCGTTGCAATTTTACTGGAGAAGAATTGAGAATATTGAGGACAAATCGCTGGACGAAGAGATCCAGATGAACGTTATCGGCAATATTGTCCACAAAACTCTTGATTATTTCTACAAAAAATTTGGCAAAAACGAGATCATTTCGCTTGAATTATTTGATGATTTTTACAAAAAGTACTTTGACGAATGCTATCATAATTCATTGATTGACAATGGTTTTGAGCATGGTTTACCAGAGACAGGATTCAACTATCTGAACAAGACCGTCATCGACAGCATGCTTGAAAACTTTATCAAATATGAGAGAAAGTTTCTAGGAGAAGGCAACAAATTGTCGATTATCAACACCGAAAAAGAGCTTAATTTAGAGATTGATTATCAAGGACATAAGGTAAATTTACATGGTTTTGCCGATAGAATTGACAAAGTTGGCGATGAAATCAGGATTATCGACTATAAAACAGGCAAAGTGAACCCTTACGATGTGAAAATCAATGATAAAGTTGAAGGAATAACGGGGATGGCTGAGAAAGCGGTGCAATTATTGATGTACAAATATCTGTATCTATCAGAGAACTTAGAGAATTCAGAGATCTCTGAGCACCAAATAAAGCCGGGCATAATCGGTTTTCAAAAGCTCAGTCACGGAGTTTACAGCTTGGAAATCAACGATGCGCATGAGTTAAGTTCTTCATTTAAAGAGACTTGCGATAAGTACTTCAACGAGTTTTTAGCTGAATTTTTCAATAAAGACATACCATTTACACAGACTAAAGAAACGAGAAACTGCAGTTTCTGCGATTTCAGGAGCATCTGCAAACGTGGTTAATCATTTGAATATCAAGTCGATATACACTGGAAGGTGATCAGCGTAGCCACCGGAATATTTTGGTCCGACATAAGTTCTGAACAGTTTCACGCCACCAAACGATTCGTCTTTCTCAAAAAGGAAGTCGGCATGAAAAATCTGGGCGCTTTTATCCTTGTATTTCAAACCTTTATTGTTGGAAATCAAATGATTACTTACAATAATTTGGTCGAAGATTTGCCAGGAATATTCATGTTTTAAGGTGCCGAAGAAGCCAAGATTTTTGTTATCATAAAATAGATTAACGAGACATTTGAGATGATTTAGTTTTTTAGCGCCAAGAACTTCATTGATGCTTGGGTCTTCGGGGGTGTCGTTAAAATCACCCATGATGATGATTTTGGGAGTTGAATGAGGCAAATTAAACAACGAATCGACTTTGTGTTTCAAAGTGTTAGCAGCGAGAGCACGAAGTTTGACTGTTTCACGTTCGCCACCGTAACGCGATGGCCAGTGATTGACGAAAACATGCAAAGTATCCTCTCGCCTGTCGTAAAACTTGGCATAGAGGATATCGCGGGTCTTATAATTCGGATTTTTATGATTTCTGACCTTAATCGGCTCAGTATAAATAAGTTGCAGTTTATCGATACAATAAACCATAGCCACGTCGATGCCACGTTTATCGTCGCCTTCATAATGAATTATACGATAATTGTGCGATTTTAGCGGCGTTTGATTGAAAAGTGAATGCAAGACATAGTCGTTTTCGACCTCTGAGATGCCCAGAATCGCCAATGGCTTGTTTTCAGAAATTGCAAGAATCGCTTTATAAAGATTGTTTCGTTTCTTGTAAAATCGCGATTTCGTCCAATGTTGACTGCCATTTTCAGTGAATTCGTTGTAAACACGGGTGGAATCGACGAAAGGGTCGAAAAAATTTTCGAAGTTCCAGAATGCGACACGAAATGGCTCGTCGTCTTGAGCGAGAGCATTAAAAGAGCTAACTATTTGTAATTCAATGAACAACAAAAATAACAACGGAATTTTTATTAGAGATATCGGTCTCATATTTTTAAGTTTTTAGACAAGCAAAGATACAAAGAATTTTTAGAATGATTAAATATTTTTTAATAATTTTGCAGAAGAATAATTAATAGGTCTGATAAGGCGTAATGACAAATATGATAAATAGGATTATTAAATTTTGGACACTGTTATTTTTGATGATTCCGTTTTGGGGAATTTCGCAGGTTGATATTAAGATTTCGTTTGATAATCAACAGGATAGCGTGTTTTATTTTTGCAAATACAGAGGATCGAAAACCATTGTCATTGACACTTTAAAGACGGTTGAAAACCAAATCAAATACAAAAATAAAACCAAGTTGCCTGAAGGAATTTATCTTCTGACAAATGACAAAAACTTTCCATTGATTGAGGTGTTAGTTAGTAAAAAACAAAAATTTTCATTGACAATCAATGATTTGGAAGATTTGAATTCCGTTAAAGTGAAAGGTCGCGCCAAAGAAACCGAGCTTTATTACAAACTCATGGCGAAAGTTCGGGAAACTGATGCAAATATTAAGGTATTGGAGAGTGAAAACGAATATAATCCGGACAATTTACGTAAAATCGACTCATTGAAAAAAGATCTGGATAGTTTTGGAAACTCATTGAAAATCAAAAAGAAAGACTCCTTTATCAATTTGGTTATCAATTCTATGAAACGTCATGGAATGCATGATTACTGGGAGGATTTCCCGCTAGACGATGCAAGAATTTTGACTTATCCATTGATTGACAATAAGTTGGAGACATATTTCGACAATCTTTACAATGATGCGGTAACGATTAATGCGGAAATCGACAAACTCATAGCAAAGACTGGCGATTGCGTGGAAGTCCGCGATTATCTGATTTGGTATTTTTACAGAAAATACTATTCGCCGAAATACATGAATCTTGACGATGTTTACATCCATTTGGTTGACGAGTATTTCTTGAAGGTGGAGATGGAAAATGTGTCGGAAAGCGTGATAAATCTGATGGCCGACCGAGCAAACTACCTTGAAAACCTGAAAATCGGGGCGAAACTGCCGGAGATTGGTAATTTGTATTCCATTAACGCATCGTATATTACGGTGATTTTTTACGATAAGACATGTCATAAATGCGCTCAGGAAGGCAGAATTTTGGAAGAGATTCGTTCTCGTCATCCTGAAATGGTGATTTTCCCGGTGGAAGTCAACTCGACCGATATAAAAAATCTGTTGGCTAAGTACGACATTCAGACCACGCCAATGATTTATGTCCTTGACAGCAAGAAACAAATCATCGCAAAACGTCTCAGTGCGAAACAAGTTGAACTAGTTTTAAACATGGATTAAAATGAGCAAGTACGACACAATTTGCGCCGTTGCAACGGCTTCAGGAACAGGAGCAATCGCAGTGATTAGGCTTTCGGGTGCCGACAGCCATCAGATTGCGCGTTACATTTTCAGAAGAAACGGCAAGACATTGGAAGACAATGAAATAGAACCATATAAAGCATATTACGGCGAGATTTTCGACCCGATAAAAGACGATAAGCCGATGGTTGACGATGCGCTGGTGACGTTTTTTAAGTCGCCCCACTCCTACACCGGTGAAGATTCCGTTGAGATAAGCTGTCACGGTTCGGAATTCGTGCAAAAGAAGATTCTGGAGCTTCTGGTCGTGCGCGGTTGCCGTCTAGCGGAGCCAGGCGAATTCTCAAAGCGCGCTTTCATCAACGGGAAACTGGATTTGGCGCAGGCAGAAGCTGTTGCAGATTTGATTTCGTCGCAAAACGAGGCGGAACACCGAATTGCCGTGAACCAGCTGAAAGGCGGCTTCTCAAACGAGTTGCGTGATTTGAGAACGAGATTAGTCGATCTGACCTCGTTGTTAGAGCTGGAGCTCGACTTCTCGGAGGAAGATGTGGAGTTTGCCGACAGAAAGAAACTTTACGATTTGCTCGACACCGCTTTGAAACATATCAGCAAGCTAACCGATTCATTCAGAATGGGTAACGCGATAAAAAACGGCATTCCTGTTGCTATCGTCGGTGAGACAAACACTGGCAAAAGCACGCTTCTGAACGCCATTTTAGGTGAAGAACGCGCCATTGTGAGCGACATTGAAGGAACAACGCGCGACACCATCGAAGAAACGTTCACCATTGAAGGCACGATGTACCGTTTCATCGACACAGCAGGCATTCGTGAAACATCGGAAACCATTGAAAAGATTGGCATTGAGCGTACTTTCAAGAAGATTGCTGAAGCCGACATAGTGATAGGAATGCTTGACGGAACCAAACCTATAAAAGGTATAATTAAAGCATGGAAAGACATCGTAAACCATGTTAACGTATTGAAACAGAATCTCATAATCATGGTAAACAAGAGCGACATCATGGATGCGGCGAAAATGTTCACCCTAAACGACGATTATTTCGATTATATGAAGTCGACATACGAAAAAAACATTGAAAAACATGGCGGCTACATGACTGACGAGTATGGCTACAGCATTACAGGAATGGATTTGTACAACATCCAGGGACTGCTTACATTCTCGTATATGTCGGCAAAGAATCCTGAAGATATTGAGAACTTGAAAAGCAGCATACGCTATCGTTATACGGATATGCCAAATATTGACGGAAACACCACTTTGGTGACCAATATCAGGCATTTTGAGGCACTGACTCAAGCAAAAGAGAGCCTCGAGCTGGTGAAAAACGGCATGGACAACAAACTTTCCGCCGATTTGCTTGCCGAGGATTTGCGTCAGGCACTATATTTCATTGGCAGCATCACCGGCGAAGTCACCAACGGAGAGGTCTTGAATAATATTTTCGGTCGTTTTTGCATCGGGAAATAACATAGTATTTGAAAAAATATGTATATTTGCACCCGATAAACTGTTTTTTCATAAAAGATGGGTGATGTTAAGTAATTCGCAATATTTATTATTCTTTTCGATAAACTTGGTTTATGTTGTCGTCTGCCTGTACGGATGGCTGTTAAAGACTTTTTACGTACCTGAGGCGTATAAGCATATCTTCGGCGAGCTCCACCCTGCCCGTTTTACACTTGCCAACATGTTTATGATGCAGGTTTTGGAGTTTCCTTTCATCTTCATGATAGGTCGTCCCGAAGTGCTTTTCTACATAAACGGCTCATCACTCATGTTCCTCACCGCATATCTGGTGGTTCTCATCAAAGGCTATTTCTTCCTGGATTTTTACAAGCCGCTTCGACTTTTATATTTCCTGCATCCAGTGATGTTAGTATGGGTTGTATTACTACTGCCTGTATTGGGAGTATTGGAATTCACGCCTTTATACAAAATGATTATGACCATCGTGGTACTAATGATAGCTTTGGCATACATTTTACGGCTTGACAGATGCAGGTTGAAATTAGTCAACCAGATACGTGAAATTGACGAGGATGAATTCTCCAGCGAAGAAGACTTCCCTGTAAAACTCGCGAGGAGAATGAAATGGTTACCATTGATTGTCATCATGGTTCTCGTAGTGGCATTCATTTTAGACAGTTATTATATGAAGATGGTGCGCGACATTTTTCTTATTGTGATAAATGTCTGGTTCGCAATCTACACTTTGAATCCACACAGGAACACCAAGAAACTGCCGCAGGAGTTGAAGAAAAAAGAAAACGTTGAAGAGGCTGCCGCATCGGTCAAATACAGACTTTCCGAGAAATATTGCCAAGATACGGAAAAGAAGCTTGTCGATATCCTAAAAGAGAAGAAACTATATCTCGAAGAGCATCTTACAATGAATGATCTCACCGATGTGATGCATACCAATAAAAATTACCTCAGTGAAGTCATCGCGAGAAGCGTTTACCAGTCGTTTTACCAGCTTGTAAACACAATGCGAATAGAGCATGCATGTGAATTGCTGCGCAACGACCCTAAGGCTAAACTTGAACAAGTAGCAATGGCTTCAGGATTTTCATCGGGAAGTAGTTTTTCGCAAGTATTCAAGCGTTTAAAAGATATTTCACCTAAGGAATATATCAGCCAAATACACGCAGAATAAAATTTTTACACCGAGACTAAAATTTTTACACGGAAAATAAAATTCCGTACTTCCACACTAAAGCGATTTACACGCAGAATAAAACGTTTTACACGCAGAATAAAACGTTTCTCGTGCGCTTGATATATTTTTGCAGCCGTAAATGACGATATGAAAAACGCATTCTCAAACGGCACAAAAATGAATTTAACAACCAACCTGGTTGCGAGGAAATTTATGTTTACGCTCCTCGCAATACTAATGACCACCCTGTCATGGGCACAGCAGCTTTCAGGAGAAGGTACGGAGGATAATCCATACCTTATTAATAATGCTGATGATTGGAAAACATTCACCAACAACGTCAACAAATCTGTTAATAATACTGCTTACTACCTCCTCAAAGCCGACCTCTACCTCGGAACAGAAGTAGAACCTATCACCACTGTGGTAGGCCATCAAAGAAACAGACAATTTAAAGGCACTTTCGACGGCGGATTCCACACTATCCACTTGATTATGAACCGCACGAATGACTTCGCGGGTCTTTTCGGTACAACCGACAATGCAACAATCAAGAATATTACAGTCGACGGCACCATTACCACAGATCATAAATTTGCCGGAGGAATTGTCGGTTATTCCAACAACACCAGCAATAACACCACACGACTCATTAACTGCATTAGCAGAGTGCATATAATTTGCGATAGTATTCGTGAATATATAGATTACAACGGAAATGTTCAACCAACAGGTACTAAACCATACGACTGTACTCATGGCGGATTGGTCGGACAAAACGAGTCTGGAATTATTAGTTTTGAAAACTGCATCTTCGAAGGCAGCATCACCGACTCCAAAGAAGAGAAGACAGCTAACAAATGCACAGGATTCATCGGATGGGTTAACAACACTGTTTATTACACCAACTGCACAATGGCTGGAACCATTGACGTCAAGGCAAACGACAATAGTCTGAAAGACAGCATGGCTAATTTCCACAGAAAGGCAGCTTCAGCAAAAGTCTATTTCAATGGTCCGTCATATTATATCTCTGACTACACATACCCTGGTTTGGCTACACAAGGCACTCAGGCTCCTACAACAGAACCTGATAATGCCATTTCAAAAAAATACATTGTTGGCAAAACCACATATTATGTACCAAGCGCAGAAATCTATGGCGACGAGGTTAGCTATTACGGCAGAGATCTTGTTGAGAGCAAAGATTTCAGACTTACAAAGCAACATACTGAAGATCAATATATAATCACTTTCCAAGGATTAGACAGATATGCTGGAACCTATCAAGAAGTATACAATAAGATTGATGTGAACATCACACCTTGGGACGCTGAGAAACAGACAGGTTGGTATGCTCTCTCATCACCTAACCAGGATATAGCGTTCAGTGAAGTTGAGAATTTGACAAGTGCAACACACAACATATACCGTTACGACGAAAAGAACCGCATTTGGCAGGAATATAGAAACACGGCCAATATTTACAGTGCCTTTGAGAATGGACGCGGCTATATTTATCGTACATTAGACAACGGCGGAACGATTACGTTTAACGGTACCCCTAATCGTGGCGATGTCAGCTACACATTGTCATCGACATATAAAACAGATAATTGTACAGGATTCAATCTCATCGGCAACCCTTACACACACAGTATTTATAAAGGTGTCGCAATTCCAGACGATTATCTTTCAGATGGTTACTGTCTTTTAAACACTGACGGAACATGGCTCTACAAGTCAGATGCTGACGCTATCCCGGCAACAACAGCAATCTTGGTTCAGGCACAGAACATCAGATCAGCCCAAACCATCACGATGAAAGACACAAAGGCAGCTCCTACTGCAAAAAGAGCCAACAACGATAACATCTGGTTCACAGTGAAGAACGGACAGTACAATGATGTTGCTTGCATCGAGTTTAAGGAAGGTGACGGCTTCAACAAGATGGCACATTACAATGAAGACGCCCCTATGCTTTACGTCAGCTACAACGGTCAGGAATACGCTGCGGCCAACGTGAGCGACGACACAAAGGTCATCGACCTATGCTTCAAGACAAAAGAAACGAGCAGATATACACTTAGCTTCAAAGCTAATGGCATGTTTGATTATCTTCACTTAATCGACAGAATTACTGGCGAGGACGTGGATATGCTTATCGACGACGAGTATTCATTCATCGGCACAAGCACTGACAACGCCGACCGTTTCATCTTGAAGTTCAGCTACAACACTGGCCACGATGATGTTGATGAGGTTTTTGCCTACCAAAACGGTAGCGACCTCATCGTAAACGGTGAAGGCGAGCTTCAGGTGTTCGACGTGACTGGACGCATGATGATGAACGCGAGCGTCAATGGAGACCAGCGCATTAACCTCAAGCAAGGCGTTTACATTTTGAGATTGCTTGGCAATGACGTTAAGACGCAAAAAATAGTCGTTAGATAAACAATAAAAGATAAAAGGAAGAAAAAATGAAAAAGCTAATTTTAACCATTTCAATTATATTTACACTAAATCTTTGTGCTAACGCTCAATGCGACGGCTTCTTCGGCGGTTGGAGCGACGGTTATAGCGATAGATCATCTGGGGGGATATCTAATCCGGGTATTGCGACGCCTAAAACCCTAATCGGTAGCACAGAAAACGCTGATGCTCCTCTTGGCAGCGGATTGATAGTACTCTCCGTACTTGGCGTCTGTTATTCTATTGTAAAAAATAGAAAAGATTAGTTAATCAGTTATATGTTAAGTTGTAGGGACGCGCTTCGGTGCGTCCCTACGTTTTTTATACAATTTTCTTGCATAATTAAAAATTTCATCATAACTTTGCCTTTTCATTTCAGTCAATATATATTTTATGAGTCAGAACATATCTAAATTAAGGAATATCGGTATCGCCGCACATATCGACGCAGGCAAAACCACAGTTTCGGAACGTATATTGTTTTTCACCGGTGTGAACCGTAAACTCGGTGAGACGCACGACGGACAAGCCACAATGGACTTCATGAAACAAGAACAGGAACGTGGTATCACCATCGCTTCAGCAGCTATCACGGCACATTGGAACGACTATCAGATAAATTTAATCGACACCCCCGGTCACGTCGACTTCACCGTTGAAGTGGAACGTTCGTTGCGCGTTATCGACGGCATGGTGGCGGTGTTTTGCGCTGTTGGAGGCGTACAGCCGCAAAGTGAGACGGTTTGGAACCAAGCCGACAAATACCGCGTGCCAAGAATCGCGTTCGTCAATAAAATGGACCGCACAGGAGCCGATTTCAACGAGGTGGTGAGCCAGATGAACAAATACCTTGGCGCCAACGCTGTGCCTCTGCATCTTCCGATAGGCGTGGAAAACGACTTCGAAGGCATGGTTGACCTCGTCAATATGAATTCAGTGCTTTTCAAGGACAAGGAACGCATCGTCGGTCCTATTCCAGAGCATATGATGGAACAAGCTTTGGCGGCACGTCAGAACCTCATTGAGCACGTTGCCGACTTTGACGACGATATCGCTGAACTGTATCTCGCCGAAGAAGAGATTCCGTTAGACAAATTGAAAGAAGCCATCCGCAAAGCAACTATCAAACTTATGATGGTTCCTGTTTTGTGCGGCTCGGCATATAAAAACAAAGGAATTCAGCTGCTTCTCGACGCTATTGTCGACTATCTCCCATCACCAAAGGACCTCGGCGCCATTATCGCCCACGATCCTTACGACGAGGAGAAGACATGCCAGAGAAACCCTGTCGAGAGTGAGCCGTTGTCGGCATTGGCATTCAAGCTCATCAACGATCCGTATGTCGGCCAGCAGACGTTTATCCGTGTGTTCAGCGGCAAGCTCACCAACGGAATGAGCGTGTATAACACCAACAAAGGCAAGAGCGAACGCATCGGACGAATCTTCCGCATCAAGGCGAAGGAACGCGAGGAGATTCAGGAAGCCTCAGCAGGCGAAATCGTAGCACTCGTGGGCATGAAGATAACACGTACAGGCGACACTTTATGTGACGAAAACGCTCCGTTGCTGCTTGAAAACATCCATATCCCGCCAGCGGTCATAGAGATGAAAGTCAACCTCGAAGACAAGAAAAACCGCAACAAACTCGGCGAAGCATTGGCAAAACTCTGCAACGAAGACCCTTCATTCCGCGCACATTTCGACGAGGAGACCGAAGAGACTATCATCGCCGGCATGGGTGAGCTGCACTTGGAAATCATCGTAGACAGATTGAAAGACGAGTTTAAAGTCCCGGTGACAGTCGGTGCACCTTCTGTATCATTCAGAGAGACAATCACTTCGCAGTTCGAGTGCAACTACCGCTTCGTGAAACAGACAGGCGGCAAGGGACAGTTTGCACACACCGTCATACGCTTCGAGCCTAACCCAGGCAAAGGATTCGAGTTCGTCGACATCACCAAGGGCGGCGTGATTCCGAAAGAGTTCATCCCTTCAGTGGAAAAAGGTCTGCAGGCTGCAATGAACAAAGGCCCATTTGCAGGATATCCTGTCGTGGACGTGAAATGCGTGCTCGTTGACGGTAGCTCCCACCCTGTCGACTCATCCGACATGGCGTTCCAGCTCTGTGCTCAGATGTGCTTCAAACAGGCATTCATGAAAGCTAATCCAGTGCTTCTCGAGCCACAGATGAAGGTCGAAGTCAACACTCCTGACGACTACATCGGCAATGTTACCGGCGATCTCAACAAACGCCGTGGACGTATCGAGGCGATGCGCCGTTTCCGCAAAGGCTCGCAGAAACTCGACGCTTTCGTGCCGTTGATGGAGATGTTCGGCTACGCAACCGCTTTGAGAAACATCACATCTGGTCGCGCAAACTACTCGATGGAGTTCAACAACTACACTCCGATGCCAAAAGACAAGCAGGAGGAAATCGTCAAAGAACGCAATAAATGACCAAAAAATACAGAATAGTCGTCATTTTAGCAGCCATAATAATATGCTTCGTCGTATTATATCTGGCAGGACCATTCCATGAGCCGATGCCGCTGTGGCTATCGGTGTTGCCACCTGTCATTGCCATCGCTATGGCGTTGATATTCAAAGAGGTGATATCGGCACTGTTTATTGGCGTGCTATCCGGCACCTTCCTCATGGCGTTGTTTACCGGACAAGAACCAGGAGCGGCATTTGGAAGCGGACTTTTAAGAGTTGTCGACACCTATATCACAGGCTCAATCTTCGATTCCGACCACGTTACAATCATCGTTTTTACGCTGATGATTGGCGGAATGGTCAAGATTATCTCGGCAAATGGAGGCATGCAAGGCATAGTTAATTGGCTTCTGCGACGCGCCAAAGGACCACGTTCCGGACAGCTCATGACGTTTTTCATGGACCTCTGCATATTCTTCGACGACTATTCAAACACCTTGATGGTTGGAAACACCATGCGGCCTGTCGCCGACAAGCTGAAAGTGTCGCGCGAGAAGCTCGCTTACATCGTCGATTCAACGTCAGCACCAGTGGTTGCTATAGCTTTCGTCACCACATGGATCGGCGCGGAGCTGAGTTACATTCAGGAAGGAATCAACGTTATCGGCATCGACGCATCGGCATATTCAGTGTTCTTCCATTCATTGAAATACAGCTTCTACCCTCTCCTAACGCTCGCTTTCGTCCTGATGATAATCTACAGCGGTCGCGACTTCGGTCCGATGTTGAAAGCTGAAAAAGAAGCACGTGTAAAAGAAGATTCATGTTCGGAAAGCTCAGAAAACTCTAATAAATCCGCACATGGCATCGATGCATTGGTTCCATTGTTAACTCTTATTTTCGGAACAATCATCGGACTTTTCGTCACAGGTTACGACGCATCAGTTTGGCAAGACGCAAGCCTCGACACATTCTCGAAACTGTCAGCAACCATTGGCAATGCCAACTCATACCTCGCATTACTTTGGTCGTCGCTCATCTCATTGCTTTCTGCAATAATAATGACTTTACTCCGTGGCTCGCTCGAGTTCGGCAAAATCATGGAAGAGATGATTGACGGCTTCAAGCTGATGTTCAACGCCGTTTTGATTCTCACGATGGCGTGGTCTATCGCATTGGTTACCAAAGACATGCACACTGCAGAATTCGTCTCGGATATACTTTTGAAACTGTCACTGTCGCCGTTCATCGTCCCAGCTTTGACATTCATTTTAGCCGCTTTGATAGGCTTCTCGACAGGCACATCATGGGGCACGATGGCGATTCTTTATCCTTTAATTTTGCCAGCTTCATGGATGCTTAGTCAGGATCAGGGATTGAGCGTAACAAGCACTATGCCGTTGTTTTACAACGTTGTAGCCTCGGTGATGGCCGGTGCCGTGATGGGAGACCACTGCTCGCCTATTTCCGACACCACTATCATGAGCTCGATGGCGTCGGGATGCAACCACCTGCAGCATGTGAAAACACAGATGCCTTATGCGCTCACAGTCGGCACAGTAGCATTGTTGATTGGAGTTCTGCCGACAGCTTTAGGACTGCCAGCGTGGGTGGCGTTTGCCTTAGCCATTGCAACATTAGCGGTTATTGTGAGGTTTGTTGGAAAGAAAGATTAAACAAGCTTTTTCAGCGCCTCCACAAAGTTATTTATGTCGTCTTCAGTTGTGTCGAACGAGCACATCCATCTTACCACGTCTTTATCGAGGTCCCAGTCGTAGAAGAAATATTGCTTCTGCAATTCTGTCCAGACTTTACGAGGCAGTTGCACGAAAACGCCGTTAACTTGTACAGGATAAACGACTTTCACCTGCGGAATGTCTTTCACCTTATTGTATAAGAGCTGCGCCATACGGTTTGAATGCTCAGCGTTTCTGCGCCAAAGCTCGTCTTTGAAATATGCCTCAAACTGCACAGCAAGGAAACGCATCTTCGAGCAGAGCTGAAGACCTTGTTTGCGGCGGTATTTGTAATCCTTCGCCAATTCAGGATTCAGAAACACCACCGACTCCCCTATCATCAGACCGTTTTTGGTGCCGCCGAACGAAACGACATCGACTCCAGCGTCGGTTGTCATCTCTTTGAAGGTGCAATTCAAAGCCACTGCCGCATTTGCGAGACGAGCGCCATCCATGTGAAGGTACATGTCATACTCATGCGCCAGCTTCGCCAATTCCTTGATTTCATTGATGGTGTAAAGCGTTCCAAGCTCCGTCGATTGTGTTATCGTGATTGCTTTCGGCTGCGAATGATGCTCAAAACCGAAACCATGCATGCGAGTCATCACCAAATCTGGTGTGAGCTTGCCATCGGGAGTGTCGACGGTAAGAAGACGGCATCCGACGATACGTTGCGGCGCACCGCATTCATCCACGTTGACATGCGCCGTTTCCGCACATATCACCGCTTCATGAGAGCGCACCATCGCATCGATAGCCATAGTGTTGGCACCAGTGCCATTAAACACAAACGACACAACAGCCTGCTCACCAAACTGTTGCTTGAACAATTTTTCAACTCTGGCGCAATATTCATCGTCGCCGTATGCCAAAGCATGGTCAACATTAGCTTCAGCAATCGCCTTCAAAACCTCTGGACTTATGCCAGAATGGTTGTCACTTCCGAATCCTCTTTTCATAATTATTATATTTTTTCACAAACAATCTCGGCAATATCCTTAACCTGAACCGGCGATTTCTTTGCAAATGTCTTCAAACAAAGCGGACATGCAGTAACAATCTCGTCAGGGTTATTGAACATCAGGTCGTTGACTGAATTCTGTGTTATTTCATCGCGTTCCTGCTGAGTCAAGTTGAAGCTTCCCAGACTTCCGCCACAGCAGATGCTGAGTTCTTTCTCTGACTTCGCCTTACGCAGATTACCAACATTTTCAATCACTTCGCGCGGCTCATCATACACTCCGAACGCTCTTCCAAGTTCACAAGGATCGTGATATACGTAGTTCACATCGCCTTTGTTGACTTTGAGCTTACCGTTTTTAATCAACTCATTGATATACTGCGTATGATGTTGAATTTCAATGCTTTCGAGCTGATATTCATCCTTGAAAACCTTGTAGCAGATTGGGCATGAAAGCACCAACTTCTTGGCTCCCGACTTCTTAATAAGCTCGGTGTTTTTCGCAATCATTGCTTGTGCTTCAGCGACCTTTCCGCTGAGAAGCATCGGGCGACCGCAGCAGATGCCGCCGTCTTTGTCAAGGAACTCGTAGTCATCACCTGCCGCATCCATGATTTGTTTCATCGAACGCATGATTTTGGGTGTTAGTTGGGTCATGCAGCCGGCGAAATATACCACCGACGGGGTTTTACAATTTGACGCATTCGATGCGTCCCCACAACCACAATCATCAAGATATGAATGGTCGCTATTAATATAATAAGGTGTAGCGGCTCGCTGACTCCATTTTATGTCGCACGACTCGATGCTCACCGGACAAATCATGACGCATTTGCCGCACATCAGGCAGGTCTCCGCGATACGTTTTGCATCTTCAGAGTCGCCATTTCTCATCATTTTCATGAAATAAGCCGATGTGTTGCCGCTGTTTTTGTCGTTGACACTCATCGGGCAAGCATCGATGCACAGACCGCAGCTCGGACATGAGTAAAGCTGTGCCAAATTGTATCCCTTACGTGGCTCGCGAGCCTTCAAACCTGCATGTTGCAGCAAGATGAACAAGGCTTCAGTAGGAATATGCATATATCTTGTGAACGGCAGCATGCACATAAATATCATCAAATCAATGGAATAGAGCCACCAAAATGCCATGATATTGCTCTTTTCGGCGATGAGTCGGAACGGGAAAATGGTCCACAAAGCGAAACGAACCAAGTTGTCGGCGAAACCGAACTTCGTCACTCGCTTCACTCCCACTATCTTCGAGTAAATTTTCTTCACCACAGCAATCAAAATTCCGCTGATAATCACTAAGAGGAAGAAATCCATCAGGAAGGCAAAGACTGGTGTCTCCGTAGCGAAATGCTTATAGAAAATCGGGTAATAGAAGTTTGTGAATGTGCGCGCAAAGCCTTCAACCTCAACACCTTGCAATGGTTTCAAGGTAAAAAGCATCACGTGGCCGATTACGATAATCATGAACCAGCCGAACGCTATGGCGGAGTGCATGTATCCCAAAATCGGGTTACGTTTCCAGATTTTCACATGGAAGAGACAGTCGCCAAAAAGGTCGCGGATGTTAGCCCAAGCTGTCTTTGGTGTCACCAGCGAGCGCCATAACTTCTTTCGGTCATCTTTAGGCAGCTGCGCTATGATTCGAACAAGCCCCACGAGACAGTACGTCAGCACGAAAGCCATGCCGAGCACGAACGGGAGCACAAACGGATGGAAAATATACTGGTTCATCGTGTAATGTCTAACAAAATCTTACGAATATTGATGCCGCGCGGACAAACTAAAGTGCATTTGCCACAAAACATGCAATGTTGAATCAATTTCTTTGCCTCAGCTTCCTTACCTCTTTGAAGCATCAGAAGTATGCGGCGGAAACTCATCTCGGTGAAGTTGCCCGCAGTGCAAGTCGCTGTGCATGAACCACATGCGATGCAAGTGTTGACGTCAGGATTGGTCTCCTTCAGATGATTGAACGTCGTCAGGTCGACACTGTCTATCTTGACGTGCGAGCTTGGTGACAAACAGAATCCGAAATCCATAACTACTTGTTGTTTATGTAGTTAAACACTTCAACTGCCACCGAGCGTGCCTCGCCAATAGTGTCAGGCAACGACTTCGGAGCGGTGCAGGTTCCAGCAACAAAAACGCCGTCCTGTTTGCTGTCGTTCATGCCTAAATACATATCCTTATTCTGCATGAAACCGTCGCTATTATTGGCGATTCCGAGCTTTTGCTGGATTGCTTCGATGCTCTTGTTCTTCTCCATGCTGCACATCAAAACGAGTAAGTCAAGAGTCATCCTCAACGGTTTTCCGAACAAGGTGTCCTCAGCCTTGATGACGAGACGTCCGTCCATGTCTTCCGACACCTCGCACACACGACCGCGGATGCATTTCACGTCGTAGTCTTTCTGCGTTTTGAGATATAAATCTTCATAACCCGGACCGAACATTCGCAAATCCATGTAGAACGTGTAAACCTCAGCATCTGGGAACACTTCCTTCATCTCGCAAGCCTGCTTCAAAGCTGTTGTGCAGCACACTTTCGAGCAATATGTGTTGCCGACTTTAACGTCGCGGGCGCCGACACAGTGAACGAAACCTATCTTTTTCGGATTGTTGATGCGCTCGTCTTTGCCCGTACGGAAAAACTTCTCGAGTTCAAGGCTGGTAATCACATTATTATAAATGCCATAGCCATATTCCTGCTTTCTCTCAGCTTTGAAAAGATCAAAACCTGTAGCAAGAACCACTGCTTTAGCGTCGATAATCTCGCCATTATTCAAATTGGCTTTAAAACCATTGTTATCACGCTGAATATCAGTCACTTGTGTATTCAAACGCACATCCACGCCTTTAACGTTATCGAGCATCTGATCCACCACATCTTTGGCAGGATGAAACGCTGGGAACAGTCTGTCCCACTGCGCGATATGACCGCCGAGTTTTTCACTCTTTTCAACAATTATCGGATTCAGCCCAAGCTTCTGCAGCTGTGTGGCGGCTTCCATTCCGGCGGCTCCTCCGCCTATTATCAATATATTTTCTTTCATAACGTTGATTTTCAAACTGATTTAATACACGACGGGCACATCGGCTGTCCCAAATCCTTGCCATTCACGCCCTGATATTTTTTCTTCGGATCGTAAGGAATTCCCATCTTTTCAAGTAATGGCTCTATGGCCACCTGATGCATCTGAAGTCCGAGATCCCAAGGGTCGTAACCCATCACCAGACCTGCCACTTCCTCATAAGTCAAAGCTGGAATGCCATAGCCGTTTTTGCCGTAGGTCTTTCCAGTCTGCTCTGCGATGACATATTGCCATCTGTCAAGGAAATAAGGGCATCCCGGACAGTTGGTGATTATCAAATCAGGCTCGTAAGGCTCCATCGACTCGAATTTTTTATAGGTATTCGACTCGGAATAGCCACGGTTTGCCTGCACGAAATACTGACGGAATCCGAAGCCGCAACAATGACGGCGTTCAGGATAGTCGACGACCTCACCACCCCAAGCCTCAATCATTCCGACAAGGACATGAGGATACTCAGCACCGCCAAAACCTTTCGACGGAAACATCTTCGAATAGTGACATCCGATATGCTCGACACACTTCAAAGGCTTGCCAGTCTTGACGTTTACGAGCGGGAACTTCATCTGTTTGGCAATATCAAACCTAAATTTATAAATAAGGTCGCTGGCGTGAGCAAGATATTTCGGCTTTGCGAACTCTTTCTTGCAAGAATCCCACAAATATTGACGAATTTTTGCCTCCAGTTCAGGATATTCGTGCCAAGTCTCAAGCGTCTCGGTATAGCATCCGAACGAAGTGATGCAGGAGCAGACGTAATTTTCATATCCGCTCTCGTGCATCAGCGCAAACTGACGCGCGATAATCGTCATCGCAGTCTCCTGAGGGATTGTGTCGCTGTGATAGGCAATGCCGCCACAGGTTGTATGATATGGATTTTCGTAAATATCCTTTCCAAGTTTATTTCTCGTGATATCCAAGAAAGTCACCTCCGAACCTGGCCAAAATGCCTGACGGATGCAGCTTCTCACATAAAAATAATGGTCATCGGGAATGTCTTTCTGATAATCTGCCCAAATTTTCTGTTTTCCTTCAATAATCATTGCCTAGTTGTTTAAATGTTTTTCCCAATCGTTTTCAGTATAAACTTTCATGAAATATTCCTCGTCGGTGAGGTTTTCCTTAACAGCCTCCTCATGAGCATCGCTCAAAACTTGATCCATCAATTCGGTAGCACCGGTCACATCGAAGATATTTTTCAACTGATCGAGACTCTCCTTCGGAATCTTGCGGAGTCCACCTGGACCATCGCCATCGAGATTCGAACCCATACGTGCATGCAAATCATCCAAATTATCGTTGATCCACTTGCCAACCGGACCGAATTCCTTATGCGTCTCATAGTCGAAAGTGCGCGGATAAACGCAATATCCGTAATTTAAAATATTGGAACACAAGTCTTTAACCACAACATATTGCTGGCGACCTTTCTCTGATTGCATGTAAAGTCCGCTTCTCATCGCAAGCTTGCGCAACGACATGATAACCAAACCTGGAGCATTGGCACGCGGACAACGGGTCACGCACGACATACATTCGCCGCAATACCAGATAGTGTCGCTTTTTAGAAGTTCTTCCAATTCTTCCTCATTTTTGCGCGCCACAATGTTCACAATGTTCTTCGGATTGTATTTGTAGAACTCCGCAGCCGGACAAACCGCCGTACACACGCCGCAGTTCATACATGCCTTCATTCCCTCTTTTATCCTGTAATCCTTATATAATTCCTCTACAAGATGTCCCTCAAATCTATATTTCATAAAAGTAAATTAGTATATAGTAAACAATTTTACTAACAAGGTGCAAAAATAGCAAAATTTTGTTTTAAAAAGAGAAATGGTAAAATTTTTTACTAAATTTTTAAAGTCGTATTTTAGAATAATTTATATTTGCAAGTTGAAAAATATTTTTTAATTCAAATTTATACAAAAATGTGCGGAATTGTTGCATACATTGGCAAACAGGAAGCCTATCCGATTCTTATCAACGGATTGAAACGCCTCGAATACCGTGGTTATGACAGCGCCGGAGTGGCTCTGCTTAACGATAAAAACGAACTCAATGTTTATAAGACAAAAGGCAAAGTGTCTGATTTAGAGAGCTTTGCAAAAGATAAAGATATCAGCGGTCATATCGGCATCGCCCACACCCGCTGGGCTACTCATGGCGAACCAAACGATATCAACGCACACCCGCACTTGTCGCGTTCAGGTAATATCGCTTTGATTCACAATGGAATTATCGAGAATTATCTGACTATTAAAAAAGAATTAGAAAATCGTGGCTATGTCTTCAAGTCAAGCACCGACACTGAAGTCTTGGTGAATCTCATTGAAGATGTGCAAATCACACAGAAAGTCGACCTTTTTGAGGCAACCCGTATAGCTCTCAATCACGTGAACGGTGCCTATGCCATCGCTTTGATCGAAAAAGGTCACCCCGACACATTGATTGCAGCGCGTAAAGGCAGTCCAATGGTCATCGGCCTCGGTGACGGCGAGTTCTTCATCGCTTCCGACGCAACTCCTATCGTCGGCATGACATCACAGGTGGTTTACATTGAAAATGAAGAGGTTGTGAAGGTGAAACTTGGCGAAGACCTGAAACTCAAGACCATAGATGACGTGGAGATGACTCCTTATATTCAAGAGCTTCAGCTGAACCTCGAGTCGATTGAGAAAGGCGGCTTCGACCATTTCATGCTGAAAGAAATCTACGAGCAGCCGACAACCGTTCGCGACACCATGCGCGGCCGTCTGCACGCTGACCTCGGTACCGTCACACTCGGCGGCATCTTTGATTATGAACAAAAGATTCTCAACGCGCGAAATATCATTATCGTGGCTTGCGGAACTTCGTGGCACGCAGCTCTCGTGGGCAGCTATCTCATTGAAGTTTACGCAGGAATCCGCGTTAAAGTGGAATACGCATCAGAGTTCCGTTATCGTGAGCCTGTCATCTACCCTGACGATGTTGTCATCGCCATCTCACAGTCTGGCGAAACAGCTGATACCCTTGCTGCCATTGACATCGCGAAGAAAAAAGGTGCAACTGTCCTTGGCATCTGCAACGTCATCGGCTCGTCGATCTCACGTGCCACCGACGCAGGAATCTACACCCACGCAGGTCCGGAAATCGGTGTCGCTTCAACAAAAGCATTCACAGCTCAAGTCGCAGTTCTTACGATGATGGCAATTCGTCTGGCCGAACTCAACGGACATCTGCCGAAATCGAAGATCATGGAGCTTATCCACGAGCTCGACCTCATTCCTGAAAAGATTCAGACGACTTTGGAACGCAGCGCTATCGTGAAAGACATCGCCGCTGAGATGAAAGACTGCCACAACGCCATTTATCTCGGCCGATTGCAGAACTTCCCTGTCGCCCTAGAAGGCGCTCTCAAGCTGAAAGAAATTTCTTACATCCACGCCGAAGGTTATCCTGCCGCTGAGATGAAACACGGTCCTATCGCATTGATAGACAAAGACATGCCTGTCATCTTCATCGCGACAAACAAATCAACTTACGAGAAAGTGGTTTCTAACGTTCAGGAAGTCAAAGCACGTCACGGAAAGATCATCAGCGTGGTGACCGAAGGCGATGTTTTGGTGAAAGAGATGTCGGATTACGTCATCGAAATCCCTGATACTGAATGCACTTACGCTCCGTTGCTGGCCACAATCCCGCTGCAACTCCTCGCCTATTACATCGCTGTGCTGCGCGGTTGCAACGTCGACCAGCCTCGTAACTTGGCAAAATCTGTAACAGTAGAATAATGAATGAAAAAGTTTCTCCTATTTATATTAATGCTTTCCTCAACGGTGGCATTTGCCCAACAAACAGTCGTCAAAGGCAAGGTCGTTGATATCGAAACAGGAGAAACTTTACCCTATGCAAACATATCGTATGTCGTTGACGGTCAGACATTTGGCACTGCTAGCGATATAAATGGTGTTTATCGTCTCGAATCCGACAAGATTTTCGATTACGTGACCTTTGAATACGCCGGTTACAAGCCTTACAAGGTGAAAATCAAGCGTTTCACAACGCAGACTGTCAACGCGAAAATGGCATCGGTGTCGATAACATTGCCAAAAGCTGAAATCAAGGCAAAACGCAAAATCAAGGAACGCTACAAACGCAAGGGAAATCCAGCGGTTGAGCTCATCAGAAAAGTTCAGAAAAATGCCGAACAAAACAGCCTCACCGGCTTCGATTACTATCAATATGACGAGTATTCAAAGCTGGAACTGGGCCCGTCGAATCTCAGCGACAGCTTGGCCAGCAAGGGATTTATGAAAAGTGTGAACTTCGTATGCGAAAACATGCGTCCCTCCGAACTGACAGGCAGAAACTACCTCTCAATGTACTTCGTGGAGACGCTTTCAAAGACATATTATCGCAAAGAGCCTCACTTCATCTCCACCGAAGTCACTGATACTAAAGATGTTCTGCTGAGCAAATTCCTCGATTTCACCTCGATGGAAGCGGTCATCGACAACTGGATTGGCTTCGTCGATGTATACCAGCGCAACGTCAACCTGTTCAACAACGAATACACCTCCCCTATGTCGCCAATTGCGGTGACTTTCTATCATTTTTACATCGTCGACACCGTCAATTATCAGAATGAAAACTGCATCGTTTTGTCGTTCACTCCTGCCAACCAGATGGACATGGGTCTATGTGGAAGTCTTTGGATTACAAACGATTCCTCGTATATGGTGAAAAAGGTGCAGCTACAGATTCCTAAGCATTCGGGCACCAATTTCGTCGAGGCGATGATGTTCGAACAGGAATATCAGAAGGTAGGTTCAGTGATGATGCCAACGCATTATAACCTTGTTGCCGACATCTTTTATCTCGGTGTCGCTCTGCATGGCCGACGTTCAGGCGTATTCTCGAATATCGAGATAAATAAGCCGATGCCGAAAGAATTCTACACGAACAAACCGGAAAAAACGCGCTCAAAAACGTTCTACGACCATCGTGACGACGAAGAATATTGGAAAACACGGCGTACCGACAGCCTCTCAAGTCATGAAAAACGCATCGCTGAAGACAACGAACAGCTCAAAAAAGTATGGACATACCGTCTCTTGGCAGGCACCGCTTTCGCTATTGGATACAACTACATCGACTGTGGTCCTATTGATATCGGTCCTGTGTTCAATATGCTGAGTCACAATGAATTAGAAGGCTGGCGACCACGTTTTGGAGCGAAGACAAACACTCATTTTCACAAACATATTTTTCTCGAAGGATATGTTGCTTATGGCACCAAAGACGAGAAGCTGAAATACCGCGGACAGATAATGTACTCGTTCAACGACAAGGTCAATAATCAGTGGGAATTCCCAATGAACCTGATGACGCTGTCTTATCTGCACGATGTCGACATCCCCGGTAAAAGCATGTTTGGACGTAATCTTAAAGATGATCACGACCGTCTCGGAAGGTCATTTTCACGTCTTGGCAACAGGAAAATGGTCTTTATCGACAAGGTGCGTCTGAATTATGATTATGAGACAAAAAATCAGACTGGTTTTAAGTTATTCGTTGAATATCAAGAACAACGCCCAATTGGCGATTTGATTTACGAGACTAACGGAGGCAAAATCTATAATCCATTCACTACCAATGCCATAGGATTTGAAATCCGTTTCGCACATAATGAAAAAGTTTATCAGTTACATCAATATCGCAAACCTCTCGCAAGTTCTGTTTCCCCTGTATTTACAATCGGATACAGCTACGGCGGAAAGGTCTTGGGTTCCGATTACGAATATCACAAAATTCAAGCAATGGTCAGCAAACGCTGGTTTTTCAGCGTGTTAGGCGTTGCCGACATCAGCATCACCGGCGGCTCAGTACTTGGATCAGCGCCCTACCCACTCCTCTTCGTTCACCGCGCCAATCAAGGCATTTACTACGATGATTTTGGCTTCAACCTCATGAATTATTATGAATTTGTGAGTCAATATTATGTACAAGGAATGTTCGATTATAACTTTAACGGGTTCATTCTCAACAGGATACCACTCATCGGAAAGCTAAAACTCCGTGAAGTTCTGTCAGTCAAAGCGGTTTGGGGCGGCATCTCCAACGATTGCGACCCGGCAAGTGGAAATCCTGCCCTTTTCAAGTTCCCGACAACTCCCGACGGACAGATCCATACCTACACTCTCGAAAAAGAGCCTTACGTAGAAGGCGGCATCGGAATCGCTAACATATTCAGTATCTTACGAATAGACTATGTACGACGCTTCAACTACCTCGACCATCCGGAGGTAGACAAATGGGGAATCTTTTTCTCGTTAAAAGTAAAATTCTAAAGGATAATATCTTCCAATTTCACTTTCGGAACGTAATGCACGCCGTCAACACGGTAATACGCGCGGCTTTCATCAACGGAAATCTGCTTCAGCTTGATGTTTTCAGCGCCTTTTCCGACAGCCAGAATCGCTAATGGCTCGCATTTCAAGTCGAAATGCTCAACGATATTCGCTTTGTTGAATGCGCAAATCATCACGCAATTCAGTCCCATCTCGGTTGCTTTCAGCGACATACTCTGCAACGAAATTCCAAGGTCGATGTCGATAATTTTTGTCTCCGGCACCGATGTGCATACGATGATAAACGCCTCAGGCTCAGTGCCTTCATATGGCAGATGTAACTCCGGAAGCATTCCTCCAAGTTTGATATTGTTCAAAATAAAGTCAGCGTCCTCCCCTTTCGTCACAAGCTTGAAACGCAACACCTGCTGGTTCTTCCCTGAAGCAATCTTAGTGTTCACATTCACAATGCGTTCAAGCATGTCGCGCTTCACCACAAAATCTTTCTTGTAACCTCTGTAGCTGCGGTTTTTCTCAAACAAAGCGTCCAATGAAACATGCTTACTCGTTGATTTTCTTGAACTTGAAGAGAACTCTTCCATTCGCTTTTCTAAATATCCGTCTGCCATTGCTTTAAATTTAAAATGCAAAAATACGAAAAAATGTGTATTTTTGCATTCAAATTAATCTTAATGACTATTAAAAAGTATATATTACTCGTAATCCTTATAATTGTCGCAATTACTGCAAAAGCTCAGGTTTTCAGCGTCAACGGCACTGTTTTGGACAGCGTCACGAAGCAGAAACTGGCATTTGTGAACATCATCGTCAATGATGACGGCACCTTCGGCACGACCACCGACATTGACGGAAATTTCAGCATCACGAGCAAGAAAGCCATTGAAACTCTGACGTTTTCGTATGTCGGATACAAGAAGAAGCATGTTTCAGCAGAGAGTTTCAACCACAAATCGAATAAGTTTTTCTTAAGTCCGATAAGCTATAAACTCGACGAGGTGGTGTTTTACGCAGGCGAGAACCCGGCGCACCGCATCATCGATAGCGTTGTAAAAAATCGTCGCCACAACAACCCCGAAATGCTTGATTATTACCAATATACGATTTACGACCGTATGGTTTTCACCGTCGACACCACAGAAGTAAGCGACTCGATGTTCGTCGATTTTGGCAAGCTTTGGCGCGAAAATGACCTTATGGTGATGGAGACCGTCTCCGAGATATACCACAAGAAACCTAACAAAAACAAGCGTGAAATCAAGGCAAATATAGTGTCAGGACTGAAAAACCCGATGTATTTTTACGTTCTCGACGGCATGCAGAGCACTCATTTTTATGACGAATTCATCACTGTTTACGAGAAAAACTACGTCAACCCCATCACCCCAGGCAGTAAATCGCGTTATTTCTTCGGTCTCGAATCGGTAATGCCAACAGCTAATGGCGACTCCTTATATATAATATCGTTCAAGCCACGCCGCGGTGCCACTTTCGATGCACTCAATGGCGTGATGACAATTACTTCAGACGGATGGGCCATTGTCAACGTGAAAGCTGAAGCAGCCGACAAATCCAACACTCTTGACGTTAAAATTCAACAGCTTTACTCGAAAATCAACGATTCTGTGTGGTTTCCAGTGCAACTTAACACCGACATCATTTTCCTGAGAATGCTTGCCCAAGATCATGCGTTGGAAATTGGTTTAGGCTCTCCTGAAAACACCAACACTTCACTCAACGGCATCGGGAAAAGCTATATTTCGAACATAAACATCACCGAACCCATTGATAATAAGAAGTTTGGCTCTACCGACATCGACCTCGCCGAGGATTCCGGCATGAAGGACGATACGTTTTGGAAATACTACCGCAACGATAGCCTAAACCAAAGAATAATAAACACTTACAGGTTAGTTGACACCATCATGGAGGATGCTGGCATCGACCTCGACAACCTCATGGATGCCACCAGCAGCATCCTCAAGGACGGCTCCATCCCGTGGGGAAAATTCAACATCGGGCTGTCAGATTTGATAAACTACAACCTCGCAAACAAATTTTACCTCGGATTAGGTCTCTCAACCAACGAAAAACTGTCGAAAACATTAAGATTTGGTGGCCATTTCGGATATTGGTTCGGTGCAAAACACTCCAATTTCGGTGGCAATTTTAAGATTATATTCAACCGCAAACAGGATTTCGGATTACGGTTAAGTTTGGACCACATCTACAACGCTTTTGGTGACTATGGCTTGACGAACGGTACAAGGAACCCTCTCAACGAAAGCAATTTCAAAGAGTTTTACATAAAATGGACCACGCTCAACACCACGGCTTCTGCTGAGCTTTCAACGCGTTTTGCCAAGGTTTGTAAGGGTTTTGTGACATTCAGTCTCCACGACAAGATATGGTCCGACATGACATATCGTTTGACGACTCTCGATTTTAAACTTCGAATCGCGCTAGGCGAGCGTTATATGCTCACCAACAAAGGCCTCGTCACAATTGAGCAAGGCAGACCTATAATTTGGCTTTCGTACCAAAAAAGCTTGCAAGGCATCCTCGATTGCCCATATAATTACGACAAGGTTCAAGCGCAGCTAACTTATTCATGGCTAACGCGTTACATCGGAAAGACCACTATTGTGATTCAAGCGGGCTACGTCTTTGGCGACACTCCAATCTTTGAGAATTTCGACATCTATGCCAGCAACCATGGCTTTGCACTGTATGCTCCCGAAAGTTTCGCCACGATGCAAATCAACGAGTTTGTGTGCGACCGCTTTGCTCTGCTTTTCTTTACTCATAACTTTGGTAAATTATTCAAAACCAAGCACTTAAACCCTGAATTTATCTTTGTTACCAATGTCGGCTGGGGCGATAACAACGATATTCGACCATTCGAAGGCGTCGAACTGAAAAGCATGAAAGACGGTTTTTATGAAAGCGGTCTGGTGATAGATAACATATTGAAAATCAGCACCGCAAAGATTGGTTTGGGCGCTTATTACCGCTATGGAGCCAACTCGTTCGACAAAATTGAAGACAACTTCGCTTTCAAACTAAAACTCTCGCTTAAGCTATAACGTTATTGTAATACTCAATCAGTCCATCCATCGGGTTTTTAAGGATTTTTGCGCATTTAATATGATGATTCTCAAGTACTTGTAAAAGTATGCTTTGAAACGCAAACGCTATAGAACCAACGAAACCACACGTCGTCATTTCTAGCGCAGTCGAGAAATATCCGCCATTTAATAATGACGAATTTATAAACTCCTCAAAACAACCACAAACCAGTTTTACAATATATTGATTCTCAATATTTTCCATTGCAAACATCGCAAACTCCGCCAGAAATCTCGACGGTTGCTCACCCTGATAAACCTTCTTCAAAAACGTTTCGCGATCCAAATGATACTTTTCATCAAACTTCGTTCTCAAATCTTCCGGCATGATTCCCAAGAAATAATCGTGCACAATACGCTTCCCTATATGGCAGCCACTCCCCTCGTCACCTATCATAAACCCAAGAGAAGCAACACTTTGCGTGATATTTTCACCGTCATAAACGCATGCGTTCGAACCTGTTCCCAAAATACATGCCACGCCGGGATTTTTTCCGAAAAGCGCATGACAAGCCGCCAAAGTGTCGGGATAAACCTCTGCCTTAGCATTAAAGCATAATTTGCTGAAAATCAATTTTATCTTTAACTGATTGCCGTCACTGCCGCATCCAGAGCCATAAAAATATATATTGCTAACATCCTGATTATCAATAGAATTCAAAGCCTCGCCGATAATATTGTTCATCGTCAGATTATCGGTAAAATTCGGGTTAAAACCATTGGTAATGAATCGTTTGGCAACATTGTTGCCATCAAGAAGCGCCCACTCGGCTTTTGTTGAGCCACAATCACAAATCAGTATCATTTTGAAATTTTTTGCAAAGTTAAAAAAAACTTCACACCTATTAATATATTTACTACATTTGCACTGCAAAATAATGTTTAACTTAAAATTAGCATAGCTAATTCATATCACTATGGGAAGAAGTATGAGAAAATGGCGTGTTGAGGACTCAGCTGAGCTCTACAACATCAATAACTGGGGCATTAACTATTTCTCTATCAATGAGAAAGGCAACGTGGTAGTTACTCCACGCGAAGGCTGTGCCTCTGTTGACCTTCGTGAACTTGTCGACGAACTTCAGCTCCGCGACGTGTCGGCTCCAATGCTGATTCGTTTCCCAGACATCATCGACACTCGTATTGAGAAAATCGATTCCTGCTTCAAGGAAGCCGCTAAGGAATACGATTACAAAGGTAAAAATTTCATCGTTTTCCCTATCAAAGTCAACCAGATGCGCCCTGTGGTTGAGGAAATTGTCAGCCACGGAAAGAAATTCAATATCGGTCTGGAAGCCGGCTCAAAACCTGAGCTTCACGCAATCATCGCTTCAAACACCGATAGCGAATCACTTATCATCTGCAATGGATACAAAGACGAGAGCTTCATCGAATTGGCATTGTTAGCCCAGAAAATGGGACGCACAATCATCATCGTCGTTGAAAAAATGAACGAGTTGCGCCTCATTGCCAAATTATCGAAACAGCTGAAAGTGTCCCCAATGATTGGTATCCGCATCAAATTGGCAAGCTCAGGTGCAGGCAAATGGGAAGACTCAGGCGGCGACGCCTCGAAATTCGGTCTCTCATCTTCTGAATTGCTCGAAGCTCTTGAATATCTTGAGAAAAACAACATGATGGACTGCCTCAAACTGGTGCATTATCACATCGGCAGTCAGGTCACAAAAATCAGAAGCATAAAAATCGCCCTCAAGGAAGCCGCTCAGTTCTATGTTCAGCTTCACAAAATGGGCTTTAACGTTGAATTTGTTGACGTTGGCGGCGGTCTCGGTGTCGATTACGACGGCACTCACTCAGCCAACAGCGCCAGCTCAGTCAACTACACAATTCAGGAATACGTCAACGACGCTATCTTCTCTATCGTCGATGCATGCGACAAAAACGACCTCGCACATCCAAACATAATCAATGAATCGGGTCGCGCTCTGACGGCTCATCACTCTGTATTGATTATGGAAGTGCTTGAGACTGCGTCACTTCCGACATGGGACGACGACAACGAGAAAGTTGAAGACACCGACCACGAGCTCATACACGACCTCTACGAGACTTGGGAGAACCTCACAAGCAAACAGTCGTCGATGCTCGAGACATGGCACGACGCTCAGGAAATCCGCGAAGAAGCCCTCGACCTCTTCAACATGGGACTTCTCGACCTCAAGACACGTGCTAAGATCGAGCGTATTTTCTGGTCTGTCGCATTGGAAATCAACCAGTTGGCATCACATCAGAAACGTGTACCTGATGAATTGCTTGCACTGCCTAAGTTATTGGCCGACAAATATTTCTGCAACTTCTCGATGTTCCAGTCGTTACCTGACGCTTGGGCTATCGACCAGGTGTTCCCTGTGATGCCTATCCATCGTTTGAACGAATATCCTGACCGTGAAGCCACTTTGCAAGACATCACTTGCGATTCCGACGGCAAGATGACCACTTACGTCACTGGTCACAGCTTGTCGCACAACCTTCCGGTTCATACATTGACAAAGAATGAGCCATATTATATTGGTGTGTTCCTCGTTGGCGCTTATCAGGAGATTTTGGGCGACATGCACAACCTCTTCGGCGACACCAACGCCGTTCACGTATCCGTCGACGAGAAAGGCTATTACATCGACCAACTCATTGATGGTGAGACAGTTGCTGAAGTTTTGGAATATGTCCAATACAGCCCAAAGAAGCTCGTCCGCACCGTCGAGTCATGGGTTACGAGCTGCGTGAAAGCAGGAAAAATCACTGTTGAAGAAGGTAAAGAATTCTTATCAAACTACAGATCCGGACTTTACGGATACACTTACCTGGAATAATGAAAAATTTACATAGTTTTTTACGATACGCCATATTTTTGGCGGTGATGGTGGTATGGACAATGCTAGCAAAAGCTCAGCACCCGTTCACCTTGACCACACCGGATGATGTTACCAATCATACTGAGACGCTTTATTGGATTGAATCTTTTGGAGCTACAGGCTTCTATATGATTCCTCACACAGATAACTCAAGCGTATCAACCACCAACATGCCCAATTTGAAAGCATTATGGTATTTTATGGATGCTGGAAGCGACAGCAAAGCACAATACTACTATATTGTCAACCCAAATACTGGTTATTATCTTAAGCTTGATGGAACACTTGGAGGTGATAATACAATAAAGATTGCAAGTTTTGGTTCTGGAGGAGATGCTTTTAAGTTTTCTATCACAGGAAGTGAAGGACAATGGATTTTTCATCCGAAAAGTGGGTCTTCTTATTGGGTAAACAAAAAAAGCGGTAATGTGGCCTACGACAGATACTTAAAAAGTAGTAATTATGGAGGCTCACCTGATGCAAACTCAAAATGGAAATTCGTGGCAGAAAACTCTGTGACATGGGCTCATCCTTTTACGAACTCTGACAATAGCGAAAGCAACTATTACCTTATTAACAATGCCACTTCAAAAGGATCCGCATACTACATTTCCACCGACGATGCTTCGGCACCATACGCTACCATTTCTAATGTCGACAACGACAAAAGAATATGGTATTTTATTGAAGCCGCTTCGGACAATACCATTCCAAACCTCAAGTATTACTATATTGTGAATGCCGTTACAGGCAAATACTTAAAGTTTATCGGAACAGCAAACGGAAATTCGCAAGCTAGTTCATTGCAAATTTATGAACATACTGGGAGCGAAACAGGAGAAACTGAAAATAGATTCCAATTCATGGTATTGAATGCCATTGGAACATCTTATAGTGCATATTCCATCATGCCTAAATTGGAAATAAGCTATTATTATAACCAAAATACTAGTTTGAGCCCTTCAGATAACTATAACAATTCCCTTAGTAACAATATGAAAATCGGTATCTACAATGACAGAGGAACAGACAGTAATTATGCACACTGGTTGTTTGAGGAGACATCATATGTTCCTGTCACTGTAGAAGCACCAACTATTACCAACAACTTCGACGGCACAATCACTCTGAGTACTACCACTCCTAATGCCACGATTTATTACACCACCAACGGCGATACCCCCGACAATAATAGCAATGAATATACTGAACCATTTTCAGTTGGTGATGCAACAGTAATTAAAGCCATCGCTTATGTGGCTGAAGAATCTTCCGAAGTGACAACATACAACGTGCCACAGTACACTACACCTACCATCACTTTCGACAACAGCACTTCTAAGGTTACTATAACCAGTGAGGGCACTGTTTATTACAACACGGGTGATGGCTCTCAAGACGACCCGACTACTTCTTCTGGCACTTTATACAGCGAACCGTTTACTGTATCCTCACCCATCACCGTGAAAGCCATCGCCACTCATGCAGGCTATCTCACTTCCGATGTGGCGACATGGTCCAATGCTCAGCATGATTACTCACAGGATTATTTGACATTCAGAATATTGACTGATGGTACAATCTGTTGGAAAGCTTTTGGATCTACATATAAAACCATACAATATAGCAAAAATAATGATGGATGGACAGAAATCACATCAACAGATGCTGGAGAAACAATCTCGGTAGCAACCGGTGATATAGTAAGATTTAAAGGCTCAAATACGACTTATTCAACGTCTAAGAATAACTATTCAGGATTTGAAGGTGGTACAGCCAATTTCGACTTAGAAGGTAATATCAACAGCTTGCTCTATGGTGATAGTTTTGCAAATAACAATTCGCTTACAAATTCAACATATCAATTCTGTTCATTATTCAAAAAAGCTTTAGTCATTTCAGCAGAAAATCTTATACTTCCAGCAACATCATTAAAGGATTGCTGTTATCGTGCTTTGTTTAGTTGGTGCACTACATTAACAATAGCCCCAGCACTTCCAGCTACAACACTTGCAACAAGTTGTTATTGGTATATGTTCGAACAATGTGCAATCACTTCTGCGCCAGAGCTTAACGCCATAACTCTTGTTACTGATTGTTATGGTCACATGTTCGAAGGATGTGCAAGTTTGAATTATGTAAAATGCATGGCTACCAGCATATCTGCAACAAATTGTATAGCAGATTGGCTAAAAAATGTTTCATCTACAGGAACATTTGTAAAAGAGTCAAATACGACATGGCCATCTGGCGCTTCTGGAATACCTTTGAACTGGACTCAATACAATGAGTTTTTATTGTATAGTCCTGAAATCAGTTGTGATGGTGAATTCATAACGATAACTTGTGCTACAGAAGGAGCTTCTATATTTTATAGATTGAATCAAACTGGAAATTTCTTACTATATACTGAACCAATATATGTAAATACAAATACAACAGTTGAAGCATATTCAACTAAAGGCAATAATACAAGCAATACTGTAATTATTTCATTTGAAATATACGACAATCCATTTGATGAGTCTAATAGATCAATAGATTCTTGGACTTATGGTGGCAACCAAGTCACTTTGCCGTATTCTGTAAATGCTATAGATGGACATTCGTCAAATTATGCAAAGGGTACATTTAATTTTGAAACGACAATCACTTTATATAAGGAACAGCCAACATATCTATGGTTTCAACACGCAGACCAATCAGCAACAATATATGTTGACAACAATTTTGTAGAAAAACACTGGGGAGGATATAATGCATTCTTCGTTGATATATCAAACCATGTTCACAAAGGCACAAACCATATCAAGGTAGCATTGAAAAACAATGAAGGGGATGTACTTGCCCCTTATGCCGGTGACTTTAACTTTAATGCGACATTAGGTAACGTAAAGCTGTTTACAAGCCCATTCATGCCTTCAATGAGTTATGGCTATGATGGATTCCATATCACATCAATAGTGTCTTCAGCTGAAGCTACCATCAATGTGAAGACGACCATACCAACAGGTGCTACTGTCGTATGTACAATCAGCGGCGTTAACTGTAATTATACGGAGGAACAGAGCAGTACAGGAGATGAATTGGTGTTTACAACAACCATCACAAATCCTCGTCTTTGGAATGGCACAATCGACCCATATTTGTATAACGTGAAAGTTGAGATTTACCACGACAATGAGTTGTATCACAGATATGAAAGACCATACGGCTTGAGATTCTATGAGTATGCATTTAATGAAACCGTAAATGGAAATCCATATACTGGTTTCTTACTTAATGGACAACCCTACTTGTTGAGAGGTGTGTGTGTACACGATGACTTGGCCAATAAGGCAAATGCACTCAATGATACTGATTACACACAAGAGTTTGATATCATTACTGAATTAGGCTGTAATTTCTTGCGTCTAGCACACTATCCTCATCCAAAAGAGGTTTATGACAAGTGTGACCAATTAGGTATTATAGTTCAGACTGAAGCACCTTGGGTAAACAGATCATCAACTACTGAAAAAGAAGATTATTGGACTCACCTTGAAGGGCAATGCGCCGATATGGTAAATCAACACTACAATCACCCTTGTATTCTCTTCTGGGGTGTAGGTAATGAGATTAACACAACTTATACTAATACAACCGAAGGAAAAGACTTTGTTAAAAGTAAGATTAAAGGCTATAGAGACACCATAAGGTCATTGATGCCAAATGCATGGGTTGGTTATACTGTAAGTCACGGAACACAAAATGGTTTGGGTGTGTTTAACAACCCTACTGTTGATTGGATAGGTCAGAACATCTATGTCGGTTGGTACGTTGACAAGACATCAAATAATCCAACACAAAGACTTACTACTGCTATAAACAACGCCACAACTCAAAATACACCATGCGCATATTCCGAGTATGGTTGCGGTGGAACACCAAGCTGCCACTCTGATAACTTTAAGGCAACGACAACAACGGGTAACAACCCAAGACACGATATTGAATATCAGATGTGGTTGCACGAAGGACACATCGCAGCCA
>CAMYYD010000013.1 GCA_947303395.1 uncultured Bacteroidales bacterium
TTTTTTTTATTATCTTTGCATCGTGAAATTTTTAAGGGTCATATTATTATTAATAGGTGTAATAAGCAGCCATTTTTTAATGGCCAGCACTACCCTTTTACATGTAAATGATTCTACAAGAGTTGATTCTACACTGGTAAGATATTTTTACGACAAACTTGATAATCAACAACTTGGAGACATAAAAGTTTGGGACACCACTACCCTTTCTGCTTCGTTTTATGACCCGACAAATCCGTTATTTGAGTATTATCAGGAACTGAGTAATTCGGGACATGCACATAAAAATCTGGAGTTCTCCTTCCCTATTTCAATCGGATTCAACAACAAACTCGTTGCATACGACAAATTTATAGTTACAAAAGATAAAGTCCTCTACCCTATTGTTTATCAACCGTTTACTGATATAAGCTATATGATGGGAAGCAAAAAGGAACAGCATTTAAATGTTCTTTTCTGCAGAGAATTTTTGCCAAGATTTTTCGTTACGTTGAATTTTAATATTGATTATGCTCCTTCAGTTTATCAAAGAAGCTATGCGCAAAACCTATATTTTGTTGGTAATTTCAGATGGAATACGAAAAATGAACGCTATGGTTTGAACGGTTATTATTTCACCAATAAAATCGACGTTTATGAAAACGGCGGCATTACTCACGACTCTATTTTCGTTGATTTGATTGAAACCGACAAAAGCGTTATTCCTGTCAATCTGATGAAAGCCAGCAATCTGATAAAGGTTTCAGGTTTTGGACTCAACCAATACTTTGTTTTAGGTTTGCCTGGAAGAATCAGTTATTCATTTGATTATCAAAGAAATAGATACGTTTATAAAGACAAAGACTTATCTTCAGGATTTTACGATGGTTTTGACCCTGTTTTGAATCAGAATGAGACCTTTGACAGCTTGACTTTTTATACCATTAAGAATGAAATAAGCTGGAACTCATTGAGTTACAATAAGTCCAACAACGACATTCCTTTCTATCTGACATTTGGAGCCGAGCATAATTACACGCATCACAACGGATACAAGGAAATCGTGACTGGAGAGCAGTTCGGAAAAGTTGATTATCAGAATGTTAGGGCAAAAGCAGGAATCGTCATAAATTTATTCAAATCGACAAGAATTACTGGAAAAGGCGAGCTTATTTTCGGCGGCTATCAAGCTGGTGATTTTCTGTTAAACGGTCAGTGGAAACAGTTTTTGGGCACAAATAAGAAGAATTTCGGTGCTTTGGTGTTTGATGTGAATCTTTCAAGAAAATCAGCGGATTGGTTTGAGGAGACTTATTATTCCAACAATTTCAGATGGAGCAACGATTTCAGTCCGTCGACATATTTGAGGTTGCAAGGTGCTTACGAAACACGTTGGTTATCAATTGGTTTAAAACAGACAACCATAGATCATTACATCTATTTCGGTGAGGGTGCAAAACCAGTTCAATACACAGGAACACTCAACATCACTTCTGCATTTGCGAAATTTGACATAAAGTTAAAACACTTTGAGATTGGCGGTATAGCATCAATGCAAGTGGCTGATAATGAAGATGTTGTACATTTACCGTTGTTTTACGGAAAATTAAAACTCGGATGGAATGTCACGTTGGTAAAAGGCGTTTCGATGATGCAGCCGGCTGTTGTAATCAATTATTTCACAGAATATTACGCTGACGCATATATGCCAGCTTTGAGGACATATTATCTGCAAAAAGACGTAAAAATAGGAAATTATCCATTCTTGGATTTCTATATCACATTCAAAATCAAAAGGGCGAATATCTTCGTGGGATATACAAATATCTACAGTTTAAGCAAGGACAACAGATATTTCACCACGCCACATTATCCGATGAGAGATTCAAAATTCATTTTCGGAGTGAAATGGCGTTTATACAAATAGTTAGTTCATGCCGCGCTGCTTCTTGATTCTATCGTAAGCATCGTTAATCTCCTGGAATTTCTTTTCTGCAGCTTTGCGAACATCTTCGCCAAGATAAGCCACTTTGTCAGGATGATTTTTCTTTGCCATTTCGCGATATGCCTTTTTAACCTCATCGTCTGAAGCTGACGGTGTGATTCCGAGAATAGTGTAGGCATCGTCGACCTGTTTGACAAACATAGCCTTAACTGATTCATAATCAGAGGTCATAATGCCCATATAGCGTGATATCGATTCGATTATTTCGACCTCATTTTCATGCACTTGTCCATCTGCAGAAGCGATACCGAACAGATAATGAAGCAGTTGCAACTTGGAGGAATAATCCATGTAGCGACCAATTTGCTGACTCACATCGGCTATTTGGATATCCTGCTTGAGAATTTCACGCAAAGTGAGGATATATTTCTCAGCCTGTTCCTGACCAAAATTCGAAAGGAAGAAACGCTTCACGTAATCAAGCTCTGATTTTTTGACCGAGCCATCAGCTTTCATAACGGCAGCTGAAAGAACGAGCAAACTTGACGAGAAGTCCTTTTGTCGTGGCGTAGTGCCTAGAAAATCAGTATCTTTTCTTGAGTAACTACCACCAAAATAAGATCCGAGAGCCGCACCTATTATTCCACCTAAAGGTCCCAGCACCCAAAAACCGACGAAAAAACCAAGAATACTCGGCAAACAGCCTGAGCTTTTTTGTGGTTGATTATTATTGTTGTTTTCCATATACAAATCTCTATTATTAATGATTTACAAAAATACAAAAAAATGTTAAAAAATTTATGATTTTTTTGAAATTTTCACTAATTTTGCAGTTTTCAAAAAAATATGTAGCATTTTCGCTAAAAAATTGAAAATCATATAGTAGAACAACAAATAATTAAAAAAATGAAAAAAACCAAGTACGTTTATCTTTTCGGCAACCGTACAGCCGAGGGTAACTCAACAATGAAGAATTTGTTGGGCGGTAAAGGTGCAAACTTGGCAGAGATGTGTCTGTTAGGTTTACCGGTTCCAGCAGGTCTCACAATCACAACTGAATGCTGCACAGCTTATTACGCTAACAACTGCCAGCTTCCAGCAGGTTTGATGGATGAGGTTCATGCAGGTATCAAGAATATGGAGAACATCATGGGCATGAAATACGGCGACGCAAAGAATCCTCTCTTAGTGTCATGCCGTTCAGGCGCGCGCCAGTCAATGCCAGGTATGATGGACACCGTTTTGAACATCGGTCTCTGCTCAAAGACAATCCCTGGTTTGATCGCAAAAACCAACAACGAACGTTTCGTTTACGATTCATATCGCCGTTTGATCATGATGTACGCCGACGTCGTCATGGAGAAGGCTGAAGACAGAGAGCCTGTGAAAGGCAAAGGTATCCGTAAGATTTTGGACGATAAACTCGATGCTTTCAAGGCAAAGAAAGGTTACAAATCAGATACAGAAATCACAGCAGCTGAACTCAAATCTTTAGCTGAAGATTTCAAGAAGATCATTAAGAAAGAACTCGGAACAGAGTTCCCGGATGACGCAGAGATGCAGCTTGAAGGCGGTATCAGAGCCGTGTTCAAGAGCTGGAACGGTAAGAAAGCTGTGTCATACAGAAGAATCGAAGGTATTCCTGAGGATTGGGGAACAGCTGTCAACGTGCAGACCATGGTGTTCGGTAACATGGGTGAAAACTCAGCAACAGGTGTTGCTTTCACACGTGACCCTGCAACAGGCGACAACAAGTTCTATGGCGAATGGCTGATCAACGCTCAAGGTGAGGACGTCGTGGCAGGTATCCGCACTCCTAACCCATTGAACAAAGCCACCAAGAACGAGAAAAACAAGAAGATGCCTTCAATGGAAGAGCTTATGCCACAGACTTACAAAGAGTTGTGCGACGTTCGCGACACATTGGAGAACTTCTACAAAGACATGCTCGATATCGAGTTCACAATCCAGGACGGTAAATTATACATGTTGCAGTGCCGCGTTGGTAAACGTACAGGTGTTGCAGCAGTCAACATGGCTCTCGACATGCTTCACGAAGGCAGAATCGACGAGGCTACAGCTGTGATGAGACTCGGTGTCAACCAGATTGACGAGCTCCTCCACCCTATCCTCGACGCTAAAGACGAGAAGAGCAAGAGCGTTTTGGCTCACGGTCTTCCAGCAGGTCCTGGCGGTGCGGTCGGTAGAATCGCATTGAGCAGCGAGAAAGCTATGGAATATAGAAACGCAAAGCAGGCTAACATCCTCGTCCGTGAAGAGACCAACCCTGAGGACGTTGAAGGTATGCGCGCTGCTGACGGTATCCTCACACAGCGTGGCGGTATGACCTCACACGCAGCTTTGGTTGCACGTGGCTGGGGTAAATGCTGCATCGTAGGTTGCGAGGCTGTCCATATCAACGAGAAAGAAGGCACTGTGAAAATCGGTGAAAAGACATACAAAGAAGGCGACGTTATTTCACTCAACGGAACAAAAGGTTATGTGTACGACGGTTCAGTTAAGACCATCGACGCTACAGAAAACAAGCGTTTCCAGGAGTTCATGAAACTCGTCGACAAATATCGTAAGATGGGTGTCCGCACCAACGCTGATAACCCGGACGACGCACAGCGTGCTGTCAGCTTCGGTGCTGAAGGTATCGGCTTGTTCCGTATCGAGCACATGTTCTACGGCAAGAACAGCGAGAAACCTCTTGCAAAACTCCGTAAGATGATCCTTGCCGACACAACAGAAGCACGTAAGGCAGCTTTGGCAGAACTCGAGCCATACATCCTCGAGTCAGTGAAGGCCACAATGAAGGTTTTGGACGGCAAACCTGTCACCTTCCGTTTGATGGACCCACCATTACACGAGTTCGTACCTCATACACTCGACAAACAGAAAGCAGTTGCTGCAGATCCTGAGTACAACATCACTCTCAAGAAGCTCCAGAAACGTATCGAAGAATTGAAGGAAGTCAACCCGATGATGGGTCTCCGCGGCGTTCGTCTCGGTATCGTTTATCCAGAGATTTCAGAGACACAGTTCCGTGCTTTGTTTGAGGCTACAGCACAGTTGATGAAGGAGAAGAAACATCCACATCTCGAAATCATGGTTCCTCTCACAATCAACGTGAAAGAGCTTGAAAACCAGAAAGCTATCGCAGAGCGCGTCAAGGCTGAGATTGAAAAGAAATACAAAGTCAACATTGAGTACATGTACGGCACAATGATCGAGATCCCACGCGCAACATTAGTCGCAGACAAGATCGCTGAAGTTGCACAGTTCTTCTCATTCGGTACCAACGACTTGACTCAGATGACATTCGGTTTCTCACGCGACGACGTCAACTCAATCGTTCACAGCTATATCGACCAGAAGATCATCCCTGCCGATCCATTCAACACATTGGATCAGGAAGGCGTTGGCCAGCTGGTGAAGTTGGGTGTTGAACGCGGACGTTCGACAAGAAACAACCTGAAGTGCGGTGTTTGCGGCGAGCACGGTGGTGACCCGGCATCAGTAGAGTTCTTCTACGGCGCAGGTTTGAACTACGTTTCATGCTCACCATTCCGCGTGCCGGTTGCAAGACTGGCTGCGGCACAGGCTGCAATTAAGGCTGAAAGAGCAAAATAATCGAATGATTATAAACAAAAAATGGGGTGTCGATCGGCATCCCATTTTTTATTTCCTTTAATCAAATTTATGTTTCCAGCGGCGATGAGACCACAGCCAGTAATATGGGTGGTTCTTTATCGTTTGTTCAAGTAATTCCACGTATTTCTGCATGATGGCGCCTTCTGGCAACTCATTGGGATGTTCGCAGATTTCATGGACGTCGAGGCGATATTTGCCAATGCGCTCTTTGATGACTTCGTAATAGAAGACTGGAAGGTCGTATTTGCGGGCGAAGCCTTCAGAACCACGGATGAAACCTGTGCGACGATGCAGAAAATCAGTGACATAGCAGCGCTCAGGGTTAGAAGGATTCTGATCGGAGAGAATCATGTAGGCGGCTGGGATGTGGTTTTCCTCATGATATGCCATCACCTCGCGGACGTTGTCGTGGAAAACGACTTGATCACCGTAACGTGTTCTGGCTCTGTTGATTAGCTTCTCAAAGACCTTGTTCGTATTGTGCGCCCCCACTCCTATTCCGTGGTGCTTAAACTGCATATCTACACTCAAAACCATCCACTCCCAGTTGTTGTGATGACTCGACATCAAAACGACACTCTTGCCTTGGTCGAAATACTTATTCACCACTTCAGGATTCGAGCAATGATAGCGACGTAAAACGTTTTTGCGACTCATTGTCAACATCTTAAGCATCTCGGCGGCAAGCTGTGCAAAGTGAAAATAATAACGCTGACGAGCCTTCCACACCTGCCATTTGCTCCATTCAGGGAATGATTTTGCGAAATTATCGTCAATAATCCGTCGCCTATACCTTATTATAAATGCCATTATCAGATAAAAAGGAAAACAAATCAGATAAAGCAGAAACAAAGGCAATATCGAAAGCGGATATAATATGAAATAAAACAAAAAATAAGTCATCTCTAAAATTTTTGCGGCGTAAAATTACATAATTTTTTTCAAAAGTGTTGTTTTATTCAAATTTTATTTAGAACTTTGCATTTTATTTAGGAATTTATCATTAATAAAAAAGATATGGCTAAAAACATTAACGAATTGAGAGAGGCTTTGACCTCTTACGGCATCAAGGATGTCAAGGAAATTTATTATAATCCTTCATACGAGGACCTTTACAAGGCTGAGATGAACCCGGCTTTGACAGGTTTTGAGAAAGGTGTTGAGACAGAGCTTAAGGCCGTCAACGTGATGACTGGTATCTACACAGGCCGCTCGCCTAAGGACAAATACATCGTCATGGACAAGAACTCGAAGGACACCGTGTGGTGGAACACCCCTGTTTATCCTAACGACAACCACGAAATGAGCGAGAAAGTGTGGGAAGAAGTGAAAACTCTCGCAAAGAAACAGCTATCAGGCAAGAATCTTTACGTCGTTGACGCTTTCTGCGGCGCTAACAAAGACACCCGCATGGCTGTGCGTTTCATCATGGAAGTCGCTTGGCAGGCACACTTCGTGCTCAACATGTTCATCAAACCGACTGAGGAAGAGCTCAAAGAGTTCAAACCGAACTTCACAGTTTACACAGCAAGCAAAGCTAAAGTCGAGAACTACAAAGAGTTAGGTTTGAACAGCGACACCTGCGTGGCATTCAACGTGACATCACGCGAGCAGGTTATCTTGAACACATGGTACGGCGGCGAGATGAAGAAAGGTATGTTCTCAATGATGAACTACTATCTGCCTCTGAAGGGCATCGCATCAATGCACTGCTCAGCAAATACTGACATGAAGGGCGAAAACACCGCTATCTTCTTCGGTTTGTCAGGCACAGGAAAGACCACCCTTTCGACCGACCCGAAACGTTTGCTTATCGGTGACGACGAGCACGGCTGGGACGATGAGGGCGTGTTCAACTTCGAAGGCGGCTGCTACGCAAAGGTCATCAACCTTGACAAAGAGAGCGAGCCAGACATCTACAACGCCATCAAACGCAACGCATTGCTTGAAAACGTTACCGTTGACGCAAAGGGCAAGATCGACTTCAAAGACAAGAGCGTGACAGAAAACACACGTGTCAGCTACCCTATCGAGCACATCGAGAAGATCGTGAAGAACGTGCGTCCTGTGTCAGCTGGTCCAACAGCAAAGAACGTCATCTTCCTTTCAGCAGATGCATTCGGAGTGTTGCCTCCAGTGTCAATCTTGACTCCAGACCAGTGCAAATACTACTTCTTGAGCGGCTTCACCGCAAAATTGGCAGGTACAGAACGCGGTATCACCGAGCCTACCCCGACATTCAGTGCATGCTTCGGCCAGGCATTCCTCGAGCTGCATCCAACAAAATATGCTGAGGAACTCGTAAAACGCATGGAGAAGAGCAACGCCAAGGCATACTTGGTGAACACAGGCTGGAACGGAACTGGCAAACGTATCTCGATCCGCGACACACGTGGTATCATCGACGCTATCCTCGACGGTTCGATCGAGAAGGCTCCAACCAAGAAGATCCCATATTTCGATTTCGAGGTTCCAACAGCATTGCCAGGTGTAGATCCGAAGATTTTGGACCCACGCGACACCTACGCAAACGTCGAAGAATGGAACAAGAAAGCTGAAGATCTGGCCGGCAGATTCATCAAGAACTTCGGCAAGTTCACAACAAATGAAGCTGGCAAGGCTTTGGTGAAAGCTGGTCCACAACTTTAATTAGACTTTAGACATTAGACCTTAGACTTTAGTTAGTCTAGGGTCTTTTTTATAATCATTAAAAATTATTAACATGAAAAGACTCTTACTATTAGCAATTGCAGCGTTTTTTGCATTGACAATCAACGCTCAGGAGTATTATGTGTCGAAGGACACTGGCAGCAACCGTGGTGACGGCAGCAAGGAGAAGCCGTACAAAAACCTTCAGAAAGCCATCGACGCTGTTCCAGAAGGAGCGACAATTTACGTGGCAGAAGGCAACTATTTCGGAATGCTTGACGCCGGCAACATCAATGTTACAAAATGCGTAAAGATTTACGGCGGTTACAACACCACCTTCAGTGAGCGTAACATCTTGACACACAGAACAATGGTTCAGCCGACAGCAGAGTCGAACGGCACTGCAAAAGGTGGCGGAACGATGATCATCAAGGTGAACAATCCGAATGGTGAGATTGTGGTTGACGGTCTTTTGTTTGACCGCGGCAACAGCATCTCCTACAACCAGCGCGGCGAAGGCAAGCCAAAAGGCGTTGAGTCACCGATGATGAACCCGATAGGCACTGGCGGAATCGGCGGTCCAAATCTCGACCAGACCAACGTTTTGACTACAGAGACAAGAGAGTTATATCTCGACAATCCAAATTGCAAGAGCATCGTCATCCGCAACTGCGCTTTCGTGAACGCACCGAATTACGGAGTCGGCGGAATGTTCCAAGGTGAGGTCACCATTGACAACTGTATTTTCGTGAACTGCCGTATGATTGCCTGCGATGTTATGGGCAGTAACGGACAGAAGTACCAGACAGTTCATTTCACCAACAACACAGTTTTGTTCACATGGTCACGCTTGAAAGACTACGACGACATGGGCTACGGTTTCCGTTACAACAACGGCACCCACAGCTATGTTGACCACTGCATCATAGGCTGCAGCATCTACGCTGGTCTCGACAGATGCCGTTTAGATTACAAGGACAAGGAAGCCCAAAAGATTGCAGAAACCACAAACAACATGTTCTTCTTGAACAGACGGGCTGATGCGGCACTCGCAGGAGGCGGAAAATTTCTTATGATTAGCGTTGACCAATTTGAAGACGCTGAGCCATTGACAGCAATAGACGGCTGCATTGGAATGTCCGATCCGAAAGTTTTCAACGGAAAGATCAATGAAGCATATTTGAAAGGATTCGCCAACGCCACTTACAAAGAAAGCGTTGATTATCAACCGAGTTCAGCCGACAACAAGCTTCGCGCTGCTTTGGGATTGAACAAACAGGGCACTATCAATTCATCAGCATCGATGTTTGCAAACAGATATCCATTTGAGGATGCGCTGAAGTTGTTTGGTGCTGTTAATGGATACGGAGCTCAGATGCCGAAATGAGACTTTAGTCGTTAGACATTAGACTTTAGACCTTAGGCATTAGTCATTAAAAAAACGACCGGGATTTAATCTCGGCCGTTTCTTTATTTAATCGTCAATCCTGATTAGTTCAGCATTACTGGCATGAGGAGCATCAGGATGTCCTCGTCGGCGTTCTGGTTGTCGACTGGGGTGATGATTCCGGCGCGGTTTGGTGCCGACATCTCGAGCTGAATCTCAGTCTGGCTGAGGTTTGCAAGCATCTCCTGGAAGAACTTCGAGCTGAAGCCGATTTCCATATCTTCGCCTGTGTAGTTGCAGGTGAGGCGCTCCTTAGCTTCGTTCGAGTAGTCGAGGTCTTCGGCTGTGAGAACCAACTCCTGACCGCTAATCTTGAAACGAATCTGGTGTGTTGCCTTGCTTGAGAAGATAGCCACACGTTTGATAGCAGCGTTAAGTAATTGACGGTCAACGATAAGCTTGTTAGGATTTGTTGTCGGGATGACTGCCTCGTAGTTAGGATAACGACCTTCGATGAGGCGGCAAATCAGCTTATACTCACCAAATGTGAACGATGCGTTGGTGTTGTTGAATTCAACATGCACCGGCTCGTCAGCGCGACCAGCCAAGATATTCTTCAACTGGTTGATAGGCTTCTTAGGCACGATGAACGATGCAGCCGCATCTGACTTAACGTCCATTCTTCTGTAGCGCACGAGCTTGTGGGCGTCGGTTGCCACGAATGTGAGACATGTGTCGCTCATTGCCATAAACACACCTGTCATGATTGGGCGAATCTCGTCGTTGCCTGTCGCGAAGATTGTCTTCTCAAAGCCGCAAGCGAGCACATCGGCTGGGATATCCCACACTGAAGGCTCAGCGATAACTGGCACTTGCGGGAATTCGTCGCTCTTATGACCGACCATCTTATAACGTCCCTCGCCTGTCGTGATTTCGATAGCGAGAGTTGCTTCGTCGATATTAAATGACACCGGGATGTCAGGGAAATTCTTCATCACGTCGATAAGCAGACGTGCCGGAATGGTGACCTGACCCTTACCTTCAACCATATCAGGTTTGATGGAGACAGTCATCGTCGTCTCAAGGTCAGATGCCGTAATTTTGAGTTCGTCATCGTTGATATCGAAGAGGAAATCGTCCAAAATCGGCAATGTGTTGCTTGAATTGATGACACCACTGAGTGCCTGGATTGCTTTTAAAAGCTTTAAACTCGAAAGAATAAACTTCATAATTCACAATATTTTTTCAAACTGCTAAATTACAACTTTTTATTGAATTGCAGCCTATTTTTTAAAATTATTTTCTAATTTTTTTAATCCTTTGCAGGAATTTGTCTTTTTCGCTCGGGTTGGCTTTCATATATTCAAACCTTCCAAGCGACTGAATCATGACGGTCACACGCTTGCCTTTATTCAGCTTATCCATACGTTTATTAAACGCATCGATTGATGAAGCCGTCGCCATAGTGCCGTTTTTATATCTGAAATACAACCATTTCTTATTGTTTTCCAAATACATTGTCAACTCGGTACCGTCTTTATAATCAATGAGAATGTAGCCGTTGGAGTTGGCCTTGACATTTCGGCCCATCACTCTTCTGACTGTCACAGCCTTATCGCTATAGAAGCAATGCAGACTATCGTCCCATCGCAGATTCACGTCGTCGAAGACAAACATACCGGCTTCTTTCGACACCTTCCTACGCATAGTATCGTTTGAGCGGAAGAACTGTTTCTGAATGATTTCAGTAAGTTTCTTGTCGAACGGGAATGTCCACGACGAGCCAGATTTCAGCTTGAGGTTGATATTGTTGTCTTCCATATTCTCGTTAAACACGCCATCAGCGACGAACGCCACCGTTGAATTTGTGAGACCGAGATTAATCTTGCTATCGACCGAAACCAAGCAAGTCTTGTCGTTGAGATACATCTTGGAAATGTAGAAACTACGCTTGTTTCTATCGTATCTGATATTACCTTTGATTGAAGCTACAGACTTCTTATTCGGGTTCTTGTAAGTCTCCTCCGACATAAATGAAGTGTAGAAACGCTTATTGGCCGGGTCGTAGAACACACCACTGTTATGGTCAAGGTCGTTCAAAGCGATGGTCAGGGTCTTGTCGCTGTGCTTACTAAGGTCGTTGATATCAGAAATGATGATTTCCTTGATGTTATGCTTTGATCTGAACCATTTGTAGTCGGTTCCGCAACGTGTTTTGATTTGGAAATCACCGTCGAAAAAGAGGTTTTTATCTTCAGATGTAAGCGTCAGGTCACCATGGAAATTGAAGTGCATGCCGATAGTGAATCCGTCGTCTTCTCTCACATGTGAGACAGCGGTTGTGAATCCTTTGTTATCGGAATGAATATCGGCAAATTCAATACCTTTATGTTTATTCGAATAATACATGAAGCCGTGGGCATGATAGCGGTTCATATCGTCGAAATACACGGTGGTCTCTTCAAATTTATGCTTGTAATCCTTGTCGACGATAGAGATGACAGCCTCCTGGATGGTATCGATTTTCGTATCCCTCTTAATATTAATAATTCGCTCAGGCGGATTGATCTTGACGTCAGCCAAGCTGATAACCTTTGTGTCATAAGCCGAAATGACAAAATCAGTCAGGTCGAAATCGCATTGCGACAGCGAGAAATCGATTACGCTGTTTTTGACGTTGGTAGTCTTCAGCCAGCTCTTGTCGTTACCGGTAATCGCGACCATGTTATTGTCGATAAACCACTCGACATTTGTGAGGTTTGAATTGACTTTATTAAGTGGAAATCGCAATCGGCTGGTTTTGTCGATACCTACAAACGAACCGTGACGTGTGACATAATCGATTGCCGTGCGGTAGTTTGTCGCCACAAACGACTCCGAGTTGCCGAATCCAGCCATAACGGTGAATTTCGACGAATCTGCCGCAAGATCCATCTCCTTGAAAGTGAAATACTTAGAATCGACTTTAGCAGTCTCGACATTCAAGCGTCCGTTGCCGAAGAAACCTGTCGAATCGAGACTTGCACGACCCGAGAAATTGGAGTTGTCGTACATTATCATTGGATGCTCGATGGTTTTCAGCAACATCTTGCTAATTTCCATGTTCAGTCGCATACTCAAGACGTCGACTGTGACGTAAGGATAAGAAAGATTTCCTTCGTTGACAGCAAGCATTTCAAAGCTTTTCGTGATACAGTTCACTGAATCAGGATAGAAATCAAGCTGTCGTGATTCGATGAACGTGGTCATGAAATTCAGCGAGCCATCGCCGTAGAAACCTTGGTTTGAAAGATGTATCTTATTGTTAAACACAGCTTTACCGTCATAAATCGCAACACCTTTAGGATCGGACACGTAATGTTCAAATCCCAAAGAGTTATCCTCCATAACCGTCAGAACCTCTTCAAAATCAGGAAAAATGCCCGATTTAAACACGCCATCCTGACTGAAGTTATTAAGAGCGAAGATGCCTTCCACGCGGAAATCAGGGATAATAAATTTAAACCTGTTTCTGTCGAGTTTTCCTCCATTTATCGACTTACGGTCGAAATAAACGTAAGATTCCTTGTCGCTGTCGAAAATAGGATACTGCGCATAGTAAACATTTCCCGACTTATTGTCTTTTTCGTTGATATAGAAAATGCCGGAAGTATTAACAATCACGTTGCCGAGTCTACCTTTATCACTTGTAAACGCGATAGAATCGACGTGCGGGAATTCGATAAGAAAATCATCGTATTTGAAACGGCTGTCGTGAGTGTAAAAGCCATATCTTCCGATGCCCATATAACCGGAGAAGTCAATATCAAGGTCTTTTTTCACCACGATAGTGTTGTCGTAAGGCTTTATTACAACTCGATCAATTGTATCGTTATGCTCAAATTGGCTCAGCACCACGCTATTCACGCCATGCATCGTCAAATCGGCCGATTTCATGTCAATTACGATATTAGGAGAAAAATTATCGGTAACGGAAACGACACGAATCACATCATGGTCGATTTTCTTACGGCTAGCGTTGACTGCGATATAAAAATCATGTTTCGGATAAGCGACACGATTGTTATCGTCATAGATAAAATAGCCACGTCTTACAAGAAACATCATCATTTGAAGCGTTTCGTTGCCCTCATAGCCTAAAAATCTGGTAAGTTCGACCAAATCAACCTCGTCGACATCATAGGCTTTCATGTAATTATCAACCAAATACAACGGATTTACCACATCCATCATCTGCAGGTCGTCGAACTCGATTCTATTGAAGAAATTTCCTGATTTGAAATACGCAACACTCTCATTATTAGGCGTTTTCAGCTTATTAAAAACCAGTTCATCCTTCTCAACATTCCAATAAAGAGCCTCTGAAAACACGTCGATGTTATGATAAGAGTCCCAATATGGACCGTTGATTCGCTCAGCGATCAGAGTAAGTTCGCGCCGTGGATCATCGTATTGCATTGAGATTCCGTTATGGCTAACCGAGTCGTTTGCAAAGTAAATCTTGAAATTGATATTCTCTGACCGCACCCTATCGTCGGAAAACAAGAAACATCTAGAGTTGATTCTCGCCCTGATTGTGTCATGCTGCATGAATATCATCTCGGCATTATCGTCGCGTGTTCCCATGATACTGAAATGACGGCCTTTCATGCCGACCAAGCCGCTGACATATATGTTTTTGAAGTAGTTTTTCTTGATGTAATAATCGGAATACGAGACAAATGAAGGATATTCCGCTGCGGTTATCGGCACATTCACCAATGCCTTGTCGCTAAACTTACCGATGACAGGCTCCGACATCTTGCTTTTATTATAAAGGATAGCCGAATCGGCAGAATATTCCATGCTTTTCGTGTTGATGGTATAGTCGGCGAGCCTCACATAGATATCATCCATGTTGAAGCGCTGCCAGCTGACCCTTCCACCCTTGCCTTTCCACACCATATCCTTAAAATAGAAAGCGCCTCGAGTGTTTTTTATGACCGAGCTGTCGTTTTTCGCGGCACAAATTATATCGCCATTTTCCACAACAAGCTTAAAATCGCCCTCATCCGAAAACTGATATTGAGCGTTTCGCAGGCACCATTTCACTCCGTTTTTGACATTCAGGACCTCGTCGGCGAAAAACTTTTCCGAGAAAATCAGGTAGTTTTTAAACGCCACCTTTCCCTCCTGCTTATACAGTTTCGCAGAGCAAACAAGGTAATTCGACAGGTTGTCGTGAAGTTTGGAAGAATACGCCAAATTGTTGACAATCCTGAAAAAGACGAAGAACATAGCGTCGTTTTGCAGTCGGTCGTTAACCAGCTGTTGCGCGACCTCTTTTACGGCATCCTTCTCCATTCGGTTGAAACGTCCCATCTGCCAGCGTTCGACGAGCTGTGGCACCATCTCCTTTGACCGTTCCTGAATCTTCTCGTTAGTACTGTTGAGCAAGATGTCGCCAACCTGCACGATAAAAACATCGGAATCAGGAGAAAACACGAAGCGTTCCTGAGCAAAAAGAGTCAACGGGAGCAGGAACAGCAGCAAGCCAATATATCGGATAATCCTTAGCATCTTTTAAACACCGCAGCGGTCCACTCGTTTTTCTTAATATGATTAAGGTATGAAAGGCCGAGACGCTCAGCCTCGTTTCTAATCAATTGTAAATCAGCCTCATAGAAACCACTGAAGAAGATTTTGCCACCATGTTTCAGACATTTCACGTATTCGTGCATGTCACGAAGCAGAATGTTGCGGTTGATGTTTGCGATGATTATGTCAAACTGTCTGTTGTTCAACGAGTTGGCATCGCCAAGTTCAACAACGATATCGTTTTCATCATTGAGTTTCACATTGTCGAGAGCGTTGCGGTAAGCCCATTCATCGTTGTCGATTGCGACAGTCTTTGCTGAGCCGAGTTTCTTAGCTAAAATTGCCAAAACGCCGGTTCCCGAGCCCATGTCGAGCACATCTTTGCCACGGAAATCCTCAGTAAGCATGAGTTTTATGATTTGCGCCGTCGTCTCATGATGCGCTGTGCCGAACGACATCTTAGGCTCAATGCAGAGGTCGTATTTATAGCTGCTGTCGGCCTCGTGGAAAGGCGCGCGGATGCGGCAGGTGTTGTCAATTACGACAGGCTCGTAGGATGACTCCCAAGTGGCGTTCCAGTCTTGGTCAGGAATGAGTTCCTGTTTTATAATTTTAACGTCCACTAGTTGCTCGAGAGACAAGAGATTATCTAGAGCACCTTTGTTGAAAGCGTTTTCGGCGCAATAGGCGGTAAAACCTTCATCTTCGTCCATGAAGCTGTCGAAGCCGATGTTGCCGAGCAGCTCGGTGAACATATCCTTCAGAGCCTCGTTATGAGGATTCGAAAAAGTATAGGCTATATAATTCATTGTCAGTTACTTAGAAGCCTGTTCGCAGATACTCACAAAATCTTCAGCTTTGAGCGATGCTCCGCCGATCAAGCCGCCGTCAACATCAGGCTGGGCAAAGAGTTCGGAGGCGTTTTTAGCGTTGCAGCTGCCACCGTAGAGGATATGAATCTGACTTGCGATGTCGTCGCCATATTTCTCTTTCACGAGTTTGCGGATGAAAGCGTGAACTTCCTGAGCCTGAGCCGGGGTTGCGGTCTTGCCAGTTCCGATAGCCCAAACAGGTTCGTAGGCGATGATAACATTCTCAATATCAGCGATGTCGAGATGGAACAGCCCCTCCTCCACTTGTTTGCGAATCACGTCGAAATGCTTGTTGGCTTCGCGTTCTTCGAGGACTTCGCCCACGCAGAAAATAGGGACGATTTCATATTGAAGAGCCAAGTTGACCTTTGCGGCAAGAGTTTTGTTGTCCTCACCGAAATATTTTCTGCGCTCGCTGTGACCGATGATGCAGCAGCTCACGCCGATTGAATCGAGCATCTTGGCAGAAACCTCACCAGTGTAAGCACCTGATTCCCAAGCTGCTACGTTCTGTGCTCCCACTTCAAACAATTCGTGTTCCGAAGCCTCATCGGTAGCGAGTTCGAGATAAGGGAACGGAGGGCAGATTATCACCTCGCATGACGGTTGTTTTTCGTCGAGAAGGTTTTCGAGGTCTTCGATAAGGGTTTGTGCTTCCTCGAAATCGAGGTTCATTTTCCAGTTGCCGGCAACGATTTTATTTCTTTTCATGATATGATGATTTTAATTAATTGCTTGAAAGTGCAAAGATAATAATTTTTCTTGTAAGTATAGCATTGTTTTTAGAATATGCAAAAATCAGTCTGGATATGCTTCGCATACCACAAGGCCTGATTTTTGTATAATCTAAAAACTTAATGAATGAGCTACTCTATTGTAACCTCGTATAACCTGCTGTTTCTAGTATTGTCGTTTTTATACAGGAAATAAGCTTTTCCGTTGTAAATTCTTAGGTTTTCGATAAACGGGAAGCCTCCAAACACTGCAACGGTTTCTGCTGTTCCGTTTTCGATGTTGATCTTCTTGATGGTGGTGATGCCGTCTTCAACGAAAGTGGTGTAAAATCTGCCGGTTGCAGAGTCCAAAATAACTTTTTTGCCCCATTTTTTAATTACTTGCATCTCACCGCTCCAATGACGGTATCTGTGAAATGTGAGCGGATATTCACAAACATATTCTCCCACATCATTGTAAATGAATGTTTTATCTTCATCAAAAGAGAAAAGATAAATGTTATTATCATAAGAAAAAACCGGGTCGTAAGTCGGTTTACAGAACAGATTGCCGCTGCGGGTAGGTAGTCCCCACCTATATTTGATGGCAAAAAATATGTAGTCGCGCCCCTCCTGATTCACACAATGATGGAACTCGTGCGGCTGTTTGTCGCCACCTATATTAAAATAATAGTAAAATATCTCCTGATCGAAGTAAAAATACCGCCCGCCAACTATAACACTATCGGTGGCACAGGCGATATTTGAAAATGCTGTATAAAATTCCATCAGCGGATAGTGATACAACAATTCCATCTCCATGGTCTTGCCCATCAATGTCTTATGTCCTATTTGCCATACATCATCATTGGAAATGATATGCATCTCTCCGAACACATCTTTGAAGATGTTGTAATATTCCGGACTGATTTTCAATTCAGTAAGGGTATCGCAGTTGAAATTAAGATGCAGAATTGCGTTGTTACGGCGACGTTGAGCGAGAAGATAAATTCCCTTGTCGTTGATTTCAAAATCTTTGACAGAAACGACCTTATTATCGTAAGCCACATGCGGCGCATTACCGATGAATTCCACCTCTGGCAATGACAGCTGAGAAGGATTCATTATAATCACAATTTTCTTACTAAAGTTAAGACTATCAATGATATAAGTCACATTATTGTATGCCACATGGCTAGCATAAATCGTATCGCCAGGCTGAGAATGTTTCAAAGAAAATAGTCCGTCTTTGTTGGTGACAGCCATAATTGTGGAGTCGATGGAATAGATTCCGACATCTTTAATAGGCTTGTTGCGATTATCGAGGACGAGACCGGAGATGACGTTATTCTGCGCGGAAGCAGTAAAAGATAACAGGACTAATAGTACAAATGGAACAAATGATTTGTATAGGAGCGAGAGTTTTTTCATAGGATTAAGATTTAATAAAGTTTTGTTCTTTCAATAAATGAAATCTCTGAGTTGCCGGAATCCCGTCGTTTTTTCAGAGAATATAGATTTCCTTTATAGATAATCATTTTTTGGCTGAGATAGTTGTTGGCGTTGATTTTAGGGATTGTTTTGCCGATTTTGATGTCGATTTCGTTCAAAGTGGTGCCGAAGATGGTGTAGAAAGTGCCCCAGGCGCGGTCTTGATAGATGGTGTGACGCCAATAGTTTTGCTTTTCAGGATAAGAAATTTCGCAGCTATGAATCAAATCCAAACCCTCATTGTAAGCCTCAATTCTACAGTTAAGATGATCGAAATAATAAAGAGTATCAGCCACTTTCGCAAGATGACAGTTTTTTGTGTGATACCACGCATTTTTTATAAAAACTTCCCAATCCTCGACAGACGGGCTGTGACAAATATTATCAACAACATGCATATATGCTTCATGCCACTTAAGTTCTCGCTGAACTTCACGATACGATTTTGAGTCGTCACTAAAAAACAAATTTTCTTTTTTCTTTGTTTCCAGACTGATTCTATAAAATTTTGAAACATATCCATCAAGTTTTAACTCATTTAGATACAAATATTTATCAGTTACAAAAAGAATATTGTCCATAACTTTCTTGTAATACCTCTTTTCACTTGGAAAAGCAAGAATAAAGTCGTTTTTCTCATTGACAATCTGATAAACCGAGTCCTGCCCCACTATCTGGCAGTTATTCATGCAATCGAGGATAATATGCTCTGGTTCAATATGTTGAGGTAAAAATATAGTGTCGATTGGCTCATAAAATAAATCTGTAATCAGAACACGATAATCGGTGTTTATGCCAAATTTCTTTTGCAGGATGAAGAATTTGTTGTCATTAACCTCGAAATCGAGCATCACGAAATTTGGTTTGCTATGGAAATAGGTTACTTTTTCGGCGGTGACATAAACAGCGTCGAGCGTTATAGCTTTTGCACATGTATCCTGCTGCGCGGACATGGTTAAGCCGCACAGCAGGGAAAAAATGAGAGTTATAATTGAATTTTTCATTGTTCAATTACTTGTGTCGCCCGATGTTGCTCTCTGATGTAAAATATCGCATCGAACGACTTCGCCCATTTGCCGATTTTATTGTGATAGCCGAGAAGAATGCTGTGGAACGGAACATCTTCAAACTCGGGATGACTACCAAAATCAAGATAACCATACTTGATGTCGCGATGCAGCAAAGCGAATTCAACCGAAGTGGAATCGGGCTCAATAGGATAGCTTTCGTCTTGATAAAAATACCCCACTTCACCGCCACCGGATGTGAAGGCGACGGAATAAACCTGGTTCTGGAACATATTTGCAAGATGCTCGCCAAGCAATGTGTATTTGTCATACAACTCCGGGTCAGGCTCTTTGCCGTATTTTATCTGTGAAATAGCCTTCGCCCCATGGAAATTAGCTGCCCAGATTATCACTTTCTTTTCTGGATGATGATTTAGATACCACGCAACATTGTCTGCCATTTGTCGGTCGCGAATCGTATTGCCACAGTTGATACATGAATCGCAGGTGTTAGAAAATCCGCATTTTGCCAGATTTGAGAACGACAACATATTGTCAATCAATAGCAAAACGGCATCTTTGTTGAATGAGACATTTTCATTGTTCAGCTTATTTTTCATTGCCAACAAAGAACTGTCATAATATTGATAATCAATATCTTGAATGACAGAATCGTTTAAATTAAGCATATTCTTATTTATGTCAAGCAATCTTTTCCAATTGTAGTCAAACATATTCTGTTTCATTATCGAATCGGAATAAAACAGATTGCTCAGATATGCTATCTCGAAATTATTGCAGTATGATGGATTGACATCCATGCCGTAAAAATCGATTTGGTGTTTGTTCATCGCATCAACCAGTTTAGATGCTTCTTCCGTGTGACTCCACAAAGAATTCCATGAACTACCAACATTCAGCCACGAAGTGTTAATTATCAGCACTGGCAGTTCTTTGTTAAGAATTGCGCCGTCAAAGGGATTCATTCCTTCAAGAATCAAGGTGTAATCGCCTACGGAATCCAAATATCTGACAATTTCCGATTTTATTTTAAAAGTACGGCCGTCGCCATGACCGCATTCACCGAGGATGACGATTCGTTTGTCTTTGACAAGATTTGCGATAGTTTCAAAGCTTTCAGAGGGCTTATAGTAAGCTGTGAATTTTTCGGCGATGCTAGATTCGACGGAGGGGGTGTCGCAACACGATGATAGGGCTAATAAGGCCAATAAGACGAATAGGATTGATAAGAGTGATAATTTTGTTTTCATGGGATAGTGTTTTATTTCAATTGCATTTTATACAAACTGCGGCAGTCGCGGCCGACGGTTTGGCGCACATCGATGAATTTGTAATAGACGATGCCGTTATGGATTTGGATGTTTTCTGGATAGACATGATGCGTCAGCTCGATGGTTTTCTTTATCGTACCGGTCTGTAAATCAATCTCTTTCAGAGTCACATGGCCGTCTTTTGAGAATTGAGCGTAGCATTTGCCGAGAGCTTTGTCAATGATGATGTTTCTGTCCCAAGTGTTGCCTATGCGGCTGTCCTTACGATAAGTCGTGCGATGAAAACTGATGTCTGTTTCTGAAACAGGCGTGCCGCTTTGAGTAAATTTCAAAAGCTTATCTTTCTCTAAATCAAACACATAGATGGTATCATTAAAAAATGTGATCGGACTAAAAATCGGTTGCAAACGATATCTGGCGCGCTGGCTGCTTTCAAAATCGACGAAAGTGTTTTCAATTGCGTCATCTCCGAATGTGTTGGTCTGTTCAATCCCGAGCATCTCCATAATGTTTGGGAACAGCGGATTTTCCTTTTGGATTGCGTCGATTATGCCGTCTTTTTGCATGTCCCTGAAATAGGTTCTCCCCCACTCTCTTGTCGGACCGTAGCAATCGGCTAACACTTTGGTTTCCTTATTGTTACGGTTGACGCTGATATACAAAATCTCCTGCCACATCGAAGCGTATCTCTGCAAAACGAGCAGGCTGTCGGTGATAACCTGAACAGGCATCAGTTTTTGCTTAAAGGTTTGAATGTCAACAGGATAAAGCATATTCAGCTTCTCGCCGTCGTAAAAAATCTGATAGGCCGTGTCTTTACTTAAAAGATGTATATTTCCGAAAGCGTCTTCGTAGAGATAATCATATTTTTTTGCGATTTTCGCCTTTGCCAAAGTATCCTGCTCATGACTCAAAAATATCAGTGAATGCTCGGAATTGTTATCGAGAATAAGATACATTCCTGCATTGTTAACCTTGTAATCGGAGACCCACACCTGTTTGTTCGAATATGCCAAATGCGGCACATTCTCAACGATTTCGGCTTCAGGAAGGATATTCACTTTCGGAGTCAAATCAACGAGCATGAAGCATTCGTTCTCAGTTTTGTCAAAAATGTTATCATCGGAAATTTTTATTGTTTTCTGCTCATAACTGACGTGAGAGAAAACGATTGCATCACCAATATGCGCTGAAATAGTGGTTTTCCCGAAATTATTGGTTATTCCGATAAGGCTTTGTTTAGAGTTATAAATCGCAACGTCTTTGAGGACTTTGCCTGTGGTATCGGAAACAATGACATTGACATTCAGGACTTTATCGTTTTGAGCGGAAGCTTGAATTGGTGATATGACGTATTGGGCCAATAGAACCAATATAACATATAGGAATGAGAGTTTTTTCATATAATGAAGTTTTGTTTTGCAAAAATACAATAATTTATCAATCATGTCAATTCCTAAAACCCTGAAAGTTGGGGGTAAAATGCTAACGTTTTAATAATATGCAAAAATCAGTCTGGATATGCTCCGCATACCGCAAGGCCTGATTTTTTGCATATCCTTAAAACTGTTATTTTGCCGCTTGGAATATCTCCAAATAGCTGTAATACTTGCTTTGGGCGTCGTAGTTCAGCACAAAACCGTCTTTATCAACAAGGAGCGGAATCGGATAACCATTGAACTTTTTGTAGTCTTTCAGAATCTTTTTCATGGTTCTGTTAGCATTCATTTTGCCAAATGCAGCAGGCAAATTACTACTTATTATCAGTCGGTTATCTGATTTTAAATTGGTAACATCCTCCTCTTTTCCATAATAAATAATGACAATGCCGACATTGTTTTTCTCAAGACCTTCAATATAAGGCTTGATGTTTGTTTTAAACATGTTTTTGCTAGCTCCACAACTTTCGCTCCAGATGTAAATCAGAGTTTTGTCATGATTTTCAATAACTTCCTGAATCTGAGCTTTCTCTTCTTTTGAAATTCCATTTTGTCCGGAACACGAAAAACAAATAATAGTAATTAAAAGTGATAATAATATATTTTTCATCGGATTAAGTATTAAAATGTTACAACAGTCCAACCTTCGGGTATATTGTGTACACCAAATTCTTGTGGCAATGAACTTGGGCAGTAAAATACTCCATCAGACTGCACATCCAATACCCAGAAATATGTGTCTAATTCATCACCCCATTCGGGCAAATGCACTTTGATGCTTTTTAAACTTGAACAATTCTTAAACATTGACATATAACTGCGGCTTGCCAAAGTGGTTGCCGGAAGTTCAGGCGCTTTTTCAAGATTTGCGCAGTTATAAAACATGGCTTCATAACATGAATTTGTCAAAGTAGTTGCTGGAAGAATGTCAGGAATATTTGTCAGATTGATACAATCATGAAACATTTGTGAATAGCAACCATTAGCCAGGGTAGTTGCAGGTAGTTCTAAAACAGTTGTCAAACCATCACAATTGCCAAACATGGTTTCATAACAACGATCAGCCAAAGATAACGCAGGAAGTCTTGGAGTTGTTGTAATACTTTTACACCCGGCAAACATGTGTGCGTAACAATCATTGGCTAAAGACGTTGCCGGCAATTCCGGAGCCGCTGTGAGTTTACTACAACCTAAAAACATTGCCATATAACACCCATCTTTTAATGAAGTTGCAGGCAACCTTGGAGCTTTCGTGAGCTGTTTGCAATCGGTAAACATATTGGCATAACATTTATCTGCCAAGGTCATTGCCGGAAGTTCCGGAGCTTCTATAATACCGCTGCCATCAAACATATTTTCATAACAATTATCCGCCAAGGTTATTGCCGGTAATTGAGGGGCATCTTTTAAACTGATGCAATACCAAAACATGCCTCTATAACAATCATTTGCCATTGTTGTCGCCGGCAGTTCGGGGGCGGTTTTAAGATAAATGCAGCCGCTGAACAATCTGCAGTAACATTCCTTTCCCAATGTTGTCGCAGGCAGAGCTGGTGGTGTCGTTATATATGTGCCACTAAATAAATCACGGAAACAATAATCAGGAACTGTTGTCGTCTTGCACGAAGGGTCAATAAGCGACATTAGATTTCCGCTTACCGTGAATTTCTTATTGTATGTATCAAACTTTAAATTTTGATTCGTAGGTATATTTGCATAGAGCCCCTCTGGGTTATTTCCTCTGAAATAAACCTTGTCGCCGGCATGTTCCAATCTTATCTCGGTGCTTAAGTGTACGTATGTTTCCCAAACAATTGTATCATAACTGTATTCAATATTGGGAAAATTCATTACTTCAGACCTATATATATGAATTGCAATGGTCGAGTTATCTTCCTCGGCAGTAAAACACAACGGACCATTTAAATTAACGTTAGCGCCGGAATTATTTCCCGAATCATTGTCAATTTTGTCTTTTTTGCACCCTGTGATTACAAACAATGCAGCAATCAGCAAGAATAATAATTTTGTTTTCATTGGATTAAGTATTTGATTTGCAAAAATAATAATTTTCAGAATATGCAAAAATCAGTCTGGGTAATTGCTCAGAAATCACCGCAAGGCCTGATTTTTTGCATATCTGAAAAGTAAATCATTGATTGTTAAGTATATATTGCCACCATGGGTCGTTTCCTTCAATGAAATCTTGCCAGGTGCGTTGGATATGAATTGTCGGGATCAGACTATTTTCACCGCAGGCATCTTTGTCCGGTCGCATGAAATAAGCATGGCTAACGCCTCCTTTCACATGTGTATTGGGCAATTCATAGCTGAGAACATCGCCAAAATGGCAAGGGCGATATGAGCCTGCTTCGCCGATAACAGTGCCGATGTTGTTATCTGTCGCCATCACTATCAACATTGCCGCACTGCTGAAAGTGCCATTATCCTGAATGAAATACACATTACCTTTAAAAACTTTGTCGGCATCAGTGTTCATTGTGAACAGATTGCCCACGGCATTAGGATAATTAGTCTCCATAAGTTTTGAAATGCGTTTCTGCGAGTCAAACGATTTAATTTCATCAACAGGTTTCAGCCACGAAAGAAGCTGGTTGCACAGCATGCTGTTGCCGCCACTGTTACTTCGAGCATCAACCACAAGCGTCTGAATATCAAGCTTTTGAATAGTATCGAAAACCTCCTCCAAAAACATGTCAAATTGTGGAATATCCTTGATTTTCTCTTCAAACTCCTCTTCGGTCATACCGTTGAAACCTCTCGCCTGGAATTGAAAACGCAAGGTGTTTTTATCCTTGCACGAGCTGAATTGCAGATAGCAGATGCCGTTTTCCGGATAAACCTCATACCTGAAAGGCATTTGAGTTTTTTGATACGGCGACTGCAAAGGTTTTGTTTCAACCCATTTCCACTTGATTTCTTTGGCACTTAAACAATTCAGATGCAACGAACTACCGTCATCGCATGTGACTGTCAACGCTTCTTGAGTGTTGTATTTGCTATCTTTCCAGCAAAATTTTGTTATGCAATTAAAGCGCTCAATCAGAAAAATGTCATTGTCGCACGACAACAGCGAACCGAAGCTCATCATCACATCGTACATATCAAAGCCGTTGACTGTCAATATCTTTTTGCCGATAAATTCATCATTACCTTCTTCAATGCCTTGGATAAAAAACTCGTTGTTCAAGTATTTGAACGCCATCGGGAAGATAGTGTCGCTCGGATAATTGCAATAAATATAGGTATGTCCGTCGTGCAGCTGTGAGACAATCGATTCCAGATACAACGCGAATTTTTCCGAATCGTTGATTTTTTTCAGCTCCTTATACCCTACTTTTCTGATTTTCTTGATGTCGAGCGGCAGATTTTCCATTGCAAACGCCGGATGGGTATTTTCGAGCATATTCAAGAAAAGCAGGAAATCTTTCTGATAATCATTGCCTTTCAGATATTGCTTCGAATTCATCACTACCGAATCGGTGTAAATGATGTTTGATTGCTGAGCAAAAACAGTGATTGGCAACAAAGCCAACAGTAGTAAAAACTTGTTTTTCATAGGATAATTATTCCTCCAAATCTTTTAAAATTATTTCCAACATGAGTTCAACATCTGGTGATATCATAACGTTGCTGATGTAGTAGGCGATCCATAATATAAAAGAAAAAAATGAACAAACCATTATACTAACGTATGCCAGTCTTGGTATTGTTTGCAAATTTCCAATAAACATAACTATTCCCAACAACATTGTTAACGATATGCTGAAAAACCACATAAACCTATTTATCCTTTTGAATGTTTTCAGAGCTTTACGTACGCTTTGCGTGTATTCAGTCACCGAAGCAGAAGCATAATTGCCTTTGTTAACCACTCGATATACATAGATGTTTAAAATGATGACTACCAAGCACCACAATGCGAAATAAAGCCCGACATAACGAGCCATAATAGGTGACAGCACACTGAGTACGATGATTCTGCGTATCAGTTTACGTTGCAACTCTGATATATGTTTCTTTGTGGCTTCGCTAATAAGCTTATCGCTGACGATGCTTTCTTTTTCCAGCTTCTCGTTTAAGGTGGCAAGCTGCGCCCTCATTTCTTCCAATTCGTTGTTTTCCATAGCTTTGCGTTTTTAGTCGTTCGACATTTTCTTCAGTTGTTCCTTGATTCTGACCAATTTTACGGAGACGTTTTTGGTGGAGATGCCGATGATTTCACCGATTTCCTCGTAGCTCATGTTCTCCAGCCAAAGCAGGATGATTGCCCTATCGAGCATTCCAAGTTTGTTGATGCGCCGGTAAAGCATCTGCACTTGTCGTGTGTCGTCGTCGGTGTCGGTAAACAGGTTGATGTCCATTGTCAGCGGCAACGTATCCACGCGGCGTTTCTTTTTCCTTTCGAATGTGAGGCAGGTGTTCAGGCTGACGCGCCAGATCCACGTCTTCACGTCGCATTTGCCCTGAAAGCCTTCGAATCCGCGCCACAGGTTGATGAGCGTCTCCTGAAACAGGTCGTTCACCTCGTCCTGGTCCTTCGAAAAAAGGTAGCACACGGTGAAAATGGCGGCTTTGTTAGCCTTCACGATTCGGTTAAACTCTAATTCTTTCTCCTTCATGGTCTAAAACCTTTTGCACATTAGACGCAACAGTGACGGAAAAACTACAATAAATGATTAATTTTTTGCAAAGATAAGAAAATTTCTCAAACGTAGCTGCACGTATCAAAAATGTTTGTATCTTTGCAGTCAGAAATCAATAGGGGAACAGTCCAGTTTAGACGTCCACAATTTGGTGATGACCTCTTCGGAGAGAGCCAACCTGTCGGTTTCTTTTTTTATGCCTTTATCGCTGTAATACAATACTGTATCTTCTCCCCTGACTTTTTAATACCAACAGTCATTTTTACCACACCTATCCCAATCAAATCATATTTCATAACTTGAATTTGAACAAAATTATCCTGATTTTTACTTCCTCTTTTTGTTGGTTTTGGTTTGCCGACTTTGACCGCATAACGCAAAATAGTATCAAGTTGCAGCAAAGCTAATGTTGAGGTATAACTTTTAGCAGCGTGACGCATCGTTTCAGTTATCGACAGATAACGAATGTTTATATAATCTTTCAATGACCGATTATAAACACGTTTGTCAGGGTTTGCTTCTATCCATCTGCGATACACTTGAGATATTATCTCTTCTCTAATTTTAAAGTTTTCTTTACTGTTTTCAAAAGGTATAATCATACGCATTTCTTTTATTTTTAACAACTAAACAATACTATTCCATTGCGCCATTTGGCGATTTCATCTTCTTTAAAAACTCTACGATGCTCTTTTGGTATTGATTCTAAATCGATGGCAAAGATATAACATTTTTGGCAAATAACTGGAATTTTTGCCAAAAATGTTACAAATGCTGTGCGGAGGAATAATCAATTATGGGAAGAACTGTCGTGCTGAAGGCACGAAACATTATTAGCCCCTGGTAACGCCTGGGGTTTAATGGTGGATATGTTATGGTTTTTTATAAAAAAACGTTGAGACGCGCCGTTCCGGCGCGCCTCAACGTATGAAAACATATCTATATTTCACATTTTACCCCAGGCATTGCCTGAGGCTAATAGAATAGTGTACCTCCGGCACACTTTATTTCGACCTAAATATCACAAGTTGATTAAATATTTATATTATCTTTATGATAAAAGATAGTATTTATCAAAACTATTATTTAACCAATCAAAGCCATTTCTCACCTTTTATCACAAACAGCAGTTTTTCTTGAATGAAATCAGAATAGTTGGGGATCGTTTTCTCTTTGTCTTTCCATAGTTCATAATCATTCATTAACTTTGATACGTTAATGATTTTTGTTGAAAACAACTTACGCTTAATAATATAAATCTCATAATTATTACATTCACAACCCAAGTCAGAACCACATACTTGAACCATTATACCTGATTGGTGATTTTTGAATATTACAGACGGATATGATCTTAAACCAATTGTTATATCTTTTACCACATAATGTTCGTAAATTAAAAAATAAAAATGGTTTAAAATAAGCAATAAATTCTCTAACTGAAACTCTTTCATAATAATATTTTATTTAATTCTGACTCTTGGATCGAGTATTCCGTAAATAATATCAACAACAATATTTATAATAATCAGCATCACTCCTATTAATAATACCGCGCCCATGACGACAGGGAAGTCGAATTTGTCGAGCGCATCGACGATGACAACGCCGATTCCTTTCCAGTCGAAGACGTATTCCACGAAGACGGCACCTGCGAGGAGGCTTGCAAACCATCCGGAAACTGCAGTAACCACTGGCGTCATAGCGTTTCTGAGAGCGTGAACACCAATTACACGCCACTTCTTCAAACCTTTAGCTTTCGCGGTGCGGATGTAATCCATAGACATCACCTCGAGCAAGGTAGTTCTTGTAAGTTCAGTTATAACAGCCAATGGTCGCAAACCGAGCGTCAATGCCGGTAAAATGAGGTTTTTCAAGTCGAGATAAGCTCCATTGCCGTAATCGTCAACGGAGAAAAGGCTTCCGGTCATGCTAAGACCTGTAACCGACTCTAAAACGAAGCCGAAAAGCCATGCGATGAGGATGGCTGCGAAAAACGAGGGCAGCGACATCCCTATCGTGGTGATAAACAACGTCAAACGATTCAAGAAGTTGCTGTTCACGATGGCAGTGAGAACGCCAAGTAAAACTCCTATCATAAAAGCGAACAAAATCGACACAAATGCGAGTATCAAAGTGTTTGGGAAAGCTTCGGAAAGTATAGTACCAACTGGTCGTTTGCTCTGATACGAATAGCGCAGATACGGTGTCTTGAAGATGATTTTCGTGCTGCCAACAATTGCGATTCGAGCATACGGCTCGTATTTCGACAAATCTTTATTTTCGTTGTAAAACGAGATAAACGAAAGGTCATTTAAATAGTCAACGTATTGTTTTCCAATGCTTTGGTCGAGACCGAGTTCGTGACGGATAGCCTGAACGTCCTGTTCGTCGGCACGCTGACCGAGCATCATGCGAACAGGGTCGCCGGGAACAATTGTGAAAAGGAAAAACACCAGCGTCGCCACGCCCCAGAGGACGAGGATGCCGTAGAGTATTTTTCTCACAATGTACGCAAACATATTATTTCACAAGCGGAAAATCGATTTTAGACCACTTATTTTTAATGACTCCGTTATCAATCAGCATCAAGCCGGGATTCGAGCGCACCATGGTCTTCAGCTCAAGCTCGTCGCCATAATAAACATCGTTGAAAATCAGATATTCATCATTCAGTTTCTCAACGTATTCAGGCGATGCGGCTGTCAGCCAGATATATTCAAATCCTTGATTATAAGCAACTTCCGTCATTTTTATACAATTCTCGAAATCTTTTTCGGTCATCTCTTCGAGATAAGGAGCCACGAAGACGTATAGATTCTCAGAATCGAACAAAATATGCGTAACATCCTCGCCTTCCTCGTCCAAAATGGCGAATCCGAGAGCGTTGGAACCGCCTTCAGAACGTTGCGACACAAAGGTCCACTGGCTCATCCAAACGCTGTCGTTCCAAGGGTAGTTCGGTGACTCAAACTCTTGAGTCTCACCGGTTTCGTTGTTCTCGTACGTCACAAAAATCTTACCTGCATCAAAGCCTTGTGGTGTCATGTCCTTCCCCACCTTCCAGTCCATGAAATCGATGGCCGGCAAATGGCGGATGTTATGAATCTCAAACCAAGTGAAGCAAATCATAAAGATGATTGCAAGCGTCCACTCTCCCAAACGCGTTAATCGTCTGTTTCTCAGCGACTTATTATTGATAATCACCGGCAAAAGTACCGCATCAATGACAATATTTTTACCAAACGTCTGCCAGTTGGTTAGTTTTATCGCCGCTCCGAAGCAGCCGCAATCGGGCACGAGGTTGTATAAGGCATCGAACAACGTGGTGGTGGTGAAAAATAGCATGAGGAGGGTCGCGCCGAGCGTAGCGAGGCGCGGCAAGACGTTGGTTAACAAGCAGATACCAACAATAAACTCCGCCAAAATCATCACCAAGGCAAGCACGAGAGCAGCGTCGTTCATCCACTCCATTCCATAAGCTGTAAGATATTCAAGCATCTTGTACTTCGTACCAAGCGGATCGACACCTTTCGTGAAACTGCTGAAAATAAACAGCAATCCGACGAGAATCCTGCATACCGCAACCACCGTTTTCTTTGCCGAACCTGCCATTATTTCTTTCCTTCGTTAATCAAAATCATGCAGAAAACAGCATAATTGATCATGTCGTAATAGTTAGCATCAAGGCCTTCCGAGATCAAAGTTTTACCGTTGTTATCCTCTATCTCCTTGACTCTCAATATCTTCATCAAAATCAAATCGGTCATCGATGAGATTCTCATACTGCGCCAAGCTTCATCGTAATCGTGGTTTTTCTTCGACATCAGGTCGAATGCCTCGTCGAGAACCTTTTTATACAGCTCGGATGCTCTCTCAAAGTCCAAATCAGGCTGTTCGACAACGCCAAGCTGTAGCTGTATTATCGCCATTGCCGAATAGTTGATGATGCCGATAAATTCTGGCTCAATGCCTTCATTTACAAGGTGTTCCTTCTTTCTCTGCAAACTTCTAATTCTATTCGCCTTGATAAAAATTTGGTCGGTGAGCGACTCTGTGCGCATGATTCGCCACGCTGCACCGTAATCCTGCATCTTCTTGTCGAAAATATCGCGGCACTGCGCCACCACTTGCTGATATTCTGCTGTCGTATCTCTCTTCATTGAAAAAATTTTTATAATTTTGCGTTTGTAAAATTACACATTTTTATGTTACAAATAGCGAGTAGAGAACAAATTTTTTCTTGGAACCGTCCCGTCGTGATGGGAATCATGAACGTGACACCCGATTCTTTCTTCGATGGCGGTAAGTATCAAGGACTTACAGCTGTAATTGAACATTGTAAAAAGATGGTCAGCGAGGGTGCCGACATTCTCGATTTAGGAGCCTTTTCCACCCGACCAGGCAGCGAACGAATCTCCGACAAGGAAGAAATCAAACGCATAATTCCGGCATTAAAAGCCATCAGAAAAGAGTTTCCGAACATCCCGATTTCAATTGACACATTCCGTCAAAGCGTTGCTGCTCAATGCATTGCAGAAGGAGCAGATATCATAAACGACATCTCGGGCGGACTCTTCGACGAGGCGATGATTCCGTATATCGGCAAAAATCATATTCCTTATATTTTGATGCATATTACAGGCACTCTCGAAGGTATGCATCATGAAGAAATCATCAGCGAGGATGTTCATAATAAAGTCCATCAATTCCTTGAAAATCAAGTGAATAAGATTTTAGAATATGGTGAGCAGCAGATTATTTTAGACCCTGGAATCGGGTTTAATAAGACTATTGAATGCAACTTCGCTTTACTTCGCGACCTCGACCAATATCGCGTAAATGGCTTGCCTATTTTGATTGGAATCTCCCGTAAATCACTGATTTATAAAACTTTAGGATTTACACCACAAGAGGCATTAAACGGCACAACGGTGTTAAATACCATCGCTTTAATGAACGGCGCCGATATTTTAAGAGTGCATAACGTGAAAGAAGCCGTCGAATCAGTGAAACTTGTGCATGCTGTTTATTAATCGCACGCAGATCTCGCAGAATCCGCAGATTTTCTCTATTCTTCCACATGGATTTGTTCGCAAGCGAACTGATCTCGCAGAGCTTCTGCGAATTCTGCTCGCTTGCGAGCTAATTCTTCAATGTCCATTTCTGCGTTTTCTGCGATTTCTGCGTGAGAAAAAAGAAAAAATTTTTCATTTTAAAAAATATTTGTATTTTTGTGAGTTAATTCAAACGTTATGGTTGACTTGATGATAAGCGCTTTTATTCAGATTCGTTATTTGGACATTCTGGATATCTTTTTGGTGGGATTGCTGCTGTATTTCCTTTACACGCTTGTGAAAGGAAGCACGGCAATCAACATCTTCATCGGCATCGTGGCGGTGATTATCGGCCTCAAAATCGTGACATTGCTGCACATGGAGCTCCTCACCTACATCCTCGGAGCCTTCGTCAACGTCGGTTTCATCGCATTGATTATCATCTTCCAACCTGAAATACGTAGGTTTTTGTTAAGCATCGGAACGTCAAAGTTCGCCATCGGTTTCCGTAGGTTCTTCGCACGTTTCGGCGTGACTTACAAAGACTCTGACGACACCGACCTCGATCCTATCTGCGAGGCCTGCATCTCAATGGGAAACGACAAGGTCGGCGCTTTGATTCTTCTCACGCAAGAGAATGATTTACAAGACATTATCGATACCGGAGTGGTTATCGACGCTGTCATCAGCAAACCTTTGCTTGAAAATATTTTCTTCAAAAACAGTCCACTCCACGACGGCGCTATGGTCATCTCCAACAACAAAATCGTGGCTGCACGTTGCATCCTTCCAATCACGCAACAAACAAGATTACCAGGCAGTTACGGTCTCCGTCACCGTGCAGGAATAGGCGTTTCAGAGACTCACGACTGCATCGTTCTGGTCGTCTCCGAAGAGACTGGCAGCATCCGCATCGTCTTCGACGGCAAAGTCACCGACGTGAAGCCAAGCGAAATGAAGGCAAAAATCAAAGAGATTCAGGGCCGCAAAAGACTTTAGACTTTAGACTTTAGACCTTAGACTTTAGACGTTAGTCTTTAGCCATTAGCCGCTATTTCATTTCAATTAAATAATCCCTATCCGTTTTGTAGAAATAACGCTCGTAAGGATCGTAGCGGTAGCGAGTTATAGTGTCAATTGGCTCAACTTGATGATTATCAATGTATTTATTCATCATGAAATCATAGCAATAGCCAGCATAAAGGCGACCTAAAATTGTGGCAAATTTGTAAAATCCATCAATGTTAATCGTGTCACAATAGGTCTTTGTAATCACCTTACTATTCTGATAATCAATGTCAAACACAACATCAGTATCGTTAAAATAGTTCTGTTCTGTGAACGTCATCGTGGAAATTGTATCATTTGCAAGATTGAACCACGTGGCAACATTCACCAAATCAACTGGCACATCAGCGCAATAGCGATGCTCGTAAACCCAGTCGCAATAACGTTGTGGCTCGCACACCTCCGTCACCTCAATTCGAGGTATTTCAATCACCCAATGAGTCGAATCAGGTTGCGAGGTTTCGTTCTCCCAATACTCCACTGAAAGACCATAATCTTTCAAAGTTTCTTGCATCGTTAAGTAAATGATATCCAAATATTTATCATCATCTACTTTATCTATTACTTTAACTTGTTTTTCAAGATAAGCGATCTGGGTTTGAAGCGAAGAATCGGCCAAGTATTCAGGGATGGAATCATTGCGGAGGTTCCTTTTTTCAAGCCTATTCGGAAGATATAATGCCACGACGGTCTTGCGGTTGTTTTTCACAAAACGGCGCGCAACACTTTGTTGCTCTGAACATGAGAGCAACAACAAAACCGCTGCGGATAATATCAAAATGAACTTTTTCATTTTCAGAATAACGTCAGCTGGCCGTCTTTAGTATCGTCGTTTGAGTTCTCCGAGATTTCCTTTTCTTTCGTAATCTCCGAGTTCTCTGAGTTCTCCATTTGTTCTTCCACTGCCTCTTCCGCAGTTTCTTCAGTATTTTCCGGCTCTTCTTCCACTACTGGCGGCTCAAACGGCTCAAGGAACTCGTAATAGTTCACATCGTGCACCGAAAGGCGTTTTCCTTTTGCCTTGTAGCTCTTCACGCCGATGTATTCATCAACGTTAACTTCTTCATCCTCAAAGTGTTTGCCACTGACACCATCATTAAACTTAAGCAGCAATCTTGGCAACAAATCCATGTTGACAGCTATCAGTTTCGCATCTTCGCCTTCTCCGATGAATGAGATTCTCTTGTTAAGAGGCGTATCTTCTTCAATGGCAAACCTCTTGATATACATCAACTTAGTCTCAGCTTCGATGTACAGAACGGTGAAAATCGTCTCTGGCTCGAATTTGAAAATCATGGTCATGTCGTCGTCGAAATGCGTCGAAAGATCGAAATTCGTGAGACGGAACTCACCGTTAGCGTGAATCTGCATGATTCTATCGTTGCCCGAATATCTGCCAATCGAAATTCCGCGTCCATCGGCGTTCAGACGCTTCACAGTGTCGTCGTACCATATCTCACGTGCCGAGAGTGTCGAAACGCCTTCCTCGCGCTTAAAAATGCGGTTTACGCTATGATTTGTGAGCTTGTTACCTCTACTTGCACGTCCTTTGATGTCCAAAGTGGCGAAATCGTAGTCGAAAGAAAGCTTCTTGAGCTTCGGAGCCGGACGCAACATCACCTTGATGACTTCCGCTTCTCCGTTAGGATTTGCTGAGAAATACGCCACTTTAGAGCCTGGCTCACCCATCGTCAAGTCATAAATCTTGTCGTGAGTGATACCGTCGACATAAAAACGCTTGACATAGTAAGGATTTCCTGACTTTCCGTTGCGATAAGCCATGTTGTAAATAGTGCGTTTGTCGCCTTTATGATAGATGTTGGCGTAGATAATCTTCTCCGGTCCAACGAACAGTTTAGGCTGCAGTTTAACCACTGAGAATGTACCATTTTCACGGAACACGATGACGTCGTCGATATCGGAGCAGTCGCAAACGAAACCGTAAGCGTCTTTATTCTGTTCCTTCTTGATTCCCACTGAGTTACAGATAAATCCTTCCTCCTTGTTGACGTACAGTTTCTCGTTGTTAGCAGCGACTGCAACTGCGGAAATATTGTCAAAGTTACGGATTTCGGTCTTACGCTCACGACCTTTGCCGTATTTGCGCTTCATTTCCTCGAAATAATGGATGGTGTAATCCACTATATGGTCGAGGTCGTATTTCACCTGCTCGATCTGTTTTTCAATCTCAAGTAATTGATCCTCAGCCTTTTTGATATCGAATTTAGAGATTTTACGAACTGGCTTCTCGCAAAGCTTCAGCACATCGTCACGAGTAATATCCTTCTTCAGTTGCGGACGATACGGATCGAATGCTTTCTCAATCGCATCAATCTGAGCGTCATAGCTCGGCGCGTCTTTTTCCAAGATTTTATAGATTCGTTTCTCAAAGAAAATCTTCTCGAGCGATATCCAATGCCATTGACCTTCAAGCTCTTCAAGGGTATTCTGAAGCTCCCAACTCAACAAATCAAGAGTGTGGTCGGTGTTATGCTTCAAAATCGCTGAAATAGTAGTAAATTCAGGCTTATCGTTATGAATGACGCAGGTGCATAGGCTATTCAGCTTAACCTGGCATTTAGTGAAAGCGTAAAGAGCGTCAATTGTTTGGTCAGGAGAAACGCCTGGCGCGAGATGTATAACTATTTCAGCTGTTTTCGAGGTATTATCGTCAACACGACGTATCTTTATCTTGCCCTTCTCGCCTGCTTGAGTTATCGATTGTATTAAAGTTTCAGTTGTAGTTCCGTATGGTATCTCAGTGATTACCAATGTCTTTTTATCAAGCTGTGAAATCTTCGCACGAACCTGAACACGGCTTCCGCGACCGCCGTCATTGTAGCCGCGAACATCAATCAAACCGCCTGTTTGGAAGTCAGGATAAAGCTCGAAAGGCTCGTCTTTAAGGTAAGAAATCGACGCGTCGATGAGTTCGTTGAAGTTATGTGGCAGAATCTCCGACTTCAAACCCACTGCAATACCCATAGCGCCTTGGAAAAGCAGCAACGGGAACTTAATCGGAAGCGATATAGGCTCTTTGTTACGACCGTCGTAAGAGAACGTCCAATCAGTCGTTTTAGGGTTGAAAACCACGTCGAGAGCGAATTTCGACAGACGTGCCTCGATGTAACGAGGAGCAGCTGCGCCGTCGCCGGTAAGGATATTACCCCAGTTACCCTGACAATCGATGAGAAGGTCTTTTTGGCCCAGATTCACAAGTGCATCGCCAATTGAAGCATCACCGTGAGGGTGATATTTCATGGTGTTTCCCACGATATTCGCCACCTTATTGTAGCGACCGTCGTCGATTTCCTTCATGGAATGCAAAATACGGCGCTGCACAGGTTTCAAACCGTCGTCAATCTCAGGCACAGCGCGGTCGAGGATAACATATGAGGAATAGTCGAGAAACCAGTTCTCAAACATGCCTTTCAAAGGCACCACACGGTAGCCGTCGCCCGACTGCACAAGCATTCCCGACTCTTCTTCCGCCGTAGGATCGAAGCCGTCGAGCACTTGTGTTACATCGTCACCAATCTCGTTTATCTCTTCAAGTTCTTGATTGTCAATATTTTCGTCGTCAAAATCTGCCATTTTCAAAAATTCAAAGTTAACTTACAAAATTACAAAAAATTTTATTTCCAGAAACGCAAAACCAAAATTTCTATCAACATAGTTATCAACGATAAGAGTATGAACGACTTCCACATCATTGAACGGCGAATCATCATCTCCATCACGTCAGCAGAACGAATTTCATCCGATTTCATCACAGCTAGGACGTTTAACCCGTTGTCTTTTAATATTTTATCAACTTCTTCCCTATTCCAAAACTTCATTTTCGACTCTTTGCGATTGTCGTTCCAAGCTGTCGTTTCGATGACATCATCGCCTTTGTTGATGATATAAAATCCTGCACCTGGCAATTCGTCGTAAAGTCTTATCAGCGTTCGGTTGTTGCGCATTTCAACCATCGGAATCATCTCGAAATTGCCTTGCGCGTCACGAATGCGGATATCTCCTTCCGAAAATGCAGTCAAATCGTTTATTGTCAGGTCTTTATCAACGCCTAAAGTATAAGAAAGTCGATTCATCTGACCGCCCAGCATAGCAATCTTATACATAATTGGAACGAATAGCGAATTATCCACAAAATTAGTCCAATCTTTACCTATTTGAGACGCAAAAGTAAAGATATTTCCGCCTCCAACTTTACTTAAAGTAAAGAATGAAGTGCCATTATGTAAAGAAATGAGTGTCAGAGTGTTAGAAAATAGCCTTTTATCGATTTGAACGTGCTTAAAGACCTTTGGAAGATCAGCATTGTGAGGGATATTGACGAAGATATCATTAAAGAATTCGTGGTTGGATGCGATGGTACTAATTGATAAAGTATCATTAGAGAACTCGGATATCTCATAGTTCTCAGAGACCTCTGATGGGAACAGAACCACGCTTCCACCATTATTTGCGAAATCTTTAATTGTCTGCCACATCGTTTCATTCAAATTCGCATCGCCATCGACGATAATCATTTGACAATCAGCAAGATATTGCTGGTCAATACGATATGGATTCATCACATGATAATCGAATAACGAATCGTTTGAAAACAATGTCTTTATTGCTAAATCACCAGTACCAGTTGATAATTCCATAATTTTGATGATTTGTCGAACATTCAAAACGAAATTGTATGTGTCATCAAACGTTATTGGGTAATCGTTGATTGAAACAGCAGCGATTTTTTCGCCAGATTCGTTCAGAACGAATTGCATCGCGACCTCGTTCTTGCCGTTTGCGGGGATATCTATTGTGCTGAATGCCACCGACTTACCATCGATTTCGAAATTGACAGGAAGGCCGTTTATATCCTTTGCACTTTCGTTTACAACTCGCACGCTGATCTCGTTAGCGAGACCTTTTTGCAGAATTGGTGACGAAAGCCACACCGTGTCGATATAGATATTCTGTTGACAATCAGACTTTAACGGCATTGCGACGATTTGGATAGCCGAATCAGCAACGAGTCCGTCCATGTTCATCATGTTGTCCTGGAAGTCGGAATACATAAACAAAGATGCCGATTTGAATCCATTTCGTTTCATTATCATCTGCAGATTCTCGTATAAGTTATTGAATGCCAATGATGAAGCTTCAGTTTGCATTGCATCTATGCTCATCAGCATCTCGTCCTGGTTCATCGGGTATTCGTTGTCAAGCTGACGACTGTTAGTAAGCAGCACAAATCTCTGTGAAGGACTGATATTACTGATCATTTTGCGAGCCGACGACCTTGCATCTTCTATCAGAGAAATCTCCGACGATTGGCTGTGCATCGACATTGAGTTATCGATATAAACCGCCACCAGATTGTCGGCATCATCGGTCTTTAATTTTTGCTCTGGATTGTAAGGATAAGCAAAAGCAAAAACGAGTCCGGCAATAAATAACATCCTCATTATCATTGCGATAATGTATTTCAGTTTCTTCGTCTTTGCATTCTCCTGCTCTATTGTCTTCAGCGTCGCAGTGTTGCTGAAATACACAATTTTGTGCCTTCTGAAGTTAAAAAGGTGAATGATGATTGGAATTGCCAACGCAAACAAACACCAGAGCATATTTGGATAGAGAAATTTCATAATCACAGTCCTGCCAGCCAATCCCCTAATTCATGTTTTACATAGCTCTCGCTGATGATATGCGAAGGCAGTGTCTTCTTCGGACACATCTTGCGATTATTAAACAGTTTGGCGTAATCGCGCTTAATATCCTCGCCCAAAAGTTCATCGTGCTCGGTATGATGGCACGTAACATTATCATTTACAATGATTTTGAATTTCTTAAACTCAAACAAATCCTGCATAGTGAACTTGAATGATGTGGCACCGTCGCTACGTCTGGCGTGGTACTGCACTGTGCCAACGCTACCTTTCAGCGACTTCATCGGCTCAATAACAGGATTTATCACGAGCTTCGGCCCATCAAAATCGCTACACAGAATATAAAATCCGCCCAATGACGTTCCCACCATTGCAAATACATCGTTATCTTTAGCAAAGTTATTGATTTTCTTGATGGAAGCCGCCGCATGATGGTCAACTTCCAAAGCACACCACTCATAATCGGGATAGTACATATTTAAAAAACCGACCGTCTGCGTGAACGGCGAGCCACCGAAGCCATGAATATAAATGATTTTAGGTTTATCCATTTTTCAGCAAAATTTTTATTGTGCAAAGATACAAAAAACTTATATTTGCATTTTAAATTTCTTTCAGAAAATGGCTAAAGATTTAAAACCTCATATCGGGATTTTCGGGCGGATGAATAACGGTAAAAGCTCGATAATCAATAAGTTAACAGGACAACCGATGGCGATTGTGTCGGAGCAGGCCGGAACAACTACCGACCCGGTGAAGAAATCAATCGAGATATTCGGCATCGGGCCAGTAGTGCTGATTGATACCGCGGGCATTGACGATGTGAGTGAACTCGGAAAACAGCGCGTGGAGAAGACTTATCAGGTGCTCAAGGAGATTGATTGCGCGATACTTGTGATTACTGGAGAGGATTTCGGGGAGCCAGAGAGAGAGATTATTAAGGAGTTTAAGAAGCATGAGGTGCCGTTTTTAATAGTGCACAATAAATCTGAGATCTCTGTGCTCTCAGAGAACTTGAAGACTAAAATCGAAAGCGAGTGTTCCACTAAAGTTCTGGAATTCAGCGCATTAAAGGATGATGCCAAAGTTTTACAAGAAGCACTTAATAAATCCATTCCGGAAAGCGCTTATAAGAAAGCGTCATTGCTAGGAGGCATAATAAAACCTGGTGATGTGGTGCTTTTAGTCACACCAATTGATGCCGAGGCTCCTGAAGGCCGAATGATTTTGCCTCAGGTGATGGCGATCCGCGATGTGCTTGATAACGACTGTATTTGCGTGGTACTGAAGGAGACGGCATTGAAGCAGTATTTCGAATCCGGAATGCCACGACCGAATCTTGTAGTCACTGATTCTCAAGTGTTTAAACTCGTCAACGAGATCGTGCCTAAAGATGTGATGCTTACAAGTTTCAGCATCATTTTGGCTCGTTTGAGAGGCGATTTCGAGAATTATCTGAAAGGCACTCCTCACCTGTCTGATTTAAAAGACGGCGACAAAATCCTGATGCTCGAATCATGCACTCATGAAATCAGCTGCGGTGACATCGGACGCGTGAAACTGCCTAATCTCATTAGGAAATTCACAGGAAAGAACATTGAATTCACATATCTTTCAGGCCTTACGCCAATCGAAAACATTCATCAATACGCAATGGCGATTCAATGCGGTGGCTGCATGGCGACACGTAAACAACTCATCAACCGCACAAATATGGCAGTCGAAAACGGCATCCCGATCAGCAACTACGGCATGGCGATTGCCTACATGAACGGCATTTTCGAAAGAGTGACGAGAGTTTTTATACCTTAGACGTTAGACTTTAGACCTTAGTTTTTTTAGAAAAAATTAATTTTTTATTTAAAAAAGATATTATCTTTGCAAAACCAACCAACAATAGTTTGTAGATAACCTAAAGTCGAGATAAGTTATTGAGACTAAGGGCTTTACAGATAAAAAGTCAGAGCTGGAAGACGTAGAAATCCGACGGCAAGGGAATTGAAACTTCTCATTTCTCAGCTGAATTTTGTTGTTTTGAAAGGAAAAATAACAAATAAAAAGCTAAAAATATGCAATTTCATCCGGAAAAATGTCGCATCCCAGACGAGCCTAACCGCCCGTTTATCTCATCGGAAGAGATTTGGGACTACATCAACAACACAAAGAGCACACCAGAGCGCGTGCACGAAATCATTGAGAAATCACTGAACAAAAACCGTCTCACAATGGAAGAGACCGCGGTTTTGGTCAACACCACCGACCCTAAGCTTGTCGAAGAAATCAAGGAAGGCGCACGCGAGTTGAAACGCCGCATCTACGGCAACCGTATCGTGCTCTTCGCCCCTCTCTACGTGGGCAACTATTGCGTAAACAACTGCAGCTACTGCGGTTTCCGCTCATCGAACAAGGAACAGATCCGCACCACCCTCACCGACGAAGAACTCGTCCGCAACGTGGAGGCTCTGGAGGATGACGGTCAGAAACGACTCATCTTGGTTTACGGCGAAAGCCCGAAATATTCGCCAGAGTATATCGCCCACACCGTGAAAGTGACATACGCCACCAAGAAAGGCAAAGGCTCAATCCGCCGCGTGAACATCAACGCAGCTCCATTGGATGTTGAAGGTTTCCGCACAGTGAAAGAGGCCGGCATCGGAACATATCAGATCTTCCAGGAGACTTATTGCCCTGAGATTTACAACGAATATCACCCGATTAACACCAAGAAAGGCGATTACAACTACCGTCTGACCGCCATGGACCGCGCTCAGCAGGCAGGCATCGACGACAACGGTCTGGGTATCCTCTTCGGCTTGTACGACTGGCGTTACGAGGTCTTGGCGATGATTCGTCACACCAACCACCTCGAGGCTTGCTTCAACGTGGGACCTCACACCATCTCGTTCCCTCGTATCAAAGACGCATCAGGCTTGAGCATCGACAAGAAATATTTCGTCGACGACGACACATTTGAGAAAATCATCGCTATCTTCCGTCTGGCAGTGCCTTACACCGGCATGATTCTTACCGCCCGTGAGGATGCCGATTTCCGTGCAAAAGCCATTGAATACGGCATCTCACAGATCGACGGCGGCACCAACCTGCAGATTGGCGACTACAAATATCACCACGAGGAAGAAGAGAAAAATAGCGACAAGCAGGAAGACCAGAACCTGCACCGCGAGCAGTTTAAGATTGGCGACGACCGTACCTTGGGCGAGATTATCGACAAACTCCTCGACCACGACTTCATTCCGAGCTTCTGCACAGCATGCTATCGTTTGGGCAGAACCGGCGAGCATTTCATGGAGTTCAGCGTGCCAGGCTTCATCAAACGCTATTGCACGCCAAATGCCATCCTCACCTTGTCGGAATACCTTGTGGACTACGCGACACCTGAAGTTGCCGCAAAAGGCTGGAAAACCATCGAAAACAACTTCAAGAACGTCGACCCGCAATTCCTTGATGAACTCAAAAAGAGAATTGAGAGAATCAAACAAGGTGAAAGAGACTTGTACTTCTAGTTAGTCAGTTAATCAGTTAGTCAGTTGTTCAGTTATTTTTGACGACTCAAAACTGACTAACTGAACAACTAATCAACTGAACAACTTGTAAAAAGGATTTTACTTCAATTTGGATTATATAATGAATGATGTTTGGGTGACCGTGAATAACGGTCACCTTTTTTTTTTACAGACTAAGCTTCAAGCCAACAAAATAGGTTCTCGGGAATGCTGGACCATAGATGTAGCCGGCATCACGCAAAGCACCTTTGTCGAAATCATCCTGATAGCTGTCGAAGACATTCTGCACGCCTCCGTTGACTTGCAATTTCGTCCCGAGACAAAGCGGGATGTCGTAAGTGAGCTTGATGCCCATATCGAAGAATGACGGAGTGATTTTCTCGCAGTCTTTCTCGACATATCCGGCGAAATGCTGCACGAGCATCGGACCAGTGTAAACCGCTGATACTGAAGTATTAAAGCGTTCTGTAACAGGGCAAAGCAATGAGACATATCCGTAATGGTCAGGCGTGCGGAACATGCGACGTTGAGGCTCAATGTCCGGGTCATCGCTCCATTGCTCTGGATCGTTGTAGCGGCTCTGCTGCCAGGTGTAGCCAATCTGCAAAGCGAAACTATTGCGTTTCAGCTGCGCCTCGACATTCACGCCGCCGACATGCGCACCGGCGCCGTTGCAACGTTCCAAAACTATATTTCCTTGAGAATCAGTGCCATGAGGACGAAGCACAAAGACATCGTTTAAAGTGGTGTAGAATCCCTCAACCAACAAATCGAAGTCGAAGGAACCGAGATAACGCTCCCAACTCACCGAGCCACTGAAACTATGGCTGTATTCAGGCTTCAAATCAGGACTTAAGACAATGAGTGTCACGTCGCCGCCTACCGCCATAATATGCAAATCTTCGTCAAAGACCTGCGGTGCGCGGAATCCCGAAGAATAGCTCAATCTCGTCGTGATGGATGGGATAATCGTCCATCTGATATTGGCACGAGGACTGAAGACCGGGTCTTTCACGAGGCTGTGTTTGTCGGCGCGAAGACCCACAAGGAAGCTGAAGAACTTGTTTTTCCACTCGTTTTGCAGAAATGCGCTCGCCACATCGGCATGCTGGTCGAGAATTCGCTTATATGCAGGCTGTTTGTCAACGAGATGATTTGTCGCCCATTCTGCTCCCGCCACAAGGGTCGAAGGCATGAAAATCAAGTGGTTAAAGTTATATGAAGCCTGCGTTCCAAGCACTGAGCTGAAATCCGTAGAGGAACCATAAGCGTTCAAATCGTATTGCGTGCCATAATAAGTGTTACGGTTGATATCCTGCAATGAGGCGAAAGCCGAATAATGGAAACGTGTGTTTTTACTGAGATAATCGTAGGTCAGGCCACCGCCGTTGACATGGTGTTCCGCCTGCTCAGCCACCTGACAAAGATGCGGCTGGAGGTCGATGCTGTCGCCACCGCGTCTGAACTCATATAAGCTATGATATTCCGCTGTGATTTTAGAGCCTTTACCGAATTTATAAAACGCGCGAGTACCTATATTCATGGCTTTCTGCTTGCCAAGTTCGGTGAATCCGTCGCCGTCATGGTCGTAGCCCTGGCGGTTATGCGCCGTTCCGAAGATATAAGCGCCTGCCCTGAAATCACTGGACACCAGCGCAGCATTAAGTGCGCTGACGTTATCCCACGACTTCCCGCCGATAAGTCTCGCAGTGTGAGCCACCTCAAGATTGTTTTTTATCGGCTCACGCGTGATGATATTCACCACACCACCAATGGCATTGGCACCAAACAAAGCAGAGCCGCCGCCACGAATCACCTCGATACGGTCGATCATAGAGACAGGAATCTGTTCGAGGCCGTAAACGCCAGCCAAGGCGCTGAAGACAGGACGGCTGTCAATAAGAATCTGTGAGTATTTTCCTTCCAATCCATTGATTCTCACTTGGTTGGTACCACAATTCTGACAAGTATTCTCAACTCTCAAGCCTGGCTGATAATTCAAGCCCTCCGCGAGATTCGCCGCATTGACTTGTTCCAACTTCTTAGGATTCAGCACATTAACGACTACAGCGGCTTCTTTTCGGTTCACCTCCACCCTGCTTGCGGAAACCACAACATCATTCATCACCTGAGCGTCGATTTCAATCTCAAAATTCAGCTCCTTGCTTTCGCCTTTATGAATATAAATCTCTGTTTTTGCTGGTTTATAACCCACACATGATGCCTCTATCACATGCTTTCCTTCCGACAAATTCGTGATGAAATAGTGACCGCTCTCGTCGGTCGAAGTGCCTTGAGTAGTACCTTTGATCACCACATTCACATAAGGCAGATGCTCATGAGTCTTTTTATCGACAACGTGTCCGAAAACATTGGCATCGGTAACCTGAGCTACCGAACAAAAACAAAATAAAAGCAAGATCAGCGTAATAGCAAATCTTTGAAACAAAAGTTTTTTATTCATTTTAATGATTATTTTTCTTAGTAAACGCCTTCGAATCGCCCCATGCGTTGTACAAAACCTTATGCCCTATAGATTCCATGCGGATATCAAGACAGGTTTGACATTGGTCGGGTTTGTCTTTGACGCAGGCCTTGTCGGGATAGATTAGATAATTCTCACGGAACTCGTTTGGCGTTAGGTTCGGCATGATGACATTTGCTCCCACCATGATTGCTTTCTCGCGACCGAGCGGATCGACAGTCTGGTTGGCAGTGGCCGCCACCATGTTGATTTCAGGCATCATCAGGCGCAAAACGGCAATCATCTTCAAAGTAAGGTTCATGCGGTCTTTCGCCGATGGAATCTGGTCTTTATATTCATAAAGAGGTGTGTCGGGATGCGGGATAAACGGGCCCATTCCAACCATTGCAACGTCTTTGCGTTTGAAAAACATCAAATCATCAGCCAAATTATCCAAAGTCTGGAACGGCAAGCCTACCATTACGCCCGTACCAGTCTGATAGCCAATGCTTAACAGTGAATCGATGCAAGCTAAACGCTTCCTAAAATCGTGTTTTTTATCTTTCGGATGAATCTTATAATAAAGTTTCTCGTCAGAGGCTTCAATTCGGAGCAGATAACGGTGTGCACCGGCTTCAAACCAGCGGCGGTAGGTCTCTTCGGTCTGCTCGCCCAACGAAAGTGTTATTCCGAGGCTTCCGTTGTCTATTTTCTTGATTTCCTTTACGAGATATTCGATTTTATCGACGAATTCCTTATCGTCACGCTCGCCGCTTTGGATTGCGACAGAGCCGTATCCAAGTTTATGAGCTAGATGTGCGCATTCAAGCACTTCCTCGTCGCTCAAAGTATAACGCTCGACCTTGGTGTTTTTGCTTCTCACACCGCAGTAAAGGCAATATTTAGCGCAGCGGTTGCTGTATTCAATCAATCCGCGCAGATGAACGTAATTATCAAGATATTTGAGTTTGGTTTTCAGTGCCTTGTCGAAAATCTCAGACATCTCCTCACCTTCCGCGGCAAGCAGAATCTTCAGATCTTCTTTTGTAAACTCACGTTTATCAAGTATTTCGTCGATAAGGCTCATTTTATTCGGCTTTTTCATCTACAGGCTGTTCAACAACCAACACGAGACGGAATCCGTTGTAGCTGAATCTGGCGTCAGGGAGGTTGTAGCCTCTGCTGGCGATACGGCAAAGTTTAGAGCCACGGCTCCAGCTGCCGCCACGAAGCACTTTATTGTTTCCGCTGGCTTTGCCTTTCGGATTTTTTATCGCTTTGTCTTCATAGTCACCATACCAGTCCATGCACCATTCCCACACGTTGCCGCTCATATCATAGATTCCAAGCTCATTTGGGGTTTTCGTTCCCACCGGCTGTGTTCCGGAATCGTAGGTATTGCTGGTATACCAAGCCACATCGTTCACCACATCGCTGCCGCTGTATTTATGACCTTCGCTCTTATTGCCGCCTCTTGCAGCATATTCCCATTCAGCCTCATAAGGCAGGCGGAAATTCTCTCCTGTAAGTTCATTCAGTTTTTTCACAAACGCCTGGCAGTCTTTCCAGCTCACTCTATAAGCCGGGAAATTATCGCCATAACCATAACCTCTCCATCCGCCGCTATCGGTAATCTCGCTGCCCATCACAGCCTTCCAAAGTCCCTGTGTAACCTCAAATTTACCGATATAGAAGTCATCAACGACCACTTTATGGACAGGTTTCTCGGCATCATAAACATCCTTGCCTTGTTCTTCGGTAGCTCCCATTTTGAATGTGCCGCCTTCGACATAAATCATCTCGAAAGTCACTCCATTGATTGTAAATGACTTAGGCATTGTTTGGGTGCGTTTCTCTTCTTCCAGTTCCTCTGCGGTAATAATATCTATTTTTGACGCTATTCTACTTGCCAAATCAATGATAATCCTTTCACTCTCAATGATTTCCGATATTGTAGCTTTAAATTTGGTATCCGTTTCAGCTGTCTTGACATTCACAGCGCTTACCAGTACGACAAACTTTTCCTCAACAAGACTGATATTAGCCATCACCATTCTGGAAGCCTCCATTTGTCGGGCTGTCTCAAGCTTTTGCTGCTTAGTCAAATCGATTCCCAAGCTATCCTCGATCTCATAATCTTTTGGATGGAAATTCGCGATAAAAACTCTTGTGACACTGTCAGCAAACGTCTTAGGCACGCCGTCACCCGCTTTAAAATCGAACACGACAATGCTCTGTGCTTGCATCATGCAACACATAAACATAACTGTCAGCAGCATCACAAATCTCTTCATATTTCGCATTTAATATTAATCTTGCAAAATTATGAAAAATTTTTGAAACCCAATACATTTATATATAAAAAAGTAGAGACGCGCCGTAGCACGTCTCTACAATTTTTCAAATCGGATAACCGATTAGATGATACCCTGAGCCAACATAGCTTTTGCAACACGCATGAAGCCGGCGATGTTAGCGCCCTTCACGTAGTTGATAGTACCGTCAGCCTGTTTACCATACTCAACGCACATGTCATAAATGTCGTTCATGATCTTGTGGAGTTTCTGGTCAACTTCTGGAGCTGTCCAGTTGATGTGAGCTGCGTTCTGGCAGATCTCGAGACCTGATGTAGCAACACCACCTGCGTTAACAGCCTTACCTGGAGCGAATGGAATACCTGCCTTCTGGAATGCCTCGATAGCACCTGGCTGGCAACCCATGTTAGAAACTTCAGCGACATATTTCACGCCGTTCTTGAGCAATTCCTTAGCATCTTCTTCTGCCATTTCATTCTGGAATGCGCATGGGCATGCGATATCGCATTTCACGGTCCAAGCTTTCTTACCAGCGGTGAATTTAGCTTTGCCTGGGAATTTGTCGGCCATATCCTGAACCTTGTTACGGTTAGAAGCACGCATGTCGAGCATGTAGTCGATCATCTCGCTTGTGATACCGTCAGCGATTTCGCAAACGCCGTCTGGGCCAGAGATAGCGACGACTTTAGCGCCGAGTTCTGTAGCTTTGATAGCTGCACCCCATGCCACGTTACCGAAGCCTGAGAGAGCGACTTTCTTGCCCTGCATTGTCTCACCCTTCTGGTGAACCATGCGGTCGACATAGTACATTGCACCGAAACCTGTTGCTTCTGGACGGATCAATGAACCACCCCAGCCATAGCTCTTACCTGTAAGAGCGCCTGTGCTGTGCTCGCGAGCGAGTTTCTTGTAAGCACCATAGAGGTAACCGATTTCACGGCCGCCAACGCCGACGTCACCAGCTGGTGAATCCTGGTCAGCACCGATGTTTCTCCAAAGCTCATACATGAAAGCCTGGCAGAAACGCATGATTTCAGCGTCTGATTTTCCTGTTGGGTCGAAGTCAGCACCACCTTTACCACCACCGAGTGGGAGGTTTGTCAATGAGTTCTTGAAGATCTGCTCGAAGCCCAAGAACTTAAGCATTGAAACGTTGACTGCTGGGTGGAAACGGAGACCGCCTTTGTATGCGCCGAGAGCGGCGTTGTACTGTACACGGTAACCTAAGTTAACCTGCACCTGACCTTTGTCGTCAACCCATGTCACGCGGAATGTGAAGATGCGATCTGGTTCAACTAAACGTTCAACGATCTTTGCAGCCTCAAATTCTGGATGCTTGTTGTAAACTTCTTCGATTGATTCGAGCACTTCGCGAACTGCTTGCAAATACTCTTTTTCGCCTGGATGTTTCTTTTCCAGGTTTTCCATGATAGTTTGTACTTTCATTACTTTTGTATTTAAAGTTAATTAATACGTTTATGTTTTCTTTAAAATTTTCTGCAAAATTAGTACTTTATTTTATATATAACAATTATTTTCGAAAATATTTTTATTTCTCGTTTCCGACATATTCTCCTTCGTCCCAAAGCAAGATTTCACTGATACTTCCGTCGATGTTGTAATGAATCTCCCTGCCGTGTTTTACATTATTTTTATAATGGATTTCAGCATTTTGATACGCTCCGCCTTCCGCAAAACCTTTCTGAACTCCCGTTCCTCTGTCGTAAACTGCATTGCTTCCGATGCTTCCGTCGGCATAATACATAATCCAGCCGCCATGCATCATTCCATCGAGATATTCGCCTTCGACAAAAGGTTTTCCGTTGTCGTACCATTGGTAAAACATGCCGTTTAAAACGCCGTCTTTGTAAGTCGATTTCTTAGTAAGAGTGCCGAAAACATTGTACTCCTCCACCACTCCATCGTATTGATTGTCTTTGTAATACGATTTTTCTTCCAGACTTCCGTTCTCATACCAGCGGGTTGCCTCGCCGTTCAAAACATTCATCGAATAAGTCACTTCCATCTCTGGCTTTCCGTTGCGATAATACCATCTGCAGACGCCATCCAACTTACCGTCGGTGTAGCGCAATTCCGATTTAATGACTCCGTCGCCCCAATACGAGACCACGACATTGTCCTTTTCTCCGCAAGAAAGAAATAAAAAATTGATTATCAATAATATAGAAATAATTATCTTATTTCTCATAACCCGTTTTCAAAACGACTTTGTTATATCCTTTAAACTGATAAACATTCCAGAAAGCATTCTCATATCCCGAAAAATCATATTTCTGCTGGAAATGGAAACGTGTGTGAAGCAGCGGGATATCAAAATCAGGCAGGTTTTCCATCATTTCATGGCCATAAACCTTGAGCGCGTTGAGGAAATACCATCCGATATCAAAGCCCTCATAAGCATAGTCGTTAGGCTCAGTCTCGTATCTGTTTCTGAACTTACAGATAAAGCTTTCTGTCCTAATGCTATGATAATCAATATATGTATCATCAAAATAGATAGCATGCATCTTCATCAGGTTCTCGTTGAACAATCCGCTAAATTTACTCCATTCAGGCAATAAAATAACCGTAATCGGATAATTTTCAGTGAGTTTAGTCACCTTGTTGACGATTTCGTTGGCAAAAACCTTGTCGTTGCCGTAAACGATGAAGAGGTTGTTTCTCATCGTCGAGGCGTAATCTTTCACGAAATTCAGACTGTCGCGCAAATAATTGATATTGACAATCCTATTATGAAACGCAGTGCTGTCGTCGATATGTCTCTTCAGCGAATCAACGTCGATACGGATGTTATCTGTCAGATAATCTGAGGCTTCGAAGTCGATTTTCAGATATTTCCATCTTTTATGATGGCTTTTAATCACCTTAACTATATGATTATTATAGACATACGAGCAGCTATCGATATTACGCTCAACAATCTCATTGATCTTTTCGATAAAGACATCATCGCTAAACGAATCTTTTCTGACAATGAAGACATTGTTCGAGTGATAATAATTCCTGATGATGCTGTCGAGAGGAGCCATCTGGGCATCCAACGAAGGCTTCACCTTTATCACATTCGGATGATTATCAACTATTTCCGAACGTTGAGTGATTGGATTCACAATCGGGATATTGTGCTCAACGGCGAAATTTTTCACCACGTTGAACGGCTTGAGATAGAACGGTCCGACAATCAAATCGGCAGTTGCAAGCCATGGGTCAACGATAGCGGAATCGGCTTTTTTCACGTCGTTGTCGACATCGTAAACCTTCAAATCCAGCTTCATGTTACGGCTGCTCACCATTGAGTCGGCGGCAATCATGAAACCCTCATAAAAATGAAGGAATGAGAACGGTTTGGTTAGAAGTGTCTTGTTTGACGGTTCAGCATTGTAAAAGTCCTCGTCAACCTGCTCAAGATACAGCGGCACCATCAACGCCACGTGGCATGTGTCCTGTGCCTTGACCTCCACGGAAGCCAAGAAACACAGGCAAAGCACGATATTTAAAAGTTTTTTTATCATTTATTTTCGTTATGCGGGAGCGGCACAAAGCCGTTGCCCATCACTTCAGCACTTTCAATCACGTTGACGAAAGCGTTCGGGTCGATGCTGCGCAAGTTCAGCTTCAGCTTCACCAAATCGGCGCGGTTGAGGTTGGTGTAAATCATCTTACGCTCTTGGCCTTTGAACAAACCTGTTCCGGCGAAACATGTTCCACCTCTATCCAAGTCATTGATAATGAATTGTCTAACCTCTTCAACCTTATCAGTGATGATGAACGCTGTCTTGTAACTCTTGATACCGTCAACCACCAAGTCGATGATCTTACTTTCAATCACAATCAGGAGGATTGAGTAGATTGGCAGACGAATCTCGCCCAGCAACAATGAGGTCAACGTGATAATCGAGTCGACTATCATAACTAACGTTCCGAGGGAGACTTTAGTATATTTGTGCAAAATCATTGAGATGATGTCGCTGCCGCCAGATGTGGCGCCCGACTTGAACACAAAACCGATAGCGAGACCGTAAATACCGCCTGAAACGAGGGTGTTCAGGAAGTAGTCAGGTTTGAAATAGGTGTTTGTTCCAAGGATCTCGAGCATAGACTTGTCGACAGTCTCACCTTCCGCGAACACGTGTTTGAACTCATAGATTACAGGATCATAGCCCCATGTCGTTTCCAGAAGGAATGTGCATGCGAAAATAAGGATTGTCGAGAGGATAGTCTTGAATCCGAACTTCGGTCCGAGAATCCATGTACCGATGACGAGCAGCGGGATATCCATGCAGATGGCGTACAATGACACCTTCCAAGGATACAACGCATTGAGCACGTTGGAGAGACCGTAGGTGCCGCCTGGTGCGAGGTGGTAAGGGTTAACGAACATCACGTCGCCAATGGCGAAGAGGGCGCTTCCGAAGATAAGGAAGGCGTAGGAGATTATTTCCTGTTTCCAGTTGATTTTTTTTGTCATATTACTTATTTTTTCTCTCGCAGATCTCGCAGAATCCGCAGATTTAGTTATTTATCTATTCTTCCACAATGATTTTGTTCGCAAGCGAACTGATCCCGCAGATTTTTACTCCCACTCGATGGTCGCTGGCGGTTTTGACGAGATGTCGTAGCATACACGGTTCACGCCTTTGACCTTATTAATTATATCGTTTGAAACTTTCGCCATAAATTCATACGGCAGATGCACCCAGTCGGCGGTCATTCCGTCGGTTGAGATGACGGCACGCAGAGCGATGGTGTATTCGTAGCTGCGCTCATCCCCCATCACGCCGACGCTCTTCACTGGAAGAAGCATTGTTCCGGCTTGCCAGATGCTGTCGTAGAGGTTGTCGGCCATCTCGTTTGGATATGATGCACTCGGAAGTTCACATTTCCATTCACGCAAACCACGGATAAAGATATCGTCAGCATCGCGAAGGATACGGAGTTTCTCTTCTGTCACTTCACCAAGGATACGGATTCCAAGGCTCGGTCCCGGGAAAGGATGACGACCAACGAGTTCGCGTTTGATGCCCAATGCACGACCCACGCGACGAACCTCGTCTTTGAACAATGTGCGCAACGGTTCCACAATCTTGAGGTTCATCTTCTCAGGAAGTCCGCCAACATTGTGATGCGACTTAATCTTGCAGCTCGGTCCGTTGACGCTCACGCTCTCGATAACATCAGGATAGATGGTGCCTTGAGCGAGCCATTTAGCACCTTCAATCTTCTTGGCCTCTGCCTCGAAAACGTCAATAAATGTCGAGCCGATAGCTTTACGTTTTGCCTCAGGATCGGTCACACCGGCGAGTTTGCTCAAGAACAAATTGCCAGCATGAACGCCTATCACGTTGAGGCCCAAGTCTTTATATGAATCGAGAACGTCCTCAAACTCGTTTTTGCGGAGAAGTCCGTTGTCGACGAAAATACATGTCAGGTTTTTACCGATAGCCTTGTTAAGCAACACAGCGGCAACTGTGCTGTCCACACCACCTGAAAGTCCCAGGATAACCTTGTCGTTTCCAAGTTTGGCACGCATTGCCTCGACTGTCGTGTCGATAAACGAGTCAGGAGTCCAGTTACCGTGACAGCCACAAATGTTCATTGCGAAGTTTTCAAGCATCTTCGGACCTTCCTTGCTATGGAACACCTCCGGATGGAACTGCACCGCCCAAGTGTCCTCGCCGTCGATCTTGTAAGCTGCGTTCTCCACGTCGTCAGTCTTGGCGATAACATGAGCATTTGTTGGCAGTTTGGCGATAGTATCACCGTGCGACATCCACACTTGCGAGGTCTTTGAAACACCACGGAAAAGGATGTTATCTTCCTCAACGACTGTTAACATTGCGCGGCCATATTCACGAGCCAACGACGAGTTCACTTCGCCACCAAAATGATGTGCCATAAACTGTGCTCCGTAGCAAATTCCGAGCAACGGCAGCTTGCCTTTAATGTTCGACAAATCGGCAAAAGGAGCCTTCTCATCGCGAACAGAAGATGGACTTCCGCTAAGGATCACACCTTTGATATCGCCAGTAATCGTTGGGATTTTGTTGTATGGATGGATTTCACAATAGACGTTGAGCTCGCGCAAACGGCGGCCAATAAGCTGTGTCACCTGTGAACCGAAATCTAAAATCAGAATTGTTTCCTGCATGGTTTGTAAAATTTCGGTGCAAAATTACAAAATTTATGGTGATATTTTACATCATTATTTAAAAAAATGTTATCTTTGTCCCGTCATTTCGAGCGTAACGAAGTGAAGTCGAGACCTGAGCTTGCGAAAGCATTCGCCATGGCGAATAAATCCTCTTTTAGAATGATTTCGTTAAACAAGGATTTCTCCATTTCGCTCCATTACATTACGCTACAGTCGAAATGACAAACCGATAAAACATTTAAGTATATGGCAAAAAAAGCAAAGAAACCGATAAGCAAGCCGAAGAAAAAAGGCAGTTCGAAGAAGAAAAAATCAGGAAATATCTTCACCAAGATACTTGTATTTATTTTTATAATTGTTTTAGCTTTCTTCTTGATTTTCAGCATCTTCAAGCCATCAGGAAAGAAAAACACAGAGAAACCGGCGACGAAACAGGTTACGACAGAGGTTAAGAAAGAAACGAAAGTTGTTGAGAGTCAAAATGATAAAAAGGATAAAGAGGATAAGCAAGACAAGAAGGATAAAATAGATAAGAAAGAGGAAAAGAAGAGTGCCGAGACGAAGTCTGTGGCGAAGAGCATCAAGGGAACTTGGCAAAGCACTACAGGCGGCGCGTTTCTCACCATGGACGGCAAAGAATTCCGGCTCGATTTCATGGGTGTGGACAGCGACAAGCCGATTATCGGAACATACAGCGTTGACGGCGATTTGATAACTTTTGTAAATAAAAAAGACCCTTGCAAAGATGTCAAAGGTCTTTATGAGGTTAGATTTAACAAGAACGAGATCGGCTTCAAATGCAAATCCGACGAATGCACCAAGCGCAAGGCCACCCTCCCTACCGATTGGGAATGGCTCGACACCGAGGAATAACTATTCCTCAAACCACTGTTTCTTTTTGAAAAACGTGGTGTAAACGTACATCACGACACTAATGAACACGAGTCCGAGTCGTGAGACTTTGTAGTCGCCTGCGAGGTCGTAAACGATGAAATCACGAACGACGAAGCACACAATTCCCAACATAACAAAGAGAAATACAACATTCAATTTGTTGATAACCAAGCGTCTGCGTTCCGGGTTATAAATCCTTTTTGCTATAGCAGGCATGCCGAAATACAAAACCACATAAGCGGTAATCAAAGTCAATTCGATAATTCTTTCGATATCCATAATTACATTCTTTTATTTTTCTTAAGTGCTTCAGTTATAATCCATTGCAGCTGACCGTTGACGGAACGGAACTCATCCGCCGCCCACTTCTCGACAGCCTCCATCGTCTTGGCATCGAGACGCAGGACGAAATTTTTTGTATTTTCTTTGTCTTTAGACATTATCACCCAACCTTCCTGACATGATTTTATCTTCAGAAATAAACTGGTCGTAAACGAATAATATCAATGTCACCACTGCCATTGTTATGATTCCGGCGAGACCAGCGACACCGTTGATGAGGTCGCTTCCACCGCTGATGAAAAGCATAGTGGCACCAGCCAAAGCGTTGATTGTTCCGTGGAAAATGGCAGCCGGATAAACTGATTTCGCTTTCATAACGAGATACAGTTCGATTGGTGTCATTGCAAGGCACATCAAAACCATCATGAAAACGCCAGCGGTACGATGAACCATGTAGTTATGTCCCATTAGGATAATCGGGAAATGCCAGAATCCCCAGACGATACCGATGAAGAGGCAAGCCACCCAGAAATTCTTGCCTTTCAATGCGTTGACGAGATAATTACGCCAGCCGTACTCCTCCCCGAATGCCGCAACAGCGTTGATAGTGATGCCTGCAAAAAGTCCGGAAACCAAAGTTGTTATAATCATAGTTCTCGGATTTTGCATCGCCATGAATTTCGCTTGATCTTCAGGAGAAAGATTCTCCATTCCAGGAATTGCCGGCATGTGGAAACCAAGCGTGCAGCCATCAAACAGCGAGTTGATGATGATGGTAACAGCGACAATCACCACAGGCAGCAGCCATGCGACGAGCCACGACCATTTGATTTTGAACTTCAGAAGGCCAGTGCTGCCGAGTTTTTCCTTATTAATAATCTGAATCACAATTGCGCAAATCAGCGGGAAAAACATGTAAATCGACGCGCAGAGCGAATACAGTTTCATATTGTCTGTTGTGTTATGGATTCCCACACCAAACCACATAAAGGCGGCGAAAATCCAGCTTGCGAGGCAAACTATTATTGAGAATATTATAGCTTTTTTCATATTAAAATAGCATTGGAAGTAATGAAATAGGAATCATCAGAACTAACATAAAGACCACGACCACCACTATGCTTCTCTTTTGCGAAAGCTTAGGCAAATCAATCACTCTCGACTCATCGACAAGCTTCAACGTTGAGATCATCTCATCATAAAGTTGCTGTGTTTGATCGGCATTTTTGAAGTTGATGTAATACATGTCGTATGTGGTCTGAATCTCGATAAACGGACCTTTATTGTGGTTTTCAACATACAAAACTCCACGTCGTATGTCTTTAATTCTATAAAAACCCTTCCAAGTCTTTAAACCACCGTAGCCATTGATTCTCATGCCAACACCAGGCATTTTACAAACCAATCTTATCGATTTTATCGCATCGTTTGGGATAAAAGCCGGATACATGAGATCATCGATGAGAATACCGTCGCTGAAGACCTGTATTTTCGACATTCTGCCTACCAAAACCAACAATACGGCAGTGATAACGATTGTCCAAACCCAAATAAACCACATCATAATCATAATTGTTGATTATTGATATAAAGTTCCAGTGTTTACTACAGGTTGTGCGGCATCGTCGGCGCAAAGAACAACCATCAGATTGCTGACCATAGCGGCTTTCTTGTCGTCGTCAAGTTCAACCACTTCCTCGTCTTTGAGTTTATCGAGAGCCATCTTCACCATCGAAACGGCGCCTTCGACAATCTTTTCACGTGCTGCGATGATAGCTGCTGCCTGCTGACGACGAAGCATAACCGCTGCAATTTCAGGAGAATAAGCCAAGTAGTTGATTCTCGCTTCAATGACTTCAAGACCTGACATTGCCAGACGGTCATTGAGCTTTTTCAGAAGTATGTCGTTGATTTCCGAACCGCCAGCACGCAAAGTTAAATCGCCATTGTTGATGTCGCCGTTTTCGTCGTAGGCAAACATGCCAGCCACCTCACGCAAAGCAGCGTCGCTCTGCACTCTGACGAAGCTCTCGAAAGCGCGCATACGGCTCATCACGGCAACGCTATTGCCCACTCCCGAAGGATTGGCGGCCATAGTCTGAGAATCGATTTCAAACATAGCTTTGTATGTGTCTTTCAGCTTCCAAACAAGAATCTGACCGATCATAATCGGGTTACCGGTTTTGTCATTCACCTTGATTGGATCAACGTTGAGGTTACGAGCACGGAGAGAGACTTTTTTCGATGAATAGAACGGATTCACCCAGTTAAAACCGACTTTTGTCATAGTTCCCTGATATTTTCCGAAGAACACCATCACCATCGCTTCATTCGGCTCGAGCATTCGGAAACCGAGACACATGATGAAATCGACGACCATCATCGCGATTCCGCCAAAGAGCAGCCACAACGGCTCACCTTCTGTCAATTGTGTAAATCCGTAGATTATCAAAGCAACGATTGCGATAACCACAAACAACATCAAGAATCCATTGATTCTCAATCCTTTAAATTCAAATTCTTTGTTTTCCATAGTTGTAATTTTAAGATGATTTTTTAATTTTTAGTAATATCATTTTGATATCATTTTCACATCGCAAAAATACAACATATTTTTTAATATACAAGAAAAATTTGAAAAAAATTTTCTTTTTTATTTTTCACGCAGATCTCACAGATAACGCAGAACCGGACACGTAAAAAAAAGCTCGCAAGCGAGCGGAAATCGCAGAACGCTCTGTGAGATCAGTTCGCTTGCGAACAAATCCATATGGAAGAATAAAAAGTCTGCGGATTCTGCGAAATCTGCGTGAGATTATTATTTGTTTTCCAAAAGTTTAGCAAAAGCTATCTTAAACCAAGCAGTGTAGTTATGAGGATTTTTTTCAATATCGTTTTTGATATTCTCGATGGTCTCGTATTTGTACGACTCCACTTCTGCCCTATTAATAATAGGTGTTGCATCAGTGGTGCCAATGAAAACATGGTCGAACTCATGCTCGGTGAGACCTTGCATCACGTCGGCTTTGTAGATGAAGCTGAACGCCTCTTTGAGGTCGCACTCCATCCCCATCTCCTCCATCAGACGGCGTTTGGTGGCATCTTGCAACGACTCGCCGTCACGCGGATGACTGCAGCAGGTGTTGGTCCACAAGCCCGGAGTGTGGTATTTCGTGAGCGCACGTTGTTGGAGCAGCATCTCGCCTTTGCTGTTGAAGATGAAAATCGAGAAGGCACGGTGCAACTTCGGGTTGAGGTGAGCGGCTTGCTTCTCCATCAATCCAATTTTATTGTCTTGATTATCAACTAATACTACAAATTCGGGCATGGTTTAAACGTTGAATCTGATATTGATAATATCACCGTCTTTCACCACGTAATTCTTACCTTCGACGGCGAATTTTCCAGCTTCCTTGACAGCCTGCTCTGAGCCGTAGTGCAGGAAATCGTCGCAGCTCATCACCTCGGCGCGGATGAAGCCTCGTTGGAGGTCGCTGTGGATGACGCCGGCAGCTTCAGGAGCAGTGTCACCCACATGGATAGTCCAGGCACGAGTCTCGTCAGGACCTGTAGTGAAGAATGACTGCAGCTTCAAAGTGCTGTATGCCAGTCGCACGAGCTTGTTTACGCCTGGCTCAGTCAATCCTGCATCTTCCATAAACAGAGCGCGGTCGGCTTCGTCGAGTTCAGCAATCTCCGACTCGAGTTTTCCGGCAAGGATAATCATGTCTTCGCCATGGAGAGCGGCTTTCACGGCCTCGGTGTATTTGTTTCCGGTGAGCGCCGAAGCGTCATCAACATTGCAGACGTACATTATCGGCTTGACCGTAAGCAGTTGAATATCTTGGATATATTTCTTGTCTTCCTCTGGCACGTTGGCTGTGCGGGCGTTCTGCATGTTCTCGAGGACTTCCTTGTAAATCGTGAGCACCTCGAAAGCGCGTTTGTTCTCTTTATCGCCATTTTTGAGCAGTTTCTCAACGCGTTGCAGCTTACGAGTCACGAGGTCGAGGTCGCGCACCTGAAGCTCAAGGTCGACGAGTTCCATATCGCGCACCGGGTCGATGCTACCCTCGCTATGAGGGATATTCGGGTCGTCGAAGCAGCGTAACACATGAATGAGAGCGTCGACGGTCTGCACCTCGGCGAGGAGTTTGTTACCTACACCTTGTCCGCCCTTGCTCAGACCAGGAAGGTCCACTATTTCGACGGTGGCCGGCACGATACGCTTCGAATGAGAGATATTGTCGATGAGTTTGAGGCGTTCGTCGCGCACCTCACACATTCCTATATTCGATTTTGTAGCGAAGCCAATCTCCGCCTTAGTGTTTGATATACAATTAAATATGGTCGTTTTTCCAGTGTTGGAAAGTCCGATAATTCCGCAGTTTAGTGCCATAAAGATAATTTTTTGGCAAAGATACAAAAAAGTTTATAAAAATCAGGATTTTTGAAAAATTATCGTTTTGCCCTAACGGGCGGTTTCTTGTCACTTTTCCCTTGATGGAAAAGTAACCAAAAGATCAAGCGCCAGCCGAAGCTCGGACCGCCGTCTGGCGCGGGCCCGTGCTGTAAACCACGTGGGGGCGAAGCCATGAAATAAACAAGCCAACGCTTCGTAAAGTATTATTTGAAATACCTTAAATTAAAATATTCCAGACTATTTTTCAATTCATGAAGGTCCTTTTGAGCTTCTGTATCTCCTTGTTTTGCTGCTTTGGCTAACCATTCTGCGGCTTTAATCAAGTCTTTTTCGACACCATAGCCTTCTTTATAACACCATCCCAGATTAGTCTGTGCCATAGACATGTCTTTTAATGCCGCTTCCATGTACCACTGAACGGCTTTTTTAGGATCTTCATCCACACATCTACCATATTGATAACATAATCCGAGACTGAACATAGCACTGACATCACCTAATTCAGCGCCTTTTTTGTAATATTCAAAAGCTTTCGAAGGGTCTTTTTTAACACCGATTCCTTTTTCGTAATGAACACCTAGATTATTAAATGCGAGTAATACTCCTTGTTCAGCTGCTTTTGTATACCATTCAACCGCTTTTACATTGTTCTTTCTAACGCCTTTTCCTTCTTCATAACAAATTGCGAGATTATATTGTGCATCAGCAAATCCTTGTTTAGCTGATTTCTTGTACCACTCAACAGCTTTAACAGGGTCTTCGTTAACGATTTCGCCCATATCATAGAATGTTGCAAGGGCATATTGAGCTTCCGCAATGCCTTGTTCAGCAGCTTTGGAGTACCATTCAAAAGCTTTTACAATGTCTTCCTTTACGCCACTGCCAATTTCATAATGCAAAGCAAGCTTGTACTGAGCTGTAGCGACTCCTTGCTCTGCTGCCTTTGTATACCATTCGACAGCTTTTTTGTAATTTTTTTTGATGCCATCTCCATATTCGTAACATAGTCCGAGATTGTTTTGTGACCATGCATGTCCTTGGGTTGCTGCTTTTTTATACAATTCTACAGCTTTTTTCATATCTTGATCAACACCTTCACCGTCCATATAGCATCGTGCCAAATTATATTGAGCACTCGCATATCCTTGTTTAGCAGATTTGGTGAGCCATTCGATGGCTTTGTATAAGTCTTTTTCAACTCCATATCCATTCAAATAACAAATACCAATATCGTTTTGTGACCACGGATCGTTTTGTTCGGCTGCTTTGTAATACCACTCCAATGCTTTTTTATAGTTTTGTTTAACGCCATAACCATTATAATAACATGCGCCAAGATTGTATTGAGCACATTGCTCTCCTTGTTTGGCTGATTTTTTGTACAATTTAACAGCTTTAACCAGATCCTTTGCGACTCCATTACCCAATTTGTAACAAGCAGCGAGGTTACATTGTGCGATACTATGGCCTTGCTCTGCGGCTTTGGTGTACCATTCAACACCTTTTACGCTGTCTTTTTCAACACCTTTTCCTTTTTCATAGTAATAAGCAAGTCGGCATTGGGCTTCTGCGTCGCCTTGTTCCGCTAAAGTTATCAATTCATCAACAGTCTTTTTTGCATAAGGGTTTTCCTTTTTTTGTTTATCTTTTTTCATAGCGATTTATGTTTTTCGAGTTTTAAATCAATCCTGATGTCATTGCTTGAACCATTGCTTCAGGCTCCCATTCGTCTTTCCAGTAATTTGCTGATTCCTCTTCTATTCTTTTAAAATATGAGACTTTGAGATAATTCAGAGCTCTATTTTTATATCCTTCTAATGTTGAGATGTTCCATGATATGCAGTTGAGGGCACCGCCACGGCGGACTGCTTCCAAAGCGGGGATGCCAATTATTTCACAATCCGGTAGGGCTTTTTTGATTTGCTCCAGTGCTTGCCGGTCTTCTTCAAGCCCTAATTGTGGCAGCAGCACAAGATTTCCGATTTGGAGGAAGTTGATGTAAGCCCAGCTGCGGGCATGAAACCTTGGGGATTTGTATTTCATAGGTATAACTTCAAACTTCTTTTCCAAAAGCTTCAGATAACGATAGTAATAATACCTTGAAAAATCTTTATAGTTTGTAATGAGTATTCTATTGTTGCCGGAATAGTGAACGATGCCATCGCTGTGGCCGCACATGTCGCCGTCCCATGGAATAAACAGAATCTCACTTTGAAAAGCATCTTTCAGGATGCATTCAACCTCTGCTGTGGTCTTGTCTTTGTTTTCTACAAACACCTTATCTGTCATCACGATAACATCGTCGCATTTAACCACATTGCCGCCATCGAGAACAAGATCAATTGTGCTGCTTTGTGGAAGCAGTTTTTTCAGATTGTTTTCTTCAACTTTAAACACATCGTCAGGATTGGTTTGAATACGGAGACCTGCTTTGTCTTGAAGATAATCCGGGGTGTATTTGAAGAAAACAAAACGCTCAGCGTTAACCTGAATTGGCATATAATCACGACACCAAATGTCTTTTGTTCCAGACAGATAAGCATACGGGATGCCACGTTTCTGTAACGCATCAATTAGATGTGCATTGAGAATTGGACATTTCTCGGGCAAAAGGCTGGAGAAATAGACGGTGTTGGTGAGACGGTCAGTGAGCATGATAAATTAGATTTCTTCTTCTCTTGTAAAACTCCAATGACGTGTACATTTTTCACCAGTTATCTTGTTATAAACATAAACAAAATCACTATCTGATTTAAATACATTTTGGCGAGTCTTTACTTTGAGATTCTTTGTTTGTTTCGTCGATGAATCAACCCATTTAATGTCGTTATTGTCACCAAGAGAAAAACCATTTAACAATTTGCGCAGATATAATGATTGTGTATTAAACTTATAAGTAGTATGCTTAACAAACATACTATGTTTATCCCACTCCAAATATTGACCTTCTTTAGTTTTTACCTCATAAGAGCGAATAAGCACAGAAGCTCTATATTGTTCTTTTTCATTTTCAAAAGTTATATCATAACCCGAGTCGTGTGAATTTAAAGACATAATCGGGAAATAAGGAACTTCGGATAATAAATTACCATATGTGTCTCTGATATTACGATGATACATAATAGGGTCATGTATTCCATTTAGTTTCTCACTATAGAAATAAAACTCTACGGTTTTGATATATACCCTTAAATCTTCATGAACTTTTATATACCCCCCATATAGAAATGCTGGAGCCAAATCATTATAAAATATTTTTTGCAGTTCTTCTTCAGAATGAATTTTGTTGATGTTTTTTTCAAACTCTTTCAATTTTTCAATCAAATCCATGATATTATTATTTTTATTGTTTAACTTTCTTCGGCAAAGATATAAGGAAAATTTTGAGTGACCAAATAAAAAAAGTTAAAAATTGTTAAAATTTTCGAAAAAGTTATTTAAATTATTATTAAATTAAAATATTGATTATCAAATAATTATAAATAATTTATTACATCGGGGCTTCGGATGGCGCTTGATCTTTTCGGTTCATTTTCCATCAAGGGAAAAGGAACAAAAATGCTTATTTTAAAAGGATTCTGGCCATTCAATCTACTTCACATGCGAAAATGTCTGCTCCAAATAATACATTTTTATCGTCAAGCCGTCAACAACTGAATAATAGTTATCAATATCAAAAGTTATAAAAAGCTCAGTTTTTCTGAAAATAATATACAATTTCAATCGGTGACAAATTGTTACCAGTTCAAAAAGTCTCCGCGGCGGAGACAATGTAACATAAAAGTGTACGCAGCGTACACTTTTTCTAAATTAATCAACAATTTCAGTTGATAACAATTTGCAACCAACTGGATTTACTCCTCAATATATCCTACTTCCTCCTTTTTCTCTGGCAAAGTGAAATCACTTGCTTTTGAAGGAGAAATAATGCTTCGCCCTAATTTGGATTCAAGCTGATTGCGAGCGGCTTTCGCGACACTGCCACCATCCTTTGCAGTTTTTGTCTGCTGCTGAAATCCGCGAGGATCTCTTTGTTTCGACAACTCTGCAGCAGAAGCTTCGGCAAGAATATTCAACGCAATCTCAAGATTGGTCATATTGTCGCGCAAATTCTCTTTTTTCAAACCTTTAAACTGCTTATACTGCTTTGTCGTAAAACCGCTCCACTCCTTAGTTATTATATCAGTCAACGAAGCATATTCAAAACCTTCTTGAACCCCAGTGCGTCTCCATTCATCGGTCAATTCTTTCCTAACTTCAATGGATTTCACTCTCTGATTAATCCATTCTTCAGAATAACCGAGACGACGATAATCGGCAATTGCCTGATTTATTGACAATTCCGGATCTTGCATCTGGTCTAAACGAGTTGCCGCCACTTTAGCCATCCATTCCTTAAACGGCTCTGCTTTTTTCGATGGAATTGATTGAATTAGGCGCAAAAGTTGTTCAGTATCAGCGACATCAGTCATTCGCATTTTTCCATCTATGGCTTTCATTTTCAAACCGTGACAATTTGTCACGGTTTCATTTCCTTCTTCTTTTAATCTTTGTTTTAACTTTCGCCAATAAGCTGTTGAATCAGCACTATCTGTCAAAACAGCAACCACATCTACAATGGAAAAATACCATTTTTCTTCTTCATCGTCCCACACTGTGCGAACATTTTTTCTCTCAAATAATTGAAGTGCCTCTTTTTTCGTCATAACTAGAATGTTTTAAAGTTTCATTAAAAATAGCTTTAATTCATCATTGCAAAAATAAACAAATTTTTCCAAAAAACAGCCTCCATTTTCAAAAAGTTATCAACAATTATCATCGCAATTTTTCGATTATAATCACCTAATTTAAAAATATTTCAAAAAACACCTTATTCCTATTAATATTTTTTGTATCTTTGCAGTCCATTTTCGAGCCTTATTCCGAAATTGGTTTTTGT
>CAMYYD010000014.1 GCA_947303395.1 uncultured Bacteroidales bacterium
GATGGTTGAGCGGTGCGATATAAGTAGCTTACCCTTTTTTGTCTGAAATGATAATAAACCCGACATACACAGGCAAACAATACTGGTCAACAGTCATAATCTCAGGATTGTTGTTAAGTGTCTTATTATCACTAGCTTACGTAATCTTTTACGAACGCCTTTATGTCGAATTCTCATACCTTTTCTCGATAATTTATCTCATCCCGTTCGTATGGCTTAGCATCACACTCGCTTTCTTTAAAAACAAATTCGTGTGGAGTGAGTTTTCTTACGGAAAAGCTTTTTTGATGAGTTTCCTTAGCGGAATTATCGGATCAGTTATCTTCGGCGGCGTAATTTATATCCTGTACGCATACGTCGGAATGGAGAGTAGGATGGGACTTTACGCAAACAGCCGTCATATGCGAGAGCTCTTCTCACCAAGAGCCACTGCGCTATCGATGTTGATAATAAATGTAGTTTTATCACTGTTTTATTCAATAATTATTGCTATTTTTGCAAGAAAAAAAGATTGAAATGGATATATCTGTCGTTATACCTTTGCTGAATGAAGAGGAATCATTGCCGGAACTCGAGGCTTGGATTCGTCGTGTCATGACTGAAAACAACTATTCTTATGAAATCGTGTTTGTTGACGATGGCAGCACCGATGCTTCATGGCACTGCATACAAAAGTTGAAGGAAAACAATCCTAATATTAAAGGTATCAGATTCAGAAGGAATTACGGTAAATCTGCAGCTCTTAACGAAGGCTTCAAGATTGTGCAAGGCGACGTTGTCATCACAATGGATGCTGACCTCCAGGACAGTCCTGATGAGATTCCTGAGCTTTACAATATGATTGAAAAAGACGGCTACGACCTCGTAAGTGGCTGGAAGAAAGTGCGTTACGACTCGAAAGTTGCTAAAAACATCCCTTCAAAATTCTACAACTGGTCGACACGCCGCATGACTGGAATCAAGCTCCATGACTTCAACTGCGGACTCAAGGCTTATCGCAACGAAGTGGTGAAAAGCATCGAGATTTATGGCGAAATGCACCGTTATATTCCTGTCATTGCCAAAGCGGCAGGATTCACGCACATAGGGGAGAAGGTGGTGCATCATCAGAAGAGGAAATTTGGTGTATCTAAATTCGGAATGAGCAGGTTTTTAAGAGGTTATCTCGATTTGCTCACAATCACATTCATCTCCAAATTCGGAAAACGCCCGATGCATCTCTTCGGCGGACTCGGCTCTTTGATGTTCCTCGCTGGTTTCATTATCGGAATCATATTGGTTGTCAAGAAGTTTGCTTATCACGCTTATGGTATGACCAGCCGTCCTTTATTCTACTTGGCTTTGGTGTGCATAATCGTTGGTGTACAACTGTTTATGACAGGATTCCTCGCCGAGCTTGTGCAGTCGTCGTCAAGTAAACAAAAGGTATACGGCATTGCCGAAAGAATATAAAAAACAAGGGGCGAACAATTCGCCCCTAATTTTTTGTCCGTTAACTGAATAACTGACCAACTGAATAACTTTAAACTATTTGAAGTATCTGTTATACAGTCCTTCAAAGCCTTTGCCGTGACGAGCTTCGTCCTTTGCCATCTCGTGAACTGTGTCGTGGATAGCGTCGAGGTTGCGTTCTTTTGCAATGCGTGCAATGCGCATCTTTTCCTCGCAGGCGCCACATTCTGCCACCATACGTTTGTAGACGTTTGTCTTGGTGTCCCAAACCACCTCGCCAAGCAATTCAGCGAAACGTGCACAATGGTCAGCTTCTTCAAAAGCATAACGTCGGAAAGCTTCTGCAATCTCAGGATAGCCTTCCCGGTCGGCCTGACGGCTCATTGCCAGATACATACCGACCTCAGTGGCCTCTCCCATATACTGGGCATTTAAGTCTTTGATCATCTCATCGCCAGTGCCTTTGGCAATACCGACGACATGCTCGGTCACAAAGTTAAGGGCTGCACTCTCATCGAGGACCTTCCATTCAACAACCTGTTTGCATTGTGGGCATCTTTCAGGAGCTTCTTCTCCTTCATAAACGAAGCCGCAAATTGGACATACGAATTTTTTCTTCATGATATTTTTAGTTTAGTTAATTAATTATGATGTTTATTTCATTGCATGTTTGTATCCATTGACTTTATTCCAGTCACCTCTTGTGAAATCTGGCATCTTCACCGGCATGCCATGATTCTCAATTGAAGCCGCTGAAAGTTCTCCGATGCATGACCATTCTGCTGCATCGTAAACATCTTCATCAAGCGGTAAACCGTTCTGTAAGCAGTAAATCAGACGGTAATCCATGATAAAGTCCATGCCGCCGTGACCGCCAACTTTCTTTGCGAGCTCCTCAACATCTTTCGCAATAGGATGGAGGTACTCCGCCAAAATCTTGTCGCGAATATCTTTAGGAACAAATCCATGAACGTTGAGATGCTGACCTTCTTCAAGGAATCCTTCCGGAAGATTCTTTTCCATCAATGTGAAGCCTTCGACAGGATATTTGTTTGCAAAGCCTTCTGTACCGGTAAGCTGGAATAATCTATTGTATGGTCTATAAGTATAGACGTTGTGTTCAATCAATATTGTCTTGCCCTTTGTGGTCTGAATCATGGTTGTGGTCATGTCGCCATTGGCAAACTGGTCGGTGCCCATCATCTTTTTTGCGATTTCCTTGCCGTTATAAGAAGGGGTGCTCATCGATACGAGATAATCCATTTTGTCGCCACGATGGATGTCGAGAACCTGGCAGATTGGTCCGAGGCCGTGGGTAGCGTACACATCGCCGCTATGTTTCTGATTGTAGTCGAGACGCCAATTGTCTTGATATTCAGCCCAATACGGTTCCAGATTGTGGATGTAGGCACCTTCGCCGTGAATCACCTCGCCAAGCATACCGAGTTGAGCCATATTGAGTGCCGTCATCTCGAAGAAGTCGTATGTGCAGTTTTCGAGCATCATGCAGTGTTTGCGAGTCTGCTCGGAGACGTCGACAAGTTTCCAGCAGTCTTCAACCGATGTTGCGGCTGGCACTTCCACAGCCACGTGTTTGCCATGTTGCATTGCATAAACCGCCATCTCGACATGAGTTTGCCAGTTGGTGCAGATGTACACGAGGTCGATGTCATCGCGCTCGCAAAGCTGTTTATATGCTGTCGGACCGACATATTCAGCGGCACGCGGCAAACCTTTAGCCTCCAAAATGCCACTCTGCACTTTCTCCACGTTCTCCTGCAGGAGGTCGCACAAAGCTACAACCTCAACGCCGTCGATGAATGTCATGCGGTAAACGGCATCCGGACCGCGCATTCCAAGGCCGATGAATCCGATGCGGACATTTTCAATAGGCTCAGCGGCAAACTGAAGCATACTCGACTGGCCCTCAACACGTTGCGGCTCGTCAAAGACTATGACGTTATCTTTTATATGATATTTTTTATCTGATTTAGTATCGCATTTACAACCAGTCATCGCAATGAAAATGACTAATATCAATGCGGAAATCGATATAGTTAATCTGTTATTTTTCATAATGATGAAATTAGAATGTAAAAATACAAAATTTTTTCATACGGATTATAATTATTTCTAATTTTACAAAAAAATTTGTCATGGAAAATTTGAAAGATATTGTCTCCAAGTTTGAGATTGAAGGAAAAGTCGCCGATGTAAAGCCGATGGGCGAGGGCCTGATTAACGACACATACAAAGTGTTTACCGAAGGTTGCGAGAAGCCTAAGTATGTTTTGCAACGTATCAACAATGCGATTTTTCAGGATGTCGACATGCTTATGGATAATATTAATAAGGTGACCGAGCATCTCAGAAAAAAAGGCAGATATAGTCTTCAATTTTTAAAAACCAACGATGGCAAGTCTTACTATTTCGATGGTGAAAAATATTGGCGGTTGATGGATTTCGTGCCTGATTCTATTACATATCAAGCAGTTACACCAGAATACTCGTATATTGCTGGTAAGTCGTTCGGCGAATTTGAGTCACTTTTGGACGATTTGAAAGAGCCTCTGGGTGAGATTATCCCTGATTTTCATAATATTGAATTCCGTTTAAAACAGCTTCGCGATGCCATTGCTGAAGATAGGGTAGGTCGTGTGAAAGAAGTGCAGTATTATCTCGACGAGATCTTCAAACGTGAAGAAATAATGACTCTTGGCGAGCGTCTTTTCCGTGAAGGCAAACTCCCAAAACGCATCTGCCATTGCGATACTAAAGTCAACAATATGCTTTTCGATAAAGACGGCAACGTATTGTGTATCATCGACTTGGACACAGTAATGCCAAGTTTTGTCTTCTCAGATTACGGCGATTTTTTGAGGACTGCAGCAAATACAGGTGCTGAAGACGATCCAAATCTCGACAATATCGATTTCAACATGGAGATTTACAATGCGTTTACGAAAGGTTACCTTGAAGGCACGAAAGGTTTCCTCTTTCCAATCGAAAAAGAAAACCTTCCGTATGCGGCGTTGCTGTTTCCATATATGCAAACCGTCAGATTCCTAGCAGATTACATCAACGGCGACACCTATTATAAAATCAAATATCCCGAACACAACCTCGTCCGCACCAAAGCGCAATGGCGATTATTCGAACGTGCGGAAGAGAAAATTATTCCGTAGGAATATCTTTATTTACGTTTTTATGTCCAATCAATGCGTAGAACAGTATATATGCTGCGCAGAACAACACCACGACGTAACTTGTCATGTAGCTTCCAGTCCAGTCGGCAACAAGTCCTTGTAAACCAACCATAATGGCAAAACCGAACACCATAGTCATGAAGATGCCCGATGCCATTGCTGTGTATTTGCCAAGGCCTTCAGTAGCGAGGTTGAAGATGCTGCCCCACATAACTGAGGTGCAGAGACCCACAAGGATGAATGCAAAAATTCCAACAGGAACTTCAGCCCAGATCACTGATACGTTTGCCCAGTCGATTCCAGGAACCTTAACCATGATGCTTGTTGGAGCAAACATTCCGAACAAAACAAGCACTATTGAAGCGATGGAAACCGTTGTCACCATTGCCTTTGACGACACTTTGCCGCCGATTGCGCCACCAACGAAACGTCCGATAAGCATCATCAGCCAATAGACGGCCACGATAAGACCAACGATGGTTCCGTTCATACCGAAACCTGGAGTTGCCGCATCAGGAGTTGCTGTGAGATATTGCATGATGTAAGTAGGAGTGCCCACTTCAATACCGCCGTACAAGAAAATGGCGAGGATGCCGAGTTTGAAGTGACGGAACGAGAAGGCGCTGTACTTGTCCTTGACTTCTGATTTTACCTCTACAGGTTGTGCAGGTTCTTCAATCTTTGTGAAGAGAATCACAATGAAACCGATGACAAAGATTGCCAAGGCTATCATCAAAGCTGGAGTTGCGTCGGAAATCTTAGCTTTTGTTGCCTCTCCGATGAGTGCTCCCATGATGATGTAAACAGCAACAGCAGCTGCTGAGTTAAACACGCCGCCAATCTGGATGAGCTGATTTCCTTTGTTGCCGCCACCTCCGAGAAGGTTTAACATTGGGTTAACGACTGTGTTGAGCATACACATGCAGAATCCAGCGATGAATGCGCCGATGAGGTACACTCCGAAACCTGCCCAACCAGATGCCCATTGCACCAAAATGCCAATGATACCTACTGCTAACGCAATAAGCGAGGTCTTTTTATAACCATATCTCTTGATGAGCATTCCCGAAGGAATTCCCATGATGAGATAAGCGATGAAATTGCCGTAATTGCCAATCTGCGAAAGAAAATTGCTCGCACCGTACTGGTTTTTAACGATAACTGCCATAGGTGAACAGAGGTTTGTCACGAAAGCTATCATCGCGAAGAGGGCTATCATAACTATGATCGCGCCCCATTGTTTTGCTTTATCTGCCATAATTTTTCTTTTTTATTTAATATCCCGTACGGACAAGGCATGCCTTGTCCCTACCACAAATTCTTCGGGTACACATTTTTGTCTATAAGATTCTGGATCTTCTTAACGACATCCGGTTTATCTTCTTTGTATGTCACGCCGAACCAAACTGCATCGCTCGACAAAACTTTAAGTTTTGCCTTCTTTGCATTGATTAAGTTATTGACCATCAATGGGATGTAGAACTCAGCTTTAATATTGGTTTGAGCCGGACCATCTAAGAACTCTTTGAAACCTGCTTCAAGATAACCCAAAAAATCAGGTGTAAAACCAAAGAAATTCATTGAGACCAAGGTGTCGAGTGGGAGAGGATGCTCTCCTGTTTCATCAGTGTAGGCTGCACCTTCAGCTGTTTTTGCAATTGCAGTGCGCTCTACGATTGTCTGCAAATAGTTGCATCTATTAGATGTGCAAACACCACGTGAAACGGTTCCGAAATCTGACAAAGTGTTTTGGAGTTTGTAGGCAACCATCGAATAGGCGCCTTTCTTGCCTTCGCATTCCATGAGATATTTCGCCATCACCTCGAATGCCTCTTTACCATAAAAATCGTCAGCGTTGATAACTGCAAACGGTTCCTTAATGACGTTGGCTGCCATCAAAACTGCATGACCAGTTCCCCAAGGTTTTACACGACCTTCCGGCACTGTGTATCCCTTTGGCAGACACTCAAGTCCTTGATACACATATTCTACCGGGATTCCAAACTTCGCGCTACTGTTCACTTTCTCGAAAGCCTCTGCGAAATCTTTACGAATCACAAACACGACTTTTCCGAATCCTGCGCGCTTGGCGTCGTAAATCGAATAATCCAAAATCGCTTCATTGTTTGGACCTACACCGTCCATCTGCTTCAGGGCTCCATATCGCGAACCCATTCCAGCTGCTAAAACTAATAATGTTGGCTTCATTTTATTATAATTTATTCAATTCTTCTTGCCCCATCAGATATGATTACATCATAGATCTTCGGCTCATGTCCGAATTTTTTATTGAATTTTTCTTTTGCTGTTGCGATAAACTTGTCATATAAATCTTCTTTCACAAGGTTTATCGTGCATCCGCCAAAGCCACCGCCCATAACGCGAGAACCTGTAACGCCGCATTCTTTGGCGATGTCGTTCAAGAAATCGAGCTCGTCGCAACTGACTTCGTATTCCTTGCTCATGCCGTAATGCGTGCCGTACATGCGGTCGCCAACTGTAGCGTAATCGCCTTTTTCAAGTGCATCGCAAACGTCTAAAACACGCTGTTTCTCACCGATAACGTACTTTGCGCGTATGTAATCTTCATTTGAAATCTCCTTTTTCACCTCATCGAGCATTGCCATCGTAGCGTCACTTAGATATTTCACTTCAGGATGACATTTTGCAATGTGTGCGCAAGCATTTTCACATGATTCACGACGTTTGTTGTATGCTGATGAAGCTAATTCATGCTTCACAACGGTGTCAAGCAAAACGACTTTATATCCTTTAGGATCGAATGGGAAATATTCGAATTCCATTGTCGCGCAGTTGAGTCGCATCAGGTGACCTTTCTTGCCGAAAATAGAGGCAAACTGGTCCATGATACCGCATTTCACTCCGCAGTAGTTATGTTCGGTCGACTGCCCGATGCGTGCAAGTTCAAACTTGTCGATACCTAAATTATAAATGTCGTTCAAAGCGAACGCGAAAGTGCTTTCCAATGCCGCTGATGATGACATTCCTGCTCCAAGTGGCACGTCGCCAGCGAAAACGGTATCAAAACCTTTCGGCTGGAATCCGCGTTTCTGCATTTCTCTTACAACACCGAAAATATATCTTGCCCAAGACTCTTTCGGAGCGTCTTCTTCACGCATGCCAAATTCTGTCTGCGCCTGATAATCAATAGAATAAGCTCTGATTTTATCAGTTCCGTTAGGATTTATCGCGGCGTAGATACCTTTATCAATAGCTCCCGGAAACACAAATCCACCATTATAATCGGTATGTTCGCCGATCAGATTCACGCGACCTGGTGAGGTGTAAATGCGTATCTCATTGCCAAACAACGAGTTAAACTTTTCTTTTATAGCTTTGATATCCATGTTATTTCTTTATGAAAGTCTTGATACTCTTTTCGTTTTTACCCAAAATCTCAATCATATACATTCCTGATTCAAGGTTCGAAAGGTCGAGAACAGCCTCCTTATTATTAATAGCCATATCCATAACCTTCACCGAAAGAATGTTGTAGATACTGATATTTTGAATCTCTTCTTCAGCATTGATTGTCAATATATTATCTACAGGATTTGGGTACATCTTAGTCTCAAGGTAGTTCTCATTGACCGACTGAGTAATAGTATCTGTTGCGACAACTTTCACATTGTCGATAAACCATGAATATGTCAGTACGTCGCTGCCGTTGTTATGTGCACGCCATCTCAGTCTGATATTCTGGCCTTGGTATGCTGACAGGTCAAGTTGGACTGGCTCTTGGAACTGGTTGACCCATTCTGGCTGGTCTACTGCGTCCCAGAGTGTTGTCCATGAACCTGTATTGGTGTTCAAAACATCAACTTTATAATGGTCTTGATAATCCGGGATACCATATTGGCAGAATGTCTCAAATGTAAGAGCTGTCGGTCGGTTTATTGCCAATAATGGTGTGACGAGACTCTCGTCCTGAGGGCCCCATTCTTCCGATTCGTCCCATTCAACGCCTGCCATTCGCTCGCCTTGTGGAGGCACCACATAGTATTCGTCGCCGAAATAGTTGGTGGCGTATTCAGCTCTGAATCTGTACCAACTGAACCAGCTCATTTGGAGTGACTCAATTGACCATCCCGCTGGAGGGAACTGCTCATCCTCAAAGCCTTCGAGAAGGATAGGAGCTTGCCAGTCCCAATACAACTGGTAAGGATCTGAATCAGCAGCATGTCCCAAGTCGTCAACCATATGGAAAACTATGCTTGCAGTGGTGTGATTAGGTTGTGCCGGCAATGTGGCGGTGAAATCGTAATTAGCTTTTGTAGATTTATTTAATGTGATATCATGCGATTGACCGTTTATGGTATATGTCGCCTGCATTTGGTTCGGAACGCCACTCTCGTCATACACTCTCAAAGTGATATTCATTGGAGTATCAGCCCATGTCTGTGTGCCTTTCAACGATACAACTGTAGGCGGATTGTTATCAACTGATGTCGAGTTGATATAAATGTCATCAATGCAAAGGTTCCATCCATAACCACTAACACCTTCAATGATGATAAATCCGTAACCTTCCGGGCTGTCGAATGTGTAACTGTATTCATACCAATCACTTACATCGCCAACAACTGGTTCAAGCATTGTGTTGCGATGCACAGTGCCGAGCAAAGTTCCGTCGGTGATATTTGTGGTCGGGGAGTAGTACACGTTAATTCTGTCCGGACCCATGATATTGTTGTTGAAATTACGGAAAATCCAATAACGCACAGTATTGTTGGTGGCACTGAGCTGCAATTTTGGTGATACTAAATTGCAAGAACTGCCAGATGGGCTCGTGTAGCAATAAAAACGTGCCATCGCGGCGCTTTCATCATGTGGCACACAGTTTGGCCAGTCGTTAGAAGTACGGCGCTCGAAGACGTAATTTCCGTTTGTTGCCACGTTTTGCCATCCAGTTGGAGGGAATGTCACGTCCTCAAAGCCTTCCATCAACGGGAATGTACTGATTGGCTCCAAGGCAGTGATGGTGTAATCTGCTGACTGTGTCGGAGCTGAATGTGACGATATTACATTGAAAGTAGCGTGTAACTCTTGATTGTTTGTCAAATTCATCGGCAAAGTGGCTTTTGCGACCAACTCAACAGAAGTGTTATATGATAATGAGACCTGACTTACCTGCGAACCGTTCTGATAAAACTCAATTGGCAACGAGCTTGTATTGGTGAATTGGTAAGTGTCAGCCTGTTCGCCTGTATTGCTTAGAAGGAAACGCAGATATACAGGCTCGCCAAAATAAGCCGTCGTGTCGGCAGTGAGCTGTTCCAAATTGAAATTATATTGAGAAGTATGCTCAATCAAAACATCGTCGATCGACAGATACCAAGGCATGTTTGTCGCTGTGCTATGGAAACCGATGTAGAAGTTACCAGTGCTTGTGGCTTGGAACACTGCCGAAGCCTGCTGATATTCTTCATTATCAACGATAAACTGTGGTACTACGTTGATTGTCATATTCGCTGGATTGGCACTTGCACCAGCCTTGACTTCCAAGTTGAAATGGTCGACATGCCATGTTGAATACCAAAATGACACACGATAGTATTCGCCAGCTGTCACGCTGATTTCCTTGTAAGTCCACACATCAGTGTTATAAGTGGCATACATGTACCAGTCGCCAGTGTGAGGCTTACGTCCGCGAGCTTCATTATCATCCGGAATGGTGATGCCGGCTTTCCAGCCATTGTCGCTACAAATCCAGCCAACTGGTGTTTGACCGACTGTGTTTCCTGTTTCAAATCCTTCATCCACAATGACTTGCGAATATGCCATCATGATGAAAAACAATGCAATAAATGTTAAGTAAAACTTTCTCATAGTTATAATTATTTAATATTTATTCCAAATATTTAATTAACCTACAAAATTAGAAATGATTTTTTTAAAATGCAAGAAAAATTTGTATTTTTGTGTCATGAAAAGAATAATTCCCTTACTTATAATTGCTTTGGCCATAACGTCATGTACAAAAGCCCCGTCGCCGCTTTACCCTGTACCTACTGATGCTCAGCTAGAATGGCAACAACTTGAAACATATGCGTTTCTGCATTTCGGTCCTAACACTTTCAACAATCAGGAATGGGGTTACGGCGACGCTCCAGCATCATCTTTCAATCCAACAAACCTCGACTGCGAACAATGGGTTCTAATCCTCAAAGCCTGTGGCATGAAAGGCGTCATCCTGACCGCAAAACATCACGATGGTTTTTGTCTATGGCCCACAGAATCAACTGATTACAATATCAGTAAATCGCCTTATAAAAATGGAAACGGCGACATCGTTCGCGAGCTTTCAGATGCTTGCCAAAAACATGGTCTGAAGTTCGGAATTTATTGCTCTCCCTGGGATCGACATGATGCACATTATGGCTTCCCGGAATATGTTGCCACTTATCACAAACAAATCGACGAACTTACCAAAAACTACGGTCCTTTGTTTGAATTCTGGTTCGATGGCGCTAACGGGGGCAATGGTTATTACGGCGGTGCCAACGAGACTCGCTCTATTGACCCTGATAACTACTATGATTATCAACGTGCTAAAGATACTGTATTGGCTAGACATCCAAACGCTATGATTTTCGGCGGACCTTATCAGACAGTTCGTTGGATTGGAAACGAAAATGGTATTGCCGGTGCGACAAATTGGTGTAACGCGCCTCAAATCACCAGCAAAACCGACTTGAAAATAAACACTTTCGGCTCTGAAGAAGGTTCAGAATGGCTTCCTGCAGAAGTCGATGTCTCTATCCGTCCGGGCTGGTTTTACCACAAAAATGAGGATAATCTCGTCAAAACGCCTTTCGAACTACGCGATATTTATTACAAAAGTGTCGGAAGAAACGCCAATTTGCTTATCAATTTCCCGATAACACCCGAAGGAGAGATATCTCTGATTGACTATGTTTTTGCCAATTATTCTTACATGACGATTTCTAAAGAATTGAGTCACAACTTGTTAGCTGACGCAAAGGTTCATTCCGACAACGATCGTGCATGCCGTTTTTCAGCGTCAAAAGTCAATGATGGAAATCCTGAGACATATTGGGCTACCAACGACGACTATCCATACGGAACTATTTCATTTTCAATGGATAAGCCTGTGACGATGAGTTGCGTGATGATTCAGGAATACGTAAAACTTGGGCAGAGGGTGAAATCATTCTATCTGGAAGGTTGTAAAGACGGCAACTGGTTCAGAATCAACACTTACGACGAGACTAAAACAGTCGGCTACAAGCGCATCGTGCGTTTTGATCCTGTTGAACTCGACAAATTGGTGATTAATTTTGAGGAAAGTCGCGGACCGTTGTGTATCAGCAACATAGAAGCTTATTGATAGCCTCAACTTGCGGCTCGACAGCCTTAATTCCGTCGTTGTAAATCACGAAATCGGCTTTTGAAATCTTGGTTTCTTCGCTCATCTGCAAACGCATTCGGGAGCGAACATTCTCTTCGGTGCAATCATCGCGTTTCATAACTCGTTGTAAACGAATGTCTTCCGATGCTGAGACAAAAATAATCATATCGAAAAACTTCTGATAACTCTTCTCAAACAGAATCGCTGACTCATAGAGCACGTATGGCGTTTTTTGCTGCTCACACCATTCGTCAAAGTGTTGATTCAGAGCAGGATAGAGCACCGACTCGATAAACTTCATGGCTTCCTCATTCTTGAAAAGATGATAGGAGAGGAGTTTTCGGTTTAATGTGCCGTCTTCGAAATAAACTTCCGAGCCGAATCGATTGATTATCAGTTTTTTAACAGATGGAATCAGGTAAAGTTTTTTTGTCTCATCATCAGAATAAAACACTGGAATGCCAAGGTTTTCAAACATTTTGCACACGTAGCTCTTGCCGCTGCCGATGTTGCCGGTGATTCCAATCTTTTTCATTGAACGATGATGTATTCCACTTCTTTTGGATCGATACTGATGATTTGAGTGTTATTCGGATAGAGCACGAGTTCCACTGGTAGAGCCTCGTTAAAAAACATGTCAGTCGTGTCGACTAAAGCCTTGAATGACAAGCTGTTAATGATTGCATAGTCCTTCATGGCAACAATGTATCGCACGCTGGCTTTATTTGGATAAAGGTGCATCTTCACCTTGTCGGGAATCGTTATCGGAACTACGACCTCAGCTTCAGTGTATTTCTCAACGTTTACTGACACTTCCACCTCATCAATGTCTGCGTTCAGCTTTTTGTCCAAATCAATCTTTGCTCTCGTAACAATATTTTGGTTCACGTTCTTTTTCGTGATTACTTTGGTTCTGATTTCTTTTGTCGAGTTGACATCTTCCACAGCACCGTAAATGGTAATTGAATCTGGCGTTGACGTTGGTTCACCGTAGTAGTTGAACTGCTTTTCAAACGAAAAACTGGTCTCAGGAACAATTTTAACTTTTTTCGAAGCCAATCGACTCATGTTAAAATTCTGAACATCTTCGGTTAGCAAGATGTCATTGGCATTTGACGCCAAGTATTCAGCTATTTTATCTACGATAAATCTGCTACTGTAAGAATACTGCAAATCCTCGGTTTTCTTGTATTTCACATCTTTTAATGAAATATCGATTTTGCGGTTTTTGTGTCTGCTGAAATAGTAGTTCAGAAGTTTGAATCCAGTAGTCGTCACCGTCGCGTTGACCTCCTGACCATTGTCCAAAACGATCTGGGATGCCGGGATATCAACATAATGAATGGCAAAAGGTACTGTCACGGTATAGGTGTCGGATAACTTTATAATAAGCCATAGTAATCCTGATATTAGGATAAATATCACTAATATACTTAAACGCCTAAATCCATGTGACTGTTCTTCTTTTGCCATTCTACTTAAAGTGTTACTTTAAGATATTATTTCTTTGCCATTTGGCTTGGAAGTGCCGTGATTGCCGACTTTTCGACCTCAATTTTCACGTTGCTGTCGATAGAAATCATTACTGTTGTCTCTTTCACATCAACAACTTTGCCGTGGATGCCGCCGATAGTCACGACTTCATCACCTTTCTGCAATGATTCACGGAATTTCTGCTCCTCTTTTTGTTTCTTGTTTTGAGGACGAATGAAAAACAGCCAAAACACCACAAAAATCAAAAGAATCATGATAAGTCCCGACCAGCTGCTACCTTGCTGCTGTGGCTGTCCTGCCTGAAGTAAAAACATGTTTAATGTGTTCATTTTGAATAATTTAGATTTATAATTTAATATTCTTTAAAAATTGTCTACTGTTTGAACCTGAGCCTTGAATTTCAAAATCGTCTCGGAAGGGTTTGTGTTGGCTTTCACAATAACCCGTTTGTTCTGAAAACCTTTGTGACCTTTGCTGTCGTAAGTGATAGTGATTCCGCCCTCATCTCCAGGTTTAATTGGATCTTTAGGAAATTTGATGTCAGTGCATCCGCAGGTTCTCTCGACCGCTGAAATAATCAACGGAGCGTTGCCAGTATTCTTAAATTTATAAGTAAACGACACCTGTTCTCCCTGAATCATCTTGCCGAAATCGTGTTCCGTCACTTTGAATTCAATCTTAGGTTCCTTGGTATTCTTGCTTTCCGTTGCCGAAGCAGGATTATTCACCAAACTAGTGTTGATCTTGCCTTCATCGCTTCCGCAAGACCACATAAAAATCGCGATAAATATAGGTAATAATAGTTTTTTCATCTTCCTGAATTCCAAATCATTACACTTCCTTTATAATTATAATTCTGTGTCTGTCCCTTGCAATCCAAAACGTAGAAATATGTTCCGTCAGGCAGATTGCCGCCATCCCAATCATTATGATAATCATTTGATTCATAAACGATTCGACCCCATCTGTTGAAAATCACGAGTTTATGACTGAGAAAATATTTATTCAAATCATTGATTGGCTCGCCTGTATCGTATCCGATCTCAAAATAATCGTTGTATCCGTCGCCATTAGGAGTGAAAATGTTCGGAATCTTAAGTTTTACCGGCAAAACATTGATATATTTGTGGAATGTAGTATCGCAGCCCTGATCATTTGTCACAGTTAAAGACGCATATTTTTGACCTTCTTCAGTGAACGACACCTCAGGTCTATTGCTTGTAAAAGTACGCTCATATCCTTCAAACTCCCAGAAAAAGTTGGTGATTTCAATCAAAGTGTCGTGACCGTTATATACAGTGTCGTTGTTTGAAAATGACCAAGTTACGTATGGATTATCCTTATAAACTGTATCTGCCGGATCAGAAAAAATCTCAATATTCGGATTCATATGAGCTTTGAGACGAACAGTATCAGTTTGGGCGCAATCAAATTCATTTGTAACCGTAATCGTATAATTCGTATAAGCGCTTAACTGTATGGCTATCTGAGGGTTATCCATATATTGAATTGGCAAAATCGGACTGTTCCAATGATACGTGAAAGATGAATAACCACCTCCTGATGCCATCGCTTTAACTTTTGCTGTCTTTCCGCTTTCGTCATTTTTATCAGAACATGTCAATGCAAGTTGTTGAAATTCAATATTAAACTTCGGTCGCATAGAAATTGTAATGCTGGGATTACATATCACCGAACCTGTAGAAGCATTGGTAACATTAACATAATAAGTGGCGTTGTTCTCAGTTACCGTCACATCGACATAAACTTTATCCGTAGTATAATGACAACCAATAACTTCGCCGTTGTATGTCCATTCATAATTATAGTTCGTGTTCAGATCAACGCTCAAGCGGATCTCACTTCCGTAACAAACCGGCATTGTGACACCATTTTCCAAATGAATTTCACACTGCGCCTTTATCTCATTGATAGATAATAAGATAACTACGATTAAAGCTATAATTTTATATGTCGGAACTAATCTTTTCATTTCCAAATGAGTTTAATTTGCAAAGATAGTAATAATTTCTTTATTAATGAATAATTTTTGAATTTATTGTAAAAATGCCATAATGTCATTTTATATGTCATAATTTCCGATTTAACCTTTTGGATTACTTTTTGATGTATTTCCAGCAAAACAATAGAAAGGAGAAAAAACAATGGATAACAATCAGTTTAACAATCAACAAAACGGACAGGAGAAGGCTCTCGACAGGTTTGCGCGAAACCTCAATGCACTTGCAGAAAAAGGCAAGCTAGACCCAGTCATTGGCCGTGATGAGGAGATTCGTCGAGTGCTTCAGATTCTGTCGAGGCGTACCAAGAACAACCCTATATTAATAGGTGAGCCTGGAGTGGGTAAGACGGCAATCGCTGAGGGCTTGGCGCAGCGTATTGTGAGCGGCGACGTGCCTGAAAACCTGAAGTCGAAGAAGGTGTATTCCCTTGATATGGGCGCACTTATTGCAGGCGCAATGTACAAAGGCGAGTTTGAGGAACGTCTGAAATCAGTCATCAAAGAAGTGGTCGAAAGCGAAGGCGAGGTGATACTTTTCATCGATGAGATACACACTTTGGTGGGCGCTGGCGGCGGTCAAGGCGCTATGGATGCCGCAAACATCTTGAAGCCTGCATTGGCTCGTGGTGAATTGCGTGCAATAGGTGCAACAACCCTCAACGAATATCAGAAATATTTCGAGCAGGATAAGGCTCTGGAGCGTCGTTTCCAGATCGTGATGATCGACGAGCCTGACGAGCAGTCAGCAATATCGATTTTGCGTGGTCTGAAAGAGAAATATGAGACACATCACCAGGTTCGTATCCTCGACGAGGCTATCATCGCTGCTGTGGATTTGTCAATTCGTTACATTTCCGACCGCTTCTTGCCAGACAAGGCTATCGACTTGATTGATGAGGCTGCTTCACGTCTGCGTTTGCAGATAAATTCGGTTCCAGAGGAACTTGAAGATGTACAGCGTAAGATTCGTCAGCTTGAGATTGAGCGCGAGGCTATCAAACGTGAGAATGATAAGAAGAAAGTAGAGGAATTAACCAAGAATATCAACGAGTTAGATAAGGAACGCCAAGATATTCAGAAACGTTGGGAGACCGAGCGAGGCTTTGTGGAGAAGATTCAGCGCGAGAAGAAAAATATCGAGCAATACAAATACCAAGCAACTGTTGCTGAACGTGAAGGTAATTATGGTAAAGTTGCAGAATTGCGGTACGGTAAGATTGCCGAATCTGAGGCCGCAATCGCCAAAGCAAAAGAGCAACTTGTTAAGGTTCAAGGAGATAACCCATTGGTTGACGAGGAAGTCTCTGCCGACGATGTGGCTGAAATCGTATCACGTTGGACTGGAATTCCGGTTCATAAGATGATGCAAAGCGAGCGTGAAAAGCTTCTGAATCTTGAAACTGAATTGCACAAACGTGTAGTTGGACAAGACGATGCAATCGCTGCTGTTTCTGACGCTATCAGAAGGAGCAGGGCAGGCTTGCAGGATTCGAAACGACCAATCGGTTCGTTCATCTTCCTGGGAACCACCGGTGTCGGTAAAACCGAGCTGGCAAAGGCTTTGGCGGAGTTCCTGTTCGACAACGAGAACAACATGGTTCGTATCGATATGTCGGAGTATCAGGAACGTCACACCGTGTCGCGTTTAATCGGTGCGCCTCCAGGATATGTTGGCTACGAAGAAAGTGGCCAACTTACTGAAGCTGTGCGTCGTAAGCCATATTCGGTGGTGCTTCTCGACGAGATTGAAAAGGCTCATCCAGATGTGTTCAACATCTTGCTGCAAGTCTTGGACGATGGCCGTCTGACCGACAACAAAGGCCGTTTGGTCGACTTCAAAAACACCATCATCATCATGACCTCGAACGTGCCTGAAAGTGATTTGAGAAATCACTTCCGTCCTGAGTTCCTGAACCGTATCGATGATATCATTGTGTTTAAGCAACTCACTGAGGAACAGATTGTTAGCGTTGTCGCAATGCAGTTCAACAAGGTTAAGGAGATGTTGAAACCTAACGGCATAGACATTAACATGACCGACGCTGCAATGAAGTACATGGCAAAGATCAGCTACGACCCGCAGTACGGCGCCCGACCAGTCAAACGTATGATGCAGCGTGAAATGCTCAATGAACTCTCGCGCATGATCATCGCCGACAAGGTCAACAAAGACAAGCCGATTACGGTTGATTTCGACGGCAACGGGTTAGTGTTCAAGAACTAACGTCATTTCGACCACTTTAAACATCCATGGTTTTTACAAACTGTGGATGTTTTTTATTAATTTCTAACATGTGCTTCAAAATGGCACATGTTTGTTTTATCTTTGCAGTGTTAAATAAAATTATATGGCTGCAAATAATAAAACCACAATGGTAATCAATGACAGAGTTCTAAAATCACTTTGTCAAGAATATCTCGTCGAAATCGGATTCGGACTTTATGATGATCTTCCAAATATTAAAGTTCGCTATGTTGTAGAGACAAATAAGTTTGGTTACGCTTACTTCGGCGATTTCTTTTTCTTTGGCGATGATTTTTACGTATGGGATGATGACGAAAGATGGAAAGACGGTCATAATCCGGATGTTGTTGAAGCTGTTTTTCAAGATAAACACGATCGTAGCGGTTATGCTCATAGAGTGATTTTTGCGGGTATTGAAACCGAATTTGTCGACAGCAATGGTGAGCGAATTTTTACGGGTGACGTAATCAAATTGGAAGAATCTGTTGATTATGTGCAATATTATGCGGTTGGAGCGTGGGCGCACGAAGATGGTGTGGGCTCTTATTGCTTTATCCTTGACAATCATTATTTGCCTTTGGAAGACTGTGCTCGTCGGAATTATAAGATGACTCGTATGGGGACGGTTTTCTATCAGCTTGATGCCAGTGATTTTATGGAAGTAAATATGCGCACTATGCAGTTTAACGGCTGGCGTGACACCTATGAAGATCGCCAACGTAAACTCCTAATGGCAAAATTCACTCCAAACTTCGATAAGGAAGAATGGAAGTATTCGGCATTGGAGATTATCGGAGCGGAGTATAACTGGAAAGAATAAAAATTATTATATTTGCAAAAAAAAATTAATTATGGGAAAAGACAATAAAAACATTGGATTATTCGGCGAAACTGCTGTGGCACTTGAATTAATTAAACTAGGTTATGATGTCATCAATATTAATAGTTCTATCCAAAATTATAAAAATGCTGATCTCATTGTCATGAATTCAAAAACAGGCAAAAGTACCATGGTTCAAGTTAAATGTGGAACTACACATAACATTTTTGTCGGTTTTGTTTCTGAACTTGATGGAACCATTCCTGCTATTGATGAAAAGATAATATGCCCATGGGTGTTTGTTAAAGTTGACGACGATTACAACACAGAATTCTATGTTTTATCGGCTGATGAAGCAAAGACATTAATCAAAGCAGGAAATGATTGGTATGTCCATGATTTTAATCGCCAATTGAAAGGTAAACCAATAGTTGGTATGGAAATTTCATGGCTTGAAGGTAAAAACACAGATGCATCTTCAACTAATCTCAAAATTCAACACAAAGCTTTCAACAATCCTTTGGGTCACAATTCTATAAACAGATGGGATAAAATCAAAAGGTTATTAGAATAATATGTCAAAGAATCTCTTAAATAAATACGTTTGGCTCGTTGAGACTATTTACAAGGCGAAGTATATATCGCTGGAAGAAATAAACAAGCTTTGGCTTGAGGAGGATATGAGTGAAGGTGTGGAGATTCCTCGAAAGACCTTTAATACTTGGAAGAATCAAGCTGAGGAGTTGTTTGGAATTATTATAAGCTGCGAGCTCAAGGGAGGATACCATTATTATATTGAAAACGCTGACGATATCAAAAATGGCGGATTCCGAAATTGGTTGTTTGAATCGGTGTCGGTGGGCAATTGGCTACTTGAAAACAAAAGCCTAAGTAATCGCATCATTCTCGAGAATGTGCCGTCAGGGAAGGAGCATCTGGCTCGAATTCTTGAAGCGATGAAGAAAAGTGAAGTTGTCGAAATTACTTATAAAAGTTATTGGGAAGACGACGAAAAGACTTTAAAAGTGGCCCCGTATTGTGTGAAATTGTTCCGTCAGCGATGGTATATGGTAGCACGACGGTTTTTTGACGATAAAATCAGGATTTATTCTCTCGACAGAATTAAGCAATTGGCAGTTACGACTGAAAATTTCACATATCCAGATGACTTTAGTCCAGAGAATTATTTTGAAGGTTTCTTTGGCATTATCAACATTAAGGATGTTCCTGTAGAAACTGTAGTGTTGAAAGTGGATGCCGGTCAGGCTAATTATATGCGAGCGTTGCCGTTGCATTCTTCACAAAAAGAAGTTGAGCGTAATATTTTCGGCAGTATTTTTACTTTAAAAATTTGTCCGACTTTCGATTTTATTCAAGAAATCCTATGGAATGGAGATTCCGTTGAAGTACTTGAACCTCAATGGCTTAGAGTTGAAATGGCTGGAATTGTAAAGCGTTTGTGGGATAAATACAAAATTAAGAGGAGATGAAAGATTTCGCCGCTATCGATTTCGAAACAGCTAACTGCGAGCCGACTAGTGTTTGCAGCGTAGGAGTAGTTGTCGTTCGCGATGGCGTTTTTACTGATAGTTTTTATTCGCTGATACAGCCAGAACCGAATTATTACAACTATTGGAACACTCGTGTGCATGGCTTAACTAGGCGTGATACCGAGAATGCGCTGGTGTTTCCATACGTTTGGGAACAAATAGAACCGCTAATTGAGGGACTACCTTTAGTGGCACATAACAGTCCGTTTGATGAAGGTTGCCTGAAAGCCGTTTTCCGTTGCTACCAAATGGATTATCCTGATTATCAGTTCTTTTGCACTTGTCGAGCTTCAAGAAAGCATTTCGGAAAGTTGCTTCCTAACCATCAGCTTCATACCGTGGCTGAAGCCTGCGGTTATCATCTTGAGAATCACCACCACGCGTTAGCCGATGCCGAAGCTTGCGCTTGGATAGCGAGGGAAATTTTATAATTTTTAAAAAAAATGTTTTAGGTATCAAAAATAATTCCTATCTTTGCAACGGGATTAAAAATTAAAGTTTATGCCTGAGATTTTTAGATTTTACGGATTCTCGTTCTTCTTTTATTCAAGAGAACACGAACCGATTCACGTACACGTTGAAGGTAACGGTGGTTATGCAAAATTTGATTGGGATGGTCAGGATTTTGTTTTGAAAGAACAACACAGCATCAAGGCGAGAGATTTGAAGAGAATAACAGAGGTGATTGATGCAAACAAAGACTTGATAGTCAAGTTCTGGAATGAAAAATTCGGTAACGAAGATGAAAATAACAAAGATCTGGTTCGACGATGAGCATCTCATCGGAGAAGATGAAGATGGTAATGTTTACAAGCAATCGCTTCTGTGGTATCAGAAACTGAAAGATGCCTCAGATGAGGAGAGAAAAGCGTTCTCTTTCGGTTTCGATGGTATCCATTGGCGAAATCTCGATGTTGATGTTAGCTTCGAGAGCTTCCTATATGAAGATGCTGAACCGTCAACATTTCAAAGGTTTTTCCTTATTCATAAAGAAATTAATATTACAGAATTTGCGAAAATTGCAGGAATTAATGCGACTTTGCTAAGAAACTATATTAATGGTTTCAAAAAACCGTCAAAAGAACGCAAAAAAGAGATTTTGGAGAAAATCCATGAAATAGGGAAACAATTCACGGAAACAACTTTCTAACTTTCAACTTTCCAACTACTCTACACTCTACACTCTCAACTCTAAACTAAAAAAAGCACCGGTTTCCCAGTGCTTTTTTGTTGTTTTTGAATCTTTCGAAACATTAAGCTTCAGCTGGTGCTTCTTCTGCTGCTGGAGCCTCTTCTGCAGGGGCTTCCTCAGCGTTCTCAGCTGCTGCTGCGGCTGCTGCCTCTGCCTGTTTCTTGGCGATAGCTTCAGCGCGAGCGGCGTTCACCTTGCTCTCAGCTTCGATTCTTGCCTTCTGGTCAGCTCTTGTCTTCTCGACTTTAGCCTTGACTTCCTGAGCTAACTTGGCTTCTTTTTCTTTCATCCATGTCTGGAATTTGACTTCAGCCTGTTCAGCTGTCATAGCGCCCTTCTGAACACCAATCATGAGGTGCTTCTTGAGCATAACGCCTTTCTTTGAAAGGATTGAACGGACTGTGTCGGTTGGCTGAGCACCCTTGTTTAACCAATCAAGAGCTTTGTCGAAATTCAAATTGATCTCAGCTGGAACTGTTACAGGATTGTAAGTTCCGATTTTTTCAATAAATCTACCATCACGAGGTGCGCGACCGTCTGCAATTACAATGTGATAGAAAGGCTGACCCTTTTTACCATGTCTCTGTAATCTGATTTTTGCTGGCATAAAATTACTTTTTTAATTGATTTATAATTAGTTAACTCAAACCTACCCGAGGTTTGCGGGTGCAAAAGTACAAAAATTTTCAACATCTTTAACAAAATGAAAAAAATATATTTTCGTTTCAAAAAAATATTTATCTTTGAAATCTGATTTTTCGAAAAATCACCCATTGATAATCAATAAAAACGCTTGATATGTTCTTGATATTCGACACCGAAACGACTGGATTGCCACTTCTGAAAAATGCTCCGCTGACCAACTTCGACAACTGGCCGCGAATGGTTCAAATTGCGTGGCAATTGCATGACGAGCTCGGCAATTTCGTTGAGTCTCAGAACCATATCGTGCGTCCTGATGGCTTCGAGATTCCTATCAACGCCAAGATGGTGCATGGGATTTCAACGGAATATGCTCTCGAATATGGCGAGCCGCTTACGGATGTTTTGAACATGTTTCTCGAAGCATGTAAAAAAGCGAAATATCTTGTCGGACATAACATTAACTTCGATTTAAGCATTGTTGGATGCGAGTTTTTGCGCGACCGTGGCGAGAATCCGTTGCCGAATTGGAAAATCGTAGACACCTGCACCGAAAAGACTGCAAATTATTGCATGTTTCCTGGTGGCAGTCATGGCAAATTCAAACTTCCCAAACTTATTGATTTTCATAAACTTCTGTTTGGCGAAGATTTTAGTTCGGCTCATAATGCTTGCGCTGATGTTGAAGCTACAGCACGTGTTTTTCTCGAATGTGTTCGTCTCGGAGTGCTTGATAATCAAGATATTCCGGAAGGAGAGGAGTTCTTTAAAAAGTTCCGTGAAGCGAATCCTGATGTGATGAAGGCTGCAGGAATAGAAATAAAGCCGAATTATGAGGTTAAGGAAGAGCCAAAAGTTGAAGATGAAAAAGAGGAAAAACCAGCTGAAACACCAGAAAATCATGATGAAATAAAGTTTACGCATTTGCACGTTCACTCGCATTTCTCTATCCTTGACGGAATGTCGAAGATTCCGGATTTGGTTGATAAATGTCTGAAAAACGGCATGCATGCGATGGCTCTCACTGATCATGGTAACATGTTCGGAATCAAAGAGTTGGCTGATTATGCCGATAAGGTGAACAAGGATGGCGCTGATTTCAAGCCTATTTTCGGTACCGAGGCGTATTGTGCTCCAGTGAGTATTGATAAACGCGACGGACGAACCGACCGTGGTTGGCACCTTATATTATTGGCCAAGAACAAAACCGGCTACAAGAATCTTTGTAAACTCGCATCCATAGCATATACTGACGGCTTCTATTACAATCCACGTATCGACCACTCGCTTTTGGAGAAATATCACGAGGGAATTATTGCAAGTTCGGCTTGTCTCGGAGGTGAAGTGCCGCAGAAAATCATGAACGGCGACATCAAAGGTGCGGAAGAGACGATAATGTGGTTTAAATCGCTGTTTGGTGACGACTATTACCTTGAGGTTCAACGACATAAGACTGACAAACCAGGCGGCGACCAAGAAGTTTACGCGCGCCAGGTGGAGGTCAACAAAGTGATTTTTGAACTTGCGAAGAAGACTAACACAAAGGTCATTTGCACAAACGACGCGCATTTTGTTGAAGAAGAACACGGCGAGGCTCATGACCGATTAATCTGTCTTAGCACAGGCAAAGATCTCGACGATCCGACACGAATGCATTACACCAAGCAAGAGTGGCTCAAGACGCCAGAGGAAATGTACAAGATTTTCTCGGATGTGCCTGAAGTACTTGCAAATACAATGGAAATCGCAGACAAGGTCGAGGCTTATTCCATCAATTCCGACCCGATAATGCCGGAGTTTGACATCCCGAAAGAGTTTGGAACCGTTGAGGAATATAAGAAGAAATTTACCGAGGAGGATTTATATAACGAATTCACGCGCGATGAGCATGGCAACGAGGTGATGAGCCGCGAGGCAGGCGAGAAGAAGATCAAGAAAATGGGCGGGTACGAGAAATTGTACCGTATCAAACTTGAGGCTGATTACCTTGCGAAACTGGCATGGGAAGGTGCGAAGATGCGTTACGGCGATAACCTCACCGACGAGCAGAAGGAGCGCATCATTTTCGAGCTGCATACCATGAAATCAATGGGATTCCCAGGATACTTCCTGATTGTGGCGGATTATATCCGTGGAGCTCGAGAAGAATTGGGCGTTTCAGTCGGTCCAGGTCGTGGTTCAGCGGCTGGTTCCGTTGTGGCTTATTGCTTGAAAATCACCGATGTTGATCCTCTGAAATACGACTTGCTGTTTGAGCGTTTCCTTAATCCCGACCGTATCTCGTTGCCTGATATCGACGTCGACTTCGATGACGACGGTCGTGGCAAAGTTCTCGACTGGATTACTCAAAAATACGGCAAGGAAAAGGTGGCACACATCATCACTTACGGCACCATGGCTGCGAAATCAGCCATTCAGGATGTGAGCCGCGTGCAAAAAATTCCGCTTTCGGAAGTAGCAACTATTAAAAGTTATATACCAGACCGCAGTTTCCCTGATAACATCAAAGATGACAAGGGAAAATCACCGAAAGTTAATCTCAAAAACTGCTACAAATACGTTCCTGAGCTGAAAGAAATGCTCAACGGCGAGGATGAGAATGTGTCGTCAATGCTAACATACGCTAGCGAACTCGAAGATACAAACCGTCAGATTGGCATCCACGCATGCGGAGTCATCATCGGCGCTGACGATTTGACGAAATTTGCGCCGGTTTGTACTATCAAAGATAAGGATACTGGCGAGGATGTGCTTGTAACTCAATACGATGGACATGTTGTGGAAAATGTGGGCCTCATCAAGATGGACTTCTTGGGTTTGAAGACGTTGACGCAAATCAAGGACGCTCTGGCAAATATCAAGAAGACTCACGGCATCGACCTTGATATCGACCATATCCCGATTGATGATAAAGAGACTTTCGAATTATTCAGCTCTGGCAATACTATTGGGACGTTCCAGTTCGAATCGCCTGGTATGCAGAAATATCTGAAAGAGCTGCAACCTTCTGTGTTTGAGGACCTTATCGCTATGAACGCGCTATATCGTCCGGGCCCGATGGATTATATTCCGAAGTTTATCGCACGTAAGCAGGGCAGGGAGCCTATCGAATATGACTTCCCGGAGATGGAGAAATATCTCAAGGATACCTATGGCGTGACAGTGTATCAGGAACAGGTGATGCTTCTGTCGCGACAGCTGGCAAACTTCACTCGTGGTGAGTCGGATACCTTGCGTAAGGCTATGGGTAAGAAGCAGATAGCGAAGATGATGGAGCTCAAAGACAAGTTCATGAAACAAGGTCAAGAGCTTGGTCACGACGCGAAGATTCTCGAAAAGATCTGGAACGACTGGGAGAAATTCGCTTCTTACGCTTTCAACAAATCGCATGCAACTTGTTATTCATGGGTCGCATACCAAACTGCATATCTAAAAGCACATTATCCGGCAGAATTCATGGCAGCCGTTTTGAATTCAAGCATTCGCGATGCAGAAGAAGTCGTCTTTATGCTTGACGAATGTAAGCGAATGAAAATCAACGTATTGCCACCGAGTGTCAACAGATCGGAATACAAGTTTACGGTTGATGAAAAAGGTAATATTTGCTATGGATTAGGTGGAATCAAGGGCATAGGTGAGGTCGCTGATACCATTAAAGATGAACGTGAAGCTAACGGACGTTACACCAGTTTCGCTGATTTCATGGCAAGAGTGGGAGCAAAGAGTCTCAACCGTAAAGTATTGGAACAGCTAGCAAGAGCTGGCGCTTTCAGTGATTTTACAGAGTTGCATCGAGCAGCTTATTTCTATATCGCTCCTGGAGAAAAAATGAATTTCATTGAGAAATCCATTAAGCAGGTCAACGCTAGTAATGAGCGCAAAAACAATGCACAAATCGACCTATTTGGAGAGCTTGAGGCTGCTGGCGGTGATGACTTGTTCAAACTCGACATCCCGGAATGTGAACATTGGTCAAACATCAAGATGCTTGATGAGGAAAAAGAAGCAATCGGATTCTATCTGAGTTCACATCCGCTTGACGCTTATGAATATACGATAAGATATTTCGTTGATACGAAGCTTGAGTATCTGAAAGATGTAATTAATAATAAGAAAGGCACCACGCTTCATATTGCCGGAATCGTTACAAGTTCTTCTGAGATGACCAGCAAAGCGGGCAAACCATTTGGAAAATATGTCATTGAAGATCAGACAGGTAGCTATGATTTTGCACTCTTTGGCGAGACTTATCTGAAGTTCCATCATATGTTTGCGCTCGGCACACCGCTGTATATTACAGGAATCGTTCAAGAGCCTTTTTATAACAGAGATTTGCCAGATGACAAGAAACGTCCAAACGAGCTGAAAGTATTGGAAGTAAAGCTTTTGGAAGATGTTTTTGACAAGTCGAAGCGTGAAGCCAAATTTGTCTTGGATATCAATAAGTTAAATAGCGAAAATGTTAAAGAAATAATTGATATCATCAAGGAAAACAATGGAAATCAGCCATATTCGATAATGCTTGTCGACAAAGAGCACAACATGACGTGTTCGACGCATCCTGAGAAAGGCAAGATCAATGCCGAGGCAGTTTTCAAAAAAATGAACGATTATAGCGATTTAGTAACTTACGATTTATTAAAATAATTATCTTTGCAAAAATTTAAATAATTAAAATTATGGCAGTACATATCACAGAACAGAACTTCGAGGCTGAAGTCTTGAAGTCGGAAGTCCCAGTAATGGTTGACTTTGGCGCAACATGGTGCGGTCCTTGCCGCATGATTGCTCCTTATATGGATCAGATCTCTGACGAATATGCCGGAAAGGCAAAAGTGGCAAAAGTCGACGTCGACGAATGCCCAGGAATCTCAGCAAAATATGGCATCAGAAACGTGCCGACAGTTCTTTTCTTCAAGAACGGCGAAGTCGCTGAGAAACACGTCGGTGGCGCTCCAAAAGCAGTGTTCGAGGAGAAACTTCAAAAGTTTTTATAATCACTAATTAATGTTTTTAGTCGTTAATTCTTTAGCCTTCAGCTTTCGAAGAAAGGTGGTAGCTAAAGAATGACGACTAAAAACTTAAAAACATTAATAAGTGCTTGAAAAAAGCAACATCGCACCTCTTGGAAGTCTTGAGTTTCATGCCCGACAGATTGTTGAGGGCTTCATCACGGGACTTCACAAGAGTCCGTTTCATGGGTTTTCAGTCGAGTTTGCGGAACATCGTTTGTACAACACAGGCGAGCCAATCCGTAATATCGACTGGAAACTTTATGGTCGAACCGAAAAATTGTTTGTGAAACGTTACGAGGAGGAGACCAACCTCCGTTGCCAGCTTGTCATCGACACTAGTTCAAGCATGTATTTCCCTGTAAAACAAAAGCTTGACTATCAAAATCCAAACAAACTTTGGTTCTCTGTTTATAGCGCAGCGTCGTTGATGGAGTTGATGCGCCGACAACGCGATGCAGTTGGTTTGGATTTGTTTGACGACGACATCACAATTCATACTGAAGCAAAGCTTGCTCCTGTACATATCAATATGATTTACAATGAGTTGGAGAAGCTATTATTGCCTTACAACAAAAACGAAAAGAAAGCAACCAATGCCACGGCTTGTCTGCACAAAATTGCCGAGATGACGCACAAACGCTCGCTTGTCATCATCTTCAGCGACATGATTGACAATTTGCAATCGCATGATGATTTGTTTGCTGCTCTGGAGCATCTGCGTTACAACAAGCATGAAGTAGTGCTGTTTCATGTACACGACGGACTTCTCGAGCAAAAACTTGAATTCGAAAACCGTCCGTATCGTTTTGTTGACCTCGAATCAGGCGATGTTGTAAAACTAAACCCTACCGAGGTCAAGAAAAAATACGAGCAAATCATGAAGACTCGTAAAGACGAGCTGCTCCGTCATTGCAACCAATACCAAATCGATTACGTCGAAGCCGACATCAACAAACCGTATGACCAAGTGTTGACGGCATACCTCATAAAACGGCAGAAATTGTATTAAATTTTCCAGATTAGCTGAAGTTTCCCGTCAGTTTTTACATTTCCTTCAATCCTTTCCAAACCACTTCCGATTTCGTTTACATCGCTGTATATGGTACAACCGATTTTTGCGTTAATTGCAAGTCCCCATCGTAGTTTAACCTTTCCTAATAGATAGATTCTCATACCTTTATGATAGAAACTTCCAATCGCGAAAGCGTTCAGCACATCGTTTTCGTAAGCATAAACAGCACCGGTTGGACTGTCGAACAAAGCATATCTGAATGCAAGACTAAACGGCTGATTATCAGGATTATACAATACATCTTGGTATATCAGATAACATGTTCCGTTTTTGGTGGCATTCATGTCTTTGCTGAATTCAACTCTGTTTTTCAAGATGAAATTATCACCAACAGGGTAGGTGACGTGAAATCTCAGCGACATTTTTCTTTCATGAATCAAATACCTCATATAGGAGTTGTCACTTGGACCGTTTTTCTCCTTGTCTTTATACCTCAGCTGAATGAAAAACAAGGATTTATCATTGATTTGATGCTCGATTTGCAAATTGTAATCCTGAATTCGGCTTGGAGCGTAAGCCGTAGTCTTAACCCAATCCGACTGTGGAAAATCAGCAGTAGCAATTGCTTTCCAATGAGGCGCAAAAGTTATTGATGTCGACAGATATAGACCTTTCTCGTTGCGTGTTCCACTACTTGATGCATAAGCATTGCTATAAAAGTTATGATATTTTTTGTCGTAATATCTGTAAAGTAAAGTAAAATCAATATATCCGGCAGGTTGCACGGTAGTTCCAAACAATGCGGCAGGAGCCAGGTTATCACTGATTGCCGCTTCACCGTAAAACGCAAACTTTTTCAAAACATAATAAAAGTCAACTCCTTGATTAACAAGCGATTTACCTCTAAAATAAAAAGTATTATACAATCGTGGATCCGGGGTTAATTCACAACTAAGTATTGTTTTATGAATCGTGTATCCAATCTGAAAATTTGAGCTTTTATAGCTAAGATTTCCGCCCAACAACTTCTGGCTAATCGTATGACGATCAGCGAGTTCGCTCTCGGTTCGATGTAATCCTGACTGTTGTAATGCGGTCACGACCAAAGGTTCATTGAGGCTATCGGTAACACTGACATTTGCATCAACTTTTTTATTCGAGTAAAAAAACGTCATATATAACTTTCTGTAATTCAATGTTGTAGCGATTCCACGCAGATAATTCGCTTCGTTGGCTGATTTCGAGGCACGAATGTTTTTATTTTTTCTCAAAAGAGAACCTCCACTAGCAGCGAAAGCCACTCCTGATCCCATCGTAACTCCTTGACCGAAAGCCAGTTGATAATCGCCCATAGCTAATGTTTTAACAAATTTCAGGTCATGCATCAAGAAGTGAAACGACATAAAATCAAGCATATTCTTTTCTCCGGCATCTTTCTCCATGGCAAATCCGAATTCGAGTTTGTTTCGAGATGTAAAACCGTATCGCAGCAGCATTTTTTGTGGACTTCCAACATATTTTTGCTCTATGTAACCGGCCTTTTCGTTGAAACACCGCTCGATATTGAACATGGTCTGATGCTTACCGTATTTCAACAGATTTTTGGCTCGCAACTTTTCTTTTTCTTCAGGTTTTTCAAAGCAAACCAATGGTTTCATTATGTTTAAAGTCATCTCGTCGATGCTTTCGATAAAAGTCAATTCATCAAACAGAATTATGTTTCCGAAATTTTTTCGATACTCATTAATCTTTTCAACAATAAAAACATTAACTAGATGTAATTCAATAAGTTGATTCAACTCTTCAGAATTATTGACGTTGATTTTATTCTCACAAATAGTCCAATACTCTTCGATAAGTTCTGTGTAATCGACCTCGTCATCAGTATTCTCAAGCATACGCTCAATCTGGTCGATGATGATGTCGTCGGTGATGGAATTCTGAGCGAAAACCGTCAGCGGAAACATTATTAATATAGGTATAATAAATCGTTTCATAAATTCGGTTCTTTAATTTTAAAAATCAAACTGCTTTGAAAAGACACGCCAGTATGCTGGTTCATTGTCACGGAAACATCAATAACCACACGGCTTAGCGTATAACCGACACCAAAACTTGCTGTTGCAGGATTCGTATGAACGCCGACTCTAATGTAAAAATCATTAAAAGTATTGTATTCCAAGCCGAAACGATAGTCAAGAGTGCTATTTGAGTTGTATTCAACCTCAGATGTCACTAGAAAGTCTTTTGTAACATTATACATAAAACCGAATCGGAAAATCACCGGAACTCGTTCATTATTAGTGGTTTTCAGTTTGACATTGATAGGGTTGAATATAAAAACTCCGATACATAAATCATCGGTAATGTTTGATTGGAGGCCCAATTCAAATGTGGCAGTTCGTCGTTTGGCATACTCATCGGAAAACTTAAACCAAAGATAATCAAGCTTTAAGCCCATTTTAAGGTATGGACCGAAATCACGGGCATAAGCCAATCCCAGTTTGTTTTCATTATAATTCTCAAATCCAAAACGATTGAACGACAATCCAAATGTCCCGATTTTGACAGGCATCACGAAAGCGGCGTTATACAAGCTCAATTCTTTCATGTAAAACCTGTTTTCGTATGACAATCCGACGCTGCAAAACTGATAATTTGACATTCCGGCCGGATTGTTTTGAATACTCCAAAAGTCGTTGAACGACACTGAACAATTACCCATTGCATTGCTGCGAGCACCTGCAATACCTGATAAATCCCAAGAATAGCTTTGATAACTAAATAGGACAATACCTAATAATAAAAGGTTTCTTTTCATTGCATTTAGTTTTTGTTACTTATTTTTTTGCAAAGATACATATTTTTTCTGAATTGTCAAGAAAAATTATTAACTTTGTGCAAAATTTTAATATGGATTATGTATTATTAATTTCCGCTTTTGTGGTGCTAATCATCGGTCTGATTGGCGATATTATCCCAGGAATTCCAGGTACTCCAGTAAGTTATCTGGCTTTACTGCTGTTGCATTGGACCGACCGAATCAGCTATTCGCCACAGTTTTTGGTGATCACTGGCTTTATATGCGTGGTAATCACCGTGTTGGATTATGTCGTTCCAGTTTGGGGCACGAAGAAATTCGGAGGCACAAAAGCAGGTGTTCGTGGCAGCACTATCGGATTGATTATCGGCATATTAGTGTTACCGATGCTCGGTATTGTCTTGGGACCTTTCGGAATTTTGGGCATCCTTGGAGGACCATTCGTTGGAGCTTATGTCGGTGAAAAGATGGGAGGAACTCCTGACAATCTCGCTTGGCGTTCAGCTTTTGGATCATTTATCGGCTTCCTCGCCGGAACGTTGATGAAAATAGTTTACACCGTTGCAATCGGTTATTATATGATAAAAGAGATTATTAACGTACTTTACTAATATTATGAAAGATATTAAATCAATATTATTGACTTTATTTGTCATTTTTGGCATAGAATCGTTCGCCTGTACCAACTTTTTGGTAACAAAAGGCGCTACAGTCGACGGCTCAAATTTCATCACTTACGCTGCCGATTCTCACATCAGATACGGCGAATTGTATTTCACACCAGCCGCTGATTGGCCAGAAGGTTCAATGCGCACGATTTACGATCGCAGCACAAACGCAATCAGAGGTCATGTGCCTCAACCTGCGCATACATATCAAGTCGTTGGCTATATCAATGAAAATCAAGTGGCTATGGGCGAAACGACCTTCGGCGGACGTGAGGAGCTCATCGATCCAAACGGACTTATCGACTACGGAAGTCTGATGTTTATGGCTCTTGAACGTAGCCGTTCAGCACGCGAAGCCATTAAGATAATCGCCGATTTAGTTGAAGAATATGGATATGGCAGCGATGGTGAATCGTTCTCAATCTCCGACAAAGACGAGGTCTGGTACATGGAAATTATTGGAAAAGGCGAGGAGAAAGGTGCTGTTTGGGTGGCAATCCGCATTCCTGACGGTTATATCTCTGGTCATGCCAATGCCGCGAGAATACAGACATTCCCGTTGAGAGACGGCAAGAAATCAATCACCGATAAAGACTGGAAAAAGCTGAATAAACCGGAGGTTGAAGTCATTTACAAGCACGATATTATAACCTTTGCGAAAAAGAAAGGCTTTTTTGATGGCAAAGACAAGGATTTTGACTTCAGCGCAGCATACGCCCCAGTTGATTTTTCTGCTGCAAGAATATGCGATTTGAGAGTTTGGGCCATGTTCAACGAAGTGTGCGACGGCATGGATCAATATTGGGATTATGCGACAGGAAAAGACCTCGAACACGGACGTATGCCATTGTATGTCAAGCCAAACCGTAAGATTTCACTGACAGACATGATGTCATTTATGCGCAACCATTATCAGGGAACAGAACTTGATAAAACACAAGATATCGGCGCTGACCCATGCGGATCACCATATCGTTTCAACCCGTTGTATTGGGAATATGATGGTAAAAAATATTTCAACGAGCGTAGCACAGAGACCGTACAGACTGGTTTTTCATTCATAGCACAGACGAGAAACTGGCTACCAAATCAAGTCGGTGGCATCATCTGGTTTGGCGTAGATGACACAGGATCAACAGTTTACACTCCGTTCTACTGCTCAATATCACAAGTCCCGATTGAGTTTCGCGTTGGCAATGGCGACATGCTGACATACTCCGATAACGCCGCTTTCTGGATTTTCAATCGTCTTGCACACTTCAAATATCTATTCTATAATAGAGTAATTGGAGATATTCAAAAAGTGCAAAATGAACTTGAAAACTCATATCAGGCACAGATCAAAGACATTGATAATCAAGCTGTTGAATTGTTAAATGAAGGCGGAACAAACGAAGCAATCGCATTTTTGACCGACAAAGCGACAAGATTTGCCGCAAATACCGTCAAAAGGTGGAAAGAATTGGATAACTTCTTATTAGTCAAGTATTTAGACAGCAACGTAAAACAAGAAGAAAACGGAGAATTCATCCGTAACGGTCACGGTTATCCTGCCAAACCAAAACAGCCTGGTTACCCTGATTCATGGAAAAAGAAAGTCATTGAAGTGACTGGCGACCGGTTTAAGCGATAAAATATGAGAACAACTACACCTTTAGCGGAACGTCTGCGTCCCACATCGTTGGACGGATACATCGGTCAGGAACATCTGATTGGTCCGAATGCCGTATTGCGTCGCGCCATTGAGAGCGGACACATTCCATCGATGATTTTCTGGGGACCTCCTGGAGTTGGCAAAACCACTCTTGCATACATTATCTCGAAACAAGTTAAACGCCAGTTTTTCGTGTTAAGTGCAGTGAGCAGCGGCGTGAAAGACGTGCGCGAGGTCTATGACCGAGCGCGCATGGCTCCTGAACCGCCAATTCTGTTCATCGACGAAATCCATAGGTTTTCCAAGGCTCAACAAGATTCTTTGCTCGGCGCAGTTGAAAAAGGTCTCGTCACTTTGATTGGCGCAACCACCGAGAATCCGAGCTTCGAAGTTATTTCGCCTTTACTTTCGAGATGTCAGGTCTACATCTTGAAAGAGCTTGAGAAAGACGACCTTAAAAAATTGATTGTCAACGCTATAGAAGTCTTAAAACAAGATTTTAAGAAAGATATCATCATTAAAGAAGACGAGGCTCTGATGCAGATTAGCGGTGGTGATGCGAGAAAACTGCTCAACGCGATTGATTTGGTGGTCGGAATGCTCGACGACGCATCGCCAAAGGCTAAGCAACTCGTTGTAGATAATGAAGTTACGACTAAATACATTCAGAGCAACCTACTGAAATACGACCGTCTCGGTGAGATGCATTACGATATAATTTCAGCTTTCATCAAGTCGATGCGCGGAAGCGACCCTAATGCGGCCGTTTATTACCTCGCAAGAATGATTGAGGCAGGCGAGGACCCGCTTTTCATCGCTCGCAGAATGCTGATTTTGGCATCTGAAGATATCGGAAACGCCAATCCCAATGCGCTTTTGCTCGCAAATGCCTGCTTCGATGCAGTGAATAAAATCGGATGGCCTGAAAGTAGGATAATCCTTTCACAAACAGCCATTTACCTAGCTTCTTCTGCAAAAAGCAACGCGGCGGTTGTGTCAATCGACTCAGCGCAAGCTCTTGTACGCAAAACAGGAAACCTCAGCGTACCTTTGCATCTGCGTAACGCCCCGACCAAACTGATGAAAGACATTGGTTATCATGACGGTTACAAATATGCGCACAGTTATCCGGGCAACTTCGTTGAACAAGAGTTTCTACCGGACGAAATATCTGGTACACGTCTTTATTCTCCACAGGAAAACCCGAAAGAGATAGAGTTAAGACGCTCGCTCAAGGCAAAATGGAAAGACAAATATGGCTACTGATTCAGAACGTATAGCATTGATGTTCAACGACATCGCGCCGACTTATGACAAGTTGAACCATGTTTTGTCGCTTAATGTCGATAAACGGTGGCGTAGAAAAGCTGTAAAACGTGTTAAAAAATCTATCGCCGGCGCTGAAAAACCAATTCTTTTAGATGTTGCATGCGGTACGGCAGATTCGACTATTGCATTAGCGCAAATCAGTGACAATGTGCAAGTTAAGGGCATTGACATAGCTGATGAGATGATACAAATAGGAGAGGAGAAGGTTGAAAAACTTCATCTGAAAGATAGAATCACTTTTTATAATTCATGTGCCGAAAACATTGATTTTCAAGATAATACATTTGATGCTGCATTTGTAGCTTTCGGTGTCCGAAATTTCTCCGACAGAGAAAAAGGATTGAAAGAGATTCTTCGTGTTTTGAAGCAAAACGGGACATTAGTCGTTTTGGAACTATCTGAGCCTCAGAATGTTATCGTCAGATGGATGTACAATCTGTATTTCAAAAACATCCTACCATTGATTGGAAAACGTGTTTCTGGAAACGCACAAGCCTATCGATATCTTCAGCAAACTGTCGAAAAGTTTCCAATGCCGAACGAGTTTATGGCAATGTTGACCAAATGCGGCTATAATGAATTGAAACACAAAGCATTAACATGCGGATTATGTCGTATTTACCAAGCTAAAAAGTTGTAAAATGAGTAAAGTTTCATTCAAATATTGGGTTAAAGCGGCGCGACCAAAGACTTTGTTAGTCTCAATGGCTCCTGTGATTATGTCAGTGGCTTTTGCTTCCATTTACGTGAGTATCAATTGGTTACCAGCAGTGATATGTCTGGTTTTCGCTGTAATGGCGCAGATTCTGTCCAATTTCGTCAACGACTATGCTGACGGTATTAAAGGTGCTGATAATGAACGACTTGGACCTCAACGAATGGTAGCCGCAGGGTTAATTTCTCCATTTCAAATGCGTCGTGGAATTATCGTTTGGAGCGTTTTAACATTCCTCTTAGGTTGCACCTTATTATATTGGGGCGGCTGGATTTTGTTACCATTCGGAATCGTCATTTTGCTTTGTGCATTGGCATATTCATCAGGTCCATTCCCGCTTTCACGCTATGCTTTAGGCGACGTTGAAGTGGTTTTGTTTTACGGATTGACTCCTGTTGTTTTGACCTTTTTCATCCAAACTGGATTCGTTAATTATCAAATAATAATTGCAGGTCTAGCAATCGGTCTTGTATCCAATAACTTATTGATTGTCAATAATTATCGAGATGCTGAACAAGATTCAAAAAACAGTAAAAAAACAACAGTCACTATGTTTGGAAAACGCTTCATGAAAGGCGTTTATTTCCTGAATCCTATAATCGCAATCATAATGATTTGCTTGATTTTCAATACAACAATATTATTATATCTTCTTCCGTTTTTGTTTTATACAATTTTTGTTGATATAAAATTCTCAAAATCAGAGGGAATGGCTCTCAACAAATTGATTGGAATGTCGTCGCTAGAGGCGATAATATTTGCATTGACAATTACAATATTTTTAATATAAAATGTCAGAAAACCTAATAATTAAAGGCAACTCCAAGAAGGAACTTTACGAAAATCTGCTTCCGCAAATCAAAGCTTTAGTGGAATGTGAGACTGATGAAATCGCAAATATGGCTAATATTTCAGCGTGTTTGAAAGACACTTTCAACTTCTGGTGGGTCGGTTTTTATCGCGTGATTGACAACGAGCTTGTACTTGGTCCGTTCCAAGGTCCATTGGCATGTACTCGCATCAGAAAAGGGAAGGGTGTGTGCGGCTCTGCTTGGCAAAACGCTGAAACCGTAATTGTTCCTGATGTTGACGAGTTTCCAGGACACATAGCCTGCAGCAGCCTTTCGAAATCTGAAATCGTAGTGCCGCTGTTGAATAATGGCGAAGTCACTGCCGTTCTCGACATCGACAGCGAGAAAGTCAGCAATTTCGACGAGACAGACAAAGAATTTCTTGAAAAATTAGCGGCTTTAATATCCTAAAACCCTAAGAAACTCAGCAGGAAGCCACACATTGTGCATATGAATCGCTTCTTTAAACAAAGGTGCGATTTCTTCTGGAGTAAAACCAGCAATTCCACAACCGATCTTGGTCACGAGGAAGTCTTTTTGCGTGTTTTCGGCAGCAAATTCTAAGAATCTGTCAACATATGGCTTTATTGTCTCCACACCGCCTTGCATGGTCGGAATGGCATATGACTGACCTTGCAAACCTTCGCCTTGTCCCATTCTTGCTCCGAATAACACTCTTGCAGTGAAAGCGGCGCCACCTGCATGCTGTCCTTGAAGATTACTGCCAAAAACAAAAACTTCGTTAGGTTTTAACGCTACAATATCATCAGGTGTAATACGATTAAATCTTCTGTTTTCCATACATGTATATTTAATAAACTCCGATTTCATCCACAAAAATCCACGCCGGATAACCATAACCGCTATGACATTCAGGACAATCGAAAGGAGTGATTACTATTTCAATATATCTAGTGTTTACTGGTGAAAACGTAATTTCAACAGGGTAGAGGCTACCCGTATAATCGGCAGATAAAAGGTCGAAATCCTGTGCAAAAACCTCTTCAAAATCATCTCCATCGTCAGAAACCAGCACTTTGACGGATCTTGCATTGAAAATCCAATCTTTCATGTTGATATTAAGATTAAATTTGACAGTACTAACCTCTGTAACTTCTTGTAAATCAATAATTACATCGGCATTTTTACCATACCATCCAAGCCAACGGCCACTTCGGTAGTTTGTACTTCCTCGCAATCCGTCGATGAGCACATCAGCACCATTAAAAGTGTAATTTTTATGTGGCTGTTCCATCAAAACTATAGGTTTCATTGATGCTTTGCTAAAATCAAAATCAGTCCTGAAAACACGTCCCTGACTTCCATCCGGACGAAGCACATAACCCTCAAGATGGCAATTCTCCGTTATTCTAAGGGGCTCTTTGTATTCAATATCATTTTGATTATCAATAGAATACACTATCTTACCATCTACTAATTTGGACATAACTACCTCAATAAAGCCTTCTTTCACATTGGGTGTAATGCGTACATCAATATCAAAAATGTGCGTAGCATATCGCCAACCATACAATTTGTAGAGTTTTGTCAGGCGATATTCGCGCTGCACCCAGTCTTCGTAATCCTTCTGCTCAGGATTGCACCATTGCACTTCAGCGAGCGCTCCGATTCGAGGTAAAAGCCTGTATAACAACACGTTAAACTCGCTAGTATATTCTGTCCAGATATTAGCTTGCGGCCCCAAAATGTATTTATGTTCGTCTTCGTCCAAACCATCCGGAATCGGTTCGTAAGAATAAACTTTCTTAACCGGATTGTATCCTCCAATCGAAAACGGCTCATTATCAGTGTCAAGCGTTTGATAATAATCGAAATAGAGGTAATCGTTCGGCGTCATGATGACGTTATGATGCATTTTCGCAGCCTTAACACCACCAGAACTTCCGCGCCAACTCATAACGGTAGCATTTGGAGCCAGTTCGCCATCAAGCATCTCATCCCATCCGATGATGTGACGGCCATGATTCTCAACAAATTGCTCCATGCGCGACATCACATAACTTTGCAGATAATCTTCAGCGGAATGCTTATCATCAGCTTTTATACCAAGTTCCTTAATCTTTGCCTGACATTTTGGACACTCCTTCCAACGGTCACGCGGCACCTCGTCGCCACCAATGTGAATATACTCACTCGGAAAGATGTCCATAACCTCAAGTAACACATCCTCAAGGAATTGCATCGCATGTTCATTGCCAGCGCAAATAACATCTTCCGACACGCCCCAACGTTTCCATACCTCGTATGGCCCGCCAGTGCAGCCAAGTTCAGGATATGAAGCTAAAGCGGCAAGCATGTGACCAGGCAAATCTATCTCCGGAATTATGGTGATATGTCTGTCTTCGGCATATTTTACTAGGTCTCGCAGCTCTTCTTGAGTGTAACAACCACCATGTCTGATGGTGTCGTAAGCCATCGTCTTTCCAATCAAAGTACCCGAACGCCAAGCTCCGATTTCAGTGAGTTTCGGATATTTTTTAATCTCAATTCGCCAACCTTGATCGTCGGTGATATGCAGATGAAACTTGTTGAGATTATGCATCACCATAGCGTCGATATAAACTTTAATCGAATCAATCGGAAAAAAATGACGGCTAACGTCAAGATGCATTCCGCGATATGCAAAACGCGGCCAATCGTTGATAACTCCAGCAGGAAATGCTATTTTGGTAACATTATTATCAACTGGAAAGCTTTTTCTCAGCGTCTGAATACCATAGAAAATGCCGTGATTATTTCTGGACGTAATTTTGATAACTCTTTCATTAACAACAATTTGATATGCCTCATCATTGGCAAAATCATTTGGTTCCAAAGCAAGATAAATGACATTATTCATATCATTTTCGGCATCCATAATCCTTGGTCTGAAACCATAAATATCCTCAATATAATCGGCAAGAAAATCGGCCTCTTTTTGCAGATCTTTCTGACATTCAATAACTGTATTTTTATCAAGAATAAACGGCTTCTTGTCGGTCAAACTAATCTCTTTTGGCAGCGGAACGACTTGATAATCAGCGGTTTCAATTTGTTTTTGACAAGATGATAGCGTCAAGATTGTAATACCGATTATTGCTACAACGATTCTTTTCATGGCGTTAGGACTTAAAATCGGTGCTAAATTATAAAAAATGTGGATTGGTTTGCAAAATTTTGTGTAATTTTACAACCCAATTTTGGTGACGATGAAGGTTTTACACACGGCGGATTGGCATATAGGTCAGATTTTTCACAACTATAGCAGGGAAGAGGAACACAAGTTCTTCTTCGACCAGCTTAAGTCTATCATAATCAATGAAAAACCTGATGTTATGGTCGTTACCGGTGATGTGTTTCATACCGCAACGCCGACAATTGTCTCACAACGCCTTTATTACAATTTCATCGTCGATTTGTCGAGTGTAGATCCTGATTTACAGATAGTTATCATCAGCGGCAACCACGATTCACCTTCAAGACTTGAGGCACCGCGACCGCTTTGGGAGGCATTCAACGTATCAGTGGTCGGAATGATTGATTATCATACAGTTACAAATGATAATGAATTGAATTTCGATGCGTCTAAGATTGAGATTCCTATTACAAAAAACGGAGAAATCATTGGCTGGGTGCTTGCTGTTCCTTACAATGACAACCTCGCAAAGCGTGCTTCAGAGTTTTACGAAAAGCTTCTCACACATCTGAAAAATCGTCCGGAATACAATGATAATCAATGCATTGTTGCTACTGGGCATTTGGCTGTGAAAAGTGCTGACATCCGTGGTCATAGTGCAGATATCATCGGCAAGCTGGAATGTCTCGATATTGACGATTTCAAGTCTGTAAATGGCATAAATTACTGGGCTTTCGGACATATTCACTATCCGCAGGCAATCAAAGGAATTGAGAATATGCGCTATGCCGGCTCGCCATTTCCAATCTCATTCAATGAGAACTACCAACATTCGGTCGTGTCGGTTAATATCGAAAATGGCACTACAGAATCAACGGTAATTCCATTGAAAATCCTGATTCCGATTATTGATTTCCCTTCAAAACCAAGCAGTTACAGCGATGCTTTGCCATACGAAACGGTTATGATGCAGCTTTTCGAAATACTTGATGAAAAAGCTTATGTCAGAGTGCATGTTCAGGCTGACAAGCCGCTCACACAGGTTGAGACAACTGCAATTATTCAGGCTTTCGAGGGACATGAAGCTATGTTTTGTGGAATACAATCTTACTTTCCAGAAAAAACAGAAGGTAATGATATTCAAGAGGTTAAGACCCTGCGTGAATTAAAGGAACTGAGTCCGTTTGAGCTCGGATGTTCGGTTTATCAAAAGAAATTCGACAAGGAAATGCCTGAAGAGCTCAGAAAAATGTTCAAAGAAGTGTGTGAGGAGGCGGAAAAGGCATGAGAATTGAAAAAATCATTATCGAGAATATAAATTCCATCGAAAATGCCGGAATCAGCTTCTCTGAAGGCATTTTGGCTAACGAGCCGTTATTCCTTATCACCGGCGAGACCGGAAGCGGGAAAAGCACGATTTTGGATGCTATAACGCTCGCATTGTACGATAAATCACCACGTTACGAGAATACAAAGAATAAGGAAAAGACCGAAAACGGACTTACAACCATGCAAAGCACCACTAATGTGCTTCGCAAAGGCACTAACGACGGCAAGGCTGAAGTATGGTTTAGGGTAGGTGGCGAGCAATACATCGCCTCATGGCAGATGCACAAAACCCGCAATGGCAAATACGACATGACAAACCGACGCAAACTCGAGGTGCTGAAAGGTGATGATCGTATCGTTCTCGAAACTAAAATAGACACTGTAAATCAACAAGTTGCAGATTTAGTCGGTCTGACTTACGACCAGTTTGTCCGTTCAGTAATGCTCGCCCAAGGTCAGTTTAATACGTTTCTGACATCAGAAAAGGCTAAACAGACTGAGATTTTGGAGATGCTAACAGGCACTGAAATCTATTCAAAAATCGCTGAGATTGTAGGAAGAAAGAAAAACGACGCCAAAAACGCAGTCGAAAAATCATCTGAACTTTATAACTCTTTGACTAAGAATATTTTATCAGATGAAGAACTGACCACTTTGAATGACGAACTTGCAAAAAATAAGACTCTGTTTGAGAATAACGATAAAGAAATAAAAGCTATTGAAACCAAACTGAGAAACCTTGAAAAACTCGAAAGCATTAACAAAGAAATCGATATTTTAAAATCGCAACTCGCTGATTTACAAGCTTCTTACGAAAGATTACTCGAAGAAAAAGAGACTCTGAAAAAGAAACGCAATGATTTGAAAAAGCAGATTGACGAACAATCGGGCATGAAGTCAGTAGCAGAAAAAATGCCTCTGATAATGAATCTTCCACTGGAAGAATGCGCAGAAAGCATCTCAGAGCTCTCAACAATGCTCACAGCAGCCGAATATGCTCAAAAAACAGCCACTGAAGCTTATGACGACTGCAATGAAAGATTCGCAAAAACAAATCTCGACCAGCTGCTGAAGAGTTTCAACGAGCACAAAGACGAACTGGCGAAACACGAAGCAAGAAAAACAAAATGTTTACGCGTAAAACAGATATTAAGCGACTATTTAATTAAGAAGCAACTTATTGAAGACAATTTAATTAAGCTATCTGATTTAAAGAAACACTTTAATATTTGTGTTAGTGCTTTTAATGATGCCGAAAAAGCTTTTAAAGCCAAAGATTCCGAGTTTCAGATTCAGAAAAATATGGTCGAAGAGCACATAAAACTGTTGCGTTCAAAGCTTGAAGACGGCAAACCTTGTCCGCTTTGCGGCAGCACCTCACATCAATATCATGACGAAGTTGTGGTCAATTCTCTGTTTGCGACGATCGAAAAATCGTGGAAAGAGGCCAGAGAGGCTTATGAGAAGGCGAAAGACGATAAAAATGTCACCGACAACAAAATAAAACTGCAGAACGAGAGCATCGAAAACGAGCAGAAACAATTGAATAATCTCCTTCAAAACCTAACAAAAGAGTGCAATGGCGAGCCAGTTTTCGAAATGGATCGTCTTGACAAGGGTTTGGAGGCTTGCGAAGTGAAGATTGTCGAGGAAAATACCGAGATTGCCAATATCAACAATCAGATTCAAGAGGCGAGAAAGATTCAAGAAGAACTAAAACAGCTTCTTAAGAAAAAAAATGAGGCTGAATCTGCTTACAACCTGATTCTCAGGAAGTTAGCCTGCAAATGGAAGAAACTCAATGATGAGTATTCCAAAGTGGATTCTGATATAACAAAAATCGACGAAATCGCCAATGGAATCAAGAGAATCGAAGAATTTGAGCGTATTGATGAGTTTAAAGGCAAGGTCGCCTCAAGAAACGATATCGGAAAAGACTCAATTTTGATTGGTTTTACTAAGGTTTTGACAAATATTATCAGTAAAAGCGATGAGAAAAAGGCTATTGAGAAAGAGACTGCGAACACCGATAAAGTTGAAGTGTTAAAATCGCTGGAAGTGCTTGAAAATCAACGTAAAGAGATTGATGCAACACTTACTGAGACACGCACTAAACTTTCGCTGAACACCCAAAACTCAAATCAAGCGGATGCGGCAAAAGCGGATATGCAAGCAAAATCAGGTGTTTTGGCACTTTGGACAGAGCTTGCCAACGCTATTGGGACAACGTCAACCGATAATTTCCGTGATGTGGCGCAGGCTTACACCATGCGAATTCTACTCGATCAAGCCAACTATTTCTTGCGTAAGTTAAGTGGTCGCTATGAATTGACATGTTATTCCAACTCATTGGCTATCATGGTGATGGACAAAGAAATGGGAGGGGAGTTGCGCAGTGCGAGCTCATTGTCGGGAGGTGAGACTTTCATTGTTTCGTTGGCACTTGCGCTTGGTTTAGCAGCGCTGAACGACGAGAATCTCAATATCGACATGTTGTTTATCGACGAGGGATTCGGAACATTGGATGGCGAAAGTCTCGAAATGGCCGTGCAAACTCTTGGAAACATGCAGAAATTCGGACGAAAAGTCGGCATTATATCTCACGTGGAAAGTCTGAAAGAGCGCATTCCTGCTCAGATTCAGGTAACAAAACGCGGAAAGGCGGCAAGTCAGGTAACAGTAGTGAAAATTTGATGATTAAATATTAAAATGACAATTTCTTTTTACCATATATTAGGTCTGGTTTTATCGATACTTTTAATTGAAGTCGTTGGTATTCTTTCAGTTAGAAAAGTAAAAAACGAAAATGACTTCAATACTGGAGGCGGCAAAGCCGGCACTTGGGTGGTCGCAGGAACCATTATCGGAACCTTGGTCGGCGGACAATCGACGGTTGGAACAGCACAGCTGGCATTCAGTTTCGGTATCTCAGCCTGGTGGTTTACGATGGGAATGGCTCTTGGTTGTGTCGTTTTGGCAATCGGTTATGTGATACCGTTACGACGTAGCGGAAGCACGACATTGCTTGAAATCGTTCGCAAAGAATATGGCAGAAAAGCTGAAATATCAGGCTCTTTGCTTTGCTCATTCGGCATGTTTATCAGTATAATCGCGCAGGTTTTGTCAGCGTCAGCATTGTTGATGACGATTTTCAGCATCAAATTCTGGGTAGCGGCAGTTATTTCTGCAATAATCATGACTTTGTATGTGGTTTTCGGCGGTCTTTGGAGCGCAGGAATAGGAGGAGTGGTGAAAATCATTCTTTTATGCCTGTCAGCATTGGCAGCCGGCGCTATTGTCCTGTTCCTCACAAAAGGCTATTCCGGACTCATCGACTCGGTCCGTCACATCTTGTTATGCACTGATATTCAATCAATTGACGGAATGTATTCGGTCCACGACGTGAATATGAAATATCAATATCCGTTTGCGAGAGGCGTTTCAAAAGACGTTGGTTCATGCATTTCCGTGATTCTCGGAGTGCTTTCAACCCAAACTTATGCTCAAGGTATCTGGTCTGGACGAGCCGACAGCGTAGCACGAAAAGGTGCTCTCATCTCAGCTCTGATCTCCATCCCGATTGGTTTTGCCTGTGTGCTTGTCGGAATGTATATGCGCGCTAACTACATCACTGTTGAAGAACTTAACGCATTGACAATCATGGGTAAAGACATGCCAGAAGGTCTGGGTATCATGACGAGTTCCGCACAGGCATTCCCGATGTTTGTCACCAACCATATGCCTAAATTCCTTGGCGGAATCGTACTCGGCACCTTATTGATTACCATTATCATCGGCGGCTCAGGATTGACTTTAGGCGCATCGACCATCTTGGTAAAAGATGTTTTCAAGCCAAACAACAAACTCTTGATTTCGCGTCTCACCATTGTCGGCATACAAATCATCGCAATCATCATAGCGTCTTCATTCTCAGGACGTTACATCAACGATTTGGGATTCCTTTCGATGGGATTGCGCACTACAGCGACATTCGTTCCGCTAACATTGGCGCTGTTTTTCCCAGGAAAATTCAGACCGAAATGGGTGTTCATCTCGATCATTTTCGGTACAGCATGCCTAATTATTGCAGAAATAACGCCAATGCCGATAGATTCAATCTATGTCGGCCTGACGGGTTCAATAGTATGTTGTTTAATGGGATTGAAAAAGAAGCCTATTTAGTATCTGTCATACGGATCGTCATAAGGCTCGTCGAAGCTTTCATCCTCGTAGTATTCCTCTTCATCCTCACCGAAAATGTCTTCTTCATCTTCGGCAAACATGTTTTCGCCTTCTTCCCAGTCGAAATCTTCCTCAAGCTTGCTCTCGTCGAACTCGTCGATATCATTCATCTGGTTCATGAAATCGCGCAATTCCTCATCACTCATCTCATCGAGATTGGCTGTCAATAACTTATTGTCGCGTGACGATGAACGAAGCTCCTTCAAAACATCCGGAGCGATGTAGAAATCATCAATGTTTTCCTGGCAATATTTGATGTATTTCGGGTCTTTTTCAAAGACTTCAGCTAAAGTCTCACCCTCATATTTTCCAAAAGTGAAAATCGAATCAATGTCGTAAAATTTCATATCTTAACAAATTTTTGATTTACAAAATTACAGCATTTTCTTTTAAAATGCAAGTTTTTTCTTATTTTTTGAAAATAAAATAAACGGCAAGAACCAAGAAGCCGAATCCGATTAGATGATTCCAGTTGAATTCGCCCATTTTAAATACTTTGATGCTGATAATCATAAAGATAATGATACTTACAGCTTCTTGAATGACCTTCAACTGCACGAGAGTAAACGGTCCGCCATGCACGATAGAGCCCATTCTGTTTGCCGGAATCATAAATGAATACTCAAAAAACGCGATTCCCCAGCTTGCTAAGATAACGAGAATCAACGGCCAGTCTTTCATAACACCCATCTCGCTGAGCTTTATATTGCCGTACCAAGCAAATGTCATGAAGACATTGGAAACCATAAGCATCAAAATAGTGTAAAGTCCTTTCATTTTTTAAAAATTTGCCGCAAAATTACAAAAATCTAAAGTCTTTTTACTATCTTTGCAAAAATATTTGAAAAATGATTTCTATTGAGAACATTATAAAAGATTCAATATGCGTTAAGCAATTGATTCTCAATGATAAAAACTTTGTTAACAGAATCAATGAGGCAGCTGTATTGTGTGTCGAATCGCTGAAAAACGGCGGCAAGATTCATTTCTGCGGCAATGGCGGAAGTGCTTCCGACGCGCAACATCTCGCAGCCGAGCTGAGCGGACGTTTTTATTACGACCGTCCACCTCTGAATGCTGAGGCTTTACACGTGAATACGAGCTATCTCACCGCTGTCGCCAACGATTATTCCTACGACATGATTTATGCCAGAATGTTGCAGGCTTCGGCAAAAAAAGGTGATGTTTTGGTTGGAATCAGCACTTCGGGTAATTCAGCTAACATATTGAAAGCCTTCGAAGTAGCAAAAGAAATCGGTGTTAAGACAATCGGAATGACAGGAGAGACAGGCGGGAAAATGGCCGAATGCAGTGATGTTTTGCTCAATGTTCCGAGCAAATGTACTCCGAGAATTCAGGAGTCACACATCATGATTGGCCACATCATCTGTGAAATCATCGAAGCCACAATATTCCCGAGATAATCATGGAGTGGAAGGGCAAAATCGACAAATCCTGGACTTTGTTCCTCGACCGTGACGGCGTCATCAACGTGCGTCTAATCGACGATTATGTCAAGAACATCAATGAGTTTGAATTTTTGCCTGGCGTTTTGGAGGCTTTTAAAATCTTTGCCGAAAAATTCGGTCGCATCATCATTGTGACTAATCAACAAGGTGTTGGAAAAGGCCTAATGACTTTGCAAGATGTCGACATGGTGCACGATTTCATGAAGAAAGAGATTGATAATCAAAAGGGTAGGATAGATGCTATTTATATCTGTCCTCAACTGAAATCCGACCCGAATAACTTCCGCAAACCAAGTCCAAGAATGGCTTACATGGCTCAACACGACTTTCCGGAAATCGATTTTGACAAATCCATCATGATAGGCGACTCCAACTCCGATATCGAATTCGGTAAAAACGCCGGAATGTACACAATATTAATAGGTGACGAGCCTGTAAAATGCAAACCCGACAGCAAATTCGAGTCACTTTTAAAGTTTGCCAACATATTAAAGTAATAGTTTAAATAAAGATATTTATTTCATTTATTATCAAGAATATATGTCAACGTTGATATTAACGGTTTTTGTAATATACACAATCCTGATTCTGGTGATTGCGCATCTCACTTCGCGAAAGTCGACGAACGAGACGTTTTTCACAGGGAATCGTAAATCACCATGGTTTGTGGTTGCTTACGGTATGATTGGAGCGTCGCTTTCGGGCGTCACTTTCATGTCGGTGCCGGGCAACGTTTACACCAGTCAATTCACGTATTTTGGCATAGTTCTCGGTTATATCATAGGTTATGCGGTAATTGCATTGTTTTTGCTGCCGCTGTATTACAAACTCAACCTGACTTCCATTTATTCTTACCTCGAAATGCGCTTCGGAAAACACTCCGAAAAGACCGGTGCCGCTTTTTTCATCTTATCGCGTTTACTTGGCTCCGCACTTCGTATGTATTTGGTTGTCTTTGTGTTATATGAGTTTGTCTTCAAAGATTGGGGCATACCTTTCTGGGTTCCTGCTGTGATTTTCATAGCGTTAATCCTTGTCTACACCTTCAAAGGCGGCATTAAAACTGTTGTTTGGACTGACACTTTACAAACCACATTCCTGCTTTTGGCGGCAATAATCACTGTTGTTTGCATACTGAAAGAGCTCAACATCTCAATTCCTGATTTGCTGAAAGCCTCGTCAGAGCAGGGTTATACGAAACTTTTCGAAACCGACCCGAATCACAGTCGTTTCTGGCTTAAACAGATTCTCAGCGGAGCTTTCATCACCATCGTGATGACCGGGCTCGATCAGGATATGATGCAGAAAAACATGACTTGCAAGAGTCTGCGTGATGCCCAGAAAAACGTGATGACTTCAAGCATTTTGTTCATCTTCGTGAACATCATTTTCCTTTGCCTCGGAGCCTCGTTGATTTATTACGCGCAACGTACAGGATTCCAACTGCCGACCAACGAGAGTGGAGTAGTGGTCAACGACAAGATTTTCCCTGCTATCGCTTTCAGTTTCAGCAAGTTCACCAGTATTGTGTTTGTCATCGGACTTGTTGCGGCGGGATATTCTTCAGCCGACGGCACATTGACGGCTCTCACAACGACTTTCTGCTACAATTTCCTCGATTTCGACACTAAACAAGACCTTACAGAAGACCATAAACTTAAGACAAGAAAACGTATTCACGTCATATTTGCGATAGTTTACTTATTGGTAATCATAGCGTTCCGTCCGTTCCACAACCAATCACTTATCGACAAAGTGTTTGAAATAGCAGGTTACACTTACGGACCGTTGCTCGGTTTGTACACCTTCGGACTTTTCTTGAAAAACCGCAAGCCAGTCGACAAATTTGTGCCTTACATCGCAATAGCTTCTCCGATTTTGAGTTACATATTAAATATGTATTCAACGCAACTGTTCAATGGCTATAAATTCGGCTTTGAAATATTGATAATCAATGGTTTAATAACATTTGTCGCATTGTTGTTAAGCTCTAAAACATCGAAAACAAACTTAAATATATAACGCCATGAAAAAACTATTCCTAATTTTAGCATTATTTGCATCGTTAGGCCTTGATGCTCAATTTGTTATCACTAGTTCTAACAAGGTAACCGAAGATCAGGACGGTGGCATTTTCTACTATCTGCCAAGAAACGTCATCAAACTGGAATTCACAATTGAAGAGACAAACTATTACATCGGTCCATACGCTGAATTTGCAGGCAAACTCATGGGACTTACCGAATACGTTAAAGAAGAAAAAACAGTTTTTAACATCAAAGATGTTGATATTCAGATAGCTAACGAAGCCGATCCGAATGCTGTTTATTGCATTTCGGCCGACGACAGAGGCAAGGAGCCGATGCCAAGCGTCATTTTGGATGAAAACGGAATCATCATTGCAGTTGGTTTCGACAGCGTGCCATCTGACATCCAGCCAAAAGTCAACAAATTCATTTACAGCGAGTTAACTCAAGAAAGCAAACCAGAAGTTTCGTTTATCGGATTCTTTGATAACGAGATTGAGGTAGAAGAAGTTGAAGAAGCTGAGGATGGGGAAGAAGAAGGCGGTAAAAAAGCCCAGAAGGAATTGACCAAGGAAGACCGTGCAAAAGCTATCATTGACAAGATTACCAAGATCAGAAATTCTTATTTCGAACTAGTATCAGGTTTTCAGGAGGTTTCATACGGAGATATTACGTCATACATGGCCGAGAATATGAAAAACCTTGAAAATGAATATGTTAGCTTGTTTAAAGGCAAGATTGTGACAACAATTTACAAAAAGACCGTGTATTACACGCCAGATGCAAACAACGCAAATAATTCAGTGACAGTCGCCAAACTTTCAGGCACCGACGGTTTGGTTGATGCCAATGGCAAAGGTGATGCAGTAAAACTGCAGTTTGAAAGCATCAATGCGCTGCAAAACGTCAATCCGATGATTGATAATGGCAAGAAAACATCATTCAGCAACAAGTTGTTCTACAGAATGCCAGCTAAATCTAATGTCAAGGTTGTTTGCGGCAACAATGTAATTGCAGAAAAACAATTGACAATCAGTCAGTTTGGCAAAATCAGATCACTTGTTGTGAAGAACAATAAGGTATTATTCAACCCGAATACAGGTCAAATAATCACCATTATCAAGCAAGATAATATTGTTAAGAATTAAAACGGCAGATCGTCACCGTTGTCTGACGCGAAATAATCGTCATTCATCGGTGGCAGCGGCTGCTGTGGCATCTGTGGTGGCATCTGATTCATCGGTTGCGCTGCAGGCTGTGCTGTAGGCTGCTCAAGGTCAAATCTGAAAGCACGGACATCTGTGTACCATTTTCCGTTAAATTCACGCGACTCGATGCTAATCTGAGCTTTTATTGTCTGTCCGACAAAGAAACTGTTTGCCTCGTTAACGCGCTCGTTCCAGCACAGCAGACAAATCTTTTTAGGATACTGTTCAATCGTCTCGATAATCAATTCCTGTTTTTTCCACGGACCGCGAGGTGAGTTTCCTTCGGTCAAAGTACCTAATTGTACAACTTTACCAACTATTTCCATATATGATGTGTTAATTATTTTCTCACTGCAAATTTATTAAATATTTCCACACGTAAATCAATTTTCAAAATTTTAACATATTATGCGTAATTTTGCAAACCCATCTACAAAATAATATACATTATGTTAAATAGAGTGTTAAATAAAAAGGTGGAGTATCAACTCCACCATTAAGTTTTATTCAAGTTCTTTTGCTTTGTCCATCAGCTTAAGACGTGTGTAAAGAGTCTTCAAAGCGTGCTTAACTGCTTCGTCGTTTGGAAGCAATTCGTATGCCTTCTCCATGTATGGAACAGCTCTCTCGTCGATGCTCTTTGCCTGAGCTGACATTTCGTCGGTAGCTTTAAGATAAGCGTTGAAGTTTGAATATGCGCTTGGATCTTCATCGTTAGCTTTCTTGTAGATATCAGCAGCGTAGTTCATCAAAAGTGCTCCAGCTTCATAGTAAGCGTCTGAATAATCGTTCTTTTCAGCGATAGCTTTCTCGTAATATTCAAGAGCTTTTTCGAAATCATACTGTGTTGATTCGCTGTTGCCGAAAATCTGACCGAGAATCATGTAATAAACTGGCTGTTCTGGATATTTCACTGCCATTGCCTCAATCTGGTCGATGATTTCGCCTTCTCTGTGAAGTGTCAGATAAGTGTTGATCATATCGTTAACTAATTGAGGATCTTCAGGATACTTTTCTCTTGCGACTGCAATCATCTCGACTGATTTGTCAGCCTGACCGAGTTCTCTGTAAGAATTGATAAGTCCTGAATAATAGCCAGCCTCTTCATAACCTTTTGCGATAAGCATCTCGTAAGTTGAAGCTGCCACATCGAATTTACCGACTTTCATAGCGCATGTTGCGAGGTTGCTCAAAGCTGCATCGTCAACGGCACCAATCTTTTCGGCTGCTTCGTTAGCTTTCTGGAAGTTTGCCATTGCATCTTCGTAGTTGCCATTGTTGAAGCTGTCGACACCAAGCTGATAGTATGTGTTGTCGATACTTCTCACGTATGATGCGAGTTCTTGACCCATTCTCATGTAGTAATCCTGGTCAACTTGTTTGATTTTGTCGATTGCCATCAAAACCTTTGTATAAGCTTCCGGATCGATGTCGATAAACTCAGGATATGCACCGATTTTGTAGTAAATAACTGCATAATAGTGCCATGTTTTGCCCTGATTCATTGTGGATTCGTGCTCTGAAGCGGCGTCGATTGATGCTTTTGCCTTCTGCATCAATATCTTAGCGTTGTTCATCTGCTTTGCAGCCTTATCCATCTTGTTCACAGCCTTGTACTCGTCAGCTGCGTCAATGTACTGCTGGGCTTGTCTTTGATAGTTGTTAGCGTCCTGACGTTTCATGTCCTGGGCTATAGCAATCTGGCCAAAAATAGCCAATGCCAATAATAACAATACTTTCTTCATTTTATTCATTTTTAATTGTTAAACTTCTTGATTATTTTCTGTATTAACGTCGCTTTGAGCTTCGTTATTGTCCTGATTTTCAACGTTTTCAGCATTCTCATCGAATTCTTCCTCTTCCTCGATATCTTCAGCCTTCACTTTTGTAACAGCTGCGATTTCGTCGTTGTCGCGGAGGTTGATGAGGCGCACACCTTGTGTTGCACGACCCATAACTCTCAGAGTATCAACGGCTATACGGATGAGGATACCCGATTTGTTGATGATCATGAGGTCGTCGCCGTCGACCACGTCCTTGATAGCCACAAGCTGACCGGTCTTATCGGTGATGTTCATGGTCTTGACGCCCTTACCGCCACGGTTTGTGATGCGGTATTCCTCAAGTTCTGAACGTTTTCCGTAGCCCTTTTCAGAAACCACGAGGACGTTAGTTTGCGGATCGTCGATGCAGATCATGCCGACAACTTCGTCGTTTTCATCGTCAACGGTGATAGCACGCACACCTGATGCCGTTCTACCCATCGGACGTACAGTCTTTTCTGGGAATCTGATAGCCCTACCCGACTTCAACGCGATCAAAATCTCGCTGTTGCCGCTGGTCATCTTAGCTTCAAGTAGCTCGTCGCCTTCGCGGATACCGAGAGCGATGATACCTGTTGCACGTGGACGTGAGTAAGCCTCCATTGTGGTCTTCTTGATGATACCCTTCTTCGTGATAAGTGTCAGATAATGACTCTCGCAGAATTCAGGACTCATATCAGTCAAGTTGATGTAAGCTTTGACGTTATCGTCCGGCTCAAGATGGATGAGGTTCTGGATAGCTCTACCCTTGCTTGCCTTAGTGCCTTCTGGGATTTCGAACACGCGGAGCCAGTAGCATCTGCCCTTCTCGGTGAAGAACAGCATGTAGTTGTGGTTCGTCGCCACGAAGATCTGTTCGATGAAGTCCTCGTCGCGTGCGTCGGAGCCTTTCGAGCCCTTGCCTCCCCTGCTCTGGCGGCGGTATTCCGTCAGGTTGGTACGTTTAATATAATTAAGGTGTGAGATTGTCACAACCACTGCGTCGTCGGCGATGATGTCCTCCATCTTGAAGTCTTCAGCCGTGCGCTCGATGATGCTCTTTCTCTCGTCACCATATTTATCTTTAACGTAAAGCAACTCTTTCTTGATAATATCGAACTGTAACTTCGGATCAGCGAGGATTTCCTTGAGATGAGCGATAAGTTTGTGAAGCTCTTCCAATTCATCCATAATCTTCTTGATCTCGAGGCCTGCCAACTGACCTAAACGATAAGCCACGATAGCTGCTGCCTGCGGGTCGTCGAAGCCATATTGATCCATCAAAGCCTGTTTTGCTTCCTGGGCGCCGCCCTTACAAGCCTTGATAGTGGCGATAATCTCGTCGATGATGTCGATAGCGCGTGCGAGACCTTCCAAGATATGGGCGCGTTTCTCAGCTTCACGAAGATCGTGTTGAGTACGGCGCACCACGCACTGATGACGGTGTTCAACATAATATTGAATCAACTGTTTGAGATTCAATGTGTGAGGACGGCCGTTCACCAAGCAGACGTTGTTCACGCTGAACGAGCTCTGCAAGCCTGTCATCTGGAACAATTTGTTCAAGACCACGCTTGACACAGCATCACGTTTCAATTCGTAAACGATGCGGAGACCGTTACGGTCGGATTCGTCGCGAATATCAGCGATTCCGTCGAGTTTCTTCTCACCGATGAGGTCGGCTGTACGTTTGATCATATCAGCCTTGTTGGTCTGATAAGGCACTGATGTGGCGATGATTCTCTCGTGACCGTTATGCTCCTCAATAGTAGTATTTGCACGCAAAACGATACGTCCGCGGCCAGTCTCGAAAGCATCTTTCACGCCTTCGTAGCCGTAGATTATACCACCTGTCGGGAAATCAGGAGCCTTGATGTATTCCATCAACTCGCTGACAGTGATGTCGTTATTGTCGATATAAGCAATAATTCCGTCGACCACCTCGCTAAGGTTATGAGGCGGCATATTCGTTGCCATACCCACTGCGATACCGCTCGCTCCGTTGACCAGGAGGTTCGGGATGAGTGACGGCAGCACGGTCGGTTCCTTCTCGGAATCATCGTAGTTGTTCATAAAATCGACGGTGTCCTTGTCGAGGTCGGCAAGCATCTCTTCAGCGATCTTTCTCAGACGAGCCTCAGTGTAACGCATTGCCGCCGGCGGGTCAGCGTCCATTGAGCCGAAGTTACCCTGACCATCGATGAGAGGATAACGCATGCTCCAATCCTGGGCAAGACGCACCATTGCGTCATACACTGACGAGTCACCATGCGGGTGATATTTACCTA
>CAMYYD010000015.1 GCA_947303395.1 uncultured Bacteroidales bacterium
TAGCGTCTCTGGTCTCATTTTTCGCCAGCAGCGACCTGTCGTCCCATGCTTTTTCGATGATGTTTTTAATTGATTTCATAACAATATTTTTACAGTACCGCCGCAATCTTGCGGATAGAGTTTAGTTTCGTTAAAAATGTCTTGTTTCGGCGAGCCGTTATCATATCATAACGGGTCTGCATTGCCAACAACGGCTCCGCATCTATATCCAAAGCCGCGCTGATAAGCATTGCCATTTCGGTGTTCAAAGCCCGTTTCCCGTTCAGAATCTCATTCAACTGGGTCGGTGACACGCCGATCTGCGTCGCCAACGTCCTTTGCGATATGCCGCGATACTCTATTTCATCCTTGATAATCTCACCCGGATGAGTCGGGATGAACGAATCATTATCAGACAAAACCCTCATAACAAAACAAATTTAACGATGCAAAGATATAAAAAACTTTTGATAAATTCACAAAAAAGTGAAGTTTATAAATAAAAAAAGCATCTCGCTGAATCGAGATGCTAAGATAATCATATTTGGCACATGGGTATGATATGATTCATTACATTGTAAAAAAAAGATATCCCCCATTAACATTTATGTAATGGCTATAATACGCAACATTCTCTCTATTATTGGATCTATAGTCGTAATCTGGATTGTTCTTAACCGTATAATGGACGTCACTTTCACGTCCACCACTGCTAAGTTTAACAGCATAGTAAGCGCCACAACTATTATCGCTTGGATATACTCTAATAGTGCAAATGCTACTATTCCCACTTGTAAATACGTTTTCATACCTACCACTGGCACCATTGGGATATGCAGTCCCTTCCCATACAGGGGAAACTGTTACTTCTAATACAGATTCTGTTTTGGTCGATGTGGTAAATGCAGTCGACATTATTGCAATAGTTGTCATCCCAATAAGCACGGCCATTGATAATAATTTCTTCATTTTAATTCTTGCCAGTTATATCCCATCGGCTCATCGGTTTTAGTTAGTTGTGTATTATAAAAAGTGCCAAAGTATCAACGAATCCTGCACACAAAAAAAGCGTGGCACTTTTTCGCTTTCATTGGTTATTCTGAGGTCTTGGACTACCTAATCTACCCAATTACAACGAGTAAAGCCCACGCCAGTCGGCGGGAGCGTCGTTGCTTTACTCTGGGTAGATTAACTGAAAGTGTCCAAGTTTCAGAATAACCAGTGCAAGCTACTTCGCTTTTCCTTATTCTATAATGTGCATTTTAACAATGCGATTATCTCATAAGCAACTATTTTTGTTATTATTCCGTGAATTAGTTCTGCAAAATTAAACATTTTTTAATACAAAAACAATTTTTTTAATTTTTTCACTACACATATTTATAAAATTTGTATTTTTGCAAACCGATACTTTGTAATATTCGGATAAAATAAAGTACAACTTTATGATAACACGATATTTTAAACTTGAAGGTGCCAAGGAAGACAGCGTATTTTTCTTCGGGGCACGCCAAACGGGAAAAACAACTCTGCTGAAACAACTGTTTCCTAGGGCCAGATATTACGACTTGCTCAAAAGCGATGAGTTTGAACGGCTTAGCCGCCGACCATATCTTTTGCGCGAAGAGTTGCAAGACTATCCCAAAGGCGAGCTTGTTATCATAGACGAGATCCAAAAACTGCCAATATTACTCGATGAAGTACATTGGCTGATGACAAATAAGGAACTCCGTTTCATCCTCACAGGTTCAAGCGCCAGAAAACTGAGACGTAGCGGTGCAAACTTGTTAGGAGGCAGGGCTTTGCTGAACAATTTCTATCCGTTGGTAAGTGCAGAACTCGAAGACTTCGACCTGGATCACGCTGTTAACAATGGTATGATACCAAGACATTATCTCATTGCAGACGCAAGCAAACGCCTAAGCGGTTATGTCGGAACTTATCTGCAAACGGAGATTATCGAGGAGGCCTTGGTAAGAAACCTGCCGTCATTCAACCGTTTTCTTGAAGCCGCAGCCCTCACAAGCGGCGAGATGCTTGTTTACACCAACGTCGCATCCGATTGCGGTGTCAGCGCCGTTACAATAAAGGCTTATTTTGAGATCTTAGTTGACACTTTATTCGGTTATCTGATACCGGCTTACACCAAAGTAGTCAAACGGAAACTTGTACAAGCACCTAAATTCTATATGTTTGATGTCGGAGTGACAAACTATTTGCTGCATCGCTCATCCTTGCGTCAGGGTTCCCCAGAATACGGACACGCCTTCGAACATCTTATAATTCAGGAAATAATCGCCTATCTAGGCTATCATGGACGCCAAAAAGATTTGAGCTATTGGCGCACAGGATATGGATATGAAGTTGATGCTGTTTTAGGCGACGCCCAAGTCGGAATTGAAATAAAATCAAGCGCCGAAGTAAAAGACAACCAATTGAAAGGTCTTCGATCTTTTGGTGAAGACTATCCACAAGCCCGTTTGATTGTAGTGTCTTTAGACAAATATCGTCGTCGTAAAGACAACATCGAAATAATACCAGTTCGCGAATTTCTTTCAGATTTATGGGCGAATAAAATATATGAAGTTTAAAAATTCTTAACTTTGCAAAAAATTAAATAATGAAAAACTCCGACTTCCTCTCCCCATCGCAGCTGGCATGGCGACGTTTCAAAAAGAACATCGCCGGGATGATTTCGTTGGTTTTCATTATCTTATGCGCAGTGATGGCACTGTTCGCATATTTTATCATCCCCGATAACACTCCCGACGCGAATACACAAATCCTCGAGATATCAACCCAGAAACCGGGCTTCGAAGTGGATATATTGCTTGTCAATAAGCCGACACGGGTCGAGAAAGTCGGATTCTGGCATAAACTCGCCAACGGTCAACCCTCGCCATACCGCCAAATTCCTGTCGATTCCGTGATATTTGGCGAAAAAACAACAATTGCCTACATCTTCAACCCCGAGCACGAAGGCGCGGTGCAAGAGGAGGTCATCGACAACAGTTTGTTGCCTGAAAATCCTGTGGTTCACCGCAAATATCACCTTGGCACTGACCAATTTGGACGTGACTTCCTGAGCCGCCTCGTCCTCGGCACCCGCATAAGTTTCAGCGTAGGTTTCATAGCAGTGTTCCTCTCGGTTGTCATCGGCCTATTCGTAGGTGGCCTCGGCGGCTTCTTCCGCGGGCGCGTCGACGACATTACGATGTGGCTCATCAACGTAGTATGGTCGCTGCCTACATTATTGATAGTCATCGCGATAACATTTGCTTTAGGTAAAGGTGTAGTGCAGGTTTTCATCGCCGTCGGTCTCACCATGTGGGTAGAGGTGGCACGCGTCACAAGAGGCCAGATACTCTCAATTCGTGAGACGACTTTCGTCGAGGCAGGACGTGCTTTAGGCTTCAAAAACGCAAGAATCATAATCCGTCATATCATCCCCAACATCCTCAACCCTATCATCGTCATCTCAGCAGCGAATTTCGCAACTGCGATACTTCTCGAAGCGGGTCTGAGTTTTTTGGGAATCGGCGTGCAACCTCCAATGCCGTCGTGGGGTTCGATGATCAAGGAAAACTATGCCTACATCATCCTCGACGACGCCTTCCTCGCCATCCTCCCGGGCATCGCAATCATGCTACTCGTGCTGGCTTTCATGCTCATGGGCAACGCCCTCCGCGAGGCTCTCAACGTCAAAAAATAATATTTTTCATTATTAATATAAGGTATCAAAATTTTTTGTAATTTTGCACCCTCAAAAATTTCTGCGGATGTGGCGTAATTGGTAGCCGCGCCAGACTTAGGATCTGGTTCCGTAAGGAGTATGGGTTCGAGTCCCTTCATCCGCACCGAGAAATTAAATAACTTATTGATAATGAAGACAACACAGACAGCAAAAGGCGACCTTCTCGCCACAATTCAAATCGACATCGACAAAGCTGATTACGCAGAAGATGTTAAAAAGGAATTAAAAAACTATCAGCACAAAGCTACACTTCCTGGTTTCCGTCAGGGAAAAGTGCCGTTCGGAATGATTGAAAAAATGTACGGCTCAGCAGTAACTTTCGACAAATTGAACAAGAAGGTTTCCGAAGCTCTCAACAACCATATCCTCGAAAACAAGCTCGACATCATGGGTTACCCGCTGTCAGATCCTGACAAACAGCAGCCTACCGATCCTGAGACTCAGGAATCAATGAGCTTCTTCTTCGAAGTCGGTCTGAAACCTGAAATCAAAGTCGAACTCGGCGAAATCGCTATGAACGACTATAACATCAAGGCTTCTGACAAGGAAATCGACGAGACAATCAAACGTATCCAGGAAGGCAACAAGAAAGACGACAAGCTTCCTGAACTCAACGAAGAACTCTTCAAGATGATCTTCCCTGGCAAGGATATCAAAGACGAAAAAGAATTCCGCAAGGAAATCGCAACAGAGATGGAACGCCAGTATGTGGTTGAAGCTGAACGTATGTTCCTCAACAACGCTATCGACAAACTCGTCAGCGAGATTAAATTCGACATGCCTGACGCATTCCTAAAACGTTGGATCGTCGCCAACAGCGAAGGCAAAATCAGCGAGGAAGACGTCGAGAAGAATTACGAGAGCATTTATTCAAAGACCTTCAGATGGCAGCTCATCGAAGAGACTATCGCCAAGGCTAACCCAGAGCTCGTCCTCAAAGAGGAAGAACTCCGCGAATTCGTCACAAAGATGTACTTCGGCAACCTCGACACAGCTAACATGGACGAGGATATGAAAGGCCGTCTCAACGGCATCGTCGACTCAATTTTGAAAGACGAAAACCAGCGCGAAAACATCAAGAACCAGGTCGCTGACAACAAAGTCACCGCTTTCCTGAAGAAAGCCATGAAGGTGAAAGTCGTCGACACTGACTACGAAGGCTTCGTGAAGGCTGTCCTTCCACAGGAAGAAAAACCAGCTAAGAAGACCACAAAGAAGGCAGCAGAGAAGAAAGAAGAAACAGCTGAAGTGAAAGAAGAGAAAGCTCCTGCAAAGAAGACCACAAAGAAAGCTACTAAGAAAGATGAATAACAGCAGCGAATTCTATAAATACGCCACCAAGCACCGCGGCATCAACGGTTTAGGCCTCGAGAAATACGCCAACACCATCGTCGACTACATCTCCCCGACCATCATCGAGGAACGTCAGCTCAACGTGGCACAGATGGACGTGTTCTCACGCCTCATGATGGACCGCATCATCTTCCTTGGCGACCAGATCGACGACTATGTCGCAAACATCATTCAGGCTCAGCTGCTCTTTCTCGAGTCGGCCGACCCGAAACGCGACATCCAGATCTATCTGAACTCACCTGGCGGCTCGGTGTACGCTGGTCTCGGCATCTACGACACCATGCAGTTCATCCAGCCTGACGTGGCGACAATCTGCACAGGTATGGCAGCATCAATGGCAGCAGTGCTTTTGTGCGCCGGTGCCGACGGTAAACGCTCAGCTCTCAAGCACTCCCGTATCATGATCCACCAACCAATGGGCGGCATGCAGGGACAAGCTTCCGACATCGAGATCACCGCTCGCGAGATTCAGAAGGTGAAGAAAGAACTTTACGAAATCATCGCCGAACACACCAAACAGCCTTATGACAAGGTGTGGGCCGATTCCGACCGCGACTACTGGATGACAGCGGAAGAGGCCAAGGCTTACGGCATGGTTGACGAAGTGCTAATTAAGAATAAATAGACATTAGACCTTAGACGTTAGACTTTAGTCATTTTTGGCTATTGCTAATGTCTAAGGTCTAAGGTCTAAAGTCTAAAAAGATGTCTAAAAAACAAGAGAATTACTGTTCATTCTGCGGACGCCCTGAAAGCCAGGTCAACCTGTTAATCTCAGGCATGAGCGGTTTCATATGCGACGAATGCGTTGGTCGCGCCCATCAGATGCTCAACGAGGAGATGGCGCATCGCAGCCGTGCCATGGTTCCCGACTTCAAGCTTCTGAAGCCATTGGAAATCAAAAATTTCCTCGACCAGTACGTCATCGGGCAGGATGCGGCGAAACGCGTGCTTTCAGTCGCCGTTTACAACCACTACAAACGTCTGAATCAGAAAGAGACTGCCGATGAGGTCGAGATCGAGAAGTCGAACATCGTGCTCGTTGGCGAGACAGGAACAGGTAAGACCTTGTTAGCCAAGACCATAGCGCGCATGCTTCACGTGCCGTTCGCCATCGCCGACGCCACCGTGCTCACCGAAGCCGGTTACGTTGGTGAAGACGTCGAAAACATCCTCGTGAAGCTGCTCCAAGCTGCCGACTACGACGTGGCAGCAGCCGAAAAAGGCATCGTTTTCATTGATGAAATCGACAAAATCGCCCGTAAAGGCGACAATCCAAGCATCACACGCGACGTCTCAGGCGAAGGTGTGCAGCAGGCTATGCTGAAACTCCTCGAAGGCACCGTCGTCAACGTACCACCACAAGGCGGCCGCAAACATCCTGAACAGAAGATGATTCAGGTTAACACCAAAGACATCCTCTTCATCGCTGGCGGCGCTTTCGACGGCATCGACAAAATCATCGCCAACCGCGTGGGGACCAACGCCATCGGCTACGGCTCCGACCTCAAAAAACAAATCGACCGCGACAATATGCTTCAATATATCGCACCGTCAGATTTGAAGAAATTCGGTCTCATTCCTGAAATAATCGGTCGTTTCCCGATTTTGACTTATCTCAACCCACTCGACCGCGAGACTCTCAAGCGAATCCTCACCGAACCTAAAAACGCCATCACCAAGCAGTTCACGAAACTGTTCGGCATGGATGATATCGAACTGATTATCAAAGACGAAGTTCTTGATTTCATCGTCGACAAAAGCATCGAATTCAAACTCGGCGCTCGCGGACTTCGCTCCATCTTGGAAGCAATCCTCAACGACGACATGTTCGACATGCCATCATCCGACGCAAAGAAACTTGTAGTTGATTTAAGCTACGCTAAAGAGAAGTTTGAACACTCTAAGATTAACGAGCTAACAATTTAATATTCATAGTTTTCAAAAGCATGCAAAATATCAGGCCTTGTGGTATGCGGAGCATATCCAGACTGATGTTTTGTATGCTTTTGAAAAGGTAATGCTTATTTACCGCGACCTTGTATCACTATCAACGCTGTGTAAATCAGAATCTTAATATCCACAGCGAGGTTCATGTTTTCAATGTAAAGAATATCGTACTTGAGGCGCTCAACCATCTCATCGACAGTCGAAGCATAACCGAATTTCACCTCACCCCAGCTCGTGATGCCTGGTTTTATCTTAAGAAGCATTCTGTAGTGCGGCGCCACCTGCACAATCTGGTCGATATAGTATTGACGCTCAGGACGATAGCCCACAATCGACATTTTACCACCAAGGACGGTGAAGAACTGTGGAATCTCATCGAGACGCACTTTTCTCATGAATTTGCCCCATTTCGTGATACGCGGGTCATCATCTTTCGAGAGCTGCGGTCCCATATCCTCAGCGTTGACATACATACTCCTGAATTTCAACATGTTAAACGGCTCGCCATGCTTTCCAATGCGTTCCTGCTTGTAGAAAACAGGTCCCGGCGACGAGCATTTCACCATGATGGCAGTAAAGATGTAAACCGGTGATAATAAAATGATTACAAGAATCGACACTATGACATCGAAGACTCGTTTCGCCACCTGCTGCCAAACCGGCATAGGCTCAGGAGTAACCTGAATGAGCGAAGCGTGCCAGATACCCTCCTGCTTCACCGCACCAAACACAAACTCATGCATCAACGGGATGATTTTCACCGTCACGTCGGTGCTTTCAAGAGCTACCAAAATACGGTCGATAGTCTCCGTCTCCGAACGCTCGATAGCTATGATAACTTCTTCAATATCATAGTCTTTGATGACTTTCGTCACATCTTTGTAATTGCCGAGATGCGGGATGTATTTCTCAACTTTATAAACGTCTTTATCGAAAACATTGACAAAACCGACGATGAAACTTCCCGACGAGAACTTCTGTTCGGTAATCTCCTTGTAAATCGCGCAAGCGTTGCCGTTGCTGCCGATAATCAGAGTGTTGAAGCCGATTTCCCTGTTATGAATCTTCCTTGCCGTGATGGAGGTGATAATCAACCTTCCGATGTAAGTCAGCGTGAATTGTAACAGATACAGCAATAAGAACAAGGAGTAATAAATCCTATAGTTTGTGATGTTATCGTCAAGAATCAAGGTGAAAAACAGGACAATCGCACCTATCAGCGTAACAAGAATGGTTTGACCAAGCTCACGGACACGCGATTTGAAATACACTTTCTGATAAGAGCCGGCAAGCATATAAAGAATAAGCCAAGCCAATGGAATCACGATAATTCCGATCCAGAAATTCTTGTCATCCATAACAATGCTGAAATTCGCGAAGTTATTGACAGGTTCCATCGTCTTCCTGAAACAGAAGAAGATTGACCAGGTCACGACCGACGCGAACCAGTCCCATAAGACGTAAATGAATGTCTGTCTGCGTTTATTAATTTTCTTACTCAATGTAAATCAATTTAATATTGTCAAAATATAAATCAGCAGTCTCATCACCTGTAACAGCGCTTTTCAGGTAAAATTTGAAATATGCGGCGTTATTGTTCTCGGTAACTGTCGGGCTGTAGTTGATATACACTTTCTTCCAAGTATCAGTGGCTTTGAGATAATAAAGTTCCTTATCCCGCAAACCGTCTTGCGCCGACCAGATATACATTCCGATAAGAATCTCGGCATCGCATTTGTAGTCCATCTCCATCATAACATAATTGCCTACACCTGGAAGATTGTACAACTCACCGCTTGCGAGCCCCATCCTTTTAATGCTGTCGCCAAGATGCACATGTCCTGAACGATAATGGTTTATGGTATCAAACGGATCCAGCCACGCATTCGCATCAGTGCGGTGACTAATCTGATGCAGTGCCGCGTATGTAGTGTCTAGACGATAAAGCTTGATATTGTTGACTTCCTCAAAATCCTCCATCATCTTGATTCGCATCAGAGTGCTGTCGATGCTGTAGTATTTTGTAGTCGGTGCAATAGTGCCAATCTCACCTTCAACCAAAGTGTGTTTGATTTTATATGGCTTGTAAAATGGATACTGAATCCTCGTCGAAGAAATACCGTTCATCTTAACGCCAGGGTAAAGCTGTATGGTTTTCTCCCCTTTTTCGAGAATAGGCACCATCACATATCGTCCGTCATCGTGATTTCGCAACTCATAACAACCCTGCAAGTTGCCGTTGACATAAACCCAAGCGTCAGTAATGGCTTCAGTTGCAGCGCCTTCGATCTCATAATTCGTGGTTAAAGTCCATGGCTCTATTCGCAGATAAGCCGGGATTTCCTGACTTCCGCTGAATTTTTTACACGAGAACAACAATAAAACTATTCCAAATAGAAAAATGTAGCGAAGACTCTTCATAGGCAGTCTTTTTTTTAACTTTAACGTAGTTAAATTTAAAATATTGTGTTATTTCAAATGTTTTTTCAACTGACTTTGATGCTTGTCGATTTCATCAAGAATCATGTAAGCGACTTTCAGCACTTCCACGCCATCCTCAATGGTTACTGGCGGTTCGGTGTTTGTCACGATAGCGTCATGGAAACGTTCAAGCTCAGTTTTTATGGCATTGATCTGGTTTGTCTCCAATTCCTCGATGGAAATTTTCTTCTCTGTGCCGTCAGGAAGCGAAATCGTCATGTCGAACGGGCCAGGCACTCCGTTCACGTCTTCAACTCTCACGATATCAGCCTTTTTCTCCATGAAATCCATGGTGATGTAAGCGCCTTTCTGGAAGATACGGAACTTACGCATGTTCTTAAGTGAAATACGGCTCGTGGTGAGATTTGCCACTGCTCCGTTCTCGAATTCTATCCTTGCAGTGATGATGTCAGGTGTCGGGCTGACTATCGACACACCGCTGGCATTGATAGATTTTATTGATGATTTCACTATTGTGAGAAGGATGTCGATGTCATGAACTGTGAGGTCGAGAACCACCGGCACATCGCAACCGCGAGGGTTGTACAATGCCAAACGATGCACCTCGATGAAGACAGGGTCGTCGATATGCGGCTCGGCAGCGATGAAAGCAGGATTGAAACGCTCAACATGTCCGACCTGAACCTTCACGTTGGCTTTCTTTGCCAAAGTAATAAGTTTGTTAGCCTCGTCAACGGTAGCCACAATCGGCTTCTCGATGAACACATTCTTACCTTTCTCTATCGCCTTCGACGCGCATGCAAAATGAGCGATTGTAGGAGTTACAATGTCCACAACATCTACAGAATCAATAAGTTCATCTATTGAAGAATAGTTTTTGACATTGGCTTCCGCCGCAACTTTCTTAGCTGTATTCTCATCCTGATCATAGAATCCGACCAGCTCATATTTATCTATTTGTTTGATGCAGTTGATATGGATTTTTCCAAGATGTCCCGCACCTAAAACTCCGATTTTTAACATTTTAAAAAAATTTTTGCAAATATACAAAAAAGACTTTAGACTTTAGACCTTAGACCTTAGTTTTTTTACTATATTTGCAAAACAAAACGAGAACATGCAGGAAGACAATTATCGTCATAAGGGAATGCGACAGCAGCTGGTGCAAGTGCTTAAGGATAAAGGCATTACGGATGTCAACGTACTCGAAGCGATAGGTGCTGTGCCACGTCATTGCTTTTTAGAATCGTCGTTTGTTGAGTTCGCTTACCAGGACAAGGCCTTCCCTATCGGCTCCGGACAAACCATATCGCAGCCGTTCACCGTGGCGATGCAGAGCCAGCTTCTCAACATCACAAAAGGCATGAAAGTACTTGAAATCGGGACAGGTTCAGGCTACCAGTCGTGCATCCTCGCTCACATGGGCGCCAAAGTGTTCACCATCGAGCGTCAACGCAACCTTTATATGAAGACGAAGCCGTTTCTTGCTGAGTTTCCTTACAACATCAAGACTTTCCTTGGCGATGGCAACAAAGGTCTCCCGACTTTCGCCCCTTTCGACAGGGTTTTGATAACAGCGGCAGCTCCAGAAATCCCGGAAGCTCTTGTAAATCAATTGAAAACAGGCGGCATCATGGTAATACCGCTCAACGATGAAGTCGATGCCAGCAAACAAATCATGCTACGGCTCACAAAACAAGCCGACGGCACCATGCTCCGCGAAGAGTTCGGTGACTTCCGATTCGTGCCGATGTTAAAGGAAATAGGAAATGACTAACCTTATTTTACTTTGAATTTCAAGTACTTGATTGTCAGACCTTGTTTGAGCCACATCGACTCATAATAGGTGCGGATGTTTTTCACCTCAAGTTGGTCGTCGTTGGCATACAGGTCGTTATAGTCATAGACCACAGGATAATTCGCCTCATCAATCACCTCTTTCGTGAAGTCGTAAAGCAAGTCGCTGTCGGTCTTGAGGTTGATGTAGCTGTCTTTTTTCAAAAACGTCTTGTAACGTTCGAGATAAATCGGGGCGGTGAGACGTTTGCGGGCTTTGAGAATCTGCGGGTCAGGGAATGTAATCCAGATTTCGTCGACCTCGTTCTCGCCAAAGAAATGCTCAATAAGCTCGATGCGGGTGCGCACAAATGCCACGTTTTTCAGACCTTCAGCTATGCCTTGCTTCAGTCCGACCCACATTCTGGCACCTTTGATGTCGACACCTATATAATTAATCTCAGGATGAACCTTAGCCAAGCCGATTGTATATTCTCCTTTGCCGCAGCCCAGTTCAAGCACAATGGGATTGTCGTTGCCAAAAAACTCATGCCAATGTCCTTTCAAAGGGAATCCTTCCTCTTTGATACGCTCAAACGAATACTCAAAAAGGTTGTCAAAAGTCTTGCATTCAGCAAAACGCTCGAGTTTGTTTTTCTTTCCCACTGCCTTATTTTTTGCGTAACAGCCAAGCTGCCTCGTTATACTCTTTCTTTATGATTTCCAATCGCTTAAGTGCCGCGTCTTTGCCCATCACCAATTCGTATGCCACTCTGACATTGCCTTTGCTGTTCACTGGAAGCACCTCGACATTTTCGAAACCTTGTTTCTTAAAACCTTTCGCACATCTCTGAGCATCTTTATTGTTTTTGAAAGATGCGCCGATGATATAATAAAAGTTTGCATCAACAGGTTTAAGCAATTCATTATCAAGTGGTTGAAGATAATTTATCTCACCTGCTACATAAGTAGGCAAAGTCACTTTCATCATCGGGACACGTTCAACGTTAACGCTTTCCATAGCCTTGAATTTCGCATTTAAATGCTTGGCTATGAATTCGTTAGGTGATGAATAGAAGAACGGATTCCACGATGCGACGCTCGAGTTGCTCTTGTCGGCGCCCCAGCCTAGCAACACCAGAACCATTGCAACCATCATCGAATATGCGGCTGCACGGAACCACCTGTAATTATAACGGTTCACGCGATGCGGCTTCTCTTCCTCATGCACCGTCATCGCAGTGTTTTTGGCCTTCTGTTCAGCTGCAATCTTAGTCGCAATATGCTGATATGTCTCGCTTCTGTATATAGGCTGTACCGAGAATGAAGTCAAGCCGAAAGCATCGCCCAGGAAGTTGACATTTTCATCAATACGCAATGAGAAATCCTTGCTGTTGATGCGTTGCAGAGTGCCTATTCCTTCAAGATGCAATGGCTCGTTACAATCCAAAACGGCAAGACAGCGCATAGCGAAATCGTGCACCATTCCGGCTGCCTCTTCATGCGACACTTCCATCATAACGCGAAGATAATCAACAAGAACGCCATCATCAGCGACGAGCTGGCTGTTGAAAACCACTTCCTTCGTTGGTGGAGTCAGCCTGTGATTGGCGTAGTCGATAGTCGCAGGACTCTCTTTCGAGATGAACGCTCCGAACTCAGGCACTATCACGCATTCGCGTTCAAATAATAATTCCGATAAATATTTGACAATCATTTATTCTTTAAAAATTTTTTCAATCTTTGTTATATCTTCCGGCACATCGACCGAGAAACTTTCAAATTCTGTCACTCCCATACGAACGGTGTATCCGTTTTCAAGCCAACGCAGCTGTTCCAGCGATTCAGCCAGCTCCAATCCCGACTGTGGTAACGCCGCGACTTCCTTCAAAACATTGCATTTATAAGCGTAAATACCAATATGTTTGTAAAACGTCCGTTCCACCTGATTTCTCAGAAATGGGATAGCGAACCTACTGAAATACAAAGCCTTACCATTTTTATCAAACACCACTTTCACTGCATTCGGACTCTTCAGTTCGTCTTCATCATGAATTGGCTTGCACAATGATGCCAGAGGCGTGTTCTTATCCGAAATCAACTCAGCTATCTGATTGATTTGCAACGGATTGATATATGGTTCATCGCCTTGAATATTGATCACAGCATCAAAATCGGCACCAATTTTGTCGACCACCTCGCAGCAACGGTCGGTGCCACTTTTATGGTTTTTCGACGTCATTACAGTCTTTCCACCGAAACCGACAACAGCGTTAAAAATACGCTCATCGTCAGTGGCAACTACCACTTCCGCGAGTTTATCGGCCTTTTTCGCCTGCTCATACACACGCTGTATCATCATCTTTCCGTTGATGAGTGCGAGCGGTTTGCCCTCGAAACGTGTCGAGCCGTATCTTGCCGGAATAATTCCTAAAATCCTCATAATCAGAACAATCCGTTTAATGAACCGTTAATTTGATCGATAACGACGCTCAAGTCCTCAGGTTTTTCAAGGTCGATATCGTCGCTCTCGATAATCAGGAGCTTGCCTTTGTTATAGTTGGCAATCCAGTTTTCGTAACGTTTGTTCAAAGCCTTCAGATAATCGAGACGAATAGACTGCTCATAGTCGCGGTTACGTTTCTGAATCTGACGCACCAATGTCGGGACGCTTGCACGAAGATAAATCAGCAGATCAGGAGCCTGCAGGAACGAACTCATCAACTCAAAAAGATCTTGATAGTTCTGATAATCACGGGTTTCCATGAGACCCATGTCGTAAAGGTTCGCGGCGAAGATATATGCGTCCTCGTAAATCGTGCGGTCCTGAATGATGTCGTCGCCACTCTTGCGGATGTCCATCACCTGACGGAAACGGCTATTCAAGAAATAAATCTGCAGATTGAACGACCAGCGTTTCATATCTTCGTAAAAACTCTCAAGATACGGATTGTTGTCGACTTCCTCGAAATGAGGCTTCCATCCGAAATGCTTTGATAATAAACGAGTTAACGTCGTCTTACCAGAGCCGATATTTCCAGCTATAGCGATATGCATAGTACTCCAAATTTTTCGCTAAAATACGAAAAAAATCGAAACTATATGTAAAAAATAATAAATTTTTATAATGACGACTAAGGTCTAATGTCTAAAGACTAAAGCCTATTTTGGAGCTTTCGCCAAAAAATATATTCCTATTGTGGCGAAGATGATATTCGGCAGCCATCCTGCCATAAACGGCGAGATGATTCCCGACACCGCAAAGACGCGGAAAAACTCCATGAAAATGATATACGAGAATGTAATCGTGATGCCGACACCTAGATTCAGACCCATTCCGCCTCGCGTTTTCCGACTTGACAATGAAGCGCCGATAAGCGTCAAAATGATAATAGCCGCAGGCGAAGCCAGACGTTTGTGTTTTTCAATCTCATAAGGCAGGATATTGTCGGCACCTTTCACCCTCGACTCCTCTATATATCTGTTAAGTTCAATGAGGTTCATCTCCTCGAAATCCTCTTTAACAAAGTAAAAATCAGAAGGCTTCATCATCAGCGTCGTATCTTTGATCTTACCCCTGACAAGCTTTTCATCCGGCATGAAATAATACTCGATGTAATTCACGAGATTCCACTTGTTATTCAAGGTGTCATAGGTGATTTTATCTGCACTGATTTTATATTCAAGTGTATGATTATCAAACTTTTCCAACGTAAATTTATAACCCGTCGCACGCTTTAAGTCGTAATTCGACATATACGCGTAAACGCCCTTCTCAATCTGAACGTGGATATTCTGACCCGAGCTCTTCATCAGGTTTTCCATGTAGGTGTTTTTAAACGTCCTACGCACCGTATCCATTCTGGGAATCAAGAAGTTACCAAGATAAAACGAGCCTGAGGCGAGAAGCAAAGCCGCCATGATATAAGGCCACAAAAACCTCCTGAAACTGACGCCACTGCTGAGAATTGCGATGATTTCGGTATGCCCCGCCATCTTCGAGGTGAAGAAAATAACGGAGATGAAGGTGAACAGATATATGAAAAGGTTAATAAAATAAGGTATAAACGGGATGTAATAATGGAAAACGACCTCATAAAGCGAAGCGTGATTTTTGATAAAACTGTCGACGTTTTCCGAGACATCGAACACAATGACGATGACAATAAGCAGACTGATGGCAAAGAAAAATGTGCCAATGAATTTTTTGAAAATATACCAGTCCAGCTTTCTCATTATCTTGATATTCAATATTTTACGATATCCTATTCGTCACCTTCGGAAGCATCATGTCGCGCCATTCCGTGAAGTCGCCCTCAATTATGTGTTTTCTCGCTTCTTTCACCAACCACAGATAAAAACCGAGGTTATGAACTGTGGCAATCATCGGACCGAGAATCTCTTTTGAGATAATCAGATGTCGCAGATACGCCTTTGAATACTGATGATCCACGAATACCGAGCCGTTTTCGTCGAGTGGCGAGAAATCATATTTCCAACGTTCGTTTTTGATGTTTATTATGCCTTCTGAGGTGAAAAGCATTCCGTTGCGACCGTTGCGCGTAGGCATAACACAGTCGAACATATCGACGCCGCGCGAGATCCCTTCCAGAATGTTAGCCGGGGTGCCGACGCCCATCAAATATCGTGGTTTGTCCTTTGGCAAAATGGCGTTCACCACCTCTATCATCTCATACATTTTCTCAGTCGGCTCGCCTACTGCCAGTCCGCCGATGGCATTGCCGTCGCAGTTTTTCGATGCGATAAACTCCGCCGACTGCTCGCGCAAATCACGGTAGGTGCAGCCTTGCACAATCGGGAAAAGTGACTGATAATAACCATATTGAGGCTCCGTCTCGTTGAATCGTTTCAGGCATCTGTCGAGCCAGCGATGTGTGCGGCCCATAGCCTCTTTCGCATATTTGTAGTCAGAAGTTCCCGGCGCGCATTCGTCGAAAGCCATCATGATATCGGCACCAATAGTGCGCTCAATGTCCATCACGCTTTCAGGAGTAAACAGATGTTTCGAGCCGTCGATATGCGAGCGAAACTCCACGCCTTCCTCCTTCATCTTACGGATATCGGTCAATGAAAACACCTGAAATCCACCGCTGTCGGTCAAAATAGGATGATGCCAGCCGTTAAACTGATGCAATCCGCCACATTCATGCAGCACGTCCAAGCCTGGGCGAAGATAGAGATGATAGGTGTTTCCAAGGATAATCTGTGCCTTAATCTCTTCTTCCAAGTCCCTGATATGCACGGCTTTAACGCTGCCGACCGTTCCCACAGGCATGAAAATCGGTGTCTCGATTTCGCCGTGATCGGTGGTCAGGACGCCAGCTCGGGCATTGCTCTTTGCATCGTTTTTAACTAAACTGTACTTCATCACTAAATTTTGTGCAAAGATACAAAAAAAATAAATACTTTTGCAAATTGTAAATATTGAGAACAATGGAGATTATTTTTGACCACAAGTCGTTAAGTTTCATAGTTTTATGTGTTTTTGGCCTCGCTTGGCTGATTCAGATGTGCTATTTCTGGGGCTTATTCAGCAGACTGGCATTTTTCAAAAAAAAGAAGTACGACAATGACAATCCAAGTTACGAACCGGTTTCAGTAATCGTTTGTGCCAAAGACGCTTACGAGTATCTCGTTGACCTTGTTCCAAAGATTCTTTCACAGGATTATCCCGACTTCGAGCTCGTTATTGTGAACGATTGTTCATCCGACGAGACCACCGATTATCTAAAAATACTCACCGACAAGCGTCCCGACATCAACGTGGTGTCGCTCACACAGAGCCTCAACTTCTTCCACGGAAAGAAATTCCCGCTCAGCATGGGAATCAAATCGGCAAAACACGACCTTTTACTGTTGACCGACGCCGACTGCATGCCGGAAAATGACCAATGGATTAAAGGCATGGTGAGCGCATATCGCAAAGACACGGAAGTGGTACTGGGATACGGGCCATATTTTATGCGTAAAGGCCTGTTAAACAAGCTCATACGTTTCGACACGCTTTACACCGCCATTCAATATTTCTCAATGGCATTGGCTAAAAGACCTTACATGGGCGTGGGCAGAAACTTGTCGTACCGTCGCGAGTTATTCTATAAAAACAAGGGATTTACATCGCATTACACCATTCCTTCGGGCGACGATGACATTTTTATCAGCCAGGTGGCAAACAAGAAAAACACCCGCATCTTCATCGATCCGAATAACCGCATCGAATCGGAGCCGAAGCATACTTTCAGCAGCTGGATCTATCAAAAGAGACGCCACTACTCCACTGTCAACATGTACAAGCCGTCAACAAACAGAATTTTGGGAACGCTTTTGTCGAGCCGATTATTCTATTATGTGTCCGCAACGCTGCTGTTCTGCCTGCCGCCAGCATTCTCTTGCAACACCGAATGTCCTGTATATTATGCGGCAATTGGCGGGTTAATGCTTCTGCATTGCATCAGCATGGATTGGATTTATATAAAATCAGCTAAACAATTGGGAGAGAAGAAGTTATATCTAATTTTCTCACCTCTTTACGATATATTCTTCACGATTTTCACAACGCTTCTGGGCATCAGAAATACCATTTCTAAGCCCAAAGGCTGGTAGTTTATTTTACCACTTTCTTCGTCAAACCGTTGATTCTCACGAAGTAAACGCCATTGTCCCACTCCGCTGTGTCGAGTGTGAGTTCATCGTGAGCTTCCACTGCTGTGATTTTCTGTCCGAGGCAGTTGAAAATCTCGACATACATCAAGCCATCCATCTTGACAACCAATTGATTATCAAATGGATTTGGATACAATTCAAACGAAGCTTCATCGATATCGGCAACCGAAAGACCATTCTGACACTCAATAGCGCCAAGGTCTATAATATTGTTCACAATACGTTGATTTCCAAGCAAATCAGGACCGGTAATGCCTGAAACCGAATTATCGCCAGCATCTACACAAACTGAATTTCTTTCAATGGTATAGTCACCTTCATCAGGATTCACAAAACGAGGATAGTTGACATTATCTGTGCCATCGTTAGCCTGTGACAAATCGATGATATTTGTTCCATTGAAACCACCCTGGATTGCGCAATAGAAGAACTTCGACGTTCCATCAATCTGGTTAGGCTCTCCAGCTGCTGTGTTGCCCCAAAAAACACTGTTATAAATCTTGCTATACTGCGTCTCATTGACCAATCCGCCACCACTCTCAAGTGTATGATTATCAACAATATCGCAGTTAATCATAGAGATTTTACCTTTGTTGTACATAGCGCCGCCAAATTTAGCGGTGTTATGGTCAAAAATGGTGTTCACAATATTGCTTTGTTTGTTGGCGAACACATAATAAGCGCCACCTTTAGTCAATGCATCGTTGTTCGAGAAACGGCAGTTCAGCAGATGAGCACCCATCATATCGCACAAGCCGCCACCCAGCGATCCGTGATTACCTTCGAAGGTGCATTTTGTAAACTGAACAGTCGCATTGTCATAATAAGCTGTGATGACATAAGCGCCTCCGCCGAAGCCTATAGAGTTGTTATTCAAAAACTTACAGTTTTCAAAACGGCTATTGCAGCACAGATATGCGCCAGCACCAGCGCCAGCGTTGCCGTTTTTAATCGTAAAGCCGTCCCACAAAGCATATTCATGATTCTGGAAATGGTCGGTCTGATACAACACACGACGTTGATTTTGTCCGTCCAAAACTGTCGGATTTGCCTCAAAATCACGGTCAGCGAGATTGAAGTCAGGACCTTCGTTGCCAGCAAAACCTCCGTAAACACGGTTGTTTTTGTAAATCAGGAAGGCACCGTTAAGGTTACTCAAATCACCGTAATATGTACCGGTTTTCACCCAAACTTTATTGATACCGTCAATAGAACGCGCCGAAGCATATTCCAAATATTGCGTCGCATTAGCCCATGACGAGCCGTCGCCTGTACCGTCGGCAGACACATAAATAATATTATTTTCGTCGGCATTAATCTCCAATGGGACGATATTCATAACGATAGCCTCATTATTATGGAAGCCAGCCACATCATTGATGCTATAGTAATCGTTTCCTGAGCCGCTCCATCCGAGGTTGAAACTGAAATAATCGTTCGCATCATAACCGTCGCAAACTATGGCGTGACCGCTACCCGAGTCACTGCTGCCAGAGAAATACATCGGCTGTGATTTATCAAGCTCGCTCTTCAAAAGGGCAATCCATTCAGCTTCCGACTCAAACTTGCTACGCTCAAGATACAAAGCACCGCCATAGCCAAAATATTGACGCATAGCATTTTCCACCGCTTTCGACTGAGCACCGCTGCCGTCAGGACCGAAGTTCATATCGACGCTAACTCCGCAGTGATACATCAGCAAAGCAACAGCTTTTGCAGGATCATCTGCCTGATAGCCAAGCTCATTCGGCATTATTGCCCAGTTGTAGGTGGTCGCGCCGAAATCAGCCGACTGCACACCATAAGTGCTATGCGTGTAGGAATGTGAGCCGTGTCCTTGAACCGGATGATTCCAATATTTCATGATCTGCGACATCGCGCATGCGACACATCCTGCATAGCAGTGACCGCCAGGACCTCCACCCCACCAGCCACCTGACGTTTCAGGCGCATAATAATTATAAGGATAATCCTGATTCCATAAAGTCTGAATCATCGGATCGACGGTTTTTGCGTTTCTAACAGCTGGCAACTCATTGTTTTCCAATGCCATCCACTCAGCATCAGCTATTTCCATCGACACATTGTTCTCATCGCAAAAATCGATGTTTTTGCTGTAATTATTGATGAAATACCAAGCCGGCTCAGGTATCTCGCCTACATAGCTATGATTTACGGAATAAGCCAAGATAGGTCTCATATTCCTCGAAGCTGAGACAATCACGAAGCCACCGCCTTCAACATTATAAATGTAAAGATTTGGCTGTCCGTCGGCACCTTTTTCAGTGTGTATCATGTTTAGCTGCGATTTTTCATTTCTCGACTTCTGGGAAATGAAATTACTGCCTATCTGTTTTGCAAACGACTCATCGACAAAGCTTTGCGCAAGCAAACCATTCGAAATAGCCAATATCGCGAAAGCTGTTAATAATATTTTTAAAAAATTTTTCTTCATTTTTCAGTTAATTTGATGCGCAAAGATATAAATTTCTTAAATTTGCAGGTGAAAAATAACGAAAAAATTATTAAATTTTTATATAAATGAATGATTTTCAAAAAGAAATACTTGCTGGCATCCCGAATGAGTTGCCGGAAGTAAAAGAATACGACAAGAACATCAACCATGCTCCGAAACGCAAGGATATCTTGACAAAAGAGCAGAAAAGACTGGCTTTGAAGAACGCTCTTCGTTATTTCCCGGAGAGACTTCACGCACAGTTGGCTCCTGAGTTTTATAATGAACTCGAGACATACGGACGTATTTACATGTACCGTTATCGTCCTTCGTACAAGATGTACGCCCGTCCGATCGACGAATATCCTGCAAAATGCCGTCAGGCAGCAGCCATCATGTTGATGATTCAGAATAACTTAGACCCAGCAGTGGCACAACATCCGCACGAGCTCATCATCTACGGCGGAAATGGCGCTATCTTCCAAAACTGGGCACAGTATCGTCTCGTGATGCAGTATCTCGCCAACATGACCGACGAGCAGACTTTGGTGATGTATTCAGGTCACCCGATGGGATTGTTCCCGTCACACAAAGAGGCTCCACGTGTCATCGTCACCAACGGCATGATGATTCCAAACTATTCAAAACCAGACGATTGGGAGCGTTTCAACGCACTCGGAGTGACACAATACGGCCAGATGACAGCAGGTTCTTACATGTACATCGGACCACAAGGCATCGTCCACGGCACCACAATCACCGTTTTGAACGCTTCGCGCAAGCAAGGCGGCACACCGGCTGGCAAGCTGTTCATCACAGCAGGTCTCGGTGGCATGTCAGGCGCTCAGCCAAAAGCAGGTAACATTGCTGGTGTGGTGTCAATCACAGCTGAAATCAACCCGGCAGCGGCTCAGAAACGTTACAACCAGGGTTGGGTCGATGAGATCCACGAGAATCTCGACGAACTGTTTGAGAAAGTCAACGAGGCTCGCGCAAAGAAGATTGCACGTTCATTTGCTTACCAAGGCAACGTTGTTGACCTCTGGGAATATGCAGCAAATAAAGGCATTCAGGTGGATTTGGGTTCTGACCAGACATCGTTACATAACCCATTCGCTGGAGGATATTATCCAGTAGGTTATTCACTTGAAGAGTCAAAGAAGATGATGGCAGAAGAGCCGGCTAAATTCAAAGATGCCGTCTACGCTTCATTACGCCGTCATGTGGCAGCTATCAACAAGCTTACCGCAAAAGGCATGTACTTCTTCGACTACGGCAATGCATTCCTCCTCGAGAGCAGCCGCGCTGGTGCCGACATCTTGAAAGAAGACGGTAAATTCCGTTATCCATCATACGTCCAGGACATCATGGGACCAATGTATTTCGACTATGGTTTCGGTCCATTCCGTTGGGTCTGCACTTCAGGCAAACCTGAGGATTTGCAGGTTACCGACGACATCGCATGCAAGGTTTTGGAAGAAATCGCCAAATCATCGCCGAAAGAGATTCAGCAGCAGATGCACGACAACATCCAGTGGATCAAGGGTGCACAAGCCAACCACCTCGTCGTGGGTTCACAGGCTCGCATCCTCTATGCCGACTGCGAAGGCCGCACCAAGATTGCTGCCGAGTTCAACAAAGCCATTGCCGACGGCCGCTTGACAGCTCCGGTTGTTTTGGGTCGTGACCACCACGATGTTTCAGGTACCGACTCACCATTCCGTGAGACATCCAACATCTACGACGGTTCATCATTCACTGCTGATATGGCTGTTCAGAACGTTATCGGCGACGGTTTCCGCGGCGCAACATGGGTATCAATCCATAACGGCGGCGGTGTTGGCTGGGGCGAAGTCATCAACGGAGGTTTCGGTATGGTTCTTGACGGAACACCAGAGGCTGACAGACGTCTCCACTGCATGTTGCACTGGGATGTGAACAACGGTATCGCCCGTCGTAGCTGGGCTCGCAACGAACCGGCCATGTTCGCCATCAAACGCGCAATGGAGGTCGAACCGAGACTGAAGGTTACTATGCCTAACATCGCAAATGACGAAATGATTGCTAAAATCATTAAATAGGAGGACAAGGCATGCCTTATCCATAAAAACGAAAAACAACAATTAACAATTTAAATAAAATCGCTTATGAAAAAACTATTCTTTACATTAGCATTAATTCTTTCTGTGTTTGCCTTGTCTGCACAGAGTTACCAAGTCACTGAAAGAGAGACAGGTATTATCATTGAAAACGGTGCAACATATTACGTGTATGGCGACGGTGCTGCCACATGGGGCGAGCTGAACATTGAGTTCAATGTAACAACATTTGAACACGTTCGCCTGATCGGTGAAAAAGTTGAGAACAACGTCATCGATGGCACTATGAATTATTTCTGCTGGGGACAATGCCTGTCACCATTCGTTTATGTCAGCGATCCATACGATATGCCAGCCGACTCAACAGATGTCTTCAGCATGCACTATATAGCAGATGATATGAGTACTGTTTTAGGAATGGAACAAAGCATGACTTACTATCTTTATGAAGCCAACAATCCTGACGACAAATTCATCATCAACGTTATCTTCAAATATTCAGCATATGGTATTGAAGACAACAATATCGTTGAAGAATTCAGCAACGCATATCCGACACCTGCCAAAGACGTTGTCAGCTTTGACTGCAACTTCAGTTCAAGCGCAAACGAAGCTTATGTCGCCATCTATAGCATGACAGGTCAGGAAGTGATGCGCAGCGAGATCAACTCTCTGCAAGGCAAAGTCAGCCTTAACGTGAGCGACCTCGCCGACGGTGTTTATTTCTACAGCCTTATCGTGAACGGTCAGACAAAGAAATCAAGCAAGCTGGTTATCAAGAAATAACATCTTGGTTTTATAAAAAAATTGTAGGGGCGAATAATCATTCACCCCTACGTTTTTTCTGTCGTTTTCGTTATAAATTATTTTGCGAACTGCACAGCGCGTGTCTCTCTGATGACAGTGATCTTGATCTGTCCCGGATACGTCATTTCGGTCTGGATCTGACGTGAGAGATCGTATGCGATGCTGTCGGCTTCCTGGTCGCTGACCTTGTCGGCACCGACGATGACGCGGAGCTCACGACCTGCCTGGATTGCGTAAGTCTTCACGACACCTGGATATGACATTGCCATCTTCTCAAGTTTGTTCAAACGCTGGATGTAAGCCTCGACGACTTCACGGCGTGCGCCTGGACGTGCACCTGAGATAGCGTCGCACACCTGAACGATAGGTGCGATGAGTGATTCCATCTCAATTTCGTCGTGGTGAGCACCAATGGCGTTGCAAACATCAGGTTTCTCTTTGTATTTCTCAGCGGTCTTCATACCGAGGATTGCGTGTGGAAGTTCTTCCTCGTTGTCGGCCACCTTACCGATATCGTGTAACAAACCGGCGCGTTTAGCCACTTTGGGGTTCAGACCGAGTTCAGCAGCCATAGTGGCGCAAAGTTTAGCGGTCTCGATAGAGTGCTGCAACAGATTCTGACCGTATGATGAACGATATTTCATTCTACCAATCATCTTGATGAGTTCAGGAGCGAGGTTGTGGATACCGAGGTCGATGACTGTACGTTTACCAGTCTCGATAATCTCCTGTTCCACTTGTTTTTCAACCTTTTTCACCACTTCCTCGATACGTGCCGGGTGGATACGACCATCGGTGACGAGTTTCTGAAGTGAGAGACGTGCGATTTCACGGCGAATCGGATCAAATCCTGAAAGGAGGATGGCGTCAGGGCTGTCGTCGATGATGATTTCGACGCCTGTGAGTGATTCGAGGGCGCGAATGTTACGACCTTCACGACCGATGATACGACCCTTAATCTCGTCATTTTCAATGTTAAACACCGAAACAGTGTTTTCGATTGCGTGCTCTGATGCTGTTCTCTGAATAGTTTCAAGAACGATTTTCTTTGCATCCTGGTTAGCCGACATCTTAGCTTCTTCGACGATTTCTTTTGCGAGCACCATAGCCTCTGCGCGTGCTTCGTCTTTAACGGCTTCTTTCAGCTGTTCCTTGGCTTCGTTCACTGTGAGTCCCGAAATCGACTCAAGCATCTTTTTCTGTTCCTCATGAATCTTGTCGAGTTCGGCTTGTTTCTTTGTCAGGCTTTCCTGTTGATTTGCAAGTTTCTGCTGCTGGTTGTTCAGTTCGTTGGCTTTTCGGTTCAGTTCCTCGCTGCGCTGGTTGACCTGTTGCTGTTGCTGTTGAACTCTCGTTTCCACCTTCTGCAGCTCGCGTTTCTTCTCGTTTGTCTCCTTCTCGTAATCTGATTTCATCTGAAGGAACTTCTCTTTTGCCTGAAGAATCTTGTCTTTCTTAATCACTTCACCTTTTTCCTTTGCTTCTTCAAGCAGTTGGTTGCTTTTTCTAGTCAAAGCCTTACGCATGACGGTCGTTGCCAGCAAAACACCGACACCGACGCCTACGATAACGCCGACTACTGCGTACATGATAATGCTTGTGCTTACTTGTAGTAAAATCATTTTTTAATTTAAGATTTTACTCTTCCGCGAAAAAGAAAAAATCTGTCTGCCCAAAGGGATCGTAAACCCTTGTAAATCACGCTTATGGCTGCCACGATACGCAAACGTCCACTGGCGTTTAAGCTCCTCTTGCGAGGATGAGGCCTGTTTTTGTACCCATGAGTCAACCGGTTTAAATTGTTATAATTGTTAAGGTTACATCATGCGGTGGACAGACAGACAAATCTTATAAGTTTTCAGTCAACAAATCATCGATGACATCAAGTTGTTTGTCAAGATATTGATCCTTGAATGCGGAATCACTCTCATATTTCGCCACACTTGTCGCGAACTGGATACATGCCATTGTGACCAACGAAAGGTAATCTTTATCGGTATAAACTCTCTTAAACTCCTTCACCCGTTCGTTAATCATGTCGGCTGCTCTCCGCACCTTCTCCTCATCAGCCTTGTCAATAGTCAGACGGTAATTGCGTTCAGCAACGGTAATACTAATCTTTATTTCTTCACTTTCGCTCATGACCGTCAATTATTTATTACTGTTCGGCGTTCAATATCGCAACACATTGATCTATTTCTTTCACCAATGTCTTGATCAACTGCCTACTTTCTTCTAATTCTTTCTCGTTTCCGAGTGCGTTAACAATTGTTGTTTTATTTATTTTATCTCTCAATTCTTCGTTCTCCGTCTGAAGAATCTCAACCTTCAATTGAAGCTCCTCATTCTGTCGAACGAGCTCACCGTTCTTCTCAACTAGTTGATTCTTAAGCGATACGAGCTTTCTCAACTTCAACTCTATCTCCGAAAGTCTAACACTTAAATCAGCCATTTCCTTTAACAGTTTGCCTTAGAATTTTGCAGCAAAGATAAGTAGAATTATTGTATTACGCAAACTTTTTTTTAGAAAATTTTATAAAAGCAGTTCAATCAATGGTTTTTATGGCGTTGAAAACACGGCATTTCAAACAATTACGCTTCCTGCAATAACAGTTATAAAGATGCAATAACGCCTGTGTTTGCTGCGCATTCCGAGCACTCACCCCGAGACTCTCAAACTTTCGGATGATAACATTGTCTTCCGGCTCCATAGCGTTCAGCAAACCAAGACTTCTCTCTTTCAACTCATCGTTGTCGTGGTAGATTCCATAGCTGAACAACACAGGAACAACTGCATTGATAATCAAAAGATTTATCGCAGTATCACCAAAATTCTTCTTTTTCTCCTTCGAAAGTCTCTCGAATTGGAAATGTGTGTCCCAATATTCATTGACATCAACATTAAAAAGATTTCGCACTGATTCCAAGTCTTTGGCTATCAATAATTTCGACAACAAACTATTTTCATTGCAAACCATCGAAGCCATCTGTGCCAATCGAATTGTCGGGAAATTTGGAGGTCGCAATCGCAAAAACCGCCAATATGCTTTAGGCATCGTTGTCAGATTAAACTTGGATTTCAATATCTTGAATTCTCTCTGGAGAAGAACAGGATAGCTTTCCGTAAACTCTTGTTCAAGAAAGCCCGCGCAGCCGAAAAACATCGCTTCGATTTGCAATGGATTGTCAAGATGTTTACGTAAAATCCTCAGTGGCAACAACTTAGCCAACCTTTCAAATGCGTCGTTGTTAACCTTCAACCCGCAATAACGCATGACACGCTGATACAAAGTCTCTTCCCAATCATAATTGTTTTCCGTGAGTTTTGAAAAAACGTCTTTCACTTCCGTCTCGAGGCGTTCAACCACGATGCGCTCAAGCCACGAAAGCCATGTAAACTGTTGAATACCAGCAATTAAACTCTCACAAGGAATCCATTTTCTTGATTTCTGGAAGGATTTGTATCGCTCATAAATATTCTCATCGTATTTTCCGTCAATCTCGAGCGTAGGCATGTCAAGTTGTTCAGTATCATTATGATACACCACATGCAGAATCACGTTTTTGTATGCGTCATCGTTATGGTGTCCGTGACGGAACCAATCTGATGCATTAACATGAATCTCGACATGTCCGACCCATAACGTACCGCCAATTCGGACGCGGGCATCGAGAAAATCGGGACCTGAGTCATAATTGCGATTACCGACGGATATCACATAAAGAGGATCACCATCGACAGTCGTGAGATTTCTCGACAGCAACCTGTTCTCCCAGAGATAATAAATAAACTCTTCTTTCATAAACATGCGTTTTTGTACCGCAAAAGTATGCATATAATAATAGGTGTGCAACTAAAGCAGACAAAAAATGCATCTCCGGACGCACTTTTAACATAAAATGCATCCCAGCGAATAGAATCTAAATAAACTTTTACATTTGGGCCCTATTTCAGACCTTTGCACATGTACACGAAGACATATTTTGCCGGTTTCCCGCAACGGTCGACGACGATAGTGTCGCAAGGCACAATCTCTTCAAATTTATTTTCGAGATAACGTTCGGGAGCGTAATAATCCGAACTCTCGTTTAAAAACCAATAATCAGCACCTTTCTGAAGTCCGCCACGATATTCGTTAATCCATGCATATTTATGGATTTTATCAATATCGCGCAAGCCGAACATATTGACATTCAATGGATAAGCAACATAATAATCGAAGTTTGCCATAGGGAACCATTGCAATCCGATCATGCCATCCGATTCTTTCATCTGACCTTCAGAAATCTTGTCTTCGCGAATCTTCTGGAAATCATCTTTGATAGAACGCCAGCCGTAGATCGTGGTTGTGAAATCACCTTCGCCATAATAACGTGTAGAATTTGCACGTTCACCGAATCGCAAAGGAACGATGCCTGTTTTTATCTCCAGAACCCCGAAAATCAAGACTAAAACGAGCAAAGATAACGTTGCGATTATCGGTTTAGGAAGCTTTATTTTATCTTCTATAACTGATTGTTTATCAGCAAAAAATGATGCCGGGAACAATATAAGCAACGAAAATGCCGGTGCTGACCAATGAGGCAATGTCTCGCGCATCAAAGAGAAGAACCAGAACAATCCGACAAACGGCAGCGCAAAACAAAGCAGCAATCGCCCACTAGTTACATCAAGATATTTTCTGCCTTTGAAAAACGCAACTAATGCAATGATTATCAGCACATAATTGATAGGATTATTATAACCGAGCTCACCGGCAATTTCAGCAATAAAATCAAGTGGCTGAAGTTTGCCGAAGAGGCTTACACGATCTCCATGGAAAGTGAAACTGATGAAATCGTTCCGCAAATTCCAGATTAGGACAGGAAGCATGCAGACGACAGATATCAATGCCGAGAGATATAAATATTTGTTTTTCAGTTGTTTACGGTCATAAATCAGGATATAAAGACCAACACCGACCCAGATGAAGATGGCAGAATATTTGGATAATAATGCGAGGCCAGCAAAGAGGCCGGCAAGCAAAATATATCCAGTAGGGACAAGGCATGCCTTGTCCCTACTGGATGCCATGAAATATTTCAAAAAACACCAAATAGCAAGTAGTGTGAACATCATCAGCGGAGTGTCGGGCATGATGAAAACACCAGTGATTATAAAGCAATACAGAGAGGCTGTGTAAAGCAGGGCGGCGTAAAAACCTGCGAGTTTATTTTTTACGAGGCAGCCGAGTTTATATATAATATAGGTGTCGATTGTCATGAAGATTATCGACGACAAACGAAGAGCAAACTCACTGGTAAACAACAAGTTAAGACTGAAAATCTGCATAACCCAACCGACCATGCCAGGATGATCGAAATGACTCCAGTCGGGATACATGGCATAGGTCCAATAATAAACTTCATCGTTGCCAAATTCGATGAAAGCAGCCAAAAAGCCACGAACTAATGCACTGATTATCAGTAGCCAAGCGAGATATTTGTCGACTTTATTATTTTGAATTTTCATTTTTATGTTTTGTCAAAAACAATCTTACTAACGCCAAAACCACAATGATGTAAACCGTCCACATCAGATAAGTGCGGCCCTTCATGATTTTAGCCTTGTTCAAATCAAAGAAATATTGATATTCATGACGCACTAATGGATTGAGATACAGCGTGTTACCATTTTCAAACTCAATCTCAGCGCGGATATATGTGTCATCTTTTTCAAAATGATAAAAACCTTCTGAAACATTGTTAAGTCGTTGTTTTACAATGGCATTCTGTCCGATAAAACGAATTTCTTTTGCCTTTTCGGAAACAGACACCTTTAAAGTGTCATTATCAAATGTAACTTCTTGAAGTTCAGGTACTTCAATCAAGTTACCAGAATATTTCACCGCATACGAATTGCCTGTTTCAAGCGAATTAAAGACAGACTTCGCATCATTTTCACCAATAGTTGCCGTCAGATATTTTACCGTATCCGCACAAAACTCGTCGCCAGTAGTTGCGATAATATTTACACGATGTCCGTTTGAAAGCGCTATATCCCAATAATACAACGAGTTATCGTTCAGACTCAGTGCCTCCATCACCCGATAATGGTCGAGATGAGTCATCTGTCCCTGCTTGAACCCTTTCGTTGGATGAGCAGGTGCCACCAGTCGAGTGATTTTATTTAGCTTATCGATATTAAACTGCTTATAATGAACACTTTGCAGAAACGGATAATCGATTATTCGCTTTTTTTCATAACCCAGACAAAGATAACGCGTTCCTGTAAGCGCATAACCGTATTCATATACTTTAATTCCTTGATTTTCAATTGATTTTGAACGAAAATCAAAATAATTTATACGATTTATTTCAGAATATGGATTGTAAACGAATTCGCCTTGGAAAGGCTCGATATCGGCGAAAGAATAAGACGGCACAGCAAGATATATCGCCATGATTATCAACAAAATACCTCCAAAAAACCACAGCATCCATCTGCAAAACCTATTGTTTTTTATCCTATTCCAAAATTTCCTTTCTGACATACCTAAAAATTATGATGCAAAGTTAACATTTTTTTTTGTATTTTTGCAAATTAATATTTTAGAGTTTTAGTTATGGAGTCAAATCCAAAGGAAAATATAATCGAAGAAGTAACCAACAAGGACTATGAGTTCGGTTTTGTGACCGACATCGAGACCGATTTCATCCCGAAAGGTCTGAACGAGGACATCATACGCCTGATTTCGAAGAAGAAAGAGGAACCTGATTGGCTGTTGGATTTCCGTTTGAAAGCGTTCCGTCACTGGCAGACTTTGAAGATGCCGACTTGGGCGCATCTTACCATTCCACCCATTGATTTTCAAGACATTATATATTATGCGGCGCCAAAACAGCGCAAAGCGAAAAGTCTGGATGAGGTTGATCCGGAACTTTTAGCGACATTCGACAAGCTCGGAATCTCGCTCGATGAGCAGAAAAAACTCTCGGGAGTGGCCGTCGACGCTGTGATGGACTCGACTTCGGTGAAGACCACGTTCCAGGAGACGCTTTCGAAGCACGGCATCATCTTCATGTCGTTCAGCGAGGCTGTGAAACAGCATCCTGACTTGGTGAAGAAATATCTCGGGAAAGTCGTTCCTTACACCGACAACTTCTTCGCAGCATTAAATTCCGCTGTGTTTAGCGACGGCTCGTTCTGCTACGTTCCGAAAGGCGTCCGCTGCCCGATAGAATTGTCAACATATTTCAGAATCAACGCTGCAAATACCGGACAATTCGAGCGCACTTTGATCGTTGCCGACGAAGGTGCTTACGTGAGCTACATGGAAGGTTGTACCGCTCCGCAACGTGATGAGAATCAGTTACATGCGGCCATCGTCGAGATCATCTCAGAGAAAGACGCAGAAGTGAAATATTCCACAGTTCAGAACTGGTATCCGGGCGATAAAGACGGCAAAGGCGGCATCTATAACTTCGTCACAAAACGAGGCATCTGCCGTGGCGACAACGCTAAGATTTCGTGGACGCAAGTCGAAACAGGCTCAGCCATCACTTGGAAATACCCGAGCTGCATCTTGAAAGGAGACAACACAGTGGCTGAATTCTATTCAGTGGCTGTCACAAATAACTATCAGCAGGCCGACACCGGAACCAAGATGATTCACATCGGCAAAAACAGTCGCTCGACCATTATTTCAAAGGGAATTTCAGCAGGTCACAGTCAGAATGGATATCGCGGACTGGTGAAAGTGGTGCCGGAAGCTTCAAACTGCCGTAATTTCTCGCAGTGCGACTCGTTGCTGTTGGGCGACCAATGCGGCGCTCACACCTGGCCTTATGTGGAATGCGGCAACGACAGCAGCATTCTTGAGCACGAAGCGACCACGTCGAAGATTTCGGAAGACCAGCTGTTCTACTGCAACCAGCGCGGCATACCGACAGAAAAAGCTATCGGATTGATTGTCAACGGATACGCAAAGGATGTGCTGAATAAGCTGCCGATGGAATTCGCGGTTGAAGCCCAGAAATTGCTGTCAATTACGTTGGAAGGTAGTGTTGGGTAGGGACGGATTGCATCCGTCCGAAAGGACAGGCACAGCCTGTCCGTACAAAAAATGAAAAAAAATAAAAATTATATAAAATGTTACTGAATATTAAGAATTTACATGTCTCAATCGGAGGCAAGGAAATATTAAAAGGCTTCAACCTCGGAGTGAACGAGGGCGAGATTCACGCCATCATGGGACCTAACGGAACAGGCAAGAGCACATGGGCAGCCGCCGTCACAGGTCGCGAGGGCTATGAGATTACCGAAGGCGAGATCTGGTACAAAGGCCAGAACATCGTCGGAATGCCACCAGAGGAACGCGCAAACCTCGGCATCTTCCTGAGTTTCCAGTATCCAGTGGAGATTCCAGGCGTTTCGATGCAGAACTTCATGCGCACAGCAGTCAACTCAAAGCGTGAATATCAGGGACTTCCGCCTATGTCGATGATTGATTTCACCAAGATGATGAAGCAGAAACAGGCAATGGTGGAAATCACCGAGAAACTGCAGAACCGCTATGTAAACGTGGGCTTTTCGGGCGGCGAGAAGAAGAAAAACGAGATCTTCCAGATGGCAATGCTCGAACCTGACCTCTCCATCCTCGACGAGACCGACTCAGGCTTGGATATCGACGCTTTAAGAATCGTGGCAAATGGTGTAAACCAGCTTCATAACGAGCATAACGCCTTCGTGGTAATCACTCACTATCAACGACTTCTGGATTATATCGTGCCTGATTTTGTCCATGTGATGTATGACGGCAGAATCGTGAAGTCGGGCGACAAGAAACTCGCGCTCGAACTCGAAGAAAAAGGTTACGAATGGGTTAAGGAATTGAATCTCTAACACTTACGACGATGGCTTATCTCGAAAACAACATAACAGTCGGAAAGAATCAGAGTCGGCAGCTCGTGCTCTTGGACGACAGCAGTCATCTGCAGTCGAACGAGGAGCAGTGCGACATCGTGATGGAGGAAAACTCCACGCTGGAGCTGTACAGGATTCAGAACCTCAACGACGACTCCCATCTGACCACGCACATCAACATACAGCAAGCCGCCAACAGCAGCGTGCACTTCGTGTTGGTGACGTTCAACACGGGTTTCGTGCAGAATAACATCAATGTTGACCTCAACGGCGAGGGTGCCGACCTGCAGATTTACGGTCTGTACCTCCTCGACAAGAAACAGCACGTCGAGAACCTCATGAAAATCAACCATAACGTGCCGAACTGCAGCAGCAACGAGAAATTCAAGGGCATCTTGGACGACGAGGCATCGGCAGTGTTTAACGGACACGTGATGGTGGCGCCGCACGCACAGAAAACCAACGCATATCAGAACAATAGCAATATCATCTTGACCGACAAGGCTAAGATCAACACTATGCCATTCCTTGAGATTTACGCCGACGACGTGAAATGTTCGCACGGCACCTCGACAGGTCAGCTCGACCAGGACGCGATGTTCTACATGCGCCAGCGCGGCATCAAGAAAGAGGATGCGAGGATGCTTCTGATGTACGCTTTCGCAGCTGAAATCAGCAATCACATCAAGATTGAGAGCGTGCACGACAGCATCGACGATATGATCAAACGCCGCCTGAAAGGCGAGCTCTCAAGCTGCGACACCTGCATTTTCCAATGCAGCAACAAAGAGAAGGTTTTTAAGATTGATATGAGTAAGATATAATCGTTACAAACCACATAAATTAGCAAGAAAAATCGCGGTAAAATAATGCCACGATTTTTCTTTTCACATTGTTATACCATATAAGTAATCTATTTACTTTAATTTTTTTATAAATTTTTCTTGTATGTTTAAAAATAATTTGTATCTTTGCAGCATGAATATTATAAGTAGTCATATTACTAAACGAAAGCTCTGTCAAATTGCAGAGATACAATCCGGTATATATATAAAAGGTATATCAGACGGAGATGTCTCGTGCTTGCAGGTAAAAGATTTGTTGATGGATTCGCCGGAAATTACCGCGATGAAAACAAATTACACCAAAAAGATTGACAGATACTTGTTAAAAAAAGGCGACATTCTTTTTGCATGCAAAGGCACAACATATCTATGCAAAGTTTTTGATTATGATATCCCTGCCGTGGCATCAACAACATTATATTCAATAAGATTACACACAAATATTATTACTCCGGAGTATCTCTGCTGGTATATGAACCACCCTACTATCGCAGCTTCTATAAACAACGAAAAAATGGGGACAGGCTCGCCAATGATAAGAAAAGAAGTCATTGAGAATCTCGAAGTTATGATACCAGACATGAACACTCAAAAAACAATTATTGAGATTTCGAAACTTCAAGAACGTGAAAACGAGCTTGTCGGTTTAATACAACAGAAGAAAACGCAGTTAACCAACCAATTGATAATAAATAAATTAAATATATAAAATGGATACAAAAAAGATAACCCAAGACGATATCAACCGCACGGTTTGGAATGCATGCGACACTTTTAGAGGCGTGATTGACCCCAGCCAGTATAAGGATTACATCCTTACGATGCTATTTTTGAAATACGTAAGCGATGTTTATAAGTCGAAGTTTCAGGATTACGTTAAGAAATATGAAGGAGACGCTACTCGTGCAGAAAGAGCAATGCGTCACGAAAGATTTGTTGTGCCAGAGAAAAGTTCTTATGACTATCTTTACGAACATAGAAATGCATCAAATATCGGTGAATTGATTGATGAGGCGCTTGCTGACCTTGAAGATGCCAACCGCGAGAAAATGAGCAGTGAGGATGGCAGCAGCATTTTCAGAAACATCAGCTTCAACAGTGCAAATTTGGGCGAGACAAAGGAGAAAAATGCAAGGCTAAGAAACCTTCTTCAGGATTTCAGAGGCGTGGAGTTAGATGAGTCGCATCTGGAAAACAACGATATTATTGGTGACGCTTACATGTATCTTGTCTCAACGTTTGCAGGTGAGGCCGGCAAGAAAGCTGGAGATTTTTTCACGCCAGCTGAAGTTTCAACCCTACTTGCAAAATTGACAAAGAGTAATCCTGGAGCAAGAATCTGCGACGTGACTTGTGGTTCGGGTTCATTGTTGATCAAAGCAGGTAAAGAAGTCGGAAACAACAACTTCTCCTTGTACGGTCAAGAAGTTAATGGAAGCACCTGGGCTTTGGCAATGATGAATATGTTCTTGCATGGCTTTGACAATGCCGTCATCCGTTGGGGTGACACCTTGCGCAATCCAAAGCTGAAATTGAACGACAAGTTGATGAAGTTTGACACGGTTGTTGCAAATCCACCATTCTCACTCGACAAATGGGGCGCAGAAGAGGCCGCTAACGATCCGTACAACCGTTTCTGGAGAGGCATACCGCCAAAGAGCAAAGGCGACTGGGCATTTATCAGCCACATGCTTGAAGTTGCAGATGAAAATTCAGGCAAAGTTGGTGTAATCATACCTCATGGAGTGCTTTTCAGAGGCGGAAGCGAAGGCAAGATTCGTCAATACATACTTGAAAACGAGCATATTTTGGAAGCTGTCATCGGATTACCGGCAAATCTATTTTACGGCACAGGTATTCCGGCAGCCATCGCCATTTTCCGCAAAGGGAGAAACTCTGAAAACGTGCTATTTATCGATGCAAGCCGCGAATATGAGAATGGTAAAAATCAGAATAAACTGCGCACTCAGGATATCGAGCATATCGTAAACACATATCGGAAGTTTACCAATAGTGAATTAAAACCAGGTGTCGTAGAAGATAAATATGCTTTTGTGGCAACACCAGACGACATTCGTGAAAACGACTACAACCTCAACATCCCGCGTTATGTTGATACATACGAAGAGGAGGCTGAAGTTGACATTCCTGCAGTGCAAAAAGAAATAGAGCAATTAGAAAGTGAACTTGTTGAAGTTCAATCAAAAATGAAGGATTATTTAAAGGAGTTAGGATATTAGTATCATTTCGAGGATATCCTCGAAATGGTCGAGAGTATTAATCATTAAAAAACCAAGTAATATGAACAAACGACTTACGAAAAAGACAATGACACTGTTTGAGAACATCAAACACATTGATGAAAACGGTGTGGAGTACTGGACATCGCGCAGCCTGTGGAAAGTTTTAGAATACACAGAATACAGACACTTTCTACCTGTTATTGAAAAAGCCAAGATAGCCTGTGAAAACAGCGGCCAGAGAATAGAGAACCATTTCGAGGATATCCTCGAAATGGTAGAAATAGGTTCTGGTGCAGAACGCGCTCTCGATTCCGTCAAACTTTCACGCTATGCATGCTATCTTATTGTACAGAATGCCGACCCGAGCAAAACGATTGTAGCTCAAGGACAAACCTATTTTGCCATACAGACTCGCATTGCTGAAGTTCAGCAGATGAAGGAATATCAAGCGCTTTCCGACGAGGAAGAAAAACGCCTGTTTCTGCGTGCAGAGCTTCAGAAGCACAACTCGGAATTGGCAAGTGCTGCAAAAGACGCCGGTGTTATCGATTCCCGAGATTATGCCATTTTTCAAAACTTTGGCTATCAAGGGCTTTATGGCGGCATGACTGCAAAAGACATCCATGCCAGAAAAGGTTTGAAACAGAGTCAGAAGATTTTGGATCACATGGGAAGCACCGAGCTTGCCGCTAACCTTTTTCGCGCGACACAAACAGAAGAGAAACTTCGACGCGAGAATATCAAGGGTAAGCAAAAAGCCAACATGACTCATTACGAAGTCGGTGCCAAAGTGCGACAAACCATCAAAGAACTTGGTGGCACAATGCCGGAAGACTTGCCAACAGTTGAGAACATAAAAGCTGTTGAAAAGAAAAAACAGAAATTGTTGGAGACAAAGAAATAGTATAATATTAACAAAATATGCTAAACATATGGAAAAGAAAAAATTAAGTTTTGCACATTTTTGTGCATATTTATCGTTAGCCGTCTCTATCACCATGTTAGTTTTATGGTGCTGTAATGTCGGTGGTTTTTCTGTGGTTAGTCTTGATTCCTTTGTAGGGATTATAGTTGCGCTGCTTGCAATTGTTGTGACTTTAACAATTGGTTCTCAAATTTACACTAGCATTGAAATAAAAACAAAAATAGAAGAGCTAAACATCTTGAAAGAAAAATTTAATACTCAAGAAAAAGAATATAAACAGCAAACATACAAGTTGAATCATTTAATATTTGTAAGTTTAGCGGATATAGAAATCAATAATAAGAATTACGCACTGGCTTTCTCGTATTTAATGACATCATTAGAATATACTATGTCATTAGATACACCAATGAATATTGATCCTGTATTAGGAAGAATGACTATTGTTGTTTCACAATTAAAACAAGACACTGTCTGTAAGTTTATGGAAGACATTCAAGACTCTAACAATAGTATAAAGGAATCTCAATTATATGATTTAATAAAAACTAAGTACGATAAGATATATTCAGATTTTACTGCCAAAATAAAAGAAAACGATGACAAAAAATAGTTCTCATATCCCCTCCGGCTACAAGCCCTCGCCCCTCGGCATCATTCCTGAAGACTGGGAAGTAAAGAGGCTGGGAGAAGTATGTATTAATGATGGCGACTATGGACTTAATGCGCCCGCAACAGATTATGACGAAAACTTACCTACATATCTCCGAATAACCGATATTGATGACGACGGAAATTTCAATCAGTCGGACAAAAAATCAGTTAATAGTCCATTAAGTGAAAACTATCATCTAAAAGAGGGAGATATTGTTTTTGCTCGTACAGGTGCAACCGTTGGCAAAACATATTTATATGACAAAACAGATGGGGAACTTGTATATGCTGGATTCTTAATTAAATTCACACCAAATAAAGAAAGAATACTGCCGTATTATTTAAAGTCACAAACAAACATAAAGGAATATGCAAATTGGGTTTCTATAACCTCACAGCGTAGTGGACAGCCAGGAATCAATGCAGCAGAATATTGTTCGTATAAGTTCGCACTTCCACCATTAGCAGAACAACAACGCATCGTTTCCGTTCTTTCCCTTTGGGACACCGCCATAGCCAAGCAGACCTCCCTGATTGAGCAACTCGCCCTGCGCAAGCGCGGCCTCATGCAGCAACTGCTCACGGGAAAGAAACGACTGAAAGGGTTTGAGGGAGGCTCTTTCCATAGACTTGGCAACTACATTTCGGAATGCAACAGAAGAAACAATGGCTGCAAACGTGTTTTATCAGTCACCAACACAAGAGGTTTTATTCTCCAAGAAGAGCAATTTGATAAAATTGTAGCCAGCAACGATACGAGCAACTACAAAGTAGTTCGTCGAGGCGAATTTGCCTATAATCCATCTAGAGTAAACGTTGGTTCTTTGGCTATGCTAAACGAATACGATGAAGGCATTTTAAGTCCAATGTATATCGTTTTCAAAGCCAACGAAAATATCGACAAATCCTATTTGTTGCAATGTCTCCAATCGTGGTGGTTCAGAGGACATATCCCAGCCTATACACAAGGAAGCGTCCGTGACAGCCTTTCCTACGACGGTTTATGCTCTATGAAATTTTATATTCCGACACTTCAAGAGCAAAAGGCCATTTCTACCATCTTGGAACAAGCCGACAAAGAAATTGAGATACAAAAACAAAAACTAGCAGCCATGCAGGAGCAGAAGAAGGGGCTGATGCAGGTGCTATTAACTGGTAAAAGGAGGGTAATATGAAAAACACAAAAATCTGTTGTTTAAATGTTGAGCAAAACGTCTGTGATGAATTATCAAAAACTTTCAATGTATATAATGGAAGTTTGGGCAATATAGTAGATGTTGGCAAACAAAATCACAGAGGCACCTCAACATATCTCCTATTGAATTATGATTTTCCCCAAAATATACATGAATACGAGGTATTTATTAGTGATTTGGGAAATTACAAAACAATTGAATACAGACAATCTGAGCATACACGCACTAATATAGTAGGTAACTCTGCCTATTATTTTGTTTCCAATTATCCAGCGACTCTATTTAATCCGATACCATATAATTGTTTCTTGTTAAAAACGGAAACACAAAAAAGCAATGTACATCGTCCAATAATTAATATAATTTTTCAACACTCAAAAAATGAAATCGAATATTCTGTTCAAGATGCGGCAAGTTATCATCACAATGATAATACAATAACACTTACAAATTATTCACTGACAAAAGATTTTACAGGGGAAACAATATATGGCAATGAGATTCTGTTTTGTGATTCCAAAATTGCTTATACCCTGTTTGAACAGTTTTCTAATGAAATAAAGTATTATCAAACATTCGAACATCCAGCAATATGGGACAACAACACAAATAAAAGCATTCCTGATGACAATTTCATCCCATTATTAAAAAACAAACACGGTCAAATAATCTCATATATTTGGATTTCGGACAAGGAAGTAACGTTTATGCTTCCTCAGTTAGAATCAAAAAAGGAATTGCTTGACATATTATTCAAAGAAGTCATATATAGATATTATTCTGAATACTTTCCTGAAATTGAAACAATATCTTGGAAAAACAAACAACAATATTTCCTTCCTAAGCAACAGGATTTAGAGACTAAGAAACAAGAGATCATTAACAAATACGAAGAAGACATTAATAATATAGATAAGGCCATCCAAGATAATAACAAAAAATACGAGTTTTTGCACAACATTCTTACGGAATCTGGAGATATATTAGTAAAAAACATCATTGAATACTTAAAATGGCTAGGCTTTGATAATGCTATTGAAAAGGACAAATCAGTTGCAGATGGTTTATTTGAAGAAGACATTCAAATTGATTTAGGAGAGAAAGGACTACTGATTATCGAAGTTAAAGGTATCAATAGGACATCAAAAGATTCAGAGTGTTCACAAATTAGTAAGATCAGGCACAGAAGATGCAAAGAAAGGAACAAGTTAGATGTTATTGCTTTATACATAGTCAACAACGAAAGAAACATTGAACCTCTCAAGAGGACACTCCCTCCGTTTAATGATAATCAAATTCAAGATGCAATAAACGATGACAGAGGCTTAATGTATACCTGGCAATTGTTTAATTTATACTTCAATATTGAAAATGGTTTTATATCAAAGGAAGAAGCGCAAAAATGCATATTAAACACTGGATTGATAGATTTTACGCCAAACTTGATAAAACTAGGAAAACCATATAAATACTATCAAAATCACACAATAATTTGTATCGACCTTCACAATCAGAATATTAGAATCGGTGATACTTTGGCATACGAAACTGATGGCAGATATCTTCCCATTAAAGTCATTGAGATTCAACAAGAAGGAAAATCCTTCGATGAACTTACCAACGGGAAAGTTGGAATCAAAGTTGATCTAGAAGTGCCAGAGATAAAAATGTTATATCTTAAACAATAACAATATGGACAAAATTAAAGCGTTCGATCTGTCGTCGGTTTTATTAAAAATAATTTTCATAATTGTATTGGTGCTTTGTTTTTGGGCAATCTTCGCCATACAATTAGAAATAGATTGGCTTATGATCAAAATCAATTTATCACAGAATGTTTGTGATAATATAAATCGACTGTATCTTAATCTCTCATATAGTTATGTGGCCGGTTTCATTATATACCTTTTAACAATCTATTTCCCCCAAAAATTCGAAAAAAAACGTCTACAACCAATCTTTAAACAGAAAATTCGTGATATTAAAAATGTTTTTAATCGCATTTTACTGGAATTTTCTAGAAATACTGAAATCAAAAACGGTTATATGGAAATAGATAATGCCCGTAAGGTCCTAATGTCTAAAAACTGGACAGATATTATGCCGATGTTTCAAAACCTGTATAGGGCTAATATTAGCTATATATCGTTCATTAGTGAAGAAGGTAAAATTATGAAAAAACAAATCAACGATTTTATTCAATCATATCAATCTTTTATCACAGCAAAACAATTGTGTTTGCTGGAAGAGCTTTCTAATATGATGATATTTAGCATTGCTAATCAATTCTGTCAGATGACAATTTCATTAGAAGATGCAAATGGTAAAAAATCTCTTATTGATATGTTTATAGACGCTCTAAACAAAATGTATGAAATTGAAAAGGCTTTTAATAGATAAAATCAATAAATCATGACCCTCATCTCTTTCAAAGAAAACGATATCAGCCAAATCCCGGCGCTAGAGCTGCTGAAGAAGCTTGGATATAAGTATATTTCACCGGAGGAGGCTTTTGAGATGCGTGACGAGAAGACATCGAATGTGCTACTCGAAGAGGTGCTGCGACAACAGCTGCGCGAGCTCAACTCCATCCGCATCGGCAGTCACAGCGAGGCACGCTTCTCGGAACAGAACATCGAAAACGGCATAGTAGCACTGCGCAACGTATCAATGGAAAGCGGCTATATCAACGGCAACGAGACAGTGTATAACATGCTCACCCTCGGCAAGGCTTTCGAACAAAGCATCGACGGCGACAAGAAAAGCTATACCATGCGCTACATCGACTGGGAGCATCCCGAGAACAACGTGTATCACGTTACGGAAGAGTGTGCGGTCACACGAGCTGGAATGAACGACACTTATCGTCCCGACATAGTGCTGTTTGTGAACGGTATCCCGCTGGTCATAATTGAATGCAAACGTCCAGATGTAAAAGGCGCTGAGGAACAAGCCATATCGCAACATTTGCGCAATCAGCAGGAAGACGGCATCAGAGGTCTGTATGTTTATAGCGCTCTGCTTCTCGCAATCGGAAACAGCTTCGGAAGCTATGCCACTACTGGCTCTCCAGCCAAATTCTGGAGTAAATGGCACGAGATGTTTAAAAACAAGGATGAGGAGAATGAATATCGCTCACGTTTGTTCAATTTGGTTAACGAAAACCATGAGATAACTCGCGAGCCGACGGTTCAAGATGAATATCTCTACAATCTTTGCCGTCCGGAACGTCTGCTCGAACTGATGTTTCATTTCACCATTTTCGACGCCGGAATCAAGAAACTCACTCGCTATCAGCAATATTTCACAGTCAACCAGACTGTGGAAAGGGTGAAAACCATTGAAGCAGGTCACAGAAACGGCGGCGTGGTTTGGCACACACAAGGCAGTGGCAAGTCATTGACAATGGTGATGTTAGCGCAAAAGATAGCGCAAGAGCCGAACATCAGGAATCCGCGTATCGTGCTTGTCACCGACCGCACCGATTTGGATAGCCAGATAACTGGAACATTCCGTAAATGCGGCAAAGAAGTGGAGAATGCCACGACAGGAAAACGTCTCGTCGAACTCCTCGAAAGTGACACCGATGCCATCATCACCACTGTTATCAACAAGTTTGAGACGGCTATCAAAACGATAAAAGCACCACTAACTAACCCGAACATCTTCGTTTTAATTGACGAGGCGCACCGCAGCCAATACAAGGAAATGGCCATTCAGATGAACCGCGTGCTGCCAAACGCATGTAAGATTGCATTCACTGGTACTCCTCTGATGAGGAAGGACAAAAACACGGCACAGACATTCGGCGGAATTATTAGACCTGTTTACACGGTGAAGCAAGCTGTTATCGATAAGGCGGTTGTGCCGCTATTGTACGAAGGACGCATTGTGCCACAATCAGTTGCGGAAGGTCCAATCGACAGTTTCTTCAATCAAGTCTGTGAGGATTTGACTGAATACCAAACTGCCGACCTTAAAAAGAAATTCTCTCGAACCGATATCATCAACCAAACAGAACAACGAATATACTCCATTGCCACAGACATTTCAAAGCATTACGCCGACAACTGGCAAGGAACAGGCTTCAAGGCAATGCTTGTAACACCTAAGAAACGTGTTGCCATTCTTTATAAAAAATATTTGGATGAAATCGGAAAGGTGTCATCGGAAGTGCTTATTACCGCGCCTGACGACCGCGAAGGAGAAGAGGTGGCATACGGCGACACACCTCAGGAAGTCAAGAGTTTCTGGAAACAGATGATGGATGAGCATGGAACGCCTCAGAAATATCAGGAAAACCTGATTTCACGTTTCAAGAAGCAGGAGTATCCTGAAATAATGATAGTCGTTGACAAGCTTCTTACCGGTTTTGACGAACCCAAAGTAGCTGTCATGTATCTTGACCGTCCACTTCAAGGTCACAATCTTTTGCAAGCGGTGGCGCGAGTAAATCGTACATGCGAAGGCAAAGATTATGGCTATATCATTGATTATTACGGAGTTTTGTCGGAATTGGATGCAGCAATGACCTTGTATTCAGATTATGACGAGGAAGAGCAGCAAGTGTTTCACGATACCCTTGTCCCTGTTGGAGATAGAATCGCCGAATTGCCACAAAAATATTCAGAGCTTTGGGATATGTTCAAGATGATTCCGAATAAACGGGACTTGGAAGCATACGCGCAATCGTTGAGGATGGAAGACCGCCGGCACGAATTCTATGATAGACTTTCGGCATTTTCATCAGTGTTGCAACTGGCGCTTTCCACTTTGGAATTTCATAAAAACACTGATGAAAGGACCATTCAGCGTTACAAAGACGACCTCAATATGTTCTCGAAGCTGCGGACAGCAGTTCAGTTGCGCTATTCCGACACTGTAGATTACAAGAAATACGAGGCGAGAATTGAAAAGCTCATCAACCATCATGTTGAAAGCGATGCAGTGAAAGTAATCACAAATTTGGTTAACATTTTCGACAAAGAAGATTTCCAGAAAGAAGTTGACAATATCGTCGGAACTACTGCAAAAGCTGATACTATAGCATCGCGAACAGCCAAGTATATCAAGGAAAACATGGATTCAGACCCTGCCTTCTACAAAAAGTTCTCGCAACTGATAAAAGAGACTATTGAAGCATACGAGCAAGGTCGTTTGAGCGACAACGAATATCTGGAAAGAATGATGCAATACAAAGAAAACGTGTTGAATCATACCGACAGCGAGCTTCCGGTTGAGTTTGAGCACAACAATACCGCCAAAGCATTCTACGGCATCGCATTGGAGAACTACAAGCGTTTATTCCCAGAAATGCCGTTTAAAGAGATGGCGTTTGCGACAGCGAAAGCTTTTGACGAGATAATTCGTAAAAACGTTGTCGTTGATGACTCCATTATGGTCGATTGGCAATCGAAAAGCGACATTATCGGACGAATGAAAATCGAGCTTGAAGACGAACTGATAGACAACGTGAAACGCAAATATGCGCTTGATTTCTCGTTTGACGACATGGATATTATTATTGACGGATGTGTGGACGTGGCGAAGATATGGATACGATAAAAAACGACAGCATAACATACGGTTCAACCGTTATTGACTACGACATTGAATTCGCTACAAGGAAAACTCTCGGAATCAAAGTAAAACCTGATGGTTCGGTGTATCTAAAGGCACCAAGTGATGCCACATTATTTGATATTCAGCAGAAAGTCAGGAAGAAAGCGGCATGGATTCTAAAGCAAAAACGCTATTTTGAATCATTTGGAACGCCGACAACTGAAAGGCAATACATCAGCGGCGAGTCGCATCTTTATCTGGGACGGCAATATATGTTGCGCATAAAAGAATCATCGTTGAATGCTGTTAATTATCAAAACAACATCATTGAAATTGAGTGTCGCGACAAAAAAGATGCCGAAAAACTATTGAAAAAATGGTATCTTGAGCGTGCAAAAGTCAAATTTAACGAATATTCGCAGCCGATAATTGAACATTTTTCTACTTTGGGAGTTAAGCCTAAAGAACTGACTGTAAAAAAGATGGATAAAAGATGGGGCTATTGCACACCTGACGGATACATTTCGTTAAATCCAAGACTAATTTGCGCTCCGAGATGCTGCATTGAGTATGTGATAACCCACGAATTGTGTCATTTGGTTTATCGCAACCACACTAAAGATTTTTATGCATTGTTGTCGAAAGAGATGCCACATTGGGAAAAATGGAAAATTAAACTTGAACGAATGTTAGTGTAAAAGAATTATTTACTAATTTTGCAAGCTAAATTATACGATTTTGAATCATCTCGATATAGATAAAATAAGGAAACAGTTCCCAGTGCTGGACCAGAAGGTTTACGGCAAGCCCCTTATATATTTCGACAACGCCGCGACCACGCAGAAACCGCTTTGCGTTATTGAGCGCGAGCGCGATTACTATCTGCATGAAAACTGTAACATTCACCGCGGAGTACATTACCTCAGCCAGATGGCGACAGAAGCTTATGAGAATGCGAGAAAGACCGTGGCGCAGTTTGTAAATGCCAGACAAGCACAGGAGATTGTGTTCACAAGAGGAACAACAGAATCGCTGAATCTGCTGGCGACTTCATTGGGACAACTTCTTGTGAATGAAGGAGATAAGGTTGTGGTGAGTGCCATGGAGCATCACTCAAACATGGTCCCGTGGCAGCAGATGCTGTTCCGCTCAAAAGGCGAATTGCTCGTCATCCGCATGGACAAAAAAGGCATTCTCGACCTGAATCACTACGAAGAATTGCTCAAACAACGCCCGAAAATCGTTTCTATCGCTCACATTTCCAACACTTTAGGCACTGTGAATCCTATCAAGGAAATGATAGCGATGGCACATAAATACGACATCCCGGTGGTGATAGACGGCGCACAGTCGATGGCGCACCAAGTGATTGACGTTCAGGATCTTGACTGCGATTTTTACGTGTTTTCGGGTCATAAGATGTACGCTCCTATGGGCATTGGCGGCTTGTACGGCAAGATGGAATGGCTCGAAAAAATGCCTCCGTATCAGTTTGGCGGCGAGATGGTCGACACAGTGAGTTTCGAGAAGACCACGTTCAACAAAGTTCCGTTCAAATTCGAAGCAGGCACACCGAATGTGGGTGCTGCTTTAGGTCTGGAAACAGCAGTTAAGTTTATTCAAAGCTTTGACCGTCAGGAAGTTGAAGCTTATGAAGATGAGCTTTTGGAATATGCCACCGAAGAGCTTGCAAATATCGAAGGCACGCGTTTCATCGGACAGGCTCCGAAACGTAACGGATTGATTTCGTTTGTGATAGACGGCGTCCACCCTTACGATTTGGGTACCATCATCGACAAAATTGGCGTCGCAGTGCGCACCGGACATCATTGCGCCGAGCCAGTGATGACATTTTTCGGCATCCCGGGAACGGTGAGAGCGTCGTTTGCAATGTACAACACAAAGGAAGAAATTGATATTTTTGTAAAAGCAGTAGAAAAAGCTGCAAATATGCTAAAATGAGACCTTAGACGTTAGACCTTAGACTTTAGTCGTTGAGACAAAAAATCTAAGGTCTAAGGTCTAAAGTCTAAAGTATAAAAATATGACAATTAAAGAGATTCAGGATTCAATAGTCGAGGAGTTTTCGATGTTCGACGACTGGATGGACCGCTACGCAATGCTCATCGAGATGGGCAAGGAATGTCCTATCATCGACCCACAGTATCGAAACGACAACTACCTCATAAACGGCTGTCAGTCAAGGGTTTGGCTTCATGCCGAGTTGAAAGACGGTAAGATTTATTTCACTGCCGACAGCGACGCCGTCATCACCAAAGGCATCATCAATTTATTGATAAAGGTGTTTTCGGGACAGACTCCAGCCGATATCTTGGCTGCCGACATGAGTTTCTTGGATGAGATTGGCCTGAAGGAGCACCTCTCTCCTACCCGCTCGAATGGACTGTTGAGCATGGTGAAACAGATGATGTTGTATGCAGAAGTAATGAACGGATAAGGCATGCCTTATCCATACAGGATATAATTTAAAACCAGTTGGGACAAGACATGTCTTGTCCATAGAAGATATGAAAGAAGAAGAAAAAAACGAACTGAAAGAGCGCGTGATTGCTGTACTTAGCGGCATTTACGACCCTGAGATACCAGTTGATATTTACAAACTGGGCTTGATTTATGAAATCAACATCGACGATGAGGGGGCGGTGAGTATTTTGATGACCGTGACTGCGCCAAACTGCCCTGTCGCCGACTATCTCCCTAATTTCGTTAAGGAGAAAGTCAGCGCTATAATGGGCGTTAAGTCGTGTGATGTGGAGCTTACCTTCGAGCCGGCATGGAGTCCGGCGAGCCTCTCCGAAGAGGTGCGCGCGGAGCTCGGTCTCGACGAAGGCTTCGGCTTCAGCGATATGATGTATTAGTGTTTACTTGCAGTTTCCGATAAGATCCTTCGCCATGCCTAAGAACATGAAGGCGACGGCGTTGAAATCCATATTCAGATCTTTGCTAAGGCCAACTTTATCTTTGAAGATGGCGACGTTGAACCACTGCAGGCACTGGAATGCGCGGTGGAAATACAGACGGTTCAGCTCTTCCTGCGTAGGTTTGTGACCGACGTAAGCCTCGAGCAACGACAAAGCCTTGTCGAAACCGGCGTTTCCGTAGCAAGCGATATCGTAAAACGGGTCGTTCATGCCTGCAAACTCCCAGTCCAAGACATAGAACTTATCCTTTGCGATGACGAGGTTTGTCGGCTGATAGTCGCAGTGGCACGGCACTTTTTTCACCTCTTTGTAAAGCTTGCGCATCTCGTCGAGGGTGTGACGGAGCTCGACATATTCCTGAGGATGCTCAAAACCCATCTCTTTGCAGTATTTTTCGTAGGTGTCGAGACGGCCGAAAGCGTTGTAGTCGCTGAATTTCAGGTCGCTGTTATGCAGTTTCTTCAGAGCCTTCACCGACATCTCGTTGTAAGAGACTACGTCGGTTGTCGACATGATGGTACCTTCAACGTATTTAGCGAGTTTTTCGCCTGAGCGAATCTCTACGTAAACTGTCTCGTTGTTGAGGTCGAGTTTTTCAACTTCCTTGATGTTAGCGTCTTCCTCAACGCGGTCAACAAAACGTTCGGCGAACTTACCAGGCACGCGGTAGGTATATAATTCTCCTTGACACTCAACAACATAGGTATAGTTACTCATTCCGCCTTCGAGGCGTTTCACTATTTTTGCGTCGGTTGCCTGCATCAAGGCGTTTACTCTTCTGATGATATAAAGTTCAATTTCCATGGTTAAAAATTGTTTAATATTCGTTTTCAAAATTGGGTGCAAAGATACATAAAGTTTTTTACAAAATTTTTAGTTTTATAAAAAATAATTAGTATTTTTGCAGTCGTAAAGAATGGGGGTTTAGCTCATCTGGTAGAGCGTTAGGTTCGCAATCTAAAGGTGGCCGGTTCGAGTCCGGTATCCTCCACAAGTAACGATAACTTATTGAATATCAATTAGTTATCGTTTTTTTATTTAATATACCTAAACACTTTCCTCTGCGACAGCAGCAAAACCAGCGCCAGCACCGCGCCGAAAACATCTGATACCGTGCATGAAGCGAAAACGCCTTGAAGACTGTCGATTCCCAGATCTTCAAAGATTGTCGGCATGACAAACATCATCGGAATGAGGAAGATGACCTGGCGCGAGAGGCTGGTGACAATGGCAATCCACGGCTTGTCGATGCTTTGGAAGAAGTTGGAGTTGACAATGGTGAAGGCGATGAGTGGTGTCATCACGGTGATATACGGCAACGCCATCTGCGAGATGTCGAGCAGGATTGTGTCGCTGGTAAACGCCATCGAGATGATGCGAGGCATGGTGCAACCGATGATTGCCGTAACAATTCCTAACAAAACGCAGACTTTCATCGTGAGGGTGTAAACACGTTTGAGTCGGTCGGGATGACCTGCACCGTAGTTGTAGCCCGCAATTGGCTGCATTCCCATGCACACTCCGAGAATGACCATAATCATAATCATGATGAAACTGTTGGCAATGCCGTAAGCGCCTACCGCCATATCGCCGCCGTAACGGATGAGCTGTTTGTTCAGAATCGCAACCACACCGGCAGCAGCCACGTTCATCAGGAACGGACTCATTCCTATCATAAAGATATTCTTAAAGATATAGCCTTTAGGCTGGAATCCGTGTCTGCGAAAACGGATGAACGAGTCTCGTTTCAAAAAATGCAGCATTGCCAGGAAAGTCGCGAACGCCATCGAGATGGTGGTAGCCCACGCAGCACCTGCGATTCCCATATCAAAAGCGAAGATAAACAAGGCATCGAGACCGATGTTGAGCACTGCACCCGACACGAGCACTATCATCGACTGGTTGGGATAGCCCGACGAACGCATCAGCGAGACAAGATTGAACGCCAAGGTGGTAAGGAACATTCCCGGAAGCACTATGACCATGTATTCGCGGGCGTAAGCAACGGTTTCAGCTGTCGCGCCAAAGGCGAACAAGATACTGTCGAGGAAGATATACGAAAACAGCATCACCAGTCCGCTCAAAATGACGGTGAAAATGACGCTGTTGCCAAGGATATTCTCAGCCCAGTTGATGTCTTTCTTGCCCAAAACGATTGACATCCTCGCCCCTGCTCCAACGCCTATCAAAGCGCCGAAAGCGTGGATGATATTGATGATAGGCAAAGTGATGGCCAATCCCGCAATGGCGAGCGCGCCCACTCCGTGTCCGATGAAAATTCGGTCACAAATGTTGTAAACCGATGAGATAACCTGGCTCACCACCGACGGCAAAGCGTACATAAGTAACAGAGTACCAATGCCTTTCGTTTCCAATTCCCTTGTTCTATCTGTCTGCATTTTGCTTTTCAATTGTTTTTGCTATGCTAATCCCATATTCGTATAAAATGTAAAACGGCACAAAAATCAGCAGCTGGCTGATGATGTCGGGCGGCGTAATGAGTGCCGAGAGCGCCAAGATGACAACGATGGCGATTTTGCGGTTTTTCCTTAGCCAAGCTGAAGAAACAATGCCGATTGAGGCCAACAGTCTTATCAGAAGTGGCAACTGAAACACCAGTCCGGCTGCGAGACAAACACCCAAAACAGTGCTCACATACGAACTCACATCGATGATGTTTTGTATGCTACCGTTAGCCTCGTAATTTGCAAGGAAGTTGATTCCAAGAGGTGCGATAATAAAGTAGCTGAATGCCACTCCGAGGAAAAACCAAAACACTATCTTCCAGACTATCAAGCGAGTACGGCGTTTCATGTTTGTCGAAAGAGCCGGCTTCACAAAGCCCCACAGCTGCCCGATGATGTAAGGAAACGCAATGACTAAAGCACCCACTGCCGATGCTTTGATGTGAAGCATAAACTGCCCCGCAATCTTGGTATTGTAAATCTCCAAGGGATTCTCATTGATTCTCAATGCTTCAGTGCCAGTCAGATCGGCCAGTTTTGCAAAAAGTCTGTTTGTAATGAAATCGCTTTCGGAAGGATAAAAAACGATGTTGATGATATCGCCTTTGAAAAAAGTAAAGAGCACGATGAAGAGCAAAACAAAAGCAATCCCGATGTGCATCAACACTTTACGAAGCTCATCGAGATGCTCGCCGAAGGTCATCTGAACGTCTACGGATTCGTCAATCTTCTTTTTTATCATCACTCGGCTCGTTCATGGCATCTTTAAATTCCTTGACGCCCTTGCCCATTCCGCGCATCAGCTCAGGGAGTTTCTTGCCGCCGAAAAGCAGCAGAATAGCCAGCACGATAAGAATTATTTCACCGGTTCCGATACCGCCTAAAAATAATGTTGTCATATTTCAAATATTAATCTTGCAAAGATACGAAATATTTTTCAAATCTCCAAATTTTTCTTTTAAAATCGATTATCCGACAATTTCCCGCAATAAATCCAAAGCATCCTTTACTCTGTCGACAACCTTGAAAATCAATATGTTTTTGCCGTTTTGTTCCTTAAACTGACAACGTTTCAGATGGTCGGAAGCATAGCGGATGATTTTTTGGAAAGTCGCCGTGTTGAAGTATTCCGACTCCTGATCCTGTAGGAAATAGCAGGTCATATCGCCTTTTTTGAGGACGATTTTTTCGAAACCGAGGTCGCGGGCGATCCAGCGTAAACGTACAGTATTTAAAAGGTCATTAGCTTGCGGCGGAAGTTCACCGAAACGGTCGATGAGGTTGTCGGTAAACCGCATCAAACCTTCTTCATTTTCAATATGATCGAGCTCGTTGTAGAGGCTGATACGCTCAGCGGATGAGTCGACGTATTCGTTTGGAAGCAGTATCTCCAAATCCGACTCGATGGCACACTCGCGGACGTATTTCTTCTCCTCTTCGGGCTTCTCGAACAGGTCTTTAAACTCGTTTTCCTTGAGTTCCATGATGGCTTCGTCGAGGATTTTATGATATGTCTCAAAACCGATATCGTTGATGAAACCACTCTGTTCGGCACCAAGCAGATTGCCGGCTCCACGGATGTCGAGGTCGCGCATTGCGATGTTGAAGCCGCTGCCTAAATCGGAGAATTCCTCGAGGGCACGCAGACGTTTCTGAGCCTCGTCGCTAAGCATCGCAAGCGGAGGTGTGAGGAGGTAGCAGAACGCCTTTTTGTTGGAACGTCCCACCCTACCGCGCAGCTGGTGCAGATCGCTCAAGCCGTATTTGTGCGCATCGTTGATAATGATGGTGTTGGCGTTCGGAATGTCCAATCCAGCCTCGATAATCGTGGTACACAGCAGCACGTCGTACTTGCCGTCAATGAAGTCGAGCATTATCTGTTCTAGCTTGTCGCCCTCCATCTGACCGTGACCAACAGCCACCTTCGCACCTGGCACGCAGCTGATAATCATGTCGTAAACCTCCATGATGTTTTGAATGCGGTTGTGCACGAAAAACACCTGTCCGTCGCGCGCCAACTCGTACTGGATGGCGTCTCTTATCACGTCTGGAGAGAACGAACGTAGTTCGGTCTCGACAGGATATCTGTTCGGCGGCGGAGTGGTGATGATGCTCATATCGCGAGCTCCCATCATCGAAAACTGCAGTGTTCGCGGGATAGGCGTTGCCGTCAGAGTGAGGGTATCGACGTTGGTTTTCATCTGTTTCAGCTTCTCCTTTGCGGAAACGCCGAATTTCTGCTCCTCGTCGATTATCAAGAGGCCTAAGTCCTTAAACTCCACGTCTTTACTGATGATACGATGTGTACCTATTAATATATCTATGCGACCGTTTTTCACGTCGTCGAGAGTCTTTTTCTGTTCTTTGGCGGTCTTAAAACGGTTCATATAGTCGATGGTGACCGGGAAGCCTTTCAAACGGCTCGAGAACGTGTGGAAATGCTGAAGCGCGAGAACTGTAGTCGGCACCAAAACAGCCACCTGTTTCGAATCGCTGACAGCCTTGAAAGCAGCGCGTATTGCCACTTCTGTCTTGCCGAAACCCACATCGCCGCACACCAAGCGGTCCATCGGCGATTCCTTCTCCATATCGCGTTTCACGTCGATGGTCGCCTTAAGCTGGTCGGGCGTGTCCTCGTACATAAACGAAGCCTCAAGCTCGGTCTGCAAGTAGGTGTCAGGCATAAACTGGAAACCCTTCGAGTTTTTACGCTCAGCATAGAGTTTTATGAGCTCACGAGCGATATCTTTGACCTTGCTCTTCGTCTTTGCTTTCAGCTTGTTCCAAGCGTTCGAGCCGAGTTTGCTCAGCGAAGGTTCAGCGCCATCTTTACTCGAATATTTCGAAATTCTATGCAGAGAGTGGATGCTCACGTAAAGCAAATCGCCATTTTGATATATAAGTCGCAGTGCCTCCTGCTGTTTTCCGTTATGGTCAATGATTTCCAGACCGTCGAAACGTCCGATACCGTGGTCGATATGAGTGACATAATCACCAGGTTTCAAATCGTACAACTCTTTGATTGTCAGTGCCTGACTGCTTGCGAAACCTTCACGGAGATGGAAGCGGTGATAACGCTCAAAAATCTGATGGTCGGTGAAACAGCAAAGCTTCTGGTCGTTGTCGACAAAACCCGCTTGGATGGAATATAATATAGGTGTGAAGTCGTGGTTCGACTCGTCCTTCTGCTGCAAATCGTTCAAAATACTCTGAATACGCTCGAGCTGGCGTTTGCTTTCGGAGAAGAAAAGTATGCGGTAGTCTCTGTCTTTCAACGAGTTAATGGTGTTTTGCAACATCTCGAAATTCTTATTGAACACCGGCTGACTGGTGATGTTGAACTCCACAATCTCCTTCCCCATCGAATCGGAATACGTCTCAAACGTAACCGATTTAAAATCATCGAGTTGCGTGAGGAGCTCATCGCTTTGCGCGAATAAAGTCTCAGGCGATTTCAGGTTCTCGTTTTCTTCAGAATTTTCGTAAGCATCGACAGCTTTTTTATACTCGGCATCGATTCTCTCTTTCAGAAAATCGGTCTCGTCGAGCCACATAACTGTCTGATTCTGAAGATATTGGAATATCGTCTCACGTTCTTCCGAAAGGTTATGGTCCTGAAGATTCGGCAACAAAACTATGCGTTGCAGCTTCTCAATCGAGAGCTGATCGACAGGATTGAACGAGCGAATCGACTCCACTTCGTCAAAATCGAAAACGATACGATATGGGTAGTCGTTGGCGAAAGAAAACACATCGACGATGCCGCCTCGAATCGCAAACTGACCCGGTTCGACCACAAAATCGACATGCTCGAAGTTATATTCCAGCAAGGTGTCGGTGACGAAAT
>CAMYYD010000016.1 GCA_947303395.1 uncultured Bacteroidales bacterium
TGTTTTTAATTCTTTTGAAGACTGCAAAACCAGCCAATGTTGGTGCACCAAGCAAAGCAACAATGATGAGAATAGAAAATAACATAATGATAGTTTTTTGTAATTGAACTTAAGTTTTAATTCCACGTTTCAAAATTAGTAATATTTTCGATTAAATAATTACAAAAATGTTATTTATTTTTGCATCAAGGTCACAAATTGTCTTTCTCAAACGTCTTATATACGAGATTTGACAGATATATGAATTCGGATTTTGAAATAACATATCGAAGTAACTACCAGCGGTTGTTCAGGATTGCGGCGAAAATGCTCCGCGATTCTGACGCCGCTCGCGATGTGGTTCACGACGTATTTATGGCGTATAATTTCGTTCAAAACGATAAAAAAGTCATAAAAGATGCTAAAAACTGGCTCATCAGATGCACAATAAATAAAGGTGTAGATTTCTTTCGCAAAAATAAGAAAATCGTTTCCGATGAAACTTTTGCTAAACAAGATAATACATCGCAAACTATTGACAGTCAGATAGATTTAATGAGTTTATCGAATCTGATTTCAAAACTCGACGGCAAAGACCAATCGCTGGTAGTGCTTTACAGTGAGGGCTATTCTTACAAGGAAATAGCAGAAATCACAGGCATAAATTTCAATTCTGTCGGAAAGACTTTATCAAGAATTTTGGAAAAACTAAGGAGGGACTATGAAACACTTTGATGAAATAACTATTCAGAAATATATCGACAACGAGCTTTCTCCAGAAGAGAAAATCGAGGTTGAAAAACATCTTGAAAACTGCAAAGAATGCAGAAAACAAGTTGAAAACCAGCGAGTTTTTGCAGAAAATGTTAAAAAATCATTTGATGGATTAGTTCCAGATAATTTAGAAATTCCAGAATTTAAAGTTTCTTATCAGCCCAAAAAGAACAGAACTTTGAGAATTGCTTTAATTTCCTCAATTTCAACGGCTTGTGCGATTCTTTTGGCATTTTTCATCATCAAAGGTTTCAAAAAAGAAACTGAAAACTACGACATCTACGACTTCATCACCATTGAGGAGTATGATGCCAACAAGCCCATGACTGAACAGCTGTTTACATATATTGAAAATAACATATAAAATTTAACACAATGAAAAAACTGCTTCTAATAATTACAATTCTGTTTGCATCGTATATCATTGATGCACAGACAATTAACCTTGTTAAGGATAACTCTTACGCCCTTAGCGGTGACTGGACAAAAATCTGCGATAACGCCAAAAAACTGACTGTTTTCGACGACGGTACAGCCATGATAAGCCACACCAATGAAAACCGTTATTCGCTGTTCGACAAAAACGGCAAGTTATTGAAAGACATCAAGATTTACTTCGAAGACGGAAAGAAAAAGCCTTTCAACCTGCAGCCCGTTTTAGGAAAAATCAACAACCTCTATTTCACTGGAACAAACAGTCAGGGAATCATCTATTTCTTTAATGATAACGGATTGATTGTCAATGAAATAACTGTTGATTTCTCAAGCCACGAAATGATTCCGCTTGCAAATGATAAGATTGCGCTTTTCGGAGGCACTTCATGGGAAACACAATGGCATTATTTTGTTGCTATTTTGGATATTGGCACCGGTGATTATCATATCGTATATGATGATTTTGAAGAAACCACTTCTATTGGTGGCGAATATATGATTTATGCCAAGGCTTTAATAAACCACAGAGTAGACATGGTTAAGATTTCAGACAATGTTTTGGCAATTGCTTTGCCGGATGCGGGAAAGCTGTTACTTTATAATATCACTGAAAGCAGCCTGATTGAAAAGAAACTTGATTGGCAACCAAAAGTTTTGTCGGTTGAGGAACAGAAAAAAATGCAGTCTGATGCAATCGAAAAGTATAAGAAGGAATTCGATATTTGGCAAAAATATCCAAACCCTGAGAAACTGGCCGAGAAACAGCAGCAGTTTGTCAAACAGCTTGAAAATGGCATGAATCACATTACAGAGCCGTTAACTGTATCGTGGTTTACATCAGCAATCAAAGGCAATGACGACAACATCATATTCTTTGAATATATTGACGAAGCGGGTAAAAACTCATTCCATGCTTATTCAGTGGGGCAAAATAAAACCATCTCTAAAAACTCATTCCAGTGCACTGATTACGACCTTTCAATAAAAAAGAATAAGTTTGTTATCCATAACGGCTATGTATACGGAATTCAAAAGGTTAAAGGTTCAGAAAATGAGCTGAGATTAGTAAGGTTTGAAATGAAATAAACGTTCAATCATTTATTAAACACTATGTAGAGACGTCATAATATGGCGTCTCTACTTGTTTTATAAATGAAATCAAAAATCAATCTTCGTCTTCCAAAATGAAGATCTCTTCCACTTTTTTGTCGAACACCTGCGCCATCTTCAGCGCCAGCACTGTCGAAGGAACATATTTCCCCGATTCCACCGCGTTGATGGTCTGACGGCTCACTCCTATGCGTTTTGCAAGCTCTTCCTGCGTGATGTTGAGTTCGGCACGCGCTATTTTCAAACGGTTTTTCATTGGGCACCTCCTTCTTTGTTGGCTTTGTAAAGCTCAATTCTAAATTTGATGATGAAAAGAATCAAAAACAATGGGAAAATCGAGTACATGGCATACAAATAAGACCAGCTATAAACTGTTAAGGTGAAGATAACCAATAAGATAGCTGCACAATAAGTTGCCCAAACAAGACATTGTTCCCGAATGCTTTTCACAAACTCATCCTCGATTTTTTCTTTTGAAAATCCGATAAAGATGAGTCCGGTGATAAGAACTGGGATGATAAATGTGAGCAAACCGCAGTCTGCCATGCAGAAATACTTGCCTTCACTGAATAAATCCCCGTTTATCAATGCGGGCATTTTGAATTCCGGGCTGGTTTCCAAACAAACCCAGATGATTAATGCAATTAATGCAATTGTGGTAAGCGCCACTCCGACAGGTTTGAAGCTGTTCGGAAACAAATAGTTCTTTTTCATAGTACTTTAATTTTAAAGGTTGAACATTTAATTCAAAAGTTTAACGCTGCAAAAGTAAAGAATATTTTACATATAGACAAAAAAAATTTACATTTTTTTCAAAAAAGATTGAAAATATCAGCAAAATCAGGTTAAAATTTTGTAATTTTGCGCACTCAAAATGGTGATTTTTAATGAAAAAACGCTATATTTTTTCCTCTGGCGACTCTTTTGAAGCTGATTTGGACGACTTAAAACGTCTTTTGGCTGAAAATCAACAATATGTTGAGAACTATGAAGATGTATTAGGTTCTCTCTACGATGATGAATATATCGCCCGTGGCAATGGCTTCTGCGATAGAAAATATAGCGACGATTTCGTTGAAAGTCAGTTGGAAAAGTATCAAAAACGTGTTGAAGAACTGAAAAATTGGATAAAAGATGAGCAACTTTAAATCATTTTTGAAAAGAAAAAACGTCGATATCTCGGCGAAGGCATATTTGCTTGATGCTCTTGGCGCTATGGCGCTCGGTTTGTTCGCGTCATTATTAATAGGTACGATTTTCGACACCATCGGAAGCCGTTTGAATATCCCTATGTTTGTTGAGTTTGCGAAATACTGCAAAATCGCTGCAGGGCCGGCTATGGGAGTGGCTATCGCTTACGCTCTTCATGCTCCTGCTTTAGTGATGTTCAGCGCTGTTGCTGTTGGAGTTGCAGGTAACACATTGGGCGGTCCGGTCGGAGTGCTGGTTGCAGTGGTTATCAGCACCGAACTCGGCAAGATGGTATCGAAAGAGACACAAGTCGATATCCTTGTAACTCCTTCTGTTACAATCATTTCAGGTATCTTATTAGCGATGTTTGTCGGTCCTGGTATCAGTCGTTTTATGACCGCATTTGGCGACTTCATCATGTATGCCACAAATCTGCATCCGTTCGCGATGGGAATCATCGTTTCAGTCAGCATCGGAATGGCGTTGACACTGCCTATTTCAAGTGCCGCAATTTGTATCGCCATCGGACTTTCCGGTATCGCCGGAGGTGCTGCAACAGCCGGTTGTTGTGCTCAGATGGTCGGTTTCGCTGTCATGAGTTTCAAGGAAAACCGTTGGGGCGGCCTCATCTCACAAGGTCTCGGCACTTCGATGCTTCAGATGCCAAATATCTTACGTCATCCTCTGACATGGATTCCACCGACATTAACAGCAGCTATCACTGGTCCTTTGGCAACATGCGTGTTCCATCTCGAGAACGTGCCAATCGGCTCAGGTATGGGAACCTGCGGACTCGTCGGACCTCTCGGCGTCATCTCAGCAATGCCTGACGGCGGTGCCAATATGTGGTGGGGAATCCTGTTGATTTGCTTCGTGCTCCCTGCAGTTTTGACATGGCTTTTCGGATTCATATTCAGAAAGTTACAATGGATTAAAGACGGAGATCTTTTATTGCCACAATAAACTCTCACGCAGATCTCGCAGAAACCGCAGAAATAAGTCTTCCACAGGAATAGTTCGCAAGCGAACAGAAAACGCAGAACGTTCTGCGAGATCAGATTGCTTTAGCAATCAAATTTAATGACGGGAAAATTCTGCGAAATCTGCGAGTTCTGCGTGCCAAAATATTAAAAATCAATATTTTGTGATTTTTTTCTTGACAAAATTTTCGTTTTGTTGTATATTTGCATTCCTTTTTCGAAAAATTGAAAAAATTAAATAATATTTGAAATGAAACTATCACAGTTTAAGTTCAATTTACCGCACGACCTCATCGCCATGTATCCGCCGAAAGAGCGCGAAGACGCCCGCATGATGGTCCTGCATCGTGACACTCAAACCATCGAACACAAAACATTCCGCGACATTCTCAGCTATTGCAATGCCGGCGATTTGTTCGTAATCAACAACTCACGCGTGTTCCCGGCCCGTCTCTACGGCGAAAAGGAGAAGACAGGTGCAAAGATTGAGGTGATGCTGCTTCGCGAACTTGACGAAGAAAGCCGTCTCTGGGATGTTCTCGTCGACCCTGCTCGTAAAATCCGTATCGGCAACAAGCTGTATTTCGGCGAAAACGACGAGCTCGTGGCTGAAGTCATCGACAACACCACATCACGTGGACGTACTCTGCGTTTCCTCTTCGACGGTCCGCACGACGAGTTCAAAAAAGTTATCATGGGACTTGGCGAGACACCGCTTCCGAAGACAATCCAACGTCCTGTAGAGCCAGATGATGAGTTCAACTACCAGACAGTTTACGCTACACAGGAAGGCTCAGTCGCCGCTCCAACTGCAGGTATGCATTTCAGCAAGATTTTGATGAAACGTATGGAGCTTCAGGATGTGAATTTCGCTGAAGTGACACTGCATACCGGTATGGGCAATTTCCGCGACATCGAAGTCGAAGATTTGACCAAGCACAAAACCGACTCTGAGGAAATCAACATTTCGCAGGAGACTTGCGACATGATCAACGCGACAAAAGAAGCGAAACATAAGGTGTTTGCTGTCGGAACAACCACTTTGAAGGTCATGGAGACAGTAGTGAGCATCACAGGCAAGCTGAAGCCAATGAAAGGCTGGACCAACAAGTTCATCTTCCCGCCTTACGATTTCAACACCGCCGACGCGCTCATCACCAACTTCCACCTCCCGAAATCACCTATGATGATGGAGGTCGCCGCCTTCGCAGGTTACGATTTCTTAATGAAAGCTTATAAAGAAGCCGTCGCAGAGAAATACAATTTCTTCACATACGGCGACGCAATGCTAATTTTATAAAAGTTAGTCAGTTAGTCAGTTGATCAGTTAGTCAGTTTCTGGTCAACTGAACAACTGAATAACTGAACAACTGAATAACTATAAAACGATGAATCAAGAAGAATTTTTTAAGAAAATAACAGCCCATGCCAAAGAGTATGGCTTCATTTTCCCATCAAGTGATATTTACGACGGACTGGCTGCCGTTTACGATTACGGCCAGAATGGTGTCGAACTGAAGAAAAACATCAGAGAATACTGGTGGAAAGCCATGGTGCAGATGCACGAAAACATCGTCGGTCTCGACGCTGCAATCTTCATGCACCCGACAGTGTGGAAGGCTTCAGGTCACGTTGACGCTTTCAACGACCCGATGATCGACAACAAAGACAGCAAGAAACGTTATCGCGCCGACGTTTTGGTCGAGGATTACATGGCGAAAATCGAGGAAAAAATCAACAAGGAAGTTGAAAAAGCCCAGAAACGTTTCGGTGATGCCTTTAACAAGGAACAGTTTGTAACAACAAACGCCCGTGTTCTTGAATGGAAGAAGGAAATCGAGACTATCAGTCATCGTCTTTATGGCGCAATGGAGAAAAACGACCTCGCCGACATCAAGAAGCTCATCGAAGACCTCGGAATCGTGTGCCCAATCAGCGGAACACGCAACTGGACAGATGTTCGTCAGTTCAATTTGATGTTCGCTACACAGATCGGCTCGCTGGCAGAAGGCGCAAATACCATTTATCTGCGTCCTGAGACTGCACAGGGTATCTTCGTGAACTACCTCAACGTGCAGAAAACCGGCCGTATGAAGATTCCGTTTGGTATCGCACAGACGGGAAAAGCTTTCCGTAACGAAATCGTCGCCCGTCAGTTCATCTTCCGTATGCGCGAATTTGAACAGATGGAAATGCAGTTCTTTGTACGTCCTGGTACCGAGATGGAATGGTTCAAGAAATGGAAGGAAGAGCGTTTGAATTGGCACCTCTCATTGGGTATCCCAGCTGAAAATTATCGTTTCCACGATCACGAGAAACTAGCTCACTATGCCAATGCTGCAACCGATATCGAGTTCAACTTCCCATTCGGTTTCAAGGAGTTGGAAGGCGTTCACAGCCGTACCGACTACGACCTCAGCCGTCACGCAGAGTTCTCAGGTAAGAAGTTGCAATATTTCGACCCGGAGACCAACGAGAGCTACACTCCATACGTCATCGAGACATCAATCGGTTTGGACCGTATGTTCCTTGCTATGTTCAGCTATGCTTATACAGAAGAGAAACTCGAAGACGGCAGCGAGCGCGTCGTGATGAAGCTTCCTCCGATTCTCGCACCTTACAAAGTCGCTATTTTGCCATTGGTGAAGAAAGACGGACTTCCGGAGAAGGCTCGCGAAATCATGGACAGCCTGCAGTACGACTTCATGTGCCAGTACGAAGAGAAAGACTCTATCGGAAAACGTTACAGAAGACAGGATGCTATTGGTACTCCTCTCTGCGTTACCGTTGATAATCAGACACTTGAAGACAACACAGTGACCGTCCGCGACCGTGACACCATGGAGCAGATCCGCGTGAATGCCAATGAGTTGCACGAAATCATCAGAAAGAAAATTTCTCCAAAGAAATAAAAATGGACATCAGCGCTTTTCTCAATCCGGTCAAGGAAGAGGTTGTCGAAAACTGCCATCTGACACAAAAAAAACAGCTTGGCAACACTCTGACTATTTTCAAAAATGAAGAAGACTTTCCTGAATTGGAAGGTTTTCAGATTGCTATCATCGGAGTTGAAGAAGAGCGTTATGCTGTTGATAATGAAGGATGTAAGGCTGGTCCAGACGCTATCCGCCACGCCTTATATCCTTTGTTTAATCACTGGCCGGACCTGAAAATCGTCGACCTTGGCAATGTGAAAGCTGGTTTGCGTGTCGAGGACACCTACTACGCTTTGAGCGAGGTGTTTTTGACGCTTCTGAAGTATCACATTGTACCAATGATTTTGGGTGGAAGTCAGGATTTGACATATCCGATTTATCAGGTTTACGAAAACACTGGTAAGTTGGTGAATATCACTGCGATAGACCCTCGTTTCGACCTTGGCGAAGATGGCGAAGGCATCAATTCGGAATCGTATTTGAGTCATATAATTTTGCATCAGCCGAATTATTTGTTCAACTACACCAACATCGGTTATCAGACTTATTACATTGATAATGAGAATATTAACCTGATGAAACAGTTGTTGTTTGACATCTATCGGTTGGGAACAATTAAAAATCGGGCTGAGCTTTCCGAGCCGTTGCTTCGTAGCGCTGATATCATCACTATCGATGCGGCTGCTTTCTGTGCCGCTGACATGCCTGGTGTGAAACGTAGTTCGCCAAACGGATTTAGCAGTGAGGACGGCTGCAAGATGACACGTTACGCCGGCTTGAACCCGAAACTGACATCGATAGGATTTTTTAACTATAATCCAAGTTTTGATGTCAACTATCAGAGTGCCAATAACTTAGCGGAGATGATTTGGTACTTCTTGGAAGGTTTTTCGTTTCGTCAGAACGACTTCCCTACAGCTGAAAACCGCGATGAGTTCACGAAATATATCGTAAAACTTGAAGATTACGATGAACTCATTTTTTTATGCCACAAAACTACCGGCAAATGGTGGATGGAGATTTCCGAACACTTCATCCCGTGCTCAAAATCTGATTACGACATGGCAATGAGAAATGAATTACCCGACAGATGGTGGCAGTTTTATCAGAAGTTAATGTAACTTTTTATCAGGATTTTGTTGTAAAAACATCTCCCAACTGTTAAATTTCTTCTTTCCTTTCGGGATTTTTGGCAATTTTGGATCATCGGTTCCTCCAACGATGTTGAGTTGGTTTTGGAAGCTGTGACAAACCGCAGCTGCCATTGCGTCGGTAGCGTCGAGATAATCAGGATGTTCGGTAAAATTGCATATTTTCTGTACCATTGCAGCGACTTGCTCCTTCGAAGCGGCTCCGTTTCCTGTTATCGACTGTTTGATTTTTCTTGGAGAATATTCAAAAATCGGGATGTCGCGATAGAGTGCCGCTGCCATTGCGACACCTTGTGCTCGACCCAGTTTCAGCATCGACTGAACGTTTTTTCCGAAGAAAGGCGCCTCAATGGCAAGCTCGTCAGGATGGTATTCATCGATTATTTCGAGAACGCGTTCAAAGATTTTTCTCAGCTTAAGTGCTTGATTTTCAAGCTTGCTTAGTTTTAAAACACCCATGCGAATCATGCTCAGCTCCTTGCCTCTCTGAAGGATGAGACCATAACCCATCACCATCGTTCCCGGGTCGATACCTAATATTATTCGGTCAGTTTTCAAAATTTATTATCTTTGCAGTCGAAATGAGTGTGAATTCACATAATGCAAAAATAAAAAAAATCGCTGAAATGGCGATAAAAATTATTATTGTGCTTGCCGGATGCTGGGTGCTTTATGTGAAAATCATTAAAAATCAAGACATTACGGAGATGTGGGATTCGGTGAAAACATCATTTTCATCAACACAAAATGTGCTTTTGATGGTTCTTGCATTCATTTTGATGCCTATCAATATGGCTCTCGAAACCAGAAAATGGCAAAAATCGATATTGCCAATCGAAAAGGTTCCGTTCAAAAAAGCATACACGGCTATTTTCACCGGAATCACTGCAGGAATGATGTTTCCGAACCGAACCGGCGACTTCCTCGGACGTATTTTCATCCTCGAAAAAGGCAACAGAATCAAGGCTGCAATGCTAACTTTTGTTGGAAACATCGCTCAGATGCTTGTCACGGTTAGTCTCGGTTGCATTGCATGGATTTTCTTTGCGCAAGAGAATCATTACGTACTTATTATTTCATTGATTATCATTGTTTTAGGTTATTTGATGTATTTTAATATTCATATTTTAAAACATCTGCAACGACTGATTCCAATGAAATGGCGGTCGAAAGCGGAAAAGTATGTGGATATTTTCAGCAGTTTTTCTAGACACGATTTGACTCAGATATTGTTCTTGGCCTTAGCTAAATACGCAGTTTATTCGTTTCAGTTTGTGCTTCTGATCTGGGCTTTCGACGTGCCGCTCAACTATTTCGAGGCGATGATTCCAATCATGATTACATACCTTTTGATGACTGTGATTCCTTATATCACAATAACAGAAATTGCAGTGCGCGGAGGCGTTTGTATATCGGTTTTTGAGGCATGGCTGAGCATCAAAGGCATCAGCACTTCGTTAACGATGATGGTGTTTTCGGCCAGCACCATGCTTTGGCTGTATAACCTGGCGACTCCGGCGGTTTTGGGGTTGTTTTTCATCAGAAAATTGAAATTTATCAGGAGCAATTATGAGTCTTGAGACAATCCATATTATTTTGAATATTATATTGATATTCGCTGCTTTGTATCTGATTTGCATCGGGGCGTTTACATATGGATTGTTTGTGCTGTCGCATTCACACCCTGTCATTTCGACCGAAGCGAAGCGTAGTGGAGAAATCTCTGTCATTATCGCTGCTCGCAACGAAGGCACCAACATCGAAAAATTATTGCAATCTCTTTATAATCAATCGTTTAATAAAGAAAGATTCGAGGTAATAATCGTCGATGACCATTCAACAGATGATACATCGGAGGTCTCCGAGAACTTCCGAGTTCTCCACCCTGAAATGAACCTCAAAATCTTAAAAGCGACTGGAACCGGCAAAAAACAAGCAATCTTCCAAGCCTTACATGCTGCTGAAAATGAATTGGTTATGGTCACCGATGCCGACTGCGAGCTGCCTGAGCGTTGGATAGATTCTATGGTTGGTTATTTTGTGCAAAACAACCTCAAAATGTTGCTCGGCCCAGTGCTTTTGTCGCCTGCAAACTCCTTATTTGAAAAACTGCAAGTACTTGAGCATCTTAGTCTTATCGCGAGCACTGCAGGTTCAGCAGCCATCGGGATGCCGGTGATGTGCAACGGTGCCAATATGATGTACGATCGTCAAGCCGCTCTCAACGTTGAAAAATACCGCACTGACATGAAAATCGCATCAGGCGACGACATGTTCCTGATGGAGCAGTTTATCAAACATTATGGAAGCAAATCGGTGAGTTTTCTCCTTGATAATGAAGCGATTGTGAACACAGCTACGATGCCTAATCTGAAAGCATTTTTCCGTCAAAGGAAACGTTGGGCTTCGAAAACCAAGGCATATACCAACTGGAAAATCATAGCCACCGCACTCATCGTGCTGTTGTTTAATCTGAGCATCGTTTTCTTCTTCGCTGCAGGCTTTTTCATGCGCGTTTTCTGGGTTTTCTTTGTGCTTTACGTCATCATGAAAACCCTCATCGACTTCCCTATTTTAAAGAGAATCACGCATTTTATGCAACAGCAGAAACTGCTCCGTTGGATGATCCTATTGGAGTTTGTTTACCCGTTTTACGTAGTGTTTACTGCGTTTTCGGGATTGTTTGCAAATGTTAAATGGAAATGATTCGTAGGGGCGAAAAATGTTTCGCCCGTACAATTTTTAATTGTTTACCATCTCCTCCACCAAATTCCACGCTCCTTGATAAACATCTTTTAATGTTGCATCAAGCATGAAACATGGTGTTGAATAAATTTTATTTTCCTTGTCGATAGCCACTCCACCGTGAGTTGTTTCGGTGTGTTTGCAGCCGATTTGTGCAAGCTCTTTTGCTTGACGGCAATTGCCGCTTCCCATTGTTACATTGACGTTTCCGAGCACCTTGGCGACCATCAACGGTGCGATGCACATTGCTCCTATAGGCTTACCTTGAGCGTGAATATCCTTGATAGCTTTTTCAACCTCTTTATTTACCTTGAAATTGATGCCGTCAATAGCGTATGTGAAGATATTTTTTGCAGCTCCACTGCCACCTGGGAACAATAAAGCGTCGAAATTATCAGCGTTAAACCTGCTTAATGGCAAAATCTTTCCACGAACAATACGTGCTGCTTCAACCATCATGTTGCGCTTTTCGTTTGTGCGCTGTCCAGTCACATGGTTGCAAACCTCATATAGGTTTTCATCTGGTGCAAATGCCTGATATTCAATGTTATGCTGGTCTAAAGCCAACAATAATGTCACGGTTTCGTTGATTTCCGAGCCGTCCATAGTGCCGCATCCGGCAAGAATTACCGCTACTTTTTTCATATCAAATCGTCTACAAAATCTTCAACATCTTCTTTTTCGTGCTTGAAAGTTTTCTCAACCTTATCGAATTCTTTGTCGATTTTTTCAATCCAGCCATCTTTGTTCTCATAAATCCATGTTGCTACCTTCTCGGAACTCTTGTAAAGTCTGGAGTTTTCGCAGGTTTCTTCTTTCAATACATTTTTAATTCCAAAGAAATCGAGAAGCAAAATCAAAACTCCTACGAGTAAAAATCCTTGCGCGACTCCAAAGACAAATCCGCCCAGTTTATCGATAAAACCTAAACTCATCGAAGATACTAAATCTGAAATTTGTCCGCCTAACCAATTGATTAACAATGCTAAAGCAATGAAAACGAGGATGAACGAAATCACCGACATCCATTCCTGACTGACATTGATGATATCGCCAAGCCATTTTCCAACATAGTCAGAAAGTTTCATCGCTCCGTAAATTCCAAAAAGAAAAGCCAAAAGAGAAAAAGCTTCTCTGATAATGCCATTTTTCAATCCGCTTAAAGCGAAGATTATCAATATGATACCGATGATAATGTCTAAGTAGTTCATGATGTTTTTAGTTTTTAATGTTAAAACAGGGTGTAAAATTACAAATTTTTGAAAAAATACAATACATTTTTTAAATTTTTATTATTTTTGTAGCTTAATTTTGGTTAAAAGTTGTCTCTCGTGGATAAGCAGTTAGAGCAGTTATTTTTCAAATATTTCTGCGATTTCTGCGTGAGATTATAAAAAGAAATAATTATGATTTCCGAAGAAGCTGAAAAAGAAGAAAAGAAATCGCTGAATTTCATTGAAGCGAAAGTTGAGGAAGATTTACGAAACGGCAAGAACGCCAAGCGAATCCAGACGCGTTTCCCTCCTGAGCCTAACGGCTACCTCCACATCGGTCACGCCAAGGCCATCTGCTTGGATTTCGGCATCGCCAAGAACTACGGCGGCGTTTGCAACCTGCGTTTCGACGACACCAACCCTACCAAGGAGAATATGGAATATGTGGATGCCATCAAAGAAGACATCCAATGGCTTGGTTATCAATGGGGTAACGAATATTATGCTTCAGATTATTTCCAGCAGCTTTGGGATTTTGCTATCGAACTGATTAAACGTGGCAAGGCATATATCGACGAGCAGTCGTCGGAGGAAATCGCAGCGCAGAAAGGCACTCCGACGCAGCCTGGCACCGAAAGTCCATATCGTAACCGCCCGATTGAGGAGTCGCTTGAACTTTTCAACAAGATGAACTCAGGCGAGATTGAAGAAGGAAAGATGGTGCTTCGCGCAAAGATTGATATGGCCAACCCAAACATGCACTTCCGCGATCCTATCATCTACCGCGTGGTTAAGACTCCGCATCATCGCACTGGCACCAAATGGAACGCCTACCCAATGTACGACTTCGCTCACGGTCAGAGCGACTATTTCGAGGGCGTGACACACTCACTTTGCACACTTGAATTTGTGGTGCACCGTCCACTTTACGATTTGTTTGTAGACTGGCTCAAGGAAATCCGAGGTGAAGGTGACAATATGGATGACAACCGTCCGCGTCAGACCGAGTTCAACAAGCTGAACCTCAACTACACCCTGATGAGCAAGCGTAACCTGCTGATTTTGGTGAAAGAAGGCGTGGTGAACGGCTGGGATGACCCACGAATGCCTACGATTTGCGGCTTCCGTCGCCGTGGCTACACTCCTGAGTCAATTCATAAGTTCATCGATAAGATTGGATACACAACATACGACGCTCTGAACGACTTTGCGTTGCTTGAGAGCTCAATCCGTGAAGATTTGAACGCCCGTGCTACACGTGTGGCAGCAGTCGTTAATCCTGTTAAGCTGGTGATTACCAACTATCCTGAAGGTCAGACCGAGGAACTTGAGGCAATCAACAACCCGGAAGATGAGTCGGCAGGCAGCCATAAGATTGAATTCAGCCGCGAGCTGTGGATTGAGAAGGAAGACTTCATGGAATGCCCTCCGAACAAGTATTTCCGCCTCACTCCAGGCAAGGAAGTGCGTCTGAAAAACGCCTACATCGTGAAATGCACCGGCTGCAAGAAAGACGAAAACGGCGAAGTTGTTGAGGTTTATGCTGAATATGACCCTATGACACGCAGCGGAATGCCTGAAGCTAACCGTAAGGTTAAAGGCACTATCCATTGGGTAAGTCAGGCACACTGCATCAAGGCAGAAGTGAGACTTTACGACCGTCTCTGGAACGTGGAAAACCCACGCGATGAGCTGGCACGCTTGCAGGATGAAGGCAACACTCCAATCGAGGCAATGCGTAAGATGATGAATCCTAACTCATTGGAAATCAGAACAGAATGCTACGTTGAGAAATATCTCGCTGATGCAAAACCTCTCGACCATTTCCAGTTCCAGAGAATAGGATATTTCACTGTCGACAAAGACAGCACACCAGAACATCTGGTATTCAACAGAACCGTAGGATTGAAAGATACTTGGTCAAAAACGAATTAATATGAAAATAGAAAAGGATTTCATTGAAGGCTTATACGCTTCATTGCCGGAAGAGACAAGGCATTACCTGGATATTGCAATCGAAAAGATAGTTGAAGCTAAGCGCCGTGGCGGCAAGGTGGTTGTTGTAACAGGCTCCGGCCCTAACATCCACGAAGGTGTCACCACTTTGATTGCCGAGTTCATCAACAAGGGCTTAATCGACGGAGTTACAACAAGCTCAGCTGTCGTCTCGCACGAGATGGGTGGCGTTCTCGATAAGGTAAAACGTATTAACATCCACGACATCGGTGAGGAATTTCTTGATTTCGAAAAAATGCCTCGTGGCGACATATTTGAGCTCACCGAACTCACTGACGCTCAATGGGCTGACCTCAAGAAAGAGATGATTATCGACGATGCTTTGGTGCAGCGTTGCAACGAAAAAGAAGGCACAGTCATCATCAAGGCGGCTGCTAACATGGCATACCCGATGGGATTGCGCAATGAAACATTTGCCGCAAGCATTATGGAGATTGCGCACACCAAGCACGTTCCGTTTGAGGAAGTTGTGGGTTGGGGTTGCGATGAGCGTACAATGCTCGGAGCGGGTGTCCGCAACAACGTTCCAGTGCTCGTCAGCGTACCACAGCTTATCGGTGGCGGCCAGGTCGGTATCAGCATCGCCGACAGTATTCCGGTGAGCGACAGAACGTTCCGCATCTCAAAGATGTTAGGCAGCGCTGACGTCATCATTGAATCGGCAGTGGCATTGACACAGGAGATTCACGACGGTCCGTTTGAGACTTACACAGGTCACGGCATCTGGGCAAGCTGGAACGGCTATCCGACATATAGCCTCAAAGACAAGACTTTGATTCGTTTCGACCTCGACGAAAACCTCAAGAAAGCCTGGGATCTGGATAAGAAATCAGGCGACGTGCAGGCCGCTATCGATAAGGGTTTGCCGAAGACCAAGATGTCGAAAATCCCGTTCCGTATGGAGATGTCGGCGTTTTCACGTCTCGAGAAGTCTATCCCAGTTGTGGGCGATATAGGCGTTCTTTGGTCAGTGATGGCATTGAAAGTATCGCAAGCGCTTGGCATCGAGCTCGACTACATCAGCTATCCGCAGCAAACCGAGCCAGGAAAGGCAATGCGCGAGTGGATTGTTGATAACATCGACTACATGAAAATGGATAAAATTAAAGAATGGTTAAACAAATAAATACTATGGAAAATACATCATCAGTAAAGCTCTATAACCTTGATTTTGACGAGGTTAAGACATATTTGTTCGCGACATTGTTCGTGGCTGGCAACATCATTTTGCCACAACTTTGCCACCTCATCCCGAATGGCGGTCACATCTTCCTGCCTATCTATTTCTTCACCTTGATTGCATCGTACAAATACGGCATGAAGGTCGGTTTGATGACAGCAGTTTTGTCGCCAATCGTCAACAGCCTGCTTTTCGGAATGCCTCCTGCGGCAGTGGTTCCGAGCATCCTCATCAAGTCGATTTTCCTTGCAGTTTCAGCGGCTTGGATTGCTGAAAAGACCAATAAAGTGTCATTGTGGACAATACTTTTGGTTGTTTTGGCATACCAAATCTTCGGTTGCATGGTCGAATGGCTCATCGAAGGCTCATTCATCGCAGGATTCAACGATTTCCGCATTGGAATTCCGGGCATGCTGATCCAATGGATTGGTGGTTTTTTCTTTGTGAAATATATTAAATAAAATAGCACGCAGATCTCGCTGAACCCGCAGAAACTGTTCTTCCAAAAAAACAGTTCGCAAGCGAACAGAAATCGCAGATTTGTTCTGCGAGATCGGATTGCTTTAGCAATTAATTTAAAAGGGAAGTAAAATTCTGCGAAATCTGCGAGTTCTGCGTGAGATTAATAATATGTCGTTAGAACAAACAAAATCATTGCTGATTTCTTCTGCGAGCACCATTGCCGTGGTCTCAAACGGAGAGGTTTTCACTTCGCAGGAACGCGGTGTGAAGCCCCTTTTGCACCTTCTTTCAGAGAAAAAAGGCTTTCTGAAAGGCGCTTCCGTTGCCGACAAAGTCATAGGAAAGGCAGCGGCGCTCCTCATGGTTTTGGGAGAAATCAAAGAAGTTCACACTTTGATAATATCAGAACCGGCTATCAAAGTGTTTGAAAAACATAATATCCCTTGTTTTTACGACAAAAAAGTTGACCGCATCGTCAATCGCACTGGTGATGGACTTTGTCCAATGGAAACGCTGTGTATTGATGTTGAAGAACCAAAAGAAGCCTTCCAAAAAATCACAGATTTTATAAAATCAATGAAAAAATGACCATTTAATGTATGGACAAAAAATCCATATCATTTTATTTAAGTCATTGAATATCAATAAAACTAATTATTGAAACCCCGAATGATAGGGACAAAATTTCCAGCCCCTTCCGAAACCTCTTGACAAGTTTTGTTTTTGCATAATTTTGCTTCGTCAAACATCGATGTTTTTGCGAAGTAAAATTAATGCTTATGAAAACAAAAACTGTATTTTTAATCTTGTTTGCGGTAGTGCTCGGCGGATTGACAATCTCGTGCGACTCGCAAGCGAAACGTCAGCGGCAGGCTCGCGCGCTTTATGAAAGAGGTGTGCTGCTTCGCGCTGAACGACTGTCGGAGGAGGCTGCCGAGTGTTTCCTTCAGGCGCTGCCATTGGCGGAAAATGGCGATGATATCGCATTGACTGCCAATATCAAAGACAACCTCGGTGCGATGTACAACAAACACCTGCTGTTTGAGGAGGCGCTCGCAATGCACCGCGCCGCTATTGCTGATTTCAAGCAAATCCACGACTCCGTTGGAATGATGACCGCGTGGCGCAACTGCGGGCGAGTTACAAAATCACTGGGATTGTTTGCACAGACGAAGGCTTACTATGACTCGGCTTTCCATGTCGCCACCTTGTTAATGGATACGGTGATGGTGAACGACCTGTATCTCGAAATCGGGCGCGACTATTACATGGAAATCGGCAACTATCCAAAGGCGATTGAATGCGTTCATCATGCCATGGATGGCGGATTGGATGGTAACGACCTTGACATTGCAAACATGACCCTCGGAATCCTTTATTACTACATCAACAAAAACGACGTGGCGAAGGTGTATCTCGAAAAAGCCCTGCAAAGCGAAAGAGCGGGAATAAAGATGTCGGTCTATCAGACACTTTACGGCATTGCGCTCAATGAGAAAAACATCAAGATGGCGATGAAGTATGAGGAGCGTTTCCTGGAATACATGAAACTCGTTGAAAAGGAAAACAACAACGAGAACATCCTGCGCATCAGGGCGGAATATGAGCTCAAGGCCCAGAAAAGCGAAATGGAAACCCTGCATCGCACCAAGAGCTTCAAACTCTATCTCATTATCGCTGTCACGCTTAGTGTCGCGCTTGTTATCCTGTTGATTGTCAGGAAAAGAATCAGCGACAACAAAATCGAGATGGAGCGCTTCAAGAGTCAGGTGGAGCGTGACCAGAACCGTATTCACGAGCTGGTGAGCGACATGGAGAACCTCATCCGCACCAACGACGAGCTGCGCCGCGACCATCAGACGCTGTCGCAGAAGGAGCTGCTGATGACCAACAAAATCATGTCGAGAAACAAGGTTTTCGTCACGGCGCAGGGCTTGAGCGAGCACGTCACAGCCGACTCGCTGAACTTCAATCTCAGCGACGACGACTGGGCGGATTTCATCAGCCTTACCGACCTGGTTTATGACGGATTCTCGCAACGATTGCTGTCGCTTTACCAGAAGCTCGGCAAATGGGACGTGCGCATCTGCTGCCTCTCGAAAAACGGATTCTCCAACCAGGTGATTTCCATCTTGCTCGACACGCAAACCGATTCGTATTACAAACGAAAAACGCGCATTAAACAAATGAAAATGAATCTCGTTGACGATAATAGAACATTTGAAGAAATAGTAAATGCAGTATAAATTTTAAACATTGAATATCATGAAAAAGAACATCTTATTATCAATTTTATTAGCTTTCGCAATGTTTTGCGGAGCTCAAGTCCCTTGTTGGGATGGCACTGTCGCCGAATCATACAACGGTGGCGACGGCACAATGGAAAACCCTTATCAGATTGCGACACCGCAACAGCTGGCGCTTCTCGCACAGCAAACCAACGATGGCACTGGCGGCGACGCATGCTATATCCTCACGGAAGATATTTGCCTAAATGGTGTTGATGAAAATATCAACTGGATACCTATCGGATACTACAACTTGAGCTCCGATTATAAAACGTTTTCAGGTGTTTTCAATGGTAATGGACATACTATCAGCAACCTCTATATCGATAATATTGATAATTTGAAATCACTCGGTTTGTTCGGACTTGCAAGGAATGCCGTCATTAAAAATATAATTATTTCTGATGCGACTATTACATCTCAAAACGGTGTTAGGGCGGGTATGATAGCAGCTTTTGCAAATAATACCGATGTTTTAAACTGCACTGCGAATGGTATGATTCAAGCGACTGGTACATTGGGAGGTATCATAGGAAGTTGCACAGGCATTACCGATACTACATTTGTTGCTAACTGCGTTAATAATGTGGTGCTTGAAAATACATCACAGACTGGTGGTATTCTTGGTAGTTGCACAACCCAAGGAAATAGTGTGGTTGTAATTGAAAACTGTATCAATAATTCAGATATTTCATCGTGGTGGGCTGGCGGTATTTCTGCAGGTATATACGGCAAGGTTGTAGTGAGAAAATGCGAAAATTATGGCAAAATGCAGTCAGTACAAGCGGGTGGAGGAATTATCGGACAAATTGGTTTGCACAGTAATTACTTGTCAAATTGCATTGTGGAAGATTGTATAAACCAAGAAGGTGCCGACATTACCAGTTATGCGTCAGGTGGTATCGCTGGACGTTCAGGTATGGCTATTATTACGAGATGTGTCAACAATGCGTTGATTACAGGGCACATTGTGGGCGATACTCTTTGGGCTATAGGTATAGCGGGAGGCATATCAGGTGTCGGTGGAGTTGTCTCTAACTGCTATAATCGTGGTGATGTCACCGCTACAAAAGATGAGACTTATGACATAGATTATTATGTGTATTTAGGTGGTATTACCGGCACTGATGAGTCGCTATCTGAATCACATGCGAGCAATGTTTATAATACAGGAAATATCATTGTTCCAGATTTGTCAGGTTTGAACTATAATAACACCATAGAACTTGCTTATGGCAATATCGTAGGATATTCACCTAATCATGATTATTACTACAACTGCTATTGGCTCGGTGATGACGATCTTCCGGCTTGCGGTAACGAGGAAATGCCGAATTTGCCCGGTTCATGTGCATTCACTCAAGGTTCCACACCAACCAGCTGGGTGCTCAACGAGCCTCAATACGGCACCACCGACTTGCTCGAAGCTCTTAATGCAGGCTCCTTAGGTCAATGCACCTGGCTCGAAGACGTGACAGGTATCAACGACGGCTACCCGATTATCGAAATGGACGGTGAACCTGATTATCAATTGGTTGGCGATGAATGGTATTATGAAATCACCAATTCTAACGGCACGATTTCTTATCAGCATCTCGTCCATGAAAACGATTCAACAATTAACGACGACAAGGTTAAAGTCATCGTGAAGACAAACACACTCTACGATTTGCGCACAAACCAGACAACGCACGAATACATCTACGAGGAAAACAATAAGGTTTATTGGTGGAACAAAACATTGCAGGACTTCACGGTTCTTTACGATTTCGGTGCAAATGTCGGTGACGAATGGACCATCACTGCTGGCAACAGCAGCGTTACAGTGCATGTTGACGAGGTTGGCTATCTTGTGAAAGACGCTCGTTGGTTCAAAGCCATGATTATCAGCGACGCAAATGATGTTTTCAGTGGTACTGTAGTATGTGGCATAGGACATCTCACCAGCTTCTTCCCAGAGCAATTGCTCGAAAACAAAGGTGAGTTTGATGTCGATGGCATCCGCTGCTACTGGAACGACGATATCCTTCTTTATAAAGAAGACGACACCGACTGCGACGCTGTTTACAATCAATGGCATTCTGTCGATGAAACAATTGCGGGAAATGGATTTGAGGTTTATCCAAATCCATCCTATAATGTCTTATTCGTCCTATCGGAAAATATCAATTCAGAATACCGCATCACAAATATTTTAGGCGAAACCGTCGCATCTGGCAAAATCGCATCTGAAACCCAGCAAATCAACGTCTCATCATTGCCAGAAGGAATGTATTTCATCACCATCGACAATGCGATTATGAAATTCATGAAGAAATAAAATCAAATTGTCATAAAAAAAGGAAACGAATTTTTTCGTTTCCTTTTTTGTCATCCCGTACGGATAACGCAGCGTTATCCCTACAGGTTATTTCTTCCCTCTCTTCTTAGTTTGGATGTCGAAAACCCGCAGGAAGCGTTTGACCGCATCACTTCACTTTAATGTCAAATCCAGACCAGTCGTTGCTTTCCGACAGTAAGTCGAAGTAATAACAGATGTTCTCCTCGGTGATTTTATCGCCGTTTACCGAAACAATCCTGTCACCGACCTTGAATGATTCATTGCCATCGATAAGTCGTGTCAAAATCTTCAATTTGCCATTATCGACAATGAGTTTATAGCGAACAAGTTTATATGGCTTGACATCATTATTGACATGAGGTTTGGCATATACTTTAGGAGGATTGGACATCATAGAAATTATCCAGTCGAACTGCGAGATTGCCTTGAGCCCCATGTTGTTATGCGGAAGGTTTTTCACATAGATAATATCAGTCTCTTTGTCAGCTTCAGCGATACTGAATCTTTCATTCGGGGCATCGACAAATCGCTGCTTGTTAGTCTGACCGTTAATACCAGTTCCGTACGAGCCCTCATATACATAATCATTCGTTTTGGGGTTTTCAACCCTTTGCTCACCTTTTAAAACAAAACCGGCGCGTCCGTTTCCAGTATCAAAGATGCATTTGTATTCCACCCCGTTGATTTGAGGATAAACCCACAGCACTCTTTGTTCATACGTGCACTTAACAGGAACAAATCCAGTGGTGTCAATGGGCTCTTTATAATTGACAAATCGTATCTCACTATTAGTGAAATCTAAAAATTCATGACCAATGTTTAGGCTTTCTAAACCTAATAAGTGATGGTCGGAAATTGTATAATTCTCACAAAGAGGCTGTTCTGGAAACAAGACAGCCTGACCAATTTCTGTGTTATAAATCTTCTCAGTCCCGACTTTCGCATACAGCGTCGTGATTTTGACACTTGATTTTTTTTCGACACCAGTCACCCGAACACGATAAAACTTCATCTCTTTGGGGCGTGTGCCCGGCGTATACATCAGCGTAATAATCGAATTGTCACCCGTATCGTAAATCAACGAATCCGGCTTGCCATTCAACTCAGCCTTGAAAACAATATGCTGCCCGTTGTTTTTGAAATGTATGGTGTCGTCAAATAGAACTTCGGCCTCGATAATTTCATCAGTACGCACCTTTAATGAATGAACATACAATCCCACAGGGAAAAAATAGGCAAAAACGGCACACGACACCACTATTATTGCCAAAATCACAACCAAAATAATGCGTAAAACCCTCTTCGTTTGCTTTTTCATAGTATTAAAATATCAGGTTAATTATTTGACTGCAAAATTATAAAAAAAAATTGAGACGGATGAAAACCCGTCTCAATTATTGGCTATCAGCTAACGGCTAATGGCTATTTCTTCCCGCGTTTCTTCGACGCATTATCCGGATTATTCACTATATCCAAGCAATCCTGATAACTCAGATTATTTGCGTCGTAGTTGCGCGGAATTTTGTAGTTAGCTTTCTTGTATGAGATGTAGATTCCGAAGCGGCCGCGAAGCACCAACATGTCTTTATCTTCAGGATAGGTGGTCACAACGTTGTCGGCATCCGATTTGCGCTTGCTCTCGATGATTTCGATGGCGCGCTGGAATGTCACCAACGATGGGTCATCGAGCTTAGAGAGGCTGTAGAATGCGTTTTTATGCTTCAAATACGGACCGAAACGACCGATTGCAACCTGAATCTCAGCGTCTTCGTACTCGCCCAATGAGCGTGGGAATGCAAACAAATCCAAAACCTCGTCCAAAGTGATGGTCTCGATGCTCTGGTCTTTGTGTAAGCCAGCGAACTTCGGCTTTTCCTCCGATTCGGTGTCGCCAATCTGTGCCACAGGACCGAAACGACCGATTTTCACGTAGACGTTTTTGCCTGAGACAGGGTCAACGCCAAGAAGCTTCTCGCCGCTGAATTTGCCTGAATTATCTGATGTTTCGGTGATTGTCTTGTGGAAGTCTTTGTAGAAATCCTTAATCATCTTGTTCCACTCGCAACGACCTTCGGCAATCTTATCGAATTCTTTCTCCACATTAGCTGTGAAGTTATAGTCGACGATAGTCTCGAAGTAGTTGATTAAGAACTTGTTAACGAGCACGCCGATGTCGGTCGGGACGAGTTTAGCCTTCTCATATCCGATGTTTTCCTTGCCGGTCTTCTCGGTGATTTTGTTCTTTTTCAGAGTGTAAATCTTGTATGTGCGGGTCTCGCCTGCGATGTCTTTCTTCTCGACATATTCTCTCTTCTGGATTGTTGAGATTGTCGGGGCGTATGTTGAAGGACGGCCAATGCCGAGTTCTTCCATTTTCTTGACGAGAGAAGCCTCAGTGTATCTGAATGGCTTGCGTGCGAAACGCTGCTGCGCCTCCATCTTGTCCAAATCGAGTGCCTGACCTACTCTCATCGGTGGAAGCATGCTGTTGACGTTTTCGCCGTTTTCGTCGTCGACACTCTCGATGTAAACCTTGAGGAATCCGTCGAACAACACCACCTCGCCTGATGCCACGAAATCTTTGTCTGAATTCGACACATCGATGTTGACCACTGTCTTTTCTATCTGAGCGTCAGCCATTTGCGATGCGATGGTACGTTTCCAGATGAGTTCGTAAAGCTTGCGCTCGTCTGCTGTACCCTTGATGGTCTGCTGGTCGAGATATGTCGGGCGGATAGCTTCGTGAGCTTCCTGTGCGCCTTTCGATTTTGTTGTGAATTGTCTTGTCTTAACATACTGTGCGCCGTAGAGGTTTTCAATCTCTTTCTTGGCCTGACCGAGTGCGAAAGTTGAGAGGTTGACACTATCGGTACGCATGTATGTGATCTTTCCTGATTCGTAGAGCTGCTGGGCGATGCGCATGGTATTGCTCACCGAAAAACCAAGCTTACGGCCTGCTTCTTGCTGCAGTGTTGAAGTGGTGAACGGAGGTGCCGGGCATTTTGAGACAGGCTTCTTCTCTACCGCCTTGATTTTATATCCTGCGCTCTTGCAGTCTTCCAAGAATTTATATGCATCCTCTTCCTTCTCGAAACGTGTAGGAAGCTCTGCAAACAATTGATACTCATGGTTGTCGATGGTGAACGAGAAGTTGGCTGTCACGCGGTAAGCGCTGCTGTTGACGAAGTTCTTGATTTCGTCTTCACGTTCTACGATGAGACGCACTGCCACGCTCTGCACACGACCTGCTGAAAGTGCCGGTTTAACTTTCTTCCAAAGAAGCGGTGAAAGTTCGTAACCCACCAAACGGTCGAGAACACGGCGTGCCTGTTGAGCGGCGACAAGATCCATGTCGATCTTACGTGGGTTGTCGATAGCGTGCAAGATAGCCGGCTTTGTGATCTCGTGGAACACAATACGGCGATATTTATCTTCGCTCAAGCCCAATGTCTCGTATAGATGCCATGAAATTGACTCTCCCTCGCGGTCCTCATCGGATGCCAGCCACACCATTTCGGCGCCCGCTGACAACTTCTTAAGTTCTGCAACAAGATGTTTTTTATCGTCCGGGACCTCATATTCCGGCATGAAGCCGTGGTCCATATCCAAACTCAAATTCGATTTGTTCAAATCCCTCACATGTCCGTAACTCGATTTTACCGTAAACTCCTTACCCAAAAAGCCTTCAATTGTCTTTGCCTTCGCCGGAGACTCAACTATCACAAGATTCTTTACCATAACACAATTTTAATTCCTATTTCCTTTTTTTTTCTCTCGCAGATAGCGCAGATTAAGCAGATATTTCTATTCTTCCACATTATCTTTACACAGATGGCTCGCTAAAGCGAGCTGCAGATTTTCGCAGATGGATTTTGGAAAAAATTCTGCGTTTTCTGCGAGATCTGCGAGAAACAATTTCGCGCTGCAAAATTACTACATTATTATTTTAAAAATGAAATAATTTTTCTAAAAAATTTTAATTATATTGATAATCAATAATTTGGCACGCAGATCTCGCGGAATCCGCAGAATTCTATCCGTCTTTTATCTGATTGCTAAAGCAATCTGATCTCGCAGAGCGATTCTGCGGGATCTGTGAGCGTCAGCGAACTAAATCATTGTGGAAGAAAAGATGGAAAAACTATTTCTGCGTTTTCTGCGAGATCTGCGTGAGATTTTATTATCTTTGCGCCATGATTATAATCGACAACGTAATAGTAACCGACGAATTCCTCAACGCCCGTTTCTGCTGCCAACTGGCACGTTGCAAGGGCGAATGCTGCGTGGCTGGCGATGCTGGAGCGCCTCTCGAGCCTGATGAGGTCGGAATTATTGAGGAAAACATAGAGAATATCAAGCCTTTCATGCGCCCTGAAGGCATCAAAGCCATTGAAGAAAACGATGTTTACGACTACGACGATTTCGGAGGTTTAACCACACAGCTTGTCAACGGCGAGGAGTGCGCTTTTGTGTATTTCCACGAGAACGGAACGGCTCTCTGCGCCATCGAAAAGGCTTACAAAGAAGGCAAAATCGACTTCTGGAAACCTATCAGCTGCCATCTTTATCCGATCAGACTGATGGAAAAAGACGGCTTCACGTATATAATGTACCACGAGTGGAGCGTGTGCGTGCCCGCGAAGCGTTTCGGCGAAAAGGAGGGAATACCGCTTTACAAGTTTTTGAAAGAGCCATTAATCAGGAAATTCGGCGAAAATTGGTATCAGAGACTCGAAAAACAAATTTTTTCAAAAAAAGTTTGATATATTCCAAAAAAATTGCTTAATTTTGTAAGTTAATTTTCGGCTTATAAAAATGAAGGTATTATTTATCCACCAAGAAATCACGCCGTATCTCAAAGAGACTCCGATGTCCTTGATTGGCAGATACTTACCGCAGGGGATTCAGGAAAAAGGAAAAGAGATTCGTATCTTTATGCCAAGGTTCGGCAACATCAACGAACGCCGCAACCAACTGCATGAAGTGATACGTCTTTCGGGTATGAACATGATCATCAACGACACCGACCATCCGTTGATTATCAAAGTGGCGTCTATCCAGAAAGCCAGAATCCAGATTTATTTCATCGACAACGATGATTTGTTTACAAAGAGAAAATCAACAATTGCTGATAAAGACGGAGTTTTCTACGAGGATAACGACGACCGTACCGTGTTCTTCTCACGCGGCGTAATCGAGACTGTGAGAAAACTTAACTGGCCTCCGGATATCATCCATTGCCATGGCTGGATGACTTCGCTGGTGCCGCTTTACATCAAACGCGCATTTAAAGATAACCCGCTCTTCAGCGACTCGAAGGTGATTTACTCACTTTATGACGATGACTTTGAAGGCGCTTTCCACGACAGCTACGATAAAAAACTGAAGATGCCGGGAATAGTCGCGAAAGAGATAAAATGGCTCAAAAACCCAGTGTATGCTAACATTCAGAAGTCGGCACTCGATTTCGCCGACGGCATTGTCATCGCAAGCCCGAATGTCAATCCTGAAGTCGAAAAATACGCAAGATCATTAAATAAACCTATTCTTGAATACCAAGGAGAAGAAAATTACGTTGATGCTTACAACGAATTTTATGATAAGATAAAGGAAATATGAGACTTCGTGCACTGACACTGATTTTACTTTTTGGCTTGGTAAGCTTATCATCTTGCAGAAAAAATCCTGAGAAAATAGGTAATGATTTGCAACCTACAAACAGCCTCATCACCGTGTCGTTCAACGACAATCAGGATATTGTGACAAGCACTTTCACCGTGCCTTATCTGAGCACGAAAATGCTTGGCTATGCTTTTTTAGGCAATAATAACGACCCGCTTTTCGGTACGTCGAATTTCGACTTTTTCACACAGTTTTCTCTTTCAACCGAAAGCCAGAACTGGGGTGACAACGCAGTCGCCGACTCAGTGGTGCTGAACCTCGTTTATAACGGATATTACGGCGATACAACGGAATATATGAATGTTAGAGTCTTCGAAATCCTTGAGGATATGTACGCTGACTCGACATACAGATCGAATATGGTTTTGGAATGTGATGACGAAGAACTCGCAAACTTCTCATTCAGTCCGAGACCGCATACAGCACCCGACACTATCCTTGACCGAGGTGTTTTGAGTATCCCGATAAACCCGGCTTTGGGTACTAAATTCATTGAGAATGCATCGAATTTTACTTCAAACGATAAGTTTAAGGAGTTTTTCAAAGGACTTCGCGTGAAATGCGATATAACAAACGCCGAGGCTGCAATTTGCTATTTCAATCTGACACACAGCTATTCGTACCTTCGTGTTTACTATCATAATGATACTGATACACTTAGCTATGATATCAGAGTCACATCTTCGGATGTGAGATATAATCATTATTACCATGATTTCAGCACTGCAGCTAATCCGATAACGTTTAACGACACGACAAACAACGGCAAATTATACGTTCAAGGTGCCGCCGGAACAAGAGTTTGGGTCAATTTCCCGAATATTCAGGAATGGGCTAATTCTTTTGAAAGCAACGTTGTAATCAACGAAGCGAAACTCTGTTTATCGGGTGCCGTTGATGATACAGCCAGATACGTTCCACCTACAAAATTAGTCGTGGCTGGAGCGAAATTCGACACAGACACAACCTATCTGATCATTCCTGACCAGCTTGTCGGTTCGGAATATTATGGCGGAAGTTATAATGCTTCCGATGGCAGCGTTTATTTCAGAATCACAGAATATATCCAAAACGTGATTCAAAACGGCAATTATGCGACAAAATGCGATGGTCTGCTGATTTATGTGGACCAAGGTTCGTATGTGCCTCGCCGCTGGGCTTTCCATGGTCCGCAAAGCGACAGCACCGATAAACGAATCCGTTTAGATATAGTTTATTCACTTGTAAATGATTGAAAATGAAAAAATTATTATTAATACTTTGCGTTTTTTTAGGTATGGCAGTACAAGCACAAAACGAGACTAAAGTCTTGATTAAGACTTCAATGGGCGACATCACAGTGATGCTTTATGACGATACTCCACAGCATCGCGACAATTTTGTAAAACTGGTTAACGAAGGATGGTTTACAAACTCACCATTCCATCGCGTCATCAAGAATTTCATGATTCAAGGCGGACAGAACGCCGATGGTCGCGTCGACCCTGGCTATCGTATCCCTGCGGAAATCAAATCGAACCATTTTCATAAGAAAGGCGCACTCGCGGCAGCACGTCAGGCCGACCAGGTGAACCCTAAGAAGATGTCGAGCGGCTCACAGTTCTACATCGTGCAAGGTAAAGTCTGGAATGAGACAGAACTCAATATGTTTGAAAGCCGTTATGGCAAGGTTTTCAGTGCAAAACAGCGCCAGACATACCAGTCAATCGGCGGCACTCCACATCTCGACGGCGACTATACCGTTTTCGGCGAAGTGCTTGAAGGTCTTGACATTGTCGACAAAATCGCAGCAGTGAAAACAGGCTACATGGACGTTCCGGTTGACCCTGTTACAATAATCTCAATGGAAATCGTGAAATGAAAGAGAAAATAGAACAAATACTTGCGGAAGTTAAAGCATTCCATGCCGACAGTAAGGAGTCGCTGGAGCAGTTCCGTATCCAATATCTTAGCAAAAAAGGCACCATTACAGAGCTTTTCACCGAGTTTAAACAGGTGGCTCCTGAGATGCGCAAAGAGATGGGAATGCGCTTAAATGAGCTTAAAAACACCATCCAAAATATTATCGACGAGCAACAGCAGCAGTTCGAGACAAAGAGCGAAGGCAAAACCGACCTCGATCTCAGTCTGCCTGTCGACGCCATGAACGGCGCACGTCACCCGCTCTCGATAGTGAGAAACGAAATCAACGATATCTTCAAACGCCTCGGTTTCGTGGTGGCTGAAGGTCCTGAGGTTGAAGACGATTTCCACGTTTTCTCGGCCTTGAACTTCCCTCCTGACCATCCGGCTCGCGATATGCAGGACACCTTCTTCGTGACAAAATCACCTGACGTGGTGCTGCGTACACACACTTCAAGCGTGCAGGTTCGCGTGATGGAACAAGGCAAATTACCTATCCGTATCATCGCTCCTGGAAGAGTGTTCCGTAACGAGGCTATCTCAGCCCGCGCACACTGCATCTTCCATCAGATTGAAGGACTTTACATCGATAAAAACGTGTCGTTTGCCGACTTGAAACAGACACTTTATCACTTCGTGCAGGAATACTTTGGTGAAGGCACAAAAGTGCGTTTCCGTCCGTCATATTTCCCATTTACCGAGACATCAGCAGAGATGGATATCTCCTGCAACATCTGCGGCGGCGAAGGCTGTAACATCTGCAAACACACAGGCTGGGTTGAGATTTTAGGTTGCGGCATCTGCGATCCTAACATCCTCAAGGCTTGCAACATCAACCCAGAAGAATACACAGGTTTCGCATTCGGTATGGGAATCGAACGTATCGCAATGTTGAAATATCAAATCAATGATTTGAGAATGTTCTTCGAGAATGATTTAAGATTCTTGAAACAATTCGAACAAGCATAATCAATTATTGATAATTTCAATTTCATGCATTTCGATGTCTTCTAATAGGGCATCGATTTTGCTATTCATATCCAGATCAACGAGATATGCGAACTGAACACCTTCTATTTGCTTTATATTGTTGAGCAAATTAGTAAGGTTTTCGTCGTTTATGAAATTACGGATCACGATGAGATAATCGGTTGCTGGTGAGAAATTTACCCAACGGCCTTCGGAATTTACAATCTCAACGAGGTTGAAAGTATTGCAGTTTTCGCCACCGTCGTAGAGGTAAAAAGAAAATTCCAAACCATCTTCGTTGACGATGTCAGAATACTTTACAAGATTGATATTCAATAACTTATTGATGTGCCACGCTAGCTTGTAATCCTCAAGATGCGTGCAAATACCTACGATTTTGATGTCATCGAAAGGCTCGACGACAAGTTTTTGTTTCTTTTTTGCCATAACCTTTTGTTTTTAAATGTCTTGCGACTCCTCCTCCATCTGGTGCCAAGTCTTCTCCGATGCCAGTTGCTCCGCTCCTTTTATAGAGAAATCAGCGGCTTGACCGTATTCTTTGTCGTCGACAACCACTTGAATCATATAAAGTTTCTGGAATCCGTCGCCTTTTGTGCCGATGTGTTTAAACTCCACCTTATGCTTCTCTTTCTGCGACCATTCAAGGAGTTTGCTCTTGTAATTTGTGTCGTTTTTCTCGATATCATCAAGGTCGAGATGGATTAAAATAATGTGGTCGACGATGATTTTATAGGTGAAATTATAACCTCTGTCGAGGAAAAGTGCGCCGGTGAAAGCCTCAAAAGCATTGCCACCTATTGAACGGAACTGAGCGTGACGGTCGTGTGATTTCGCGTACATCACCATATTTTCGAATCCCAGTTTCATCGAGAGTTTGTTCAAAGAGGCGCGGCTTACGATACGCGAGCGCATCTCGGTGAGAAAACCTTCCTGTTTGGTCGGAAATTTCTTGAAAAGATACTCTGCCACGATGGAACTAAGGACAGCGTCACCAAGATATTCGAGTCGCTCATTACTGATGGTGATTCCGTTTAACTTCTTGGTTCCCACCGACTTATGCGTGAATGCAAGCTGATAAAGCGTGATGTTGTGCGGATAAAATCCGAACACATTATTTATATATCTAGCCAAATCTTTTTCGGCCTTACCATGATAACGAAAAAGACTTAACATCGTTAGAATTTCTTGAAGATGATACTTGCGTTGTGGCCGCCGAAACCGAAAGCGTTGCTGAGAGCGTAGTTGACGGTTCTTTTCTTCGGTTTCCAGAATGTGAAATCGATTTTAGGGTCGATATTCGGGTCGTCGGTGAAGTGGTTTATTGTTGGTGGGACGATGTCGTTTTTGCAAGCCAACACTGCGGAAATAGCTTCAACAGCACCTGCGCCGCCGAGCAAGTGGCCTGTCATTGACTTTCCAGAGTTGATTGACATGTCGTAGGTGTGCTCGCCGAAAATCGATTTTATGCCGAGAATCTCAGGAATATCGCCAGCTGGCGTTGATGTTCCATGAGTGTTGATATGATCGATGACATCAGGAGTGATGCCTGCTTCTTTCAGAGCGCGTGTCATGCTGAGCGCAGCGCCTTGTCCTTCCGGATGCGGGGCTGTGATATGATGTCCGTCAGCTGACTCGCCGCAGCCTACTATTTCGCCGTAGATTTTGGCACCGCGTTTGATGGCGTGACCTAGTTCCTCTAAAACAAGGCATCCGCCGCCTTCACCCATGACGAATCCGTCGCGGTCGGCATCGAAAGGACGCGAAGCTGTTGCAGGGTCGTCGTTGCGGGTCGATAGAGCTTTCATAGCTTCGAAACCACCAACGCTGATTGGGCAAATCGGAGCTTCAGCACCACCTGCAATCATCACTTCGTTACGACCGTAATGGATGTAACGGAAAGCGTTGATAATTGCGTTTGCCGATGAGGCGCAAGCTGAGACAGTGCAATAGTTTGGACCTTGGAAACCGTATTTTATCGAGATATTACCTGCTGCGAGGTCGGGAAGAAGTTTTGGAATTGTGAATGGACTCACGCGAGGTGTCCCGTCGCCTTTCGCGTAATCCACGTTTTCGTAGTAAAGGCTTTCGATACCGCCTATACCAGATGCAAAGATAACACCGACTTCAGTGAAATCAGTGTTATCTCTGTTGATGCCTGAGTCTTGAATCGCCTCGTCCGCCGAAATCATGGCGTATTGTTCGAACAAGTCAAGCTTGCGTGCTTCTTTTCTATCGAAGTATTGCAATGAATCGAAATCTTTAATCTCGCAAGCTATGCGTGATTTGAATTTCGATGCGTCGAAACGTGTTATCATCGTGGCGCCGCCAACGCCTTTACAGAGGCTTTCCCAGTAATCTGGGACGTTTTTGCCAATCGGCGTGATAGCTCCTAGGCCTGTGATGACTACACGCTTTAACTCCATAAGTTAAGCTTTATGTTCTTCGATATATTTGATAGCGTCGCCGACTGTCTGGATATTCTCTGTCTGATCGTCAGGAATTGATACGCCAAATTCTTTTTCGAAATCGAGGATCAATTCAACTGTGTCGAGAGAATCTGCTCCTAAATCTTGTGTAAAGTTTGCTGTTTCAACAACTTCTGATGGATCAACACCTAATTTATCAACGATGATTGATACAACTTTTTCTTTAATTTCTGACATTTTCAATAATTTTTAATTAATAAATCTTTTTCTGCTCAAAGAAAAACTCCTGCAAAGGTAAGGTATTTTTTCGAACGGACAACAAAAAAAATGTCTTTTTTGGCTTGTAAAAAGATAATACGTTGAGATACAATGTGTTATAAAAAGCCTTTTTTGAAGAAAAAAATCTGGTTTTAGGAAATATTATGATTTTTCAGTTTTTTCATAGATTATTTTCAAAAATTTACTAATTTTACACATTATTAATATTGATTGTTATGATTACAAAAGATACAGAAAAAATCTTCCTTTTGGATGCGTATGCGTTGATTTACAGGGCATTTTTCGCTTTGAACAAGAATCCTCGGATGACATCAAAAGGCTTGAATACGTCGGCGATTATCGGTTTTTTGAATACGCTTTACGAAGTTTTGAAAAATGAGAAACCGTCGCATATCGGTGTTGCTTTCGATTTGGGAGCTCCTACCATGCGCACTGAAAACTTCTGCGATTACAAGGCAAACCGCGAGGAGATGCCGCCAGATTTGAGAGCTTCGATACCATATATCATTGAAATTATCAAAGGTTTCAATATCCCGATTTATGCAGCGGAAGGCTATGAAGCCGACGATGTTATCGGTACTCTGGCGAAAAAAGCTGAAAAAGCAGGTTATCTCACATATATGATGACGCCTGATAAGGATTTCGGTCAGCTGGTGAGCGACAATATTTTCATTTACAAACCGGCTAAGTTCAACGACCCGGCAACCATAATGGGACCGAAGGAAGTGTGCGAAAAATATGGCATAAACACTCCGACACAACTTATTGATATTCTTGGACTTTGGGGCGATGCAAGCGATAACATTCCTGGAATTCCTGGCGTTGGTGAGAAGACTGCTTCGAAATTTGTGCAGGAATACGGTTCATTGGAAGGCTTGCTTGAACACACCGACGATTTGAAAGGCAAGATGAAAGAAAACGTCATCAATTTTGCCGATCAAGGTAGGATGTCGAAGATGCTGGCGACGATAAACATTGAGGCACCTGTTGAGTTTGATATTGAGGAATTGAAGGTGAAACAGCCGAATTTGAAGGAGCTGCTGAGGATTTTTGAGGAGCTGGAGTTTAGGACGATGGCGAAGAGGTTAGTGACGGATTACGGAAAGAATGAGATAACAGATAAAAGAGAAACAGAAACTATTAAAAAAACTGCGAAAACTGAAGCTGCACCAAAAGAATTGGATCTTTTTTCGGAGCTCTCAGGGAATTCAGAGGCCTCTGAGTACTCCTTGTTCTCTTCAAAGGATTCTGTTTCTTCGGTGGAGCATGATTATAAAACGGTTTCAACGGAAAAGGATCTTGAAAATTTGCTGAAGCTGCTTGAAAAAACAGAGATTTACGCAGTTGATATTGAAACTACGGGAATTTCATTTTCTGTTAAAGCGCACGAAGCGTTTTACGTTCCTTGTAGGGACGCGGCGACGCCATGTCCCTACGAACGATTTGAAAAAATCTTTTCTGATCCTTCAAAAACCATCATCGGTCACAACCTGAAATCGGTCATTGCAATTTTGCGAAAGCATGGTATCGAGCTGAAAAACAAGCTCTTCGACACAATGATCGCGCATTATCTCATTGAGCCTGAGCAGCGTCACACTATGGATTATCTCGCTGATGTGTATCTGAACTACACCGTGACTAATAATTCTGCCGAAAACGCCGATATCGCTTATCAGCTTTATGAAAAATTCAAACCAATTCTTATTGAAAATCAATTAGATAAGCTGTTTAACGAGATAGAAATGCCGCTGGTTCCCGTGCTTGCAACTATGGAGGCAAACGGTGTGAAAATTGACAGCGATAACCTCAAGCAGATTAGCGAGCAGCAGGCGTTTGAGATTCAAGATATTGAAAATCAGATATTTGAGGCGGCAGGAATGCAGTTTAACATTGCTTCTCCAAAACAGCTTGGTGAGGTTTTGTTTGAGAAAATGAAGATTAAAACACCAGCCAAGAAGACGAAAACTGGTCAGTATCCGACGGGCGAAGAGGTGCTTCAAAAGATTATCAACGTGCACCCAATAATTCAGCAAATTCTTGATTATCGCGGACTTACAAAACTTAAATCGACTTACGTTGATGCGCTTCCGGCTTTGATAAGCAAAGAAGACGGTTTGGTACATACATCTTATAATCAGGCGGTTACGGCAACGGGAAGATTGAGTTCAACGAATCCGAATTTGCAGAATATTCCGGTGAGAACCGACAAAGGTCGTGAAATCCGTAAAGCTTTCGTGCCTCGTGATAAAAACCACATCCTTTTGGCGGCAGATTACTCGCAAATTGAGCTTCGAATCATCACGCATTTGAGTGGCGATCCTGCCATGAGCGAGGCTTTCCGTGAAGGTTTGGACATCCACGCGGCAACAGCGGCTCGAGTTTATAAAGTGCCGATTGACCAAGTCACGAAAGACATGCGTCGTCACGCAAAAGCTGTGAATTTCGGTATTATCTATGGAATGTCGGCCTTCGGATTGGCTGAAAGACTGGGCATTTCACGCTCGGAAGCGGCTTCGATTATTGAAAATTATTTCAAGGAATACGTTGGTATTCAACAATATATCAAAAACAACATCGAGTTTGCACGTCAACATGGGTATGTGGAGACTATGCTCGGAAGGCGCCGTTATCTGCGCGATATCAACGCTCATAATAGTGTAGTGAGAAACTTCGCTGAACGCAACGCCGTGAACGCCCCTATCCAGGGAAGCTCCGCTGACATGATTAAAATCGCAATGTCGAATATTTATAAAGCAATGAACGACAAGCAGTTACAATCGAAGATGATACTTCAGGTGCACGACGAACTTGTTTTTGATGCGGTAAAAGATGAATTAGATACATTAAAAGAATTAGTTAACGATAAAATGGTAAACGCGCTGCCGCTGAACATCCCTGTGGTTGTGGAGCTGAACACGGGAGAGAATTGGCTTGAAGCGCACTAAAAGACCTTAGACTTTAGACCTTAGACATTAGTTTTGAGAGGACTTTTGCTAAGGTCTAAAGTCTAACGTCTAAAGTCTAAAAACTAAAGTTTATGGCTGAACACAATGATTTAGGAAGATTAGGCGAGCAGTTGGCTCGAGATTTTTTGATAGCGAAGGGTTATCAGATTTTGGAACAGAATTGGAGCTGCGGTCACAAAGAGATCGACATCATCGCGATGGATGGCAAAGAACTTGTGATAGTGGAGGTGAAAACACGTCGGGTGACGTTTCTTGTTGACCCTGAAGAGACTGTTGACAAATACAAGCAGAAATTTTTGATTTGGGCTGCGGAGTCGTATGTTGAGCGCAACAACCTCGATGTTGAGGTGCGTTTCGATATTGTGGCTATTGTGGTTGATAAAAATAACGAACATCGGATAGACCACATCGAAAATGCGTTCTACCCGATGTTAAGTCGCAGATAATCAATAGATTATCCCACATTGCAGCCTGGTGCTACCATCTGGCTCGGAGTGACCACGACCAAACGGCCGTCTTTGTCCTCCGCCGAGAGTATCATGCCCTGACTTTCAACGCCTTTGAGCTTGCGCGGCTCGAAGTTGGCGATGAAACAGACCTGCTTCCCAACGAGAACCTGTGGGTCTGGGTAATACTTAGCTATTCCGCTCACGATGGTACGTTTCTCCATGCCGTCGTCGATAAGGAACTGCAGCAGCTTGTCGGCTTTCGGCACCTTTGTGCATTCCAAAACGGTGCCCACGCGGATATCGACCTTCATGAAGTCGTCGAAACTCACATTCGGCTTGACCTCGTTTGGTTTCCAAGCGTTGAGCTCGTTCTGTTTCTTGGTGTCTTCAAGCTTCTTGATCTGTGCTTCAACCACGCTGTCTTCAATCTTTTCGAAAAGCAACTCCGGCTGACCGATAACGTGACCTGCGTTGAGCAAAATCGTAGCGTCTGCCTGGTTCCAGCTTGTCACCTCGAGACCAATCATCTTCTGAAGCTTCTTTGCGCTGAACGGCAAGAAAGGTTCGCTCAAAATAGCAAGTTTTGCTACTATTTGCAACGAAAGCGCCATCACTGTCTTGGTGCGCTCAGGGTCGGTCTTGAACTGTTTCCAAGGCTCGTTTTCGGTGAGATAACGGTTGCCCAAACGTGCAAGGTTCATCAGTTCGCTCACGCCTTCGCGGAACTTGTAGTTTTCGATGAGTTTGCCAATCTTTTCAGGATATTGGTTCATCTCAGCGATGACTTCTTTGTCGCGGTCGTTGAGGTTTTCCAATGCCGGCACTGCACCTTCGTAATATTTGTGTGTCAAAACCAAAATACGGTTGACGAAGTTTCCGAAGATAGCCAATAACTCGTTGTTGTTTCTGTCCTGATAGTCCTTCCAAGTGAAGTTGTTATCTTTTGTCTCGGGAGCGTTGGCTGTCAGCACATAGCGTAAAATATCTTGTTTTCCAGGGAATTCCTGCAGATATTCATGCAACCAAACGGCCCAGTTACGAGATGTCGAGATCTTGTCGTTTTCGAGGTTCAGGAACTCGTTTGCCGGAACGTTTTCAGGCACTATGTAGCCGTCGCCGTAGGCTTTGAGCATGCATGGGAAGATGATGCAGTGGAACACGATGTTGTCTTTTCCGATGAAATGCACCATCTTGGTGTCGTCCGACTTCCACCATTTCTCCCAGTTGTCGCCTCGCTTCTCGCAGATTTCCTTGGTGTTTGAGATATATCCGATAGGAGCGTCAAACCAAACGTAGAGCACCTTGCCTTCGGCACCTTCAACAGGCACCGGCACGCCCCAGTCGAGGTCGCGGGTGACGGCACGGGGCTGCAGTCCGCCGTCGAGCCAGCTCTTCACCTGACCGTAAACGTTGGTCTTCCACTCTTTATGTCCTTCAAGAATCCACTGGCGGAGCCATGTCTCGTACTGTTCGAGTGGCAGATACCAGTGTTTCGTCATCTTTTTCACCAACTTGGCGCCGCTGATAGCTGAATGTGGGTCGATAAGCTCCTCGGGGCTGAGCGTGCTGCCGCATTTCTCGCACTGGTCGCCGTAAGCGCGGTCGTTGCCGCATTTCGGGCATGTTCCGATGATGTAGCGGTCGCTCAAGAACTTGTTGCGCTCAGGGTCAAAGAACTGCTCAGTCTCACGTTCGATGAACTTGCCTTCTTTGTACAGCTTCTCGAAGAACTCTGCCGCTGTGGCGTGATGAATCTTCGATGTTGTACGTGAGTAGATGTCATAGCTCATGCCGAAGTCCTCGAATGATTTCTTAATCATCTCGTGGTAACGGTCGACGATATCCTGAGGTGTGACGCCTTCTTTTTCAGCTTTGATGGTGACAGGCACTCCGTGTTCGTCGGAACCGCCGATAAACAGTACGTCTTCGCCTTTCATGCGGAGGTAGCGGACGTAGGTGTCGGCAGGGACGTAAACGCCGGCGAGGTGGCCGATGTGCACCGGGCCATTGGCGTAAGGAAGCGCTGTAGTTATCAGATAACGTTTGAAATTCTTTTCCATTTTGCAAAATTTTTCAAACTGCAAAGATAAGAATTTTTCAGATAATGCAATAATTAGTCTCGAAATCTTTCCTATCTAAGGCCTGATTATTTGCATTATCTGAAAATTAATACTATGTGAAGGCTTTTTCCGAATATGCAAAAATCAGTCTGGGTAATTTCTTCGAAATCACCGCAAGGCCTGATTTTTTGCATATTCTACAAAAACTTGTTATTTTTTCATGAATTTCATCGTTGCATTGCCGATGGTGACAAAATACATTCCTTCTGGCAAGGATGAAACATCAATTTGATGGTTTTCAGATGTGATTTCGCCAATCATTAAGGTTTGTCCCATAATGTTTGTGATTCGATATTCTCCATAACTATCTGATGAAACATATATGATTCCTTCTGTTGGATTTGGATAAATTATGAAACCACTTGAAATTGATTCCGTAACAGAAGTAATATATTGCCATATGTCATCTATATGAACTTTAAAATGAGGAGTGTTGCTTCCGTCTGTGAACATATAAGATGTTGAAAAAGAGGCTATTATATCTTGATAAAAAGGCAAAGTGTCATTTTCGATTATACAATAAGGTTCAAAACCGTCTCCATGCGGATTATCGATAAAATACTCAAATCCATCCGAAACAATTGCTATATCAAGACCAATTGGAGGATATGGTCCCATAGGAGGATAACATGTCGGCTCGAGTTGCCCATATATACTTCTTTCACCGACACTCTCCAATTCTCTAATCTCGACAGTGTGAAACTCATTGCCATATATGTCGTAATGAATACCGCTGATTCCTGAAATTGTTGAAATAATATCTTCACCCCAAAGAGGTTCGTACCAATGTTCATTGATTAGTTTATCGTTGGTTGTCAGAAAATAAACCTGAGTTTCATAGTTGCACGAAAGGCGGTTGATTTCATTAAAAGGTGTTGTTATATACAGTTCATTTGTTGTTATTGTAGTATTGAAATTCATATCAATGGGACCAATAACAGTACCAGGGAATACATCTAACAAATTGAATATTGGATAATCATAGCCATTTATAATCTCTATGGTTCCAATAAAAGTGTGAACATCTTCATTTATGGTTGTTCCATTAAAAACAATTGGTTCTTCGGTTTGTAACTCACCGTCAATGGCTAATAAATAATACGGATTCCCATAAACATCAGTGATATGAGCATAACCCTGCCATCCAAATAGAGTATAACCAGTCATATAACTATGTGTTCCATTTTTGTGGTTTTGTATGTCAACTACTTTGAAAGTATTACCATTATCATCCGACATGTCGTAGTACTTTCCAGAGACTTCTATCTCTGTGCCTAATTGGATAGTGTCATATTTAATGATAAGCTCAGTGGCATCGGGATTTGGCCAAAAACCGTCGATCATCGTATAATAATAACTGTCATCACCAGTGGCTATTGCAAACCGCATGTTATTAATGTTATTTTCGAAGTATGGAGCTTCTATTTTTGTTAAAGTGCCAGTGATACCTGATATTCCGTCAGAATTTGCCTGTGATTTCTTACAATAGTAATCGTCATACAAAAAATAGAGATGGTTATCATTACCATTATAAAGATAGTAGTTTTTATTAGGGGTGATGGTCACTTCTTCTCCAACACCATAAAAATGCTCACCATGGTCTGTTGAATAAAACAATTTTACATGATTGCCGTCCGTATGTTCCATATGGTATACAATGCCGTAATCGGAAATCGCGATATCATGAACCATGCCATATTCATTAGTTGTTCCGTCAATGAGGTAAAACCCGGGCTCATGATGAAATCCGCTTATTTGACCTCCGCAATTGCTCGCGATTATACTCCCGTCAGGATGCATTATCATTTGATGTATCGAGGCTCTTTGAAAAGCGGCAAGATTCCAGTTTTGCATATTTGATAGTGAAGAACGGTATATGCCAGATGTTGTTGCGTTAGAACTGTAAATACTGGCGAAAACATCATCAGTATCAGTAATTAAAACACAACTTATGTTACCATAACCTAATGTTTTCATTTCCCATGTAGAGCCTCCATCTAATGTCCAAAATATTTCATTTGATGTCCAGCCCAAAAACACGTTGTTTGATTTAGAATACAAACCGCGGACCCAACTAGTTGCCGGTATAGGTGAAGTCTGTTGCCAACTGTCTCCATAGTCGTCCGAATATAAAACTATTGGATAATTAGTTATGAAAATCCTGTCATTTTTATTGATCGTACAACCAAAAGCACGGACACATTGATCCTCAAGAACCATGTTAAATGTAGTGCCTGTGCCTTCGCTTTGAAAACGATATAAATCGCCATACGAAGCTGCAAAAACGCTACCATCACTAGTAGTTCCTATATAATCACATCCATATATACTAAACGGTTTCCAGATGTTTTGTGCCGCCAGCGAGGTTAAGAGGCAGAGGCAAATCGCTAAAATTGATAAAAACTTTTTCATAATTTATTAGTTTTTATTTGACCACAAATTTTTGTGTCTCACCTGCAAAAGTAATAAAATAAATTCCATTTGTCAAGGAGGAAACATCAATTTGCTGATTTTCAGATATAATTTCGCCAATCATTATTGTTTGTCCCATGAGATTGGTGATGCGGTATTCTGAATTGATATTTTTTGATAGGACAAATAGTACAGAATGGGACGGATTAGGATATATAACAAATTCGTTACCATCTTCAATCTCTTCAACACCGAAATGATGTTCTTCATAGATTTCATCGCAGTCTTGTTCGCCATAGTGGAACACGAGCTCGCCGTTTTGCCAGAAGCAGCGGATACCTTCCACGCGGCAGCCTTTGCTCATGAGTTTTTCAGGGAAGAAACTGGTGAGGTGACCTATTCCACATACAATATCGCCACTGAAAATGTCAGCATCATCTCTCACACGCAGCATTTTTAGTTGTCGGCTTTCGTAAGTGTATTGTTCCACAGCGTCAACGTGCACAGTGATACTTTCGTTGCCAACTTTTATTTCCCATTCGTCGCCTTCTTCCGCGCCAAAGTCATAGAGGATTGTAAATTCGTTTAAAGTCTTGTTCCACCAATAAACCTTGTCGTTGCGCTCATAAATATATTCGTGAGTGATTATGTCGGTCTTATCTTTGTCATAAAGTGTGTTGATTCTCACCAAGATATGAATTGGATGGTCGTTGATTGTGGTATCAGCAGCCATTTCAAGATATTGGTAAGTGACGCTGCCGTCGTCGTTGGTGATTTCGTAATACCATTCGCTACCCAACAAAGGATAATTCGGCTCATTATAAACAAAAACAGGGAATCCGTCGTTTGACAAATCAACATCTTCAAACCATGTACAATTTTCGTAAGCGCTGTGATTCAAAGCCTCAAGCAAGTCGTTGGTGCCGAACATAGGCTCGTCAAGAATCCAGCTTGTTGGCGTAGCACCTTGATGGAACGATGTCGCGACAGTCATTATCGTATAAGGCACACCAGGATAACCTTCTCCCGGAAGTCCGTTTTCAAGCCAATAGCAATTGTAAGGCTGTCCTGATTGGATGAATCCGACGATATTTCCCAAATACCCAGTTTCTTGTGCGGAAATTTCACCAGTATTATACACATTGTGGACATCGCCCATCGAAAATCCGACAATTCCTCCTGCGTAACCATAGTCAGTGATGACATTGCCCCGATTGTACGAATTGGTGATCTCGCCACAAGATAGCATGCTACCTGCAATACCACCGACACACAAAGTGTAGCCATATACCATGACCGTACCATATACTATGGTCTTGCTGACGCATCCTTCAAGGGTACAGAAGTTCATGCCACCAACGATGCCACCAACCCTCATACCCTTTACATGGAAGTACTGCTCATTATTGGTGCTGCAGTTCGATATGAGATAGCGCGCATGATACGTTGCGCCGTTGTTGACGTTTCCGACAATTCCACCAGCGGAGTACGAACTTTCAACAGTCACCGCTGTTATTTTGCAATTTGATATTCGTGAGACATGCTCATCGTTCTCGTATGCCCCAATCGGCACGCCTGCATACCCTACGATGCCACCTGCATCGGCTTCAGCCCCTGTAGATCGAATATAGCAGTCGTAAGCGGTACAATTCAACACGTCGGTTCGGCCAGCAAAGCCTACCACGCTACCGACATAACCACCAACGCCGTTAATAGAACAATAACTCATGTGAACATTCTTGATCTCAGCACCGTCCGTACATCCGAAAAGACCACCAAAATAATCCAACCCGCTTTCAAAATTCTGATACATCCCATAAATCGTATGCCCGCCACCATCGAAATGCCCTTTGAAATAATGTATGTTATCATTCTTGTCATGTGTATGTATTCCAATAGGAATCCAATGGATATTTTCCCCTGAACAGTTTTTCAGGCTCAGGTTTTGTGTCAGCACATAATAGGCATCGCCGCCCATTTCATTGTTTGTTTGATATGCAAGCAAAGCCAACTGCTGCGAAGTGGCAATCTGATAAGGGTTTTCTTCGGTGCCGTCACCACCAGCGTATGCTTCAGCTACGGTGCCGTCCCAACAATACTCAACGATGTTTTCAAACTCATTCCAACCTGGAGCGTTTTGATAAGCCTCTACGTAGCCGGCTGGTACATAAACAGGAATATTTCTTGGAACATGTGCAAAAGAATGCATAATTTCATGAATATATAATGCAGGTGGATTAGGATTGAAAGAATAAATTTTATTGATGGATGTGCAGTTGTAAAACGCATCTTGTTCAATATTGGTCACCGATGCTGGAAGGTGAAGTGCCCCGGTCATGCCTCTTTCAAATGCAGATTTTCCGATTTCAACGATGTCGTTAGGAATCACACTATTCTTGCAGCCTGCGATAATTGTCTTAGTTTCTCTTTTGATGATACAATTACCCTCTGAATAATACACAGGATTATCTGCCTCAACGCTGATGGACGTAACATTTTGCGTGCCTCTGAAAGGATTCTGATTATAAATCGGTTCTTCTATTTCAATTACAGAACTCGGTATATGAATTTCTCTAAGAGCTGTACAATAGGCGAATGCGTCATGTCCAAATCTTGTCAATGTACTTGGAAACGCAACATTTGTCAAATAACCGCAATTCACAAACATATTTCCAGAAATGCTGGTGACACCTTCGGGTATTGTTACAGTAACCAAATGGGTATTTCCAAAACAACCACTACCATACTGCACATCCTTTTCGGGAAGTATCAATGTAGTTAATCTTGTGCCGGCAAAAGCACTTGCACCCACTGTAATAATGGATTCTGGAAGTGTTACATGTTGTATTTTTGTCTTTGCAAACGCCCTTTCACCAATACTAGTTACAGTGTTTGGAATTTCAACAGAAGTAATATTGCATTCATAGAAAGCATGGTCCGTTATTTCGATTATAGTCCATGTGTGTTGACCCGTGTTAATTGTCTCCGGAATGATAAGGTCACCTTCGGGTTTGGTGTAGTTGTAATAGTAGTTGCCACCACCGCCGAGACAAGGATATGTCACGCTAAGGGTATGGTTTTCAGAATCCAATACGTTGTAGTACAACACATGATTTGACTGGCTGACGCTCATCATGTCGTATGCATGTACATTTCCAATAGATGTGACTGTCAAAAGCAAGAAAATTAAGAATTTGTTTTTCATTGTATAAATGTTTATTTGTTATCTTTTAATTTGAGATTTCTCCACTACGCTTCGCTTCGGTCGAAATGACGAAGCTCATATCGCATTGATTATTTCTTCAAAACTTCTATTGTCGTTCGGCAATCCCATCTTAAACTGTCTGATTCGCGTTTTTCTTTTATAAAAAGAGTCAGTTTGCGTGTCAAGCAAGATGGAAATAACCTGGTTGGAGAAGCCGTTTTTGCAGAGACAGCAGATGCGCACGTCCCACTTGCCGAGCTTGGGATAAGTGGCAACAAGCCGCTTCGAGAAGTCGCTGAAAATCATGTCGGTGAGACTGATGAAATCATCCCAGTCGCTGTCGTCCAACACAAAGCCTAAGGTATCGGATGTGAGGTGCTCACCAAGGTTCTTTGCCGTCACAAACACCTTATTGCTGAGCATGATTTTGTTGCGAATCTCCAACTCTTTTTCGAGTGACTTTATCTTGTTTTCATTTATCTTCTTTCTGATTATCAATAGAATAATTAGAAATGCTATTACTGATAACGCGATTATAAGATAAAGTTTCAAGCTGTGGTTGCGATGCAGGCTCTCCATGGCGTTTTTCTGCGCTATAAGCTCGTATTCCGACTTCAATCGCTGCATAGTCTCGCTTGATTGTTTCTGCTCCGATTCAAGCATGTTGTCGGAGAAGAGTTGCTGGTAATATACCGCCGTTTTGTAATCGCCTTCATAATAAGCGATGGCGTAAAGTGTCTGATAAACCGACATTTTCAGTCCTGGTCGCTCGCTTCGCAATGCCTTGTTCAAATAGGTTTTTGCCTGATTGAAATCATTGGAATAATAATAAAGGATGCCCAATGTCATGTTGGCGATGTCGGTGTCGTTATCGTTCAATTCGCCTTCCAACGCATTGTTCACACATTCAATGCCTTTGGCAAAATCGCCCGTTTCCATGTAATAGTCGCGCCCAATCTCCAGATAAAGGTCGCTCAGCATCGCTCTATCATTAATTAAGGTGGCAATGCAGAATGCCGAATCGTAATATTGTTTGGCAAGAGCATATTGTTCCTGAGAGCGCATCGCGCGACCGCAGTTTCGATAGGCATTCATCATGCCTGTTGAATCGCCAAGCTGCTTGAAACATTGCAATGCATCGTTATGAGCGTCGAATGCACCGTCGAAAATACCGTGTTTTAAATACAACGCACCGAGGTTGTCGTTGATTTGTGCCCGTAGAGACGTTTCCTGAAACGTCTCTATATTGTTATTTTGCAAAAATTCCAACGCCTTCAAGAAACATTCCGCTGCCTCTTCCGAACGTTGTTCCTCACGCAGGCGCAATCCTTCCTCATACAAAACTCGCGCCTTATCTTGATTCTTAGCCTGATTATTGCATGCGGCAAGCGTCAAAATCACGACGATTAGGATTAAGTATGTGGTCAATTTTTTCATCAATGCAAAGTTATGCAAAAAAACAATCTGTCAAGAGGTTGTGGATGCCCATTGACAGATTGTCCCTATTATTTTGAAATGTCCGAATGTAAAATATTGACAATCAATAATATATAAACAATCAAATATTGGTTTGTCCCTAATAATTTTTGTAGAATATGCAAAAAATCAGGCCTTACGGTATGCGAAGCATATCCAGACTGATTTTTGCATATTCGGAAAAAATTATGATAGTTACATTGCTAACAGCACCAGTAACTGCGCTGTAAATATCCTCAAAAACATCGTCAGCGGGTAAACGGTTGCATATCCTGTATTTGGAAGTTTGCAGCCGTCTGGAGCGATGTTGTTGGCGAAAGCTAATGTCGGAGGGTCGGTATGCGAGCCCCCGATGAAACCCATCAGGGTGTAATAGTTCATTTTCAGCACCAAACGTCCAAATGTTGCAACAATCATTGGCGGAACGATGGTGATGATTACACCGTAAAGCACCCAGAGGTAAT
>CAMYYD010000017.1 GCA_947303395.1 uncultured Bacteroidales bacterium
TAACCAGACTAGACGAAGAGACCGATTTTTGCGCTGCAAAGATACAACTTTTTTCCTTATCGGAAAGAAAAAAATCAAAAAAAATAAAAATAATGATAATTTACTGAATATCAATCTGTTAAATTGATATAATTCTTGTTATTCAAAGGTCAATGACACTTGGAATGTACGGTTTTTCATGCTTTTTATGCTCGAATCGTACAATAAATCCTGTTTGTCCAAGACGTTTAGCAGTCCGAAGCTCATCTTAAATTCGATGCCTAATTTGAAATAACTGTTGTAAAAATCGAAGCCTGCACCGATTTCTGCGGCGATATCCATCTTTTTAACTCTGATATTGTCGATGACGGTGATCTGCTGGCCATAAGCGTTGGTGACGTCGATTTGTGATTTTTTTTGCGATGCGAGGTCAAATTTAAAATTGCCGCCTCCGATAACGTAAGCTGCTACATTGTTGAGTCGTTTTGACCTGTATTTTACATGCAAAGGGAACTCGATGAACGTTGACAGGATAGATTTGTCTTTTGTCAGATATGAGTTTGAAGCTGTTGGCGTTTCCCTGTAAAACTGGTATGTTATCGTTCGTGTTCCGAAACTTAATGAAGGAATAAGTCGGAGGTCGAAAAACTGACCAAGTCTTAGATTGCCAACCACGCCGACGGTAAATCCTGGTTTTGCTGCCGACTCAACACTTCTGGTGTAATATGTGGCTTCGGCATTGTAAAAAGCGTCGGCGGAATTCGGATATTCTGAAGAATTGTGACCTATAAGCTGGTAGTTTTCAACATAATTAAAGGAATAAGACATCTGGTTGTATGCCAGGATGAAACCGAAGTGATAGTCCTCATAGTCGTAATTCATGAGATTCATCGGCTTTTTGTTTTGGGCAAAAAGATTCTGTTGGGACAAGAAAAACACTAATCCCAATAAAAGCAGGATGTTTTTATATGTTGACTTAAATCTCATAAATCATTTAACGCAGCAAAGACAAACTTATTATATCTTCTCCGTTTCTTTTAAAAGTCTTTCCTTATTGATAGGCACGGCTCCGATTTCTTCGCATACGAGACCGCCTGCAAGGTTTGAGATTGCCGCGATATGATATGCGTCCTGATTGCAGACCAGACACAGCATTGCTACGCCCAAGACGGTGTCGCCAGCGCCTGAAACATCAGCGATTTTGCGAAGATGCGCAGGAATGTGATGATGTGCTTTCGTTCCGTTGTTCATTTCCTGGATGAGGACGCCTCTTTCCGACAATGTGTTCATTACGAAACGGCATTGTAACTTATCTTGTAAAGCGTTGACACCCAATAAAATACCTTCTATTGTGTCGGTTGGGAACTCGATATTTATGCCTTCCTTCAGCTCTTTTAGATTTGGCTTGAAGAGAGTGCAATTTTCGTAAGCCAGGAAGTTGTTTTTCTTTGGATCGACGCCGACAGGGATATGTTTCTCGTTGGCGACGGTGATGGTGTGGCGGATGAGTTCCTCGGTGAGCACACCTTTATTATAATCTTGCAGGATGATGCCGTCGATACGCTCGCGATAGAGAATTGTGTCGATTTTCTCGCGCAGTGCTGAAAACTCCTTTTCTGTGAGATTGAACGTGTCCTCGTCATCGACGCGAAGCATCTGTGCGTTGTTGCCGATGATGCGGTATTTCGTCGTTGTGCGGCGTTCCTTGCTCTTGACGATGCCGTTGCTTGGCATCTCGTGCTCTTTGAGTAAGTCGAAGAAATCGTGCGACTTCGAGTCGTCGCCTATGATTGAGCATAAAACAGGCTCGGCGCCCAGCGCCTTGATGTTCTGCGCTACATTGGCGGCACCTCCGAGACGAGCGAAACGGTTGCCCACGGCCACAATCGGCACAGGGGCTTCAGGTGAGATGCGCTCGACCTTACCGTTGAGGTAAAGGTCGAGCATGACATCACCTATAATTAGTATTCGTTTGTCGTTGAAGGACTCAAAAAGCGCTTTGATGTCTTCTCTTGGCATTGTGAATATTATTTAAGTTTTGCAAAAGCTTCTTTGAGACGTTTTGCTGCCTCGCGAAGTTTGTCTTCTGATGTTGCGTATGAAAGACGGATGCAGTTGTCGTTGCCGAATGCGCCACCGGCTACGCAAGCCACGTGTGCGTTGTAAAGCAAGTACATGCAGAGGTCGTCGCTGTTCTTGATAACTGTTGTACCGTCTGATTTGCCATAGTATGATGACACGTCAGGGAACATGTAGAATGCGCCGGCTGGTAAGCTAAGTTTGAGACCAGGAATCTCCATGAGAAGTTTGTAGAACATGTCGCGACGGTTTCTGAAGGCCTTGCACATGGTCTGCACTTCCTCTGAATTCTCAGGTGAGAGCTCCATAGCTGCCAATGATGCGGCCTGTGCGATGGTGCAGATACCTGATGTATACTGACCCTGAATCTTGTTGCATGCGCTCACGATATCCTTTGGTGCTGCGATGTAACCGATTCTCCAACCAGTCATTGCATAACCTTTTGCCACACCGTTGACGATAACGAGGCGGTCTTTCAGCTCTGTGAACTGACCCATTGACTCGTGTTTGTGTTCGTATTGGATGAATTCATAAATCTCATCGGAGATGATAATGATTTCAGGATGTTTTTTGAATACTTCAACCAAAGCCTTGAGCTCGTCTTTTGTGTAAACCGAACCGCTTGGGTTGCAAGGAGTGCTGAAAATAAATGCCTTAGTCTTTGGTGTGATGGCATCTGCAAGCTGTTTTGCATTGATTTTGAAGTGCTGCTCAGGTGTTGTGTTGATATACACAGGAGTGCCTTCGGCGAGTTTCACCATCTCAGGATATGATACCCAGAATGGAGCAGGGATGATAACTTCGTCGCCTTTGTCGAGGATGGCGAGGAATGTGTTTGTAATTGCCTGTTTTGCACCGTTCGACACGATGATGTCGGTGTCTTTGTAATCCAAACCGTTGTCGCGACGGAGTTTTTCAGCAATAGCTTTACGCAATGCCGGAGTTCCCGGGACAGGCGGATAGTGTGTGTCGTTGTTGTTAATTGCGTCGATACCTGCTTGTTTTGCACTCATTGGAGTGTTGAAGTCAGGTTCACCGATGCTCAATGAGATGATGTCGATACCTTGAGCCTTGAGTTCGCGGCTCTTCTGCGTCATTTTCAAAGTGGCTGATTCCGCCATGTTGATGACTCTTTGTGATAATGTACCCATATCTATATTTTTAAATTAATTATTGACAATTTGGGACTGCAAAGTTACGTATTTTTATGATAGGAAAACTTTTGTTTGAAAAATTTAGTTTGAAATTGAAAAAATAAGTATATTTGCAAGTCAAAACAAGAGAATATGAGTGATAATACTATACTTATTTTATTAGTTGGAGCTGTTGTTTTTGGAGGCGGATATTTGATAATGAATAAGGGCAAAAAGTCGGGCGGAAGCCATGATGATGTGGTGGCTCCGTTGAAGATTCAGGCATACGAACGATTGCTTTTGTACCTTGAACGTATGAGGTTTTCGGTGCTTGTGAAACGAGTTTTTATGCCCGGAATGTCGTGCAGCGACTTGCAGTTCGCATTGATTCAGAATATTCAAGATGAGTTTGAGCATAATCTGGCGCAGCGTCTTTACGTTGAGGAGCAGACTTGGATTATGGTGAATATTGCTAAAGAAGAAGCTTTGCGCGGTATAAACAAGGCTTTTGGAGACAATCCGGAGGCTGATGCCGCGACGATGGCCCAGGTTATTGCATCTGTGTCTAATCCGTTGATAGACAAGGCTATTATCACAATTAAAAAAGAGTTTAACACGTTATAAATATGAAAGTTGAGTTTTCAGCTGCTCAAATAGCGGCTTTATTAGGTGGAAAAGTTGAGGGCGATTCGGAGGCGAAGGTCAGTAATGTGGCGAGAATAGAGGACGGAGCGCCGGGAATGTTGAGTTTTTTAGCAAATCCGAAATATATTCATTATCTTTATACTACTCAGTCGTCGATTGTTCTGGTTAATGAGGATTTTGAGCCTACAGAAACCGTGAAAACGACAATGATTAGAGTGAAAAACGCATACGAATCGTTCGCACAGCTTCTCGCAATTTATCAGGAATACACCAACAATAAAGTGGGTATTTCTGACAATGCCTATATTTCATCGGATGCGGAATATGGTGAAGGCTGTTATATCGGTGACTTTGCTTTTATTGGCGAAAGAGTGAAAATCGGCACGGGAGTGAAGATTTATCCGTTGTGCTACATCGGTGATGATGTCGTTATCGGTGACAACACGGTGATTTACCCTGGAGTGAAGCTTTACGCGATGACTCATATCGGTAAGAATTGTATCGTTCATGCTGGTGCGGTTCTTGGTGCCGACGGTTTCGGTTTTGTGCCTCAACCTGACGGAACTTATAAGAAAATCCCGCAGATCGGTAATGTTTTGGTTGGCGATAATGTTGAGATTGGAGCTAATACAACCATCGACCGTTCAACAATGGAATCGACCAAGATCCATAATGGTGTGAAGCTCGATAATCTTATCCAAATCGCTCATAATGTGGAGATTGGAGAGAATACGGCTATGGCTGCACAGTCGGGAGTGGCTGGCTCAGCTCATATCGGCAAGAGCTGTATCGTTGCCGGTCAGGTTGGTGTTTCGGGCCATATTTCGATTGCAGATCATACAACCATCGGACCTCAGGCTGGTTTGACCAAAGGCATTGATGAACCTGGTAAGTCGATACTCGGTTCGCCGGCTTACGACTACACAAAATACATGAAAGACGTCGTGAGACAGCGTAATTTGGATAAGTTGGAGAGTAGAGTTGTCGAGCTGGAGAAAAAACTTAACGAATTATTGTCGAAGTAATAGATTTTTTTGTAATTTTGCCCCATATTTTCTATATTAGGAAAGAATGGTAGAAAAACAACATACGATAAAGAAGAGTGTCAGCATTAGTGGAACTGGACTTCATACGGGTCAAAGCGGTACGCTGACATTCCATCCTGCAGAGATTAATCACGGTATTAAGTTTAGAAGAGTTGACCTCTTTGGTCAGCCTATTGTAGAAGCCAATGTTTTCAATGTGGTTGACACATCGCGTGGTACCACAATTGCTCAAAACGGCGTGAAAGTCTACACTGTTGAGCATATCATGGCGGCTTTGAGAGCTATGAATGTTGACAATGTGCTTATTGATTTGAACTGTGAGGAGCCTCCAATCCTTGACGGAAGTTCGAGAATAGTGTTGGAAGCTTTGAAAGAGGCAGGAATCGAGGAACAGGACGCTGAGCGTAAATGCTTGAAAATCACAAAGAAGATTGTTTATACACATCCTAAAGTCGGTTGCGAACTCGTTGTTGAGCCAGCCGACAAGTTCAGCATTGATGTCAAAGTTGACTATAAATCAGGTGTTTTGAACGTTCAGGAAGCACATATGACAGATGTCAGTGAGTTTGAAACTGAATTTGCGATGTGCAGAACATTTGTTTTCTTCCAGGAGCTGGAGATGTTGCTTGCTCATAACCTCATAAAGGGTGGTGACTTGTCGAATGCAATCGTTTTCATTGAGAAACAGGTGTCGGAAGAGGATTTGAAACGTGTGGCGAAGCTGTTCCATAAAGAGTCGGTGGCGGTGCACGAAGGCGGAATTTTGAACAACGTAACGCTGTACTTTGAAAATGAGCCGGCACGCCATAAGTTGCTTGATCTTGTTGGCGACCTCACACTTCTCGGAATGCCAATCATCGGTAAGGTGACGGCATACAAACCGGGTCACTTCTCAAATACTGAGTTTGTGAAGTTGATCGTGAAGAAAATGGGACTCTAATTAAGAGTTTTGTAGATATCATCTAAAAGTTTTCCGACAGATTCGTTGGAAAACTTTTTTATTATGCGGTCTCTCAGCATGTTAGCGTCGTAGTTTTGATAAGTCTGAAGCATGGTTTGCATGGCATCAGCTAGTTTAACCGGGTCTTGTGGAGGGACGAGGATGCCGTTGCTTTCGTTGACAATTTCAGGAATTCCGCCGACCTTGGTGCTGACTACAGGCAATCCGCATGCGAAGGCTTCGAGTAGGACCACACCCTGTGTTTCGTAGTTGCTCGAAAGTACGAGAAAATCGCCTGAAGCTAGCTCATCGGCAACATCTTGACCCTCTAATACGCCAGTAAATCGAATGTTTTCCAGATTCTTGAGCTTTTTAGAGTAATCCTTCACCATAGAGAAATCGATGCCATCTCCGATGAAAACACATTGGAAACAGATGTTTCTTTCTTCAAGAATCTGCAAGGCATCAATCAAGCCGGTGATGTTTTTCGATTTGTTCTCGAAGCAGCTGATGTGAACGATTTTGGGAATCTCGTTGTGATGTGGTTGGGGCTTGAACATTTTGGTATCAACCACGTTAGGTACGATTACATAGTTGTCATTGCGAAGCCCGTGGTCTTGCATAGCTTTTGCAAGGATGTCGGTGACGGTGGTGACTGCTGCGGCATGTTTTACGACGAGTTTCGTCAGTTTTTTTCTGAAAAATCCACTGAAGTCGTTTCCCGGAAGGTAGCGCGACCAATGCTCAGTAATAATATAAGGTGTTCCGCGCGTTATTTTATGCCACCAGGCGATGAGGCCGAGGCGTGTCAGAATATGGATATGGATGATGTCGGGTTTGCGCAGACGTTTCAAAGCCAGATTATTCGAACGTAAAAATCTAAACAATGAAATGATTTTCGATTTTGATTTTTTATAATAAATGCGAATTGTTCTGACGTTGTTGATGGTTTCGTCTTCTGTAGAGACGCGCCATGGCACGTCTTTACAATCGGTTGAATGGACGTAAATCACGCTGATGTCGTTGTACAACGCTGCTGCTTCGGCGTGGCGTTGCACGAACAGTCCCAACATAGGGTCGTAGCGATGGGGGTACCAACGCGCAAGAAAAATGATATGTTTTCTTTCGTTGTCCACTATCTCATGTCGATGATTTCCGCGTCAGGGTAATCGGATGCCTTGAAAGTGAAGAAATCGGCAGGTAACTTCTGATTTGTTACGAAACTGGTTATCACGTACACGAATTCGTTTTTGTTTTTGTCGAGGACGTGTAAATCTTTGATTTCCGATGTGTTAGTGTCAATTGAGACGATTATTCTGTCGAAATTCTCATTCGAAATCAGCGATTTTACCTCGATTTTCTTGGTGGTTCCGGATTCTTCGACAATTTTTGCAGTGATATTGTCATAATAGGAATCAAGAATTGCCAAAGGAGAGCCACTGCCATCGGATTTGTCGACTTCGCTAATCATAACTTCTTCAGCATCAGCATTATATGTCCAAATTGTAGTGCCGTCGCAGATAATGTCTTGGCCCATGATTTTGAGTTTGTAGGAATCTCCTTGGAGATAACCGATGCCATCCATTGTCTCGTAGATGCCTGCCTCGGTGTTTATCATGTTGTAATCGAAGGCTATTTCGATGTTGTCGTAGGATTTCAGTTTGTCGATAATACCTCTGAAAAGTGATTCAACTGATTGTGCTTTCAATCCTATTGATAATGTTAATAGGCTGATTATTAAGATGATACGTTTTTTCATATAAAGTTGTTGTTCTTAATGTTGTCGTCTAAATCGAGATCTTTGAGGAACTGCTCGAGGGCGAATTCCGTTGCCACTTTCACTTCGCGTTGCTTGCTGCCGGCGAAAGGACCGACGATGCCAGCTTTTTCGAGTTGGTCGATAATACGGCCTGCGCGGTTGTAACCAAGTTTCAGCTTGCGTTGCAGCATTGAAGTCGAGCCCTGCTGAGTCTGCACCACGATGCGAGCGGCATCTTCAAACAGAGGGTCACGTTCGTTAGGATCCATAGCCTCTTTCGAGCCGCCATCTTCTTGTTCGTCAGGGCAGTCGGGGAGGAGATAGGCGTCTTCATAGCCGCGTTGTGCGCCGATGTAATCGCAGATTGCCTCCACTTCCGGTGTGTCGATGAACGGGCACTGCAGACGAACGAGGTCTTGGCCAGTCGACATAAGCATATCGCCACGTCCGACCAGTTGTTCAGCGCCGTTGCTGTCTAAGATTGTCGCTGAGTCGACACGTGAGATGACGCGGAAAGCGATACGTGCCGGGAAGTTTGCCTTGATTGTACCGGTGATGATTTTCACTGAAGGACGCTGAGTTGCGATGATGAGGTGGATGCCGATTGCACGGGCCAGCTGAGCCAGACGCGCGATTGGCCCTTCGACTTCACGACCGGCTGTCATGATAAGGTCGGCGAACTCATCGACTACGAGCACGATGTAAGGCATGAAACGGTGTCCGTCGTTCGGGTTGAGGCGGCGGCTCACAAATTTCTCGTTGTATTCCTTGATGTTACGCACTCCGGCGTCTTTCATAAGCTCGTAACGGTTATCCATCTCAATGCAGAGTGAGTTGAGCGTACGAACCACCTTCCTCACGTCGGTGATGATGGCATCTTCTGAATCAGGAAGTTTGGCGAGATAATGACGCTCGATTTTTCTGTAGAGACTCAACTCGACTTTTTTCGGGTCGACGAGGACGAATTTCAGTTCGGCTGGATGCTTGCTGTAAAGCAATGAAGCGATTATAGCATTGAGTCCCACTGACTTACCTTGTCCGGTTGCACCAGCCATCAAGATGTGCGGCATCTTGGCGAGGTCGGCGACGTAGCTCTCGTTTGAGATTGTCTTTCCGATACCGAAAGGCAAGGCGTAGCCACTCTTTTGGAATTTTTCAGAGCCTATGATTGTACGCATTGAAACGGTCTGCGGTTTCTTGTTCGGAACCTCGATACCGACGGTGCCTTTGCCAGGGATAGGAGCGATGATACGGATACCCAAAGCTGCCAAGCTGAGCGCGATATCGTCTTGTAATCCTTTGATTTTCGAGATACGGACACCGGCGGCAGGCACTATCTCATATAAAGTGACAGTAGGTCCGATAGTCGCCTTAATCTTTTCAATATCAATGGAATAGTTTGCGAGAGTGTCGACGATGCGTTTCTTGTTTGCCTCCAATTCCTCGCGGTCGACGCCGTTGTCTTCATCTCCATAGTCTTTTAACAAATCGAGAGGAGGCAGTTTGAAGTCGGAAAGCTCAAGTTTCGGGTCGTATGAGGTGTCGAGACCGAAATGTTCGCCGTTTTCCTTCACCTGTTTCTCCTCAACCTGTTCCTCGACTTCCATTTCAACTTCGTCAGATTTTGCTGGAGTTTCCTCAGGTTCTTCCTCTTCGATAATTTCAGGTGTTTCATCAATTACCGGACTCTCTTCATGTTTTTTGATGACGGTTATCTCAACATCTTCGTCGTCTTCATTTTCTTCTTCATCTTCTTCGGTTTCATCATCAAAACCATCGGTGAGGTCGATTTCTGTTGGTTTCTCCTCATTTATTATTGGTTTGTTGATTGGCAGTTGAGCAGCTGGCTCTGTTTCTTCTTCTTCAGAATCATCCGTTTCATCAACATCATCAAGATCTTTTTTCTTCAAGAAATCGAATTTTATGTCGAAAGTGAAGATTACGTAGATAAAGGCGGTGAAAATCAATAGCAAGATTACGCCGGCCAAGCCAATGTATTGGTAAAGGAATACGAAACTTTTGCGGCCTACAAGACCGAAATAAATCTCATAAGGAGAGATGATGTTTGATGGTAAAGCATTGAAAATCAATGCTAAAAACAATGGAACCCATAACAGAAAAACTAGTGAGTATTTCCACAAAGTCCATGATTTGATGAAGACTTTTTTCCATATCAGGTTAAGGCCGAGAAGACCGATGAGGAAGATGATGTAAGCGGTTCCTATGCCGAACATATCTTCGCTCATATATTTACCTAAATTATTGAGCCACAATCCTTTAGGAGAATGGTTAAAATATGGATTGGCAAAGGCAATGAGCAGGAAAATGGCAATCATAAGGAAGAAAATGCCGAAGCATATTCTGACTCTGCCGTCGGATTCCTTATGACGTTTTGCAACCTTGCTTTCAGGCTTTTTTGGAGCTTTCGGCTTTGAAGCTTTGTCTTTGCTTTTTTTCTTAGGTTCCGCTTCTTCTTTCTGCACAACTGGAGCTGGAACTCTCAGTCTATTTTTGTTTTCTGTCATTTTCAATTATTTTGGAAATCTGAAAAATCTGTTCCAACGAATCTTTCCGAATGTATTATCCTTTGAAAACCAAACAAATAGCGGTTTTCCAACGATGTGGTCGACTGGCACATAGCCCCAGAAACGTGAGTCTTGCGAGTTGTGACGGTTATCGCCCATCATCCAGTAATAATCCATTCCGAAAGTATATTCGTCAGTTTCAATTCCGTTGATAAAGATTTTATTATCTTTGATAACCAATGTGTTATGCTCGTAAGCTGTGATGCAGCGTTGATATAGCGCGATGTTTTCAGTATTTATTTTCACTGTTGCACCTTCCTGTGGGATGACGATTGGACCGAAATTGTCGACATTCCATTTGAAATGAAGCGTGTCGTTAGGAAAAATTTCTTGTGATGCTTCTTTATCAGCTGGGGTAATGATTTTGGTTACTTCAGTTACAAACGGTTGTTTGCCAAATTCCGTCGCTGTTGTCGCATTCATGTTCAAAATGAATTCGTTAGCCACAGGCGTACGATATGCCTCGTAAATGTTAAACTTCTCTAACACTTTGGTATTAAGATTGTTGCCATTTATTTTTACGAGATAGTTATGTTGCATATAAGGCGGCTGGAATCCGATTTCGCCGTTGATGTAAACCACTCCGTCGATGATTTGGAGAGTATCACCTGGTAAAGCGATGAGTCGTTTTACGTAGTTTTCGCGTTTGTCGACCGGACGTGTGATGATATTGCCAAAATGATATTTGTCGTTGTTGACACGTTCTTTGCCGTATTGTCTAACTAATTGATAATAAGTGACATTGCTTTGGAATGCTTCGCTAACTGTATCGCCAGCCGGGAAGTTAAAAACTATCGGGTCATTGCGTTTGATGCTGCTGAAACCAGGCAAGCGCCAATATCCGACCTGAGGCCATTCGATGTACGACTTCGTGGTTTTTGTCCAAGGCAATGTGTGATGCACGAAAGGGAAGGAGAGAGGCGTGTTTGGGAAACGTGGTCCGTAGCCTATTTTGCTCACAAGGAGATAGTCGCCAGTCATGAGAGTGCCTTCCATACTTGATGAAGGGATTGTGTACATCTCGAACATGAAAGTACGGATAATCAATGCGGCGAAGACAGCCCAGAGTATGGAATCGAGCCAGTCGCGAACCCAGCCTTTAGGCGGACGCACTGTAGTTTTTGGGTCATGATATTCAACGTTTTTGCCGCTTAACACTGGGAAATAGACGTAAGGGAAGAAGCCTGCAGCGAGGATTTCGCCGAAACTGAAACGGTTGTAACATTTCGCTAACTCGATGAACATCAGGAACGCCATGAAGGTGTTGATGTAAGGGAAAATCAGCAGGAGATAGCACCACCATTTGTTCCAACCTATGATTTTTGCCAAAATGTAAAGGTTGTAATAGGGAATGAAAGCGGCTGAGCGTTGATAGCCTGCTTTTTCGTAAAATTTGTAGCAAAATGCTGCGCAAATTGAAAAAACAAACGGTAATAAAAGTATGGTGATGATCATGTTCATAATAAATCCTCCATTGTGAATACTCCTTTTTTATTTTGTATGAATTCGGCGGCGATGACGGCTCCTGTGGCGAATCCTTTGCGGCTGAACGCTTCGTGGCGCAAGGTTATTTCGTCGCAATCAGAAAGCGCATTGATTTCGTGTATTCCGAATACTTCGCCTTCTCTTATCGCATTGACTCTCAGAGCTTTGTTATCGAATTCCTGATTGTCGTCATCATCGTCGAGCATCCAATAATCGTAATTTTCGTTGTTGTCGATGATATCTTCGGCAAGTTTCACGGCTGTACCGCTTGGCTTGTCGAGTTTATGGATGTGATGTGTTTCTGTTATATCCAGTTGATAATCATACTTTTGTGCAAAACGGGCCATCTCTTTGTTGAGTTTGAACACGAAGTTCATTCCGATGCTGAAATTTGGTGCGTAGAACAAAGTGTGTCCCTCGTTTTTGCAGCGGTTACTGATGTCTTCAAGCTGATCATACCAGCCTGTTGTGCCGATCACCATTGGAATGTCGAGTTCGAAGCATTTCTCGATATTGGCGATGGCTGTTGCCGGGGTGCTGAACTCTATGACCACGTCGCAGTCGGCAATTCCGTCGATGTTTCGATACCAATCCTGTTCAGTATCAATACGATATGCCACTTCATGACCGCGTTGCTGAGCAATCTGCTCAACTTCGTGCCCCATTTTGCCGTAACCGAGTATGACTATTTTCATCTAAAAATTCAATTTTAATGATAATCCTATATTGTTTCCGTTTTTGAGACTAAATTCATTTATCGTATTCCATTGAGGCTCAATGTGCAATGTTAAATCATCACCGATGTCATAATAGAAGAAATGCGCGTCGACGTTGGCATCGATAATCTGGATGATGTACCATGCTGCGGTCAAAATCCAGCTCAGCTCCATATTGCTGCGGTAGTAGTCGCGCAAGGTGATGAGGTTGTCCTCGGTGTATTTCGCCGCTTCTTCCTGTGCCTCTTGACTGACATTGGTTTTCGTGCCCATTTTGAAATCGTAGGCGTCGCGGTAAAGATGATAGTCGTTGCCGTTGGTGATTGCGAAATATGTCGTCGCTCCAAAACCTGCGTAAACGATAGGCATCTTCCAATATTTGTGGTTGTAAGCCTGACCGGCGCTCGGGATGAGTGCAAGCCATGTGGCTTTTTTCGGACTATGTTGCTTGTTTTTAACTTTGACGGTCGCGACAGGCTTATCCTGCTTCAAGATGAGTGTGTCTTGAGCTAACAGGCCTTGCGAGGCGAGAGTCAGTAATATAAGCAAAAGTCCTAAACGTTTCATTTTCAATTACCTTTGTTGATAAAGTCGAGCAGACGCTCAAATTCCTCGTCGTTTTTGAAGTTGATAGTCAGGGAGCCTTTACCTTTGCTGTCGCGGTTGACTTTGACATTCATTTTCAATGTTTTCGACAGAGTGTCGGCTTGTATCTTATAGTTTTCAGGAATGATGTTCTTCTGCTTCTTTGTGGTAGCCTTCGATTTTGCGAGCATTTCCACTTGACGTACGCTCAAATCCTCGTCGATGATGCGTTTCAAGATAATCAGCTGTTTTGCTTTATCGCTGATGTTGACGAGAGCTCTGGCGTGTCCCATTGTGATGTAGCCGTCGCGGATGGCAATCTGAATCTCGGCTGGTAACTTTAAGAGTCTTAGGAAGTTAGCAACTGTTGAGCGGTCTTTCCCAACTTTTTCAGACAGCTGATCTTGTGTGAGTTTGCATTCTTCGAGAAGGCGCTGATAAGAAATAGCCACTTCTATGGCGTTGAGGTTCTCGCGATGGATGTTCTCGATGAGTGCCATCTCCAGCATTTGCTCGTCGTTTGCCACGCGTATGAACACTGGAATTGTCTTCAGTCCTGCCAATTTTGATGCGCGCAGACGGCGTTCGCCGCTGATGAGCTGGTATTTGTCGTAGCCCATCTTGCGCACTGTCACAGGCTGTATAACTCCTTGATTTTTAATCGATTCAGACAGTTCGCTGAGTGCGTTTTCGTCGAAATCAGTTCTTGGCTGGAACGGATTTGTCTCGATTTTATCTATTTCGATTTGGGCTATGGCGCCTGCCACGTAGTTTCCTGAGATATCGGCTGACGTGATGTCGGTTTCAGGGCTTTGCAGTATGGCGTCGAGGCCGCGACCGAGTCCTCTTTTCTTATTCTGTGTCGTCATTTTCGATGTCGTTGCGTTTTAAGATTTCTCTTGCGAGATTGAGATAGTTGATTGCTCCGGCACTTGCCGCGTCGTGCATGATGATGGTGTGACCGTAGCTCGGTGCTTCAGCGAGGCGTGTGTTCACGTTGATGATTGTGTCGAACACCATTGTTTGGAAGTGCGTCTTCACCTCGTCGACCACTTGTTTCGAGATACGTGTGCGGCTGTCGAACATCGTGAGCAAAATACCTTCGATGTCGAGGTTCTGGTTGAAGCGTGACTGCACTATCTTGATGGTGTTCAATAATTTACCAAGACCTTCGAGGGCAAAATATTGGCATTGCACCGGAATTATCACCGAGTCGGCGGCTGTCAACGAGTTGACAGTGATGAGTCCCAGTGATGGTGAGCAATCTATGATAATGAAGTCGTATTCGTCTTTTATTGGCGCGAGGCATTTTGCCATCATCTGTTCGCGTTGTGGGATGTTGATGATTTCTATTTCCGCTCCCACGAGGTCGATGTGTGCAGGCAGAAGGTACATGTTCGGTGTCTCCGTCTCCTTGATGATTGTACGCGGGTCGATGTTGTCGATGATGCATTCGTAGATGCTTGCGTCGATGGTTTTCGGGTCGAAGCCCACGCCTGATGTGGAGTTGGCTTGCGGGTCAGCGTCGATGAGTAACGTCTTGTGTTCCAACACCGCCAGGCTCGCCGCCAGGTTTATCGCGGTGGTCGTTTTTCCTACACCGCCCTTCTGATTTGCTATCGCGATAATCTTTCCCATTGCAAAAAAATATGTATTAATTCAAACGTACAAAGATACGGAATATTTTCGAAATACATATAGATTATTAAAAATAAAAATGTAGGGACGCGCCACGGCGCGTCCCTACATTCAAAATCATTGTAAATCTTTGATTTATTTCTTTTCCATGTCGTTGAACCAATCGTCGACATCGTCTTTCATCTCGGTGTCGTTTGGCTCGTCGTAGCCTTTCGGCTCATCGAAATAACCTTCAGGATATTCGCCAGTCTCAATGAAATTAAGGGTTTCTTTGAGTGCGTTGGCAAATTTTTCAAAGTCTTCCTTATAAAGGAAAATCTTGTGTTTCTCATAGAAGAAGCGGTTTTGCTCATTGCTGAAGCGGCGCTTGCTTTCGGTAATTGTGATGTATTTCTCATCACCTCTTGTAGCTTTCACATCGAAAAAGTAGGTGCGTTTTCCTGCACGTACCGGTCTCGAAAACAATTCCTCACGATTGTTCATCTTTTCATTTTCTTCCATACTATTCCTATTTTGATGTTAAAGAATTTTTGCAAAGATAATCGTTTTTTTTAATCAAAAAATGTTTTTTTTGAAAAAAAGTAAGGGCGAATCATTATTCGTTACGCAAAGCTTCTTTTATCGCCTTCTTCACCATCTCTTCCATTGTGAAATAAGTGTCGGGGAGAGGATGGCATCCGTCGTCGCTGAGTGTCAACGGAAAACTGTTGTCTTTGGAGGCGAGAACTTTGTGATAGTCGACATAAACAAATCCGTTTTTCTTTGCGTAAGCCTTAAGTTCGTTGTTGAGTTCGACGATTGTTTGACCTGCGTTTTTAATCTCTTTTCTCCAGCAGAACTCGGCGCAAGGCGGAATAGAGCTGATGATTGGGACGATGCCGTTTGCTTTGGCAAGCTCGCACATCGCTACAATGTTTTCGATGACATGCTCCGGTTCGACGTATAAGTCGTTGTGTGCCACATCGTTAGTGCCTGCCATGATAACTACAGCTTTAGGGTGCAAAGCGATGACATCGGCGGTGAATCTTACGAGCATTTGTGCAGAGGTCTGGCCTCCGATACCACGTCCGCAGTAGTTGTTGTCTTTGAAAAAATCAGGATGAAAATAAGCCCAATTGTCGGTGATGGAGTTGCCCATGAAGACCACTTCCGGGTAATTTTTGTTTGCTAAAATTTTTTCGTTGTCGGCTTTGTATCTGTTGAAACCGAACCAATCTTGTGAAAAACCGAAAAATGACGCTGTCATTAAAATTGTGATTAAAAATATTTTCTTCATAGTGTAGAGTTTAGTGTTTAGAGTAGTTTTTAAGTTTAGAGTTAAAAGTTTATATTTTTGTCGGGATAACGGAGTTTTGTGACTACGCGTTTGGTGTATTCAGGGAAGTCGCTTTTCATGATCCAATCGTAGTATTGTGGCTCTTTTTTGAAGACATCTTCTACGCGTTCGTCCTTGTGTTTTCCGAATTTGAAAACTGCTTTGCCTTGTTCATCGTAAACAATCTGTCCCATCAGATCGGCATTCTGATGATGCGACGAAAAATGCGCCAGTTCGCTCATATCGTTGACGATAGGTTTTGTCGTAACTCCTTTAAAATCAGTGTATTCTGTGCCTTGATATTTGTCGAGCATCGCCATCAGCACCTCGTAAGTAGCGAAGGTGTCGGCATTGGCTGAATGAGCGTTGTCGAGCTCTTTGTTCATGAAGAAACGGTAGGCGCCCTTCAATGTTCTTGGCTCCATTTTCATGAAAATATTCATCACATCGATGAGTTGGCGGTCCTTGAGGTCGAAGTTTACGCCTGCTCGGATGAACTCTTCGACGAGCATCGGGAGGTCGAATTTCAAAATGTTGTATCCGGCGAGGTCGCAGTTGCCGAAAAATCGTGAAATCTCAGGTGCGGCCTGCTTAAACGTCTTTTCATGCGCCACATCGGCATCGCTGATGCCATGTATGGCGGTCGTCTCAGGCGGAATCGGGATGCCCGGGTTGATGCGCCATGTGCGCTGTTCCTCTTCACCATTCACATTGATTCTCAATACACTAACTTCCACGATACGGTCGTGGGTGATGTTCAAGCCCGTAGTCTCCAAATCAAAAAACGCTATCGGTCGCTTCAAATTCAACTTCATAAGAATGCAAAAATTTTAAAATGTAAAATTACAAAAATTTTGTTAATTTTGCCTCGTTAAAATTAATTTCTATGAAAAAATTATTCCTTGCATTAATCACGTCATTTCTGACCTTGATTACATTCGCGCAGCAGCCACTTTGGATGCGCTACAACCAGATTTCGCCTAAGGGTGATAAAATCGCTTTTACTTATAAAGGCGATATCTATATCGTTGATACTCAAGGTGGTTTGGCTCGACAGCTGACTACTACCTCATCGTATGATTATTGTCCGATTTGGTCGCATGATGGCGAAAAAATAGCATTCGCAACCGACCGTAACGGTAATTTCGATGTTTATGTAGTGTCGGCTAATGGAGGCGTGGCAAAACGTGTTACGACGAACTCGGCAAATGAGACTCCAATGGCGTTTTCGCCTGACGACACTGAGATTTACTATAGTGCAATGATTCAAAAAGACGCTAAAGACGCGCAGTTTGCCTCGGGCTGGCTCACTGAATTATATAAGGTGTCGGTCGATGGCGGTCGTCCGCAGCAAGTCACGGCGGCAACAGTATGTTCAGTGTCGTTCGACAGCGACGGCGAGTCGTTCCTTTATTATGACAGAAAAGGCAGCGAGAACATATGGCGCAAGCATCAGGTGTCGTCGGTGGCGCGTGATGTTGTCTATTACAATGCAAAGGAGAAATCACATAAGATATTGACTACCAATGTAGGAGAGGACCGTGAGCCGGTGTTTATGCCTGATCGCAAATCGTTTGTTTACCTCAGCGAGCCTGCAGGTCGCAACAGCCAGAACGTTTACATGATGACATGGCCAAATCTCTCGGAACCGCAAAAAATCACTGAATTTCAGACATATCCGGTGAGATTTTTGAGCGTGGCAAACGATGGCACTTTGTGCTACGGTTATCAAGGTGAGATCTATACACAAAAAATAGGGCAGGAGCCTCAAAAAGTTGATATTCAGATCGTTAACGACCAAGAAAATGTGCCGGAACGTGGCAAATTCGGCAGTGCTTCCGACCTCACGATAACGCCTGAAGGTAACCTAATCGCATTTGTGTCACGTGGTGAGGTGTTTGTCACTTCCGACGAGTATCAGACCACAAAACAAATAACGCACACTCCTGAAGCTGAGGCAGATCCGTCGTTTTCGCCTGATGGTAAGATGCTTGTTTACACCTCAGAGCGTGACGGCTATTACAATCTTTATCTCGCCAAGATGACACGTAAAGAGGATTTGAATTTCGCTTACTCCACCTTGATTGAAGAAGAGTCGTTGTTTGGCGACGATGGCATCGAGCGTACATCGCCATCATTCTCGCCCGACGGCAAGGAAATAGCCTTCATCGAAGACCGTAAATTCTTGAAAGTCATAAATTTAGCATCTAAGAAAGTGCGCCAGATCACTGATGGAACTCAGCATTACGATACTGATGCCTATCCGTTTGATTATCAATGGTCTCCTGATGGAAAATGGTTTGTCATAACGCTTATCACTAACATGCGTGCCCCGTATTCAGACGTTGGTATCGTATCCGCTGATGGCGACATGAAGATTCACAACATCACCAACGACGGCTATATCACAGGCTCTCCACGTTGGGCTTTGGATGGCAACGCTGTCATTTTCGGTTCGAACCGTTACGGAATGCGCTCACACGCTTCTTGGGGCAGCCAAAACGACGCTTTCATTTGCTTCATGAACCAAGATGCTTACGACAAATTCATGTTGTCGAAAGAAGAATACGAGATTTCGAAGAAAGCTAATGAGACGAAGGATAAGAAAGAGGATAAGAAGGATAAAAAGGATAAGAAAGATAAAGATGAGAAGAAAGAGGAGGTTAAAGCTATTGATGTTGAATTAGATAGACTTGATGAGCGTGTCGTGCGTCTCACTCCGATGTCATCAAAATTGTCGGGTGCTGTGCTTTCGAAAGATGGTGACAAATTGTATTTTTTGAGTTCTTTCGAGAAAGGATATGACCTTTGGGAACTGGATGTTCGTGAGAAATCGACGAAGATTTTGAAGAAACTTGACGGCGGCGGAGCAAGTCTTGTTTTGAACAAAAAAGGTGACAATATCTATGTTTTATCTGGCGGAAATCTTCAGAAGATTGAGACAAAAGGCGGCAAGGCTACATCTATTAAATATGATGCCACTATGGAACTCGACCGTGCGGCTGAACGTGAATATATGTACAATCATGTGTTCTTGCAGGAAAGCAAACGTTTGTTCCGTCGCGACCACAACGGCGCTAATATGGATCAGATCAAGGAAGATTTCCATCCGTTCCTGGCACATATCAACAACAATTATGACTTTGCGGATCTTTTAAGCGAAGTGCTTGGCGAACTTAACGTTTCACATTCTGGCTCAGGCTATCGTGGCGGTTCTAATGGCGATGCCACAGCACAACTCGGACTCTTATTTGATTGGAATTATGAAAAAGACGGTCTGCTCATTGAGGAAGTCCTTGAGTATGGTCCTTTCGACAAGAAGAACTCAAAAGTGAAGGCTGGCGATATCATTGAAAAGATTGACGGCGTTGAGATTACAAAAGATATGGATTACTTCCCGTTGCTTAACAAGAAGTCAGGAAAGACGGTTTTGGTCTCAATTTACAGTCCTAAATCGAAAAATCGCTGGGAAGAGGTGGTGAAGCCTATATCGAGAGGCGCGCAGAACGATTTGCTTTACAAACGTTGGATAAAACGCAATGCGCATCTCGTTGATAGTCTGTCGAATGGCCGTCTCGGTTATGTTCACATCAAGAGCATGGGCGACGCCAGCTATCGCGATGTTTACGCCGACATTTTAGGAAAATACAACCTCCGTGAAGGTATTGTCATCGACACGCGTTTTAATGGTGGCGGCCGTCTGCACGAGGATATCGAGATTTTGTTCTCTGGCGAGAAATATCTTGAACAGGTGATTCGCGACAGCGTGGAATGTGTGATGCCTTCGCGCCGTTACGTGAAACCGTCGATTATGGTTATTGGTGAGGCCAATTATAGCAACGCACACGGAACGCCGTGGGTTTACAAGCATAAAAACATTGGCAAGCTCGTCGGTATGCCGGTGCCTGGCACTATGAGCAGCGTCACTTGGGAAACTTTGCAGGACAATACCTTGTACTTCGGTTTGCCGGTTGTAGGTTATCGTACTGAAGAAGGTAATTATCTGGAAAACAGTCAGTTGGAGCCAGATATCAAGGTGAAGAACACGCCTGAAAAACTTGCTCAGGGCATTGACGAGCAACTCGAGGCAGCGGTTGAGGAACTGCTGAAAGAGTTGGATTCGTTCAAATATTGGGGTAAGTAATTACTCAACAATAATTTCATCCATAAAAATCCAGGATCTGTAACCGGCACCAGGTGTTCCTTCCTGCAGCGGTCCTGGATTTTCTATTACTACACGTAAATATTTGGTTTTCAAGCCATTCATGTCAAATGTCTCGGTAACAATCTGATTGCCAGAAGGCTGTGATTTTTCGTTGATTTTGAACGTTTTAACCACCGTTTCAGGAGTGTTTGGCGCTGCATCGATAGGGAAGGCGTAGACACGAACCGTAGTCGGCAGCATAATCCAGTCGAAAGGATTGGCTAAGAAATTGATTTTGATGGTGTTAACTGTCTCTGCTTTGCCAAAATCCATTTCTATGTCGGCATCCACGCCGCAGAATCCCTGCCAGTTGCCGTCGCGATAATCGTTGCCGCCCAAGATGCCGTTAAGCAACGCGTCTTTACCACCTCCCGAATATTCCGGACGGTAGTCGCCAACAGGACTGTTGAGGCTTTTGAGGTGTCCCATGCCTTTGTGGAAACGAAAATATTTTTCAGAATTATTTGTTTTAACAATACATGAATGATCAATTTCAAAAGGTTCATCGTACAAAATGTTAGGTTCGTCGCCATCGGTAGTGTAAAAGATGTCCTTGTCGTCAAAAATGGTTCTCAGCACGATGACAGGTTTGCCGTTTTCCGATGTGCTGTTGATGAAAACCTTGTTTTCGGCGTTCAGAATATCCTGCATTATCTTGTCGAAACGCGCTTCAACGATGTTGCGCGAATAGGCTCGGCACTCCGAATCCCAAAGTCTGATGTAGTCGTATTTCAGTTTTTGTAAAATCGGGATGAAGGCTTTGATAGATTCTTTGGTGTTTTTAACTGATTGAATATCATGGTTTTGTAATGTATTATAAAGCTGCGCTTTCAGCAGATTTTTCGTCGCGGTGGTGTAAGCTCTGTAAGCCGCCACAATGGCGCAGTCGAGAAATTCGGTGTTTTCTTTAGCGTTTTCCTTAATGGAAATCAAGTTTTCATACAGATTCAGTGCTTCTTTTTGGCGTTTTTTGTTGCTTATAGCAGCTTCTTCGCTTATTTGGTTCGGGAAAAACTCTAAAAGAGGCTCATCGATGGCTGAAAAATTCTCTACACAACTTTTAAGGGCATTAATGGCATTAGCGCCATTAAGGGAGGCACCAAGGAACTGAGCTCCAAACCTTTCATCGAATCCGGCGCCATTACTGGGGTTCCAGGTCATTTCGGCACACCACAGCATTGAGTGCCAGGTGCTGCTGAAGAATGACTCACCATAGTCGTCCCAAGCTGTGTTCATCAGGCCTTTGGCACCGCTTTTGTGTGCGTCGCGGGCGAAATTAGCGATATTTTTTATGTAAGTCTCAATGTCAGGAAACGCTGTGCTCCAGCAACTTGCACCGGAAGCGGCCCAAAACTCATGTCCTGACTCTTTAAACGGGCGTAGCATCTCCATATAATCGTCGCCGGCGCCGTAGCTCCACACTATAAATTGCAGGTCTGCAGGCAGTTTCTCAATCATTTTGGGGTTTTTCGCCACGATGTCGCCCCACATCATCACGGTTTTATCGTATTTTTTCAGAATCTGGCACACCTTATTAATATGCTCGCAATAGACCTCGTCTTTCCCGGTTTTTTCGACGTAATTTTTTGCTTTTCCTGAGCCAAGTCCTTCAGTCTCATCGCAGTTGATGTTGAAAAACTTCGATTCGTATGCTGGCGCGACTTCGGCGAAAACGTCGTCCAAAAACTTGTAAGTCTCAGGATTCGACGGGTCGAAATTGTATTTTGTGTCGGCAATATTGTCGTAAAATGGTATGCGAAGTGTCTTTTCAGCATGTGCAAAACACTGTTGGTTGCCCATGAACTCGACATAGTATTGCTTTGCGTATTCAGTTAACTCTTTGATTTCCTGTGCTGTAAGTCCGTCGGTTGGCGCAATGTCGGGATGACTCTCGAGTTTGAAGACGTGTTCGGTGTAAAGCTGGAAAAAATTCATCTTGTAAGATGCCAGCGTGCGTATCTCTTTTTTTAGAAAATCCATTGTCGGGATTGGCCCTCTGCTGATGTCGTCCATCCATCCGCGGTATTCGAGCGCTGGCCAGTCGGTGATGGTCATGCACGGAATGTCAAACTCTGGTTTTTGTAATGTAACTTCCTGATATTTAACGAGTTGATTTAAGCTTTGTCTTGCGTAGAAAAGACCTTGCTCAGTCATCGCCCGAAGTATGATTTTCTTCGGCGTGATGTTGATGATATAGGCTTGTTCTTTGTTTTCCTTGGCGGGAATATCTTTGACGATTTCTGTTTTTATTCGTTTCTCGTTTTTCGACAAATCGGCTTTCCATAAAAAGCTACCTTGTTGATATTCAATTTGTTGTGGATTTGGAATTATTCCTAAATCTTGTGAAAAAGCTGTCGATGCACAGATTAAAACGGATAATATCAGAATGAGTTTTTTCATGATAAATTTTTTCGCAAAGATAAAAAAAAGACGTCACACAAAAGAATGACGTCTTTTTTTGTTGTGTTTAATTATTTCTCTTAGAATGGGAAATCGAAGTGAGGGAAAGTTCCTTTGTAATGCATTGTGTATTCAACATTGTTGATTGTGACTCCTGTGATGTCCACTGTGTAAATGTCATTTTCAATTGCGACATTTATGGTGCCCGATGAGAATGCAGTGTTGTTGATGTCCATTTCCTCGATGTAGATTATTGTCTGGTCTTGATATTCACCAGCAGGGACGGTGTTGTTTTCATAGAAGAATCCCATCATGTCGCCGGTTTCGGTTATGAATCCTGCAATGTTTTTGTTGCCAATCAATGGGAAATTGTAGGTCGTTGTGCCAGCTGTCACAATATTTTCTTCGTTGAGAGTTCCTTCTTCTACTGTTGCGAGCACGTATCTTGCCACTTCGCTTTCGCAGTCGACTGATGATGTTTCAGTTATTGCGGCATCGCTTGTTTTTTCAACCTCAATGCCGTCTGTTGTGACTGTGAACATGTCGCCGTCCATCTCAAGTGTGAATGAACCGCTGTTTGCTGCGTAAACGTCATCTTGTGCCAAAAGGTCGTTGATGTTGAAGTTTACGATGTCTGTAACCTCAAGCCCTGCGTAGCAATACAATGGGAAGTGTGCTGTAGGATTGGCCGGGTCGAATGTCATGTTGTATGTGCCTGATGTAAAGTCGCCACGGAAAACTATGACGATGCCTTTGCCTTCACCGCTGTTGTCGCCAGTCATTTGGCCTTGTGAGAACACTATGGCGTTGTAAATCTGGCTGCCATTGTATTGGATGTTTTCAATTGTAATGACATTGTCGATGTCGTAAGTTGTCTCACCTAATGTAAATGTCTGTGAGTGTGTTTCCGATTCGCTTGTGGTTTTGTTGCAATTTGTGAAACCCAAAGCCAGTGCCGCGATGAGCATCAATGAGAAGAATACTTTTTTCATATTTTTAAAGTTTGAATTTTTCAATTATATTAACCTTGCAAAGGTAAGTAAAATTTTGAATAAAACTCAAAAAATCGATTTTTTTTACAGATTTAGCTTCAATTGTATAGTCTGAACCTGTTTTTTCAGGTCGTTGATGGTGTCGATGAGCTGCTGCTCGCGCGGCATGTTCTCTGGCATCTCCGAGCTGATGTAATGCACGAATTTCCACACTTCTTTTATCTCGTTGATTGGAATTTCGAACGGCGTGTATAACGGATTCAGTGAATGAAGTCTCAAATAACCGTCAATAATATGATTCTCAACGATTTTGAAGACGATGCCGTCATCGATGGTGAGGATGATGTACGCTTGCTTGTCGCGTATGTCGTGCCAGTCGAGGACGTATTCGCCGGTGACGTACGACTTGTCGGGAATAGGCAGCATCGAGTCACCGCTGATTTGGAAAGTGCGGTATTTTCTTTCTTTCGAGAGAAATGGCAGCTGGAATGTCGGAAGGATTCGGATGTAATCCGGGTCAGCGTAACCTGTTGTGTATCCGGCTTTTGCGCGTTCCGAGACGAGTTCGATGTTCTCGTTGTTGCTGCTGTCGACGGTCGTCGCGAGCACCCTGATGTTACTGCCTTTCAGGTGAACGTCGTAGCCGCGCTCGAGCTGGCTGAGCTGGAACTCGCCGATCTTGGTTAGATCCACCTTTATTAATGTATCGATGGCGACGTTGAAATATTTCGACAAGGCGACGAGTGCCTCGATGCTGGGTTCCGACACCTCGTTTTCGTATCCGCTGAGCGTCGAACGCTTCATGTTGAGCGCTGTGGCGACGTCATCCTGCGTCTTCGAGCGCCTCTTGCGCAAAAATTTTATATTGGTACTGAATAACATAGCAGATTTTTTAAAATTTTTCTTGACACGTATTAAAATAATGACTAATTTTTCGTCGCTAATTTTGATTAAAAACATGGCAAAAATACAAAGAATTTTTTAAATGGCAAGAAAAAAATAAAAAATTTTGGAACGGACTGTGTTACATCTCGATTTGGACACTTTTTTCGTGTCGGTGGAGCGCCTGATAAACCCGGCGTTGGAGCGGCGTCCTGTCATCGTGGGCGGCATGGGCGACAGGGGTGTCGTGTCGACTTGCAGCTACGAGGCGAGGCGTTTCGGCGTGCACTCGGCGCAGCCTATGCGACTGGCAAAACAACTGTGTCCGCAGGCTGTGTTCGTCGCGGGCGATATGGAGCTTTACAGTCGTTATTCGCGCCTCGTGACGGAGATAATCGCCGATAAATCTCCCGTTTTCGAGAAAACGAGCATCGATGAGCATTATATCGACATCACTGGGATGGACCGCTTCTTTGGCTGCTACAAATGGGCTCACGAGCTGCGCGAGACGATAATGAAAAACTCGGGATTGCCAATATCTTTCGGACTTTCAGAGAATAAGACCATCTCGAAAATTGCTACCGACGAGGCTAAACCAAATGGTGAGTTGCAGGTTCTTCATCCGCAAATTCATCAGTTTCTCGACCCGCTCTCGATAGGCAAGATTCCGATGGTCGGAAACAAGACGTACCAACTGCTGCGTTCGATGGGAATAGCTACCATCGGCGACTTCCGACAGATGCCTGATGTCGTTGTCAGTCAGGCACTTGGAAAGAATGGAGTGGAAATTTGGAAGAAGGCGAACGGCATCGACACCACGCCTGTGCAGCCTTATGAGGAACAGAAATCGCTGAGCAAGGAACATACTTTCGAGACGGACACTATCGACATGGTTTTGCTGAAGAGCGTCCTTGCAAGGATGGTGGAGCGTTTGGCATTCGAGATGCGCTCGCAAACCAAACTGACGGGCTGCGTGACGGTGAAAATCCGCTATTCTGATTTCGACACGCACACCATGCAGCGGCAGATTCCGTACACCTCGTTCGACCACCTTTTGTTAACGACGGTTTACGATATCTTCGACAGGCTTTACGACCGCCGCATGCTCATCCGACTGATAGGAGTGAAGTTCAGCAGTCTCGTAGGCGGCACACAGCAGCTCGATTTGTTTGACGACACCGCTGAAATGACCAATCTCTACGGTGCTTTAGACAAGATAAGGAAAAGATTTGGGAAAAATGCAATTCATAAGGCATGTATTTGAACGTCCGGTCATATTGCAGCTTGTGCTACGGCACGATTTCCATCGAGAATCTGGTGGAGCAGGCGAGTCGTATGCATATCCCGGCGATGGCGCTCACCGACATCAACAACACCATGGGAATTGTCGATTTCGTCTTCGAATGCAAAAAATACGGTATCAAACCGATTGCAGGATGCGAGTTTCGAAATGGAGACGAGCTGCTTTACGTCGCAATTGCCATAAACAACGAGGGATTCCGGGAAATCAACGAGACGCTGACGCAGCACAACATCAGCAAGATACCTTATAATATAGATGCGCCGCAGTGGAACAATGTTGCCGTAATTTATCCTTTCGGGAAACGGAAAATTACGCAACTCAATGATAATGAATTCATAGGCGTTAGATTGTCGCAGGTGTCGCGTCTTCTGACTTCTGATTTGCGAAAACATCAGGAAAAGCTGCTGATAGCGCAACCAGTTACTTTTCTTGACGAGAAATCGTTTGAGGTGCATAAAAACCTCCGCGCAATCGATCAAAACGTTTTGATTTCAAGACTCGAAAACCACGCTTCCGCCGATGAGATACTGCTTCCGCCAGAAAAATTACAGGCTGCCTATGCTCTTTTCCCAGAGATTATAAAAACGACGCAAGCGGTTGTGGATCAATGTGGTATAGATTTTGATTTTGATACGCCGAAAAATAAAAAAACGTTTACTGATAGCGTTTACGACGATGTTGAACTGCTGAGAAAAATGGCGTTCGACGGAATGAAATACCGTTATGGATTGCAAAACAAAGAGGCTTATAGGCGAATCGAGAAAGAGCTTGAAATCATCGAGAACATGCATTTTGCCTCGTATTTCTTGATTGCCGCCGACATTGTACGGTATTCGATGTCGAAGGGAATTTACCATGTCGGACGTGGCAGCGGTGCCAACAGTATCGTGGCTTACTGCTTGAGAATCACTGATGTGGATCCGATAAGCCTCGACCTTTATTTTGAGAGATTTTTAAACCCGAAACGCAGTAGTCCGCCAGATTTTGACATCGATTACTCGTGGAAAGACCGTGACGAGATTCATCGTTACATCTTCAGTCGTTATGAAGATAGGCATGTGGCGTTGTTGGGTGCCACCACCACATTTCGGGATCGTTCGGTGTTGCATGAAATTGGCAAGGTGCACGGTGTTCCAAAAAATGATCCATTGCCGCGCTCGGTCTTCGACCTCGCGCAGCAAATCCTCGACTTCCCGAATGTCCGCTCCATTCATGCCGGCGGTGTTTTGATAACTGAGGAACCTATAACTTGTTACTCTGCCCTCGACATGCCTCCGAAAGGCTTCCTGACTACGCAGTGGGATATGTATGTCGCTGAGCGTCTGCGAGTTGAGAAACTTGATATCCTCAGTCAACGTGGCATCGGGCATATTATGGATGCAGTTGGGATGATAAAGAAAAATCGAGGTGTAAGCATTGATATTCATAGAGTTGAGGATTTTAAAAAAGACGAAAAAGTTAAGAATCTGCTTCGCAACGCTGAGACAAACGGCTGCTTTTATATTGAGAGCCCGGCAATGCGCGGACTGCTTCGGAAGCTGCGTTGTGACGACTACAAAACTTTGGTTGCGGCGAGCTCCATCATCCGTCCGGGAGTGGCAAAATCGGGTATGATGCGGCAGTATATTCAGCGTTTTCATGATCCGCAACATATTGATTATCTGCATCCTGTGTTGAAGGAACAGCTCGAGGAGACATATGGCGTGATGGTGTATCAGGAAGATGTTTTGAAGGTGTGTCATTATTTCGCAGGTCTTGATCTTTCGGATGCCGACGTTCTGCGCCGCATGATGAACCATAAAAGCCGTCGCAAAGACGAGATGCTAGAGCTGACAAAAAAGTTTTTTGACAATTGTAAATCAAGAGGTTATAGCGATGCGGTGACGAACGAGGTGTGGCGGCAGATTGAGTCGTTTGCAGGCTATTCGTTCTCGAAAGCGCACTCGGCATCGTACGCCGTGGAGAGTTTTCAGAGCCTTTTTTTGAAAGCGTATTTTCCGCTCGAGTTTCAGGTGGCGGTGATAAACAACTTTGGCGGTTTCTATCCTACATGGGTGTATTTCAATGAGTTGCGACGACAAGGTGGTGTTATTCATCTGCCGTGCGTCAATATGAGTGAATATTTGACCACATTGCATGGTCGGGTGGCTTACATCGGCTTCGTGCATATGCAAGGTCTGGAGACTGAACTTGCGCAAAATATTGTAAATGAACGACTTGCAAACGGAAAATATCGTGGCTTGAGCGATTTTATGGAGCGGCTGCACCCAAAAATGGAGCAGATGGTGATTTTGATTCGCAGCGGCGCGTTTGTGTTTACGGGCAAAAGTAAGCCTATGCTGCTTTGGGAGGCTCATGCCAAAAACGCAAAGATGTCGTCATACCGAAATAAATTTCATGGAATGCGAGGTTGCTTGTTTGGGCCTCAAAATGTTGATTATCAACTGCCAGCGATGCAGTCGCAGCCGCTTGAAGACGCTTATGATGAGATTGAACTTTTTGGTTTTCCGGTCACGATGACGTGGTTCGACATGCTGAAAACGCGATTCAGGGGAGAGGCTCTTGCAAAAAATATGCTGCAACATGTTGGAAATCAATATCGTATGCTTGGACATCTGGTTAGTTTGAAATATGTGAAGACTTCAAAAGGCGACTTGATGCACTTCGCCAACTTTTTGGATGCCAACGGCGATGTTTTTGATGCCACTGTCTTTCCTAACGTATTGAAAATGTATCCGTTTCAAGGTAACGGCACCTACCTGATGCTCGGCAAAATCGTCGAGGAATTCGGTCACCCCAGCATTGAGGTGCAGAAACTGGCCAAAATGGAAATTCTACCAGACCCTAGAGCGAAGGATTAAATATCCAACCCCGGTGCGTCGACACTTAGCATGTTGAACAAATCATCGATTCCCATGCTGTCGAGGATGCGCTGGACAAATGGAGCATGCTTGCCTTGCTCTGGCGTGAAACCGTCTTGCTGAATCTCGTTTTTCAAGAAATTGTTGAGCTTCTCGAAGACTTGATCGTTCAAATCCCAGCAAAAATAGTGGTCGCTGTCGGTAAAGAAATCGAAGATATCCTTGCCATGCTCGCGACGCACTCCGTGGAAATTGTCAGCCACGATGTAACGCGTCAGGCCGAAAGGGTAGAGGTCGGTGATGAGCTCACACTCGTCCTGCAACGAGAGCGAACACACTCCGTTATCATTGATTTTAAACTCGCCGCCGATGCGCGGACGATGAGTCTTGTAATAAAAATCTTTAGCCTTTTTTGCGTCGTCTTCACTCGGAAAACGCATGTAAAAATCGTAAAATTTGTGTTCCACTGCCTGATAAAATTATTTCGAAATGCAAAATTACGAAAAAAAATGACGGTGGTATGAAATTTTTATGTAATTTTACAAGCTTAAAATTAGAGAATAAAAAGTACTTAAAAATGAAGAAATTATTAGTAATAGTTGCTGCCCTCGTGGTGTTCGCAGGACAGATGTTCGCAAATCCGGTTGATGTAAATACAGCCAAGGATTTAGGAGTTAAGTATTTGAAAAACAATGTGGTATCGGCTAAAAACATCGCCGATGCACAGCATGTCTACACTTTGAGTAGTGAAGAAGGTGTTGCCTATCTTTATGTCTTCAACTATGACAATGGTTTTGTTGTGATGGCAGCTGATGACCGCGCATATCCAGTTTTAGGCTATGGCGAAGACGACATTTTCGATATTAATGCCATTCCTGATGGAATGAGATATTATCTCGGTCATTATGGCAGACAGATTCAATATGCCATTGACAATGATTTGGTTGCAGAAGAAGATGTCGTTGAGCAATGGAATCTTCTCCGTGAGGAAGGCGTCATTATGAAGACCAGAATGAACAAGGCTGTGCAGCCTCTTTTGGCAACCACTTGGGATCAGGGCTGGCCTTATAACTACTATGCACCAACATGCACCAGCTATTGGACAAATAACCACTGCTATGCAGGTTGCGTGGCTACCGCTATGAGTCAGTGCATGAAGTACTGGAACTGGCCAGTGACTGGTGTGGGTGAACATTCATACAACACAAGTTCTTATCCTGGTAATGGCGCTACATTATCGGCAAACTTCGGTGCGACGACTTACGAATGGTCAATCATGCCGAACTCGGTTTCTTCAGCTAATGCTGGCGGTTTGGCTGTGGCATTGTTGATGTATCATTGCGGTATTGCGGTGAATATGGACTATTCTCCAGATGGTAGCGGCGCTCAGACTGGAGACGCTGTGGATGCATTGATTGAACATTTCAGATATGGATCATGCACTAATCTTCAATATCGTGATTATTTCACATTGACAGAATGGGAAGATATGCTCATAAATAGCTTCGACCACGGTATTCCTACAATCTATGCTGGCCAAGGCAATGACGGTGGTCACGCATTCAACTGCGACGGTTACAACGACCAGCGTAAATTCCATTTCAACTGGGGATGGAGTGGTCAATACAACAACACATATTACTCAATTGACGCTTTGAATACCGGTAACGGCAGCTTCAATACTTATCAGAGAGTGATTTTAAACATGATTCCTGATTATGTCTACGACGCTATGGTGCCGGCTATCACAAATATGACAGCAGCTCCTGTTGACGCAATTACCAAGACAGTTGATGTCAACTTTACATTGCCTACACAATCGATGTCGGGTGTGGCACTCACATCAGCTGAACAGGTCGTTTTGAAACGTAATGGTGTGACAATCCATACTTTCAACAACGTTCAGGCTGGTGAAAGCATGACATATGAGGATGTTGTCTCTGATTATGGCGCATACGAATATACTATCGTCGGTTATAACAACAATCAAGCAGGTGAGGATTACTCGCAGATTGCGATAGTAGGTCCTAACTGCACATGGAAAGTCGTGGGAACAACCACTAACTTCCAAGGTTGGAACGGCGGTATGTTAAAGTTCGTCGGCGCTAACGGCACTGTTTTCAAAAAGGTGACAATGTCTAACTCATCACCACTGTCAGAGAAATTCCAGATTCCGGAAGGCGACTTCACAATTCAGTGGGGTGCTCCATCGTCAACAGTTCAGACAATGTCGGTGACATTGAAGAATTCGGCAAATCAGAGCGTTTACAGCTTTAACGGATCTTCAACACAGCTGAACGGTACGGTTTTCACAGGTAACAACGACTGCCCGAGCTGCACCGCACCAACAGGATTTGCCGGTGAATTCACTTATCAGAATGGCATGAGCGGAACACTTCTTTCATGGAACTGCGACTATGCTCCTTCAAAATTTAAGATTTACAGAAGCGATGATGGCGTTGAATATGCTGAAATCGGCAATGTCGATGGCGCTGTTCTTGAATATTTCGACGCTGTGGAAAACGGCACCTATTATTATAAGGTGACTGCTTTCAGCTCGGCTTGCGAGTCGAATCCTGCAATAACATCAGAAGATACTGATTATGTGGTAGTTACTGTGGCAATGGTGGCTGAGAACTCTATCAATGCAAAGATTTATCCTAACCCGACCACTGGCAATCTAAAGATTGAGGCTGAAGCCATGAATTCAGTGGCAGTGTTTAATCTTGTCGGTCAGAAGGTTTACGAAGATAATATTAATTGTGACGAGTGCGTTATCAATATGAAAGAATTCGGAAGTGGAATTTACATGGTGAAAATCCAGACCACGACAGGTACAACGACACAAAAAGTGACAGTAATTGAATAAGGAAATAAGTAAAATCAAATTATTAATCTAATCTTAATTAAAATGAAAAAATTATTATCATTAGTAATCGCTGTGATTCTCGGCATTGGTGCAATGTACGCGAATCCTGTCGATGTGACTACAGCCAAGTCATTGGGACAGATGTTTGTCCAGGCTAACTTTGAAAAGACAATGAGAGCTGATCTTCAGCTTTATTACACAGTGACATCTGACAATGGTGAACCATGTGTTTATGTTTTCAACATTGGTAACGAAGGTTTTGTTATGGTCGCTGCTTCTGACAATGTGCGTCCGATCCTCGCTTATTCGGAAAATGGCCCATTCGATGCAAGCAACCCATACAATGGTGCTATGTTTATGCTCGATACTTATAAAAACAGTATCAGCTACGCTATTGAGAAAAACATCGCCGCAACACCAGATATTGCAGGTCAGTGGGAATCACTCCGCAACTGCGGTAAGTTGAGCAATAGCAGACAAGGAACAGTTGGACCACTTGTTACTACAAAGTGGAATCAGAACAGCCCATATAACCTCTATGCTCCGGCAGCAGCAGGTGGTCCTGGCGGACGTTGCTATGCAGGTTGTGTTGCAACAGCAATGAGCCAGGTGATGAAATATTGGGATCATCCGGCACAAGGTACTGGCAGCCATTCATACTACTGCCCAGGCTATGGTCAGCAGTCGGCAAACTTCGGTGCTACCACATACCACTGGGATTTGATGCCAAGAACATTGAGCGGCGCTTCACAGGAACAGATTGAGGCTGTCGCAACTCTTATGTATCACTGCGCTGTTGCTGTCAACATGGGCTTTGCTCCTGATGGCAGTGGTGCTTATTCAGCTGACGTTCCACAAGCGATGGCAAACTACTTCGATTATAACTCTTGCACCCAGAAACAAAGAAGTTCATACTCACTTGCCAACTGGGTTAGCATGTTGAAAGCTGAATTCGACCTTGGCCGCCCAGTATATTATTCAGGTCACAGTTCAGAAGGCGGTCACGCATTCGTCGCTGATGGATATGATGAAGATGACTTTATCCATTTCAATTTCGGATGGAGCGGCTCAGATGATGACTTCTATCAGGTCGACGCTATCGACTATAACAACAGCGCAGCAGCTATCTTCAACTATGTTCCAACA
>CAMYYD010000018.1 GCA_947303395.1 uncultured Bacteroidales bacterium
AAAATTTTTGTTGCAGGTATTGAAAAATATAGTATTTTTGCAGTCGCAATTGAACGCAAAAGTTCAATGACTCGCTAGCTCAGCAGGTAGAGCATCACACTTTTAATGTGGGGGTCCTGGGTTCGAGCCCCAGGCGGGTCACAAAAAAACTCCAAAGCAACGCTTTGGAGTTTTTTTGTTATCAATACTCTGGCTTATTCCCCAACTATCTCCTCTGCCCTCTTCAAAGCAAAGTTGATATGCGAACAAACGTTCTCCTCACCTAGTTTCTTAATGAATCCAGCCTTTTCGAGAGTTGCCCTCACATGCACGTTAACACCCGACAAAACGACAATCATTCCACGCTGCTTGCAGGTGTCGCAAAGCAACTCAAGGTTATGAATTCCAGTACTGTCGATAAACGAGACTTTCCTCATCCTGATGATTCGCACCTTATTGTCCTTGCCTATCACCGACTTGTCGATTTCATCGAATTTATTGGCAATTCCGAAGAAATATGGTCCGTCAATCTCATAAACTTCCACACCTTCTGGAATCTGCAATTTCTCCTCAGTGCTCATCGCAACGTCGGTATTGTCACCCGGATCGATTTCATTTGAGAACGAACGGATGACTGTCGCCTCGTTGGTACGCTTCAGGAACAACGCAATTGATGCGATAAGTCCGATTTCTATTGCGATTGTCAAGTCGAAAATCACTGTCAGAAGGAAGGTAACAATAAGCACCGCGAAATCTGATTTCGGGTTCTTTGCCAGCATCCTGAAAGTACGCCAACCACTCATATTGTACGCCACCATGATAAGCACAGCAGCCAAACATGGCATTGGAATCAACCCGACCAACTGTCCCAACAGAAGCAGCACCAAAAGCAAAACTACAGCGTGAATTAAACCTGCTACAGGTGTCTTGCCACCGTTGTTGATGTTCGTCATTGTTCTCGCAATGGCTCCTGTCGCCGGAATACCACCAAACAAAGGACTTGCGATATTTGCGATACCTTGAGCGATCAACTCGGTATTGGAATTATGCTTGTCACCGATGACACCATCAGCAACCATTGCCGAAAGTAACGACTCGATAGCGCCCAACATTGCAATTGTAAATGCCGATGGCGCCAACTCCGTCAACAGCTGAATCAACGATTTGCCGTCAGTCACGCCCAAGCTCGGCAGTTTCGGAGCCGGAATAGTTGTAGGCAACTCATACAAATCACCAATCTTTGTGATGCTAGTAACTCCACCAAAACGTTCTAATAGCCAGACAATCAACGTCATAAGCACGATTGCCACCAGCGAGCCCGGAATCTTTTTCGATATCTTCGGACTGTAGATAATAATCAGCAAACTGGCCAAACCAACACCAAATGCCCACCAATTCACATGTGTTGCGTTCTGGAAATAGCAAATCCATTTATCGATGAAGTTCGCCGGCACATTCTGAATGCCCAAACCGAACATATCATTCATCTGCGTCGAGAAAATTGTGAGCGCAATACCGCCGGTAAAGCCAACAACCACTGGATATGGCACAAATTTAATCACATTGCCGAGTTTAAATACACCTATTAATATAAGGATACAACCAGCCATCACGGTGGCTATCATCAATCCGCCAAGACCATGTTGCTGAATGATTCCGTAAATAATAACGATGAAAGCGCCCGTAGGACCACCTATCTGCACCTTGCTACCGCCAAAAAACGAGATGATAAATCCCGCAATGATAGCCGTCACTAGACCTTCCGTCGGACCGACGCCAGAAGCGATACCAAAAGCAATTGCCAGCGGCAACGCCACAATACCAACAATAAGACCTGCCATTACATCTGCCGTAAACTGTGTTTTGTTATAGTTTTTAAGGCAGCTAAAGAGTTTTGGAGAAAAAACCATTTTCAATATTTTTACAATCCTAATCTTTTGCAAAAATATCAAAATATTCTTTTCCCTCAGGAGTTTTCAATAAATTTTCATCAGAATTCAAAATGTAAACGTAAACCAGCTCTTTTTCGGTCTTCGTTTCCCTGATATATTGTTTTTTCAACTTCGGCTTAACACCTGATATTCCTAATGTTTCCGACAATTTTCGCTTCAGCGTCTTCTCAGGTGTATCACCAAACGCCACATGCCACCAATATCTGTAAGCGACCTCTCCATTCTTATTTACAACATGCAAATGCACAACCGGATGCAGGATTTTATTCCCCTTATGCAACTCCATAAACAACGCCCGTCCCACAATAATGCCTCGTTCATTAACCACCGGAAGAAATTCCATAATGTCATTTTCCGGAACGAAAATGTCGGGGGCATCTTGTTGTAAAGACGGATGCAAATCCGTCTCCTGAGACGAACGACCGTTCGTCTCTACAACGTCATCTGATTTCTGCAATATCTGCGTGCGATTTTTCGTGAAACTAACAGCGGTTTTCTGTAGAGACACAATATTTTGTGTCTCTACGGTCGAAACACCAATTTCCGTCAGCGGCACTACCTCATACCAAATACCTTGAACCTCAATCACTTCCGTTCCTTTCGGAATCTTAATCTCAAACTTATCTCCGACCTTCTTTCCCACCAACGCCTTCGCTACAGGCGAGATAAACGACAGCAGCCCTTTCGAGAAATCGGCCTCGTCAACACCCACAATGCGAACGGTTCGTCCGTTGTATTTCACATAAGCTCCGAAACTGACGGTTTCCTTGTTGGCTTTGGTCAAATCCACCTCCACGGCGGAATTAATACGATCAATGAGCAACTTCATCTTAGCATCGATGAAATTGCTCATTATATAGTTTCCACTCGACGCAACACGTTCATTTTCAAGGTCTTCACGTTCTTTTTTCAACGCTTCCAGACCCTCGTGCGTCACGTAGTTGGGCATGCCTTTCGGCAGATGAGCCCTCGGCGGCACCATCGGAATCTCTTCCTGGTCGCCTTCTTTGATAAAACCTCTACTCATCGGTTAAGCCTCAGCGCACTCGTAAGTAGCGGCATAGTGAAGAATCGTATCCAGTGTTTTGCGACTTGGCTGCATCTCTGCACACATGTCGTTCAGCACATTTTTTACCACATCTTCAAATAACAGTGTAGAATCTAAAACCATAGGCACTCGATTTCGTTTATATTTTGAAATCTTAACGCCCGTTCTCACCGTTTTATTTTACAACTGCGAAAATTTTTGTTAAAAAATCTACTTTTATGCGACAGTTAGCGCTAAATTCTTCTGTTTCACCATCTTACGAAGATTTATCAAAGCATAGCGCATACGTCCCAATGCAGTGTTGATGCTGACATTCGTGACTTCGGCAATCTCCTTGAACGACATATCGTCATACATCCTCATAACCAAAACCTCGCGCTGCTCTTCCGGCAGATATTCTATCATCTTGCGCAAATCTTCATGAATCTGCTCAGTGATGATCTGCTCTTCAATCGATGGGTCGGTAAATCTCGCATTGTCAAGCATATCATAGTCTTCCTTCGTCGGGTCAACCATCGGCAAACGCTTTGCTTTACGGAAATGATCTATAATAAGATTGTGTGCGATACGCATCGCAAACTGTATAAACTTGCCTTCTTCCTTGTAAGCTCCCGCCTTGATTGTTCTGATAATCTTCAAAAAAGTGTCCTGAAAAATATCATCAGCGAGCTGCTTATCCTTGACAAGCATCGCAATGTATGAAAAAACCTTGTTCTGGTAACGATCAACCAACACCTTGAAACTTGCCACATCACCATTCTGATAACGTAGCACCAGTTCCTTATCATTTAATATTTCAGACATAAGTCCCCCTTTTTTAAGGTTATACAATCAAAAAGGGTAAAAATCTATCTATAGTGTCTCTCCTATTTTTATTGGTTGAACAATAATTTATGTCTAATTTTCTGCAAAAATACAACTTTTTTTAATACGATGCGTAAAAATTTTGTATTTTCGTGCAATTTTTTTGAGGTATCTTAGTTGACGATGAACAAATTAGATAACATAGAAATCCACGGTGCAAGAGTTAACAATCTGAAAAACATAGACTTACGGATTCCCAAAAACAAACTCATTGTGATAACGGGTTTGTCTGGCTCCGGAAAGTCATCTTTGGCATTCGACACAATCTACGCTGAAGGTCAACGCCGTTACGTGGAAAGTCTGAGCGCTTACGCCCGCCAGTTCATGGGACGTCTCAGCAAACCCGACGTGGATCTTATTACCGGTCTCTCGCCTGCCATCGCCATCCAACAGCGCACCATGACGAGCAACCCTCGTTCGACCGTTGGAACTACCACTGAAATCTATGAATACCTCAAACTTATGTTCGCCAGAATCGGCAAGACTTATTCGCCAGTATCAGGAAAAGAAGTGAAACGCAATCAGGTCAGCGACGTGGTGGATTTCATCCTTGAACAAAAAGGAAAAGCTGTCTACGTCCTCGCTCCTATCGTAATTCCTGAAGAGAGAACACTCCAAGCGCATCTTAACATTCTTCTTCAACAAGGTTTTAACAGATTGATTGTCAAAGATAAAGCTATCAGAATTGAGGATTATCTCAAAGAAAAAGGCAAAGACAAGCCAAAAGACATCCGCATCATGGTCGACCGCCTGAAAGTTAACGAAAACTCTTCAGAATTGATCGGTCAACTGTCGGATTCGGTGCAGACAGCCTTTTATGAAGGCAAAGAAACGTGTATCATACTTGTTGATAATGAAGGAGATAGACAAGAATTCTCATTTTCATCACGTTTCGAAGCCGACGGCATCATTTTCGAACCCCCAACAACGCATCTTTTCGCTTTCAACAACCCCTACGGAGCCTGCAAAACCTGCGAAGGATTCGGAACAGTCATCGGCATCGATGAGGATTTGGTGGTTCCCGACAAGTCGCTCTCAATCTACGACAATGCCATTGCCTGCTGGCGAGGCGAGAAAATGTGCTGGTACCGCGACCAACTCGTGAATAAAGCTCACCACTTCGATTTTCCTGTCCACAAGCCATATTTCGAGCTTTCCGATGAGCAAAAAGAGACGCTCTGGAAAGGTAACCAGTACTTCATGGGCATCGACGATTTCTTCAAAGACGTTGAGAATCAATCTTATAAGATTCAGTATCGTGTAATGCTCTCTCGTTATCGCGGCAAGACCACATGCCCTGATTGTCATGGAAAACGTTTGCGTCAGGAGGCTAACTACGTGAAAATCAACGGAAAGAGCATCACTGATTTGGTAACGATGCCAATCATTGAATTGCAAAAGTTTTTCGATAACATAAAACTCTCAGAATCAGAGACTTCCATAGCTGACCGTCTACTGATTGAGATTAGAAACCGCATCGGATTCCTGACAGAGGTCGGACTCGGATATCTCACTTTGAACCGTGCTTCCAACACTCTTTCAGGCGGTGAAGCACAAAGAATCAACCTCGCGACTTCACTAGGCAGCAGTCTTGTGGGTTCAACTTACATCTTAGACGAACCAAGCATAGGATTACATTCTCGTGATACTCAGCAACTTATAAAAGTTTTGAAACGTCTTCGTGACATTGGGAACACTGTTATCGTTGTCGAACACGATGAGGAAATAATCCGTGCTGCCGACCAAATCATCGACATCGGTCCTTATGCAGGCCGATTCGGTGGCGAGCTGGTCTTCCAAGGCGACATCAACGCAATGGAAAAAAGCGGTAAATCCTTAACAGCACAATATATTACAGGCAAAATGGAGATTCCTGTGCCGAAATTCCGTCGTAAATGGAATAACTCCATCGAATTTGTCGGCTGCCTCGAACATAACCTCAAGAATATCAATGTCAAAATACCTTTGAACGTGCTTACCGTCGTGACAGGTGTCAGCGGTTCGGGCAAGTCGTCGCTTGTCAACAACATCATCTACACCTCACTGAAGAAGCATTTTGGTGGCACTGCTGACAAAACAGGATCATTCGGTTCGATGCGCGGCAGCATCAAGGCCATTGAGTCGGTCGAGATGATAGACCAAAACCCAATTGGCAAGTCAAGTCGTTCAAATCCAGTAACTTACGTCAAAGCATTTGATGAGATAAGGAGCTTGTTCGCAGAGCAGAAACTGGCTAAAATGCGAGGTAACAAAGCTGGATATTTCTCGTTTAACGTGCCTGGCGGCCGTTGTGACAACTGTGAAGGCGAAGGAATCCTTAAAGTCGAGATGCAGTTTATGGCCGATGTCTACCTCGAATGCGATGTCTGCCACGGAAAACGTTACAAAGAAGAAGCTCTCGAGGTGAAATTCCTCGACAAAAACATCTTCGACATTCTCGAAATGAGCATTGACGAAGCCATCGAATTCTTCAGTCAACCGAACGATTTTAAAAACATCACAGATCGTATTATATTGAGGCTCAAACCATTACAAGATGTTGGTTTAGGTTATCTCAAGATGGGACAGCCTTCTTCCACCCTTTCAGGCGGTGAGGCTCAACGAATTAAACTGGCATCATTTTTGGTCAACGGAACAAATGAAAGACCTACTCTTTTCATTTTCGACGAGCCTACGACAGGCTTGCATTTCCACGATGTCAATAAATTGCTTAAAGCCTTTGAAGCCTTAATCAACAACGGTCATTCGCTTATTGTTATCGAGCACGACCCTGATGTCATAAAGACTGCCGACTGGGTTATCGACCTCGGTCCGGAAGGTGGCGACAAAGGCGGGAATATAGTGTTTGCTGGTACTCCAGAAGATTTGGCTAAATGCAAAGAGAGCTACACAGCCGAGGTTTTGGCTAAGAAACTCGCCTAACTCCAAGCATCAAAGCGCCCATCATCAGAGCGGTAGTCTTCCAACCAATAACGCGCATCATCACTGCCTTCACCGTCAGCGTATGCTTCTTCCATGATATCGGCGACCAAAGCGAGCGAGCACTCTGTTTCAGTTTCCAAAATTATACCAATCTCATACAAAGCGTCAAAATCATTATCCTCGTATGCTTTTTTGTATAATTCATCAGGAATTTCAACCTCAAAATTCTGCTCATTATACTCGTCTTGAAACGTTTTTTTCATAATTCTCTATGTTGAACAAATACATGAAGTGACATTACTGAAATCTTTGTTTTTCAAATCATTACGATTTATCAAAATATGAAGCATTCCCCAGTCAATGAAATTCAAAGTACAATCATCATAATCATCCGAATCGACCTGGAGCAGTTCCACCCAATCCTTGTACGGCTCGTCCCAATCTTCCCATTCACGGTTGTACGGCTCGCCCAACATTTTATTTCCATCACACATCGAATCAGCCTTTGAAAACACCATTTTCATCTCTTTCAGAGCCACTTCCTTGCAATCGTCATCAACGAAAACAACCTGCTCAAATATCTGATTATCAATATCTTCCACATAAAAAACCTTTATATCCTCATTATCCCAATAAAAATCGACAGGATAATAAGAATCAAAATTCCCGAAATAATAGTCAATGGCAGCGAAAAAATAGAGCATTCCTTTATGTGGAAGCAGATTTTCCTCGTCATAAGCCGCTAGTTCGTCACATCTGATCTGACAAATGAATGTCAAATCGTCTGGAACATCAAATTTTTCAGGCAAGTCAGGATCACCCCACCATTTACTTTGCATAAACAGGTCATTTTCTGACTTTTCCAACGAAATTTTTATCGAATTCATACAATAAATTTTTGCAAATTTAATTAATTATTTTAATTTTGCACACGGAAAACGAGTGCAATTTATTTTTTGTTAAAATGCCTTATTTCAAAGCTAATATAAAGAGTATCACTATATTAGCGAAAGGTATTCTATTTGTATTATTTCTTTTTATTACAAGTAGATGCTTTTCGCAGGATACTATTGCCCCAAAAGAGCGTGTTATTTGGCACAAATTTGAAGGCAGTATCGGCATGACACTCAATCAGTTAGCTATCACACATTGGGCAGCCGGCGGTGAGAGTAATATGAGTGGAAAGGCATCGGCGAATTTCAAATACACCTACAACCGAAGCATGTTCAACTATGTCACGACCGGACTTTTCATTTATGGCGCTCAAAGTTTTCCGAAAGACAAACGATGGGAAAAAACCGAGGACCGTATGGAATTGTCGATGACAATGACGCACAACAACAAGAAAAACCTGACCTTTACGTCAATTGCGATGCTGAAGACACAGTTTACAAACGGTTATTCCTATCCTAACGATTCCATCCCGATTTCAAAGTTCTTCGCACCTGCATATCTCACTGTATCAATAGGTTACACTTACAACATTCACGATATTGTCAGTATTTTCATGAGTCCGGCCGCAGGAAAATTCACTTTCGTAAACGACCAGACGCTTGCTGATAAAGGCTCTTTTGGTGTTGAAGCCGGTTATTGGAATATCATTGAAGGTGACAGCACTTGGATACCAGGAAAAAGATTTCTCGGTGAGTTAGGATTCAACGTCCTCATAAAATACAAACAAGATTTCAAGAATAACGTCAGCATTTTCTCAACTCTCAACCTCTACAACAACTATATGGATGTAAATCGCTCAAATCGTTGGAATATTGATGTTGACTGGGAAACTGGCATAAAATTCACCGTAAGTAAATGTATATCAACGATTATCAACGTTCATCTCATCTACGATGACAACGTAAAATTTACAATTGATGACAAACAAAAACCAATTCTTCAGTGTAAAGAGTCGCTTGGTATTACTTTTTTATATAAATTTGCAGTTGATAATAAGGATAAAAAAATTAATAACTAAAATCTTATATTATGGATAACGTTTCTCCTGAAATACTTGCAAAAGCAAAGTCTTGGTTATCAGACCAATACGATGAGGAAACGAGAAAACAGGTTCAGAATCTCATCGACAATGACCCGAATGAACTGACTGAAAGTTTCTATCGCATTCTCGAATTCGGAACTGGCGGTCTTAGAGGTATCATGGGCGTTGGAACGAACCGAATGAACATCTACACAGTCGCAATGGCCACTCAAGGTCTGGCAAATTATATCAAAATGAAGTTTGCCGACTTGAAACAACCACAGATTGCTATCGCTTACGACTGCCGTAACAACAGCAAGGAATTTGCACAAATCACCGCTGATGTTATGACCGCAAACGGCATCAAAGTATTCTTATTCAGCGCATTACGTCCTACTCCGGAGCTTTCATTCGCCATTCGTGAACTGAAATGCCAGTCGGGAATCGTGGTTACAGCATCGCATAACCCGAAGGAATACAACGGCTACAAAGTATATTGGGAAGACGGCGGACAAATCGTTGCACCACACGACAAAAACATCATCGCTGAAGTACAGAAAATCACTGATATTTCAATGGTGAAACGTAAAAGAAACGCTAAACTCATCGAGATGCTCGACGATAAATTTGATGAGATTTATCTCGACAAAGTGATGAGCCTTTCACTGTCACCAAAACTTATCAAAAAGCACAAAAACTTGTCGTTTGTCTACACTCCTATCCACGGAACAGGCGGACAGGTTATGCCTAAGCTTTTTGCGAAAGCAGGATTTAAAAACTTCTATCCTGTTGAGGAACAGATGGTTACAGATGGCAACTTCCCTACCGTAGTGTCACCGAACCCAGAGGAGAAAGCAGCTATGAACATGGCCATTGAAAAGGCTAAAGCCATGAATGCCGACATCGTGCTTGCCACCGACCCTGATGCTGACCGCGTCGGACTAGCAGTGAGAGACGATAAAGGCGATTTCATGCTCCTCAACGGCAACCAGACTGCAAGCATCCTCACCTATTACATCCTCACCCGTTGGGAGGAACTTGGCAAGCTCACTGGAAAGGAATTTATAGTTAAAACCATAGTAACCAGCGACTTACTGTTAAAGATTGCCAACAAATTCAATGTCAAGACTTACGACGTGCTCACAGGCTTCAAGTATATCGCCGACAAGATTTTGAACAAACCTGATGAGAAGTTCATCTGCGGCGGCGAAGAGAGCTACGGATTCCTTGTTGGTGACTTCGTTCGCGACAAAGACGCTATCATCACCTGTTTCATGCTCGCCGAAGCCACTTCATGGGCTGCAGAACAAGGCAAGACCTTATATCAGATTCTCAAAGACATCTACGCGGAATTTGGCGTATACCGCGAGAAACTCGTATCATTGACCAAGAAAGGCATCAGCGGCAATGAAGAAATCAAACAGATGATGCTCGGATTCAGAAAAGACCCGCCAAAGACCTTGTTAGGCTCAAGAATCACTGAAATTAGAGACTATAAACTCGGAATCAGCAAAGACATGAACTTCGGAGTTGAAACAGTCATCAACCTGCCTAAGTCAGACGTGCTTCAGTTCTTTACGGAAGACGGCATTAAAATCAGTGTAAGACCTTCAGGCACAGAGCCTAAAATCAAGTTCTACTTCAGCATGAACGAGCCTCTTGAAAGCATCAACGAGTTAAGCGGCGTTGAGCAAGAACTCGATGAAAATCTCGAAGAACTCGCCAAACTGTTCGTAAATAGTTGATTCTACTCACCTATTCGGTGTAAAGCATCTATCGCCAGCTGATAATTTGGATTATCTTTCAAAATCTGGAGATAGATGCTTTTCGCTTTCTTATAGTTTCCTTTTTGTTCGTAAGCCACGCCTTTATTCAATAAAGCGTCAATAGATTTTGGATTGATTTCCAACGCTTTATCAAATTCTTCGATAGCTTTATCATAATCAAGGATATAGACAAGATTCACATAGCCTTTGTTGAATAAAACCTGATAGTTTCCCGGCATTCTCACATCCAAAGTGTCGTAAATCTGAAGTGCTTTCTCAGGATCACCGTTATCCTGAAGATACATTGCCAAATCATAGTAAGAGCCCAGATTACTCGGTTCCATCTGAATAGCCAACGCATAGAAATCACGAGCCATCGGATTACGTTGAGCTGCATAAATACTGGCAATCTGCAAAACCGGATCGATAAATGAATCATCTTGGTTCCTCGCCTTCATAAACTGCTTCAGAGCCTGCACCGTGTCATTTTTCGACATACAAATGATGCCGCGCATATAATACGCCTGAGGATTTATCGGATTGAGTTCCAATGCCTTATCAAGATATGCGTTCGACACATTGTTATTCCCCTGAAGGAAACTCAGCTCGGCCAGTTTTATTACAGGTCTCGAATCCAACGGAGCTATCTCAGTAGCTTTGTTCAGCGTCAACATTATGTTGTCCTGATCGCCCAAAGCATAGTAAATATCAGACAATACCAGCAATGCGTCAATATTCTTACCATCAATCGACAACGCACTATTGATGTCACGAATTGCGTTTCCAACCTGCTGATTTGCCATATACCATCTTGCGCGATTGATATATCCGTTGATGTCCATAGTATCAGCTACAATTCCATCAGCTGAAGCTGTAACCTGCTGATTATCTTGAGATTTCTTTTTGTCGTTATCCCCACTTTCAGTGCAGCTTGCAAGCATCAAAGCGCAAGCCAATGCCAGAAAAACTTTCTTCATCAGTGCTTGATATTCAATATATTAAAGGTCTTGATCAGTCTCTTTCAAAGCTTCATTGATCTTCTGTGTCAATTCGTCGCACAACTCCGGATTCTCTTCAAGCAGCTTCTTCAAAGCATCCCTGCCCTGTCCGAGTTTAGTCTCGTTGTAGCTAAACCACGAACCGCTCTTCTTGATAATGTTGAGCTCAACTCCAATGTCGATGATCTCACCAATTCGTGAGATTCCCTCGCCATAAAGGATATCAAACTCGGCTTTCTTGAACGGTGGAGCCACTTTGTTCTTCACCACCTTGACTTTCACACGGTTACCCATGATATTCTCGCCGTCTTTAATCTGACTTACCTTACGTATGTCGAGACGTACAGAACTATAGAATTTCAAGGCGTTTCCACCTGTTGTAGTCTCCGGATTGCCAAACATCACGCCGATTTTCTCGCGCAACTGGTTGATAAAGATACAAACTGTTGAAGTCTTGCTAATTGAAGCTGTAAGTTTACGCATTGCCTGCGACATCAATCGTGCCTGCAAACCCATCTTGCTGTCGCCCATTTCCCCTTCAATTTCGCTCTTTGGAGTCAATGCTGCCACAGAGTCAATTACTATGACGTCGATAGCGCCCGAACGAATAAGGTTTTCAGCTATTTCAAGAGCCTGTTCACCATTGTCTGGCTGCGAAACAAGCAGATTTTCAATGTCAACACCAAGTTTCTTGGCATAAAAACGGTCAAAGGCATGCTCAGCATCAATAAAGGCTCCAATTCCGCCTTGTTTCTGAGCTTCTGCAATAACATGCAACGCCAACGTAGTCTTACCTGAACTCTCTGGTCCGTAAACCTCAATAATTCTTCCTCGTGGCATCCCGCCTATGCCCAATGCATAGTCCAGACCTATTGAACCTGTTGATATTGAATCGATTTTCTCCTGATGATTGTCACCAAGACGCATTATACTGCCTTTTCCGAACGATTTTTCAATGTTTCCCAATGTGGCTTCCAAAGCCTTCAGTTTCTCCTGTCTCACTTTCTCGACATCTTCCTCGATATTCTTTGCCATTTTCTAAGTAGTTTTAAATCAATAAGTTAACAAAATAATAATTACGTTTTCTCAAATGTTACAGCCTGATTTTGACGAGTTTTTAATCAAACTGTAACGCTACAAATATAAACATTTTTATTACATCAACAAACTTTTTTGCTGTTTTTTTGATAAAAATCGCAAATTTCTTTGATACCACATTCTTCACATTTCGGTTTCCGCGCCAAGCACACATATCTGCCGTGCAAAATCAGCCAATGATGCGCTTTCGACAATATTTTCTGAGGAATATGCTGCACAAGCTGCATCTCAGTATCAAGCGGAGTCTTTGCGTTTTTACTCAATCCAATTCGCGCAGAAACTCTGAAAACATGTGTGTCCACTGGCATTGCAGGCTTATCGAATGCCACTGCCACAACTACATTTGCTGTCTTCCGCCCCACTCCGGGTAGCTTCTGCAAATCATCAATGTTATCTGGCACAACGCCGCCAAAATCAGCCATAAGTCCTTTAGCCATTCCAATTAGATTTTTAGCCTTGTTATTCGGATATGAAATCGACTTAATTAACTGATACACTTCATCTTGCGTCGCTTCAGACAACGATTTAGCATCAGGGAAACGCTCAAAAAAAGCCGGCGTTGTCATGTTCACTCGCTTGTCGGTGCATTGAGCAGATAAAATCACTGCGACAATAAGCTGATACGGATTCATAAACTTCAGCTCCGACTCCGCGACAGGCATAGTCTTTTCAAAATAATCGATAAACGAATCGTATTTCGCTTGAATATCAATCTTTTTCATTTTTTTAAAATTTCACAACAAAATTACATATTTTTTGTTATTTTTGCAGATTATTTGTGGAAAATAGAATTGAATGTCAGAATATACACTTCACGAAGTTTTAACCAAGCGGGAAATCAAGCAATGGCTGGCTTTTCCGTCGAAATTATACAAACACGACAACCACTATGTCAGGCCGCTTGACCGAGAGGTGGAAAAGGTTTTCGATAAAGAACAAAACAAACTTTTCCGTCACGGCGACGCCACAAGGTATTATTTGACCGATCAAAACAATACAATTGTCGGAAGAATAGCCGTGTTTTATGATGAGAAGACCTCGAGAGTGTATGAAAATGAGGAAAACGGACAAAAAACAGGTGGTTGCGGCTTTTTCGACTGCATCAACGACCAAGAAGCTGCCAACATATTGTTTGACGCAGCCAAGAAATGGCTCGAGGAACGCGGCTTCGAAGCTATGGATGGACCAATAAACTTTGGTGATCGCGACTATTTCTGGGGTTGCCTTGTGGATGGCTTCACCGACCCGATTTACAACATGCCTTACAACTATCCTTACTACCAGCAACTCTTTGAGAATTATGGCTTTAAGGATTATTTCAAGCAGTTTACGTTCCGTCGCAACCTTATCCCTGGCGGTGTCGACCCTATCCTACACGAAAAAGCGGCTCGTATCTACGAAAACCCAGATTATTCGTTCGAGATTCTCGATAAACGCAAAATCGACCGCTATGCTGATGATTTTCTGACGATTTACAACAAATCATGGGGTTCTATCCCAGGCACGGCAAAACTCACACGCCAACACGCTATAGCTTTGTTAAACAGCCTTAAACCAATTATCGACCCTCGTTTGATGCATTTCGCATACTACAAAGGCGAACCAGTTGGTTTTTTCCTAATGATGATTGATTTGAATCAGATCTACAAGGGTTTAAATGGTAATGACAAGGGGTTCAACAAGTTACGCATATTTTGGAGAGTTAAGGTATCTAGAATCTGCGACCGTGCAATCTCTTTGGTATTCGGAATCGTGCCAGAACATCGCAAAAAAGGTCTCGAATCAGGACTTGTGTGTTCCCTTGAATCTCAAGCGATTAAGAAAAAATTCAAGTATAAAGAGTTGCAGCTCAATTGGATAGGCGACTTCAACCCTCCAATGCTGAAAATCGCAGAAAGAGCTGGTGCTCAGCATTATAAGACACATATTACATTTAGATATCTTTTCGATAGAAACAAGCCGTTCACAAGAGCCAAACTGCAGACAAACGGCAAAAAAGAAGACGAATGATAGAAGCTAAAGGAATATATAAATCATTTGGCAATGTTGATGTTATAAAAGGCATTGATATTCATATAGATAAGGGCGAAATAGTCACTATCGTAGGAGCATCAGGTGCTGGCAAGTCAACATTGCTGCAAATCATCGGAACGCTTGAAAAAGCTGATAAAGGTGATGTAATTATCAACGGACAGAACATCAGCACCTTGAGTCAGAAAAAACTCGCCGCTTTCCGTAACAAAAACATCGGTTTTGTGTTCCAATTCCATCATTTGCTGCCAGAATTCACAGCCCTGGAAAACATTTGCATACCTGCTTTCATCGCAGAAGAATCTAAAAGTAAAACTTTAAGTAAAGCTAATCAATTACTTGAATATCTTAATCTTACAGAAAGAGCAAATCACAAACCATCAGAGCTTTCAGGAGGCGAACAGCAACGCGTGGCAGTGGCTCGAGCCCTCATCAACGACCCGGCAGTTATCCTAGCCGACGAGCCATCAGGAAACCTCGATTCGCAAAACGCAAAAGAACTTCACGAGCTATTCTTCAAATTGAGAGAGCAAACCGGTCAAACCTTCGTGATTGTCACCCACAACCCTGATTTGGCTAAAATGGCAGACAGAACTTTAACAATTAAAGACGGAAAAATCAATTAAAATGCGTTTAATCAAGTTTTTATTCATATTATCCTTTGGTTTTCTTTGTTTTACGACAACAGAGGTCTTTGCACAAGACAAAGCCCCTACTTATCAATCTTTAATAGCCTCAGGAGACAAGGAATATGCAAAAAAAGAGTACATCAAAGCCAAAACTTACTATCAAGAGGCTCTTAGACTAAAGCCAAAAGACGCGACTGCAAAAAGCAAATTAGACAATACTCTATTGAAAATCAAAGAGGAAAACAGAAAAGAGGAACTGTTTTTCGAGCATATCGACAATGGTGACAACTTCTATGCGAATAACGACTTGGAAAAAGCACTATCGGAATACAACAAAGCATTGAAAATCTTCCCAAAAGACGAATACGCATTGGGGAAAAAGTCAGAAATCACAACGATTCTTAATGATGAGAAGGACAAACTCGCCTCTTTCAATGAGATGGTGACACTGGGCGACAATCTTTTAAAAGCAGAGAGATACGCTGAAGCCGTTATGCAATATGAATCGGCATTGAAGGTTTATCCCAACAATTCAGCTGCACAAGCTAAGTATCTGGACGCTAAAAATAAAAAAGATGCCTACAACTCTAAAGTTGCTGAATTTGATAGACTTAAATCAAAAGGAGAAGAATTTACTTTAAGAAAAAGATATGCTGAAGCGATATCATATTTCGAGCAAGCATTGCAATTATTCCCTAACGAAACCGAGTTATCTGACAAGATAAAAGAGCTACAAACCAAGAAAAACATTGCCGATCGATACGATGCAAAGATTGCTGAAGCCGACGCTCTATATGAGGACCAATCCTACCCCGAAGCAAAAATAGCTTATCAGGAAGCATTGGCTGTAATTCCTGACGATTCATATGCTCTCGGCATGATTGCGCGCGTCGATGAAGTCACAAACAGCCCAGAATACAAGCAGATTCTAGAGGAGAAAGCAAATCAGAAACTTGAGCAGCAACGTGCCGAACAAGAGCGTTTGGCTGCCGCTGAAGCCGAGAAACAGCGACAAATACAAATTCAAAACCTGATCAGCACTGGTAATCAACAACTTACAGACAAAAAATATGTCGAAGCCGAACAAACATTCAATCAAGTTTTAGCACTCGATCCAAACAATGCCACAGCTACGGCAAAACTTGGCGTTATTGCTGGTTTCCACGAAGAAATCAGACTCATGCAGCTTGAGAATTACAACAAAGCCATGCTTGCAGGCAATGAGGCGTTAAATAACGAAAATTTCGCCGAAGCTATTGCTCAATATAATATTGCTTTGACCAACAAACCTGACGATGACACCGCAAAACAACAGCTTTCATTAGCCCAACAGAGAGAAAATCGTCGCTTACAAGCCATTGAAAATGAATACAATAGCTATATCAAGAGCGCTGAAGCTATGATGCAGAGCAAAAACTACGAGAAAGCCATCGAGTTCTACAACAAAGCTATTCAGGTCAATACCGGAAATCCTTACCCAGTTGAAAAAATCGAGGAAATCGGCACAATTTTGGCAAACAACCGACTGGTTGAACTCGTTTCTAACACTATCAATATCAAAGCAAACGAGAGCAAACGTTTTGAATTCGCTCCTGTTGACATCTCAACAAGAAGAGGGAATTACGTGCTAATAAAAGCAAAGAACACTAGCGATAAACCATTCACTTTATTTATTTCGTACGGAAGCAATAAAACCAAAAACGGAGGTTTTACAGTAACCGTACCGAATGACAATAAATCCAACGATTTTATAATCCGTGTTGGGTCTCAATATAAATGGTTCAGTGAAGACAATAACTGGATTGAATTACTCCCAGAGAACGGTAGCATCGAAGTTTACAAAATGGAAATAACAAAAGGAAACTGATATGAATAAGACCGACGCACGTTATCAATTGTATATCAACATCTTAGAGGAAGAATTGGTTCCTGCAATGGGCTGTACCGAGCCTATTTGCCTGGCATATGCCGCAGCAAAAGCGCATCAAGTTCTTGGCGCATTACCCGACAGAGTTGAAGTACTTGCAAGCGGTAACATCATCAAAAACGTTAAAAGCGTAATCGTTCCAAATACTAATGGAATGAAGGGAATCAAGGCTGCTGTAGCCGTCGGAATCGTGGCAGGAAACCCTGATAAAGCTCTTGAAGTGATTGCCAACGTTACACCTGAGCAAAAGAAGGATACAGAGAAATACCTTGCCTCCACCCCTATCACCGTAAAACATGTGAACTGCCAGGAACAGCTGGATGTCACAATCATTGAATACAGCGGCGAACACCATGCCGACGTGAGAATTTGCGGATTCCACACCAATATTGTTCATATCCAAAAAGACAACGAAGTCCTGTTTAGAAGCGAGACGATAGCTAAACCATCCAAGGAACTCACCGACCGCAGCAGTCTAAGCATCGCAGGCATCGTAGATTTCGCTGATAGCGTTGATATTCAAGATATTAAAGAGATAATCGGTCGACAAATTAAGTACAACAAAGCTATTTCGGACGAAGGTTTAAAAAACAATTGGGGCGCCAATATCGGCAGCACCTTATTAAAATATTATGGTGATGACATCAAGGTGAAAGCCAAAGCACGTGCCGCCGCTGGTTCCGATGCTCGTATGAACGGCTGCGAGCTGCCTGTTATCATCAACTCTGGTAGTGGTAATCAAGGACTTACGGTATCAATGCCTGTCATTGCATACGCCGAGGAATACAACATCGCCGAAGACAGACTCTATAGAGCTTTGGTCGTCTCTAACCTTACCGCAATCCATCAGAAAACACGTATCGGACGTCTCTCAGCCTATTGTGGAGCCGTCAGCGCAGGCTGCGCAGCAGCCTGCGGCATAGCCTATCTCCTTGGCGAAAGCCTCGATGTAATTGAACACACACTTACAAACGCCGTGGTAACAGTCTCAGGAATCATCTGCGACGGCGCAAAAGCATCATGCGCAGCTAAGATTGCAGCATCAGTAGAATCAGGCATTCTCGGCTATTACATGTACAAAAACGGACAGCAGTTTGAAGCAGGCGACGGCATCGTCGGATGCGACATCGAAGACACCATTAATAATGTCGGTCTCGTCGGCTCAATCGGAATGAAGGAAACCGATACCGAGATCATCGATATTATGACTAAATAATTGATTATAAATCAATTCGCTGAACTTCATTGACGTTTGGCAACGCCCGCAACTTGCGAATCAGCTGTTCAAGATAATTGACACTCGTCACATGCACCACAAAACGACCTTCGTAAAGACCGTTTCTTGTTCCCATTGACGCATCTATGATATTGATTTCCATTTGTTTCATCACTTCAGTGATATCGCTGAGGATTCCGAAACTGTCTTTAGCCACCACCTTGATTGTAGCTCTTGAAGGCACATCTCCTTGCCATTTCACGTCGACAAGACGATATGGATAGCGTTTCTTCATCGCAATGGCGTTCTTGCAGTTAACGCGATGAATGGTAATGCCGCCACCAACATTGACGAAACCGCATACATTATCGCCAGGAATAGGGTTGCAGCACTTAGCCATCTTGAATGCGAAACCATTGATATTTGAGCCAATGCTCATCGCATCGCTATCATTTTCAACAGGTTTATCCTTTTTTTGCTCATCGTCTACCCTACGGACCTCTTTTTCCTCAGTCTGCGACAAGATAAAAGACTTCAAATCAGCAAAATCTATCTGTTCTGTAGCAATTTTGTTATAAAATTCAATACCGGAATCACAGTCGTATTCTTTCAGTAAATCATTGAAAATCTTGTCGTTAAACGCAATTTTCCAGTTTTTCAGTTTCCTGTAGAAAATCGAGCTGCCGAGCTCGGCTTCTTTCATTTCCTCATCCTTCAAAAACCTTCTGATTTTCGATTTTGCCTTCTCTGTCGTGACGTAATTCAGCCAGTCGGCTTTCGGAGTTTGTTTCTTATTTATCTGAATCTCAACACGATCGCCATTGCTCAACACATAACGTATCGGCTGCATCTTGCCGTTCACGCGCGCGCCTATGCAGTGACTTCCGACCTGAGTATGCACCTCAAAAGCAAAATCAAGAATTGTGGAGCCCAATGGAAGCTGTTTCACCTCGCCTTGAGGCGTGATGATATACATCTTGTCAGACTTACCCTTCGCAGCACGCTTATCGTCTAATGGATTGAAATCCAATTGGTTAGTATCTTCAAGAATGCTTCTTATCTGATTCAGCCACTCGTCGGCGGTCTGATGCTTGTCATTGTGACTCTTGTATGACCAATGCGAGGCGTTGCCTTTTTCAGCAATCTCATCCATTCGCGAAGTCCTGATTTGCACTTCCACCCAATCGACACCGTTTTTCACCGTAGTGTGCAACGACTCGTATCCAGAAGCTTTAGGCTTGGTAATCCAATCTCTAAGTCGTTGAGGATTAGGCTGATACAAATCAGTAACAATTGAATACACCTTCCAGCAATCAGCTTTTTCGTCCTTGATTCTTGAGTTATTTATGATGATTCGGACAGCAAAAAGGTCGTAAACCTGTTCAAACGGAACATTTTGTGCCTTCATCTTGGCAAAAATCGACGGGATCGACTTTGTGCGCCATTTTATAGTGTAATCAATGCCTTCCTCACTCAAACCACGACGTATCGGCAAAAGGAAATTAGCCATTTTCTCCTCCTGAACGACATGCGACATCGTGATTTTTTCCTTGATTTCATTATATTCCTTAGGATTCTCGTAAATCATCACCGCCTCTTCCAAATCCTTTTTAATATTATAAAGACCGAGACGATGAACTATCGGAATCACCAGATATTTAGTAATCTCAAAGAATTTATCGGCCGATGCGTCAATATCTCCCTGATTGCGGCAATTCGACAAGCAATGCGCGATAATCAGCATAACCACGCGGATGTCATCAATCATTGAGAGGAAAAGCTTTCTGAAAGTGTCGGATTGAGTGGAGATTTGCGACATATTCAGCGACATCACCTTAATTAAGCCATTGAGTATCAACGCAACTCTCTCTCCAAATTGTTCTTTTATCTCGTCAAAAGTAACATCTGAGACTTTCGTGATATTATGAAGCAATGCACAAACTATGGTTTTACTGTGCATTCCCATTTCAGAATAGCAAATCTTAGCGACTTCCAGCACGTGAAGCATCATCGGACGACCCGAACGCATACGCATGCCATCATATTTTAAACAACACAGATCGTAGGCTTTCCCAATAAATCCAACCTCTTCCAACGTCATCGTCTCACCCACCAACTGAATCAGTTCTTCATACGACTTCTCAATTGCCAATATTTCCTCTTCCGAATAATTTTTCAATTTTTAAATTTTTAATCTGCAAATTTACGAAAATAAATCAAAATGTACTATTTTTGTAACGTAATTTTTTAATTAAAATTATCCGTTTGAGGTGATGAATAAAAAGTTTCTAAAAAATATCATTTTTTTACTTTTTATCAATCTTTTGATAAAGCCATTTTGGATTTTGGGCATCGATGTTGCCGTCCAAAACCTAGTTGGAGACAAATCCTACGGGCTTTATCTCGCCATTTCGCAATTTTCTTACCTATTTTATATATTGCTCGACCTCGGTCTAACCAATTTCAACAACCGAAACATCGCGCAAAACAATCAACTGCTTTCAAAACATTTCGTTGGCATTTCACAAGCCAAAATTTTGCTCACGATCTTATATTTCATTGTGATTTTCGTCATCGGATGGCTGATTGGTTACCGTGGCGAACAGCTGAAACTGCTGGCAATTGTTGGCTTTAACCAAGTTTTGCTATCATTCATATTATATGTAAGGTCAAATATCTCGGCTCTGCTCCTATTCAAGACCGATAGCATGCTTTCCGTGCTCGACCGAGTACTAATGATATTGATATGCAGCTTCATGCTGTGGTCGGGATTCTTCCCCAAAGAGTCATTCAACGTTTACACCTATATTTATGCACAAACAGTTTCATACGTCATAACATTGATAATAGCGATAGCTATCGTATTGAAACACACAGGGAAACTGACAATCCGCATCAACATCCCGTTTGTGATCATGATAATCAAAAAGAGTCTTCCATACGCTCTTTTGGTGCTGTTGATGAGTTTTTACAACCGTCTTGAACCAGTGTTAATTGAAAGATTGCTGCCAGAAGACATTGCAGCCGCACAAGCCGGTGTCTACGCTAAAGCTTGGCGACTTTTCGATGCTGGAAACAATATTTCCTACCTCTTTTCAGTGATTCTTCTGCCTCTTTTTGCGGCTATAATCAAAGAGAAAGAAGACTTACAAGGCCTTGTAAAACAATCGTTTAGCATAATGCTCTCGATGACATGCATCATCGCGGTGCTTTGTATATTTTACAGTCGCAACTTCATGGAAATCATGTATCCAGAACAAAATAACGCCGAGGCATCAACAATTTTAATGATTCTGATGGGCAGTTTTGTATCAGTATCAGTCACTTACATTTTTGGCACGCTGCTCACCGCTAACGGCAACTTGAAACATCTTAACATCGTTGCCGCATGCGGAGTGGTAATAAACATCACCCTCAATTTCCTGTTTATCCCTCATTTTCAAGCAGTTGGCGCCGCTTTCACAAGCCTTTGCGTGCAATTCGTCACATGCGTAATCCAGTTTTTGATAGCGAAAAAAATATTCAACCTCAAACTCGGCAATATTTTCTGGATCAGGTTGTCGATATTCCTTGTCCTAATTAGTTTAACTACTTATTTATCAACAACTTTGTCATTAAATTGGTTCACGTCATTTGTTATCGCAACGGCAACATGCATCGTTATCGCCTTTATCACTAAGATGTTGAATTACAATGAGATAAAAGATTTAGTATTCTCCTCAATGAAAAACATAAAGAAATAATTTGCAAAATTCTCCAGGTTTAAAGATTTTTCACTATTTTTGTAGATTATTTGAAAAAGTGTTGTCATATGACGGATATGAATTCTAAATATATAGTTAAGCTCTTGCTGAAAAACAAGCTCAACGTGTTGATTATCCTTGTGTTAGCTGTATTATTAGCAATTGTTTTTTCATCAAAGACATTCATTAAGCCATTATACAAATCCAGCGTAGTATTATATCCCACAACGACTTATTCTGCCTCAAAGGCAATAATGAATACAAATAATCTCATCTACGTCGACCCTCTGGAAATCGGCGACGAGTCGCAAACCGACCACATGATGCAGATATTAAACTCCGGAATTATCAGGGATAAAATCATTGAAAAATATGATTTAATGAATCACTATGGCATCGATAGCGATTGTGAATACAAACAAAGCAAGCTGATTAAAGCATACGAAAACAAGATAAGAATCAGAAGAACTGAATATAACTCAGTGAAAATCATAGTTTTTGACACCGATCCAGAAATTGCGTCAAATATAGCCAACGATTTGGCTGCCATGTTCGATGAAACAATGAACGAGATGCAACAGGAAATCTCCGAAAAAGCTTTCGAAATCGTTGAAAGAGAATACAAGAACACTTTAAACGAAATCAGCGCTTTGGAAGATTCTTTAAACTATTTCAGAGAAAAAGGTGTTTATAATTACGATATTCAAATCAACACCCTTTCGCAACAACTTGCCACAGAACTAGCAAAAGGTAATGACAAAGGTGCTAAAAACATTGAAAATCAAATAAATAAGCTTTCGCAAAACGGGCAAAAATTCAACGAAATCAACAACGACATCCAAATTAAGAAGGATTACCTCGCTCTGTTGAAGTCAAAATATGACGACGCCAGACTAAATGCAACTGAAACCATACCTCACAAATTAGTGATAACAAATGCTTACATTTCCGACAAACCGGTTTATCCTATAAGATGGGTGATTGTTACTGTGACGTTTTTTGCCACACTTATCGTGATTATCATGGTTTTAGCAGCTTTCGAATATTCAGAAAATAAAAATAACAAACAAGATGAGTAACTATTTTGACAACACAACAATGATTCAAACCATTTTCAAATGGAAATGGCACATCATCATCATCACAATTGTTGCAGCAATATGCGGTGCCGTATTTTCAGGTCCAAAGTTTATAACACCTTTGTACAAATCTGAAGCGGTCCTCTACCCTAGCAACGTCTCCGCTTATTCCGACGAGACTTTTACAGAGCAAATGCTCCAGATCATGCAATCCAACGAAATCATGGATTCTGTGGTTGAGAAATTCGACCTCATGAAACATTATAAAATCGACAAGGGCTACAAATACTGGAAAACAGCTCTCATCAACGAGTACAAGGACAACGTCCGCATCTCCAGAACTCCTTATGATGCAGTTCTCATCAAAGTATTGGATAAAGATCCGGAAATAGCTTGTGCGATAGCCAATGAAATCATTAGACTATATGATTATAAAGTCGGTAAACTCCACAAAGTGAAGAGATTGGAAGTTGTGAACATGTACAAATATCAACTTGACCAAAAACTGGAATTCATCGACTCATTAGCAAAGCGTATGGCTGAAATGTCAGAAGAATATGGCTTGCTGGATTATGAAAACCAGTCTCGCGAAGTGACTAAAGGCATAATCAGTTCAAAAGGAAAAAGTGATGCCGCCAATGACCTTCTGGAAAACATGGAGAAATACGGACCGGAATTTGTGGCAATCAAGAAACTCATCGAATCGGAAAACAAATCCTATAGCGTTGCCCGTCTCGAATATGAACAAGAGCTCCGTTTCTACAAAGCAGATATGACATTCTCGAACGTAATCTCAGAACCATTTGCATCAGACAAGAAAGCCTATCCTGTCAGGTGGGTTGTTGTCGCATTATGCGCTCTGGGAGCTTTCTTCATGTCAATTCTCGTCATTTATCTTTTTGACAATAAGAAGATATAATAATGCATAAATACGTAAAAACAGCGGCATTATATATAATTGTGGCAATTTTCGTCGCAATAGGTCTTTATTTTGTTGTCAAAAAAGACACTTATCTTGCATTTGCCCTGCCAGCTGTAGTTGGCGTACTGCTGTTATACGTATTCTCATTGGACAAAGTCCTGCTTTTGATTTCTCTGCTTACACCTTTGTCAATAATCATTGAGACTGCTGCCGGAGGATTAGCAGTTTCATTACCTGCCGAGCCTCTTCTTGCAGGAGTTTTGGTTCTGTTTATTGCAAGATACATCTACGACCGCAAATTCGACATTAAAATCACATCCCATCCTATATCCATTGTGGTTTATGTCATGTTTATTTGGATGTGCATAACAACGATAACAAGCGAAATGCCTGTCGTTTCGCTGAAATTTATGTTGTCGCGACTTTGGTTCATCATTCCATCGTATTTCCTTTGCGCTTTGTTGTTTAAAAATCCGAAAAACATCAACAGGTTTATCTGGTTGTACATTGCCGGACTTATTATCGTTGTATTATATACCATAACAAACCACGCTATGCACGGCTTTGACGGTGACACCGCACACTGGGTTATGACGCCTTTTTACAACGACCACACAGCATACGGAGCTGTTTTAGCAATCTACATCATCCTATGCGCATCATATCTTTTCATGCCTAACATGAAGAGAAACAAGAGGATAGCCGTCGCCATTGTGCTCTTTTTGCTTCTTGTTGCCATCGTGCTTTCATTCTGTCGCGCTTCTTGGATTAGTCTTATCGCAGCTCTCGGCGTCCTGACTTGCGTGCTTCTCAAGATAAAGTTCAAATATATCGCGGCTATCTCAACTGTGTTGATTGTACTGTTCTTCTCATTCCAACAGCAGATTTTCGATTCTCTGTCGAAGAACGACCAAGACGCTTCCGGTAATATTGTTGAGAACATCCAATCAATGACAAATATCTCAACAGACGCATCGAATCTTGAACGTATAAACCGTTGGAACTCAGCGATTAGGATGTTTAAAGAAAGACCTTTGGTCGGCTGGGGACCTGGCACATATCAGTTTGTTTACGCTCCTTTCCAGGAATCAAAGAATAAGACTATAATCAGTACTAATTCAGGCGATATGGGCAATGCACACAGCGAATACATCGGAGCGCTTGCCGAACAGGGTGTACCTGGCTCTTTAATCGTCGTGACATTAGTGATTGTCTTCATGTATAGCGGCCTGATGACCTACAGAAAAGCTCAGAACAAAGAATCGAAAACACTTGTACTCGCTGCTACTTTAGCGTTATTAGGCTATTTTGTTCACGGAACACTCAACAACTTTCTCGATACCGATAAACTTGCAGTACCAGTGTGGAGTTGCATGGCAATAATAACAGCCATCGACTGTTTCCATGCTGAAAAGAAAGATTTCTACGAAACTAACGAACCTTCTGAACATCAATAAGTTCGAGGTCAAAAATCACAGTTGAATTTGCTGGAAGATCTTTATCAATAGCGATATCTCCAAATCCCATGGTTGATGGCACAATTATTGTCGCCTTACCTCCCACTCTCATATTTCCAAGCGCTTCTTCTATTCCCGGCACCATCTCATCATTGCCAAAAACAAATTGAAGCGGCTCAACATTATAACTCGACTCTATCAGTTTATCGTCCAAATTATACAATCTATAATGAATTGACACCAAATCGCCTGCTTCAACGGCCGCGCCATTACCCTTCATTATTTCAAGATAATAAACTCCTGTAGCACTCGGAGCAACTGTAACATTGTGATCTTTAACGAATTTCTCAATTCTGGCTGGTTCTTCCTGCAGTCTTTTCAAACTTTCAGCTTCTTCGGCCTCATAAAGCCGTTTCTGCTCTTCCTCATACTCTTTTTGAGTATAAATGTTAGTGTTTTTGACATTTAAAACAAACGAAGTGTATGGTCCTATCACATCCTCAAAACCAACACTGTCGAATGCCAATGATGACGGAATCACAAAATGTGCTTCTCCACCCTCTGGGACATATCGCATAGCCTCCGCAAATCCTGCACCAAGCTCTGCATCACCACATCTCACCGCAACCGGCTCATTATCAGAGAAATCAAGCAATGTATCTCCTTTCAAAGTTATCATATTGAAATTTATCATCATAATATCACCATCTTTGGCACCACGTCCTTTCCCCTTGACATTCAATATGATAAGTCCGTCTTTGGTAATTGTGTTATTCATATTGGAATAATACATTGCCAAACGATCCTCGTCATCCTGTTTCATCATCTGCAACTCATTCTGTTTTTTTGCCGCAATTTCTTCAGCAGTAATGATGCCTTTCAATCGCATATCATAATAAATAGGTGTACCAGCCACAAGATAACCAGGCACTTTATCCATTCCTAAATCATTGATACACAATGAATCTATCAAAACAACAACAGTCGCAGAATCATCGATATGCATGTTTAAAAGACCTGCCATCACATCTCCAACAAATGAAGAATTCGTCACTTCCAACTCAATGGTTCCATTCTCTTCGTATTCCGAAGAATAGTAAAGTGAATCACCCATTGACTGTTTCATTGAAACAATGGCGACATCGCCAATTTTCGGCATTTCTCCTTGTTTGTTGATATTATGGAACTGCATATAGGCTCCGTTTCCCATCTTGTCAAAGCCCTTATACGCTGAGTTTTTGCAAGAAAAGAGAACTACGCCTACCAACAGGCACAACAGATATGATGGCAGTCTTTTCATAAACTATTAAAAATCAATTAGTTCTACTTCAAAAATAAGGTTTGCAAATGGAGGGATGTCTGCGCCTGCACCTCTGTCGCCATAAGCGAGATAGTAAGGGATATAAAGCACACCCTTCTCACCTTTCGACATCAACATGATTCCCTCGTCCCAACCAGGAATAACATAGCCCATTCCGATTGGCACCTCAATAGGTTCACCACGTTCAACAGATGAATCGAAAACTTTACCGTTTAACAATTTACCAGTGTAATGTACTTTCACATTGTCGCCTTTTTCTGGCATTTCACCGTTTCCTTCAGATGTCTGGACATAGTAAAGTCCTGATGCTGTTGGACTTGCGGAAATATTATTCAATGCGAAATACTGCTGCATTTCTGCGTATGCATTAGCCGTCTCTTCAGGATACTTTTGTTTAATTGCTTCAATCATTTTATTAACATATTCGCTTTCAGGATAAAAATCGTTGACTTTGATCTCAAATCTCATAATGTCAGTGCTATTGAACTCTTTTGGAAGCTCAGGAACTCTGAATAAATTCATGAAAGTGGAGTCAATATTCACAATAAATGACGCAGAATCGCCCTTATGCATCATTGCCACACCTTCAGCAAAATCTGTTGCAAACGAAGGTTCATTCAATTGAATGATATTCTTCGATGCCGGAATAATCACTGTTGTATCATTAATCACACAAGAAAGTGTAAGTTCAACTAAATCACCAATATTCGGCACTTCACCACCATTATTCACATGAAAACGATAGCAAAGACCGCTGTTTGTGGTCTTATAACCCTTAGGTGCATTGTTGCAACCTGTTAAAAATGATAGCATTACACAGAATGCCGTCATCATTACAAATACTCTTTTCATTTTTTGATAAATTTGTTTATTTTACTTATTTTATTGATTATCAATTATTTTCACTTTATAAACAATAGGTGTGCGAGCTTTAATCCTTCTACCGTCACCAATCAAACCATGTGCCAAATGCGACGGCATAATTATTTCAGCCACATCACCTCGATGAAGACAAAGCACAGCTTCTTCCAGACCGCCCTCGACGCCACCTCTACCTACAATAAACTCTTTTAGACCATCTTCTTTCGAACTATAAACTAAATCACCGTTTAGAAGCCTCACTTCATACTCCATGCTAACGATTTCTTCATTCCTTATTTTAGTTCCATGTCCTTGTTTTACAACACGATAGCATAATCCTGAGCCAGTCCTCACAACATCAATTCCGTGTCGCTCAACATAGTCGTTTATAGCCTCTTTTTCTTGCAAAAACATGTATCTGTTAGCTTTTTCGAGACTTTCCTTTCGTTTTTTCACATCAATATTATTACTATTATCCTGCTCTTCCGTACAAGAAATAAAAAGTGTCATACTTATGACAATAGTTAATAATATCCTGACAAACTTTAACATTATTTATTCAATTCCTCTTTATACTGAGGTATGACTTCCAAAAAAGTCTTAATAGCTTGTTCAATACTACAATTTAACGTTCCACCGGCAGCATTAGTATGCCCACCGCCATTGAAATGCGCTTTCGCCAATTCATGAACCGAAAAATCGCCTTTTGATCTGAATGAAAATCTTATAACTCCTTGACGCTCAGTAATTAACACAGCCACTTTGATATTATCTATCATCAATGGATAATTCACAACGCCTTCAGTATCCCCAACCTGATATCTAAATTCCTCCAAATCGGCTTTGCTTAGATAAATATAAGCAGTATGATATTCATCAAGAATTTTCATTCTGTTATTTATACAATGTCCCAGCAAGCGAAGTCTGTCTTCGGAGAATGTACTATATATCTTACTGTGTATCAATTGATAATCAACTGTGGGAGAGATGAGTTTAGCGCAGATTTCAAATGTTTCCGGATGATAAATAGAGTGCGCGAATGAACCGGTATCAGTCATAATACCGACCAGCAAACAGGTTGCGATATTGTCATCAAGATATTTGTCAAAGCCAAAATGCTGAATCAATTCTGCCACCAATTCAGAAGTGCTTGACGTTTCAACATTAGAAAGATATGCGACAAACTGCGAATAATCTGCATCACGATGATGGTCAACAAGCACTTTTGGAGTCTTTGTACAATGACATAAATCATTGTGAACCAATCCTGTACGCGATGGATGATTAAAATCGAGATAGCAAATTAAATCTGCAGAATTTAAAAGTTCAGCACCCTTTTCCGCATTTTTATCAAAAATCAAAATATCCTCAGCTCCAGGCATCCATGCTAAAAACGAAGGGAAATCATTTGGAATTATGACTTTTACATCAATTCCGAACTTCAGCATGAAATAATATAAAGCCAATGATGAGCCAATAGCATCACCATCAGGGTTTACATGCGAAACTATGACAACATGTTTATATTGAGATAGTATTTCACTGAATTTATTGAAAAACAATTGCTTAGACATTGTTTTACCTTATTAATATTAGAGAACAAATATACAACTTTTTGTTCAATCAACAACATCCAATCACATTTTTAACTAACGTTGCCTAATAATCTCAAATGTTTTATCCGTATAGACCACAATAATCTTCTCAATCTCTTGATTTACATTAGTTTGAATAGGTTTTTCAACAGATTCATCAACCACATCATCAAAGTCAATAATCTTTTCTTCTTCATTCTCAAATCTCATCTGTTGATTATTATTTTGACTATCAGATATCACAGGATTTGGCTCATTAATTGTGATCGGTTTCTTTCCCAAAATTATCCAATCGAAGTTATATTCAGGAAAAACTTCTTTAATCTTTATCAAAAAATCCAAGCTCGGTTTATTTCTTCCATTCAACAAATGTGACACGTTTGAAGGCTGAATTTCCATCAATTCTGCGAACTGAGATGCTGTCAAATTTTTCGCTCTGAGGATGTGAGCGAGTCTGTCTTTAATATCTTCCATGATATGTCCCTTCCTAAAATTTCGTTTTTAACATTGTTTGAGATTACAAAAGTAAAAATAAAACAAATACAAAAGTTAAAAATCTCAACTTTATTTTTGTAAAAATTCCATATACACCAAAAATCTTCAATAAAATATTTTAAAAATTTATTTATATCACTCTTTTTCAGTTATTTACAACAATATCACAAATTAAACATCAATCATCAACTTTACCTTCTATTTTTAAAGTTTTAGTTTGTTTTATATACTTATTAAATTGATTATCTTTTGTTTAAATTATTTTATCCTCAAAAAGCGGTATTTTATAGTATTGTAATTTTCGCTTTTGCATTTTACAATTGTATTAAATATGTTTACAATTGTTTATTTCACTGATTATCATTATATTATAAAGTTGTTTTAAGTTTTGTAAATTTTTTGATGTATTTTACAAACCACCTACTTACATTTGTGAATTTTGATTTTAAGACACTTTTTTACGCCAACAACCAGATAACACCACTCAAAAATCAATGCTCTTAAATCGCCTAAAAATGGCATTTTTCAACTTCCACCCTATCCTATCGCCAATTCTCAAAATATATCATTGCGAGAGTATTTTTTTCATATCTTTGCAAAAAATCAGATGATGGCTGGGCACATTCAAAAATTGATAGCGGAGGGCGAACACCAGATGTTGGATTTCAAGTTTGAGATTTCCGACAGTAAAAAAATCGCGCGCTCACTTGTCGCCTTTGCCAACACTGATGGCGGACGATTATTAATAGGTGTAAAAGACAACGGTTCTATTTCAGGAATCAGATCGGACGAAGAAAAACACATGATACAGACTGCCGCTCAGATGTATTGTCGTCCGGAAGTCAAATATACGGCCAAAGAATGGAACATCAATGGCAAAACCGTCCTTGAGGTAATAATTCCAAAAAGCAAACACCACAAACACAAAGCTCCAGACCACAATAATATATATAAGGTGTATGTTCGCGTAAAAGACGAGAATATTGTCGCCAATAGTATATTAATTAAGGTGTGGAAGCACGAAAAAGACAAAAACAATATACAAATCACATTTACTGACGAGGAAATGCTGCTTTTGAGACACCTAAACGAGCATGGAAAAATCAGTTTTGAGGAGTTTATGGAAATTTCGCATCTAAATAAAAAAGCAGCAGAACGAATATTGGTCAATTTTATCCTCATCGGAATGGTCAAAATGGAGATGACCGACAAAAAGATTTTTTTCATTTCCGAAGATTTGGCGTAAAATTTTGGAGGATGAGGCGAAAAAAAGGCCTTAGAAGGGACAAACTTCGAGACTTTTTCCCGCCTTATCCGGAAAAATTTTCCCTTTAATTCATTGATTTACAACCAACAAAAAATATTTTAATTTTTTTTCATTTTTTTCTTGACAGGAAATAAAATTGCCGTATCTTTGCAGTCCCAATCAACAAAAAAAGATTGGGAAGTTCTTTGAAAGCAATGAGCCAATAAAAAGTAGTCTGAAAGGTAAGGAACCTT
>CAMYYD010000019.1 GCA_947303395.1 uncultured Bacteroidales bacterium
CTGCCCAGAATAAGCTCACATTCAGCTGGACTGACAACAGTGGCGTAGGCAACGCCCTCGCAACTGACAAGGCAATGCCGTTCATCTACAACAAGACAAAAAACGAGACCATCTACAACACTGCAGGTGCTACTCGTACAACCCACACCATGGACGTAACTGTCCCTAACAACTGGGAAGGTGACAAAGTTGAGGTTTACCTCGGCATGGTGTCTGAGGATGGTGCATTGGTTGCTGATTCTCTCTACCTTGGTGAGAAGACATTGAGCGCAGCTTAATCATTAAATCCGCTGTACCATGGGAACGATTAAACAAGGCATTCTCGGTGGGTTCAACGGTAAAGTCGGCACAGTAGTCGGCTCATCCTGGAAAGGAATCACCTACATGCGTGGGCAAGCCCAGCATGTGAAGAACCCTCGCACAGCGGGGCAAGTTTATAGCCGGACAGCCTTCAAGGCTGTCTCGGCTGCTTTAAGCCCCATCGTTTCAACGCTCCGCCTCACCTTCGCAAAAAGTGCTGGTAAGATGTCAGCCTTCAACAAGGCTGTCTCGGAAAACTACAAAGCCGCAGTGGTCAATCAGGATGGGACTCCAGTTGTTGACTACTCAAAGCTAATCCTGTCAAAAGGAAATATCAAGCCGTTTGCCAATCTTTATATCGATGACATGAGTCAAAACGGCAATTATTATATTTCCACCATGATGGATGGAACACAATATCCCGAATATGAAGGCCTCATCTTTTTCATTTACGACATCGAAGATGACAAATGGCAGGCTGGAGTTATCAAACAGCATTACGATGTTGGTGAAGGTCTTATATTCCGTGGCGGCATGCCGTTGCTCGCTACCAAACAATATCTCGGCTTCGCCTGTGTCTATGACCCCGCCACTGGCCAGGTCTCAAATCCAATCGAAAACGTGGAGGCTATGGGAGGATAACACAAAAAAACAGTATAAAGATTATGAATTATGGGAACAATTAAACAAGGAATTTTGGGAGGCTTTTCTGGTAAAGTTGGCACCGTTGTCGGCTCATCGTGGAAAGGAATTTCCTACATGCGTGGCCAAGCTGCTCACGTCAAGAATCCTCGCACTGCTGCACAAACTTATAACCGCGCAGCATTTCAGCTTATTTCAGACACTCTTCGTCCTATCAATCCAACTTTGCGAATTACTTTCGCAAAGAGTGCCGGAAAGATGTCTGAATTCAACAAAGCAGTTCAAATTAATTACAAGGAGGCCATCTACGACCAAGATGGCCAGCCTGTAGTCGATTACTCCAAACTTATCCTTTCAAAAGGAAGTATTAAGCCGTTCGACCAGCTCATTATCAACGACATGTCACAAGATGGAAACTACTATATGTATCCTAAAAACAACGACAATTCCAGTGTTCGCTACCAAGGTTTGATTTACTTCATTTACGACGTGGAAAACGAATCATGGTATACAAAAACCTATAAGTATAGTTTCCGCACCGGCTCAATGCTCGATTCTTATGGCATCATACTTCATGCTAATCAGGATTATCTCGGATTCGCTTGTGCTTATGACCCTTCAACCGGGCAGGTGTCAAATCCTGTCACCGAAGTCCAGGTTTACGGTGGTTATCATTAAAAAAACAATAAAAATAATGTATTATGGGTACTATTAAACAAGGCATTCTCGGAGGCTTTTCCGGCAAAGTTGGCACCGTCGTCGGTGCCAGCTGGAAAGGCAAGGCCTATATGCGCGGTATGCCGCAGCATTATACCACTCAAGCGACATGGGGAACTTTATTTTGCCAGCGTGCGCTGAGCGCCATTATCGAAGTCTTGAGGCCAATAGCCTCCACTCTTCGCCTCACCTTCGGTGATTACGATCATGGCATGTCAACATTCAACAAAGCCGTCAAGATAAATTACCCTGGCGCTATCGAAAATCACGACGGAGAGCCTGTAGTTATCTACAAAAAGCTTCAGCTCTCCAAAGGTTTTCTGCAATGCTTCGACATGTTTTATGTCACCGATCCTGCAGAAAATGGCAACTGGTTTGTCTATGCCATGCAATACGACGACTCTGAAGTTGATTATCCAGGCTTCATTCTTATTCTTTACGATAAAGCCTCTGACACATGGTTTACTCACATTTACGACCAGCCATTCACCACTGGAACTTCAATCCAAATGCAAGGATTCCCAATCGACAGCGATAAAGACCTCTTAGGCTGGGTGTTCGTCTATGACAAGTCACTCGGTCAGGTCTCAAACAACTGCTTGGACTTCCACAGCAGGCACATCAACGAAGATGATTAACAATTAAATTTTTAATACAATGGGAACAATAAAACAAGGTATTTTAGGTGGATTCAACGGTAAGGTTGGCACTGTTATAGGCTCATCTTGGAAAGGAATAACCTATATGAAAGGCATCCCAACCCACACCAAAAATCCTCGCACTGCTGCGCAGATTGCTCAGCGCACTAAAATGGAGTTCGCTCGCAATTTTCTCAGTCCAGCCGTTGAGTTCCTCAACGTCGGTCTCAAGGATGTTGCCAAACACCAATCTCCGCTCAACTATGCCGCATCACAAATGATGCGCAACGCCATCACTGGCGATTATCCTGATTACAGCCCAATCTACTCGCAGTTGAAATGGTCACATGGCCTTCTCACACCTCCGGTAGTAGAGACAGTCTATGCCAACTACAATGGCATCGACTTTTTGTGGCAGGACAACTCAGGCTCCGGCAACGCCAAAGCTGATGACATCTCAATGGTTGTCGTATGCAACGCAGAAAAGAAAGAAGTTAGATGCTTCATGAACGGCTTCACCCGCGCAACCCAGAGCACACATTGTGAATTCCCTGAAGAATGGGTAGGCGACCACATTCACGTTTACATCACCATGCGCTCAGCCGACGGCAAGCTCATCTCAAACTCCCACTATTGTGGGGAGTTCTTACTCGAATAATAGATTATCTATTAAAAAATTTACGCTACTTTAAACATCAAAACCGCTCCTCGAAAGGGGCGGTTTTGTATCATTTAAGCTTCCTTTGAATATTTCATTTAGTACACTTTTAGTACACCTTGGGAATGAAAAAACCTCTGTAAATCGTTGATTTACAGAGGTTTAACTCTCATTCTGAGTACCCAGGGCCGGGATCGAACCGGCACGAGTGTTACCTCATCGGTTTTTGAGACCGACGCGTCTACCAATTCCGCCACCTAGGCTCAAAAATTTCAATGAACTTTTTCGGGTGCAAAATTAATACATTTTTTGTTACACGCAACATTTTTTTTCATATTTTTGCACCCGAAAAATTTAATCAAACAATTTTAAACTATGCAAGAGCCCATTGTATCAATCTTTTCAGGCAGAGCCACAAAATATTTAGCAGATAAAATCGCTGAATTTTATGGCAAACCACTCGGAACATGCAACGTAACAGTGTTCTCAGACGGAGAATTTCAGCCAAGTTTTGAGGAAAACTTACGCGGAAGAGACGTATTTTTAATCCAATCTACCTTCCCGCCAACAGAAAACCTCATGGAACTTTTGATGATGATTGACGCCGCCAAACGCGCATCAGCACGCCGCATCATCGCCGTCATCCCTTACTTCGGATTCGCACGTCAAGACAGAAAAGACCGTCCGCGTATCAGCATCGCCGCAAAACTAGTGGCTAACATGCTTCAGACAGCTGGCGTGACTCGCGTCATCACAATGGACATCCACGCCGACCAGATTCAAGGTTTCTTCGACATCCCGGTCGACAACATCTACGCATCAAAGATTTTTGTACCTTATATCCAGAGCCTCGGTCTGAAAGACATCATCACAGCATCACCTGACGCCGGTGGTACACGCCGCGCCGCCTCGTATGCAAAGATGCTCGACACAGTGTTCTGCATCTGCCACAAACAGCGCTCGAAACCGAATGAGATTGAGAAGATGCTCCTCATCGGCGATGTGAAAGACCGCGATGTCATCCTCCTCGACGACATCATCGACACAGCAGGCACCATCACACGCGCTGGTCAGTTACTGAAAGACAACGGCGCACGCAGCGTCCGCGCCTTCGCAACACACCCGATTTTCTCAGGCCAGGCAATGGAAAGAATCGACAACTCAGTATTCGACGAAGTGGTCGTAACCGACACCATCCCATTGAATAACCCAAGCAAGAAGATCCACGTGCTCTCAACAGCCGAACTCTTCGCCCAGGTTATCCAAAAGGTGGAGAATTACGAGTCATTGTCAGAATTCTTCAACAAGAAATAAATGTAAGGGCAAATCATCATTTGCCCAAAAGAAAAAGAAAGAAACGGGCTAAAAATGTTTAGCCCTTACAAAAATAGGTTATTAACTTTTAAATTAAACAAAATGAATTCAGTATCATTGAGCGGTTCTCTTCGCGAGAACGTAGGGAAAAAAGATGCTAAAGCATTGCGCGCAAAAGGTCTCGTACCATGCGTCATTTACGGTAACAACATCGAACAGGTGAAGTTTGCAACAGATGCAAGAAGCTTCAAGAAGATTCTTTACACACCTGAGACATTGATCATCGACTTCGAAATCAATGGTAAAGTTTACCACACAATCCTCCAAGACATTCAGTATCATCCAGTTACCGACGAGGTTCTTCACGCCGACTTCCTCGATGTGAACGAAGACAACCCGATCACAGTTATGCTTCCAGTGCGCACACAGGGTACATGCCCAGGCGTTATGCGTGGTGGCCGCATGAACATGAACATTTCAAAATTGAAAGTCCGTGGTTATGTCAACGATCTTCCAGATAACATCATCGTCGACGTTACAAAGCTTCAGATGAACCAGGCTATCAAGGTGAAAGACCTCAACCTCGAAAAGATGACCGTCCTCGTTCCTGAGAACACCATCGTGGTTGACGTCAAAGCTCCACGTAACGCAGCAGCTGAAGAAGAGACTGAAGAAGCAGCAGCTGAAGGCGCAGCAGCACCAGCAGCAGAAGCAAAATAATGTAAATTTCAAGAAATTTATATGGAAAAAGCCTTCGTTTGAAGGCTTTTTTTTATTTTTGCAGCATGAAATATTTAATTGCTTGTCTGGGAAATATCGGAGCCGAGTACGCCAACACACGGCATAACATCGGTTTCATGGTCGCCGACCATCTGGCGAAAGACCTCGAATGTACCTTCACCACCAGCCGCCTGGCAATGGTGTCGGAGATGAAATACAAAGGCCGCCAGATGATTGTGATCAAACCCACGACATATATGAACCTCTCCGGAAAAGCCGTGAAATACTGGGCGACACAAGAGAAAATCCCGATGGAGAACATCCTCGTTGTCTGCGACGACCTTGCACTGCCTGTCGGTACTTTAAGAATGCGCAAAAAAGGCAGCGATGGCGGTCATAACGGACTGAAAAACATCATCGAGTCACTCGGAAGCAGCGATTTCTGCCGCCTCCGCTTCGGCATCGGCAACGACTTCGCCAAAGGAAAACAAATCGACTTCGTCATCGGTGAATGGAAACAATCAGAAATAGATGAGATTCAACCACGATTGGATGTCGCCGTGGAGTTTGTCAAGAGCTTCGTCGCTATCGGTCCAGATATGACAATGAATCAATACAATAATAAATAACGAAAGAACTGTGTAGAGACGGACGAAATCCGTCTCATCAAATGATGAAAATCCGTCTCAAAAAACAATTATTATGAAAAAATATTTAATTATCACCGCATTAGCCCTGACATCACTATTAATCTCAAGCTGCAGCAACGTCCGTTTCGCTTTCAAAAACAGAAAGCTTACCCTTGCCAAATGTGTAAGCAGAGGAGCACCGAACGACACCATCAATTTTGTCGTAAAACACGGCAGAATCCTCTCCGAGATAATGGTTGACGGCAAACTCGACACGGTTTTTGTCGATACAGGTTTTAACGGCGAGTTGGTTTATATCCATCCGATGTCAGAATTGAAACCAGATTATTCAAAGGTAAAATTGAGTAGTGCTCATAAGGTGGCAAAAATCTATGAAAAGCTTGACACTGTGCATTACAGCTTTCTTTGGAATCATCTTGGCTTGGCGATGAATATTTGCATGGATTTGAATGTCGTTTGCGGAGAATCTTTATGCGATTATCCGCTATTGGGAATGGAAGCCGTTCTTCCTGAAGACGATTGGGACAGAATGAATCTCAATTTTTCAGACGGCAGAATCACATATTACACCAAAGATAATATGAATTTTGACCTAACTGGTTATAAACCAATAAAATGCAAATACAAATGGGTGACAAATCAGCTTTTCGTTTACCCTGTGATAAACGGAGTTGAATACGAATGTCTGTTCGATACAGGAAATATAGGTTTTTTAAGTTTGAAAAAGGACAAGAAAAACTCTCAAAAAACTGATAGCGACATCATTTGCGAAGGCTCATTGGGCATATCGGTTTCAGGTGTTGACAATGGAGGTGAAATCATCATCCGTAACAACGAGAAAGTTACGCTTGGCGATGACAGTTTTGATGCTACGGTTTTTTATGTAAACGCCATCAAATACAACAATATGGGTCTTAAATTCATTTCCCGCTTTGATTGGTATTTCGACAAAGGCCAGCTTTATTACAAGCCTCGCGATGTTGAAAACCCTGAATATCAAATAGAAAGCCCTTATCGTATCATCGCAACTGATAAAGGTATTATGGTAATTATGAAAGTCGTTGATGATAAAAACACCTTGCAGTTCGGCGACATCATCACCTCAGTGAACGGCGAGAAGATTACTTCCGAAAACATCTGCCACTACTACGAATTGCTTAACAAAACAAAGGATTGGAGTAATTTAGACCTCGTAGTTGTACGTTAAAATAGCCATTAGGTGTTAGCCATTAGCCATTAGTTTTTGTGAAAAACAAATGCTAATAGCTAATGGCTAGTGGCCAAAAGCTCCAAAAGTTCTTTCATTCCTTCCGAGGCACCTTTTTTAATGTGCGTTATCGGACGATTCGAGTTGATGTTAACATCCTTTGGATCAATGAGATACACTTGAGCTTTGTCGGGGACATAATACAACAGGCTTGCAGCCGGATACACATTCATTGACGTTCCGATGATGACGAAAATATCAGCCTTTTCAACGTATCTCACCGCTGTCTCGATTTCAGGAACCGCCTCGCCAAACCATACGATAAATGGTCTCAACTGGCTTCCATCACCGGCTTTGTCACCCATTTTCACTTCAAATTCCTCTGGTTTAAGCTCGCGGATGTAACGAGGATCATTGGGGTTGTAGCTCGAGCACACCTTTGTCAACTCGCCATGAAGATGTATGATATGATGGCTACCGGCTCTTTCGTGCAGATTATCAACGTTTTGCGTTACAACGGTGACATCAAAATACTTTTCCAACTCGGCGCAAAGAATGTGTCCCTGATTCGGTTTAACGTCGAGCAGCTGTTTGCGACGCTCGTTGTAGAAATTGATAACCAATTCAGGATCAGCCTCGTAGCCCTCGATTGACGCCACCTGCATCACAGGGTATTTGTCCCAAAGTCCGCCAGCGTCCCTGAACGTACTGATTCCACTTTCAGCACTGATGCCCGCTCCGGAAAGAATGACTAACTTTTTCATAGTTTAGAGTTTAGAGTTTAAAGTTTAGAGTAGTTTTTAAGTTTAAAAGTTAAAAGTGTATAGTTTATTTATCGCGTTTCATCTCATTCAACGCGATACGGAGTTCACCCCACGAATAATCTTCGCCGAGAACGTCTTTTGCAGCTCCGAGGGAAGAATCCTGAGTTTCTTCAAAATATTCTTTTATCGTTTCGTAATGTTCTTCGCTCATAAAATCTTTGGCGTCGGCGTAGCCTTTCAAAACGAGTTCTGCCACATGCTGCTCGATGGTTGATTGTGCCATGCTGCGCTTTTCGGCAATCGCATCAATCGAAAAGCCCTCCTCTATCAACTCTTTTGTACGCTGAACCGACGAGCTAAGTTCAAGCTCTTCTTTCGATTCCGCATCGTCAAATTCCTGTTTCTTAAATCCTTGATGCTCAAGCACTATATTCAAAACATCAGCACCAAAACGCTGCAAACGTGTAGCTCCAATCTTTGATAGCGACTTCAGTTCTTTCACCGACATCGGTTTCTTCTCCGCTATCGCCGTCAAGGTACTTGTCGGGATGACTTTCGTCTCGCTAACCTCCAGAGCGTCAGCCACTTGCTCACGCCATGCCACCAACGCCTTAAACAGTTTGTTATCGTCTTTCGACAGCTGTTTTCTCGACAATTTTGCTTTCTTCGACTTGTTAAGTTCTTCAGCCTCAACGATTTTCTTATTCTTGACAGAAAGATATTTTTTCATCTCAAAGCCGCCCAAACAACACTCAAGACATGCTTTTTTCACAAAGAAATCGGTGTTAAACGCATCTAACTCCTTCTTTATCTGGTCGTTAACAGCTTTGTTGTCGGTCTCGAACGGCAAACATGCAATCTCATCCAAATCAGACAGCTTATCCAAGAAATACGAGCAGCCTTTTTTTACACGTTCCTGAAGTTGTAAATTATTGTCAATCTGAAAGTTATCTTTTAAAATTCCGCCAATCTGACGCTTGAATTTTTCCGACACCTCCACCACTTCCTCATGAAACTTCTGCCCTTTCGGCGTCACTTTCTCACCAACCGAAGCGTCGAAACTGCCTTTGTTGGCGAAAACCACCTTCCTGATTCCGTTCAAATCGCTCTCAATATCAAGAAAATCAATGAGTTCAAACAATATCTGCGAAGCGTATAACTTCTTATTATATTCGTATTGCTCTTCCGTCGGCTCCCTTGATGGCAGTTCCGTAACAAACTTATTGATTGTCAAGTCGTTAAACAAGCCACTTTGAGATAGTTGCGCTTTCAACACCAGCCCCTCCAACGATGTGCAGCGACTCAAAGCCACGTAGACCTGACCATGCGCGAAAGCCAGACTTGCGTCCAAAATCACCTTGTCGAATGTCAAACCCTGACTTTTGTGGATCGTGATTGCCCACGCGAGCTTGAGCGGGATCTGGGTGAAGCTTCCGACCTCTTTCTCCTCTATTTCCTTGGTCTCTTCGTTAATACGGTATTCAAAATTCGACCACGTGACTGGTTTCACCTCAATCACCTCGTCGCCACACCGCACCTCGAGTCCGCTTTCATCGTCGTAGCTGACAATCCGCCCGATTTTTCCGTTGAAATACTGTTTCTCCGGCGACGGGTCGTTTTTCACGAACATCACCTGCGCCCCGATCTTCAATTCGAGCTCTGCTTTTGTTGGATAAGATGTCTCCGGGAAGTTGCCAAAAATCTTTGATTCAAACTTCAACGATTTGGTTTTCAATGCATTAAGTTTACCTTCATTGATTTCATCCACCTGACGGTTATGCGTCATCAAAGTGATGTACCCGGCGTCTTCATCAGGCTCAAAATCGGGATGATAGTGGCTGTTTAAAACTTTCAAACTCTCAGCATCGAGGCAGTTGTTGCGCACCTTATTTAATATGTCGATGAAGTTTCTATCCTCCTGACGATAGATATGCTCCAGCTCTATGCAGCAGTATGGTGTTTTTGTAAGCACATGACTATCAAAGAAATACACCGATTTATAATAGTCACGAAGCAGAGCCCATTCCTCTTCTTTTGCAACTGGAGCGAGCTGATGGATGTCGCCAATCATCAGCACCTGCACACCGCCGAAAGGTTTTTCGTTGCGACGCACGCGCCTTAGAACAGCGTCAACGGCATCGAGAAGGTCGGCACGAACCATAGAAATCTCGTCAATGACAAGGAGTTCCAGCGAGCGGATGATTTTCAGTTTCACCGCCGACATTTTCTGGTATTGCAATGTGGGGATGTGTCGCGCCGCATCTCTACCATCGTCGGGAATTTGCGGTCCGAATTCCAGTTGAAAAAACGAATGAATTGTTTGTCCGCCTGCGTTGATAGCGGCGACGCCAGTCGGCGCCAAAATCACCATTCGTTTTGTCGGATTTGCAGCGAGACCACGCAGAAAGGTCGTCTTTCCTGTGCCGGCTTTTCCAGTCAGGAAGATGTTCATGTTGGTGTCGCGGACGAACTTGTCGACCATCTCCAACTTCGCGTTCTCGATTTTCTGCGTTTGCATATCAACAACTTACAAAAATCAATTCCTTGGCATCATCGTCTCGCAACGGTCAATAATAGTGTTTGCAAGACGGAAACCCGTATCACACAAATCTTTAGATTGGTTACCATCATAATTCATGTAAAGATGCATTATATCATAACCATTATTGACATAATCCAATAATTTCCGATCTCTTTTGCCAATAGCTTCAAGATAAGCATTTATGTCAACTCTTGTTCGACGGTCTTCTCTCACATGAAAAACAGCGTCAAGAGCCTGCAACACGCCCAGCCACAGATAATTACCAGCCGCACGCACATATTTATCATCTTGATAAAGTCTTGTCTCGACATCAAGTTCACCTTTCTCTCTCAACGTTTCTTTCGCGTTTTCAACATAACGCCTTGCTTCTGCAATCGGATCTTTACGTTTCATAAGTTTTATTTTTATCCTGAAGTATTTTCACTCTGCAAAATTATACAAAAATTTCGAATAATGTGCAATGTTTTTTGTTAAATTTTGTTAAGATTTTATGCTTTTTTCAGAATAAAATGTTAAAGATTTCTGCTGCGATGCCATCAGCGAAGAGCATTCCGTTGTCGGTTAGAATAAATTTCTCGTCTTTTTGGAACATTTTTCCACTTGAAATATGCTTTTTTGACAGTTTTTTAAACTTTTCAGCATATTTTTCACCAAAATTATCGCTGATATAGTTTAAATCGCAACCCCAGCAGGTGCGCAGCGATGTCATCACATATTCGTTGTAGCGGTCATCGAGCGTAAGTTCTTCTCTTTCAAAGGAATAGTTGTCGCAATAATCCTTTACGCCAGCCACATTCCACTGCCTTGAAACACCATCAAAAGAATGTGCCGACGGTCCGAGACCGAGATATTTCTCGCCTTTCCAATAGATGGTGTTATGCTTTGAATAATGCCCCGGGCGCGCGAAATTGCTTATCTCATAATGCTCAAATCCTTGATTTTCAGTCATTTCACAAAGAATCTGATACTGTCGAATAACAGTATCTTCATCAACTGGAGCCGCAACACCTTTATTAATACGCTGTCCGAGCGCAGTCTTCTCCTCCACCGTCAAAGCGTAGGCGGAAAGATGGTTGAAACCTGTCGAGAAAAAAAGCTCCAAATTCTTGCGCCACTTTTCATCCGTCAAAGTCGGAATGCCATAAATCAAATCGAGTGTAACTTCTTGGAAACCAACCTCTTTAGCCCAATCCAAAACTTGCAGCGCATGCTTCGAGTCGTGTTTTCTGCTCAAATATTGCAAATCATCATCAAAAAAACTTTGAATTCCAATACTTAAACGATTGATTCCGATAGACTTAAATTCCAATAGCGACTCTTTTGAAACAGTGTCAGGGTTAGCTTCAAGAGTTATTTCCGCGGCGGCGGCTATTTGGTAATTCTTTTTCAGGCAATCGAGAATCTCAGAGATCTCGGAAACTCTTAGAGTACTTGGAGTGCCGCCACCAAAATAGATTGTTCTCACCTCTTCACCACCCAAATAATCCTTCCTATCGCTAGCTTCCCTTTTCAAAGCCTCAATAAAATCAGCGCGTTGCTTCTCGGAAACCACCGAAAAGAAGTTGCAGTAAGCGCATCTCGACTTGCAAAACGGAATATGGATATAGATGCCTGCCATGACGATGCAAATTTAAAATAAATTCCCACTCCTATTAATATTTTTCGTATTTTTGTAGCTTGATTAAATTTGAATAATTATGACTAAACGTTTACAACATCTTAGAAAAATTGTGGCTCTTATTGTAGCAACAATTGCTATCTCATTGAATGTCAACGCACAAGAATGGTATATCTATGGTGTATACACTTGGAGCGCACCACATCCGGTTGGCAATTTCCACGAGCATCATTATCAAGGAGATGCGGTGACTATTAGTGGCCTGGAATACAACACCATCTATGTGGACAGCGAGGTTAACGGCAATTATCTCGACGGAGCTTACCGCAACGACGACAACCAGGTTTATTACTGCAAATGGAACGGCACTTCTTACGACGACGAAGTGCTTCTCTACGACTACGACCTTGAAGAAGGCGACTTCTTCCTCGACGACAGCGACCACCCGATGCAAGTTACGGAAGTGTCAACAATTATTGACAACAACGGAGTCTCAAGAAAGAAAATCACCTTCAGTTTTACTGGTCTCACCGACGTAACGGAGTTCTGGATCGAAGGCGTCGGAAGCAACAGAGGCTTCATGCATGTAGGCCAATGGGAAGCCGACCACGACAGCGACGGCGAGATGTATCACATGCTCTGCTACCACGTCAATGACGATGTGATTTTCGTCAATCCGGAATACAACACCTGCGATATCGACGAAATTGAAGAGAACAATTTTGACAACATCAGCATCTACCCTAATCCGGCAAGCGAAGTCATTAAAATATTGAACGACAATAACTTAAACATCACAAGCATAGAGATTATCGACTTGACCGGCCGCACTGTCATAAATACTGAAAACTGCGAAGAAATCAACATTTCTGAACTCTCAGAAGGTCAGTATTTCGTGAAAATCAGCGGCGAGACAAGCATCGTGAAGAAACTGTTCATCACAAAATAAAAACTGAAGATTATGCAAAAACTTTGGCGTTTCATAACATCGTTGGTGTTCATCATCACCCTCGCATTGACCGCTTTTGAGTTCTACAGATGCATTCTTTACATCATCGGCTCAATTAAAAACGACACTTACCAAGGTTATCTGTGGCTCGGCATCGGCATGGTGGCTTTCATCATCGTGGCAGCCATACTGTTCAGGAAAAACCTCGACATCATGCAAACCATGACGCACGAAGGAGCTCACATGCTCGTCGGAGGCCTCTTCCTTCGCAAGAAAATCTACGAGTTCAACGCAAAAGCATCGGAGACACTGACCCAGAACGACAACACCCTCGGCTTCGTATCGTCGAACGCCCGCAGCGCCAACCTCTTCTCGACTTTGGCACCGTATATGCTGCCGTATCTCACCTTCGCGATGATACTCTTCCGCCTGATGATCAAGAACGAATGCCTCCCAATAATCGACTTCATCATCGGGTTCACACTGATGTTCCATTTCACCTGCTGGAAAAAAGACATGCGTCCCGACCAGAGCGACCTCCAACGTTGCGGAGTGTTCCGTTCCTACCTCTTCATCTGGACCTTCATCTTCTTCAACATGGCGATAATATTCTATTCGCTCGGCGGCGGAATGACAGACCCTGTTAACATTATCCACGCCAACGTCGACTGGTTCAGCCAAGCTTGGACCGACATCCAATGGTTAATTTCGTCAATAATAAAATAAATTTTAATAATATGAATATCAAGACTTTAGCTATGACATTAGCTCTCACGGCAGCACTTTTCAGCTGTGGCGAAAAGAAAGATGAAAAATCTTGCTGCGAGAAAAATTGCAAAGAAAACTACGAAGCACTTGCGAACCAGTACGCAAAGGTGACTTTGACAACCGACATCAGCCATCTCTCCGATAATGAGGTGAAGATGCTCGACCTCCTTTTCAAGGCCGGCAAACTCATGGACGACATCTACTGGACAGAAAACCTCGGTGGCGACAAAGAAGAGTTTTTGAACAAAATTCAAGATCCTAACGCACGTAAATACGCGGAAATCAACTACGGTCCGTGGGATCAGCTCGACAACCGCCGTATCTTCATCCCTGGCTGCGAGCCTAAACCAGCCGGCGCAGGATTCTACCCTACCGACATGACAAAAGAAGAGTTCGAGGCTTGGGAAAACCCTGACAAGACAAGCCAATACACACTTGTACGCCGCGATGAGAACGGCAATTTGCAGACCGTTTGGTATCATGAGGCTTACGCACAAAAGATCAACAAGGCAGCCGAACTGCTTAACCAAGCTTCAGAACTCGCAGCCGACAAAGAGTTTGCAGAGTATCTGAAACTCAGAGCTACAGCTCTCCTCACCGACGATTACTACTACTCAGATATGGCTTGGATGGATGTCCGCAACAACAACGTCGACTTCGTCGTCGGTCCTATCGAGAACTACACCGACGGATTGTTTGGCTACAAAGCCGCTCACGAGTCGTTCATCCTCATCAAAGACAAGGAATGGACAGAAAAACTTACACGTTACGTGGCATTATTGCCTGTGTTACAGACCAAGTTGCCTGTCGATGACAAATACAAACAAGAGAAACCAGGTAGCGACGCCGACCTCGCCGCATACGACGTAGTGTTCTACGGTGGCGACTGCAACATGGCATCGAAGACCATCGCAATCAACCTGCCAAACGACGAGAGAGTGCAGCTGCAGAAAGGCACACGCAAACTCCAGCTCAAGAACGCTATGAAAGCAAAGTTCGACAAGATCGTCGTACCGATTTCAAACGTTTTGGTTGCTCCTGAGGCACGCCAGAACATCAAGTTCGACGCATTCTTCGCCAATGTGATGTTCCACGAGGTGGCTCACGGTCTGGGCATCAAGAACACCCTCAACGGCAGCGGCACAGTGCGTCACGCTTTGAAAGAGCAGTATTCAGCCATCGAAGAGGCAAAAGCCGACATCCTCGGTCTGTTCCTCGTCACCAAGCTCCATGAGATGGGCGAATACGACAACACCACCTTGGAAGAGAACTACACCACCTTCATGGCCGGTATCTTCCGTTCGGTGCGTTTCGGCGCTGCATCAGCACACGGCAAGGCTAATATGATAGAATTCAACTACTTAGCCAACGAAGGCGCATTCACACGCGACGAAAACGGCTATTATAACATCGACTTCCCGAAGATGAAGCTCGCAGTCGAGAAACTCGGCGGCGCCATCCTCACAGCACAGGGCAACGGCGACTATGAGTTCGTAAAAGAATGGATCGCCACCGACGGCGTCATCAAACCTGAACTCCAGGCTGACCTCGACAAGCTCGCAGGAAGCGGAATCCCGAAGGATATCTGGTACGAAATGGGAATGGAATACCTAAGTCGTTAGACCTTAGACTTTAGACCTTAGACTTTAGACCTTAGACTTTAGACCTTAGATGAAAGAAGGTAAAGACGCGATTCATCGCGTCTCATAAGAAACATTAACAAATTAAATATCAATAAATTAAAATGAAAAAATTATCAGTATTTTTTGCCATCATCTTTGGAATGATGGGCATCGTGCGCGCTGACGAGGGAATGTGGCTCCCAATGTTCGTCGAGCGATTGAACTACGTTGACATGCAGAAAATGGGTCTCCAGCTGACACCTGAAGAGCTCTACAGCATCAACAACAGCAGCCTGAAAGACGCCATCGTGGGTCTCTCAAGCAGCGACAAACCACGCGGTTTCTTCTGCACAGGCGAAATCGTATCTGACAACAGTCTTCTTTTCACCAACCATCACTGCGGCTACAGCTCAATAGCAGCCCTCTCGACAGTCGAACACGACTATCTCAACGAAGGTTTCTGGGCAAAGAGCTTCAGCGAGGAGCTTCCAGCATTCGGAGTGACAGCATCATTCCTCGTCAGAATGGAAGACGTGACAAATGAAGTTCTCAGCGTCGTCAACGACACCATGAGTTTCATGCAGAAAAACCAGGCTATCCAACAGAAAATCGCTGAACTTGAAGACGCCGCTTCAGAAGACGGCAAACTCAACCCTGTCATCAAGGGATTCTTCGAGGGCAACGAATATTATATGTTTGTCTACAAGACATACACCGATGTCCGTCTCGTGGGAACAGCTCCACAGTCGATCGGTAAGTTCGGCGGCGACACCGACAACTGGATGTGGCCTCGTCACACTGGCGACTTCAGCATCTTCCGTGTCTACGCTGACGAAAACGGAGAGCCTAAAGGTTACAATGAGGACAACAAGCCTCTCACTCCAAAACATCACCTGCCAATCAGCCTCGACGGCATCCAGCCAGATGATTTCACAATGATTTGGGGCTTCCCAGGCTCAACAGAGCGTTACATGACATCATACGGCATCAACTACAACGTCGACGTATTCTATCCAATCGTTTACGAAGTATTCAAAGCCGAGACAGACGTCATGGACGAATACATGAAGATAGACAAGGCCGTCAACATCGCTTACGCTGACAACAAAGCAGGTTTAGCCAACACTTGGAAGAACTTCGAAGGTCAGATCAAAATGCTCCGCAAGAATAAAGTCGCAGAACGCAAAGCAGAACTTGAAAATGAGTTCATGAACTGGGTCAACGCCAACGAAGACCGCAAGGCAGAATACGGCGACGTGCTCAGCATTTTAGAGGCGATGTACGCTCAGCTCAGCGAAACATCAGATATGCTTTATTATCCTAACTTCTTGAGCCAGCTCGGTCCTATCGCAAAATCAGCTGAATTCATGAAGTATTATGATGTGACGACCGACAAAGAAGCTTCAAAAGAAGAAAAACTTGCAGCAGCAGAGGCTCTCAAGGAAATCAACGTTGAAGAAATGTTCCTCGACCAAGACGCTCGCGTTGAAAAAGACATGCTCGTCGCAGTGGTGAACATCTACAGCAACAAGTTCGCAGCAGAAGAGCTTCCTGAAGGTTTACAGAAGCTCCTGAAACAGCATAAAGGCGACTGGGAAGCATTGGCAAACGACATCTACGACAACTCAATCTTCAGCACACAGGAATCGATCAACGCATTCATCGAGAAACCTAACGCAAAGAAGATGGCTAAAGACCCTGCTTTCGTTACATTGCAGGCTTTGATGGAGCAGATTTACTCTATCGTCCCAGCTTACAGAATGGCCAACATCGCCATCGCAGAAGCGAATCACAGCTTCGTGAAAGGTTTGCGTGAGTTATACGCAGAGACACAGCCTGACAAAGTTCTTTATCCTGATGCAAACTCAACAATGAGAATGAGTTACGGTTCAGTGAAAGACTATCAGCCAGCCGACGCTATCCACTACGACTACGTCTGCACCGCCAACGGTATCCTCGAGAAATACATCCCTGGCGATTTCGAATTCGACGCTCCTGAGAGACTTCTCAAGCTCATCGAGGCAAAAGAATTCGGTCAGTATGCCAACGAGGACGGTGAACTCATAACCTGCTTCCTCTCGACCAACGACATCACCGGTGGTAACTCAGGCAGCCCTATCATGAACGGCAAGGGTGAACTCATCGGATTGGCATTCGACGGCAACTGGGAGGCAATGAGCGGCGACGTGAACTTCGAGCCGACACTCCAGCGCACCATCAACGTCGACATCCGTTACGTGCTCTTCATCATCGACAAATTCGCCGGTGCAACAAACCTCATCGACGAACTCGATATTCACAAGGCAATGCCGGAACCGATTAGAGTGGAAGAGGAATAAAAATTTGATTATCAAAATTTTGTAGAGACATACGGCCGTATGTCTCTACTTTTTTATTATTTTTGCAAAAATTATCGATAATGAAGAAATTTTATATCTTAATTTTTGCATTTTTAATATCCTTAGGAGCTAAGGCCCAACTTGAAGTGAAGCCTGATTCCTTTAAAGAGGTTGTGGGGTTTATCAACATCAATATGGAAAAATATTCCGACGACAACGATGTCCCCTATGCCGTTATCAAGGTTAAGACCGAGAATATCAACGACAGACAACGTCGCGAGTTGCTTTTTGAAGGCGACGCGCAGACATTCATCGAATGCGAGTATAAAGTCGGCGAGGTGTGGGTTTACATTACCCACAAAGCATCATATCTGAAGGTTTCACATCCGGATTTGAGCTCTACTGAATTCTGGTTCCCGTTCGATATGGAACCGAAAAAAGGCTATGAGATGACACTCGTCAACAAAGCGAAGATGACGGAAGACGAGCTGTTGGAACGCATGAGAAAGATTGAAGAAGCCATGCAAAAACAGCAGCCGGTTAAGGAACCAACGCCAGAGCCGGTTATCCCAGCAACTCCTAAGGCTCCTCTGCGCACATTTGTCATGTTAAACCTGTCGAACAACACCTACAACAAAGCGGCTTTTGGTGTTACTGTCGGCACAATGCGTAAAGCCGGTGTGTTCGTGTCCTTTATGACGAACGGTGTCTTTACAAATTTAGGCGTTGAAGGCCAGTGGGAGCACATGAAATCAGCAAGGATCCAGGCCATCCTCGATGAAAATCCAAGCTATAGAGCCGAAACAAGCTATGTCTCGATGTCGGTGATAGGCGGTTTGATTTTTAAGGTATATGGTCCTATCAACATGAAAATAGGCGGCGGCTATGGCGCTAACTCATTGTGGGTGAAGATGTTCGACATCTACGACAACCGCACCGACTATTGGGTGAGCGACTACAGCACATACGGATTCGGAGGTCTTGTCGGTTTACAGGCGCATCTTGGGCATTTCGCCATTTCTATAGATGGTGCCACAACGAATTTCAGCGTTTTTGAAGGCAGAATCGGACTCGGTTACTGTTTTGGTAAAACAAAATAAAACATATGATTATGAAGAAGATAGTAACACTTTTAGCATTAACAATTTTGGTGCTTGCGACAGGCTGCAAGAAACTGCCGGAGTTTACGCAAGGAAGCAGCGGCGGAGGTGACACACCTACAACAGGCGGTACACTTTATTATCACATGAATGGCGACCCGGAAATCACCAGCAGTTCTATCAGTATATCTGCAAAATACGGTAGTGATGGCAAGATAACTGGAATGTGGCTGTTGGTTAGTGAGAAAGCTGACATGCCTGCAGGATATACGCAGTATGCGGAAATACAAATGAATTATCCGGAATTTTCAGTAACGCTTATCGGTCTTGAGCCAAGCACCCATTATTTTTGGTGTATAAATTACCTTGAAAACGACAATTCATACGTGACAGAGCCGGTGGGGTTTACGACGCTTAATGAATAACCTGCAAAAAATTGAAATATGAAAAGAATACTTACACTTTTACTTGTTTTCACAGCATTGTTTGCCAACGCACAAACTCCAGGCGAGAACATTGATGTGACAAATTACGAGATTCATCTCAATAATATCGATTTTACGAATCATACGCTGCAGGCGCAGACTATTGTGACTTTGACAGCGGTCAATCCAACAAACACCATTGCATTGGACCTGAAAACATTGACAGTCAGTTCAGTGACAGCGACAGGTGCAAATGTCAGTAATTTCTCGCAAAACGGCGATATTTTGACAATAAATTTGTCATCGGCGATGGCAGCTAATGCAACTGCATCGTTCACAATCACTTATGGCGGAAACACCTTCAACGAGAGTTGGGGCGGAATTATGTGGACTAACGGCTACGTCTGCAACATGGGCGTCGGCTTTGAATCCATCCCGCATAACCTTGGAAAATGTTGGTTCCCGTGCGTGGACAATTTCACCGACAAAGCTACATACGACGTTTTCGTCACCGTGCCGACTGAAAAGACTGCTGTATGCGGCGGCAACCTCGAAAACGACACCAACAATGGTAACGGCACCCACACAGTGCATTCCGTTGTGCCTCAAGAGATTGCGACATATCACATCTCGTTCGCGGCAGGCGACTACGTCGAGTACACCGACACTTACAACGGCGTCGAGCGCGACATCCCGATTACCGTCTATGTCAAGCCAAACCAGATCAATAGCGTTTCTGGCACATTTGTGCATGTGAAAGACATCGCCAACTTCTACGAAACTTGCTTCGGACCTTATCCGTTCAACCGCATTGGCTACGTCATCACCAGCGTGGGCTGCATGGAACATGTTGATAACATCGGAATTACAAGTGGAGTTTTAACAGGCAACACCACTCAGGAAGAATACGTGGCGCACGAGATGTCGCACATGTGGTTTGGCAACAAGGTGACCTGCGCAACAGCCGAAGACATGTGGCTCAACGAGGGCTTCGCACAGTTCTGCGGAGTATTTTACCGCGCGGATGTTTATGGCGAGGACGACTTCCAACAGGCTATGAGCGCCAAAACCAACAGCATCACCACATGGTGCAAGAGCGAAAGCAACTGGATTCCTCTGAACAACATCCCACAAACCATGACCTACGACTCACAAGCCGTTTACAACCGCGGCGCTGTCGTCGTCAACACTTTGATGTACTACTTGGGAAGAGACACATTCCTTGCCGCTATGCGCGACCATCTTAACAACTACTCATATAATGCGTCATCGTCAGAGCAACTTCGCGACGACATCACAGCATCAACCGGCATCGACATGAGCGGATTCTTCGACACATACGTCTTCACCGCCGGCATGCCGCACTATGGTGTTGACCTTCTTAACGTTACACCAAACGGAAACCAATATGACGCAACCGTCAGAATGACTTACCAGCACTACGGTCCTGAACACGTCGGCCAAAACAACCGTGTGGAAGTCACATTTGTTGACAACGAAGGTCATCTGCAAACAGAATTGGTCAACTGGGACGGTGCGGAAGAGAACAAGACCGTCACGCTGGATATCAACCCGATAGCAGCATTTGGCGACTATTACAACCATTTCCTTGATGCCAAGTTCGACAACAACAAGATTGCAACTGAAACCGGAAACATAGGAATAAACCAGCAACTTGCCATCACTGTGAGCAGCGTCGCCGACTCGGTGATGATTCGTGGTGAAGAGCATTACGTGGCTCCCGACAACGACCCTCACACTCCAGGATTGACACTATCGACCAAACATTTCTGGAATGTTTTTCGACTTGACTTTGGTGATGCCGATGTTTCAGGAAAATTCACATTCTCCAACAACGCCAACATGGACGGCGACATCATTCACACTGAAAACGACTCAGCCGTGCTGCTCTATCGCGCCAACTTCAACGACCCTTGGCACACAATACCTTATGCACAGCAAGGCAACTGGAAAATCGGTTTCTTCACGGTGAGCGACCTCCCATCCGGACAATACACTATCGGTGCCATCGACAAAACCCAGCTCGGTTTGAATGAATTCAAAGATGAAAAGAATTTGATTCTCGTGCCCAATCCGACAGAAAACCTTGTCAAGATAAGCACAAATGCAAAAAAATCTGAAATATTGATTGTCAATAACTTAGGAAATAAAATTACTTCTTTCCCGATTTCAGAAAATGATATAACAATATCTGTCGAGGATTTTCCTGCAGGCGTTTATTATGTAAATCTTCTTGACGAAAAGAAAAATATCATTTCGACAGAAAAATTGGTAAAGAAATAAGTTTTTTGCCTATCTTTGCACTCGAATTCGAATTTAGTTTTTATTTATTAATAACGTTATTATCAATCAGTTATGAACCCAACCCATATTGAACACATTGGAATTGCTGTCACAAGCTTAGACGAGTCGATTCCAGTTTTCGAGAAAATGCTCGGAACAAAATGCTACGCTATCGAAGAAGTTAAGGATCAGAAGGTTAAGACCGCTTTCTTCAAGGTAGGTCAGACCAAGATCGAGCTTCTCGAGCCAACATCACCTGAGAGCACTATTGCCGCTTTCATCGAGAAAAACAACGGCAAGGGCGGCATGCATCACATCGCATTCGCAGTGGAAGGCATTGAAAATCAGTTAGCTGAGGCCAAATCTTTAGGTTTCCGTCTCATCGACGAGACTCCACGCGGCGGCGCTGAAGGCCTGACAATCGCTTTCTTGCACCCAAAATCAACAGCCGGTGTCCTCACAGAACTTTGCGAAAATAAAAACAAATAATAAAAATCATAGAAAATGTTAATCGAACAGAAAATTCAAGAGTTGTTGGACAAGCGCGCTCTCGCACGTCTCGGTGGCGGTGAGAAAGGTATCGCTAAACAACATGAAAAAGGAAAGTACACCGCTCGTGAGCGCATCGCCATGTTGCTCGACGAGGGAAGCTTCGAGGAGTTCGACATGTTCCTCACACACCGCACAACAGACTTCGGTCTGGAGAAACAGGTGTATCTCGGCGACGGCGTCGTGACAGGATACGGCACCATCAACGGTCGTCTCGTTTACGTCTACTCACAGGACTTCACAGTGCTCGGCGGCTCTCTTTCAGAGACCATGTCGAAGAAGATCTGCAAGGTGATGGACCAGGCCATGAAGGTCGGTGCTCCTATCATCGGCATCAACGACTCAGGCGGCGCACGTATCCAGGAAGGTTCACGCTCATTGGCAGGTTTTGCTGAGATTTTCCAGCGCAACATCAACGCATCAGGCGTGGTGCCACAGATCAGCGCTATCTTCGGACCTTGCGCAGGCGGCGCAGTCTACTCACCGGCATTGACCGACTTCATCCTCATGACCGAGCAGAACAGCTATATGTTCCTCACCGGCCCGAAGGTAGTGAAGACAGTGACAGGCGAAGACGTCAGCGTTGACCAGCTCGGCGGCGCTTTGGTACACAACCAGAAGTCAGGCGTTAGCCAGTTCATGACAAAGACAGAGGAAGAAGGTCTCGCATTGATCCGCGACCTCATCTCATATCTTCCACAAAACAACCTCGAAGAGGCTCCACGCATTGAATGCAACGACCCTATCGACCGTAAGGAAGACTCACTCAACGCCATCATCCCTGACAACCCGAACAAGCCATACGACATGAAGCACATCATCCACGCCATCGTGGATAACGGCGAGTTCCTTGAGGTAGCACAGGACTTCGCAAAGAACCTCATCGTCGGTTTCGCCCGTTTCGACGGCAAACCTGTCGGTATCGTGGCCAACAACCCTGCTTTCTTGGCAGGCGTGCTCGATATCAACTCATCACGTAAGGGTGCACGTTTCGTCCGCTTCTGCGACGCATTCAACATCCCGATCGTGACATTGGTCGACGTCCCTGGTTTCTTGCCTGGCACAGTTCAGGAATACGGCGGTGTCATCACCCACGGCGCAAAGATGCTGTTCGCCTACGGCGAGGCAACAGTGCCAAAGGTCACCATCACAATCCGCAAGTCATACGGTGGTTCACACCTCGTTATGGGTTGCAAGCAGCTCCGTGCTGACATCAACTATGCATGGCCAACAGCAGAAATCGCCGTTATGGGTCCTTCAGGCGCTGTCGAAATCCTCAACGGTAAAGAGATTGCTGGCATCGAAAACGCTGAAGAAAAGACTGAGTTCATCGCAAAGAAAGAAAAGGAATACCGCGACA
>CAMYYD010000020.1 GCA_947303395.1 uncultured Bacteroidales bacterium
AGTTGCTGAGCGGCTTCAGATAGTTTTGGAAGAATCCTCTGAAAAGGAACTCTTCTCCGATGCTGGCAAGGATGAAGACCGACAGGAAATTTTTCAAAAACGTGGTGTTTTTCATCAAAGGATGAGTCTGGATTGAGCCTGTGATGATGACGGAGATGATGTTCATAACCACGTTTATCACCACAGCGCAAAGGATTCCGAACAGTATCGGCTTTAAAATCTGGTCTAATTTCGGCATCGCGATGCGATATCTGACCTGTTTTTTGAAGGCTAAAATCAGTAAAATTGACAAAATCAGCATCGTGCCATGATTCAGGACCGAGTCTTCGACAATGCTTGAGTTCAGCTGCCAGTGATGCCCCATAAAAATCGAGACAAAATAAACCACAGCGGTTAAAATCAATCCGCTAAGAAATACAAAAAAAGGATTTTCTGCAAGTTTTTTCATTTTTCATAGTTTTAAATGGAACTGCAAAGATATGAAAAATTTCCTTCAGCAACAATAGCTGCGGTGCCACCGACGAATATGTTTCCATCTGGTTGGATGCGGGTGGCGATGACCGAAGGCCGTCCCATTGCCTCGCCTTGGATGAAGGCGTCAACGATGAAGTAGTTCATAACGAGATTTTAGAGATTAAGAATCGTCTTGCCGACGTTGGTGAGGTGGTCGGCCACACGCTCGGAGTTCTGTGCCAGCGACAGATATTCCGCTCCGACTGATGGCGTGCACACTCCACGCACAAGGCGTTCGATATGGTGTTGCTCCATCAGGTCGGTGTAGTCATCGATAGAATCCTCGATCATGTTGGCGCGTTCGAGAGCCTCACGGTCGAGCTTGTGGTAGGCGAGCATAGTCTCCTTATACAAATCCACGATAAGCTGCTCCATCTTCTTGATTTCCGCCACGGCGTCGTCAGAGAATGTGGCGTTCTGCCCCTTGAGCGCGTCGGCATATTCCACGATGTTTTCAGCGTAGTCGCCGATGCGTTCGAGGTCGCTCACGGTGCGTATGGTAGTAAAGAGATAGCGTTGGTCGAAACTGTTGAGACTCTTGCCGGAAAGCTTCACTGAATAGTCAACCAGCTCCTTGTTAAGATAATTCAGCAATATCTCGGTTTTTCGGAATTGTTCCACCTCGCTGTAGTCCATGGTGGTGATGATATGAATCGACCTTTGGAAGTTCTGTATGGCGAGTTCTGCCATATTTTCGATTTCGGCCTTCAGCTGACGGATGGCGACTACAGGTGTACTCAGCATCTGTTCGTTGAGATAACGCAGATGAGGCTCGTCGCTTTTTTCTTCAGGCGATTCTTTCACTATACGGCAAGCCAGGTTCACCAAGGCATTTGTCAACGGCATGGCTACCAACATGGTGCTGATGTTGAAGATGGTGTGGAACATAGCGAGCTGTATCTGAGGCGCTGAAGGGAACATCCTGTCAAACAGAATTCCAAACGTACATTCATTGCCTGTTGTCACGCGTAACAGGAATCCTATCAGCATGAAGATCGCCACACCCATGATATTGAAAATCAGGTGTATCATGGCTGTTCGTTTCGCTGATGTGCCACTCGTCACGCCGGCGATGATGGCGACCACGCATGAGCCGATGTTGCTACCCATCGTCAGGTAGATGCCTTGGTCGAGCGTCACCAAGCCCGAGACGACCATAGTGATTGCGATGGATGTCATCACCGACGAGGATTGTATGATGGCTGTCAGGATGGCGCCGACCAATACCAGCAGCACGGCGTTGTTGATGCTTGCAAGAAACTGTTTTACGGCGTCGAGAGCGGCAAATTCATCCATGGCGTTTGCCATCATCGAGAGACCGACAAACAGCATTCCGAAGCCTGTCAGTATGCCCCCGATCTGCTTGGTGACATTGCGTTTGCTGAACAGCGTCATAAACGCTCCGATGCCTGCAAAGGCCGCAAAGATGATTGTCGTGGAGATGCTGTTCTTGCCGAACATTCCCAACGCCACCAGCTGCGCAGTAACTGTGGTACCGATGTTGGCTCCATAGATGATGGTGGCAGCTTGTGTCAACGACAGTATGCCCACGTTGACGAAGCCTATCACCATCACCGTGACGGCGCCGCTACTTTGGATGGCGGCAGTGCCCACTGTGCCGATGCCTACGCCGAGCCACTTGCTTTTTCCTGTCTTTGAAAACAGCTGCTTCAACCTTTTCGACGACACCGCCTCGAGATGGGTGCTCATCATCTGGCAGGCTACAAGGAACACGCCTATGCCCGCCATCAAGGTCAATATTGCAGTTAGAACGCTTGAAAAACTAATCATAATGAACTTATAAGCTTTGTGGTTTTAAAATGTTCTGCAAAGATAATAAAAAAATCATCCCATTACAACATCTAAAATCATCATTAATACAAAACCTATAGCGAAGCCTATTGTTGAGAGGTTGGAATGCTCACCTGACGATGCCGCTGAGCGATCCGAGGAGGAACGAACGTCCCTTGCTGTTGCCTTCGGCGCACATCGGCATGGAGATGATGGCTCCTTCGGGTATGTTTTGTATGGCGAAGCCAAGCAACGACTTCTGCAGCCTTGGCGACATGTCTTTCTTCATGAAAAACACGAACGCCGCACCGAGCATGGTGCCGAGAAGTGGTATCAAAAGACCTATAGTGATGCCCATAATTATATGATGTTTATTTCAACATCTTTTCAATATCATCCTCCATCATGTCAGGTGAGACCATCGGCTCGAAGCGGATGATGGTCTTGCCGTCTTTGGACACGAGGAACTTCCCGAAATTCCATTTGATGGCGTCGCCTTGGTCGAAGCCGGTGCCTGTCTGCTGATGAATCTGTGTGAGTATGTCGCCGAACTCCTCGGTGCCTTCAGGGTAGCCTGCAAACGGAGCCTGCGCCTTCAGGTAAGTGTAAAGCGGACTCTCGTTCTCGCCGTTGACATCTATTTTGTCGAATAACGGGAATGTTACGTTGTATGTCAGCGAGCAGAAGCTCTGAATCTCGTCGTTGGTGCCAGGTTCCTGACCCAAAAACTGGTTGCATGGGAACGCTAATATCTCAAGTCCTTGGTCTTTGTATTTCTGGTAAAGAGCTTCGAGGCCTTCGTATTGCGGAGTGAGACCGCATTTGCTTGCCACGTTGACAATCAGCAACACCTTGCCTTTATATTGGCTCATTGACACTTCTTTTCCGTCGATATCCTTCACGGAGAAGTCGTAGATGCTTAGTTTTTTGCTACAGCCTGCAAAAATCAGCATTGCAATGGCTGCGAATAGTAATAGTTTTTTCATAGTTATTTAGTTAACAATTCACAAATCTTATCTTGTCTTACAATTTTTGGAGCTGATTTTCCTGCCAAAACCAGCACCTTCTTTCCATTGCGGTAAATATGAAGCTGTCGGGACCTAACCACAGCAGTCAGTTCCGGGTCGTCTTGCATTGATAACCAAAGATGATGATAAACGCCGTCCTCGTCAAACAGTTTCTTCTGCAAATGGGAGCACATATTGGTAGTGTCGATGGTCAACATAGAACTACACTTTATTACCAAGTTCGTAGGCTTCCTTCAACTTGTCGTTGCCTTTAATGTCGTTTGGCATGGTCACTCCGCCGCAGAAGAGGGCGCCAGCAAGACGGCTATTGGGATAGCATTCGATCCAGCCGGTGAGGCCTGTTTCTGCACGTTTTGGAGTCTCTTCCTCGTTTTCAGTGGCGGTGGTCAGCAGATACACGTCGCGGAACTTGTAATCCTTTGGATACATGGCGTTCATGCGGTCGATGAGGGTCTTCATCTGGCCGCTCATCTCATAGTAATAGATAGGAGTTGCCCAGCAGACCACGTCGGCGTTGAGCACTTGTTCCATTATAGCAGGAACGTCGTCTTTTATGACACATGCACCCAACTTTTGGCAAGCAAGGCAGCCGACACAGAACTTGATTTCTTTGCCTCTAAGCGAGATGAATTCAACTTGATGGCCAGCAGTTTTTGCACCTTCTGCGAACTGCTCCGCCAATACTTGACTATTTGAGCCAGCCCTAAGGCTGGTGGATATTACGACTACTTTTTTCATATTATTTCATGTTTTCGTTAAAGAATTGCTCAAGTTTATTCCATGGAATGTAGTTACCTTCGCCACCGTCATAGAGGTCGCAATGCGAGGCTCCAGGGATGATGAGCAACTGCTTGTTCTCGGGCACAGGGTTGGGCTTTCCTACAAAGTTGTAACCCTCGGCCTGACCTTCCACCATATATTTGTAGGCGGCCTCGCCGAAGTAGCGCGAATGGGCCTTCTCGCCGTGCATCACCATGACGGCAGAGCGAATCTCGTTGATGTAATAAAGGAAACGGGCATTGCTATAGGCTTCAGTGCCGACGATGCGCCAGCCATCGTTCGAGTTGCCCGAGCGGGCGTGATAGCCGCGTGGGGTCTTGTAGTAGGCATGGTAGTCTTTCACGAACTGCGGGGCATCCTCGGGCAGCGGGTCGATGACACCACCAGCCATTGCCATTGGGTCGGTCAGACGCTGTTTGGCGAGGGCTTCACGGGCTGCACGACGCGACTCCTCTTTGTCCTCGCTGTCGTAGTAGCCGTTGCCACCAACACGGGTCATGTCGTACATTGTGCTGGCCACGGTGGCCTTGATGCGTGGGTCAGTGGCGGCAGCGTTGAGGGCGATACCACCCCAGCCGCAGATGCCAATGATGCCGATGCGCTCGGGGTCAACGTTGTCGAGTTTGGAAAGGTAATCGACAGCAGCCATGAAGTCTTCGGTGTTGATGTCGGGCGAAGCCGTGCGACGAGGCTCACCGCTGCTTTCACCTGTGTAGGATGGGTCGAAAGCCAGAGTCACGAAGCCTCGTTCTGCCATCCGCATGGCGTAAAGTCCGCTTGACTGCTCCTTGGTGGCACCGAAAGGACCGCTTACGGCGATGGCAGCCAGTTTACCTTCTGCTTCTTTGGGCGTGTAAAGGTCGGCAGCTAATGTCAGGCCGTACTGTGTTTCAAAGGTCACTTTCTTGTGGTTCACCTTGTCGCTCAGCGGGAACACCTTGTCCCATTCTTGTGTCAATGTCAGTTCCTGTTTCATGGTCTCTGTTGTTTGTTCGTTGTTGTTGCAGCAGGCAGCCATCATCAACACTGTGGCTGCGAGAATGGTTATTTTCTTCATTTTCAGTTGATTTGATTTCGGTATTCAGTAGGCGACAACCCCGTCTGCTTCTTGAACAGCCGCGTGAAATGTTGCGGATAATCAAAGCCGAGGTTGTAAGCGATTTCCGACACTGAAAGCGTCGAGCCGAGCAAGTCACGCTTCGAGAGGTCGATGATTTTGTTCTGGATGTAGCGTTGCGCGGTCATGCCTGTTTCCTTCTTGATGAGATCGCCAAAATAGCCCGTCGAGAGACAGAGCTTGTCGGCGAAATAAGCTACCGTCGGGAAACCCTTCCGTGCGGCAAAGCCATCTTTGAAATAGGTGTTCAGATGGCGGTCGAAGTCGGCTAAGAGGTCTTTGTTTACCACCTCGCGGGTGATGAATTGGCGGTCATAGAAACGCAGGCAGAGGTCAAGCAATAGCCCGATACGGTCGCAAAGCAGTTCGCGGCTGTGCTTGTCGATAGGGTGGTCGAGCTCTTTGTGGATACTTTCCAAAATTTCCATGTAGTCGTGCCGCTCACGCTCCGAGAGGTGCAAGGCTTCAGCATCGTCATAGGAGAAAAAAGTATAGCGTTCCATCTTGCGGCTCAAAGCCGTGCCGTGGATGAGGTCGGGATGGAAGAGCAGCCCGATAGACTGGGGCATGGCATCTGTGTTTGTAGGCTCGGCCTGCACCATCTGTCCGGGGGCGAAACTTACTACCGTGCCTTCGGCGTAGTCATAATGGCGGCGGCCATATTTCAGGCTGCATCCCACACCGTTTTTGAGCCACAGGGCATAAATGCCGTAATTCATGCGTGAACGGCCGAAGTCGTTCTTGCTTTGGCTCATATCCACGATGCTCACCAATGGGTGCAAGGTCTCAAACCCGCAGTGGCGGTTGAACTTTTCGACGCTGTCGAGTATGACGATATCATTTTCCATGCTGCAAAAGTAGGGAAATAATCTGTGATATCACCTACCAATTTTGCGGATTGTACAAAAACATTTTGTGCGTGATAGTCTCCCAGACTCGGATTTCGGGAAAAATTAAGCCGCAACAGACGAGAAATGACGGTTTTATTTTGCAATCTGATATCCTACAGCCACAAGCAGTATTCCTAAGAGAACACAGCCAGCAACGTATAGTGAGAAATATAACCAGTTGCCCGATTGAATCAATTGAAAACTCTCTTTGGAAAAGGTCGAGAATGTTGTAAACCCACCACAAAACCCAACGCTGAGAAAAAGAACCAGTTGTTGAGATATGTTGGCACATCTAGTGAATAAACCCCAAAGCAAACCGATAATTAAGCAACCAATGAGATTAACCGCAAATGTAGCCCAAGGAAATCCGTCTGTGTATTTAAACAGTATTGAAACAATATAGCGAAGAGCTCCTCCGATGAAGCTGCCCGCACCGACTAAAAGGATATTTCTCAACATAAAGTTCGTTTTTATATTTAATTACATCACCAAAATCTCACAAATCTTATCTTGTCTTACAATTTTAGGAGCTGATTTCCCTGCTAAAACCAATATTTTCTTGCCATTTCGATAGATATGAAGCTGTCGGGATCTAACCACAGCAGTCAGTTCCGGGTCGTCTTGCATTGATACCCAAAGATGATGATAAACGCCGTCCTCGTCAAACAGTTTCTTCTGCAAATGGGAGCACATATTGGTGGTGTCGATTGTCATATTATCCAACATATTTAAGTCCGACGATAGAAAGAATCAGCGTTGTCAGGAAAAATATCCTCCAAAACGTTGCCGGCTCATGGAAAATAAAGATGCCGATAATGACAGCCCCGACGGCTCCGATGCCAGTCCAGACGGGGTAGGCAACGCCGATGGGGATAGTCTGTGTGGCTTTTGCCAAAAGCACGGCACTTAAAACATAGAAGAATGCAAAGCCTGCTATCCAAGCCCAGAATTCGGTGCCATCAACAAGTTTAGTTTTTCCTAAACAGAAGGCGAAGGCGGTTTCGCAGAGGCCGGCGATTATGAGAATGAGCCAGTTCATTTAATCAATGTTAAATTTTTTGCAAAGATATGAAAAAAATCAAAGCGCAGCCCGAAAGCTACGCCTTGAGAACAAAGTAACTAATTGTGTTTAATAGGTTTTCACGTGTTTTTTGCCGTTTTGGATATAGACTCCACGGTAATTTTCAGGAACTTCGTCGCCAAGATAACGGCCTTCGATGCTATAAACGCGGTTGTCGTTCATCTGGTTGTCGAGGTAATTCTCGCCAACGCCTTCACCTTCGCTGATAGTGCCGTTTCCACTGAGGCTGCCATAGGTCAAATTATAACCGCATTTGTAAATTGTGCCGTTGTTGACAAGCACATCGACGTATGAGTTGCCAGTCAAACTCCAGCTTCCGTCGCTGTTGACAGTCACTGACGACGACATGGCGTCGTTGTCGCTGTCCATTGTTCCTTTCCAAATGACATTGCTACCCACCGTCACGTTGATGTTGCTGTATGAGTCGGCATCGGCGTCGCCTTCATAGACCCAGCTGCTCTGTGTGGTGTTGAGGATGAGGTTGCCAGTGCCGTTCTTTGTGGTCCACTGCGTGTTGTAATCGACATACATCAGGATGCCGCTTGCCACGGATAGAGTGACATCGGTGAGGGTGAGCGTTCCCACGTTCTTGGTCGGGACCTCACAAAGTGGGGCGCCTGAATCGGTTGTGGTGAGTGACGATGAAGTCACTGTGATATAAGCGTTCTCGCCCTGTGCGTCACCCGAGCCGCTTTGAAGCATCATCAGACCGCGCTCGCTGCTGCCGCTGGTCATAGTGCAGTTGTTGATAATCACGCCGTTGTCGCCTTCCACGTCGGCAATCTCGCCCAATTCAGAAACACCTGTAAGGTTGTTGGCGGTGATAGTGCCTGTTGAGTAAAGCACGGCGGAGCGGTTGCCTTTGGCCGTGGCGCTGCCTCCAGTCACTGTGACAGTGCCGCCGCCACGGTCGGTGGCTATTGTGCTGCTCGTTTCAGATTCTGTAGTGATGTCAACGTTGGTGGCAACAATTACTCCTTCATAGGTGCAATGCAAACCGCGTGACACGCGTTCATAGTTATGGATAGTCACATCGTTGACATAGATTGTCGCACCACGCCAGGCAAAGACGGCATTGGAGCCTTTCGCGTTGGTGGTGATGGTGCCGCCGTTCATGGTGATTACCGAGGTGGCATTCAAACCCTTGGCATAAACCGCCGAGTTGATGCCGTAGAAACTCGTGGCATCTCCGTCGTTGCTGTTGGTGTCGCCAGTCTTGTTGATGGTGCAGTTGTTGAGCGTGAGATTTCCATTGGTCACCTGCACCACATTGTAGTCGGAACTTGTTGTGCTAAGTGTTTCACCTGTCAGTGTTACGGTTGAGCCGTTGCTTAAAGCATAAGCCGCTCCATCAGGGATGGTGTCGGTACTTCCGCCCGGGCCTTGTGCCATTGCCGCAAAGCCCATCATGAGAATAGCTAAAAGAAAAGTTGATTTTTTCATAATGTTAAGATTTGATATATTATTGAATTATAAATTTCACAAAACTATTGTTCTTATTTCCCTGGACCTGGTCCCGGATTTGAACCGTTATACTGGGTGAGACTGACATTGGAGCCTCCGCTGACAGTGGCGTTAAGATAGCAGTTATTGTCGAAAATGCCAGTGCCGCTGCTGACTGTGATGCCGCTCTTCATTGTCGGTGTTGATGAGGCAGAGACAATCATCGAGTATCCGCCGCCGCCAGGACCGCCACCAGGACCGCCGCCAGGACCGCCGCCACTACTGATAGACGGGGTCTTGAATGCGGTGACAGTACTGCCGTAGGTCATCGAATACCATGTGTTGCCGCTTACCGACGAGGCTTGATAACATGTTTGCGAGAGTTGGCTGCCCGATTCAATTCCGCCCACGGCAATGATGGTGCCACCATTGATATAAAGATTCTTTCCTTCCTCGGTGTTGGCGTCGAGAGCCACCTCAGGTGACGACGCACCTATGGCAAAAACCAGTCCGCCGTTGATGTAGAAGTTGCCGTTGGCATCCATGCCGTCGTTGTTGGTGGAATGTGAATAGACATAGCCGTCGGTGATGGTCATATCCCGACCGGAATTGATGCCATCGTCGTAAGAATTGACATATATTTCACCGCCGCTGATGTTAAGATAATTCTTACTCTCAATGCCTTCGGCGTTGTTTCCGCTTGTGGTCACACTGATGCTACCGCCGCTGACAGTCATACCTCCGCTGTATGTCGTGGTGCTGCCGGAAGTGTCCTTCAAGCCAGCTTTCACTCCTTTCGGAGATGAATAGTAGCTGTTGCTTATCTGGTCGGTATTACCTGTATAATTAAGGTATTCGTTTGTGCCGTCGTTATAGTAAAGTCCTCCTGAAGTGACAACTGTGATGTCGCCTCCGCTGATGGTCATAACGCCGTCGCATTTCATGCCTTTGCCACCCGAGCCTGTTGATGTGAGCGTGATGATGCCTCCACTGATGTCGATGTTGCCGTCGGCACTGATTCCGCAAGCGGCTTTAGCCTCCAGGTCGTCTTCATCCCAAGTGCCGTTGCCACTGGTTGTCACGTTGATAACGGGCTCTTCAGATATGTAAATGTCGCCCTCGCTTTTTATGCCTTTGGCTGCTAAAGCCGTGCATTCGACGGTGATGGTGCCTCCTTCGATATAAATGTTGCCCGAATCCTCATCTTCGTGGTTGGTGGTCATGCCTGTTGAAGTGTCGCCGTCGAGGTCGCACTGGATGCCGTCGTCGCTCGTGCCGCTGATGTTAATTGTGCCGCTTTCCATAAGGAAATACTGGTTACACGAGATGCCGTCGCCCATTGCCGAGGTTACGCTGATAGTGACGTTTTTGACAGAGATGTATTCACCTGCCTTGATGCCGTGTTTCACATTGCCGACGATGTTGAGCGTGCAGTTCTGCTTGAACTCGGCGTGACCTTTCACGTAGAGACAGCCTTTTTGCGAGCCGCTTTCCGCATCGATAAGAGTGTTGGTGGTGCCGTTGATGACCTTCACGTTGATGCGTTTGCCGTTTTGGATATGTACGGCAGCACCACTATACACAGGGGTTACGTTTGTCAGAGTCAATCCGTTTAATTCAATGGTCGCCTTGTAGGAACCCGACATGTAAAATTCGCCGTCACTCGAGGTGCCGCTGAGCGTGTATGTGATTTCCTGGGCGAGGTCATCGCTCTGCGCAATCGAGATGTGCGCGCCTTCTTGGGTTATGGTAAGATACTGAGCCACATTGCCTGCCACAATAATAGTTGCTGTTGAACCGTTGTAACCAATTTCAACGGTATTGTCGGTGACACTGGTGTAGTCAACAGTCATCCCATCGATTTCATCAAGAGAAAACTCCTTATTGATTATAGTCAGCGTATTGCCGTCGGAATATGTCATGTCGCCAGTCTGACTTGACGGAAATTTATATGTGACATTGCCAACATTGACGTTCAAAGTCTGCGCTCCGGCTGCTATCGTCAGCACAAAAGCCGTTATCATTACTAATATCCTTTTCATTGTACTGCGATTTTAACTGTGTTTGACTTCGTTTTCAAAATATAAAGACCTTTGTCTAATGTTTTCAAAGCCTCGTTGGCATCGGGATATTTCCCGACATAAATTCCCATAATGGTAAAAACAGAAACTTCGCCTGATTCTGTTGAGAAAATTTCGTCGATGCCAGTTGTGTTTTCATAAAAAAACATTTTGTCCAAATCAGAAAGGGTAAAAGTCTGAGTCTCTTCGCTGTTGGTCACTACCAACTGGCCTCCGCTGATTTCCATAGTCAACGATTCAACCGACATGGCGTGAATTGTGCCGTCGGCCGTTTTAAACAACAGATACGGATAGCCATCAGCTCGCATAGTCAGCACTGCAATGACAGCCAATAATGTTAAAAACAGTTTTTTCATAATATTAAACTTTTAATTTATAGATTTCCCTAATTTGCATCAACAAAATTACAACAACCATATAGTTATCCTTTATCAATTATGCCGAAAAATTGTGCAAAAAGTCTGATAAATTAAAAAATATTGAAAAAAATATGTATTTTTGCACTATGAAAAGAAATAAAACAGTGCCGCATCCCATCAACTTGAATCTCCAGAGAATCAAGGACGATGGAATTGTGGTCTTAGACGATGTTCATGGTTTGCCGACTGGCGACGAGCCGTTTGTTTCGCCCGATTACGTTATATGCATTGGTCATAAAGGTCATATAGATTTGATGTATGACGTGTTTCCAGACTATTCGGAGAGATATACTGTGGGTGTGATTTTTCCGAACCATAGCGTCCGGAAAACCATGAAAACCGATGATTATCTTGCCACTCTGATAGTTTTGGATGCTTCGGTGCTTAATGATCCGATGGTGCAAATCATCAATCATATGCGTTACCATTACGAGCCGCATCCCAATGTTAAACTCGATAAGCATGAATACAATGAAATAATGCATGTGGTTGAGCTGATGCGCGAGACTGTGCGTCTAAACCTTCCCGACCGTCGGGCGTTAATGTCGCGTCAAGTGGAGTTTTTGCTGCGACTGTTGGGTACTTATCGTAAAAACAGATTAAATGAAGAGAGTCCTGACAAGCGAGTCAGTATCCAGTTTCATTCCAACTTGAAAAAGCACGTTCATCAGCATCACGATGTGGAGTTTTATGCCAGTCTTGCCTGTCTTACGCCCAAGTATTTCAGCACTGTCATCAAGCAGGAGACGGGACACAACGCCGGCTATTGGATTCGTCGTCATATCATTGCTGAGGCAAAGATGCTGTTACATGTCCGTCACGACCTCCCGATACAGGCCATCGCCGATATGCTCGGTTTCGAGGAACAAACCGCTTTCAGCCGCTATTTCAAGCGGGAGACGGGGTTGTCGCCGACGAAATTTCGGGGCTGATTTTCCTATGATAGGATTTTTAATTCGACAATAGAAAGAATCAATGTTGTCAGAAAGAATATCCAAAACGTTGCTGGCTCATTTTTTTCAAGGATACAAAAAATCTCCAAATCCGAATTTTGGGCTGAGATGAGGATTTCTATCCTAAAATCTGTTGATAAATCTCTTTGTCAACATCTTTAAACACATTGAAAACCAATTGTTTAATACTGCTATCGTAGTGTGTAGCCAAGTAGTCTTTAATAGTTTGCACGGCAATTTCGGCGGCCAACTGATTCGGGAAGCGGAACTCGCCCGTGGAAATACAGCAGAAAGCGATGCTTTCAAGACGGTTTTCCTCAGCGCAAGTCATGATGTTTCTGTAGCAAGAGGCCAATTGTTCTTTTTGAAATTCTGTTGGAATACCGTTGGGGATAATAGGTCCAACCGTATGGATGACATACTTACACGGCAGATTATAGGCTTTGGTGATTTTAGCTTGGCCAGTAGGCTCCTCATGACCTTGTTGAAGCATCAGTTGATAACATTCCTCGCGCAGTTGTACGCCGGCAGCGGAATGAATGGCGTTGTCGATGCATTTGTGCAAAGGATGGAAGCAACCCAACATCTGGCTGTTGGCCGCATTCACGATGGCGTCTACCTTTAATCGGGTAATATCACCTTGCCAAATTGTAAGGTTTAGAGTTGAGGGTTTAGAGTTTAGAGTAGTTGAAAGTTTAGAGTTGAAAGTTGATGGTTTGTTTAGGTCAACAATGCCTTTTTCCTGCAATTGTTCCTGCAATTCTTCGTCCTGCAAACGCAGAAATTCCTCGCTAACGGGTTTCGGCCAGCGCACATTGCGTAGGGCACGGAACAGGTCACGCTTGCCTTGTAAATCCGATGGAATCTGCATTTCGGAATATTGCGGGTCTTCTTTCAGAAGATATTCTATCAAATAGTCCAAACGATTCATCATCAACAATTAAACGATTAAACAATCAACACTTCAACAATTCCTCTAATACTTCTCCAATATCCCCATCAATCACAATCGACCTGTCTTTGATTTGTTCCACCGTGAACGCCTCGCCGAGGTTGATGGTGGCATAAATCGCCTCTGGGTTTTTGTAGGTCATCTGCATAAAAGGCAGTTTGATGATGGTCGGGGTGTTGCTTCCTATTCCGAGGTCCCAATACAGGGTTTTGCCGTGTTGGTGGCCGTTCACGAAATCGAGGTAACGCTGTGCGGCCTTATGCCAGCCTTCATCCTCCACAAAGGTCTCGTCGGAACGCAGGTTAACCTTCATGGGGCCACCGCAGACGGGACAACGGGGAACCAATTCGGTCGGGATTTTCATATCGTTTTGCGCCGCAATCATTCTCCTGATGGTTCCCTCATTGTCGTAGGTCTTTTGGTGACAAGGTTTCGCACATTGGAACAGCCCATAGTCGCCTTGGGTATAGAACAACCGTTGTTTGTCGAAGCCCGCCTTTTGGAACTGATGGTCCACATTGGTGGTGATGACGAAATAGTCCTTGTCCTGCACGAGTTTCAGGAGGTTGTCGTAAACGGGTTTCGGGGCGGACACATAGCGGTTGTAGTAGATATGACGGCTCCAATAGGCCCAATGTTCTTCCTCGGTCGGGAACTGATGGAACCCTGCCGTGTACATGTCGGTGAAGCCGTATTTTTCGATGAAATCGGCAAAATACTTTTCAAAACGTTCCCCCGAATAGGTGAAGCCCGCCGAGGTGGAGAGGCCTGCGCCTGCACCGATGACGATAGCGTCGGCTTCGAGTAAGGCTTTATGTAGTTTTTCTGTTTCCATAAAACGAAAGCAAGTTGCTTTCACAAAACGCGGAAGCAACTTGTTTATTGTTGGTTAGTAAATTGATTTCCTTATTTGTACAAGGCTTCCGCCAACGGAGCGATGGCACCAGGCATATCGGGGAAGGCTTCTTTCAAAGCCATCGTGAACGAAGCCGCATTGGACTTTTCGGCGCGCAACGCTTTCACCTTTTCGAGATAAGCGATACGGGCTTCAACGGCAGGTTTTTCCACCAAACCGCCATGTCCGCCGATGTAATATTTGCAACCCGAAGCGAGGGCATCTTTCGTGGCTTTCAATTCCGCATCGATGGCATCTGCATTGCCCAATTGGAGCGGACTCATGTGGGCGGGGTAATATGCCCAATGGCTATAATACACCTGTCCACCTATGATGATGCTGGCACCAGGGAAGTCGCTTGCCGCGCCGTGCTCGAAACGGAAGTCAACGCCAGCATAGTTTTGCGTGCTGCCAAAAGGAGCCTCCGTGGCTTTTTGCGTCGGCAAGTCGACCATAGTGTCGCCAAACGATTGGGCAAAGCCTTTCATCATCCCACCATAGATAGGACCTTCTATGAAAGCGGGCATCCCTTCTGGCATGACGATGGGCAATTGGTCGCTGCCACCCAAATGATAGTCGGTGATGTCGGTGACGATGGGCTTGTCAAGGGCTTTGATGTACTCGCCAAATTCAGCCGCATTGACCTTGAACAAAGGGTACTCCATCACTACAAGGCCCTTTTCACCCTCGATGATAAATGAGGTATCGGCCATCACATCGTTGCTGTTGTAAACATGCAGGCGGAATCCATTCAATTCATACGCCTGAAACTGACCTTCTTTCTTCTTTGTATTTTCCATTTTTGAAAAGTTTAATTATTTGATTTAATGTGCTTTATCCTATCGTTAATGATGCTTTCATGATGTTCAATGCCCCATAAAATCAATGCATCCAAATGGGGCATGAGACTCTTTCCGCGCTCGCTGAGTCTGTATTCCACTCGTGGGGGAACTTCTGTAAACACCTCACGGCTGATGATGCCGTCGTCTTCAAGATGGCGTAGCGTTGAGGTCAGCATTTTTTGTGAAATGTCAGGGATTTGTCGCCACAAGTCTTTGAATCTCAGCACTTCCTTCTGTTCCAAGGTGTAAAGCACCAGCAGCGACCATTTGTCGGTGATGTGCGAAATCACGTTGCGTATCGGACAATCGGGAAAGGTGGCACTTTGTATTTCTTTCTTGTTGTTCATCGTTTTCTGGATTAACGAGGCAAAAATATATAAAAAATTCTAATTTTCAGTCACTTACCTTTTGTCAATACACGCACCTTTTGGTTAGTATTGCTGTAAAACAAGAGGATATAATTACCATCTTTACCACAAAAGGCGGTTACCCCATTACCACATCCAACACCATCATCAGCACAAAACCTATGGCAAAACCAATGGTGCTGAGGTTGGATTGTTCGCCTGAAGAGGCATCGGCGACATGTCTTTCTTCATGAAAAAGACGAAGGCCGCACCGAGCATGGTGCCCAACAAAGGAATCAACAAACCGATGGCAGTGCCCATAATGGTAGTAATAACACTTTAGACTGCAAAGGTAGGTTTTTTTTCTGGTAATCCGAAAAAAACAAAACCGCCACAAAAGCCAAGAAAACCCTTGCGGCGGTTGAGTTGTTAGAACCTGGTGTTACGCTTCTTCAATGGCTCCCACTGGGCAGCCTTCTTTGGCTTCGGCAGCGGCAGCCAATGCCGACTCGGGCACTTCGCCCTCAATGGCGACAGCCACATCACCTTGGATGCTGAACACTTCGGGGCAGGTGGACTCGCAAAGCCCACAGCCGATGCAACCGTCATTTACAAAATACTTCATTTTTGCTCCTTTCTGTTATTGATTATTCTTGATTAATTCTTGTAACTTGTTGATAATCTGCTCCGCCTCCATCCCCGACCTTTTGCTCATTTCTTCGATGGTGGCTTTGCCCATCATGATTTTCCCGACGGGCGAATTGAGCATCTTGAACTTCGGGTTCACTTGCGCCATTTCCGCCTTCAGCCAAGGATATATAGCTATCAAATCGCTTAATTTCGTTTCAGTCGTGATCTTTTCCATTGCATTTCCTTTCTTTTGTTTTTCCCTATTTCAGAAATCCGTTGACGATTTGCGCTTCGGCTTCTTGTTCGTCCAGGCCAAGGGTCATCAGTTTGGTGATTTGGTCGCCAGCTATCTTGCCGATGGCGGCCTCATGCACCAAAGCCGCATCCACATCGTTGGCCACCAATGCGGGGACGGCTTCGATTTTTCCCTTATCCATGATGATGGAGTCGCACTCGGTGTGACCGCTACACGGCGCATTGCCTACCAGTTTAGCATCGAATTTTTGATACGAATTGTCTTTGGCGACAGACCTCGACACAACGTCGGCACTTGCACCTTCGCCATTGAGGTTGACTATGTAGTAGCTGATGGCGCGCTGGTTGCCGTGTGTCATCAAGCGCTCGCGGATGACCAGCCTCGCGTCCTTGGCCAATTCTGCCGTAGTGGTGCGCGTGGTGTCGTCAACACCTTTGATTTGCAACATTTCCATCTCCATCGAACTGCCTTCTTCCATATAGACCTCGGTGCCAGGGTTTAGGATTCGTTTGCCCGATCCATCGCCCGAGCCGTAGTGCTTCTCCACATATCGCACGTGGGATCCTTTGCCCAAGTAAAAACGATGCACACCGTCGTGTTCCGAATCCTGTGCTCCCGTGTTGTGGATGCCGCAACCCGATATGATGAGGATGTCGGCATTCTTGCCAATGTGGAAGTCGTTATATACCAGCTCTTTGAGACCACTTTCCGACATCACTACTGGGATGTGTATACTCTCATTTTTGGTATTGGGTTGAACTCGGATGGTCAATCCTTGCCCATCTTCGCGCGGCATCACCTCAATGTTAGAGGTGGAGGCTCTTCCCACCGACCTGCTGTTGGAACGGATGTTGTAGGCGCCTTGTGGAACATCGTGCAAATCAGCCACTTCTGTCAATAGAGTTTTTTGGATTTCGTTCAGATCTAACATAAGTCATCTCCTTTCCCCGCGCCGCCCTTTTTGCATTCGGGATAGGCAACGGCTGTTCCCATGAGTACCGGCAATACCTCGTCCTTCGGGCCGTAAGAGGCTAACTGGCCGTCTTTCAGTACAAGGATATCATCGGCGATATTCATAATGCGTTCTTGGTGTGAGATGATGAGAATCGTGCTGCCGTTGATATGGTCACGCATGTCCTCGAACACCTCTATCAAATTTTGGAAACTCCACAAATCAATGCCAGCTTCCGGCTCATCGAAGATGGAAAGTTTCGATGCCTTGGCAAACACCGTGGCTATCTCGATACGTTTTAGTTCTCCTCCCGAAAGGCTGCTGTTCACCTCCCTTTCAATGTAATCGCGGGCGCAAAGGCCTACAGCGGAGAGGTAGTCGCAAGCATGGTCAAGTGAAATGTCTTCACCTTTGGCCAATCGAATCAGGTCGTACACTTGGATGCCTTTGAAGCGCACAGGCTGTTGAAAGGCAAAGCCGATGCCGGTTTTGGCGCGGTCAGTAACCGAAAAATCGGTGATGTCCATCCCGTCCAGCAGAATCTTGCCCGATGTTGGCTTTACTATGCCCGCAATCAGCCTAGCCAGGGTCGATTTGCCGCCGCCATTCGGTCCTGTAATCGCAACTAATTTATTGTTCGGGATGTTCAGACTCACATCCTTGATGATTTCTCTTTCTTGCCCGTCCTCGCTTACTCGGAACGAGACATGCTTTAATTCCAACATAAATGCATTGTGTTTTATTCCAAAGTAAGCAGTAATGCCATCTTGAAGCGTTTGGTAGCCTTCACGGAGTGCAGTCCTCCTTTGGCAAAATGGAACTGTTCGCCCGCCTTGATGAGATGCTCCTTGCCTTCGTAGCCGATGAGGGCCTCGCCGTCCAAGGCGAAAACCAACGCCTCGCCGGGGGCGGCATGTTCCGAAAGCCCCGTTCCAGTGTCGAAACTCATCACGACAAACTTCATCTTGCTGTTGCTTACCACGTCCATGTTGATAATCTTGCCTTCCTGATAGGGCACTAACGCGGCCAAGTTGAACACTTCGCCAGCTTTGATTGCTCTGTTCATATCCTCGTTTTTTTGAATGGTTATTTCCGTAAAGACGGCGGCGGCATCGGTTCTGATGCCCACGGGAATGTTGGTGGGTGCAACGATGCCGCTGCCTACTTTTAATTCATTTATTGTCCCGGCTGAGGTGTAAACCATCACCACTCCATCGTTCACAATTAGGAATTTGTGATATGGATAGATTTCCGCGCTGATGTCGGTGTCGACGTCCATTGAGAAATAGGTGATGCTATTGGAGCCGCCATGTATTTCCTTCGACACCGTGCAGCCTGCCACGGGCTTGTTGTCCTTGGCGATGGAGAAAACCTGTCCGACTTTTTCTTTCATTTGGTTGAATGTTTACATCATAATTTGGAACATGTTCTTGCTCACGCCACAGATGGGGCAACGCCAATTGTCGGGAAGCATCTCGAAGGGTGTTCCTGGAGCAATACCGCTATCGGGGTCACCTTTGGCAGGGTCATAGATGTAGCCGCAAGGTCCGCATTGGTACTTGGGCATTTGCGAGGCGCCAGCGGTCGGGGTGGCAACGGGCGTTTCTTCTTTCTTGCCCAACAAACTCTTTACCAACTCAGGGATGCCAGCGAGTGCGGCCTCGTCGGGTGTCCAAGGGGCGCGGATGTTCTCGTCGATGACCTCAAAGCCTGCATCTTTCAGTCTTTCTTGCAATAGTTTCACCGATTCGCCACTCCAGCCATAGCAACCAAAAGCGGCGGCTTTCTTGTTCTTGAATTTCAGTTGTTTCAAAAATTCCATCCAACCAGCAACGCTCGACAAAATGCTGTTACTCACGGTGGGTGAACCAACCGCGATGGCCTTCGATTTGAACACTTCGGTCATCACCTCGTTTTTGTCGGCTTTGGCGATGTTGAACACCTTCACCACCGTGTTTGGACTTTGGCGATGGATTTCCTCGGCAATGCGATGGGCAATTTTGGTTGTGCCTTCCCACATCGTGTCATAGGCTATGGTCACTTGGTTTTCCTGATAGGCATTGGCCCATGCGGCATATTTTCCAACGATTTGCATGGGATTCCTGCGCCAAATGGCTCCATGAGATGGGGCTATCATCTCGATGGGCAAGTTGAAGCCGGTGATTTCTTCCAGTTTCTTGGTCAAGATGGGAGCAAAAGGATTCAGGATGTTGGCGAAATATTTCATTGCCTCCTTGTTAAGCAGGCATTGGTCAGCCTTGTCGTTGAAGAGTTCTTCCACAGCGTAGTGTTGGCCAAAGGCATCGTTAGAAAAGAGAATGCCATCACCTGTCATGTAAGTAGCCATCGAATCGGGCCAATGCAACATCCGCATTTCCACGAAAACCAGCTTCTTGCCATGACCGATTTCAACACTGTCGCCCGTTTTCACGACATGAAAATTCCAACCCCGCTTACCATATTGTCCTTCAATGCTTTTCACGGCATTGGCTGTGCAATAGATGGGCGTGTTAGGTATCTCTTCCATTAGGGTGGTGAGAGAACCGCTGTGGTCGCACTCGCCGTGATTGGCCACGATGAAGTCAATCTTCTTCAGGTCGATTTCCTTTTTCAGGTTTTCCACGAAGTCGAAACGGTGAGGAGTCCAAACAGTATCGATAAGTACCGTCTTCTCTTCCTCGATGAGATAAGCATTCTGGCTCGAGCCGTTTTTGATGGAGTAGTCGTCACCGTGAAACGTTTCAAGTTCCCAGTCGATGCAGCCTACCCAGCTGACATGTCCTTTAATGTGTTTTTTCATATTCCTATTATTTATGGTTTTCAATGAGTTCTTTGATTTTTCCGATAATGACCTCTGCCTCCATGCCCGATTTCTTGCTCATCTCCGCGATGGTGGCCTTGCCCATCATTATTTTGCCGATGGGCGAGTTGAGCATCTTGAACTTTTCGTTCACTTTTGCCATTTCCTCCTTCAGCCAGGGGAATTGGGCGATGATGTCGGCTAATTTGGTTTCTTTGTTGATTTCCATTTTTACATGAGTTTAATGTCCGGGTTCTTTTCCGTGAACTTCTCTTTCAGAACTTCGATGATTTCGGCGCGGCTGTTGCCTTTCTTCTCCATCTGTTTGATGGTCTTATAGGCTTGAAACAGCGTGGAAGGCCCGATTTCCGAACTGAAATAACCGATGCCTTGGTTCCAGGCCAGCAGTTCAAACACATCGTCCAAAGCGGCGGAATCGAGGCCGTGGATGTAGGCCTTCACCAACTCGCGCGTGGCTTGGCGCATACGACCTGCTCCGACGGCATTAGCCAGCGAAAGCAACAAACGTGTCTCGTATGGCAGATGACGGCGGCTGTCGTTCCAGGTCAAGTCCCAGAAGTTGACGGCGGTCTGAGCCAAATCATCATCGATCAATGCCATGTTGGTGAGGGCGTAAGGGCGCATCGGGATGTCTTTCTCGGCCTGTTTCATCTGGGCGCGGTAGAAGTAAGTGTGGTATTCGGCCTCGGCCACCTTTTCAGTATAATGCTCGAAACCAAGGTCTTCAAGCACCTCATAAAGCGGAATCGGCTCAAAACTTTGGATGATTTCCATGCCTTCGCCGACGGCCATCTTCGCAGCCTGCATTTTCAGTCCAGGGAAAAAGTTGCCCTGCACACCGCGCACGTCAATCTTCTTGAAACTCACGGTTTTGTCTTTCCAATCGTTGTAACTCATAGTTGTGTCTCCTTTCTTTGGTTTGATGGTACAAAAGTAGTTTCTTCCATTGCGGCAAAGCGTAACAAATGTTACATCAGGCACTTTTTTCCTTATTTTTGCGCTGAAAAAAACACTGTTATGGAAGAACTGAAACGTGTCAAACTCTTTGCAGGATGCAGCGACGAATCTTTGGAACGTCTGCTCGAAAGCCCTTGTCGCCGACAGGATTATCCCGCTGGAAGGCGGATGCTCAACCCGGGTGACCCTTGCCGTGCGCTGATGGTACTTGTCGAGGGTCAGGCCGAGGCGCGAATGATGGGCGAGGAAGGCCGCGAGGTGCTCGTCGACCACCTGAAAGCCCCAATGTTGCTGGCACCAGCGTTTCTGTTTGCCAACAATAATGTTGTCCCTGTGGAAGTCACCGCCCTTACCAATTGCGCCGTGTGGCATATCAACCGTGAGGCTTTCTTCGAGTTTATGCAACAGGAGCCAACAGTGTTGCGCGCCTTTCTTGGCATTCTCTCCGAACGCGGCCGTTTCCTGAGCCGAAAGATGCGCACCTTCGCCGTCAATAGTCTTCGCAACCGCGTCATCGAATACCTCGAAGCCAACGGCAGCATCATTTCCGTGGCTGCTGCTGCCGAACAACTTGGCGCAACAAGACCTTCACTCAGCCGCGTACTTTCAGAGATGGTGAGCGAAGGAGTGATTGTTAAGGATGGAAAAGGGTATGGGAAACGGTAGGTTGTGAAAAACCAAAAAAGTTGTACCTTTGCCGATATTTTCAATCTCTTTATGGACAAAAACATCAAATGGCTGAAGGATAACGGAATCATCCTGCATGTTGGCCCTGCCAAAGGTGGACGGTGGGAAGTGATTGGGAATGAATAGAACAATTTAATAAAGTAAGTATTATGTACGATTCTGACAACAAGCAGGGAAAGAGCCTCTCCCGTGCCAAAATCATAATGATTTTAGGCATTGTGGCCTCCATCGTGTTGATGGCTGACATCCTATTGTTATGGCACGACGGTTTTGTAGGAATTATGCTTTCTGCCTACCTCTTTTGGCTCATCATCCCAAGTTTCATTGTTTTTCTCATTGCATTTGTCAAATCATTCAAGCGACAAACCGGATGGCACAAGGCTATGCTCGGTTGCGGTTTGGTTGTTTTTTTTGTTTTTTTCGCCTACGCATTGTTTCGAGTACCACAGCAACGTTGTAACCCCGACATCATGGCAAAGCATTACGAAAAACATAAGACCGAAATGGTGGAATTGTGCGAATACATGCAATCTGCCCTTGCCGACAGCACTGCGGTAACACTCGGATTCGATGGAAACGAATTGAATTTATTCCAAGTTTCAGCGGCAGGGTCAGACGGTTATAACAAGTTTTGGAATGAAAATGCATGTTCAAAACGTGACTCCCTAATGACTGTTGTTGGGTTGACTGAGGAAGAATTCGAAAACATCCGCAATCAGTTAAAAACAATAGGTTGCATTGCCATAGAAGCATCGCGAACCAACCCTAAGTCCACCACAATCCATTTCCGTGAGGTAGGTTTTGCTGTATACTGTTACATCTTGTATGACCGTCCGATGAACAATGATGAAAAAGAACAGGCATTAAACGATGACACACTGATACCCTACAATGACCACACCCTGTTTTGGTTCATAAGAGGGGCTGTAGGTGCCGATGCGTTCTCCAAAGAAGCCAAAGAGCATTACCTTGAAAAGTTTCAACCTTGGTAAAAGGCAAAAAAGATGCGTTTTTCAAAATAAGAGGCTATTATATGCCATACATCCGATAAGAATGGAGATAAGTATATATCCCAA
>CAMYYD010000021.1 GCA_947303395.1 uncultured Bacteroidales bacterium
CGACGCTATCGACTATAACAACAGCGCAGCAGCTATCTTCAACTATGTTCCAACAACTGTTTATCAGAACACAGTGCAGGCTCCTGCCAACGTAACAGCAACAAAGGCTGGTGAGTTGGCACAAGAGGCAACAATCACTTGGACAAACCCATCTAAGACTATGAACAACCAGACTGTCTCTTCAATCGACCAGATTGTTGTGACAAGAAACGGTAAAGTCATTTACACTGTCGATAACCCAACTCCAGGTGCAAGCATGAGCTTCGTTGACAACAACGTTCCTTGCTACAGCACTTTTGAGTACAAAGTTTATGCAGTGCTTAACGGCGTTAACGGTGCCGCTGGTGTAGCATCAGAATCATTCGGTCCTACATGTCAGTGGAAGATCGTTGCAACTACAACAAACATGACAGGTTGGAAGGGTGCCTACCTCGTTTCTTACGACGGTGCAGGTCGTGAAATCGACAGATTCACCATGACAAACAACAGCCCTGCGACATATAACATGTATCTTACTCTTGGTAGAGTTTCATTTGCATGGAAAGCAGGTACAGACAATGTCGCTCTTACATTCAAGATCAAAGATCCTTCAGGAACTATTGTATATGAATACAATGGTAACTCAAACGATGTCCCTGCAGGTACTTTGTATGCTGCTAATAATGGTTGCGGTAACCCTGCTCCTACAGAGGTTCCTTCCAATTTGCATGCAACACTGGATGGTGACAATATCGTACTTACATGGGATGGTACTGCAAAGACAAATTACGGCTTCAATATCTACCGTGACGGTTTGCTCTGCGAACTCGCTCATACTAATGAATTCATTGACGAAGCTCCATCACTCGGAGGTCACTGCTACCAGGTTTGCGTTTTAGGTGATGGCGGTGAGTCGGAAATGTCAAATGAGGCTTGCGGTACCACAGGTGAAGGCTGCGATGCACCTAAGAACGAGTGGTACTATACAAATGAATCAAACGGCAAACCTGTTATTACATGGGAGTTGCCTGATAATACAGAAGGTCTGTCAGGATTCTTTATCTACAGAAAAGTGAACGAAGATGGAGAGTATGAACGCATTAAGATTGTCGCTGCAAATAAGACAGAATACAAAGAGACAAAGCCTCTTGAAGTCGGTACTTGGTACTACTACAGAGTGAAAGCTTACTATGAGGATATCGATTGCTATTCAGCTCCAGCAAAATGTTTATATGGCAACGATTACTTTGTAAAAGTATATTTCGATCCAGAGCATCTTGGCGTTGACGAGAATGAAGTTAATACAGTGTCGGTGTATCCAAATCCTGCAAAAGACGTTCTCACAGTGAAAGCTGAAAACCTTAGCAGTGTTGTGGTTTACAACTCACTGGGTCAGAGAGTGTTTGCTCAGGATGTCGATGCTAACGAGACTGTAATCGACATGAGCAATTTTGAAGCAGGAATCTATATGGTTCGCATCGTTGCTGACGGCAATGAGGTGACACGTAAGATTTCGGTTGTGAAATAATTGATTTAATGTAATAAAAAAAGTAGGGACGCGGCGCGCCACGTCCCTACTTTTGGTATAAAGAATTAACCATGAAAAAATTATTATTGATAATTGCAGCTGTATTTGCTCTCAATACTTTGGTTGCTAATCCGGTTGATGTCAACGAAGCAAAAGCCCTCGGACAGAAATTCGTCGGCGCTGATTTGACGTTGGCTTACACGGCATTGTCTGACAGAGGCGAGTCTTGTTTCTATGTCTTCAATGGAGAATCAGGTTTTATTATCATGTCAGCTGATGATTTCTATCGTCCGATTATCGGATATTCTGAGAATGGTAAGTTCGATGTTAATAACGTGCCTCCAGCGTTACAGGATTATCTCGATGGCATCGTCTCAGCACGTTCTTTGAACAGGATAGCGAAAAATTCAGCGGCTCCTGACGTCGCCGCTGACTGGCAAATGCTTGAAAAAACTGGCCGTCTCGTCTCACGTCATGGTGGAAGAGGCGTCGATTATCTCGTTCAAACACAATGGGATCAGAGCTATCCATACAACTATTTCTGCCCGGAAGACCCTGATGGTTCAGGTGGTCATACCTACGTTGGTTGTCTTGCAACATCTACATCGCAGCTGGTGTCGTTCTGGAAATATCCGGAGCACGGCTACGGCAGCCATTGCTATTATCATGAAGATTATGGTCAGATTTGCGCCGACTTCCAGAATACATACTACGATTGGGATCATATCGCAAATAAAATCAATACAAACTCACCAATTGAGGAGATTGAAGCTGTAGCGTTGATCAGTTTCCACTGCGGAGTATGTATCGACATGGGCTACGGTCCCGACGGTAGTGGTGGCGCTTCAGGACCTATCCCTGGCGCAATGCATACCTATTTCAACTTTGCTGATGCTTGTGTTCAGTATCGTCGCAACGACTTCGAGACTGAGACATGGAAATCAATGGTGCGCGAGCAGTTCGACATGGGTTGGCCAATGTATTACGGTGGCTGCGACGACGGTTGCCATGCCTTTATTTGCGACGGATACGACGATTACGACATGTTCCACTTCAACCTCGGATGGGGTGGCAGCTCCGACGGATGGTATCTCATCGACGATGCACCTTACACCAATCCTGCCGACGCTATGTTCAACTTCGTCCCGCAGGTGGTTTACAATGCTACACCAAGTGCTCCAACAAACTTAACAGTGACCCCGGCATCAAACACCTCGTTTGAAGCAACTTTGACGTGGACTAACCCTACAACCAACCTTGGCGGCGCAACCTTGACCGACATTGAAAAAATCGTGATTATGCGTAACAGCAAGGTCTGCCACGAGATTACAGAAGGCATAGTTCCTGGCCAACAGATGACATTCACCGACGTGGTGCCATATTATGACAGCTATGAATATAAGGTATTCGCAGTATGTGATGGTCGCAACGGCAAACAGGTGATGCAGAAAAACGTGAATTTCGGTCCGACGTGCAGCTGGAAGATAGCGATGACATCTACTAACTATCAAGGATGGCAAGGCAATCATATCTCGATTTATAATATGGCAAACACGGAAGTTGCACAGCTTTCTGCCACTTCGGCAACTCAGGTGTTGTATTTCGAGGTCCCTGTCGGACGCGTGAAATTCGGCTGGACAAAGTCAGATGAGATTGTCAGCAACATATCATTTAACATCTATGACGCCAATAATGATAGAGTGTTCGAATATTCAGGATCGTCAGACAATATGCCGGAAGGTGTGTTTTACGCTGCTAACAACGGCTGTGGAAACCAAGGTGTTTGCGATGCTCCAACCAATTTGGAAGGTGTCGCTGATGACGAAGATATCATTCTCGAATGGGATGGTTCGCTTACCGATGCTTACGCGTTCTGCATCTATCGCGATGACGTGATTTATAAGATGGTTACCGATAATTCTCAGCCTTATGTCGACGATGAGACAGACGGTCTCGGACATTGCTATAACGTGAGTATTTTATGTGAAAACGGCGAATCAGAGATGTCGGACATGATCTGCGTAAGTGTTGGCGATGCCTGCAATCCTGCGAGACATATCTGGTTCTATAAGCAAGATAACGGAAGACCTGTCATTACTTGGGACGCTCCTGAAAACGAAGAAAACCTCAGTGCTTATTTCGTCTTCAGAAAATGCGATGAAGATGGTCAGTATCAAAGAGTTAAGATTATATCTCCAACTAAACACGAATACAAGGAGAATGTGCCTCTTGAAAATGGCCATTGGTACTATTATAAGGTACTCGCTTATTATCAGGATATCGATTGCTATTCAATTCCTGCTAAGGCAAGATATAACGACGAGTATTTTGTGAAAGTCTTTCTTTCTCCAGATAATGTTGATGAGAATATGGTTCAGAATATCGAGTTGTATCCTAATCCTGCCAAAGATATGCTGACCATCAAGGCGGAGAACATCAGCAATGTGATGATTTACAATGCGATAGGCCAGAAAGTCTATGAACAAACGGCTGATGCGCCTGAAGTTTCAATAAATCTTGATGGTTTCGATACTGGAATTTATCTTGTAAAGATCATTGCTGATGGCAATGAAGTGACCCGAAAGGTTTCTATTCAGAAATAAAAAAAGGAGCGAAAGCTCCTTTTTTTATTTCTTGCGTTCCCAAGTCTCAAATCTGTAACTGCAATCGATTTGCGGGTCGTCGTCGATAACTTGAAGATCGACAAGCTCCCATTCGTTGAAGTTGATGATAGGGAAGAAGGTGTCGGCTTCGAAGCTCTTCTCTATTCTTGTGAGGTAAAGCTTATCGGCCATCGGCAGGAACTGCTCGTAAATCATGCCGCCGCCCATGATGAAGATCTCTGGCTCGTCTTTCACGAGTTCCAGTGCTTTCGGAATTGATGGCGCGAACTCGAATCCTTCCGGAGCTTTTTCCAGACGGTCGGAGATGATGACGTTACGGCGTTTCGGTAATGCCTTCTGACCTGGCAATGATACCCAAGTGTTATGTCCCATCACCACGCATTTGCCGGTGGTCACTTCTTTGAAATGTTTCAGGTCGTTTGATAAATGCGCCACGAGGTCTCCGTTTTTACCGATGGCGCGGTTTTCTGCTATTGCAACTATAATTGAAATTTTTGTCATATTGATACTGGTGCTTTTATTGCGTCGTAAGGATTATAATTTTCTAATGTAAAATCTTCGTATTTGAAATCGAACAGGCTCTTGATTTCAGGATTCAGCTTCATTGTCGGGAGCGGACGTGGCTCACGTGACAGCTGAAGCTTTACCTGCTCGATGTGGTTGTTGTAGATGTGCACGTCGCCGAAAGTGTGAACGAAATCACCGGGTTCGAGACCGCACACCTGCGCCATCATCATTGTCAACAAAGAATAGGATGCGATGTTGAACGGCACGCCAAGGAACACGTCGGCTGAGCGTTGATAGAGCTGGCATGAAAGCTTGCCGTTTGCCACATAAAACTGGAAGAAAGCGTGACAAGGTGGCAATGCCGCTTTTCCTGCTGCCACGTTCTTTGCAAAGTCCTTTTCATGTTCGTCAGGCAAAACGCTCGGGTTCCAAGCTGTCACGATGTGACGGCGGCTGTTAGGGTTGTTCTTTATGCTGTCGATCACCTGCTGAATCTGGTCGATGCCTTCGTTGTTCCAGTTGCGCCACTGTGCGCCGTAAACCGGACCGAGGTCGCCGTCGTCGTTAGCCCACTCATCCCAAATCGTCACCTTGTGGTCGTGCAGATATTTAATGTTGGTGTCGCCTTTAATGAGCCACAGCAACTCATAGATTATCGACTTAAGATGAGTTTTCTTCGTGGTGACGAGCGGAAATCCATCAGCAAGGTTAAATCGCATCTGATGTCCGAAAATACTGATAGTTCCGGTGCCTGTGCGGTCGCCTTTCTGAACGCCCTCGTCGAGAATCCGTTGAAGTAAATCAAGATATTGTCTCATTTTTACATCTTCGCTGGGTCGTGTTTATACTTGAAAACGATTGCAAACACTACTGCCACAACCAAAGCGTAGGCGGCAAACACAAACCATGCGCTCTGCCAGCCTGTTGCCACCATCTCAGGTGTTGCGCCAGCTGCTGCAGGGTTGTTAACGAAGTGATTCACAATGGCTTGTGCACTCAAAGTTCCTATCGTTGCACCGATACCGTTAGTCATCAGGAAGAACAAACCCTGTGCTGATGAACGGATGCCTTGGTCGGTTTCCTTGTCAACGAACAACGAACCACTGATGTTGAAGAAATCGAAAGCAACACCGTAAACGATGCATGAGAGCACGAAGAGCCACACTCCGCTTCCAGGGTTGCCGAGACCGAAGAATCCGAAACGCAAAACCCATGCTAACATGGCGATGAGCATCACTTTCTTGATGCCGAACTTACGTAAGAAGAACGGAATCAATAAGATACAGAGTGTTTCGGAAACCTGTGACAAAGAAATCAGGATATTTGCGTGCTGCACACCGAATGTACCTGCATATTTTTCAATGCCACCGAAGCTGGTGATGTAAGGGTTGGCGAAACCGTTGGTTATCTGCAATGAAACGCCAAGCAACATTGAGAATATGAAGAAGAAAGCCATTCTCTTGTCTTTAAACAACGCAAATGCGCGGAGTCCGAGTTTGTCGACGAACGAAGCGTTGTCAGCTTTGTTGAGCGGACATGCTGGTAATGTGAATGAGTACAATCCTAACACAATTCCAATGCCGCCGCTGACTGCGAACTGAGCGGCTGTCGGCTGGAATCCGAGCAAATCGACAATCCACATGGTACAGATGAAACCGATTGTGCCGAAAACACGGATAGGAGGGAATGCCTTTACGGTGTCAAGTCCTGCTTTGTCTAATGCATTGTAAGCCACTGAGTTAGATATTGCCAGTGTCGGCATGTAGAACGCTACAGCTATCGAATATAGCGTGAACAGAGGTCCGAACTGCACGTCAGCGCCGGTGGTGAGACCATAATACGAAGCTCCAATCATGGCTGCGCCAGAGATGAGATGGCAAAGACCGAGACATTTCTGTGCCGGAATCCATCTGTCGGCGATGATGCCCACTAAAGCTGGCATGAAAATCGACACTATGCCTTGGATTGAATAAAAAATGCCGATATGGGAAGCCAAACCGTGGCTGGCGAGATAGGTTCCCATGCATGTCAGATAAGCTCCCCACACTGCAAATTGCAGGAAGTTCATTACAATCAAACGAAACTTGATACCTTTCATATACTAAATTTTAAATTATCTGCTCTTATTATTAAATAAGGTATGCACCGCTACAAAAGTACGAAAAAATATTTGACAGGCAACGTTAAAAATAAATTTTCATGAAATTAAATTTTTTTCTTTGATAAGAAAAATATTATTCGGAACTTTGCAGGTTGAAATGATTTGAAAATAAAAGAGAAAATTAAAAATAATTATTAATTAAATTTTTTGCGTATGAATTGGGTAATTTATTTGGTTCTCGCAGCGTCAATTTTGGCTTTGTCATTTGCTTTTTATTTCTATAAAAGCATGATAAAGAGTGACGAGGGAACAGATTTAATGAAAAAGATCGCTTCGCACGTCAGAAGAGGTGCTATGGCGTATCTTAAGCAACAGTACAAGGTCGTCATCATCGTGTTTATCGTGTTGGCGGTGTTGTTTTTTGTGATGAGCCTGTTCGACTTACAGAACGGTTGGGTATGGTTCGCCTTCCTCACCGGAGGTTTCTTCTCAGGTTTGGCAGGATTCTTCGGAATGAAGACCGCTACTTATGCCTCAGCACGTACTGCTAACGCAGCTCGTAAGTCGTTGAACAACGGTTTGCAGGTGGCTTTCCGTTCAGGCGCTGTCATGGGTCTCGTGGTCGTCGGCCTCGCACTCCTCGACGTGTCGGTTTGGTTCATCGTCCTCGATCATTTCATTGGTGTTGAGAATCACTTGGTTATCATCACAACAACCATGTTGACATTCGGTATGGGTGCTTCAACACAGGCTTTGTTCGCCCGTGTCGGTGGCGGTATCTACACCAAAGCCGCTGACGTCGGCGCTGACCTCGTCGGTAAGACAGAGTACAACATCCCTGAGGATGACCCACGTAACCCTGCAACAATTGCTGATAACGTCGGTGATAACGTCGGTGACGTCGCCGGTATGGGTGCTGACCTTTATGAGTCATATGCAGGTTCAATCCTTGCAACAATGGCACTCGGCGCATCAGCATTTGCAACATCAGCAATCGAAGGCATGCAGATGAAAGCGGTGTTCGCTCCTATGCTCATCGCTGCAGCAGGCGTTCTCCTCTCATTGATAGGTATCTTCATGGTCCGTACAAATGAAGGCGCTGGCATGAAACAGCTTCTCGGCGCATTGAGCCGCGGTACTAACACAGCCGCCGTCCTCATCGCAGTAGCTACATTCTGCATCATGTACTTCCTCTTCGGAAAAGAAGAAGCTAACCCTAACATGTGGTGGCAGGTCTCATTGTCAGTGGTCGTCGGACTTCTGGCAGGTGTCATCATCGGTAAAGCTACAGAATACTACACTTCACAGAGCTATAAACCGACACAGAAGGTCGCCGAAAGCTCGAAGACAGGTCCTGCAACAGTTATCATCTCAGGTCTCGGACTCGGTATGCTTTCAACAGCTATCCCAGTTGTGACAGTAGGTTGCGCTATCATTTTGGCATACCTCTGCGCTAATGGATTCCACATCGCATTCACAGCTCAGAACCTCTCAATGGGTCTCTATGGTATCGGTATCGCCGCTGTCGGTATGCTTTCGACACTCGGTATCACCCTTGCAACTGACGCTTACGGTCCTATCGCCGACAACGCCGGTGGTAACGCCGAGATGAGCGGTCTCGACCCGGAAGTTCGTCAGCGTACAGACGCTCTCGATGCTCTTGGAAACACCACAGCAGCAACAGGTAAGGGCTTCGCTATCGGTTCAGCCGCTTTGACAGCTCTCGCACTTTTGGCATCATACGTCGAAGAAATCAAACTCGCACTCATCCGTGTGGGTCAAGACCTTCCAAACGGCGTTGAGTCAGCAAAGGCAACATTGGTTGACTTCATGGAGGCTTACAACGTCAACCTGATGAACCCGGTCGTGTTGGTCGGTGTGTTCATCGGTGCTATGATGGCATTCGTGTTCTGCGGCATGACAATGAACGCCGTGGGTCGCGCTGCACAGAAGATGGTTGAAGAGGTGCGTCGTCAGTTCAGCACCATCAAGGGAATCCTTGAAGGTAAGGCAGAACCTGACTACGAGCGTTGCGTTGCTATCTCTACAAAGGGTGCACAGCGTGAGATGCTCGTGCCTTCAATTCTCGCTATCCTCGTCCCGATTCTCACAGGCTTGGTACTCGGCGTTCCGGGTGTCCTCGGTCTGTTGATCGGCGGTCTCGCCACAGGCTTCGTGTTGGCAGTGTTCATGGCTAACTCAGGCGGTGCTTGGGATAACGCCAAGAAATATGTCGAAGAAGGCAACTTCGGAGGCAAAGGCTCTGAGAATCATAAGGCTACAGTGGTTGGCGACACCGTCGGTGACCCGTTCAAAGACACATCAGGCCCATCATTGAACATCCTCATCAAGTTGATGTCGATGGTTTCAATCGTGATGGCAGGCTTGACAGTGACATGCCACTTACTGTAAAAGCACGCAGATCTCGCAGATAACGCAGAATCTGACAATCACAAAATCGTTCGCAAGCGAACAGATCTCGCAGAAAAAATCTGCGGTTTCAGTTCGCTTGCGAACTTTTTTACTGTGTGAATGATCTGCGGATTCTGCGAAATATGCGAGAGAAAGAAAAAAAATATTTTTTATTAAAAAATAATCCGTATATTTGCAATCTTGAAAACGAGTATATTTTTTGAAAAGTATTGAAAATGGAGAATATTAAGCGAGTTTTTGACCTTTTGCCGCACTACAAGGAAAAATTCCCTGATCAGAAAGTGGTATTTGCAAGCAAGGTCAACGGAAAATGGCGCGAATACAGCATCGACGAGTATATCGAACAAACTAATATCATCAGTGGAGCACTGATAGAACTCGGAATCCAGAAACAGGATAAAATCGCTGTCATCAGCAACAACCGCCCGGAATGGAACATCCTCGACATGGCAATAACTCAGGTCGGAGCCGTCATGGTGCCGATTTATCCGACCATCAGCGAAGCGGATTATAAGATCATCCTCAACAACTGCGAAGCGAAGATTTGTATCCTCGAAGGCGTAGCCGTGATGAATAAGATTGAGGCAATTTGGCCTGAGACACCATCACTGAAACAGATTTACACATTTGCTAATAGAGATAAATATCCGTATTTCGACACACTTCTGCAACTTGGACGCGAGCATCCGCATACCGAAGAAATCGAGAAACGCAAGGCTGAAGTCGACGAAATGGAATGTGCCACAATCATTTACACTTCAGGAACAACAGGCGTGCCAAAGGGCGTAATGCTTTCGCACCACAACCTGATGTGCCAGTGGAAAGGCGTGCAGCATTCAGTGTCCGACTGGTCGAACAAGGCTTTCAGCTTCCTTCCGATTTGCCATGCTTACGAACGCGCTTTGAGTTATGTTTACCAATATCGCGGAATGTCGGTTTATTACGCCGAAAGCATCGCCACATTGGGTGAGAACTTGCAGGAACTCAGACCGACAATGATGTGCGCGGTGCCACGTGTGCTCGAGAAGGTGTACGACAAGATTTACGACTCGGGAAGAAGCATGAAAGGCATCTCAAAGATGATATTCTATTGGGCAATGCATCTTTCAGAGCGTTATAAAGTGTTTGATCGCAGCTGGCTTTACAACCTTGAGTTGAAGGTCGCAAAGAAATTGGTTTACGATAAGATTAGCCAGAAAGTCGGTATCGACCATATCGATGTCATCGTTTCAGGTGCAGCCGCCATCCCGAAGAAGGTGTGCCGTTTCTTTAACGCTTTGGGACTCACAGTGTTTGAGGGTTATGGCTTGACAGAGACTTCACCGGTTATCGCCGTTTCGACAAGAAATAAATACGGTCGTGAGGTTGGCTATGTCGGCGAACCGCTTCCTGGTATCGAGGTGAAACTCACTGACGACAACGAGATCATCTGCCGTGGTCACAACGTGATGATGGGCTATTACAGACAGCCGGAACTCACGGCTGAAGTCATCGATAAAGACGGCTGGTTCCACACTGGCGACCTTGGCCGTTTCAACGAACATGGACTTTTGAAGATCACAGGTCGTAAAAAGAATATGTTCAAGACCTCGTTCGGAAAATATATCAACCCTGATTTCATCGAGAGCAAGTTCATTTTGTCAGGATTTATTGAGCAAATCGTGGTTCTTGGCGAAAATCAGAAATACGCCGCGGCGCTTATCCGTCCGGATTTCATCTTCCTGAAGGAATGGTGCAAACGTCATGAGATTCCTTACACCACCAACGAGGAAATGATTAAAAACGAAGATGTTCTCAAACGTTATAGCAAAGAAATTAAGAAACTCAATCATAGCCTCGGCGATGTCGAAAAGATTAAGAATTTCGCATTGGTCGCCGACGAATGGTCAATCGCTACAGGCATCGTCACCCCGACTTTGAAAGTCAAGAGAAACGTGGTGATGCGTCGTTATGCCGATTTGATTGAGACTCTTTTTAAATAAAATTTGTTATGGAAGTCAGAAGAGTATTTGATTTACTCGCGCATTACAAGGAGAAATTCCCTGATCAGAAGGTCGCTTTGGCTGGCAAAGTCAACGGACAATGGCGCGAATACAGTATCGATGAATATATTGAGCTGACAAATGTTATCAGCGGTGCGTTGATAGAACTCGGCGTGCAGCCTCAAGATAAGGTCGCTGTCATCAGCAACAACCGTCCGGAATGGAACATCCTCGACATGGCCATCACGCAGATTGGCGGTGTCATGGTGCCGATTTATCCGACTATCAGCGAGGGCGATTACAAGATTATCCTCAACAACTGCGAGGCGGGTATCTGCATCCTTGAAGGCATTGCCGTGATGAACAAAATCGAGGCGATTTGGCCGGAGACACCGACGCTGAAGCAGATTTACACCTTCATTGACAGAGGCAAATACGGCTATTTCGATACTCTTCTGCAACTTGGACGCGAGCATCCGCATACCGGGGAAATTGAAAAACGCAAGGCGGAAGTCGATGAAATGTCTTGTGCCACAATCATTTACACTTCTGGAACGACAGGCGTGCCGAAGGGTGTAATGCTTTCGCATCATAACTTGATGAACCAGTTCAAGAATTTCTGCCAGACGCCGTCACCATGGTCGAAACGCGCATTCAGCTTCCTGCCGGTGTGCCACGCCTACGAACGCGCTCTCATCTACATGTATCATTACCTCGGAATGTCGATTTATTATGCCGAAAGCATTGCGACGATAGCCGACAATATGAAAGAGGTGCATCCTACGATGATGTGCGCCGTGCCGCGTGTTTTGGAGAAATTCTACGAGAAGATTTACAGCTCGGGCAAGAACATGAAAGGCCTCTCGAAGAGCATTTTCTATTGGTCGATGCATCTCACCGAGAGATATAAGATCGAAGGCCGCTCATGGTTCTATAACCTCGAACTTAAGATTGCTGATAAATTGGTTTACAGCAAGATACGTGAGAAACTCGGAGCCGAAAACTTCGATATCATCGTGTCGGGAGCTGCATCTATCACTAAGAAAATCAGCGGATTCTTCTCGGCTATCAAGATGCCGGTGTTTGAAGGCTATGGCTTAACTGAGACTTCGCCGGTTATCACTGTGAGTAACCGCGATAAATACGGTCGTGAAGTTGGCGCAGTGGGTCAGCCGCTGCCTGGCGTGGAGGTGAAGATTGCCGACAACGGCGAGATCATCTGTCGCGGCCACAACGTGATGATGGGCTACTACAAACAGCCTGAACTCACGGCTGAAGTCATCGACAAAGACGGATGGTTCCATACCGGCGACCTTGGAAAGTTCAACGAACACGGACTTTTGCAGATCACTGGCCGTATGAAGAACTTGTTCAAGACTTCGTTAGGAAAATATGTCAATCCAGACTTGGTTGAGGGCAAATTCGGCAATTCAGGTTTCATTGAGCAGATTGTGGTGCTTGGCGAGAACCAGAAATTCGCAGCAGCATTGATTCGTCCTGACTTCGCATTCCTGAAAGACTGGTGCAAAGCACATGAGATTCCTTTCACTACAAACGAGGAAATGATTCAGAATGAGGAAGTTAAGAAACGTTACGATAGAGAAGTCAAGAAATTGAACGAAGGTCTCGGCGAGGTTGAAAAGGTAAAGAAATACCAGCTCATCGCCGATGAATGGACAATCGCCAACGGCATTTTGACTCCTACTTTGAAAGTCAAGAGAAAAGTCGTGATGGAACGCTATTGCGACATGATTGACAAGATGTTCGCTTAATCAGTAAACGATATATCCTACAAGACCCGATGCTAAAATCAATAGTATCGGGTTTATTTTTGCCCAAAACACGCATGCGAAAGTCACGGCGCAAATTATCACGCTGATGTTGCTGCCGTGGAGACCAAAATCGCTGAAATTATTTGAGTTCATCATCAACAAAGCCGCTACGAAGATAAGTCCGGCAATTACAGGTTTCATTGATGAAAGCGTGGTTTTTACGATATAGTTGTCTTTGTTTTTGAATAAAAATTTCAAGACAAAAAGAAGTAGTAGAAGCGATGGCATGACTATCGCCGCAGTCGCGATGAGCGAGCCTAAAATTCCGCCAACTGTGTAGCCGATATACGTTGCGATATTGATTGAAACCGGTCCTGGCGTCATCTGCGAAAGCGCCACCATGTCGGCAAACTCTTCGACTGTCATCCAGCCATAATGTTCCACAATTTCAAACTGAATCATCGAAAGCATTGCATAGCCGCCGCCGAAGCCGAAGATTCCAATCTTCAAATAAGCCCAAAATAGTTGCAAATATATCATGATCTAGACTTATTTAAGCGGTTTTGTGAATAAAATGCGAAGGCCAGACTGCCTGCGATAGTCGCGAGGATGATATAAACAGGCGACACCTTAAAGAAATAAACCAAAACGACAGTGGCGATTGGGAAGATGGCAGTTTTCCAGTTCACCTTGGCGTTCAAAAACATCTTGACGGAAGGCGAGAGGATGAGCGCCACCACGCACGGACGGATGCCGCGGAATATGCGCTCGACCACTGGATTTGTCTTGTAATCGAGGAAAAATATCGCAATGAGCAAAATGATGACGATTGACGGGATTATCGCGCCGAGGCAAGCCGCTATCGCCCCCCAGATTCCTTTGATTTTGTAGCCAGTGTAAAGTGCGGTGTTGACGGCAAACACTCCTGGAAGCATCTGCACTATCGTTATCATGTCCCAGAACTCGTCTTTCTCAATCCACTTGCGTTTTTCAACGACTGCGCGCTCAATCATCTCGAGCATGGCATATCCGCCACCGAGAGTGAACGCCCCGATGTTGAAAAAGGTAAGGAAAAGCTGAAAGACAATACGCATGATGAAAATTTTTGCAAAAATACATATTTTTCTCTATTTTTGCATCATGAATTATTTATCAGTTGATAACATTTCAAAGGCGTTCAGCGACAAGCTGCTGTTCGAGAACATCTCTTTCGGCATCGAGAAAGGGGAGAAGACCGCCTTGATTGCCGCCAACGGCACTGGAAAGAGCACCATGATGCGAATCCTTGTCGGAAAAGAGGAAGCCGACGGTGGAAAAGTGACTTTTAATGAAAATGTGCGCATTGGTTATCTCGAGCAATTACCGCAATTTGACCCGAATCTGACTATCGAAGATGTCATCGCGACAGGTCATACAGACGTGATGCGAGTTATTAAGAGATACGAGGAAGCACTAGTAAATCAAGTTGATTTAGATAAAGCTACAGCGGCGATGGACGCGATGCAGGCCTGGTCTTATGATTTAAGATTGAAGCAGCTACTTTCGACCTTCGAAATCAATGATTTGAGTCAAAAAATCGGTACTTTGTCTGGCGGTCAAGTAAAGCGACTGGCACTTGCTTTGGTGCTTCTTGACGACCCCGACATGCTTTTTCTCGACGAGCCTACCAACCACCTCGACATGCAGATGGTGGAGTGGCTTGAGAACTACCTCACGCAGTCGAACGTGACGCTGTTTATGGTCACTCACGACCGCTATTTCCTCGACCGCGTGTGCAACAAGATTCTCGAGATGTACCACGGCACGATTTACACTCATAACGGCAACTTCGACTATTACGTGCGGAAGAGTCGCGAACGCGAGGAAAACAAGCGCATCGCGGCGGAAAAGGCGGGACAGATGCTGAAGCATGAGCTCGAATGGATTCGCAGTACTCCGCAGGCGCGAACAGGCAAAGCGAAAGCGAGAATCGACGCTTTTTACGACCTGAAAGAGAAAGCCCGCATGATTCGTGACAACACCGAGATTCAGTTTGGACTCGATATGCAACGTCTCGGTGGCAAGATCCTCGAAATGAAAGGCGTTACTAAAAAATGGGACAACCAAGTGTTGCTCAAGGAATTCGATTATATTTTCAAAAAAGGTGAGCGCATCGGAATCATTGGCAAGAACGGCATTGGAAAATCCACCTTTTTGAATATGATAACAGGCAACGAGGCTCCTGACAGCGGCACTATCGTCACTGGCGAGACCGTCGTTTACGGCTATTACACCCAAGGCGGCATCAAATTCGACGAAAACAAGACCGTTCTTGATACCATTCGTGACATCGCCGAGGTGGTTTATTACGGCAAGGACATGGTCTATACCGCCGACAAGCTTCTGGCGCATTTCATGTTCCCGTATTCGATGCACCGCCAGCCGGTTGCGTTGTTGAGCGGCGGCGAGAAACGCAGGCTTTATCTGCTCACGATTCTCATCAAAAATCCTAACTTCCTGATTCTTGACGAGCCTACTAACGACTTGGATATCTTGACGTTACAGAAACTTGAAGACTTTTTGCAAGGTTATAAAGGCTGCTTGATTGTGGTCTCTCACGACCGCTATTTCCTTGACCAGACCGTTGACCAGCTCTTCGTTTTCGAAGGCAATGGCGCTGTGAAAGGCTTTATGGGAAACTATTCGCAGTATCACGACTGGCTCGAAGAGAAAAACAAGGAGATTCACAAGGCTCAGGTTGCTGAGCGTGTTGACACTCGTGAAAACCGTCCGAAAGCATCTGAAAGAAGCAAAAAACGCTCATTCAAAGAGCAAAAAGAATACGAACAGCTCGCTATCGACATCGAAAATCTCGAAAAAGAGAAAAAAGAACTGACATCACAGCTCGAAAATCAGACTGATTATCAAGAGATTGACCGAATTGGAAAGCGCTTGACTGAAATCAACGATTTGCTTGACGAGAAAGAAATGCGCTGGTTGGAATTGGATGAAATCTAAAACACAATAATATGGAAGAACTTCAAAAATTTTTACAAACCGTAAACACTAACGGCATTTTATGGCTTCTCGAAGCTAAACCGGGACTTTTTGCTATGCTTGAAGATGGCAGCGGAAACTCGTACATCCCAGTGTGGGCAAGCGAAGCCGAAGCCAAGGCGAACATTGGCGACGACTGGGAAACATACAACGTCACAACTATGGAAATCGCCGAGTTCATCACCTGGACTCGCGAACTCGACGGCGACGACATCGGAATTGCAGTCTCGAAAGGCGATGAAGGTAAAATATTGCCAATCCCATCAAAAATCATGCGTCAGATGCTTGGCGGTCAGGACAAGTCCGACCGCGAACTGGTAGGCGAGGAGTTCTACGATGAAGACTGGGCCGAGCCGATGCCCGAGGATTTTGAGGATGAATAGACCTTAGTCTTTAGACCTTAGACGTTAGTTCTACTAGACCATCTTTATTTCCTACAACAAACGCCACGGGCGGATTGTTTTCTTGTACCAAATCGTTCAGATAAAGCGGCTCGCCAATAATGAACAAGCTGCAGCTGAAAGTGTTTCCTACTTTAAGCTTTGAGTTTTCTGCTTTTTCAACGATAAATCTATAATCACCAAGATAACGGAAAGTGCAGCGACGATTGGGTTTCCACGACACAGAAACACAATCGCCAATTGACAAATCTTCAACTTTAATATGTTGCGATTTTACATAGTCAGAGCCGTTGTCCTGACCAATATTTGCTAGAAAATCGTCCCAGTCATTAAAGCCAAGAAATTTTGAAAGAATGTTGAGCGTGCAGTTGCGTGTGGTATCTGCACCATCGATGTAGCCCCAAAGGCGTTTCAACGTGGTCGGGCTCATGGTTTCGTGCGTCCTTTCCCAGATAGCACCGCTCAAGAAAATGAAATCAGCTGGAGTTTTCATCTTGCGCTTTATGTCATCTTCAATGCGCATTCTTAGTTCAAGAATTTCAGGGCTTGTTTTTTGCATATCACTCGTTTTGAACTGCAAAAATGCAAATTTTTATCGAAACTCAAAAATCCTTTTTAATCCTTTTTTTGAAAAAGTCATAAATAAGTTATAATTTTGCAGAAAAATCAGCATCATGAACGACGACAGTACATCGGGCATTATCAGCGGACAGTTTTTGTCGGAAGACGATACAAAATCTGTTTATGAAGACGTTTCAAGCCGTGGCTTTAACCAGTTGATGAAGGTAAAACGGCAGGGCAGATTGTTTATGCTCAAAGGAT
>CAMYYD010000022.1 GCA_947303395.1 uncultured Bacteroidales bacterium
GAGGCGGTTTATACCCGCAATTTCTATAGCGACAACATGTTCCGCTATTCGCATCCCGACCGTTATAAAGACTCTCAGGGTCATGGTCGTGTTGACCTTCCGCATGTTGTTATTAATATAGGTTATGACTTCGGTCACGGCTGGACGATGGGTAGCGAGATCGAGTTTGAGCATGGCGGCAACGAGGTGGCAGTGGAGATGGAAGCCGAAGAGACAGGCGAATTTGAACACGAGATAGAACGTGGTGGTGAGGTTGCCCTAGAACAGTTCTGGATTCAGAAATCGTTTTCCAAGTCGTTGAATATCAGGATGGGACATATTATTGTGCCAGTCGGACAAACAAACAACGCTCACTTGCCGACGCAGTTTTTCACCTGCTATCGTCCTGAAGGCGAGTTCACCATAATGCCTTGCACTTGGCATGAGACGGGCGTAAGCATCTGGGGAAAAGTAGGGAAGTGGCGTTACGAGGCTGTGGTGGTTCCAGGCTTGAATTCCAATATGTTCAACAATGCCAACTGGGTGAAAAACGGCTGTGCATCACCATACGAATTTAAGGTGGCTAACAATCTCGCAGGTGCGTTGCGCATTGATAATTATTCGATTAAGAACCTGCACATCGGCGTGAGCGGCTATATCGGCAACTCGTTTAACAACGACATAGTGACCAACGAGGCTGACAAATATAAGGATGTGAAAGGCACTGTGCTTATCGGCACTGCCGAATTTGATTACAAAAATGAAGGCTTTATTATAAGAGGTAACTTCGACTACGGTCATCTCAACGATGCCAATATCATCTCAACTTACAACAAAAACCAGAATCATCAGGATTTCTCGCCATATCCGCGCTCGCTGGTGGGAGAGGACGCAGTGGCAATAGGCGGTGAGATTGGCTATGACATCTTCCATAATATAAAAAGGACAGGTGACCGCCAACTGTTTGTCTTCGGACGTTACGACTACTACGACAGCTATATCCCCTACGCCTCCGCTATCACCATGTACGACTGGACAGAACGTCATGTGATGACCCTCGGACTGAACTATTATCCGATAAAAGAGGTGGTTGTGAAGGCTGAGTTTTCTGAGAGATTCTTAAAAGAACAATACAATAACGAGCCGATGATTTCATTAGGCGTTGCTTACAGCGGATTTTTTGTTAAATAATTATAAACACAATGAAAAAACTTATTAAAACCGCAATGCTCATGACAGCCGCAGTGCTGTTAGCATTAACTTTTAACGCTTGCAAAAAAAGCAGTAAAACAACAGAACCAACTACCAACACCGACGCTGTCAAGTTGGCTATTATCAACGATTTTCTTGACAACACTCTGGCTCCCACCTACACCAATTTGGCTGCCAAAACCGATGAACTTGTCGACGACCTGAAAACCTTGAAAACCGACATGACTCAAGCCAATGTCGATAAGGCTTGCGCCACTTTCCTTGAGGCGCGTCATTATTGGGAGTTGAGCGAGGCGTTCCTTTTCGGTCCGGCTTCAGACTTCGGCATCGACCCACACATCGACTCATGGCCGCTTGACGAAGACGCATTCAACAACCTGATGGCAAGTCCGAGCATGATTGCAGCTTTGGATTCGGAAGACGGCGATGTAGTGGCTGGCGAGCAGCTCGGCAACGCCCTCCTCGGCTTCCACGGCATTGAATACGTGCTCTTCCGTGACGGCGCACCACGCCCGGTGGCAGAGCTCAACAACGACTATATGATTTATTCGGTGGCAGTTGCCGGCGACCTCCGCAACCGCTGCTTCCAACTTGAGGTGAGCTGGCTCGGCGACAACGCTCCTGCATCACACATTGAAAAGATGGAAGAGCTCGAGCTGAACACCACAGTCAACGGCGGCGACAACAGCTACGGCGACAACATGCGCAAAGCAGGCAAAGCCGGCAGCACCTATTCTACACTGACACAGGCGTTGCAATCAATTATCGACGGCAGCATCGACATCTCCGACGAGGTTGGAACATCAAAGATTGGCAAGCCGCACACCGGCGAAGACCCTACATACGTCGAGTCGCCTTACAGCCAGAAGTCAATCATCGATTTCTACGACAACATAACAAGTGTGAAAAACTCATACAACACACTTCACAATTATATCAAAAATATTGATTCTGCCTTAGATACACGTGTTGTCAACGCCATTGACAACGCTTTGGCGAAAATCAACGGCATGGCTGCACCTTTCGTCTTACACTACTCTGATCCAAGTGCAGGTGAAGCTATGGAGGCTTGCCAGGAATTGTCAGACGTGCTTGCCGAAGCAAAAGACGCTATCAAAGATAACTAATCTTTCTAAACTAATCATAATATGTTTAAAATCAATCATTTAACAATTTTTGCTGCAGCTGGCTTGCTGGTTTTGGGATTGGTGTCTTGTAAAAAGGAAAACAAGACCAACAATCCGACACCGACTCCGCCAACGCCTGCAATCGTTGAGGGCACCTACGCCGGCGGTGAGTTGGGCACCACGTTCAACAACACCCAGACCGCCTACGAAGACCCTACGCCTGCCACCGTCAACGCTGGCTTGACGACGCAGTTCAAGTACGGCGAGTATTTCTTTGAGCGTACTTACACCCAAAACAACGAGCCGTTCAACGGCTTGGGACCTCTTTACATCCGCAGCTCGTGCATCGCCTGCCATCCAGGCTACGGTCACGGTATGCGCATGAACCGTTATCGTGCCGACGACTGGGGCAACGGCTATCTGCTGGTGTTTACCGACAGAAACGACACCTATCTCAGCTCGTACACAGGAATGCCTCAGACCAAGGCTGTAGCACCTTTCAAGGCACCTCTCGACGAGACAAAGATCCAGATCAACTGGCTCGGCTACACCGACGAATGGGGTAACCGTTTCGACGATGGTGAGACTTACAGCCTGACTTATCCTGAGGTTTACATCCCTGAGGATGCATTCTACGTGCCTCTCGAAGTAGGCGGAAATCCTATCCCTTACAGCGATTTCGTGTGCCGTCTTGAGTCGACAATCGGCATCTACGGCACTGGCTTGGTTGACGCTATTCCTGATGATTCGTTGAAGGCTCAGTATCAAAAGGAATTCAACGATGGCTATATGCAAAACGGCATCAATCCGGGCATGTGGGCTGGCAACGACTGGGCACCGACAGGCTTGTACGGCAACACTGACCACCCGAAACGCTACACCTACGCTCTCACTCGCGGTCCGCTGCAGGATGCTCCTGGCGCCAACGCCATCTGGAACATCACCAACGTGACGCACCGCACCAAGATGGGACATTACATGACAGCGGCCTACGCCACAAAAGCATCGCAAGATCCTGAGGTGCAAGCCGAGTTTTACAACTTTTTCCCTCAGTATAACCTCACGGGAAATGTTGAAACCGATATCTACAACTACCTCATGATGAACGACCAGATTCCTGCCGAGATGAAGGTTCCTGAGATGAAAGATGAAGACTATGTAAACTTCATGGTGTGGCACCGTGGACTGGCTGTGCCGGCTGCCCGTAACCTCGACGATCCTGAGGTGCAACGTGGTAGAGAACTCTTCGCAAGCTTAGGCTGTGCCTACTGCCACCGTCCGTCATGGGAAACCGGCGACGATGTGTTTACTGATCCGGCGGGATTCTTTACCACCGCTGATTCGAGATTGCCACGTTATCCTCACCAGAAGATTTGGCCATACAGCGACTACATTCAGCATAAGCTCCACATGGAGAACGACATCCGCACAGGATGGTGCCGTACAACACCACTCTGGGGCCGTGGACTCTCGGCAATTTGCACTGGTTCAAGCGACCGTCTGCATGACTGCCGCGCACAAACGGTGATCGAGGCCATCATGTGGCACGGAAACCCGCAGAGCGACGCACGCCGCACAGTGGAGAAATTCCGCGAATTATCTAAATCAGACAGAGACGCTGTCGTGAAATTTATTGAAGCGATATGATTTTAGTTAATAATAATGAAAATTGTAGGGACGCGGCGCGCCACGTCCCTACCTCCATCGTAATCTGGATTATCACAATTATTACATTGATAATCAGTACATTGGTTGAAACGCCTTTTTACGACAAATGGTGGTTTGTGACACTTCTTTTCGTGTTCGCTGCCTCCATAGTTTATAACATTTTCAAAACGAAAATGTGGCAACAGATGCCTATTTTCGGCATTCAAGCCTCGCTGCTGATCATTCTTCTCGGTGGCTTTCTAACCTTCACCACGAGCCAGAGTGGAAGTATGCATCTTGCTGAAAATGAACCTGTTAATATCTTTTTAGATGGAGAAAACCAAATCCAAATGCCATTTTATGTAAACCTGAAAAAATTTGATGTTGTCTATTATCCCGGCACCATGTCGCATGCCGACTATGTGTCGTATGTGGAGATTACTGACAATGACAACATCCTCAAAGAAGGCAAAATTTCGATGAATAACATCTTGAAATACAATAGTTTCCGTTTCTTTAACGAAGACTTCGACGAAGACCTGAAGGGCTGCACCCTAACCGTACAACATGACCCTTGGGGAATTCTCGTGACTTACATCGGTTACATCCTTTTGTCAATCTCAATGATTATCATTTTCTTAAAAAACATAATTAAAAGGCGTGTGCCAAAACATGTGAAAAGTCTTGTCATCCTGTTTGTGATGCTGATGTTCGGCACAATGGCTAACGCTCACGAACTCAAGACTTTACCGAAAGATGTCGCTGCCGAACTTGGTGACATTTACATCTATAACAGTGGAAGAATCGCCCCTATGCAGACCTTCGCAAAGGATTTTGCATGCAAACTATACGGCAAACCGACTTACGAAGGCTACACTTCAGAGCAGATTTTGGCTGGCTGGATGTTCTACCCGACATATTGGAAAGGCACTGAGCGTCAACAGAGTAAGCGCGACGAGGTGAAACATCTGGTCGACTCGTTTCAGACTGGTGCCATGACGAAGATTTTCCCTTGTCAGATGCCCGACGGAACAGTGAAATGGTTGAGTCCGAATGACGACCTTCCGGAAAATTTAACGGAAGACGAGTGGATTTTTATAAGAAAATCAATGGGTTATCTGAATGAGCTCGTTGTGAAAAAAGATTATGCCACATTGTCTGAATCTTTGCAAAAAATCAAGGCATACCAGAAGAAAAACGGCGTAGCAGCCGATGGAACGACCTCGTTGCCATCTGATTTCAGATTTAAAACCGAGAAAATCTACAATGTTTGGTCAAAATACAACTACGTGGCTTACTTCTCATTGTTCTTCGGGTTGGTGTTCTTCGTGTTGTATTGTGTTTTCACGGCTATTGGGAAAAATATGCCGAAATCGCTGGAAAATATCTCTGTATCAATAAATTGGATAATCTTTGCATTTTTGACATTTTTAATAATCCTACGTTGGATTGTCGCCGGGCACATCCCGTTGGCGAGAAGCGCCGAAACTCAGCATTTCATGGCATGGGTGTCGCTGCTCATCGCCGGACTTATGGCTTTGAAGAAAAACGGCAGAGTCAGTATTGTCGCCACTGGCATGATTGTCAGCGGATTGATGATGCTCGTTGCGGTGATGAGCTCGGCAAATCCTAAAATCACTCCATTGATGCCGGTGCTTTCTTCGCCTTTGCTCGGCCTGCATGTCGCAATAATCATGGTAGCCTACGCCTTGCTCGCATTTATGTTGATCAACGGCTTGGCGGCTGTGATTGTCAGAATTTGCAACAAAAACGCTATGCTTGAAATCGAGCGGATGGCAGAGGTGTCGCGCAATCTGCTTTTCCCGGCGGTGATGTGTCTCACTTTCGGTATCATCATCGGCTCGGTGTGGGCTAACATCTCGTGGGGCAACTATTGGGCATGGGATCCGAAGGAGACCTGGTCGCTCATCACGCTGATGGTTTATGCCATCCCGCTGCACAAAAAAATGGCTCCCGCGTTGCAGAAGCCACTTAATCTCCATATTTTCAATATCTTGGCATTCTTAAACGTACTGATGACTTACTTCGGAGTCAATCTCCTCGGTGGAATGCATGCGTATTGATTTATCGGTTTGAGGAAACTTATATCAAAACTTTGATGTTGTTGACAAACATGTTGACGGCAATTGCCAGCAAAATCACGCCGAAGAATTTTCTTAGGATGAAAATCAAATTTTGTCCCAATAGTTTTTGAATTTTGTCAAGATAACGAATTACGACGTAATCGAGGGCAATATTCAAAAGCAAGCCTATCAGAATGTTGACGATGGCATAGTCGGCGCGCAAGGAGAGGAGACCAGTTAAAGCTCCCGGACCAGCTATCAGAGGAAATGCCACTGGTACGATGCTTGCACCGCTGTTGCTACCCTCGTTTTTGATGATTTCGCGACCGAGAATCATCTCAACCGCCAGCACGAACAGAACAAACGAGCCGGCTACAGCGAACGATGCGGCGTCGATGCCAAAAATTCTCAACAATCCGTCACCGGCAAAGAAAAACGCCAAAAACAAAGCCAAAGCCACAAGACAGGCCTGACCAGCCTTGATGACTTTGTTTTGTTCCCTCATGCTTACAAAAATAGGTATCGACCCAAAGATGTCAATGATAGCCGCCATCACGAAGAAGGCACCGAAGATTTCTACAAAATTTATCATAGTTTTAAGTTATTCAGTTATTCAGTTGTTCAGTTGACCAGTTATAACTGACTAACTGGCTAACTGATTAACTGATAACTATTTTACATGTTTCTGCAAATATAATGATAGTGCGGACCGAAGCGCTTGAACGCTGCCTCGTCGAGCTCTTCCTGATATTTCGGATGAGCGACGGAGATGATGAGACGAGCGCGCTCCTGCAACGAGCGGCCGTAGAGGTTCACAGCGCCGTATTCTGTGATGAACCAATGGATGTGGTTACGCGTGGTGACAGCGCCAGAGCCTAAATCCAGAGCCGGCACAATCTTGTTGATGCCTTTCTTTGTTGTTGAAGGCATTGCGATGATAGCTTTTCCGCCCTCAGCGCGCGAAGAACCGTAAACATAGTCGATCTGACCGCCCACGCCCGAGTAAATCTTGTCGCCAAGCGAGTCAGCGCATACCTGACCAGAGAGGTCGATTTGGATTGCCGAGTTGATAGACGTCATCTTAGGCTGCTGAGCGATGATGAACGGATCGTTGGTGTATTCCACATCTTTCAGCAAAACCTCGTGGTTGCCGTCGATGAAGTCGTAAATCTTTTTCGATCCCATCACGAAAGTGGATACGATCTTACCTTTGTCGAGCTTTTTGTTGTCGCCAGTGATGACGCCTTTTTTCACCAACGGAAGTATGCCGTCGGAGAACATCTCGGTATGGATGCCGATGTTTTTATGGTTGTGAAGACAAGACAAGATAGCGTTCGGGATGCTTCCGATACCCATCTGGAGGCAGGCGCCGTCTTCGATGAGCTCAGCGCAATAACGGCCGATGGTCTTCTCCACCTGGTTCGGCTCAGGCATCTCTACGGTGAGCAACGGGGTGTCGTCTTCAACAAAAACATTGATACGGCTGATGTGGACGAGTGCGTCGCCGAAAGTGCGTGGCACATGTTTGTTGACCACCGCGATGACGAACTCGGCGTTTTCCATAGCTGCCAAGGTAGCATCGACAGACGAGCCCAACGACACGTATCCGAATTTGTCAGGCGGGCACACCTGAATCATCGCGACGTTGCATTTGATGTATTTCTCGCGGTAAAGCTTCGAGGTCTCGCCAAGGAAAACAGGAATATAATCTGCCAATCCTTTCTGCACGCTTTCGCGGACGTTGGCGCCGACAAAGAAGGCGTTGTGCTGGAAAATACCCTCAAACTCCGGGTTGACGTAAGGTGCAGCGCCCTCGGTGTGGAGGTGATGGATATACACATTTTTCAACTCACCGGCACGACCACGGTCGCAGAGGGCTTTAACTAAACATTGCGGCACACTCGACACCGAGCTGATATGCACATGGTCGCCTGATTTTATGACTTTCACGGCTTCAGCCGCTGAAACTGCTTGATATTGCTTTCTCATGATAATGCTATTTTATAACAATTCTTTCAATAAACTTCTGATTTTCAGTGAAAACTGTGACGAAATAAACGCCTTCAGGCAATTCACTTACATTTATTTCCAATTCGTTTGATGTCATAACCAATTGACCGGCAATGTTATACAATTGAATGTTTTGTACTGGCAAATCATTATTTGCCCCTACGAAAATAATATCATGTGCAGGATTAGGATATATCGAAATCGTCACAATTTCATTTTCATCAACACCATCTGGAACATAATTTATAATGACATGAATATTGAAATCTACGAAAAGACCGTTGCTTGTGGCGCGCATAACGAGGTCGGCAGTGGCTTCTTCTCTCGATATACGGGTGAGATTCAACGTTTTACCTGACATTGCAGCGGTAAGCTGTTCCTGATTTGAATTTGAAACGATGCTGTAAACTATTTGATCATCGTCGTTATCTGGATCGGTTGCCACGCCATCCAGATTTACCTGAATTGTCTCTGGATATTCATGGAAAACAACATCTTCTACAGGATTTACGACGTATGGCGGCTCGTCTTGCGGCTGTCCAGGAGCAGTTCCGTTGAAGTTCTCGATGCAGAAATAAGCTGGTGTGAGCATTCCGTAGGCATTTCCTTTTGTTGACGACAGGCTGAATGAGATGGTGTGAACCGCGCCGAGCGGACTGAGGTCGAACCATTCCCATGTGTCGACAACATAGTCTTCTTCATTATTTGCAAAACGATAGTCGGCAAGGTAGAAATCGAGGGTTCCGATAGTCTGACCGCTTGCGTTTTTACCTGTTGCTGTGAGCTTGAACCAGTCAGGATCGTTGCCGGATGTGCCACCGAATGGGGTAGACGAAGCGTCACCATTAACGACACTCTGATAAGCCCAAAGATTATTGGTGACATAGCATCCTGTGACTGTATGTGATTGTCCGTCAGAAGCATAGACATCGGTCTGAGCACCGTATGTGTAAGCTACTCCGTATTGTGCTGAACCGTTGTAGCCACCAGCTGTAATTGCTGTGTACTGTGCGTCCATGCCTGTCTGTGTCAAATCGGTGTGGTTTGAAGCTGTGAAACCGCCCCAGAACGAATAAGCCTGTGAGTAATAGTTGGTGAAAATCCAGCCGCCGCTGAACATCTCATTTTCGCCTTCCTCGCCAGTCCAGTAGCCGTTTGAACCAAGAGTGACATCGTCGAAAGAGGCTGTGCCAACTGTTACTGAGACTTCGTTGCCAGAAACGCTCACGTTCATATCGACATATTTGCCGTTGCTTGTGGCGCGGATGACTAAAGTCTTGTTGGTGAATGCGCTGGAAGTCGTTCTCGTTACCCACAACACGTCGCTCCAATCAATGGTAGCGGTGATTTCCGAAGGACAGCTCTGCACTGTGATTTCGATGAACTCGTTGTTGTTGTCAGGGTCGTCGAAGGTGTTGCTGAGGTCGAAATTAAATGTCTGCGGATATTCTGTGAAGTTGATTGGAGCCAGCTGGTTTGCAACAACAGGCGGAAGGTCCTCGGCGAGGCACTCAACGGTAAACGACGTCTGCACCGACTGTCCCGCGCTTTCGGCATTCAAAGTGATTGTTGCTGTTCCACCAGTCGCCACGAGACGTGTAACTGTTAAAACCTTATTGTTTAAAGTAGCTGAAACAAGCGAAGGATTGCTGTTTGAAGCAACAGTTATCACGATATTTTCGTTCGGGTCGTCAGGGTCGTTGAAGGTGTTGGTTAAGTTGATTGTCTGACTTGCCGGATATGTTTCGAAAGTGATGTTTGAAATCGGATTTTGCACTACTGGCGGCAGGTTTGTACCAGAAGCGAACTCGTCGGCTCCAGCACATGGTGCTGTTGTTGAACGATTTTGTCCGTCAATATCTGTTGTTACATAAGAAAGCGGATTTGCCACAGTCAAACCATCGGCACTTGTGATGTGCAAGTCGTTGTTGCCCACGAAGTTAGGTGTACAAAGTGCCGAATGTGCATCATAGCCTGTTCCAGCAGTCCAGTCACTCAATGTGGCGTAATCGTTAGAACCAAGTCTTCCGACATAGCTTCCGCTGAACGACACGCGGTTGTAGTCGCAGAAACGGTTTTCGGCAGCGACACCGATACGGAAAACGTAGCCACTGCATTCATTAACTATCAAGTTGTTGTAAATGTGCAGATTCTGCCAGTTTTTCTCAACGAAAATGCTGCCGCAGTTGCTGTTTCCGCTGCATTTCACAGTGTTGTTGACGAAATAAACGTATTCGCTGTTGCTGTCATCCAAATCGACACAGTAGCTGCTGCTCGTGTTGCAAACAAAGTTGATGATATTGTTTCTGATGATGACAGGCTGCTCGGCTGTTCCCATCGCCGGACGTGTCTCGAAAACCGTGGCGTAGTTTGAGTTTCTCGTCACGTTCATCACGTTGTTTTCGATGATGCTGTTGTAGCGGATACGGAGCAAATCCATCGCATGATAGTTGGTCAAGACATCGTGTGTGTGGTTGGTGATGGTGTTGCCGCGCACTATCGCGTTGTCGGTAAAAGAGATATAAACGCTCTTGAACGACTGGTTGAGGAAAGTGCAGTTTTCGACCAAAACGCCATCGTTGAGCGTGTAGATGTTTTTACCTTGATAATAAAGGGCTACGTAGCCGTTTTCGAAGTGGCAGCCAACAAACTCGTTGTCGTGGCAAACCCATTCGCCACTAGTGTAATAAACAAGGTTTTTGTCGCCATCGAGGTTGGATGTTGAAACTGCTCCGACAAAACGCATGTTGTTAAAATGATTGTAGTCGGTCTGGCCGTCAACCACAAGCAATCTGGCCTTGTTGGCCGATGTTGTGGTCACCGTCATGTTTTCGAAGGTGATGTAATCTGTTCCGTTGAGTTTGATGGTACTGTTGTCGGTGTAGCCGGCGTTGCTGGTAATGACAACTTGCTGATTGTCAGCGCCCATACCTCTGAAAATCACACGGTTAGTTGCCGATGCGCCGTTGATTTGGTTAATTGTCACGTACTCTTCGTATGTTCCAGGAGCTACTTGGAATGTCACCGGCCCTGATACGCCTGCCGACAAAGCGGAAACTGCAGCACTAAAAGATGTGTAATTTGCACCTGAGCTGCCAATGGTGTAAGTGCCTGATAATTGAGCATTTACGAGTGTCGCAAATAACAGCGACAGTGTTAATAAGAAACACTTTTTCATTTTAATTTAATTTTAATCCCGAAATAAATTTAACTATTTTGCCTGGCAAGGTCTTCTGACTCGTCCGAGCCTGTCGCCTTCCCATCTTTCGACAGTGGCTTGATTGACAGGCCTTTACGCCGGACTCACAGCAGCGGGTACTGTTGCCGATTTGCACGGCATTCCCTTTTCCAAAGCGGCTGCAAAGATACAAAATAGTTTAGAACATAATCATTAATAATGAATTCCCCACTTATTTTTCACCAAAAATAACGATGCGCGGATATGAATAAGCTTTGTAATTTTGCAGCTGTAAATAAAATTATTGCTATGGAACATCATCATCACCATCATTCCGCACAGGCGCAGTCGCTGAACGGCATTTTCATCCTGTCGATAATCTTAAACGTAGTTTTCGTACTTGTTGAGGCAGGCGTGGGTCTTTGGCAAAACTCACTCTCACTCCTCAGCGATGCGGGGCATAACCTCAGCGATGTTTTCAGTCTGGTTTTGGTGCTCGTCGCATTCCGTCTGGCAAAAGTCAAGAGTAACGAGCATTACACCTACGGCTATCGCAAGTCGACAGTGCTTATTTCACTGCTGAATGCGGTGATTTTGCTGGTTGCGGTCGGCGCTATCGTCATCGAGAGCATTCACAAGTTTAGCGAGCCGACTGATGTGAACGGAATTGCAGTGTCGTGGACGGCTGGAATTGGCATCATCATCAATGGCGCAACGGCTTTGCTGCTCATGCGCGGACAGAAAAACGACCTCAATGTGCGCGGTGCATTCCTACACATGGCAGCCGACACTTTGGTGTCAGTGGGGGTGGTCATCAGCGGCATCGTTATCGCTTACACAGGTTGGACCGTCATTGACCCGATAGTGTCGTTAATTATTGCTGTCGTTATCCTCATATCAACATGGGAACTGTTATCGGATAGTTTAAGGCTGGCTGTTGACGGCATTCCGGAAGGCGTCGATTTAAAGGAAATCGAGCAGATTCTCACAGCAGAAGATCACGTAAAAGATGCGCATCATATACACGTTTGGGCTATCAGCACCACCGAAACGGCACTTACAGCGCATGTGGTTGTTGACGATTTAAGTTGCTGGCCTGAAGTGTCGGAGCATCTCAAGCACGAGCTCGAAGAGCATGGCATCGCTCATGCCACATTAGAACCCGAGACGGAAGATTGTCATTGTCACAATCGGGAATGCTGATGACTTATTCATTGAGAGACAACTTTTATCCGCTGGCTTGTTCTACGCATTAAAACTCATTGTCATCATTATCACCGAAACCAACCCCATCAGATTTCCTGCCATGTGAACGAGGATTGCGAAGATATGATTATCGTGTTTTTCTTGATAATAGCCGGCGATTAAGCCTAAAACAAAGGATTTTCTGCAAGTTTTTTCATTTTTTAACTATTTTGTTCTAATAAAATGTCCTTCCTGTATCGCTGCAAAAGTGGCAAAAGTGCAAACCACCGCAGCGCTGTATTTCAGATCAAGGAACGTGATTGTCAGCGGGAGCACGAACAGCAGCAATCCTGTGACTTTGTTCATCGTGCTGTGAACTGAAACGAATTGTTTTTGAACGACAAATCCTGAGATGATATTGATTATTTTGATCAATGCGATGACGCCTATCCAACCATAAAGCCAAACGGCGATGTCCAGCACAGGAAGCAACTTCACCAGACAAACAATGACAAAAACAATATCCGCAATCGTGTCCAACTTGGCACCCAACTCGCTTACTGTATGAGTCCGTCTCGCAACCCATCCATCCACCATATCGGAAACGCCTGCTGTGATGTATAAGACGTAGAAAACTGGCGAAAATGCTGGGAAAAACAACAAGGCGATGCTGCAGAGAATACGGAAAATTGTAATGATGTTTGCCATTAAATAATCAGTGTTCTCCTCTTTCTACCTGTTCATCAGCCTGCTTTCGCCCCAGTTGTACTGCGGATAGGCCTTTTTGAGGTCGTTAGCTGAGCCTTCCACGCCACTGCCGCCGCTGGTTGCGAAAACTTTTAACGTTTTGCCGCTGAGGTCGTGGGCTTCGATGAAGGTGTTGACGATAGTCGGTGCGGTGTACCACCAAACAGGAAATCCTATCCACACCACGTCGTAGTCGGCGATGTTGTCGCAATGGCCTTTTATTGCCGGACGTGACGATTTGTCTTTCATCTCGATGGTTGAGCGTGAGTTTTTGTCGCGCCAGTCGAGGTCGGCGGCGGTGTAAGGCACCTCAGGTGTGATTTCGTAAAGGTCGGCGTTGAATTCTTTAGCCAGACGTTGTGCAGCGGCCTTTGTTGTGCCGGTTGCCGAAAAGTAAACTACAAGTGTTTTCATGTCTTTTTTGTTATTTTCTTGTGAATATGCAGTAATATTTAGGCCTAATATTGCTGCAAGGATGATTAAAAGTTTTTTCATGATTGATATTTTTTGCAAAGATAATTAAACCTCATCAATAACTTTCAAGAACCTCTTGTCGTTCATCTGCTCGTTGGTCAAATATGCGCCGTCACGGAAGAAAGCGTATGTGGTGATGGGTGTAGGGGCATTTTGTGCCTCCGACTTGCTCTGCAAGTGAATGGCTTTGAACGACACTCCCTTTTCCTTAGCTACGGCTTCAAGAACAGGAACATACTTGGCGTTGAACGGACACTGGCTGGTGTAATACAGCACATATCCCTTTTCGTCGGTATGCGGATGCTTGGCGCACTCCTTGAATTTCGGAACCTTAGCGTTTTTAGCAAAAGGCAGGTACCAAAGCTGGATGCCGTTGTCAGCCTCGTCACAAACCGTGAATCCTTTGTGTGACAGGTATTTCGGGTCGGCTAAAAATGGCTTTTTCTTTGCCGATGAGAGGATGCACAATCCGCTCTTTCCTTTTTCTTTGCTGTCGCGAATACACTCGTTGAGCAAGTCGTTTGAATAGCCGTTTCCCTTGAAACTGCCTGACACCCAAAGGCAGTCGATATACATGTAATTGTCCGCCACAATCGGGTTCCAGGCATTCTCGGCAGGGATATACTCGATAAAGCATTTTCCTCGCTCGACACTTTTCAGAAACACCAATCCTTCATCGAAACGCTCAGCCAGCCAAGCTTTTTTCGATGCCACCTGAACGTCCTTGTTGTTTGAAATCGCGCAGCAGATATGCTCTTGCTCGATGTTTTCTTTTGTTACTTTGATATATTCCATGGTTTGTTAAAGATGTACAATACAATTATATTTTTTGCAAAAATAAAGACAAAATCCGATTAAACCAAGTTTTTCACCACAATTTATGATTGCAAAACAAGAAAATCATTAATAATGGTGATGTTGGAGCATTAACAGCAGCAGTCGAGGAGATGCCTGCAGGCTATGACGAAATGATGAAACCGGTTATCGACAACGTTCCGATGCTTATTGTCGTGTTGCTTCTGATGATACCAATTTCAATGTTGTCGATAAGAATTGCAGAACGGACAATGAATCGGTAGACAAAATGAAAAGTTTGGCGCTTTTTTATTTCATATATGCCACCGACTTGTCAAAATCGAAGATGGCATCGGTCTTTTCGAAGAATTTCAATCCAATGTTGCCTGGTGTTGTGATTAATGGCAGATTTTTTGTGATGACGACTACAGCATCAGGGAAAGTGATGCCACCAAGCTGACACTGTTCGGTGATGATGTATTGTCCCACCACCTGACCGTTTGGGGCGACAGCCTCGTGCAGTTCAAGATCGGTATTGTCAGCAAGGAACTGCTGAACCTCATTGGTCTGTTCTATAAGGAACAACAGCTCCGGATTGCCAAAATCGATAAGGAAATTGCCGCTGATCGTCCTGGGTTTTATCCCGTCATCGAGCGTCGCGCTGGTCTCGACAGCAAACATATTCATGTATGTGTCGGTATTCATCGTGCTTTTCGAATAACTTGCTTTTTTAGTGATGAGCGCTTTTCTACTTAGCATCTGCATCCGTTGGTTGCCAAGGTTGAGGTTGACGATGCGGCTGCCTCTGTCGAGGTCGTTGTGCAGATACATCACCGGCACCGCCATTTCATAGTTTCCGTAATCGTAATTCGACAAGACAAAGACATCTCCGATATATGATGTATTGTTGCCAATCCGCACCGTTCCGTTAGCTTTATGAGTGATTTTATAGACGCGGCCGCCGAGGCTTATTTTCTCTTTTCCGCTGGTCGGCGTAAGTGTCATGTCCGACAAGATACCGCTGTTGAATACGTATGCCGAGTCGGCAAGAAGAGCCGGGATGCCCGATTCCACAAGGATGGTGGCGTCAGCTGTGCCGTTGATGCTCGCCGTGAATACATAATGTGCGCCTTGTTTTGTGAGTTCGAAAGTCTCGCCCGCAGGTTTGTTCTGCGCATTAAAGCTCATTGTCATCATTATCACCGAAACCAACCCCATCAGGTTGCCAGCCATGTGAACGAGGATTGCGAAGATATGATTATCGTGTTTTTCTTGATAATAGC
>CAMYYD010000023.1 GCA_947303395.1 uncultured Bacteroidales bacterium
AATAATTTGTCTTATGGTCGTAAACGAAGCTGCGACCCATGTTCTTGTTTTTCTTCACAAGTTCCGCTGCGTGAATCTTGAAGTTATTCTCTTTCACCACGTGGAAAGCCGTCCAGATACTCGGAAGGATGATGATAGTGAGGATGATTGCATACAAGCTCTTCGAAAGGCCTTTACGCTTGCCACCGACTGTATCGGCTGATACTGCTGGGAATTTAAAGAGTTTCACAGCAAAGAAAGTGGCGAGAGCGATAAAGATGGTGTTGATGAGGAAGAGATACAATGCGCCGAACATAAACGTGATGTTAAGTCGCGAGATTCCGTAACCGACAGTGCAAAGTGGCGGCATGAGAGCCGTAGCAATGGCGACACCTGAAATCACGGTGCCTTTCTCCTTGCGTGAGGTCTCGAGAATGCCGGCGAAACCACCAAACAACGCTATCAAAACGTCATAAATCGTCGGCTGGGTACGTGCCAGAAGCTCCGATGGGTTCTCAAGTGTCAAAGGACTCAAGAGGAAGAAGAGCGATGATGCCAAAATACTGATAATCACCATGACAGCAAAGTTCTTCAACGAATCTTTAAGCAATTCGCCGTCTTCAGTGCCGAGTCCCAAACCCAAGCCCAAAATCGGACCCATAACGGGTGAAATCAACATGGCACCGATGATGACCGGTATTGAGTTGACATTCAATCCGACAGAAGCGATAATGATGGCACATGCCAAAATTATGACATTCGGACCTCTAAACGCGATATTTTTTCGTATTGAATTATCAGCGGTATGATAATCGACATGCTCCCTGATGTTGACAATAGCCGCTAATTTGCGTACATATTTATTCATAAAGTTTACGTTTTTTAAACAAAATCTATTTCACCCAGGTCTGGGAACGCCCGAGCCAGCCTCGTCTATCCAAAGAACCCCTGACTGTCAATGTGTTATCTTTTGCGTTATAAGATATCTTACCGTAGTAGGTCTTGTTTTCATGTGGTTCGAAAAGCGTGCCGCCGACAAGCATTCCATCCTCAAGTTTGAAATCTTTCACAACCACCAAACCGATGTATTGTTCGTCGAAAAGCTCTTTTCCGCCTTCAAAAACGCGAGTTGTCTTGCCATAATAAAGTCCGTTGTCGGGATTCTGGTAGAACAAAACATAACCTGTCGTCTCGCCTGTTTTATCGTCGATAGTGCGCCACTCACCTAATATTTTATCGATTTGTGCATTGGAAATCAACGCAATAGCGAAAAACAAAACTATAAAAAATATCTTTTTCATTTCAAATTTTTTTGCAAAAATAATCATTTTTCGAATAACAGGTTCTCAATAACCACAGGAAAGTTCATCTGTTCCAAAACATGGATTTTCGCCGCCACGTCGTCGGGAGTGTCGTTTTTCGAGATGGCAACCTTCGCCTGAAAGATGATATTTCCGCTATCGTAACGCTCGTTCACATAGTGAATAGTGATGCCTGACTCCTTTTCGTGAGCCGCCACCACAGCCTCGTGAACGTGATGACCGTAGAATCCCTTACCGCCATATTTCGGCAGCAAAGCCGGGTGAATGTTGATGATTTTGTTCGGGAAAGCGTCGATCAGATGCTGCGGAACGAGCCACAGAAAGCCTGCCAAAACGACTAAATCGACATTCAACGACTTCAGCTCTTCAGAGAACGACTTATCGTTAAACTGCTGACGGTCAATGACTTTCAGCGGAATGCCGAGATTTTTAGCACGCTGGTTGGCGTAAGCGTCCTTGTTATTGCTCACCACGCAGGCTATCTCCACTTCAGGATTCGGCGCGAAATATTCGGCTATTCGCTGCAGATTGGTTCCGCCACCCGATACAAAAACCGCTAACCGCTTCATAATCAATCTACATTATCGTGGAGAAATGAGTTTTCCTCACGTAATCCCGACTCTTTGTTAACTGTGTAATGTGACATCTCTTTGTCGTCGTTGGCGAGGTTCATACCCATGCGAGCGTACGCCGGAATGTTCTCGAAATTCTCGATATTCGACTGGCTCTTGAAGTCAGTGTTGAACGACATGAAACGCTGACGGCGCAACATCTCTTTCTGGTCGAGCTGTTTTGTCTGAGCAGGTTTGGTTTGCACCATATTCTTGAATCCAGGGACATCAACGTCGTCGTCATCCGAAGTGAACGGGTTGTCGAATTTCTTGATGAAAGGTGTTGCCGAACCGTTGTCGCGTGTAGGCTCAGAAGAAGTTCTTCTCACAGTGATTCCGCTGTCGCCATCATCCTGAAAATCATCGTTTTCCTCTTCTTTATCATTCTCTTCTTCAGATTTGTCGTCATCGTAAAGCTCATAGCGCTTGATTGTCGGTGCTGGCTCCTGTTTCTCCTGGATGTCATGATGTGTTTCCTGAGGTTCTTCGTGCTTGATAATCACTTTGATCTCGTCATCAGCAGGTTTTTCCTCGACTTTTTCCTCAACGACAGGCTGTACTGGAGTTCTCACGACCTCTTTCTCAGGGTCTTTCAGCTTATTGTCAGCGAAGGTGTAAATCTTCGGTTCTTCCTTTTTATCCTGGACATCGCCGAAGCCTGTGGCGATAAGTGTCACACGGAGACCGTTTTCGAGCGACATATCCTCGCCGTTGCCCCAGATGACCTCCGCCACCTTACCGGTGGCTTCCTGAACGTATTCGTTGATTTCGGTGACTTCGTCGAGCGAAACTTCTTCCGTTCCTGAGGTGATGTAAACCAAAATATTCTTTGCTCCCGTGATGTCAGAGTCGTCGAGCAATGGTGAATGCACGGCTTCTTCGACGGCGCGCAGAGCTCTGTCTTCGCCAGTGGCATAGCCTGATCCCATGATGGCCTTTCCGCTGTCGCGCATCACGTTGTTGACATCTTCGAAATCGACGTTGACATAGCCTGTCACGGTGATGATCTCAGCGATACCCTTTGCTGCGATCTTCAACACGTCGTCGGCCTTTTTGAACGCCTCGGTGAGCTTCATGTTACCATATTCCTCGCGGAGTTTGTCGTTGCTTATCACGAGAAGTGCGTCGACCTGTTTACGTAGCTCGGCGATACCTTCCGCTGCCTGTTGCTGACGGCGTTTTCCCTCGAAGCTGAACGGCAGTGTGACGATGCCGACAGTAAGGATTCCAAGTTCGCGTGCTATCCTTGCCACGACAGGTGCGGCTCCTGTGCCTGTACCGCCACCCATACCGGCTGTGATAAACAGCATCTTGGTATCATCTTGAAGCACCTCACGAATTCTATCTTCAGTCTGTTCAGCAGCCTGACGTCCTACAGCCGGGATGTTTCCCGCGCCGAGAGCATGGTCGCCGATATGCAGTTTATTCTCGACAGGACTTTTTTGCAAAGCCTGGTCATCGGTGTTGCAGAGAATGAAATCAACACCTGTTATACCTTCCGAAAACATGTGAGTGACAGCGTTGCTACCGCCTCCGCCGACTCCCATCACCTTGATAATGTTAGGCTTTTCCTCTGGTGCGTCAAATCTTACTAAGTCTGCCATACGTCAAATTATTTAGTTGTCAAGTTTTTCGTTATCTATTTCATCATCTTTGAGGAACTTGCTCGCGAAGGTCGTGATGATTTTCTGACCCCAACGGCCGAAGAGTCCTCCTTCTTTGTTCTGTTCTGTCGGTGCATCCACCTCGATGAGGATATCCTCAACTTTTCTTGAGTCGTTGCTCGAAATCACAGTGCCATTGTGACGCAATGCGTGTTCGTAACGCGCGATACCTTCGATGACCAGACCGACGCCGGTTGAATACATCGGGCTTGCGAGTTCTTCTGCTGTATCGTTGGCGAGATATTCGTTCGGATAGCCGATACGGACATCGAGACCTGTCTTAAATGCCGCCAGCTGCTGGATGTGTTTCATCATGGCACCACCACCTGTGAGGACGATGCCCGCGATGAGTTTATGCTCGCTGTTGACCTTCTGAATCTCGTTGTTCACGATGTCGAAAATCTCGCTGAGACGTGCCTGGATGATCGATGCCAAGGTCTTGAATGAGATCTCTTTCGGCTCGCGGCCGCGGATGCCAGGGATCGACACCACCTCGTCGTCGCGGTTCTCGCTTGCAACTGCCGAACCGAACTTCACCTTAATCTCCTCAGCGTGTTTCTTAATGATCGAGCAACCCTGACGGATGTCTTCAGTGATGACGTTGCCGCCGAACGGGATGACCGCGGTGTGGTAGATGATGTTATCGTAGAAAATTGCGATATCTGTTGTGCCACCGCCCATGTCGACGAGCGCCACGCCAGCTTCTTTTTCGTCTTCGCCGAGCACTGCTTCCGCCGATGCGATAGGCTCAAGAATCATGTGTTCCATCTCGAGACCGGCTTGATGGATGCAGGTCACGATGTTGCGTGCCGCCGCCACCTGTCCTATGATGACGTGGAAGTTCGCCTCGAGCTTGCTGCCGAGCATGCCTTTCGGGTGACGGATTCCCATCTCGTCGTCAACGATATATTCCTGCGGGATAACGTCGATGATTTCTTCGCCCGGTGTCATGCCGAGTTTGAAAACATCCTGACGCAGTTTCTCGATTTCTTCCTCTGTAATCTCCACATCAGGGTTGTCGCGCATCAGCACTCCACGATGCTGCAAACTCTTGATATGGTGGCCGGCGATACCGACGTTCACCGTCTTAATGTCGACATTCGACTGCTCAGAAGCCATGTCAACGGCTCTGCGGATAGCGTTTACGGTCTCCTCAATGTTGAAGACCATGCCTCTTTTCACACCCGTCGACTCGGTCTTTCCATAGCCACGGATGACAATTCTACCATTTTCAACTTTTTCGCCGACGAAACAGGCGATTTTTGTAGTGCCGATATCAAGGCCTACGATGTACACAGGATTACTCATTATTTTTTGATTTTATTTTTCGTACAAACAACTTGATTTATATAATTGAAACTTATCTTACTGAAATTTTTCATCTCCGGCGAACCTTGCATCTGTTCAAAGAAATACTTCATATTCATCAACTTCTCATCGACATCCTTGTCGTCGCCCAAAACCACCTTCAAATCGACATTGTTCATCACAAGCTCATAATTCTTTCCGTCGAAATAAACTTGCTTGACGCAACAATTTGAATATGAATTATTTAGAATGCTCTTCATCACTTTAAAAATCTTCGGCAGATCGCTTTCGGCATATTCCTCATCGTAAATTGTAGCCGATTTTCCTTTCAACGACTTGAATTTCAAGTTACCGCTTCCAATCAGCAGATGCGGGATGTAATTCGACCTTGTCGGATAAATTCTTCCTTCCTCATCGAGATAAACCGAACGTCCCTCTTTGTTGTAAACTCGCATAATCGGCTGACACTCAACAATGTTCACCACCAGCATCTCGTCAAGAGTGATGTTGGCATCGGTGTAAACTGCCCACGGAATCGACTGAATGTAATTTCTAATGCTGTCGAGTGGAATCATTGTGATATCGGTATTGTTCGTCGTATCGCAAATCTTCATAATCTTTTGATACTCAGCGTCTTTAACAATAAAACCATCCTCATTCTCGCGCATCAGAGTAAGTTCGAGACCTTTCAAAGAATGCTCGAAGTGTTCCTTGTGGGTAAAATACCACAGACAGGCAATCGCTCCGACTGTCAGCACCCAGACTAATATTTTAAGGAACTTCTTCATATCTCAAGCATCTTTTCAATTTGTGGCACGAAGCGGTCGATGTCGCCGGCTCCTACCGTCATAACTAACTCAGGATCAATACTTTTTATTGTGTTCAGCAACTCCTCTTTCGAGCAGAGCATCTTCTTTTTCGATGTTATTTTTTCGAGCAACGCCGCTGATGTCACACCTTCAATCGGAAGCTCGCGTGCCGGATAAATATCGAGCAGAATCACTCTGTCGGCAAACGAGAGGCTCTCAGCGAAACCATCCATAAAATCGCGCGTTCTGGTGAACAGATGCGGCTGGAAGATAACCGTCAACTCCTTGTCAGCGAACACTTTGCGTGCAGCCAACAACGCTGCTTTGATCTCTTCCGGATGATGTGCGTAGTCGTCAACATAAATGTGTTTAGCATTTTTGACGCGGATGTCGAAACGGCGCTGCACACCTTTGAAAGTCGCAAGACCTTTTCGAATATCGTCTTCACTCACACCAAGATACGAGCACATGATAATGGCGGCGAGAGCATTTTGAACGTTGTGGTTGCCGAAAAGTTGCATTTTGAAGGCTTTCGGAGTTCTCAGAGTTCTCTGATTGTTACCGTTATTGGCAACCACCATATCAAACAATGTTTCTCCATCAACCACTTTAATATTTTCAGCAACCACATCTGCGTTTTCAAGGCCGTAAGTGATGTGTTTTTTAGCGGTTTTAATCGGCAGGTTCGCATGGTAAATAACCAAGCCGTCGTCTGATGTCTTATCTACGAATTCATTGAAGCTCTCCACAAGATGCTGATAATCACCGTAGATATCGAGGTGGTCGGCATCGATCGAAGTCACGATACTGACGAATGGCGACAGGCGCAGGAACGAATGGTCGAACTCGTCGGCTTCCATCACTACCAGGTCGTCTTTTTCATCACCAATCACCACGTTGCTGTCGATGTTGCGTGCTATTCCACCAATAAATGCCGACAGTTTCTTGTTCGCGGTCATCAAAATGTGCGTCACCAAGGCTGTCGTCGTGGTCTTGCCATGTGTTCCGGCAATAGCAAGAGCCTTATGCTGGCGCGAAATCATTCCTAGCACCTCTGAGCGCTTCACGATTTCATAATTACGCTCACGCAAATAATTCAGCTCCAATGAGTTAGCTGGAATTGCAGGTGTCAGTACTACGAATTCGATGTTTTCAGGAATCAGGTTCGGGTCATCGGTATAATGCACAGCGATACCCTCAGCCTCCAAACGTTTTGTCAGAGGCGATGGGGTACGGTCGTAACCCGCCACTTCATGGCCTTTGGCTTTAAAATATCTCGCCAAAGCGCTCATCCCGATACCGCCGATTCCTAAAAAATATATCATCCTAAAATCTTATCTATTTCATTTACAATGTCTTCCGCAGCGTTTGGTCTCGCAAATTTTGAGATATTCTCTTCCATTCTGCGAATCTTTTCCTTATCGCCCAACAACTCGAAAACCGTCGGAATAAGTTTCTCTGGTGTCTCGCTGTTCTTGACGATGATAGCCGCGTCTTTGTCAGCCAGACTCTGTGCGTTCTTCGTCTGATGATCTTCGGCAGCCGTCGGAAGCGGGACGAAAACAACAGCTTTCTTCACCAGCGAAAGCTCTGAAATCGACATCGCGCCGGCTCTCGAGATTACCACATCAGCGCATCCGTAAGCCAAATCCATCCTGTCGATGAACACCATCGGCTTCACTTTATCTTCCAAACCGAGTTCCTTTATCTCTTTCTGAGCCTGATCGATATACAGTTTTCCTGTCTGCCAAATCAATTGATAATCAACATCTTTAAACATCGCGAGCTTTGCTGAGATGCCTTTGTTGATGCCCAAAGCGCCCTGACTGCCTCCGACGAGCAAAATTATCGGCTTCTGTGCATCGAGACCGAAGAACTTAGCGCCTTCATCTTTTTTGCCTTCTATTGCCACAACATTGTTTCTCAACGGGTTACCAGTCAAGACAATCTTGTCTTTCGGGAACCATCTATCCATGTTGTCGTAAGCCACGCAAATCTTCGCTGCCTTCGGTGCCACGATCTTATTTGTGACTCCAGGGAACGAGTTCTGCTCCTGAATCACCACCGGGATTCCGAGTGCAGTCGCCTTGCGCATCGTCGGTCCGCTGGCAAATCCGCCCACGCCGACCACCGCATCGGGTTTGAACTTCTTCAAGATGCGTTTCGCTTTGCAGAGACTGCTTATCAGTTTGAACGGGAAACTCAGATTGTCGAGCGACAGTTCGCGTTTGAAACCGCTAATCCACAGTCCCTCAATAGGATAGCCTGCCTTAGGCACGCGATCCATCTCCATCCTGCCTTTTGCTCCCACGAACAAAATCTCGGCATCCGGATGACGTCTCTTGAAGGCGTCAGCAATAGCAATGGCAGGGAAAATATGTCCGCCAGTGCCTCCGCCGCTAACTATCAGTCTCGGCGACTTCGATTTCTGAGTCTGATTCATCGTTCTTAACCTTATCAATTTCTTTTGTTACACTAATAATTATTCCTATCGACATGCCTGTAAACAGCAGCGACGTACCGCCCATGCTCACAAATGGCAGCGGCTGACCTGTCACAGGGAACAAACCCACAGCGACGCCCATGTTCACCATGGCTTGCATCACCAGACTGAAAGCAAGTCCCATCGCCAGCAACGCCCCGAACGACTGCGGGGCTCGCAGCATGATACGCGTCGCCCGATACAGTAAAATCAGGTACAATGCCAGCACAAAGACTCCGCCAACGAGTCCGTATTCCTCAATGATGATAGCATAGATGAAATCGGAATATGGATGCGGAAGCACGTTGCGCTGAGTGCTCTTGCCAGGAGTCTTTCCAATGACACCACCACCTGCGATGGCTATCTTCGACTGCATAACTTGGAAGTTCGCAGTGTCGTCTTCGTCTTCCTCGCTGCTGAAAAATCTCTCGATACGATTCACCCATGTAGCGCTTCGGTTGTCTTTCGCCTTCACCAAAGAAACAAGCATGAACAAAGCTCCAGCCACAACGATGATTCCGACAAATTCGAAGATATATTTCATCTTTACCTTACTCAAAAACATCATCACGAGGCATGTCATGAAAAGCATCGCCGCCGTCGAGAAATTCTCCGGGAAAATCAATCCGACAATAACCAAAATCGGCAGCATCACCCTGATTGCCAACTCTTTGAAATCGTCGAGCAAGTCACGGCGAAGCGTCAAAATCCTTGCCAGAAAACCTATCAATGCTATCTTCGCAAGGTCGCTGGTCTGGAAAGTTACACCGGCGATACCGATAACACGCTGTGCATGATTCAAATTCTTTCCGAAGAAAAGCGTATAAACCAAAAGCGGGATGGCAATCCAGAAAAGCAGCAGAAGCAGTCTCGAATATCTCTTGTAGTTGATCTGCGACGCTCCGAACATGCAGCCCAAACCGAGCAACAGCATCAGGGCATGACGTAGAAGCACGAAGGCATTGTTACCGTGATAGCTTCTGTTTGCCACCGACTCCGAAGCGCTGTACACTGCAAGCAGCGAAATCAAAGTCAGGAAAGCCACCACCATCCAGATGACCTTGTCGCCCTTAAACAGACTTCTCGTTTTTTCTATAACCCACTCTTTGTTAATCATATTTTATTCTTTTGCCATTTTGACAAAGACCTTTTCCATCTTACGGACATCAGCGCCGTCGCATCCTGGTGAAAACAGCACGCTGTTGCCCGAAACAGCCTTCTCTTCAACAATCTTCATCGCCTCTTCCATATTTTCAGCCATCATAACGCCGTCTTTCACTATATATCCCAGAGTCGAACGCAACGGTTCAACATCGCCTCCAACACAAATCACCGACTTAACATGTTGACGCACAACAGGAATCATCTCATCGTAATCCTGATTTCCCGCCAAGGCAATCCAAATCACAGGCTCGTTGATATTCTCAATCGAGAACCATGTCGCCGACAAACTCTTCGCAGCGCTGTCGTTGATAAATTTCACTCCGTTACGCATCGCCACAAGCTCATTTCTACGTTTGATATGCTCACAATCAACGAAACTATTCTTCAAATTCTCATTGCGGGCATGACAAATGCTCTCGTTGATGGTGAATGCCGTCGTAAAAATCTCTTTTCTTCTGCCTTGTTTAGCCAACTGTTCTAATGTCATAATATCTTTTTTTATCTTATCTTCAAAGTTAAAATCGCAAAAGCTACCAAAATGATGGTGACAATCCAAAATCTCACCGTAATCTTCATCTCGTGCAATAAATCGCCTTTGCCTTTAAACATCACCGTCGAGGTCGGGTCATTCTCCAAAACCTTCTCCATCGAAGTCCTGAAATGGTCGTGGATCGGGGTGCGTTTCCACACACGCTGACGGGTACCTTTTTTCTTTCCGATTTTGAAATAAGTCCTCTGGATGATGACCGACAGACTCTCGATCAGGAAGATGCCGCACATTATCGGGAGCAGCAGCTCTTTGTGAATGATGACCGCCGACACAGCGATGATACCGCCGATTGTCAGACTTCCTGTGTCGCCCATGAACACCTGTGCCGGGAATGAGTTGTACCACAGGAAACCAATCAGTGCGCCGACGAATGCCATCAAGAAGACTGCAACTTCCTCAGAACCAGGGATATACATAATATCCAAATAGCCCGACAACATCGCATTACTCGAAAGATATGCGAGGATGCCGATGCCCAAACCGATGATTGCCGAGTTGCCAGCTGCCATGCCGTCCATGCCGTCGTTGAGGTTGGAACCGTTCGACACCGCAGCAACCACAAACACCGTCAGCAGCACGAAAAACACCCAGCCTGCCCAGTATTTGTAAGGCTCACCCATGAAATTGAAGATATCGGCATAATTCAAGTTGTGATGCTTGAAAAACGGAATAGTAGTCCTCGTCGACTTCACATCCGGACTCTTCACCACTATCTCTTTGTTATCTTCAATGCGTGTAGTAACCGTCTCATTCATAATGACTTGCGGACTAAAACGCAGTGTCAGGCCGACGATGAGACCTAAAATCACCTGTCCGATGATTTTATACCATCCGTTCAAGCCGTCTTTTCTCTTTTTGAAAGTCTTGATATAGTCATCGGCAAACCCGATTCCGCCAAGGATGAGAGTAGTGACAAGCATCAGTAACATATAGATATTCAATACCTTACCAAACAAAATACATGGAATGAGTATCGAAGCTATGATGATGATGCCGCCCATGGTCGGGACACCTTTCTTGTTCACGTTAAACGGGTCGATCTTCGCGTCACGCTGCACCTCGGAGATGTTGTGGCGTTTCATGTAGCCAATGAATTTCTTTCCGAACCAAATAGAGAAGAAAAGCGCAAAAATGATAGCCAGAATAGCGCGCACTGTGACGTATTGGAGCACGCCCGCGCCCGGAATGTTAAATCTGCCGTCAAGAAATCTCAAAAGATAGTAAAACATTTCAAAACCTCCTATTTCTCGTTAAACGCATTTTCAAGTTCTTCTCTGTCATCAAAATGATGCTTCACGCCCTTCACATCCTGGTAGTTTTCATGACCTTTGCCTGCCACAAGGATGATGTCGCCTTTCTTTGCCAACGCCACCGCCGTACGAATAGCCTCGCGTCTGTCAGTGATGCAAAGCACCTTATTATAATATTCGCCTGGAACACCGGCTTTCATCTGTCTGATAATCTCCTCCGGCTCCTCGAAACGCGGATTGTCGCTGGTGATGATGAGTCTGTCGGACAACTTCACTGCTGCCGCCGCCATCTTCGGACGCTTGTCGGAGTCGCGGTTTCCGCCTGCTCCTGCCACCGTAATCAGCGTCTCGTTGTGCGTCCTGATTTCGTTGATGGTCGAGAGCACATTCTCAAGAGCATCAGGCGTATGAGCGTAGTCGACAATACCCACTATGCCGTCTTTAGAGTTCACCATCTGGAATCGTCCCGATGCGCTGTGCAGCTTGCTGACCTCCTGCAGGACCTCTTCCTCAGGCATGCCCAACAATGTGGCTGCACCGTAAATTGCCAACAAATTGTAGGCATTGAAACGACCTACGAGATATGTCGACACAGCTTTATTGTTGATTTTCAACTCCATGCCATCGAAATAGCTCTCCATCACGAGACCTTTGAAATCGGCGTCGTGCTTCAAAGAATATGTCTTCTTCGTCGCCTTGGTGTTCTGCAACATCACCATGCCGTTCTTGTCGTCAAGGTTCGTCAAAGCAAAAGCCGTATCCGGAAGGTTGTCGAAGAATTTCTTCTTCGCGTCGCGATAGTTTGCCAGTGTTTTATGGTAATCCAAGTGATCTTGGGTCAGATTCGTGAATATTCCTCCGTCGAAATGCAAGCCTGCGATTCTGTCCTGGTCAATTGAATGCGAGCTGACCTCCATGAAGGCGTATTCGCAGCCTGCTTTCACCATCTGAGCAAGTAACTCATTGAGTTCCAGCTGGTCACCAGTGGTATGCGTCGATGGCACGACCTTCTTCCCGATGATATTTTCAATCGTCGAAAGGAGTCCGCACATATATCCGGCGTCGGTAAAGAGACGATACAACAAGGTCGCGATGGTGGTCTTTCCGTTAGTGCCAGTCACCCCCACGAGATGCAGCTTCTCCGACGGTCTGCCGTAGAACTCCGATGCTGCCAATCCCAAAGCCTTCGCACTGTTTTCAACAACGCAATATTTCACTCCATCAGCCTGATTCTCAGGAAGTTGCTCACACACAATGGTATTTGCGCCGTTTTCTATCGCCTTAGCGATATAGTCGTGACCGTCGACCTGCGTGCCGCGAACCGCGAAAAACACGCTGCCTTCCTTGCACTTCCTCGAATCGAACTGCAAATCCTTCGCACCTTTCAAAATCTCTTCAATATTCATTTTATTTCAAATTCAAAATTATCTTGTTTCCTTGTTCCAACTTCGTCCCTGCCTTCACGCTCTGGCTCTCCACCAATCCTCTGCCCGAGAACTCAGCCTTCCATCCCATCGACTCGATGAGGTAAACGGCATCCATCACGTTCATTCCAGTCAAATCCGGCACCGTCTCATTGTCAAGGTTGACGCTCGTGATCGTTACGCCGCCGTTTTTTGAAGGTCTCACCTTCACCCACTCTGAATTCAACTCGCCGTCAACCATCCTCACACCTGCCATCGTGCAGTAATCGTTGACATCTTCGTAATATGCCATCGATGCTTTTGTGTATTTTTCAGCATTCGCCGGATAGCTGCTGGTCTCATCCTGAATGCCAAGCTCAGTTGCATAAACTTTCTCGGCTATCTCCTTGAAAACAGGTGCCGACACCGATGCGCCGTAATAACTCTTACCCATCGGGTTGCTGATAACCACGATACAGGTGTATTTCGGGTCGTCGGCCGGAAAATAACCGACAAACGAAGCGGTGTAGTTTTTCTTGTTATAGCTGCCGTTGCTGGCAATTTGGGCAGTTCCGGTCTTACCCGCAATCGGGAACGCGCATTTATTTAAAGCTTTCGCCGTTCCATTCTCCACCACGCCACGAAGCAGCCCCTGCAAAGTCTTGATGGTCCTCTCCGAAGCAATGCGTTCGTTGATAACGATGGTGTCGAAAGTCTTAACAACCTCGTTGCCGCGACGAATCTCCTTCACAAACTGCGGTTTCACCATCTTGCCGTCGTTGGCGATGGCATTGTAATATGTCAGCAGCGTGATTGGGGCAACAGTCAACTCATAACCTATTGACATCCAAGGCAATGACACCTTCGACCAGTGTTTGCTGCTGGTACTCTTGATGTATGGCTTGCCCTCACCTTTCAAATCAATATTCAGCGGCTCGTTAATCTTAGTCTTGTAAATCAAGTCGATAAACTTCTGCGGATTGTTCTCAAAAGCCTCAGTCGTGAGATACGCAAAAGCTATATTCGATGACTCCCAGAAGCATTGTTTAATGGTCGGAACACCATCTCCAACAACGTGCGAATCTTTCATGATGCGGTTATGGAACTTCATCTGACCTGTCTTGCCAAGATTCAACACTCTGTTAACGTTGAAGTTAGGATTATTCTCGAGCAACGCCGTCATCGTAACGGCCTTGAACGTCGAACCCGGCTCAACATTTTCCGCTATGGCGAAATTATACGACTCTTCGTATTTCTTTCTCTTTTCATTGTATTTCAACGACGCCATCACCTCAATGAATCCCGACTTCACATCCATCATGATCA
>CAMYYD010000024.1 GCA_947303395.1 uncultured Bacteroidales bacterium
GTGGTCGTGCGACTTTAATTTGATTCTAATTCTTTGGCTCATAAGACCTTTTTTTTATTTATTTAATTTTTTAATTATTTTTCGTTAACGTTTCGACTCCTATTAAAATACGAAGTAAATTCCTTTCGCTTTCTTGATGACGATGTCAGCGAGCGCCGGAGGTACCTCAGCGTAATGACTGAACTCCATGTTGAATGTGCCTCTGCCTTGTGTCAAAGTGCGAAGTGTTGTGATGTATCCGAACATTTCTGCGAGTGGAGCGTCTGCTTTGACAATCTGGAGACCGTGCTCCATATCGACGTTGTGCAAGACTGCTCTGCGTCTGTTAAGGTCGCCGGTCACATCGCCGAGATAATCGGCTGGAACCTGAACCTCAACTTTCATGATTGGTTCCATCACGACTGAGCCTGCCTGTGCACCTGCTTCCTTGAAGCCGATGCGTGCTGCCGACTCAAATGAGAGGTCGTCACTATCAACCGGATGAGCGCTGCCGTCGATTAAGCGAACCTTGACTGAATCCATTGGGAAGCCAGCGAGGACGCCGTTCGACATTGAGCCTCTGAATCCTTTCTCGATTGGAGCAAAGTATTCTTTCGGTAAATTCTGACCTTTCACGTCGTTGACAAACTGGAAACCTGACTGTCCGTTATCGGCTGGACCGATCTCAAACTCAATATCGGCGAACTTGCCTTTGCCGCCTGTCTGTCTCTTGTAGACTTCGCGGAAACGGACTGTCTTTGTGAACGACTCTTTATATGCCACCTGCGGCTGACCCTCGTTGATTTCAATACCGAATTCGCGTTTCAAACGATCGACGATGATGTCGAGATGAAGCTCGCCCATTCCTGAGATGATTGTCTGACCTGAGTTCTCGTCAGTAGTGACTTTGAATGTCGGGTCTTCTTCCTGAAGCTTCTGGAGTGCCAATGTGAGCTTCTCCATGTCGGCCTGTGTCTTTGGTTCGACGGCGATTTGCACGACTGGCTCAGGGAATTTGATGTTCTCGAGGATGATCGGTTTGTTTTCAACTGCGAGGGTGTCGCCTGTTCTGATCTCGCGGAATCCCACTGCGGCTGCGATGTCACCTGCCTCGATTGTCTCGAGAGGTGTCTGCTTGTTGGCGTTCATCTGCACGATCTTGAGGATACGTTCACGTTTGCCTGTAGAGACGTTGAGAACGACCTGACCGGCATTCATTGTGCCTGAATAGACACGGAAGAACGCGAGTTTGCCTACATATGGGTCTGTTGCGATTTTGAATGCGAGTGCGCAGAATGGTTCTTTCGGATCTGCTTTACGGATTTCTTCTTTTTCTGTCTTCGGGTTGATGCCTGTCACATGGTCAACATCAAGTGGGCTTGGAAGGTAGCGGACTACACCATCGAGGAGAGGTTGTACTCCTTTGTTTTTGAACGAAGCTCCACACATCACAGGGCACATACGCAATTCTAATGTTGCCTTTCTTATTTCTGCGTAAATTTCTTCCTCTGTGATGGTTTCAGGGTCTTCCATGAATTTCTCAAGGAGCTCTTCATTGTTTTCAGCAACGCCTTCTAAGAGTTTAAGGCGATATTCTGCTGCTAAATCAGCCAGTTCTGCCGGGATATCGACGACGTCGAATTGGGTGCCGAGTTCGTCTTCGTCCCACAACAGAGCTTTGTTCTTGATGAGGTCAACCACGCCAATGAAGTTATCCTCCTCGCCTATCGGGATTTGGATTGCTATAGGATTGGCATTGAGACGTTCTTTGATTTGTCCGAGGACTCTATAGAAGTCAGCGCCACTGCGGTCCATTTTGTTTACAAAACAGATGCGTGGCACGTTATATCTGTCGGCTTGACGCCACACTGTTTCCGACTGAGGCTCAACGCCACCAACTGCGCAGAAAATTGCGATAGCACCATCGAGGACTCTGAGTGAGCGTTCCACTTCAACGGTGAAGTCGACGTGACCAGGAGTATCGATGATGTTGATTTTGAATTGGTTGTCGCTGAGATGCCAGTAAACTGTTGTGGCTGCTGAGGTTATGGTGATGCCGCGTTCCTGCTCCTGAACCATCCAGTCCATGGTAGCTGCGCCATCGTGAACCTCGCCGATACGATGATTACGGCCTGTATAATACAGAATACGCTCAGTTGTCGTCGTCTTACCAGCATCGATGTGAGCCATGATGCCGATATTACGCGTCAGAGCGAGGTTTGTATTATGGAGGTCGTTAGTCATTGTTTCTTATACCTTATTATAATAATGGATTAGAATCTGAAATGTGAGAACGCCTTGTTAGCGTCTGCCATTCTGTGGATTTCTTCCTTCTTCTTGAAAGCTGCGCCTTCTTCTTTGTAAGCCTGCATGATTTCACCTGCGAGTTTTTCGCCCATTGAGCGCTCATGGCGTTTGCGAGCGTAACCGATGAGGTTCTTCATACCCATGCTCTGTTTACGTGAAGGACGGATCTCTGATGGGATCTGGAATGTTGCACCACCGATACGACGGCTTCTAACCTCGACCTGTGGGGTAACGTTTGCCAATGCTTTCTTCCACACTTCGACAGGATCTTCGTTAAGTTTTTCCTGTACTATGTCCATTGCCTGGTAGAAAATCTCGTATGCGAGGTTCTTCTTACCCTTAAGCATGATGTTGTTCACAAACTTTGTGACTGTGACATCGCCGTACTTTGGATCCGGAAGGATGATTCTTTTCTTTGGTTTAGCTTTTCTCATTTCTTAAGCATTTACTGATTTTTACTTCTTTGCTGCTGCTTTTTTAGGACGCTTCGCACCGTATTTTGATCTGCGCTGACGGCGGCCGTCGACACCGGCGGTATCCAATGCACCGCGGATGATGTGATAACGTACACCTGGAAGATCCTTCACACGGCCTCCTCTAATCATGACGATTGAGTGCTCCTGTAAATTGTGGCCTTCGCCTGGGATGTAGGCGTTGACTTCCTTCTGATTTGTCAGACGGACTCTAGCTACCTTACGCATTGCCGAATTAGGCTTCTTAGGTGTGGTCGTATAAACACGAACACAAACGCCGCGGCGCTGTGGGCAAGAATCCAAGGCAGGAGATTTACTCTTGTCTTCCAATTTCTGACGTCCTTTGCGGACTAACTGTTGAATCGTTGGCATTCTTTAATTGCGTTTAAATTATTATTTTTTATTGTTTAATAGATAATTTTCTTTCTTATCACCACTAAAAAACGGTAATTTCTGATGCATTTTACTACATAGTAAGGATTTGACAAGTCACGATACGGACTTTTGTTTATCAAAACACACCGCAGCCTAAGGGTTTGAGTTTGAGTGACTTACGGTGCAAGAACCTATAGCGTTTTCTTTATCAGGTCCTTACTATTGGTAAATGAGGCAACATTTACTACCTTTTTCGGGCTGCAAAATTACAACAATTTTTCATACGCCCGACATTTTTTTAAAAAAATTTTCAAATATTTTTTTGACTGATTTTTTTGTATCTTTGCATCGAAAATTTTGAAACGTGTCAGACATCTTAAAGTATTTGAATGAGCCTCAACGTGAGGCGGTTACAACAATTGAAGGTCCGGTGATGGTCATTGCAGGCGCCGGCTCGGGCAAGACCCGTGCCCTCACCCACCGCATCGCTTATATGATTGAACAAGGTATCAACCCGTTCTCAATCATGGCGCTGACTTTTACCAACAAAGCCGCAAAAGAGATGAAAGAACGTATCATGCAGCTGGTAGAGCCGGGCGCCGCACGTAACGTCTGGATGGGCACGTTCCACTCAATTTTCGCGAGGATTTTACGTATCGAAGCCGCAAGTTTGGGCTACACTCCAGAGTTCACGATTTACGACACCGACGACTCGAAGACGCTCATCAACGCAATTTTGAAAGAAAAAGAAATCGACACGAAAGCTTATCCTGCGAAATACATCTTGCACCGCATATCGATGGCAAAATCTGCCCTATATACACCTGAAGATTATTGCGAAAACGCTGAGATTCAGGAGCAGGACCGCCGCGCAAACAAGCCGCTCATCGGTGAGATTTTCAAGACGTACAACAGCCGTCTAAAACGCGCCAATGCAATGGATTTCGACGACATCCTGTTCAACACCAACGTTTTGCTGCGCGATTTTCCGGATATTCTTTACAAATATCAGCGGCATTTTGAATATATTTTGGTCGACGAGTATCAAGACACAAACTACGCGCAATACCTTATTATTAAACGTATCGCCGCCATGCGCGAAAACATCTGCGTGGTGGGCGACGACGCACAGTCGATTTACGGATTCCGTGGCGCAAACATCCAGAATATCCTGAACTTTAAGATAGATTATCCTGAACAGAAACTCATCCGCCTTGAACAGAATTACCGCTCAACGAAAACTATCGTAAAGGCGGCTAACAGCGTGATAGCCAACAACAAAGACCAGATCAAGAAAAATGTTTGGTCCGACAATGAAGAAGGCGAGCTCATCACTCTGCTGCGCGCCACTTCCGACAACGAGGAAGGAACGCTTGTGGCAAATTCAATCTTCGGTTACAAGATGTCGCGCCAATTGGCAAACAAGGATTTCGTGATTCTTTACCGTACTAACGCGCAGTCACGTTCGCTTGAGGAGGCGTTGCGCAAGCAGGATATACCTTATAAAATATATGGCGGCCTGTCGTTCTACGACCGCAAAGAGGTGAAAGACCTCCTCGCCTACTTCCGCGTGGTGATAAACCCTACCGACGAACAAGCCTTGCTGCGTATCATCAACTATCCGGCAAGAGGCATCGGTGATACTACGAAACAGAAACTACAGGTCATTGCCGACGAGCGCAAATGCACAGTTTGGGACGTTTTGAAATCGCTCAACGAGCAATCGACGGAATTCAACATGGGAACTGTCAACAAGCTGAACAACTTTGTCACGATGATTCAGAGTTTCCAGACGCAGCTCGACAAGATGAACGCGTTCGAGTTGGCGAAGCATATTACCGAAACCGTCGGAATCATCAAAGTTTTGAAGGAAGACGAGAGTCCGGACGGAGTGATGCGAGTGCAAAACATCGAAGAGTTACTCAACGCAATCCAAGAATTCAGCGACAAGCAGGTCGATGAGGTCACAGGTGAGCAGATGACAGTGAACCTGCCGAAATTCATGGAAGACGTGGCGCTTCTTACCGACCAGGACGAAAAAGAAGAAGAAGGCGCCGATTATGTCACCCTGATGACCATCCACAGTGCAAAAGGTCTTGAGTTTCCTTACGTATACATCGTCGGTCTCGAAGAAAATCTCTTCCCAGGAATACAATCTTTAAGCACACGCGAAGACCTCGAAGAGGAACGCCGTCTGTTCTACGTAGCGCTCACGAGAGCTGAGACGAAGCTCATCTTGAGTTATGCCGAGAGCCGTTACCGCTGGGGCAACATCACGCTCAGCGAGCCTTCGAGATTCATAGACGAAATCGACCCTGAACTGATTGAAAGAACAAAGAAAGCATCGTTTAGAGGCACTACAATAAAAGAAGACAGAGGATTTAATCCATTTTCCGGCAGAGGAGCATGGACTTACAGCGGCGATAAGAGATATGAAAACATTCAGAGTTCTCGGAGCTCGCAGAGTGCTCAGAGTACTCAGACAGCGTCTAAAACATCGTATCCAAAAGCGTCAGCTTCGGACTTCGTCCTCGCTGACGCAGACGAAATCGAAGCTGGTATGCGAGTTCTGCATCAGAAGTTCGGGCAGGGAACAGTGGTGAAAGTAGAAGGCGTCGGACCGAATAAAAAGGCCTCAGTCGACTTCGACGAGAGCGGCAACAAGATGCTCATGCTGAAATTCGCCAAATTAAGTATATTAAAGCAATAATTGATAATAGTTTAGAGTTATGGAATACAATACAGAACGCGAAAAGATAGTGATTTCGGAATATGGCCGCAACATTCAGGTGATGATTCGTCACCTCATGGAGATTGAAGACCGCAAGCAACGCACGGAAGCGGCATATTTCATCGTCAACGTGATGGCGCAGATGAACCCGCAGGTCAAGGAGTCGAACGACTACATGCACAAGCTTTGGGATCATCTCTACATAATTTCCGAATACAAGCTCGACGTTGACGGTCCTTACGATCCGCCGACACCGGAGATGCAGAAAAAGAAACCGGAGCACGTAGGATATCAGAAAAACAATATCCGTTACGGTCACTACGGACAATACATCTACGACGTGGTGAAGAAAGTGAAGGAGATGGAAGACGGTCCGAAGAAGCAGGCTATCCTTATTAATATAGCCAACCAGATGAAACGCGACTATCTCAACTGGAACCGCGATACCGTCAACGACCTGCTCATTCTTGATGATCTTTATAAAATTTCCGGCGAGGAGATTACTCTCCCGATGGATACAAAACTCATCCCTACCAACGAGATTCTGAACAAGCCGCAAAACCAGCAGCAGCAAAATCAGAAGAAGAAAAACAACAACAAGAAAAAGAACAACAATCAGCCGCAGGCTAAACAGAATAACCCGAATCGTCCTAACAGAAAAAACTAAGTCATGGCATCATTTAGAGTTACAGGAGGCAACAAACTCCACGGTACAATCATCCCACAGGGTGCGAAAAACGAGGCAATGCAGGTGCTTTGCGCCGCCCTCCTCACCGACGAACCGGTGACAATCACCAACCTTCCCGACATTCTCGACATCAACAACCTCATCGATCTGATGCGCGGCATGGGCGTGAAAGTCGACCGCAAAAGCAAGAGCGAGGTAGTGCTTCAGGCCTCCGAAATCAACCATGACTATTTCGACACAAAGGACTTCCATGAGCGCGCCACCAAGCTTCGTGGCTCCGTGATGATTCTCGGTCCGCTTTTGGCACGTTTCGGACAAGGTTACATGCCACGTCCGGGAGGCGATAAAATCGGTCGCCGTCGTCTCGACACACACCTTATCGGTCTGCAGAACCTTGGCGCGACAATGGAAACAATCGGTCTCGAGCACGTTTATCGTCTCGTGGCTCCAAAGGACGGTCTTAAAGGCACCTACATGCTTCTTGACGAGGCTTCAGTGACTGGCACCGCCAACATCGTGATGGCCGCAGTGATGGCAAAAGGCACCACCACAATCTTCAACGCCGCATGCGAGCCGTATCTGGTCCAACTTTGCCGTATGCTCACCGCGATGGGCGCAAAGATAGAAGGCATAGGTTCCAATCTTTTAAAAATAACTGGAGTGGAAAAACTTCACGGCACGACACACCGTCTGCTCGCCGACATGATTGAAGTAGGCTCATTCATCGGACTCGCTGCAATGACAGGTTCCGACATCACCATAAAAGACGCTGGAATCAAGGATTTGGGCATCATCCCGAGCACGTTCAAGAAGCTCGGCATCAAAATGGAATTTATCGGTGACGACATTCACATTCCTGCACAGGAACATTATGAAGTGGAGACCTTCCTCGATGGCAGTATCCTCACCATTGCCGACGCACCTTGGCCAGGCTTCACCCCCGACTTAATCAGTATTGTACTCGTGGTCGCCACACAAGCCAAAGGCACCGTGCTCATCCATCAGAAGATGTTCGAGAGCCGTCTCTTCTTCGTCGACAAACTCATCGATATGGGCGCACAAATCATTTTATGCGACCCGCACCGCGCCAACATCATCGGTCTCGACCGCAGCCATCAGCTGAAAGCTGTCAGAATGGCATCACCTGACATCCGCGCAGGCGTGGCATTGCTCATCGCAGCATTGTCAGCCGACGGCACTTCAATAATCGACAATATCGACCAGATTGACCGTGGTTATCAGAACATTGACGGCCGTCTCATCGAACTCGGCGCTAAGATTGAAAGAATGTAAATTACTTTTGGCACGATTTTTGATATACCTTATTAATATTAATGAGCAAAAGGTAAAACAAAATAATTATGGGCGAGAATAAAAAAAATCAAAAGTCTAAAAACGAGAACAAGCAGAAAGAAGAGATTAAAAACGCTGAGATAACTGAAGAAGTCAAAGAAACCAAAGAAGAGAATTTTGAAGAAAAGTTCAACGAACTTAACGACAAATATCTCCGTCTGTATTCAGAATATGACAATTATCGTAAGCGCACTGCCAACGAAAAAATAGAGCTGATAAAAACAGCAGCTGAAAACACCATAGTGGCGCTTCTCCCAATCCTAGACGATTTCGAGCGCGCTCTCCCTACCATGGAAAAAGAGGAAGACAAGACCCATTACGAAGGTGTAATGTTGATTTACAACAAGTTAAAACGCACTTTGGAACAAAAAGGTCTTGAAGAAATCAAAGCCATCGGCGAGCCGTTCAACACCGACGAGCACGAGGCTCTGACACAGATTCCAGCCCCATCGGAAGACCTGAAAGACAAAGTCATCGATGTGGTGCAGAAAGGTTACAAACTGAATGGTAAGGTGATTCGCTACGCGCGCGTCGTGGTGGGATGCTAAAAAACACTGAAAAATGGCAGAGAAAAGAGATTACTACGAGGTGCTGGAGGTTCCGAAGAATGCCACAGCCGACGAGATAAAGAAAGCTTACAGAAAAAAAGCGCTGCAGTACCATCCTGACAGAAACCCGGGTGACAAAGAGGCAGAAGAGAAGTTTAAAGAGGCAGCCGAAGCTTACGGCGTGTTGAGCGATGAAAACAAACGTGCACGTTACGACCGTTACGGTCATGCAGGTGTCAACGGACAAGATTTCAGCGGAGCTTCGATGAACGATATCTTCAGTCAGTTTGGAGATATTTTAGGCGACTTGTTTGGTGGAGGCAACTTCGGATTTAATTTCGGAGGCTTCGGCGGAGGCGGTCCGCAACGTCCTGTTTACAGAGGCTCCAACCTGCGCCTGCGCGTGAAGCTGACACTCGAAGAAATCGCTACAGGAGTCAAGAAAAAAGTCAAGGTCAACAAATACGTCACATGCCAGAAATGTAACGGCAGCGGTTCGGAAGACGGCGCCATGGAGACTTGCTCAGCATGCGGCGGCAAAGGCCAACGCGTGATGCGCTCAGGATTCTTCACACAGGTGACAACATGTTCGGCTTGCGGTGGCGAAGGCAAAGTCATCAAGAAAAAATGTACAGCCTGTAACGGCGACGGCATCGTCAAAGGTGAGGAAGTCATCGAACTCGACATCCCGGCCGGCGTAGCTGACGGCATGCAGCTTTCGGTACGCGGCAAAGGCAACGCTGGAGCACGCAACGGCATAGCCGGCGACCTGCTGATACTCATCGAGGAAGAGAAACACAAAGACTTCGAACGCGACGAGAACAACCTCATTTATAACCTGTTTATCAGTGTGCCTCAAGCAGCACTCGGCTGCAACGTCGACGTTCCTTGCCTTAACGGAACGGTGAACATCAAGATTCCGGCAGGTACACAAAGCGGCGACATCATCAGAGTGAAAGGCAAAGGACTTCCTGAGATAAACAGCTATCGAGTCGGCGAGCTCGTTATCAACGTGAACGTTTGGACTCCTAAGAAGCTTTCAAAAGAAGAGGAACAGATTATGAAAAACCTCCTCGAAAGCGAGAATTTCAAGCCTAAACCAAGCGCTAACGACAAAAGCGTATTCGATAAAATAAGAGACTTCTTCAGTTAAAAAATCATGAACTTTCTTGAAATAAACAACGTCTCAAAAAGTTACGGATCGAAAAAAGTGCTCAACGACATCTCCATTAAGGTGCCACAGCAGAGCATCTACGGACTTTTGGGACCTAACGGAGCTGGAAAAACCACACTTATCCGTATTTTGAACCAAATCACGATGCCCGACACTGGCCAAGTGTTGCTCAACGGTCATCCACTAACACCAAATGACATAGCGAATATTGGCTATCTTCCAGAGGAACGCGGACTTTACAAAAAGATGAAAGTCGGCGAACAAGCGATATACCTCGCGCAATTAAAAGGCATGTCGAAAAAAGAAGCCGACAAACGTCTGCGTCAATGGTTTGTTAAGTTCGGCATCGCAAGCTGGTGGGACAAGAAAGTTGAAGAACTCAGCAAAGGCATGCAGCAAAAGGTGCAGTTCATCGTCACAGTGATTCACGAACCGAAGCTGTTGATTTTCGACGAGCCGTTCTCAGGTTTCGACCCGATCAACGTGAACCTTTTGAAAAATGAGATTTTGGAGTTGCGCGACAAAGGAGCCACAATCCTCTTCTCTACTCACAATATGTCGTCAGTTGAAGAGCTTTGCGACAACATCATGCTTATTAATAAAGGTGAGAAAATCCTCGAAGGTAGCGTTTACGACATAAAACAAAGGTTCAAGAGCCATTCTTACGACGTTGTTTACAAGCCTTTCGACGGCAGCGAAGAGACAAAACTAACCGTCAGCTCGACGAATCCTAACGAACTGATTCGCGAAATTCTTGAAAAAGGCGAACTCGTATCGTTTAACGAGATTTTACCGTCGATGAACGAAATTTTCATCAACCTTGTTTCATCCTCAAACCAATAAATTATGAAAATAGGCATCATTATTGAAAGAGAATATCTCACACGCGTCAAAAAACGCTCGTTTTTGTTGATAACCTTCCTCGCGCCGATATTTTTCGCCGCTTTGATGTTTCTTCCGGCTCTCCTTATGACTCAGGCGGAGAAATTCGATGAGAAGAAAACCATTGCTGTAGTTGATGAGTCGACGATGTTTATCGGTAAGATCGACGACACCGATTTCAACACCTTTATTTATGTAGACTATAGCATCGATAATGCGAAGAATCTGGTGAAGGACGGCGTTTACGACGGAGTGCTTTACATTCCGGCGACAACTCTGAACGTGCCGACAAACGCCGAGATTTACAGCGAGAAACAGATTCCGATGTCGGTAACCTCACACATACGCTCATCAATGAAAAATGTTGTCGAACGCCAGAAAATGCTGGCTTCAGGCATTGACCCCGAGATAGTGAAAGCATCTGCTACAAGCATCAACGTGCAGACAATACGCATGAGCGAAAAAGACGGCGAGCAGAAGAGTTTCGGTGAGTTTGAATTCATTCTCGGACTTTTCCTCGCACTCGTCATCTATTTCGTGATTTTCATCTTCGGATCACAGGTTATGCGCGGTGTCATTGAGGAAAAGACGAACCGCATTATCGAAGTGATTGTCAGTTCAGTGAAACCTTTCGAGCTCATGATGGGCAAGATCATCGGCATCGCATTGGTGGGATTGACACAATTCCTTCTTTGGGGAGTGCTGACACTCGCGCTTTCCGGAGTAGCATCAGCATTTCTGCCGACTCAAGACGTATTCTCAGCCGGCTCTGTCATGAACCAGCCAATCGCTGAGATGGGTGTACAACCGGCAGATACAGGAGCTTTGACAGAAGTCTTCGAAGTCATCAACTCCATCAATTTCAGTGACATTTTATGGTGCTTCATCCTCTATTTCATTGGAGGTTATTTCTTATATTCGGCCATGTTTGCCGCTATCGGCGCAGCTGTCGACAACGAGACAGACACGCAGCAGTTTGTAACGCCTATATCATTGTTACTTGTGATACCGATGGTCAGTTCATCAGTCATCGCGGCTGCTCCCGACAGCTCTTTCGCCTTATGGATGTCGATGATACCGTTCACCTCCCCTGTCGGCATGATGCTCAGAATCCCATTCGGCGTGCCAATTTGGCAGGTTGTGGTGTCAGTAGCGATACTCTTCATCACTTTCATCGTTTTCACCTGGTTGGCAAGCAAAGTCTACCGCACCGGAATCCTGATGTACGGTAAGAAAGTGTCGTGGAAAGAAATATTCAAGTGGATAAAATATTAAAAAATATTTTGTGGACATTGAAAAATGTCGTATCTTTGCACGCTAAAAATTTTAGTAATTGAAAATTTAAAAAAAAGTTTAATTATAAAAAATTGATTTACAATGCAGAACAAAGGAGTTATTAAGCTTTTAGCGCTTTTACTCGCTCTCTTCACAGTGTATCAGTTGTCATTCACGTTCGTGACAAGGCACGTGGAAAGCAAAGCAAAAGCTTATGCTGAAAGTCCAAAGACTGTCGCTTTAGCTACAGAGATGGCTAAGGGCGACCAAAACGCTTACGAGTACTATCTTGATTCAATCAAGACAGCAAAAGAGACTTATTATCTCGACTCAGTCGGTACAATTACAGTTTACATGTGGCAAGACTACCGCAAGTGCAAGGAGCAGGAGTTGAACCTCGGCCTTGACCTTAAGGGTGGTATGAACGTTATGATGGAAGTGTCGGTTCCAGACATCATCTACGCTCTTGCCGGAAATAGCAATGACGAGACATTTAGAGAGGCCATGCGCAAGGCTAGCGAGCAGCACCTCAACAGCCAGAAAGACTTCGTCGACCTCTTCGGCGAGGCTTACGCAAAGCTCGACCCGAATGCACGTCTTGCATCGATTTTCCTGTATGAATTCAAAGACAAAGGTATCACCGTCAACTCGACAAACGACGAGGTGTTGAAGGTCATCAAGGAAGAGACCACCGGCGCTATCGACCGTTCATATCAGATCTTGAGAACCCGTATCGACCGTTTCGGTGTGGCACAGCCTAACATCCAGAAGTTGGAAGGCTCAGGCCGTATCCTCGTCGAGCTTCCAGGTATCAAAGATCCTAAGCGTGTCCGCAAACTGTTGCAGGGTACAGCTCAGCTCGAGTTCTGGGAGACATACAAATTCAACGAGATTTATCAGCATTTCGACGAAGCTAACGCACAGTTGGCAAAAATCGAGAAAGCTGGCAAGCCAGAAAAATCTGAAGCAGAAGTTGCAGAAGACAACGATGTCGCTCTTCTCGGTCAGATGACAGCAGAAGACTCACTGAAGAAAGCTCAGGAAAAAGCACGTGAGGCTTACATGGAGAACAACCCATTGTACGTCCTCCTTTCACCTTCATACTACCAGAACAACGCAGGTCAGTTGGTTCCAGCTGAGACAGCACGCGTTGGTATGGCAATGGTGAAAGATACAGCCAACATCAACAGAATGTTGAAACAGGTCTCTTCAGTGTTCCCACGTAACCTCAAGTTCGCATGGTGCGTGAAACCTAACAAGAGCGCAAACGGCAACGTCGAATTCATCGACCTCGTGGCTTTGAAGGCAAACCGTGACAACAGATGCTCACTCGGTGGTGAAGTCGTGACAGAAGCACGTCAGGACTACGATCAGAACGGTCGCGTCGAGGTGACTATCAACATGAACACAGAAGGTGCAAAGGCATGGAAACGTTTGACAGGCGACAACATCGGCCGTCAGGTTGCCATCGTCCTCGATAACTACGTATACTCATACCCAGTAGTCAACGATGAGATCCCGAACGGAACATCAAAGATCTCTGGTGGTGACATGACAGTGGAAGAGGCTCAGGACTTGGCCAACATCCTCAAAGC
>CAMYYD010000025.1 GCA_947303395.1 uncultured Bacteroidales bacterium
GAATCCTCGGAGGTTTCTCCGGTAAAGTAGGAACCGTCATCGGTTCTAGCTGGAAAGGCATCAGCTACATGCGTGGCCAGGCTCAGCACGTCAAAAACCCTCGTTCATCGGGTCAAGTCAATCAGCGCAGCAAATTCAACCTCGTGTTGAACTTCCTGCAGCCTAACGTCCCTTACATCCGCATAGGATATAAGTCGCAGGCTGCTAAGCAGACAGAGTTCAACGCTGCCATGTCGTATCTCCTGAAGAATGCCGTCACCGGCACTTCACCTAACTACGCTTTGGACTACACCAAAGTCATGGTGTCTAAGGGTGGTTTGACTCAGGTCAACGACGCAGCTGTCAACTGGACTGCAGCTCAGAACAAACTCACGTTCAACTGGACTGACAACAGCAATGTAGGCAACGCATTGGCCACCGACAAAGCCATGCCGTTCATCTACAACAAGGCTAAGAACGAGACCATCTACAACACCTCGGGCGCAACCCGTACTACCCACACCATGGACGTAACTGTCCCGAACAACTGGGAAGGCGACAAGGTCGAGGTTTACCTCGGCATGGTGTCTGAGGACGGTGCCCTCGTGGCAGACTCTTTGTATCTTGGTGAAGTCACCTTGACTGCAGCTTAACCATTAAAACCGCTGTACCATGGGAACTATTAAGCAAGGTATTCTCGGGGGGTTCAACGGCAAAGTCGGCACTGTGGTAGGCTCTTCCTGGAAAGGCACCGCCTACATGCGTGGTCGCGCACAGCACATCAAGAACCCCCGCACGGCGGGGCAAATCTACCAGCGCAATGCCATGAAAGCCATTGCGCTGGCTTTGCGTCCGATAGCATCCACATTAAGCCTCACTTTTGCAAAAAGTGCTGGTAAAATGTCAGGCTATAACAAAGCTGTTTCTGTAAATTATCACGCAGCTGTGGTCAATCAGGATGGAACTCCAGTCGTTGACTATTCAAAGCTAATCCTCTCAAAAGGAACTCTTTCTTCTTTCAAACACCTCATGATTGAAGATATGAATGAAAACGGCTTCTACTACGTTTCCACTATTGTGGAATACATGGAAGAAGAAGGCGATTTTCCTGAATTTGATGGTCTCATTTTCTTTATTTATGATGTCGCAGACAACGTCTGGTTCTCTGCTATTATCAAAGAACACTATCATGTTGGTGAGACACTCGAATTTACAGGCGGCATGCCTCTCTACGGCGACAAAGAATATCTGGGATTCGCCTGTACCTACGACCCAGCCACTGGTAAGGTATCTAATCCAATCGCCGATGTAATGGTAATGGGCGGTTAATTTTTCAAAACAAAACAATATAAAGATTATGGGAACAATTAAACAAGGTATTCTCGGAGGCTTTTCCGGCAAAGTTGGCACCGTTATCGGTGCCAGCTGGAAAGGCAAGGCTTATATGCGTGGCATGCCACAGCATTATACAACCCAAGCAACGTGGGGAACATTGTTCTGCCAGCGTGCGCTGAGCGCCATTATCGAAGTTCTGAGGCCAATAGCCTCAACATTGCGGTTGACTTTTGGCGACTATGATCATGGTATGTCAACATTCAATAAAGCCGTCAAAATCAACTATCCTGGCGCCATCGAAAACCATGGCGGTGAGCCAGTGGTAATCTATAAAAAATTGCAGCTTTCGAAAGGTTTCCTGCAGTGCTTCGATATGTTTGTTATCGATGACCCGGGAGAGGATGGAAATTGGTATGTTGGAGCAATCCAGTATAACAACGCTCAAGTCGAGTTTCCTGGCTTCATTTTTATCCTTTACGATAAAAATTCCGACACCTGGTTCACTCACGTTCACGACCAGCCTTTCACCTCAGGTCAATCCGTTGAAATGCAAGGATTTCCAATTGACGAAAACAAAGATCTCTTAGGCTGGGTGTTTGTTTACGACAAATCGCTGGGTCAGGTGTCCAACAATTGCTTGGATTTCCACAGCATGCACATCAACGAAGATGATGAATAAAATTATTAACAATTAAAACATTAAAGATTATGGGAACTATTAAACAAGGCGTTTTAGGAGGTTTCTCCGGCAAGGTCGGCACCGTCATCGGTGCCAGCTGGAAAGGCACAGCATACATGCGTGGCCAAGCCACTCACGTCAAAAATCCACGCACTGCTGCGCAAATTGCTCAGCGCACTAAAATGGAGTTCGCTCGCAACTTCCTCAGTCAGGCACAAGAGTTTCTTAATGTCGGCTTGAAGGATGTCGCGAAGCACCAGTCACCTCTCAATTATGCAGTCTCTCAGATGGTCAGAAATGCCATCTTAGGCGACTATCCCGACTATGCTCCAGACTACACAAAATTAGTTTGGTCGCACGGTCTGCTCACACCACCAGTGGTGGAAACAGTCTATGCCAACTACGACGCTTTAGATTTCTTGTGGCAGGACAACTCAGGCTCCGGCAACGCCAAAGCCGACGACATCTCTATGGTCGTTGTCTGCAGTGAAGAAAAGCAAGAGATCAAGTTTTTCATGGACGGCTTCACCCGCTCAACTCAGAGCACACACTGCGAATTACCCGAAAGTTGGGTAGATGATCACGTCCACATTTTCATCACAATGCGCTCCGCCGATGGAAAATTAATCTCCAATTCTCACTATTGTGGCGTATTTTTATTGGAATAATCCTGAAACTTCTGACAAGTTATCAACATTTTTGATTTTTGATTTCGGTTCTCGGTCACCCCTCCCCGGGTGGCCGTTTTCCATTTTATGGCTATTTTTTACGCTTTTTTCAAAAAATTTTGTGTAATTTTTTCTCACTATCCGTCACAAAAATGATTAAAAATTCGGCATTTTTGTTCAAAAATATTTTTTCACCTGAACTCTTTTATTTTCTTCGCTTTCAATTTACCAACCTTAATTTGCCCGAAATTTGCTACCCTTTTGCTACCCAGCACTAAAAAACCCCTTGAAAATGCTTGATTTTCAAGGGGTTAAGTACCTTCCAGAGTACCCAGGGCCGAGAAACTAACCCTCACAATCCGAATCCATCCGAAGCCTATCACTCTCTAAATCAATTCTTTAACTTCTCTAACGGTTATGTACTTCTTTTGATATTATTATTTTTTTTACATTTAGTACACTTTTAGTACACCTCGTATTTCTTTTTTTCGTATCTTTGCATCATGTAACAAATACGGTAGTTTTAACATTTTTTCGGTATGGCAAAAGTAGATAAAAAATCTAAAGATAACCCTAAATTGGAACAAAGGGTTATGAAAGACGGCAGAATCTCTCTCTATCTCGAGTACTATTTCGGTCGCAAAAGCGAAGTTGTCCTCGACGATAATGGCAACCCTGTCCTCTACACTGAAGGCAAAATGGCAGGCACACCAAAATACAAAGTCACTCACGAACGTCGCAAGGAAAACCTCAACCTCTATCTCATAGCGAAGCCCCAAAACCAGGAGCAGCGTATGCTCAACAAGGAAACCCTTCAGCTCGCCGAACAGATCCGCTACGAAAAGGCACAAGACTTCCTCGAGAACACCGAAGGCTATCGCATCAAGAAAACCAAGAAAATCAACTTCCTCGATTACTTCCAGAAGTACTACGACGAGTACACCAAGAAAGACAAGAAGATGATCAAGATGGCAATGGAACGCTTCAAATCCTTCCTTGCCGAAACGCCTAAATACAAAATCAATTCCAAGGTCATCCGCCCCGAGCAAATCGACCGCGACATGGTTCTGGCCTTCACCGAATACCTTCAGCAGCACTCCAAAGGCGAAGGTGCCAGAAGCTGCTTCCAGCGTTTCAAAAAGGTCATCAGCTATGCCGTCGAGCATGAAGACATGAAGAAAAACCCATGCACCGGCATCTCTATCAAAATCGACGAAAACGTACTCCGCAAAGACGTGCTCTCCCTCGACGAGATCAAAACTCTCGTCCACTGCCGCCATATCTTCGAAAACCCCAACATCCGCAACGCCTTTCTCTTTTGCCTCTACACCGGATTACGTTTCTGCGATGTCAAAGACCTCACTTTCGACAACGTCGATTATTCCAACCGTTTGTTGAAGTTCGAGCAGAACAAAACCAAGGGTCACTCGGCCCATTCCGGCGTTGTCATCCCGCTCAACGATGGCCTTCTCAACCTCATCGGCCAGCCTAGCAAAGGTCAGAATAAAAACAGTCTTATCTTCGACCTCCCAAGTTATGAAATGTGTAAAAAGTCAGTCCAACGCTGGGTCGAACATGCCGGCATCAAAAAACACATCACCTGGCACTGCGCACGTCACTCCTTCGCCGTCAACATCCTCAACAATGGCGCCAACATCAAAACAGTGGCCAGCCTTCTCGGCCATTCCGATTTGAAACATACCGAAAAATACACTCGCGCTGTCGACAAGCTCAAAGAAGATGCCATCAACAGCCTGCCCGATTTGAGTACTTTATAATTCAAAACACTTTGCGCCATGACAACTTTTTCACTAAAATATGTAGTCGAATTCGAAAAGAACTCCCCCGACATCTACGCCGAGTCTCCCACTATAACCTACATCTTCAACCATCTTCGTCAGTTTAATGACTCTGAGTTCACAAAGATCTACGAAAAATATAAAAGTCTTTGCGAGTGGGCTCGCGAAGTTGATAGTATAAACAATTTCACCAAAAGAGCTTTTAAGTTATATAATGATATTCTTATGCAAACCAACTGTGGAGCGTTGGGCGGCATAATGGAAGACGACAACATCAAAGAACTGCGAGGGATTTATATGATGTACACTTTCGACGAGCAAATCACCTACTATCGTGCCATCGCAAAAATCCTCCAAAAGAAGCAACATGGTTTGCACATCGACGAAGGCCTTAGAATTTTCTATCTGAGGGAAGACCAAATTCTCATGTCCCTTTGGTGGCGCGACCACGGCTATTGGGAGTGCGACGAGGTTCATTTCCTCCTTGAAATCGATGAGTATTATCAAAACGAAATCGTCCCTCGTTTAAACATCAAGGAAATTCTCAGTCAAGCTCCAGCCACTCCTTCCATCCCTCCCGAGCTCGATACCAGTCAAGCACATGCATTCTTCAAAAAAGCCATCGCTCTCGAGCTCATGGATAAGGATTACAACTGGCTTAAAGGCTATCAGATGCTCGCCTGTTTCGCTCGTGAAATGAGCCTCGCCCTCGGGCTCGGCAAAGGCGACCGCATCTCATGGCGACCTTTTGAAACACTTTTCAAAGTACCGCAAGGAAAGCTCCGCCTCAACTACAACGACATTCAGAAAACTGGCGAAGACCCTAAGGAAAGCCACCTCATCGACGAGATTTTCAATTAGTTGCATCACACCCTACAATCCCTACAATAGCCCATTGTAGGGATTTTACGTTGTTTATTTTCTCCAATTTTGCACCGTGATGATATGGTGCGGATCATGGTAACACCGCCTCCCAACATCACACGGACAAAGACGGGGATGGACGTTACCACCTACCCCCTGACAGTCCCAATCTTCTAAAACATCATATTATGACAGAAGATCTTAAGGGGCTTGCCGACCTTATCACGGCCAACATCATCTCCACAACCAAAGCCGTCCTCACCAGCGACGAAGCGGCTAAGTATATGGGCATCACACGCTCATATCTCTACAAACTCACCATGAACGCCGAACTCCCATTCTATAAGCCAATGGGTAAACTGGTCTATTTCAAACGCGAGGAACTCGAAGAATGGCTCCTCCGTTATCGCAACTCAACAAAAGAGGAAATCGAAGAAAAAGCCGCCAGTTTCAAATTCCAGAAAGGAGGTCGCAATGGAAGCCGTAACTAAAGAAATGGTCGCCCAAACCCCTATCGAGGATTGGATCGACAACTACGCCGTCATTCATCTTCTTCACATCAGCGCACGCACACTCCAGTCGCTCCGCGCCGATTGCACCATCCCCTATTCTCGCATTAACAATAAGATTTACTATCGCCGTCAGGATCTTCAAAACATCCTTGCCGACAACTATGTCCCATCCGTAATCGATTTCAGCCATGGAAAAGTCAAGTTATAACCAGCCTAAGTTCTCTTACTTCTTAAAGCCTGTCATCAACACCAAGCCAAAGGAAGAGTTCACTCCTCTCCTGGCTTATAACTACATCACCGGCAACAATGCCAAGGAAGCCACCATGAAGCTCCGCATGATCAACGATGTCAAGTTTGCCAGGGTCTTCAAAGCCGCCAACTTCGACTATTGCACATTCAGCGGACTCTTCCGTAAGCGCTCCGACCAGGCTTTGATATCCCACTCAGGATTGCTTTGTCTCGATTTCGATCATCTCGCCAACGTCGATGAGCTCCGCTCACAACTCCTCGCAGACGATTATTTCGAAACAGTCTTATTGTTCCGCTCACCTTCAGGCAATGGCCTCAAATGGGTCATTGAAATCGACACCAGCCAGGCCTCTCACGCTGAATATTTCCGTGCCGTGGCCAACTACATCAAGCAAGCCTACTCCGTTGAGGTTGACCAGTCAGGCAAAGACATCTCCCGAGCCTGCTTCCTCCCTCACGACCCAAACTGTTTTCTCAATCCAAAGTTTTTATAATAAAATTCTTACATTATGAGTAAAAAACAGTTTAACCCAACCGACTGGTTGGAAAAGAAAAACCGAGTCGCGTCAGCCCCCGAGAGCTCCCAGTTCTCGGAGGGCTCCGACCCTATTCGTCCTATCAGCCCTATCAGCTCTATTGAAGACCAAATCGAGCAGCTGGTCTCAGCCGTCGAGTCAGCCTCCGCCGACATCGCTCCCGACTACGCCTCCTGGCGCGACCTCGCTTTCGCTCTCGCCGATGCCCTAGGCGAATCTGGCCGCAGCTATTATCATCGCCTCAGCCGCTTTTATTGTGGCTACAACGAACGTGAAACCGACAAGCAATACACCGCCTGCCTCAACGCCCACGGCTCCGGCATCACCGTCTCCACACTCTTCCACCTCGCCAAACAAGCCGGCATCAAGCTGGTTTACCATCCTCAAAACAATTATGCTATTAAAAGAAACTATATCAACACTCCTCCCATCAATTCCCCAAATTCCTCCCCGGAGGAATTGGAGGAATCGTCGGAATTGGAGGAATCTTCCATGCCCACATTCTCCCAAGAAATCTACAGTTTCCTCCCCGAGCTTCTCGCCGATGTCATCCGCAAAGCTAAAAACAACGAAGATGCCGACCTCCTTCTTCTCGGTTCCATCACAGCCATCTCAGCATGCCTCCCCAATGTCTCAGGCCGATATGCCGAGCGCGAAGTCTTTCCCAATCTCTTCACTTTCATCTCCGCACAAGCTTCAGCCGGCAAAGGCCGTCTCACCCTCTGTCGCCATCTGGTCAAACCCATTCACGACAATCTCAAGCAGCTCTACAAGTTGGAGATGGATGAATATCGTCGCCAGCTCAACGAATACAATCAGGATAAGAAAACCCACGATCAGCCAGCCGAGCCACCAATCAAAACGCTCCTCATCCCTGCCAACAGTTCAGCCACTTCCGTTTATCAGGTTCTTAACGACAATGGTGGCGTAGGCCTCATCTTCGAAACCGAAGGCGACACCCTCGCCAACACTTTCAAGTCCGACTACGGCAATTTCTCCGATGGCTTCCGCAAAGCCTTCCATCATGAAATGATATCTTACACCAGGCGCAAAGATCGCGAGTTTGTCGAGCTAACCAAGCCCAGATTATCGGCATTATTATCTGGCACACCAAAGCAAATCCTGGCACTCATTCCCGACACCGAAAACGGTCTCTTCAGCCGTTTCATCTTCTACAATATGAATCTCCGCATCGAATGGAACAATGTCTTTTCCGAAAACTCCGAAACCCTCGACGAATATTTCGAGCATCTCGGCCACCGGTTCTTCGCATTCTATCAAACGCTTCAGCAGTCGCAGCCCATCCGTTTCTCGCTGTCCTCCAGCCAGCAGGAGCAGTTCAACAGTTTCTTCGAAAAGGTTCAACTCGAATACTCCAACCTTTTCGGCACCGATATCATCGCCTCCGTCCGTCGTCTCGGCCTCATCACCTTCCGCCTCGCCATGGTTCTCACTGCGCTCCGCCTGATGGACGGTCGCTCCGTCACCCCGGTCATCGTCTGCGACGACCTCGACTTCCGTTCCGTCCTCATCATGGCGCAAGTCCTGCTGCAGCACACAGCCCATGTCTTTGGCAATCTCCCAACCACCGAACCCGACATCAACAAATCCGCCACCACCATCTTATGCCAGAAATTCTTCGACATCCTTCCGTCCGAGTTCAACCGCTCCACTTATCTCTCAGCCGCCGAGCGTCTCAACATCTCACCCAAAACCGCCGAAAAATACATCCGCAAGTTCTGCACCTCCGGCCAACTCCAACACGTCACCTATGGTCAATATAGTAAAACATAAAAAGAATGAAAAAGCAGCCACAATTCCTATAAATCCTCCGATTCCTACAAATCCTCTGGTAGAGGAAATCCATAGTAATCCAAAATTATCTCACTTCAAACAAAAAAAATTGTAAATTTGCCACGTAAAAATATCCTATTATGACAAACGACGGAATAAATTCCACCCTCACTTTTCACAGCACCGAAGGCACTGTGGTGGAGTATAAAACGGCACGTGGTGGATTTCCACAGTCGTTCTGGTCAACATTTTCAGCATTTGCTAATACCAATGGCGGTGTTATAGTACTTGGTATAAAAGAGCAGAATAAGCTACCAATAGTTGACGGATTGACGGAAATGGAAGCCATCGAACTGAAGAAGAAGTTCTGGGACATGGCGCACAATCCACAGAAAGTGAGCGATCCGTTGCTTGACGACAAGGATGTATATGTGGAAGAAATAATAGGCAAAGGCTGGGTGCTGGTATGCGAGGTGCCAAGGGCTTCGTACAACCAAAGGCCTGTGTTTCTGAATGGCCGTCCGTATGGAAACACTTACAAGCGCCGACATGAAGGCGACTACCAGTGTACCGACAACGAAGTGCGACAAATGTTTTCCGATGCCAACTTGAGTCATGGTTCAATGGATGCTCGCATCCTAAAAGGTTACTCAATGGACGATATCGACCTTGGCACATTGCACGATTATCGCAAGTCATACGACAAACGTCACGAAAATCATCCTTGGTCTAATTTGTCAGACATGGACTTCCTTAAAAAGGTGGAAGCCTGGCGTAAAGACCGAGAGACTGGCGAGGAGGGGTTCACTGTTGCAGGCATCATGATGTTTGGCAAGACCCAAAGTGTGACTGACCAGCAGTGTATGCCATGGTTTTTCCCAGATTATAGAGAACATCTTGGAATGGTTGAAGGAGAGCGGTGGAGCGACCGCATCTACCCCGACGGAACATGGGAGGCGAATGTGTATCAGTATTTCACACGTGTGTTCCGCAAGTTGTCGCAGTTGCTGCCCAAGCCGTTCCGTTTGGCTGGCGATGGAATGACAAGATTGGAGTTTACACCTGCACATATAGCGGTGAGGGAAGCATTGGCCAATGCCTTGATTCATGCGCAGCACAATTCTATGGGCAATGTGGTGGTTGACAGTTGGGTTGATAAAATAGTGATTAGCAATCCTGGTTCGATGCTGGTAAGTGTGAGCGAGTTTTATGAAGGACAGCATAGCGTTTGCCGTAATCCGCTATTGCAGAAGATGTTCGTGTTTATCGGTGTTGGCGAGAAGGCAGGAAGCGGCGCGGATGTGATAGTGAAAGGATGGGAAGACCAGAAGTGGAGCAAACCAGTATTGAGCGAGCACGATGAACCCGAACGAGTGGAGATTGTGATGAAGATGATTAATGGAACAGACACAGACTCTACGCCTGCTGGCAAGGAGTTGGCAAGGAGTTGGCAAGGAGTTGGCAAGGAGCTCGGCTTGGACTTCCACATACTGGAAAGAATTGCCGATTACTGCAAGGAACCGAAGTCGCTTGTTGAGATCGCCAAGCATCTTGGACTCTATGACCGCTATAAGATGAAAAAGAAATATATCGACCCTCTGTTGGGCAGTTATTTAGAGATGACACTACCCGAAACCCCTAACAGTCCTAGCCAGCGGTATGTGCTGACGGAAGTTGGCAAGGGTATGGTGTTGTAACCTGTTTTTGATTGAGTTTGATGGATTTTGACTAATTTTGCGGGCATGAAATGGTGGTTTTACATAGGGATTGTTTTGATGGTGCTTGTGGTGGGATGTACTCCCCCTGGCCCCCTCTCAGAGGGGGAAGGTATCTCACCGGACTCCCCCGCCGCTGCGCGGCACTCACTCTCACAGGGGGAAGGGCCTACGCACGAGGCATTAGAGAACATCGATAGTTTGATGTGGAAGGAGGCGGATAGTGCGCTGAAGGTGATGATGGAGTTTGCCGCAAGCCCCGAGGCGGATAGTATGGATGTGTTTGAGGGGCATTATTGCCAGGTGCTGGTGGCGGAGCTGCTGTTTAAGAATGACTATGCACAGAGCAACCGAACGGAGGTGCTGAAGGCGGTGGGGTATTTTGATTCGATTGTGGATTTGCATGGAGCGGACGTGCGCGGTGTGTCCCCACAAAAGGATGTAGCCGTACGTGAGCGGGATGCGTTTTTGGCGGCTCGGGCACATTATATTAATGGTGCGGGATATTATGAGCATGACAGCCTCATTGAGGCTTGCACCGAATACCTGTGTGCCTTGCGGATGATGGAAGGACATTTTGAGGAGAAGGTTTTGGTGGGACACAAAGCGCGGTTTATGGCTTTGACTTATAACCGCCTTGTGGAGTTGTTTTCCGCCCAATATATGCAGGAACCAGCCATTTATTGCGGCAAGCGAGGCTTGGTTTACACCAGGATTGCGCCTACCTCTCCATACGGCGTTTCCAACGTGCTTTACAGGATAGGAAAGCAATATGACAAATTGAAGGTGGCAGACAGCGCGGCCTATTACTATGATAGGGCTTTGGAAATCATGCCCGACAGGAACAATTTAATTTACAGGGATATCGTTTCATCGCGGGCATTGTTTGATTACGAGTGGCATCACGACACTATTAGGGCATTGGACAGTTTGAAAAGAATGGCGGCTCAAGCAGCAGATGAAAGGGAAAGATTACACCGATTTCCGACTATTGGCAACATTTACCAAGATATCAGGCAATATGATTCTGCAAAAGCCTATTTGATGCCTGTGTTTGAGTCTGAAAACGAAGCCATCGACAAAAAACTTGCTGCCAGAGTTTTGCATATTATTGCCATAAGCGAGGGCGATACCTTGAACGCCAGTCAATATGCCCAAATCCTTGTAGAAGATGTGACCTCGACAGCCAATAAACAGTTACGAAACTCGCAATTGAACGACCTATTCCAGAAGTATTTGCAGGAGAAGCAGGAAAAGGCTTTTGCCTTGGAGCGGCTGGAGGCTCGGCGGAGAAACCTTTGGATAGGTGGCATGGTGGCATTGCTGGCCATTGTGGGGTTGGCGGTGGCCATCGTGACACGGCGCAGCCACAAGAAACGCTTAGCGGCACAAGAGGCGGAGGCGCAACGGAGGTTAGACGAAGCTTCGCAGCGACTAACCGAGACCACGCAACGGCATGACGCTGCAGAGCGAGAGCTTCAGACGAAGGTGGAACAGGCCACTCTGCACACGAGGGAGGTGCTGCAGCAGCGGGCTATGGCGCTTTACCATGGCAAGGAAAAGGACAAATTGCGGCGGATCCTTGCCGAGTTTGACGGCATTTATCCGAAGGCGCGTGAGCGGATGATGGCGGCCTACCCCGACCTTTCCATGCAGGAGTACGAGCTTTGCGTGTTGGGCTACTTCGACTTCCGCGCGAAGGAGATTGCGCAGCTGATGGACTTACAGGAAGGCACGGTGTATCGGTACCGCTCCACCATCAGAAAAAAGACCGGAGCCGACGATTTGGAGGCTCTTGTGGGCCGATTCCTGGACTGAAAAGGGCTGTTTTGAGGGCTTTTTTCGGTGCATGAGGGAAGAAATACCTTGATTTTTTAGGGCGTAATTCGTTGATTATCAGAATGAGCATTCTGGAAAACCTTGATTTTGCCGTTGATGGTGGTTTTTTGGCGGATTTTTGATATATTTTTGGTGGTGAAAATAATTACCAAAAAAATGAAGAACATAGTTATCTACTCATCAATGCTTCTTGCCTTGTTTCTGTTAGTATGGGCAATAATAGACATTGTGAAACGCAAACCACAAAATATGGTGATTTGGGTCATTCTGTGTCTCATCCTTCCATCAATTGGTCCGATTATCTATTTTCAGTGGCAATACTGGAGCCATAGAAGGACAAAACAGGCTAGCTATCTGAATTGAAAATATAGGTCCGATTTGTTTCATGTATTGCAGTGATTGAAATAATAATCCTTAATTCCGCAACACTTTGATTTAACTTTATTTATAAGTTCCTGAGCAACA
>CAMYYD010000026.1 GCA_947303395.1 uncultured Bacteroidales bacterium
TTTGCGAGAACGTTCTTCACGCCGACGCTTTCAAGAACAGCACGCATTGCACCGCCTGCGATAACACCGGTACCAGGGGTAGCTGGCTGGATGTATACGTATGCACCGCAATATTTTCCGTATTGTTCGTGTGGAAGAGTACCGTTGATGACCGGAACCTTGATGAGGTTCTTCTTTGCATCTTCAGTGCCTTTCTGAACAGCGGCTTGGACTTCCTTAGCTTTACCGAGGCCGTATCCAACGACGCCGTTTTCATTACCGACGACGACGAGGGCTGCGAAGGTAAATGCACGTCCACCCTTTGTAACCTTAGTCACGCGGCTGACGTGGACCAGACGTTCTTTCAACTCGATTTCCGAAGTTTTTACTTTTTTTACGTTGACTTCTGCCATAGTTTTAGAATTTTAATCCTCCATTACGAGCGCCGTCTGCTAAAGACTTAACTCTTCCGTGATACAAATAACCGTTACGATCGAACACGACTGTCTCGATGCCAGCTGCCTTTGCTTTTTCTGCTACGAGGTTGCCGACTTTTGCTGCCTTCTCGATCTTTGTAATCTTTTCCTGTTCGATGCCGTTCTCTGCTGAGCTGGCTGCAACTAATGTTCTGCCGGCTTCATCGTCGATAAGCTGAACGTAAATCTGCTTGTTGCTTCTAAAGACAGACATTCTTGGGCGTGCTGCTGTGCCGAAAACGACCTTGCGAACGCGTCTCTTGATGTTTAATCTTCTTTCGATCTTCTTATTCATCTTTCTTGCATTTTAAAAATTAAACATTATTTACCTGCTGCCTTACCTGCCTTACGACGGAGCACTTCACCTTCAAACTTGATACCCTTGCCCTTGTAAGGTTCAGGTTTACGGTATGAACGGATCTTTGCTGCGACCTGGCCGAGCAACTGCTTATCGTATGAACGCATCTTGAGGATAGGGTTCTTACCTCTTTCGTTGATGGTCTCGCATGTGATTTCTGCTGGCATGACGAAAATCATGTTGTGTGAGAAACCGAGTGAGAGCTCGAGTTGTTTGCCGTTAGCTTTTGCTTCAGCTTTGTAGCCGACGCCGACAAATTCCTGAACTGTCTCGAAACCTTCTGATACGCCTTTCACCATATTGAAGATCAATGCGCGGTAGAGACCGTGTTTGGCTGAAGCGTTAGGGATGTTAGCCGGTGCTACGTGAATATGACCGTCTTCTACTTTAACGTCGACGTCGCCGTGGAAATCCTGGCTGAGTGTGCCAAGTTTACCTTTGACTGTGATAACGTTATCTTTAATTGTAACCTCAGTACCTGCTGGGATTGCAATAGGTAATTTACCGATTCTTGATAATGCCATTTCTGTTTCCTCCTATATTATGATACATAGCACAACACTTCGCCTCCGATATGGAGATTGCGGGCTTCCTTATCTGTCATAATGCCTCTTGAGGTCGAGATGATGGCGATGCCAAGGCCGTTCATGACTCTCGGGAGGTTTTCTGAGTCAGCATACTGACGGAGACCTGGGCGTGAAACGCGGTCGATTGTCATGATAGCTGGCTGTTTGGTAACAGGGTGGTATTTAAGAGCGATCTTAATAGTACCTTGTGGGCCTTCTTCTTCGAACTTATAGTTAAGGATATAGCCTTTTTCGAAGAGGATCTTGGTGATAGCCTTCTTCACATTTGAAGCAGGAACTTCCACGATTCTATGTTTAGCGTTGACGGCATTGCGTAAACGTGTCAAAAAATCTGCTATAGGGTCTGTAATCATAGTTTTAATCCTTTTAATTAATTACCAACTTGCTTTTTTAACACCTGGGATCAAGCCTTTGAGGGCCATTTCACGGAAGTTGATACGTGAGATGCCGAACTGACGCATATAACCTTTTGGACGTCCTGTAAGCTGACAACGATTGTGTACGCGGATAGGTGAAGCGTTTCTTGGAAGCTTCTGGAGACCTACGTAGTCGCCGGCGGCCTTCAGGGCTGCACGTTTCTCAGCGTATTTCTCGACCATCGCCATTCTCTTGCGCTCACGCGCTTTCATTGATTCTTTTGCCATATCTTACTATTTTTTCTGGTTTTTAAATGGAAGACCAAACTGTTTCAACAAGGCCATTGCTTCCTTGTCGGTGTTCGCTGATGTGACGAAAGTGATATCCATACCGTTGATCTTGTTGACTTTGTCCATGTCGATCTCCGGGAAGATGATCTGCTCGCTCACGCCGAAGCTGTAGTTGCCGCGGCCGTCGAAGCCTTTGTCGTTAATACCTCTGAAGTCACGAACACGTGGAAGGGCTACAGCGACTAAGCGTTCGAGAAATTCGTACATCTTGTCACCGCGCAACGTCACGCGCACGCCGATCGGGTTACCACGACGAAGTTTGAAGTTAGAAACGTCGTGTCTAGAAATTGTCGGAACGGCTTTTTGTCCGGTGATAGCTGTCATTTCCTCTACACCATAGTCAATCAGTTTCTTATCGGCAAGAGCTGCACCGATACCCTGATTGAGCGAAATTTTCAAAAGCCGTGGAACCTGCATCACGGATTTGTAGTTGAATTCCTTCATCAACGCAGGCACGATTTCGCTCTTATACTGTTCTCTGAGTTTGGGTTGATAGTTCATTATTTAATAACCTCCCCTGATTTTTTTGAATAACGGATTGATTTTCCTTGTTCATCTTTTTTACGACCGATGCGGCCGGCTTTACCGTCCTTGTCGCACACCATGATGTTGCTGACATGGATGGAAGCTTCTTTCTTTACGATACCACCTTTAGGGTTCTCGGTATTCGGTCTTGTATGCTTCGACACGAGGTTGACGCCGTCGACGATGACGCGGTTCTTCTCGGTATCGACGCTGAGGACTGTACCTTTCTTGCCCTTCTGGGTTCCGGCGATAACGACTACGTTGTCGCCTTTCTTTACGAACATTTTACTCATAGCTTTTTTCCTTTCTTAATTAGAGTACCTCAGGTGCAAGAGATACGATTTTCATATACTGTTTCTCACGCAACTCTCTGGCTACTGGTCCAAAGATACGAGTTCCTAACATTTCGCCTTGTCCGTTGAGGAGGACGCATGCGTTATCGTCGAAGCGGATGTATGATCCGTCGGCGCGGCGTGTTTCCTTCTTGGTGCGGACTACGACTGCCTTTACTACTGAACCCTTCTTCACGTTACCGCTTGGAAGAGCGTCTTTTACTGAGACCACGATGACGTCGCCGATACGGGCATAACGTTTCTTGGTTCCGCCTAATACTCTGATGCAGAGCACTTCCTTTGCACCGCTATTGTCGGCTACTGCAAGTCTTGATTCTTGTTGTAACATTACTTGGCCCTTTCTATTATTTCAACGAGTCTCCAACGTTTGTTCTTGCTCAAAGGACGTGTCTCCATGATGCGGACGGTGTCACCGATGTTGCACTCATTCTTCTCGTCATGTGCGAAGAATCTTGTTGATTTCTTAACGAATTTACCGTAAATCGGGTGTTTTGTACGACGTTCAATCACAACGACGATCGTCTTGTCCATCTTATTGCTGGCTACTACACCGATTCTCTCTTTTCTAAGATTTCTTTCCATTTTAATTCCTTTCGTCGTTTATTATTTAACGTTCTGTTCTGCATTCTGACGCTTTGTGAGCTCTGTCAGCATGCGTGCGATCTGTTTGCGGGTTGCGCTGATTTTGTTCGGATTATCCAATGGAGAAACTGCGTGTTGCATTTTCATCTTGACGTACTGTTCGCGAGCTGCGTCGATACGTTCCATCAGATCAGCAGTGCTTAATTCATTGATAGCTTCTTTTTTCATGATGCGTACTGTTTTTTATTCGACATAATCTCTTCTAACCACAAACTTAGTTGCTACAGGAAGCTTTTGAGCGGCTAAGCGGAGAGCCTCTCTTGCGACTTCTAACGGCACGCCCGCAGCTTCGAAAAGCATATGACCTGGAGTTACGCGAGCTACGAAGTACTCGACGTCTCCCTTACCTTTACCCATACGAACCTCGAGAGGCTTCTTGGTGATAGGTTTGTCAGGGAATATTCTGATCCAAATCTGTCCTTCACGTTTCATGTGACGTGTGACAGCTTGACGTGCAGCCTCAATCTGGCGTGCTGTGATCAGGTGTTCCTCAAGTGTTTTAATACCAAAAGTACCGAAGGCGAGTTCATGGCCGCGGTGTGCGTTGCCTTTCATCTTGCCCTTCTGAGGTCTTCTGTATCTTGTTCTTTTAGGTTGTAACATCTCTTATCTTTTTTTAATCTATTACTTAGTAGAACGTTTATTACGACGTGGGGCGCCACCGTTTGGTTTGCCTGCATTGCCACCTTTCTTAGGTGCTGCAGCTGCTGTGGTGGTAGGCACCAGTTCCGGACGACCGTAGACCTCACCTTTGCAGATCCACACCTTAATACCGATGCGACCGTATGATGTGTGAGCCTCTACGAGAGAGTAGTCGATGTCAGCGCGCAATGTATGCAGCGGAATACGACCTTCCTTGTATGTTTCCTGACGAGCCATTTCAGCGCCACCGACACGGCCTGATGCGATGACCTTGATACCTTCGGCACCAATTCTCATTGTATCTGACACAGCCTTCTTGATAGCGCGGCGGAATGACACGCGGCCTTCAATTTGCTTTGCGATTGAACTTGCGACGATGAATGCGTCGAGTTCTGGTCTCTTGATCTCGCTGATGTTGATCTGAATCTCCTTGCCGATGAGCTTCTTCATCTCTTCCTTCAACTTGTCGACCTCTGTACCACCTTTACCGATGATGACACCCGGACGAGCTGTGAAGATAGTGACTGTGACGAGCTTAATCGAACGTTCGATACCGATTTTTGAGATACTAGCCTTGCCGAGACGAGCGGTGAGATACTTACGGATCTTATCGTCTTCGCCGATATTCTTGGCTGTTTCTTTTCCACAGTACCAGTTTGAGTCCCAACCTTTGATGACTCCGAGTCTTAAACCTATTGGATGAGTTTTCTGTCCCATTGTAATCTTAATTAATTCTTTTCAACATTAGCTTCTGCTGCATTCATTTCTGCAATTCTGCTATCGACGATGATAGTGACGTGGTTAGAACGTTTGCGGATGCGGTGTGCACGACCCTGTGGGGCTGGCTGAATACGCTTCAGTGTGCGGCCTTCATCAACAAATATCTCTTTTACGTACAGGTTGGCGTCTTCAATGCGCTTACCCTCGTTCTTAGCTTCCCAGTTGGCGATTGCAGAGCGGAGTAATTTGTACACCGGCTTTGCAGCTGCTTTAGGTGAGTATAATAAGGCATGCAGTGCAAGTTCCACTTTCATTCCTCTGATCATGTCAGCGACCAAACGCATCTTGCGTGGTGAAGTAGGGATATCATTGTATTTTGCAATGGCGACCTGCTTCTTAGCTGCTTTTCTAGCTTCTGCTGTATTATGTTTTCTTGCTCCCATAGTACTTATTATTTATCTTTTCTGTTACCGGCATGGCCTCTGAAGGTACGTGTTGGTGCGAACTCGCCGAGTTTGTGTCCAACCATGTTTTCAGTCACGTAAACCGGGATGAATTTATTACCGTTGTGAACAGCGATGGTTTGTCCAACGAAATCTGGTGAAATCATTGAAGCTCTTGACCAAGTCTTGATCACGGTCTTCTTTCCTGTTGCTACATTATCCAACACTCTCTGTTCGAGTTTATAGTGGATATATGGTCCTTTTTTAAGTGAACGACTCATAATTTCTTTCTTTTTACTTGGTTAATTACTTCTTACGTCTTTCAATGATATACTTGTTGGATGCGTTCTTTGGATGACGTGTCTTGTAGCCCTTTGCCGGTAAGCCCTTGCGGCTTCTTGGATGACCACCAGATGCACGGCCTTCACCACCACCCATCGGGTGATCGACTGGGTTCATAACGACGCCACGGACGCGTGGACGACGGCCTAACCAGCGGCTGCGACCTGCCTTACCTGATTTCTCGAGGTTGTGGTCAGCATTTGACACTGTTCCAATTGTAGCTCTGCAAGCCTGGAGGATGAGACGGGTCTCACCTGAAGGCATCTTCAAGATGGCGTATTTACCATCACGTGACATCAGCTGTGCGTATGCGCCAGCACTACGTGCCATCTTGGCACCCTGACCTGGACGCAACTCGATGTTGTGGATGATTGTACCGAACGGAACATCGCTCAAGAACAATGTGTTACCGATGTTCGGAGTGGCATCCTTACCTGACATCACCTCTTGTCCGACCTTCAAGCCCTGAGGTGCGATGATGTAACGCTTCTCGCCATCAGCGTAAACCACTAATGCAATGCGTGCTGTACGGTTCGGATCGTATTCGATAGTCTTAACGATTCCCTTGATACCGTCTTTATCGCGCTTGAAGTCGATAATTCTGTATTTCTGCTTGTGACCACCGCCGATGTTGCGGACAGTCTCTTTTCCAGTATTGTTACGGCCGCCAGTGCTCTTCTTAGAAGCAAGCAACGATCTCTCCGGCTTGTTGGTCGTAATCTCGTCGAACGCGCTGATAACTTTGAAGCGCTGACCTGGAGTAGTTGGTTTATATTTCTTTAAAGCCATCTTTAAATGTTGCTAAAAAAGTCAATTGTTTCACCTTTAGCCAAGGTCACGATAGCCTTCTTGAAAGCATCTCTTCTGCCTTCAATCATACCGGCCTTTGTGTAACGTGACTTGAGCTTTCCATCATATCTCATAGTGTTGACTGATGCCACCTGAACACCATAGAGGTCCTGGACAGCCTGTTTGATCTGCAGCTTGTTAGCGCGGACGTCAACAATGAATGCATACCGGTTCAGCTTCTCGCTGATAGCGGTCATCTTTTCCGTAATAACAGGTTTCTTAATGATAATCATCTCTCTAATCTTTTTAATTGTTATCCAAGAATTTCATCAATAACTGCAAGTGAGCTTTCTGTGATGAAGAGCTTCTTGGCATTCAGAATATCATAAGTGTTGAGGTTACGGGCAAGTTCAATATTTGTGCGCTCGATGTTTCTTGCTGACAACACGATGTTCATGTTTGTCTCTGGGAGAACGAAGAGGTTCTTGCCACCATTCACTTTAAGGTTGTTCAAGACATTAACCATCTGTTTTGTCTTGATTGTGTCAAATGTGAAATCCTCAAGGATCACGATGTTGGCTTCCTGCATCTTGTATGAAAGAGCTGAACGGCGAGCCAATTGTTTCACCTTCTTGTTCAATTTGAAACTGTAGTCACGTGGCACTGGACCGAATACACGGCCACCACCTCTCAACACTGGTGAGTTGATGTCACCACGACGTGCACCGCCTGTTCCCTTCTGACGGAACAACTTGCGTGTACTGCCTGATATCTCGCTACGTGTCTTGGCTTTGTGTGTGCCCTGACGCTGATTGGCCAAATACTGCTTTGTATCAAGATAGATGCAATGATCATTTGGCTCGATGCCGTAGATATTCTCGTTCAACTGAACCTTACGTCCTGTTGATTCACCGGTAATCTTTAAAACTTCTAACTCCATCTCTCAATTTTTAAATAGCCGTTCTTTGCTCCCGGTACTGAACCTTTAACAACTAACAAATTCTTTTCCGGAACGATTTTCACAATTTGGAGGTTGATAGCCTTCACTTTATGGTTACCCATCTGGCCACCCATACGCAATCCTCTGAAAACTCTTGAAGGATAAGCGCAAGCTCCGATTGAACCTGGTTTTCTCAAACGGTTGTGCTGACCGTGAGTTGCTTGTCCAACGCCATTGAAATGATGACGTTTCACTACGCCTTGGAAGCCCTTACCTTTGCTGATACCACTGACATCAACAAATTCGCCTTCCATGAACACATCGACGGTAATTGTTTCACCCAGGCTCTTTCTGTGACCTGCTTCGAAACGTGTGAACTCTCTAACCAACTTCTTAGGCGTTGTTCCGGCTTTCTCGAAATGCTTCTGCATAGCCTTTGAGGTGTTCTTCACCTTCTTCTCGTCAAACGCCAATTGGATAGCGTCGTAACCGTCCTTCTCTTTTGATCTTACTTGGGTTACTACACATGGACCTGCCTCAATGACTGTAACAGGCACGTTCTTGCCGTTTGCGTCATAAACGCTGGTCATCCCAATCTTTTTTCCTAGTATTCCTGACATTGCTACTAATTTAAGCTGTTAATTACTAGATAGTTTTACAATAATTTAATTTCTACGTCCACGCCATTTGGCATTTCCAATTTCATCAAAGCATCAATCTGCTGAGAAGTTGCGTTGTAGATATCCAACAATCTCTTGTAGTATGACAACTCGAACTGCTCACGTGATTTCTTGTGAACGAATGTGGAGCGCAAAACAGTGTAGATTTTCTTGTCGGTCGGAAGCGGAATAGGACCGCTGACGACTGCACCAGTCATTTTGATGGTTTTCACGATCTTCTCGGCTGACTTGTCAACCAAGTTGTGGTCGTGCGACTTTAATTTGATTCTAATTCTTTGGCTCATAAGACCTTTTTTT
>CAMYYD010000027.1 GCA_947303395.1 uncultured Bacteroidales bacterium
GTGTCGTCATCAACGAGGATGTGCTTACGATCGATCTCGATGCCTTTGGCTTCTTTGATAGCGTTAGCAATCTGAACGTTGTTAACTGAACCGTAGATCTTGCCTGTCTGAGCTGCTTTTGCAGGGATGCGGAGTGAAAGACCTTCGAGAACTGCTGCGAGTTCCTGAGCTTCTTTCTTAATCTTCTCCTGTTTGTAAGCCTGCTGGCGCATGTTCTCAGCCAAAACTTTACGTGCTGATTCTGTAGCGAGGATAGCCATGCCCTGTGGGATCAAGAAGTTACGTGCGTAACCTGGTTTAACGTTGACGATGTCGTTTTTGTATCCCAAATTTTTAACGTCTTGTGTAAGAATAATTTCCATGTGTCTGTCCTCCTCTTATTATTTCAAACAATCAGCTAAGTACGGCATCAAAGCAAGGTGACGGGCTCTCTTAACAGCCTGAGCGACCTTTCTCTGGTATTTTGTTGATGTACCGGTGATGCGGCGTGGTAAAATCTTACCCTGCTCGTTCACAAATCTCAACAAGAAATCTGCATCTTTATAATCGATGTATTTGATGCGGTTCTTCTTGAAACGGCAATATTTTTTCTTCTTTGTATCGACTGCTATTGGAGTCAAATATTTGATGTCTGTGTTAGGTTGTGCCATATCATTCAAAATTTAAATGTTAAACAATTAGTTGGCTTGCTCGGCTGCTTCTGCTGCTTTGCGACGTTTTTTCTCGTTGTAAGCAACAGCGTGCTTGTCAAGTTTCACTGTTAAGAAACGAATGACGCGCTCGTCACGTTTCAATTCTGTTTCCAATGTCTCGATAACATTGCCTTCAGCTTTGTATTCTATCAACTGATAGAAACCTGAAGATTTCTTTTGAATAGGATAGGCGAGCTTACGCATGCCCCAGAAATCCTTGAAAACGATCTCTGCTCCGTTGCTTGTGAGCAGGTTCTCGAATTTTGCTACCGCTTCCTTCATCTGTTCTTCAGACAAAACGGGAGTTAAAATGAAAACGGTTTCGTACTGATTCATAATTTAATTTGTTGATTATTAAATAATTACGTTAAACTTAATGTTGTTTACTTTTAAGTGTGCAAAAATACAAAATATTTCAATACGCCCGACACTTTTTTATAAATTTTCCAACATTTCTTTGCAAATAAATACCGCTGCGTTTCCGTCGCCGAAAATTTCGGGATAATTATGCGGCGGATTATCGATGAAATTGTTGAAAGATTCGACGATTCGATTCTCGTCAGCATCGGTGATTACTGCTGCTCCGCATTCCACGATTTCCTTCCATTCGGTCTCGGTGCGTAAGATGAGACAAGGTTTTTGGAAGAAAAACGCCTCTTTCTGCACGCCGCCTGAGTCGGTGATGACCATCTGTGCGTGACGCTCCAAAACAATCATGTCTAAAAACGATGCCGGAGGCAGAATCTTTATGTTTGGGTTGTTTGTTATTTTGTCTAATAACGACTTGTCAAGATTGACATTCAATAATTTAGATGTCCTCGGATGTAGCGGTAGCACCACCATTTTGCTTTCGGAAATCTTTAGCAATGCCTTGAAGATGGCATTCAAACGCTCTGGCTGGTCGGTGTTGTTGTCGCGATGTATTGTGCAAAGCACGTAATCTTTGCCTCGAAGTCCTTCTTTATCAAGGATTTGAGATTTCTGATCGGCGATGTTTGCAAAATATTTGCTGTTGTCGTACATCACGTCGCCGCAATGATATATTCCAGGATTATCTATTGTAAATTTTCTCTTGTTATCTGGGTTAAAACCTTCGTTAATAAGGTTTTTGAAGCCAGTTGCGGTAGGCGAGAAGAGCAGGGTAGAGCAGTGATCGCAGCAGATGCGGTTGATTTCCTCTGGCATCGATTTATTGAAAGAACGAAGTCCCGCCTCGATATGCACAATAGGAACATGTATCTTCGAAGCTGCTATCGCACCCGCAAGAGTGGAATTGGTGTCGCCGTAAAGCACAAGAAAATCAGGCTTTTCTTTCAAAAGAATCTCTTCAATTCCCTCAATCATTTTTGCGGTTTGCACGCCATGCGATGCCGAACCAACGCCTAAATTATAATTAGGTGCCGGAATTCCGAGTTCATCGAAAAAAACCTGCGACATATTGTCGTCGTAATGCTGGCCTGTGTGCACAATCACTTCCTTCACTTCTTTGCTGAAGTGTTCCCTGATGGCCCGACTCAATGCCGCTGCCTTAATTATCTGGGGTCTTGCCCCGATTATCGTTACTATTTTCATATCAATCCTGAATCTGCAAAACTAAAATAATTATCGATACCAATGACAATATGATCCAAAATTTTTATTTCGAGTAGTTTTCCACCGTTTACTATGTTTTTGGTGAGAGCTATGTCGGAATCGCTCGGCTTTACGCTGCCTGAGGGGTGGTTGTGGCATAGCATCAGGGCTGTGGCATTGTTTTCAACGGCAATTTTGAATATGCGCTTGGGGTCGGCTGTGGTTCCATTGATTCCGCCGTCGCTGACTTTTACCAATTTTATCACTTTGTTTTTCGGATTGAGCAACATCACCCAAAATTGTTCGTGCTGGAGGTCTGACATCCGCATGTAAAAATACTCGAAAGCTTCTTTGCTGTTGCGAATGTGCTGTTGTTGGGCGGTTTCGGCGAAACGTCGGCGGCGTCCAAGTTCCAGCGCAGCGGCTATGCTTATGGCTTTTGCTTCGCCAATGCCGTTGTAATTCATTAAATCATTGATATTCAATTGAGAAAGCTGGATTAGATTGTCATTGACATCTTTTAAAATGCGTCGCGACAAATCCACTGCTGATTCGTTGCTGTTGCCTGAACCTATTAGGATTGCGATTAGTTCGGCATCGGAAAGTGCTTCTCTGCCTTTGGCAAGCATTTTCTCGCGTGGGCGGTCTTCTGTCGCCCAGTTTTTTATCGACTGGATGCTGTTTGGTCTCATGTCTTTTGGTTTATACGACAAAAGTTCTCCCTGAGGTCAGGAAGAACTTCGTCGATATTTTCTAATAAAATTATGCTAATTTAGCTGTGAAGTGTGCAAGTTTTGACTTCAAGTTAGCGGCTTTGTTGCGGTGGATGATACCACGTTTTGCCACACGGTCAATAGTTTTGTACATTTCTGAAAGCTTTGATTCAGCTTCGCTCTTGTCTGTTAAAGCTCTGAAGCTTCTAACGGCTGAACGCATCGCTCTAGCATAGAAGCGGTTGTGTAAACGTCTGTTTTCTGTCTGACGGATTCTCTTCAGTGAAGATTTGTGATTTGCCATTTTATTATCTAAATTTTATTTTTCTCTTAATCAATTTTTCGGACTGCAAAATTACAACATTTTTGAATACGAAAAACAAAATTTTTAAAAATTTTTTCAACCTTTCAAAACGGCAATTATCTCCGAATTGTCACCTTTATTAATAATGTCATTCAAAATCACATCGACGAAGGTGTTTTTCTCCAAGTTCTTGGCTTTCAAGCGAAGCGGAATGTAATTCTCCCCGTAACCGCGGGCGGTGCCATCTGACATCACGCGCTCGATGAGCATGCGTTGTGGTTTGCCGAGCATTTGGTTGAAATATTTAAGCTTGTTTTCTGCAGAAATCTGGCGGATGATGGCGCTGCGCTCTGTTTTCACAGATTCAGGAACTTGGTTTGGCATAGTCGCAGCCTTTGTGCCAGTTCTGATAGAGTATTTGAAAGTGTGAATGTGGCTGAAACCGATGGCTCTGCATAACTCGGAGCTTTCTAAGAACTCAGAGTTACTCTCGCCCGGGAAGCCAACGATGACATCTGTTGTAATGTTAAAATCAGGTATTGTGTTTTTAATCCTGTCGCACATTTCCTTGAATTGCGCTGCAGTATAATGTCTGTGCATTTCTTTTAAAGTGTTCTCAGCACCGCTTTGAAGGCAGATATGCATGTGAGGAGCGAGTTTCTGGTTCTCAAACAAACTCAAAAACTTATCGCTAAAGTTGTCTGGCTCTATGGAGGAAATTCTAACTCTGAAATCGCCTTCGATTTTTAAGATGTTTTCGATAAGATGTTCAAAATCAACGTCTTGATATTGGTAACGCCCCATGTTGACACCTGTCAGAACTACTTCTTTGAAGCCGTGAGCGACAACATTTCTTATATTATCATAGATTTCATCTGCTGGACGGCTTGTGGCTCTGCCTCGAACATTCGGGATGATGCAGTACGAGCAGAAATTGTTGCAGCCGTCGTGAATCTTAATCAGACTGCGGGTGTGGAAGGTGCTGTAAGCGGGGCGGTAGCTGAACAAATCCTTGTCAAAACCTTCAGGGTCAACAGTTTCGCCTTTAACGTGACTGTCGATGATGCTTAAAAGAGCGTATTTACGCTCGTTGTCGATGGCGTAGTCGATGACGCCGCTGTCGAGCATTTCTTGTTTTCTGTGGTTTACCATGCATCCCATTGCCGCGATGATGGCGGTAGGGTGGAAGCGCCTGATCTGGTTGATTGCCTGCCTACATTTCTGGTCGCTCTGGTTGGTCACGGTGCAGGTGTTTACAACGTAAATGTCAGCATTCTCGTCGTTTTCCACCACGTCATAACCAGCCTCCTTGAACTGCGACGCGAGGGCGTCGGTTTCGTAGAGGTTAACGCGGCAACCGAGTGTTTTGAAGGCGATTTTCACAGCAGTTCTCCTTCAATCGAAAGCGCTGTGGCGCTTGTTACCTTCACTGTCACGATTTGACCAATCAGGCTCTTGTCGCGCGACTGGAATCTAATCACGATTTTGCCTTCGGTGTGGCCGGTGAGATAACCGTTTTTGCGGTCGTAACCTGTCACCAAAACCTTCTGCGTTTTGCCGATAAGTCCTTGATTATAAACGAGTGAGTGCTTCATCAGCTCGTCTGTCAAGATATGGTAGCGCTCACGTTTCTTGGCCTTCGGCACGTCGTCGGCCCACGATGAAGCGACAGCGCCCGGACGAACGCTGTATTGGGCGATGTAAGCCATGTTGTATTTGAATTCCTCCATCGCTTTGCGCGAGTTTTCAAACTCTTCCTCTGTCTCGCCTGTAAAACCGACAATAATATCTGTAAAAATCGTCGCTTCAGGAAGTAATCGTCTGATAGTGTGTATGATATGACGATAATCATCTAGAGTGTGCTTGCGGTTCATGCGCTGCAGCATGTTGTCGTCGCCCGACTGTATCGGAAGGTGAATCTGCTTGCCGAGGCATTTGTATTGTGAGATGACTTCAATCACTTCGTCGCTCATGTCGCGAGGATGCGGAGAGGTGAAGTAAACCCAGAATTCCTTGCCGCTAGCATCGCCGTAAGCGCCAATCCTTCTTAGCAATTCCGCAAAATTGATCTCTTCGCCTTTCTTGTCCAAACCGTAAGAATTGACATTCTGTCCGAGTAAGGTGATAGATTTATATCCTTTGTCGACGAGTTCTTTCAGCTCGTTGATGATATCCTCAGATTTTCTTGATACTTCGCGACCTCTGGTGTAAGGCACAGCACAGTAGGTGCAGAATTTGTTGCAGCCGTTCTGAATCGGGATAAATGCTTCAAAATCAGAGAGATGGTCGGGGTTGATGACCCAGAAACGGTCCATGTTGGCTGACGGGTTGACGTTTCTATTGATAGGAGCGTGGAATGCGCCGTATTGCTGAATCATATCTGGAAGATCTGGCAACTCGTTCATGGTGAAGACCAGGTCGAACAGTTTCACGAAACGTTCGCGGTCGGCAGGGAGGATGCAGCCTGAAACGAATGTGATGCAGTTGTGATTCTGCTTCATCTCGTTCCATTTCAGGATGCGTGAATACACTTTGTCGATGCCTTTTTGTCGCACCGAACATGCTATCACGCCCAAAATGTTGGCTTCTTCTTCCTTGTCAGTCTCGGTAAATCCCATGCCGTGCAGCACAGTACGCACGCGCTCTGTGTCGCTTCGGTTCATCTGACAGCCCAATGGCAGTAAAAAATACTTCATCTCTTAAAATTTGGCTGCAAAATTACGAAATTTTCGCTTTGGAAATCAATAAATGAGTGTAAGAATATCTTTCGCGACCTCATTTTGACCGCAATCAGGGGCAGTTTTGATGCTCGCACCTGTTAAAATGCGCTCGGTTTCCTCAATCAATTCAGGTTCAAGACCATCAGAGGCGATTGAAACGCTCTCGATGATGCCTTTTTCTTCATTGACTTGCATGTCAAGTTCGACCAAACCCCATGGAAACTGTGCGCTTTTCTTGGCATGGAAGTTAAGCCATTTGCCGAAAAGATATTCGTTAGAAGCGAATAAGTCTTTGGTTTTCAGTACTTTATCTGTAAGAAGGCTGTTAAAATCAACAACTTCTGCTTTTGCTTCGTAGACTTCTTCGAAAGCCTTTGAAAGATATGGAATTATCGAATCTGATGTGATGTCGGCGACTTCCGAGAGATTGATGATGCGGCTTGCCACCGATTTTACTCCGTGTTTCTGGAGTTTGGCAGGATTCACCTTAAGATATTTTGCCAATTTTTCACCATCGGTCTTAATCAATATCGTGCCGTGATGTAACCTTCTGTCTTTGTAGAATCCAAAGGCGTTTCCGGAGAATTTGCGACCCTCAAAAAGTATGTCGTTTCTGCCGGAGACTTCCGCTTCCAAACCAAAATATCGCAAAGCGGTCTTTATGACGTTCATCTGTTTCGCAACGTCGTAATGCTTTTTGTTTGCCACGAAAGAGAAATTCAAATTACCTAAATCGTGATAAACAGCACCGCCGCCGGTACGGCGGCGGGCGGCATGACCACCCTCCGAAAGCAGCAGATCCACATTGCATTCAGTGAACGGGTTCTGGTTGTAGCCATAAACCACTGTCTGCTGGTTTTTCCACAAAAACATTGTCACGACATCGGCATCGCCTTCGTCTAACAACGAACTTTCAACCGCAAGATTTAAATGCGGATTATATTGATTACCAATAATTAACTGGATTCTTTGTTTCATTTTATTT
>CAMYYD010000028.1 GCA_947303395.1 uncultured Bacteroidales bacterium
TCATCCAGAAGGCTGACAAGGAAGCTACAGTTGTGGCATTCAAACGCGTACAACTTGGTTAATGAGTCATTGGACTAAACAAAAAGCAGGATTTGTTAATCCTGCTTTTTTGTGCGGCAACAACCGTGCTGAAGGCACGGAACATTAATAGCCCCTGGCAACGCCTGGGGTTTATTGTGAGATGATTGATTGATTTTTATTTGGTATAAATAATGGTGTGGCGCGCCTGCGGCGCGCCACACCATTGAAATTTTATTATATTCGTTTTACATTTTACCCCAGGCGTTGCCTGGGGCTATTGAGATGGTGTGCCTTCAGCACACATTGGACTTCCACAATTTCCTTCCTAACAATTATCAAAACGAATATTTTACACCGCAAACGGTTGAGAATGAATAATGATGAATTGTAGTATCTTTATAAACATTAATGAACTTTGCGGTATTTGTAAAACTATATTTTCCTGATAAACAAATAAATACATCCCAATTGTTATACAAATTGTAACCCAGCTCAGCTTCAATAACTCCCGCCAAATCAAATCTATTGAAATATTTCAAATCTTGTTTGTCATCAATAGATGCGCCATGATAACTTCCTTTCAATCTACTATCCATCAAATATGACATCTGCAAACCAATTTTAGGGGTTATTGATAATTTGTCTCCAAATCTATATCCAAACAATATTGGAAGTGAAACATATCTGTATTTCCATGGTGTATCATAAGTTCCCAAATCTTCATTAGCCTCATTCCTATAATCCACTTCTATTTTGCAACCAATATTATTCATTAATATACCACAATCAATAACAAATGGAATATTAAACACCCTTTGATAATTAATACCATAAGTGAAACTTGTCAAGGTTTTTGAATCATTATCAAAATAATTTTCAATTTTGGCATTGCTTACATCAATACCTCCAAAAACTCCAATAGAATTTGATTGGGCAAAAATATTGCAGGTAAAGATTGCAAATAGGATTATTAAGAATAATTTTTTCATACCTATATTATTTTGAGAACTTTAATCACTTTAAAGCGGCTGCCTTAAGGGCATTAACGCCATTAAAGCCTTTAAGGTAGCCGCTAAAGGAAGTTAAGGCAAATCTGACTATTTCTTACTCCAGGTCGTTCCGTCTTTTCCATCCTTCAGCACAATATCCAAAGCAGCAAGTTTGTCGCGAATCAAATCGCTAGTGGCCCAGTCTTTCTTGGCACGGGCTTCTTTGCGGATGTCGATGATGGTATCCATCAGGCCATCGACGATGCCATTGTCGTCGGAGCCGGCTTCATTATTGAGCAAGCCAAGGATTTCGAAGACGAAAACATCAAATAATTTCTTCAAAAGTGCCAATTCAGCTGGGTTAATCTTTGAATGACCATCTTTTACAGAATTGATGATTCTTACCGCTTCAAAGAGGTTTGCAATCACGATTGGGCTGTTGAAGTCGTCGTTCATAGCGTCATAGCAGGCATCCATAATCTTCTGAACGCCAAGGTCTTCAGCGCCTTCGGTGGCTGTAAGATGCTCGATGAGACCTGCGGCTTCCATCAAGCGTTTGTAACCTTTTTCGGCTGCTTGAAGTGCCTCGTTTGAGAAATCGACGGTGCTGCGATACTGAGCCTGAAGGATGAAGAAACGAATCGTCATCGGGCTGTACGGCTGTGCCAGCATCTCCTCGCCTTTCGCGTTGATATGGCTGCCTTTGAAGAACTCATCGAGAGTGATAAAGTTGCCCAACGACTTGCCCATCTTCTGTCCGGCAATGGTAATCATGTTGTTGTGCATCCAGTAGCGCACCGGAGCCTTGCCGTTTGCCGCCATCGACTGCGCAATTTCCGACTCATGGTGAGGGAACTGCAAGTCGAGACCACCTCCATGGATGTCGAATTCCTCGCCGAGGTATTTGCAACCCATTGCGGAGCATTCCATGTGCCATCCAGGGAAGCCGTCGCTCCACGGTGAAGGCCAGCGCATGATGTGCTTCGGCTCAGCTTTCTTCCACAAAGCGAAGTCGATAGGGTTATGCTTCTCGCTCTGTCCGGCCAGCTCGCGGGTGTTGTTGATCATCTCCTCGATGTTACGTCCCGAAAGGATGCCGTAATGATATTTCTCGTTATATTTCTTGATGTCGAAATAAACCGAGCCGTTCTCGATATATGCGAAGCCAGCGTCGAGAATCTTCTGAATCATCGCAATCTGCTCAATGATATGACCCGAGGCATGCGGCTCGATAGAAGGACGCAAAACGTTGAGCTTGTCCATCGCCTGATGATATCTAACAGTATAATACTGAGCGACTTCCATCGGTTCGAGGTCTTCGAGGCGGGCCTTCTTTGCAATCTTATCCTCGCCTTCGTCGGCATCGTGCTCGAGGTGACCCACATCGGTGATGTTACGCACATAGCGAACCTTATATCCGAGATGTTTCAGATAACGGTAAACCAAGTCGAAAGTTATTGCCGGGCGGGCGTGGCCGAGATGAGCGTCGCCATAGACGGTCGGGCCGCAGACGTACATCCCGACGTGACCTTCGTGAATCGGTTTGAAAGGCTGCTTCATGCGAGCCAAGCTGTTGTAAATATATAAAGCGTCCATATTTTCAAAATTTTTGCAAAGGTACAAAAAATTTTCATAGCGAGATGATTTGTGATTATTAAAAAAATGTTTATATTTGCAGTGTTGTTTTGATTGTTTTAGATTATTTGAAGTAGGTTAAAAGAGGAGGATTTATGCCAAAAGTCTTAATTTATGCAACCGCTAAGGTTATTTGGACATTTTTGTTTTACGGGACAGATAGTAACGAAAACAGAGCGCATGTCCATGTTGGGAAAGCTGGAAACAAGAAATTGTGCAAAATATGGCTCGAACCGGAAGTGTCAGTGGCAGACAATGGCGAATTGACTGACAAACAAGTTAACCAAGTTGTGGCTATTGCCAAAAAGTATCAGGAAAAGTTCTTGGACCAATGGCAAAAGTTCCAAAATGGTGATAAAGTTAGAATTATTAAAGTGAATGAATAAAATGTATAAAATTGAAGGATATTGGGACGTAATCCCGCAGATTAAAAATGTGTCGTTCCCCAAAAGAGGGAAGATGCAGATTTTATTGGAAGATGGGAGAATTATCATTGTCTCAGTTTCCAAATTCCCGAGTGTCAAGAAATTAAGCATGGCGCAGCGGAAGAAATGGTACATTTTAGGCAACGGCTTCTCGTTTGAGGATTCCGACGAGGTGATTCATATTGAGCAGATTCTTGGAAATTTTAAGAATTATGCTCATGAAGGGTGATTTTTGTACATAAATAGCCATTCAACAGTTGCGCCCGACACGGATCCAGGGATTGTATTATGAAAAAACTCTTTTACTTTTTTGGTATCTGCTTGATTTTAACGTCTTGCTCTCCTTCCATTTACTATCAAATGTACCAAACAAAACCGATGACAGATGATATCACAGTAAACGAGAATGCATTGGTTTATGAAGATGATAATTGTGTCATTCTTTATGACTTCTGGGGAGAATATGGTGATTTTGGATTCCAAATATACAACAAGGGTGCGGAGAATATTTATTTACATCTTGACGAGTGTTTCTTTGTGGCAAATGGTTTCGCTTTTGATTATTATCAAAATAGAATATTCTCAAATACTAGTTCAAGCGTTACATCAACCACAAGTTCCTACACATCTGGGTACCTGAATAGTTCAACTTATGCTAAAGGTAATGCTAGCGCTTATAATATTGGGTCAACAGCTTATGGAAATGCTTTCGGTACAAGTAATACCTATAAAAACAGTAATGTATATGGAACTTCAAATACATATGTAAATTCTTCCTCAAAGAGTGTTACTATCGCAGAAAAGGTAATGATTTGTGTTCCCCCAAAGACTTCAAAGATAATTTCTGAATTCAATATACGGACAACTATTTATAGAGATTGTGACATATATTTATATCCTGGAAATAAAGATAAGAATGTTTTGGACTTTTCAAATGAGGATAGCCCTTATGTCTTCGGCAACAAACTAGCTTATTCGATTGGAGACTCGGCATCTTTAATTAGAATAAACAATGATTTTTATGTATCTAAAATATCTAATTATTCTGTTGACAAAGTATTTAAAACAGTCACAAAAGAGAATTGTGGAAAGAAATTAATTAATCAGTATAAAAGAGTATTTAAAGAATCAGGTCCAGATCAGTTTTATATTGAATATAGTAAAGACCCCAGTTATACAATTGAGCATTAATAAAAACAGATAGAAAAATTAGAAATCTCCAGCATCGGGGATTTCTTCTTTTTTTTACGGAAATAAACTAATAACAGCACAAGGGCAAAAACTAATAACAGTACAAGGGCAAAAACTAATAACAGTACAAATTTAGTATTGAATCGAAAATTTGTACCGTATTCGATTTTTTCAAGTAATCACTTGCATTTACTGCGGTTCCATTATTTTAAAATAAATTAAAGAAAATCGATACAATTTTCCAACACTTTTTGTAATTTTGCAGCCAAAGAAAAATTCTAAATTTACATCATATGTATACAAACTTTCAAGAGTATCTGAAGAAGGAATTGGCTCAGATTGAAGCCGATGGCCTCTATAAGAATGAACGTATCATTGAAAGCCCTCAGGGTGCTGAAATCCTTGTAAAAGGCAAGAAATGCTTGAACTTCTGCGCAAACAACTACCTCGGACTTGGCAACAATCCGGAGCTTATCGCCGCAGCAAAGAAAGGCATGGACGAGCGCGGTTTCGGAATGGCATCAGTCCGTTTCATCTGCGGTTGCCAGGACCTCCACAAGAAACTCGAGCAGAAAATCGCTGAGTTCTTCGGCACTGAGGATACTATTTTATATGCCGCTTGCTTCGACGCCAACGGCGGTGTGTTCGAGCCATTGCTCAACGAGCAGGACGCTATCATCAGCGACGCTTTGAACCATGCTTCAATCATCGACGGCGTGCGTCTCTGCAAGGCACAGCGTTTCCGCTATGCCAACGCCGACATGGCTGACCTCGAGAAACAGCTCCAGGATGCACAGAAATGCCGCTTCCGCCTCATCGTCACCGACGGCGTGTTCTCGATGGACGGCAACGTCTGCCCTCTCGACAAGATTTACGAACTCGCACAGAAATACAACGCCATGGTGATGGTTGACGAGAGCCACTCAGCAGGCGTGGTCGGCAAGACAGGCCGCGGCGTGACAGAACGCTACAACCTCCGTGGCAAGATCGAAATCCTCACCGGCACTCTCGGCAAGGCATTCGGCGGCGCTATGGGCGGCTTCACAACAGGTCGTAAGGAAATCATCGACATGCTGCGTCAGCGCTCACGTCCTTACCTCTTCTCCAACTCAATGGCACCGGGCCTCGTGGCAGCAGGTATCCGTATGTTCGAGATGATGGCTGAGACCAACGAGCTTCAGGACAAGCTTCACGCCAACACCGACTACTTCATCAAGCAGATGCTTGCTAAGGGCTTCGACTGCAAACCGTCAGAGTCGGCAATCTGCGCTGTGATGCTCTACGACGCTCCGCTTTCACAGAAGTTCGCAGCCAAGATGCAGGACGAAGGCATCTTCGTGACAGGCTTCTACTATCCTGTCGTTCCGAAAGGCCAGGCTCGTATCAGAGTTCAGATTTCGGCAGCACATGAGAAAGAGCATCTTGACAAGTGCATCAACGCATTCGTGAAGATTGGAAAAGAATTAGGCGTTATAAAATAAATTCCCGTAGAGGACAAGGCATGCCTTGTCCCCACAGGATTTAATAAAATTTGAATTTATAATGAAAAAGATATTAATCGTTGGTTCCGGCGGACAGATCGGAACAGAATTGGTGAAGAAGCTCCGTGCTACTTACGGCAACCAGAATGTGGTGGCATCGGATCTTCGCCCTTTGACAGGTGAAATCGTCGAGAACGGTCCTTTTGAGAGAATCGACTCGACACAGATGATGCAGATCGTCGAAGTGGTTAAGAAATATAACATCGACACCATCTACAACCTCGCAGCTATCCTTTCTGCAACAGCAGAGAAGAACCCGATGTTGGGTTGGAACGTCGGTATCGGCTCGTTGGTGAACTGCCTCGAGGTGGCTCGCGTGTTCAACTGCGCAGTGTTCACCCCATCGTCAATCGGTGCTTTCGGCGCATCGACACCACACGACAACACACCTCAGGACACCATCCAGCGTCCTAACACCATCTACGGCGTGACCAAGGTGACTGGCGAGTTGCTCAGCGACTATTACTTCACACGTTTTGGCGTCGACACACGTTCAGTGCGTTTCCCAGGATTGATTTCGAACCTCACATTGCCAGGCGGCGGCACCACAGACTACGCTGTCGAGATTTACTACGCAGCAGTGAAGGGCGAGAAGTTCTACTGCCCAATCAGCAAAGGCACTTACATGGATATGATGTATATGCCTGACGCTCTCGACGCTATGGTCGACATCATGGAGGCAGATCCTAAGAAGCTCGTGCACCGTAACTCATTCAACGTCACAGCAATGAGCTTCGACCCAGAGATCATCTACAACGCCATCAAGAAGTACTATCCGAAGTTCGAGATGGAGTACAAATTCGACCCGATCCGTCAGGCTATCGCCGACAGCTGGCCGAATAAGATGGATGACAGCTGCGCTCGCAAAGAGTGGGGCTGGAACCCGAAGTACGACCTCGACAAGATGACAGTCGATATGATTG
>CAMYYD010000029.1 GCA_947303395.1 uncultured Bacteroidales bacterium
GGACCGCGTTAATCGTAACTTTCATAATTACCTCCTATTTTAAAAATGTTTAAAAGTATATTTTTATCATTCGTCACCCAACGGATGGGCGGTCTGATATATCTCTTTCAATTGCTCGATGGTGTTGTGCGTGTAAATCTGCGTCGAGCTTAAACTGCTGTGCCCCAATATTTTCTGTATTGCTCTGATATCTGCTCCCTCATTCAGCATGTGCGTCGCGAAAGTGTGTCTTAAAACATGCGGACTCTTCTGCTTCAATGTCGTCACTCCTTCCAATATTTTATGTACAACGCCGTAAACAAAACTTGGACTCGTTGCCCTGCCCTTGTCGTCGACTATCAATATAACGTTTTCACGCTCCGGAAATTGTTCGTCGCGAACTTTTTTGTAATTGTCAATCATCTCCAGCAATTGCTTGCTAATCGGAATGATTCTCTCCTTGTTTCTCTTGCCCAAAACCTTCAGCTGCATCGCCACGGTGTCAATGTCGCCGTCTTTCAAGCCTCTCAACTCCGCCTGTCGCATGCCAGTTTGATACAGCATCTCGAAAACCAGCTCGTCACGGACAACTTTAAAATCGCCGTCGCCATCAAAATGCACCTTCTCCATGTCCTGCTCAGGCACAAATTTCGCCAGTTCCTTAGGCTGTTTCAACGATTTTATACCCTGCATAGGCGAAATCTCCACAACTTCTTCACGCAGACAGAATTTGTAAAACGATCTTAATGCCGACATTTTACGGTTTATCGAGCGGTTCTCCTCCCCTTTTTCCTTCAGGGTAACGATATACGAACGCACCATTTGCGTAGTCGCCTTCGTGATATCGTCAAGCTCATATATATTAATAAGGTATGCCCCGAACTGCTCCAAATCTCTCTTATACGCTGAAACTGTGTGAGTTGAGTAGCGTCTCTCGGTTTGGACATATCTTAAAAACCGTTCTAGCATAGCACACGTCAATTTACGCTTCAAATATACAAAAAAAATTGCAACGAAAGTATTTCGTTGCAATTTTTTTTGATTCTATTCTTGCAAGAATCGAACAACGATTAGTTGTTCTCTTCAGCCTGACGAAGCTTCTGCACGTAGATAGCCTTCTGCAACGCTTCACGTTTGATGACTGATGGTTTTGTGAATTTTTGGCGGTTGCGTAATTCTTTCACAACACCAGTTTTCTCATACTTTCTCTTGTAGCGTTTCAAAGCGCGATCGATGCTTTCACCGTCTTTTACAGGAATAATAATCATTTTTAATACTCTCTCTTTCTTTTAATTGTTAAACTAAAAAACTTTATTCAAAAGTGGCTGCAAAAATACAACTTATTTTAATACCTGCAACAAAAACATTAATTTTTTATATCATTTCGACTGAAGCGTAATGAAATGGAGCGAAATGGAGAAATCCTTGTTTAACGGAATCTTTCAATTGTTTACGTTAAAAAAGGATTTCTCGACAAGCTCGAAATGACAAGTGATTGCTTATTCTTCTAATAAATGTCTGAATAGGAAGTTGTCAATCTTGGTGAACAAGTGCATGCGGCATTCTCCGTCACCGTATTCTCCATAGCCTCCGTAGATGCCGTGGTTCTTGTTAGGATAAATCATCAAATCGAACTGTACGCCATTGGCAATCATAGATTTAATGAGCTCCATAGCATTCTGATAGTGGACATTGTCATCACCTGAACCATGGCAAAGTAGATAGTTTCCTTTGATCATCTTGGTGTTGCTCACCGGTGAGTTGGCGTCGTAGCCTTCAGGATTTTCCTGTGGAGTGCGCATGTAACGCTCGGTGTAGATATTGTCGTAATATCTCCAGTTTGTGACAGGCGCCACCGAAACAGCAGTGCTGATAACATCGGCTCCCTTGGTAATGCCGTTGGCTGCCATGAAACCGCCGTAGCTCCAACCGTAGATTGCGATTCTGTCAGGATCGACATAAGACTTGTCGGCCATATATTTCGCCAAAGTAATCATGTCTTCGGTCTCATATTTTCCAAGTTCGAGATAAGTCATCTTCTTAAACATCTCGCCTTGAGCGCCGCTACCTCTGTTATTGATGGAAACGGAGATGATGCCTTTCTGAGCCAAAAGCTGCATCCAATCCCAATCGCTGTGATCCCACTGATTTAAAACAGTCTGATGTCCTGGACCGCCATAAACATAAATCAAAACAGGATATTTCTGGTTAGGATCGAAATCGATAGGAAGAATCATCCAGCCATCGATATCGGCAGTAGTTCCGTCAGGCATTGCGAAAGCAGGATCGCTAATCTTGATAAGCTTTTTCTCGCTGATGTTATAATCTTTCAAACGCTCAACCAACTCATGATTATCTTCCAAAACTCTCACAACTTTGCCCTTATTATTATATAAGGTGTATTCGTAAGGTTTGGTCACAGTTGAATTGATATTGATAAAATATTTGTAAGTATTGGCAAAACGAGCATTGTTAACTCCTTTATTACCAACGACTTCTCTCATTTTACCTTTCAAGTTGACAGCATAAATCTGACGCTCGACAGGTGAATTTTTAGCAGCCTGGAAATAAATCTCTTTTCCGTCGAAACCGTAGATTTTTGTGACATCCCAGTTGCCTGAAGTCAGAGCCTCGCCTTCCGAACCGTCGAGATTGCAGAGATAAATATGGTTGTAGCCCGATTTCTCGCTTGTCATAAGGAATGTTTTGCCATCCTTGAGGAAAGTCCAGTCGTCAGTGATGTCGATGTAATACTTGTTTTCCTCTGAATAAAACACTGTCGTCTCCCCTGTTTCGGCATTTGCAGCCAAAATCTCAAGGAAGTTCTGATGACGGTTAAGTCGTTGAATAGCAAGGATATTGGCATCTTTAGTCCATTTCATTCTAGGCAGATAGATATCGGTTTCCTTGCCTGTATCCATCTTTATTGTCGTGTCGTTAGGCAGGTTATAAACATAAACCTCGACCACTGAATTTGCCTCGCCAGCCTTAGGATATTTGAAGCTATACCAGTCAGGATAAAGACCTTCGAACTCCTCCATCTGGAACTCTTTCACCTTCGACTCGTCGAATTTGTAATAAGCGATTTTTTTGCTGTCAGGCGACCAGAAGAAGCCCTGTGAGAAACTGAATTCCTCCTCGTAGACCCAGTCGGGAGCACCATTAATAATATTATTGTAGAGGCCGTCGAAAGTGAATTGTTTCTCTTCGTCAGTAGCTAAATCTTTGATAAACAAGTTGTTATCGCGCATAAAAGCAACTTTCTTGCCATTCGGTGAAAATGTTGCCAAACGCTGACCGCCGTTTAATGAAAGAGGTTTCAAGCTCTTTGTCTTCAAATTATAAACATAATAATCGGCGGTGAAAGAATGGCGGTAGATGTAGTTCACATTGGTAAGGAACAGCACCTGTGACTCGTCGTCGCTGAGGATGTAGTTGTAGGCTCGGATTGGCAGTGTGTCGCCTTCCGGGATGAGTTCCTTAAAGCTGAACAGCGTGTTGACTTTTTCGCCTGTTTGATAATTATAAATATTGAATTCTCCGTGTTCGATCGTGCCGTAAGTCTCGCCGTCGCGCATCGGATTCATGCCTCTAACGCCTTTGGTTTGGAATGTCGGGCGCTCATAAAGGTCGGAAAGATCAAAATTTTTCTTCTCTTGTGCGTAGGACGTCAGGTTGACGACAAAAGCTAACGCAATGATTAACAGATACTTAACTTTTTTCATATTGTTATAGATTTGAAATTTCAAAATTATGAAAAAATTTTTTACAAAAAAAGTTTGTTGGAATAAAAATTTGTTGTACTTTTGCAGCCGCAAATGGGACGGTAGCTCAGTTGGTTTAGAGCGCATGCTTGACAGGCATGAGGTCACAAGTTCGATCCTTGTTCGCCCCACGAAAAACGCCGATGGCGTTTTTTTATTGGGTCGTTAGCCCAGTTGGTTTAGAGCGCTGCCTTCACACGGCAGAGGTCACTGGTTCGAGTCCAGTACGACCCACAAAAAAGAGACTTCGATGAAGTCTCTTTTTTGTTAGACCTTAGACTTTAGACCTTAGACATTAGTATTATTACGTCGAAAAAGCTAATGTCTAAGGTCTAAAGTCTAAGGTCTTAAAATTATTTTCGAAATTCCTTTTTATTTCAAATAATTATTAGTATTTTTGCAAAATCAAATTTGATTTGCTAATTCATTATAAATCAACGATATTAACATGAAAAATAACGTAATTCCAGTAGAAGTAGCGAAAAAAGTGTTCGCTGAGAGCAATCTTCCGTGCATCGGCAGAGCCGGTATCCGTGAGATCAACAAGTTGGCTTTCGACCTAGAGGCAGCCAGCGGAGTGAAGTTTATCCACATGGAGCTCGGCAATCCAGGTCTTCCGGCAGCACAGGCAGGCATCGACGCACAGATTGAAGCAGTGAAACGCGGCGTTGCTGCAACATATCCTCCAATAGACGGCGTTCCAGCATTAAAGAAAGAGGCTTCACGTTTCATCAAGAATTTCCTCGACCTCGACGTTAACGCCGCAAACTGCATCCCTACAGTGGGTTCAATGCAGGGCGCTTTCGCAAGCTTCATGATTACAGGACATCTTAATAAGGAAAAGAACACCATGCTGTTCATCGACCCAGGATTCCCAGTTCACAAATTCCAGTGCAAGGTTTTGGGCATCCCGATGGAGCATTTCGACATCTACAACTACCGTGGCGAAAAACTTCGCGAAAAACTCGAGAGCATCCTCAAGACCGGCAAGATTCACAGCATGCTGTACTCGAATCCTAACAACCCAACATGGGTGTGCTTGACCGACGAAGAGCTTAAGATTATCGGTGAACTCGCTAACAAATACGACGTCATCGTTCTTGAAGACCTCGCCTACTTCGGCATGGACTTCCGTAAAGATTACAGCCATCCTGGCGTTGCTCCTTATCAGCCGACCGTTGGTAAATACACCGACAACTACATGCTGATGATTTCAAGTTCAAAGGCATTCAGCTTCGCCGGCGAACGTTGCGCGATCCTCGGTATCAGCGACAAACTCGCATCACGCCACTACCCTGATTTGAAGTCATTCTGCGGACAGGAAATCTTCCTGCGCGGCATCCTATTCGGAGCATTGCACCCGTTGACATCAGGCGTGTCACACGCAGCACAGTATGCTTTGGCAGGCGTCTTGAAAGCTGTCAACGATGGCATTTACAACTATCGTGACGACGTTATCGAATATGGCAAGAAAGCCAAGTTGATGAAAGATGCATTCCTCGCAGCAGGTTTCTACATCACATACGATGAAGACCTCGGAGAGCCCATCGCCGACGGTTTCTATTTCACCTACTGCTATCCAGGTTTCAAGGGCGCCGACCTCGTCGAGGAGATGATGTACTACGGCATCTCGGCCATCTCATTGGACACCTGCGGCAGCGACAAGCAAGGCATCCGCGCCTGCACCTCGCTCATCAAACGCGATGAGATTCCGGTGTTGGCAGAGAGACTGCAGATGTTTGCAAAGGATCATCCAGTGAAGTAAGACATTAGACATTAGACATTAGACTTTAGACCTTAGACCTTAGACTTTAGACTTTAGTCGTTAGAAATTAGACTAAAGACTAACAACTAAAGACTAAAAAA
>CAMYYD010000030.1 GCA_947303395.1 uncultured Bacteroidales bacterium
CGCGCCGATGATACTGCATTAGCTTGTGGGAAAGTAGGTCGTCGCCAAACCCTTATAGAGACGCAAAATTTTGCGTCTCTATTTTTTTATGCGTTTTTATACGTTTTTTGCCCATTTTTCGACCAATAGATAGTTTTTGTGGAACTTTAGATACCCCCCCATCAAATTTTTTTCTTAATTTTGCTGCGATTTAGTGGCGTTTTTTTTAATGGATGATTTTTTAATGGATGATTTTAATTTTTTTATATATGAAGAAGTTTAAATTAATGCTTACAAGAGGTCTTATTTTAACTCTTCTTGCGGTGCTGACAAGCACAGTTTTAAAGGCTCAAAGCCCTACTTATTCCGGGGGCGATGGATCAGAAGGAAGCCCTTTTCAGATTTCAAGCATTTCAGATTGGAACACTTTTGCCCAAGCAGTTACTGATGGAACCGATTACAGCGGAAAGTATTTCATTTTAACGGCCAACATCACCATAACAGTAAATAACACTGCTAGTTCAGATCAAATGGTTGGAACATGGACTGATGAAGACCACTATAATGCTTTTAGCGGAACTTTCAATGGAAACTGTAAAACAATAACCTTTAATGTTGGAACAGAAGGCATCCCATATGATTCTGGAACCGCTAGGAAACCAATACCTAGAGCCCCTTTCTGTGTTATTAAGGGCGCCACAATAAATAACTTATATGTTAAAGGAATGATAGTTCCAAATAGACAATACAATGCTGGTTTAGTAGGCCATGCATATGACACCAACAATATAAACAACTGTACAAGCAGTATTAATATTGATTGCTCACATGTTTATAATGAACTTGAGTCTGCTACTGATGGTAAAAAAAAGCGATATGATTGCTCTGCTGCTGGTTTAGTTGCTGAAGTCAAAACTGGTGGAAAAATGAGTTTTGTGAACTGTATCTTTGATGGCTCTATTTACAAAAATACTAATACAAATGCAAACAGAGGTGCGGGATTTGTGAGCTATAGTAATAGTAGTAATAATGTTAGTTTTACCAACTGTTTGATGGCCGGTGAAATTGATTTGTATAGCTCGTTTGATGCATCAACATTATCAACATTTTCAAGACCAGCTACTAAAATTACATATAATATTGGTAACCATTATTGTGAAAGTAGTTATGGCAACGTTCCTAAGACCAACTGTACTCGGGCATCGATGGTGAAGCCAGATGAAGTTTATAAGAAATATACAGTGAGTGGAAATAACTACTATTTTCCTGTAACCGTTTCTCCTGAATTGAGGGATATGGAATATAATTCGACTGATCCTATGCCTGTTACAGTTTCATATTACGGCAAAACACTTGTAGAAGATACGGATTACACTATCGTTATTGAAAAAGAAAACAGTAGTGATGAATATGAAGAAGTATCAGCTATAACTGGACCTGAAGGCAATTACAGAGTTACAATTACAGGCGTTGGAAATGGTTTTGAAGGTACTAAGGTTTATGTGTTTAGTCTTATTTCAGAAGATAAAAAATGGGTTAAAGTTAGAAAATTAGTAAAAGATGCCGCAAGTGGAGGTACAATTAATCTGCCAAACGATTTTATTGGAACGGCAAGCGACACTGTTATAGAGATTAATAAAAATTTGACCATAAACTTGAATGGACATAAAATAGACCGTAATTTGGTGGAAAGTCAAAATTATGGACAGGTTTTAAGAATAGCAGCTGGTTGCACAGTAACAATAAACGGTCCTGGTACAATAACAGGAGGCTATAGCAGGGCGGTGAACGATAGCGATGGCCAAGATTCTAAAAATGACGCTGGGGGCATATATAATATGGGAAACCTTACATTAAACAATGTAAACGTTGAATACAACAGGTGTAAAAAGAAGACTGATGACCCCAATAATAAAGCCGCTACAGCAAGAGGTGGAGGTATTTATACAGGTAAAGACAGTTCATTTACAATGACAGGAGGCAAGGTGACCCACAATGAAGCGAGAGGTGGTGGCGGTGGAGTTTATTGTTATCAACCAACCTCATTTAGCATGACGGATGTTGAAATAAGTTATAATGACAGCGAAAGCAAGGGCGGAGGTTTGCGTATCAGGACAACAAACAGTGTAGAAGCCCAATTAACTAATTGTACTATTAAAAATTGCCGCGCTACAGAAACAGATTTATCCAGGTCGTCGGACGGTGGCGGAATTTATATGCAGGAAGGAAAATTGAGAATGACAGGCTGTACAATCGGTGGTGCTGATGGTCACGGCAACCAATCGGCATTTGCGGGGGCGGGGTTCTATCAGCATGGTGGAACAACTTATGCAACAAATTGCACAATTTCTTATAATTCAGCTTATACGCAGCACGACAGAATGTATGGCGGCGGTATTTGTTTGTATGCTGGCACATATACTATGGACGGAGGTACCATTACCGAGAATCACAGTTATAGAGATGGTGGAGGCGTTTATATTCGTTCAGGCGCAACATTTAATGTGTTAGGTAATATCCAAATTAATGATAATTTCAGAACAAGACCTGGAGCAGTGCCGGAAGATACTGACAACAATGCTTATTTAGATGGGAATGCAAAGATTAATATTGTCGGGGATTTGGATCCTGCGGCCAGAATTCATATAACAGGACATGGCCTTGGCGGTGTTTATACCAGTGGTATGAATGCTCATGTGACCTGTCCGGCAAACTTTGTGACAGATGGCAAATATCAGAAATTAAATGACTATCAGGTTCTTGATGAGATAAATTTAGCTCCATACGAATGGTATAATCCAGGCGCATGGAGTGTAACTACACAACCACAAACAACTCCATCAAACAGTGATAGCGTTGTAATTAATAGAGCTTTTGAACTTGAGCCTGGTGAGATTGGTTATGCCAACAAAATACGATATGTTACCGGTAGAATCATTCTTAAAGACGGAGCTCAACTGATTTGCTACAATCAAGCTACCGAAACTCCAATAGAAGCATTAATACGAAAGAATATAGAGAAAACTACTGATGATTACGGATGGTACACTATATCAGCTCCTATTGATGCCGTAAAAATTTATGACGCGTGGGAGCAAAATACAAATCTCATGACAAAAACATCGGATCCATACGACTTCGACTTGCTGCGCTATCACGAGCCTACACATTTTTGGGATAGTTATACTGATAATAGTGCCCATAACACCAATAATGCCTTTACTTATACGGAAAAGGGTCGTGGTTATCTTTATCGTAACGGAAAAGATATGACGATTAGTTTTTATGGGAATATAGAGCTTGGCAATGTGTCGGTTAATGTTACGGCAAAAGGAGATAAACTGACCGGTTTCAACCTTATTGGAAATCCATACACTCATACAATATATAAAGGTGACGGTACCGCTATCCCTAATGGCTCTTTACTTAAATCGGGTTTCTATACCTTGACAAGAGAAGGTGCTTGGGTGGCAAAAACGGATAATTCGGATCCAATTGGCGTTTGTCAGGGTATTCTTGTTCAAGCAAATAACGACGGTACAATTACGATGACCAATTCAATCGCAACGGGTTCATCAAAGGCTAATACAAACAGTGTCCGGTTTGCAGTTGCAAATAGCAAATATGAAGATGTTGCTTACGCAACGATTGGCAAAGGATCTGGTTTGAACAAAATCGAGCATATAAATGAGAATATCCCTATGGTTTACATTCGTCATAACGATGAAGATTATGCTGTCGCTGTGTTGAATGATGCCACACGGGCGTTCAATCTCTGTTTCCAGACGAAGACGATCGGCAGATATACTTTAAAAGTGAATGTCGATGGCGAATTCAGCTATCTGCATCTCCTCGATTGCCTTACCGGTGAAGATGTCGATTTGCTTAATGAAAACGAATATTCGTTCATAGCATCAAGCATCGACGATGAAGATCGTTTTGTTGTGCTTCTTGGTGATAATTCCGGATCGGATAATGATTTCGCATTCCAGAATGGCGATGATATAATCGTTAGTGGTAACGGCGAACTTCAGATATTCGATGTAGCTGGCAGAATGGTCTCAAGGCAAATGGTAAATGGTTTGGAGGTTATTAGAAAACCTTATAGAACAGGCGTTTACATTTTAAGGTTGAAGGGAAGTGAACTTAAAACACAAAAAATTGTTGTTCGATAAAATAGTAATATTATGAAAAAGGCTATATTTACTTTTGTTTTTATTATTGCAACGGCATTATGTGCCAATGCCCAAACAGACGGTTTTTTCAGGACAGGTGACAGCGATTATCGAAACACTCCTGGTGTTGACGAGCCAACTGTTCCTCATGGAACTGTCGGCGGAATAAAGGATCAGGACGCGGCTCCATTGGGAAGCGGTTTGCTGGTTCTTACGGCTTTAGGAGCTGGATATGCATTGAAAAGACGCGAAAAATCATCCGACTGTTAACTATTTTTGCTAAATTTGCATCGTAATTGTTTTACGATGGAAGAAAATAAAACCACAAAATGTCTTAACTGCGGCACCGAATTCGAAGGTAATTTCTGCCCAGAATGCGGGCAACGTGCTGATACAAAACGTTTTACGATACGCTTTATTTTCACAAACTTGCTTCAAGCCATCCTCAGCAACGACGGTGGAGTGTGGATAACGTTGAAGTCACTGTTCACCCGTCCGGGTGCTATGATGGTCGACATCCTCAACGGCAAACGCAAGAGCTATTTCTCACCATTCCCGATGCTTTTTCTGACTTTGAGTTTGTATGTCATTATTTTCTCTTTTACAGGTAGTAAGAAAGGTGATTTTGATTATTCTGATTTGGACAAAAAAGAGCAGGTGTCGGTTGAATTAAAGAATGATGATGATGCTTCTACTGAAGCTGTCATGATTCGAAACAAAGTAGTCGACTACCTGGTGAAATTCAGCTACTTTTACAAAAATCATTACACAGCACTTATGGTCATGACTATACCTGTGTATTTGTTATCAGCCAGAGTTTGTTATGGAAGGAAAAACCGAAAAAGATACAATTGGGGCGAGTACAGCATACCTGTGATATATGCAACCATAATGACTTTTTTATATCGTTGTGTGGCAAGTATTTGCTATGCGTTTTCTCCCAAGATATACGAGGTAATGGACAACTGGGCCGGACTGGTGGTTGTAGTAGCGTTCACTGTATGCTTTAAGAAAATGCTTGAGTTCAGCACAGTAAAGACAATGTGGAGAACTATACTGATGAATGTGTTCTATATATCAGTGATAATCGGACTGATAGTTGTTGCTGGAGTGTTGTTCGTATGGATGAATTATGATGCTCTGAAGGATGCTGTGTCCTAATGGCTTTTCCTGAAAACCTCTGATATTATGATTCCGGCTGCCACCGATGCGTTCAGCGAC
>CAMYYD010000031.1 GCA_947303395.1 uncultured Bacteroidales bacterium
CTCCCCCGAGGATTTTTGCGCTGCAAAATTACGACTTTTTCCGCAATCCGCAACAATTTTTATCAAAATTTTTAAAAATTTTGCAACGAATTATATATCAATAAATTACAGAGCACTGGCGCAGCGATGACGCATGAAAACAGCCTACTGCTTTGCCTTCAGGATATATATTTGTACGTACATTTGACGGTGTTCCCATCATCGGATTAGTGCCTGTGCTGGTTGCAATCTCTGCGATATAATGGGCGTAAAAACCAGGAATTGACCATAAATCCATTGTGACAGTGTCGCCATGATGCACAACCTGAAGGCTGTCACGCTGGTTTAGACCGTAAATCGGAAACTCACCGCCAATCATCACCATGAGCGGACCGTTGAAATAAATGCCGGCATAGCCCATAGTCTCGAAAAGCTCGCATTTCGTGAGTGTGTCGCCGCCAACATCCTCGCCATTGATTTCAATTCGTGCCATGTAATATGTCTTGGGATCGTCAGTGGTCTGAAAATATGGATAGATTCCAAGATAATTGTCAACTTCTAAAGAATTGAAAACCCATGGTTTAACCTTTATTGAATCGATTTGCTCAACATTTATGTTCATCTTCGAATCGGCATAAAAATGCTGATGTCCATTTTCATCCGCGAAATCTATCGAAAGATGATAGGTGTGTTCCGGCTGACCAGCAAACTCATTGACAGATAAGTAGTAACCAGGTTCTTCCGACTCCTCAAACCAGATCGTATCAGCACCGTCAGTAACGAAGACTGTGGCATCGGAAATCATCTCGGGATTGCCTCCGTAAAATGGTTCAGTTAAACTCAAAATGACTTCCTGATGCTTATATTCGTCTGTTATTGAACCACTTATACCAACGAGACGCGCACCTTCCTGAGTGTCAATCTGCATCTTCTCAGTGCAGGCCGTCAATCCAATGATTATTGATAATATGATGATTGTCTTTTTCATGTCTTAAAATTTGAAATTGTATGATATTGAAGGAATTACGGAGAAAAGATACATCTTTTCAGTTTGGATAGTGTTGTCTTCGCCTGGTTTGAACATCACGGCCCAAGTGTTGTGACGGCCATAGACATTATAAATCGAGGCGTTCCATTCACCTTGCCAACGTTCATGTTTCTTGCCTTTCCATGTCGCCGAGATATCCAGGCGATGGTAATCGGGATAGCGACTCTGGTTGCGATAGCCGTTGTAAATGGCGTATGTTGAGCCATGGTCGCTGAATTTTCCGTAAGGATAGGTCACAGGCTGACCGGTGTTGTAAATCCAGTTGGCTGAAGCGTTGAATCTTTCGGAAAACTCATAATTCACTACAATGCTGATGCAATGTGGACGATCGAAAGGCGAACGGTATTCCTCATCGTGACTTATGCCTTTCACTGTTCTGAATGAACGACTATAAGTATATGATATCCAGCCTGTTAGCCTACCATAATTCTTTCTTATAATGAACTCGGCACCATAAGAACGACCTTTTCCGACACGAACTTCGCCGTCAATCAAAAGATTGCCGTAAAACACTGCATCGTCGACAAAATCAATGACATCGGTGAGATTTTTGTAGAATAATTCTCCAGAAGTTTCGATGTCGTTTCCACGGAAGTTGCGAAAATAACCGACGGCAATCTGATCGCATTTCTGCGGTTTAATGTTTGGACTTGAAGGAAACCATACGTCAAACGGCAGTCCGCCTGTAGCATTATTGGCAATCTGTGCATATTGCACAGTCCTTGAGTATGAAGCCTTTACGGATGAAGTAGGAGTGAGGCGGTACATCATCGCCAGACGCGGCTCAAGGTTCACTTCGGTGTTAAAAATCTCACCAGCAGCATAGTTTATTGAGTCGTAACACTTATAGTTCTCATCAAAAAGGTATAAAGTCTCTTTTCCTATGTTCTGATACATCGAAAGACGCAAGCCGTATCTTATTGAAAAGAAAGGACTTATGTTGTGTTCATGACCGTAATACAATGCCGATTCGATAGCTTTTCTGAAGACTTTTTCATCAGGATTGACATTCATATATTGAGCTACGACGCCTGTGCGGTCGTCGAGCTCTCCTTGGCTGTAGCGATGGAAAGTGCTTGATACACCGAACTTTGCGGTGATTTTGTCGTTCATCAGCCAGGTGAAGTCGTATTTTGCTGTATAATCGTTGATTCCTGCCGCTATCGAAAAATCGTAAGGTTTCATCGTCACGTCGACATCGTATCTGTATTTTGTGAGATGAAACGAGAGATTTGATGTCACTTTATTGGTGAAAATGTGATTCCAACGCGCTGTGACAGTGGTGTTTCCATAGCCAATGCTCATCATGTTGACGATACCGATTTTGTCGTAGCCGTTATAAGCCGAGAGATATAATCGGTTGTTTTTGTTGAAAACATGAGTGATTTTGCCGTTGAGATCGTAAAAATAGAGACGTGTGTTTTTGAGATCACTAATAATATAAGGTGTGATCAAGCCTCCGTATGTGACTCGTCCGGCTAGCATCACTGCGGTTTGTTGCTTATTGAAAGGCATGTTGACCATGAGTCGGCTGGTGAGAATTCCAACGCCTCCTGTCATAGTGAAACGGTCGGGAATTTCGTCTAAAGTCTTGACATCCAGCACCGAAGAGAGTCGGCTGTCGTAGCTTGCAGGAATGTCACCTTTATATAAAGTGGCATCTTTTACTACGTCGTTATTGAACACTGAGAAGAATCCCAAGAAATGCGAAGCGTTGTAAACAGGAGCGTCGTCGAGGGTTATGAGGTTCTGGTCGGGTGAGCCGCCACGCACGCTGAAACCTGATGAACCTTCCGATGCCGCTTGCACGCCTGGCAGCAGCTGTATCGCCTTGATGACGTCGACTTCTCCCATCAGAGCCGGTATCTTCTTGATTCTCACTATATCAAGTTTCTGCATGCTCATTGCAAGTTCGCGCACGTTAGCATCTTTCTTCTTACTTGTGATAACGACATTATCAAGCATCTGTGCTTCAATTTTCATATTGATATTCAAACGCTTACGAGAGTCGTCAATGACAATGTCCTTTTCGATCGTGGTGTATCCGAGATATGAAAAACGAATGCGATATTTGCCTGGTTTCAGTTGAAAATCATAGTAGCCGTTATAGTTTGTGACTGTGCCTTTCTGCAATGAGTCGTTGTAAACGGCAGCTCCGACGAGCACTTCGCCGCTGTCAGCATCTTTTATTACGCCGTAGATGCCTGACTGAGCAAATAGGCTTAATGATGCTAACTGCAACAAAATCAATAATATATATAGTTTCTTCATAAAATTTTCTTTAGTTTGCAAAAGTATAATTTTTTTTGCAGAAAAATGTTTTTCATATCAAAAAATGTTACAACTTTGCGAAAAATTAAATTATGAAGTATATTTTCGACGAAATAATAAACCGTGTTGGCACTGAGAGTGTTAAATACGACTTGAGAGACAAGGTCTTCGGTAATCCTGACGTAATCCCGATGTGGGTTGCAGACATGGACTTCAGAACCCCTGATTTTATTAGAAATGCCGTCATCGAGAGGGCGAAATACGATGTTTATGGCTATACATTCCGTGAAGACGAGTATTTTGAGGCGATTGCCAACTGGATTCGTCGTCGTCACCAATGGGATGTGAAGAAAGAATGGATGACATACACACCAGGTGTGGTCTGTGCTTTCAACATGGCTGTGATGGGTTTGACAAATGAAGGCGACGAGGTAATTATTCAGCCACCGATTTATCCGCCGTTTTTCCATGCCGTTGAGAGCCATAACAGAAAACTTGTGCTCAATCCGTTGATTGATACCGACGATGGCTTTATTATGGATTATGAAATGTTGGAGAAACAAGCTAAGACCGCTAAGATGTTGATACTCAGTAATCCACATAATCCTGTCGGAAGATGTTGGACTCGTGAGGAACTACAAAAGTTGGGCGACATCTGCATGAGAAACAATGTTCTGGTGTTTTCGGATGAGATACACTGCGACTTGGTGTTGCCTGGCTTCAAACATGTGCCTTTTGCCAGCATTTGCAAGGAATTTGAGCAAAATTGCATCACGGCGCATGCTGCAAGCAAGACTTTTAATTTGGCTGGTATGGCAACTTCAACGATTATCATCGCAAATGAGGCTTTACGCAACAAATACGTTGATTTTGTTCACAATACAGAGATTGATTTAGGTAATATCTTTGGAAAGATTGCCACAAAAACCGCGATGGAACAAGGTGAGGAATGGCTGCAAGAGCTTCTGCAATATATTAAAGGTAACGTCGATTATGTCGTTGAGTTTATTCATAAGGAGTTACCGAGGATAAGAGTTCACAAGGCTGAGGCTACTTACATGTTATGGCTTGATTTTTCGGCATATAATCTTGATAACCAAACGCTTAACCATAAGATGATATTTGATGCTGGTTTAGGATTAAACAACGGCAAAGAATTCGGCAAAGTGGGTGAACACTGCTTGCGAATCAATTTGGCATGTCCGCGTAGCACCGTTGAGAAGGCGATGGAGCGGATGAAGAAAGTGTTTGGTTAATATAAAACCTAATCCAATTTATCGATATTTGAATCGTCTTCAACCCTCAGGTTGTCGATGATGAACTTTTGACGTTGGTCGGTGTTCTTTCCCATGTAGTATTTCAAAAGCTCAGGAATCGTCATGTCGTGGCGCAGGATGATAGGCTCCAAACGCATGTTCTGACCGATGAAATAGCTGAACTCATCAGGTGAAATCTCACCGAGACCTTTAAATCTTGTGATTTCCGGATGTGCGCCGAGCGATTTGATGGCATCCACACGTTCCTCGTCGGTGTAGCAATATCTCGTTTCTTTCTTGTTCCTCACGCGGAACAATGGCGTTTGCAGGATGTAAAGGTGTCCGCCGCGAACCACGTCAGGGTAGAACTGCAGGAAGAACGTGAGCATCAGCAGACGGATGTGCATACCGTCGACATCAGCATCGGTGGCGATAACGATGTTGTTATATCTCAGATTTTCAATGCTTTCGTCAATGTTTAAAGCTGCCTGCAAGAGGTTGAACTCCTCGTTTTCGTACACGATTTTCTTAGTCAGACCGTAGCAGTTCAATGGTTTTCCACGCAGACTGAACACTGCCTGTGTCTGTGCGTCGCGGCTCTTTGTGATGCTGCCTGATGCTGAGTCACCCTCGGTGATGAACAAGGTCGACTCGAGGCGTTTCTCGTGATTTGTGTTATAATGTATGCGGCAATCACGCAATTTTCTATTGTTCAAACTGACTTTTTTGGCGCTTTCGCGTGCGAGTTTCTTGATGTTCGCCATGCCTTTGCGCTCTTTCTCGTTCTGGATGATCT
>CAMYYD010000032.1 GCA_947303395.1 uncultured Bacteroidales bacterium
AAAAGGCTTTTAGGCGGCAGCTTGGTCGCTCGCTCGGGGCTGCCTCTCGGCGGGGCTTCCGGGCAATTCAAACGCAATTGCACTTTGGGTAGGAAAAGCACAATACAATGTTTCGTGACTCAAAATCCCGCCGCCAGCCCCTTGTGTTAAAGCGCGCCGCCCGGTGCGCCCAGCGGTGTCAAAAATTCTTTGGCGCATTGAAAGTTCCTGCACCAATTCAATGTGCACGGGCGCCAAAAATTTTTGCCACTAACCGCCAGTCGCCCTCCCTTATCAGGTCCGGGCTTCTCCTGGCGGCGCTGGTCGCAGCGCGCGTCGCGCGCAACCCCCAGAAAAAACGTCTCCACCTCCGTTCCGCCGTTTTTCTGGGGGCGCCTCATTGTCATTCGGCGGCGTGCGCTTCGCGCATTTTGGCGGCTGCTTCTTTTGATTGTTTCCGAGTTAATTCCGAGGTCTCTTAGTTCTCTGAGTGCTCCGAGTCTTTTAGTCTCTGCTCAATTCAGTGTTTCCGTCATCATTGCATGCCGCAGCATCAGTATAGCGACAGCCGTATCCCAAAGGGAGCCCTCGGCTGACGCTACACTCATGCTGCTATCGGGTAACACAATGCATCTCTTTTTTGGTTCTCGGCTTCTATTGAAAGTTCCTGCTCCAAGGCAAAATCTTTCGTTCCGTTCATCGTCTAACTCCGCTCCGCTCCGTTAGACGCTTCACTTCACTCAAGAATTTGCCGACAGTGTTGCGTCCCCACCCACCCACCCTTTTAGGTGGCTGCTCCTTTGATTGTTACTGATTAAAACCGAGTTCTCTTAATCCTCCGAGTTCTCCGATCTGCGTAATCCCGCGAGTGTCAACGAGCTTAATCCTTCTTCGGAAGAACTGTGGAAGTCAAAATCTGTGTAATCTGTGAAATCTGCGAGAGAAAAAATGATGGTGATTCAAAAATTCAAAAAAATGATGCAAAATTAGCTCGTTCCGCTTGTCCGTCAAGGTCAAGCCCTACGGGTTGCTTCGGGAAAAATCTTCCTTTTCTCCACTTCGCTACGAAAAGAGTATTTTTCTCTCGCAAACCTTGACTGCCTACGCTCCTCTACGCTGGCAAAAAAAGCATCTTTTTTTTATTTTTTTGTTTTGTTGTTCGTTTTGGTGAAAAATTTTAATACTGCTGTCGCCTGATTTCTATATCTTTGCAAAAAATCTGATAATAAAGATATCTATGCTGACCATCGACACCACCAACATGTGCTCCCACCTGCAGAAGAAGCTGTTTGATGAAGATGGCGTATATCATCATCTTTGGAAGGCTGTGCAAGACGACCCAGAAATGACTGCTGTGGTTCGTTCCCGACAGCTTCATATATATCGGAATGGCAAGAAAATATTGGTTTTAGCAGGGAAATCAGCTCCTAAAATTGTAAGACAAGATAAGATTTGTGAGATTTTGGTGATGTAATTAAATATAAAAACGAACTTTATGTTGAGAAATATCCTTTTAGTCGGTGCGGGCAGCTTCATCGGAGGAGCTCTTCGCTATATTGTTTCAATACTGTTTAAATACACAGACGGATTTCCTTGGGCTACATTTGCGGTTAATCTCATTGGTTGCTTAATTATCGGTTTGCTTTGGGGTTTATTCACTAGATGTGCCAACATATCTCAACAACTGGTTCTTTTTCTCAGCGTTGGGTTTTGTGGTGGGTTTACAACATTCTCGACCTTTTCCAAAGAGAGTTTTCAATTGATTCAATCGGGCAACTGGTTATATTTCTCACTATACGTTGCTGGCTGTGTTCTCTTAGGAATACTGCTTGTGGCTGTAGGATATCAGATTGCAAAATAAAACCAATATTATTACTAAATACGACCGTTAGTTTCACTCACGGGAAGCTCGGGTGCTTGCAGCACCTTTGAATCGACGATAATATATAATCCGCAAGTCGGGCGAAGGCTTGGGTTGCGGGATTTTTTGTATTTCCTTCAACACCTGTTCGGCTGGATTTGCAATCCAGCTGTTGTGGAATATAAGGATTTGCAATCCGATAGAATAATAAACAAGATGTTCGTTTCGCATTACAAATGCTGATATTCAATGTGTTCGGATTACAAATCCGAACGAAGATTTGATTTGGGCCACAAAAGTATGATATTCTATCAAATCACTAAAAATAATTCTTATTTTTGCGCCAATATAATCTTAAACATATTCTATCATGACACTCGAAGAAGCAATGCGTGCCCGCCACATGGTGCGCAAATACACTGACAAGCCTTTGCCGGAAGACATTGTGGCACAACTCAACCAAAGGATTGAAGAAAACAACCGGAAGCATCACACCGACATCCGCCTAATGCTCAACGACACGAATGCCTATCAAGGCATCGTGAAACTGCTGCTCGCCAAAGGGGTGAAAAACTATTTCATCATGGCGGGCGACGAGGCTCCAGATTTGGGTGAACGCCTCGGCTATGCCGGTGCCGACCTGATGCTCTTTGCCCAGACCCTTGGGCTGAACACATGGTGGGCCAGCGGCACCTTCAGCCGCAAGAACACTAAGGCTGTTGTCGGCGACAAAGCTGTGCTTGGCGTGGTGGCTGTGGGATATGGTGCCACACAAGGCGTGCAGCACAAACTTAAACCTGCATCGGAAGTCAGTGCCTACGAAGGCGTTGCGCCGCAATGGTTCAACAATGGCGTGGAAGCGGCGCTGCTGGCACCGACCGCCCTCAACAAACTGAGTTTCTTTGTGAAAGGCCAAGGCAACAAGGTCGCACTGACCTACAAAGAAGGTGCTTTTGCAGGCGTTGACAAAGGTTTGGTGAAATACCATTTTGAACTCGGTGCAGGAAAGGAGAATTTTGAGTGGGTGTAGGATGAAAATGAAAACGCTCATCATTCTCGCAGTGCTGCTGTTGATTACGGTAGCAATAATTGCTGTATTGAACCATCCCTGTTTCGGCAGACGGATGTCGAAGGAGCGCAAAGCCCGCATCGAGGCTTCGCCGAACTATCGCGACGGTCAATTCCAAAACCAGATTCCCACACCGCAATTCACTGGCGACAAGTCCATGTTTGGAGCGTTATGGGAATTCCTTTCGGAAAGCAAAAAGGACAGGGTACCCGCCGAAGCTGTCCCTGCCGTGAAAACCGACTTGAAGACCTTGACCACCGACAAGGACTGGCTCGTATGGTTTGGACATTCGTCGTACTTGTTCTGTTTGGACGGGAAACGCTATCTGATTGACCCTGTGCTGAAAATGGAGTTTCCTGTATCGTTGATGATGCATCCGTTCAAGGGCACGGATATCTATTCGCCTGACGACATGCCTGAAATCGATGTGCTCATCGTCACCCATGAACATTGGGACCATTTGGATTATGCCACTTTGCGCGACTTGAAAGACAAGGTGAAGCATGTGGTGTGTCCGCTCGGCGTAGCAGAATACCTGGAGTATTGGGGCTACGACCCACAAAGCATCACAGAAATGGACTGGTACGAGAAGGTTGACCATATCACCTGCTTGCCCACGCGCCATTTCTCGAACCGTCTGTTCAAGCGGAACCAGACGCTTTGGGCTTCCTTTGTGGTGGAATCAAGAGGAAAGAATGTCTATGTCGGTGGCGACGGCGGTTATGACGACCGTTTCAAGGAAGTGTATGAGCGGTTCGGTTCGGTGGATTTGGCTTTGATGGAGAACGGTCAGTACAACAAGGACTGGGCCAATATCCATCTCATGCCTGCAGACCTTGAGCAAGCGATATTGGATTTGCACCCGAAGCAAGTGTTCACCGTGCATCACGACAAATTCAGCCTTGCGCCACATGCTTGGACGGAGCCAAACAGCGTGGCACACGACATCGCCCAGCGGCATCCTATTGTGCTACTTGATCAACCCATCGGGACGGTAGTCTATTTTTAATCTCAGAATCCGCAATTCAGGCGAAGGCTTGGATTGCGGATTTTTTCATACTTTTGCAACCATGAACTGGACAATAATAATCATCGAGACCATCGTTCTCACCCTCGCTGTTGTGCTAAAAAACAATATTATGACAATTGACACAACCAATATGTGCTCGCACTTGCAAAAAAAGCTATTTGAGGAGGATGGCGAATATCATCGTATTTGGATAGCACTGCAGAATGACCCAGAATTGACAGCCGTGGTTCGTTCCCGACAGCTTCATATATATCGGAATGGGAAGAATGTGTTGATCCTCGCTGGAAAATCAGCTCCAAAAGTCATTAGAGAAGATAAGATTTGCGATTTATTATGAAAACACTTAGAGAAATATTCGGTTACACTCTCGGCGGCGTTCTTTTTGTTGGATTACTGCCATTCCTAATGTGGTTAGCGTCATTGAAACCAGCATTATGGCCTGTATCGATAGCTCAGATCATCATTGCGGCGGTATTCATCATCATTGGTTTGGTGCTGAGCGTCTGGACTATAATCTACATGCGGCACAAAGGCGATGGTAACCCGATGGATGCCTTTAACCACGAAATAGCCCCTCGAACCAAGCACCTGATGACTGACGGACCTTATAGAATCAACAGAAACCCAATGTTGACAGGTATTTTCATCTATTTAATTGGTATCTGTATTTGGCTGTGGACGTGGCAATCAGTAGCGGTCTTTGTTGCTTTTGTTGCCATCATGTCAATCCAAGTTATCAGTGAAGAAAAACGTCTGCTCCGTGACTTTGGACAGGAATACGAAGATTATAAAAAACGAGTCAGAAGATATATTTAACAACCATTCCACCTGGAAATCGAGAGCAAACTCGAGAAATCGAAAGCACCCTAAACCGATGTGTTCCAACACGTCGGTTTTCTTTGTATTATTGCATCAACCTCGGTTCTGGAGTGTGTTCCCGACCACACCAAGTCCACACCAACTCCGTATCAAGGCTACCTAATTAAACAATATTTTACTAACCCTAAAACAATTTAAAGATTATGGGAACTATCAAACAAGGAATCCTCGGAGGTTTCTCCGGTAAAGTAGGAACCGTCATCGGTT
>CAMYYD010000033.1 GCA_947303395.1 uncultured Bacteroidales bacterium
TTTAACCAGTTGATGAAGGTAAAACGGCAGGGCAGATTGTTTATGCTCAAAGGATTGGCTGTTGAATACCGAAATCAGGCTGTTTACCTAGAACTTCTGAAAAAAGAATATGAGCTGATGGTTCAACTCGACCATCCGAACATAGCGAAAGCATTCGCAAAAGAGATGAACCCTGAATTTGGTCCCTGCATTGTGATGGAGTACATCGATGGAGTTACTTTGGACGCGTTTCTTTCCTCTAAGCCTTCCGTTGCCGCAAGAAAAAAGGTTGTCGAGCAATTTGTTGACGCATTGAGTTATGTCCACAGCAAGCAAATCATTCATCGCGACTTAAAACCGAGCAATATTTTAATAACTCGGAATGGCTACAACGTGAAAATTATCGATTTTGGCTTGTCTGATGCCGACGATTACGCCATCTTGAAACAGCCTGCCGGCACCATGAAATACGCCGCCCCAGAACAACTTCAGCAAGGCATCAAACTCGATAGCAGAGCTGATATCTATGCCTTTGGATTGATTTTGAGAGAGATTTTTCCTCATCGTTACTGTCATATTGCAAAGAAGTGTTCTCAAAAAGACAGAGAAAAACGTTTTGCTAATATTGAGGCAGTTAAGAAAGCCTTTTCTCGAAAATCTCGAATATCTAATGTTTCTGTTTTTATTATCATTATGGCAATAGTTCTTCTGCTATGGATATTTTTAAAACCACAAACAAACAATGGTCATTCGAAAGAGTTCAACCAGCTTTTGGAACGTGCCGAGTTTATCATCGACAGCACGTATAATCCTGTAATTGTAGATATTGAGAATGGTCGTAACACATTTGATATTTCTAACAAATTGGCTGAAAGGTCAAAAACATGTCGTTCGTTGTTAAAGAAAATTGATTCCCCACTACTCGATAATCAAACGACTAGAGATGAATTTTGCAGTGCTTGGGAGAAAATTCACAATGACAAATACAACGAGGTGTTATTCCGTTTATATGATGCGATAAACAATGAGAATTGAAAAATTTCAAGATTATTTGTTAATTACAAAAATATTAATTATCTTTGCCACGATAAAACTATCTGATTATATGTAGAAAAACGATTAACATAGAATAAAAGACATTTAGCAATATTCGGCTATATCGGAAGTTTGCCAGATTTTAGATATTGAGACAAGAATAATGCTGAAAGTCACGCGTTGGCGTGAGCTTTTGACATCCTGTCTCAAAGGTACGGCAAACACCTCGATAAGCGGATGCAAAAGTATCACGCTTTTTTTATGTTCCGACAGATCGGATCTAAAAGGACCAACAAGGACTTCGGAGGAATGGTAAAAAAGGTGTTAATTTGTAAAAAGATATGAAAGATAATAAAATAGAATATTCGCGACGACTTGACCTCGAAGAGAAGTTTAATAGTTATTGGAATAAGGCGTTAAAGACAAATGGTGAAGACTATTTGAAACGCCTTACAACCAACGACCTTGTAGAAATGAAAAAAGCCATCAGCAACATCAACAACTTGATAACATTAAGGGTTACTTTAGGTTTTATTGATGAAATATGCCGAATGGACATTGTCAATAATGAGCAGGCGGAAAGGATGAGGAAAGAGGCCGACGAGCAACATCCAAATACTAACGGCTTTGATGTCCAAGACAAGGAATGTAGAATTATTGCAGAAATAAAGTGCAATATTCCTGTTGGAGAAAAAAGTTTCGGGGCTGCTCAAAAGAATGCACTGAAAAAAGACTTGCAAGGGCTTCGCAATGGAAAGACCAAAGGCGACATAGATAATGTGGATAATTATTACAAGTTCATGGTAATACAAGATGTTTCCAAAGCTCGCATTGCAATGAAAGAACTCTACGGCGATGATTGCGTGGAACTTGTTGATAAGAATATTGATACCGACCACATTTACATAGTTTATATCAGTTTATGAGTAGTGAAATTTATTTCCGTCCACCGTGGACTTGTGGCAAATACAATGCGGACAAGCGTGTGGCTATTATGTTTAATCTGCTTTCTCGGGAGAACTTTTTTTATGAAGAAGAGAGTGCAGAAGTGATAGGTTGTGTGCTGGCAGCAGGACATAATGGGAAAGTGGTAGTCGAAGAGGTGTCCAAGAAATGCAATATTGTACCTAAGTCAATAATCAAATTCTTTGATGAGTTATGCACGATGGGGATTCTCTCGGACACGGAAATCACAGAAGAGGTGATAGCCAACTATCGCAACGAATGTAAAGGTATGGATTCGCCACAAACTATTGGAGCTCATTCTGAAGAGCTATCCAATGATGGAGTGCAATCTGCATACCAGGCCTATGCTGATTATGTAAGGGACTGCGTCTCATTGGTCGATGTAATGTTTGAACTTACCTATCGCTGTCAGGCTCAATGTATCCATTGTTATAATCCAGGGGCTACGCGAAATGATGATGAACGTAATGGACGTTCTGATATTGAGGAACTTTCACTTAATGACTATTACCGTATTATAGACGACCTTTGTGACAATGGTCTCGCATCAGCCACTATTACAGGTGGCGACCCATTCATGCATCCTTATACATGGCAAATTCTCGATTACCTGTATAAAAAAGATGTTGCTGTTAGTGTTTATACCAATGGGCTTGGGTTAATCGGAAAAGAGGAACGCCTTGCTTCTTATTACCCGTATAAAGTTCAATGTTCTCTTTATAGTGGCGATCCAGAAGTTCACGACAAGATTACTCGCACAAAAGGCTCGTGGCAACGCACTGTCCGAGTGATGGATAGCCTTCATGAATTGGGGGTTCCCATTGATGTTGCATGTCCTCTAATGCAAACTAATCTTAAAACATATTTTGGAGTGAAACCCTATGTGCGGAAATATGGTTCGTCACTTGCATTTGATGTAATGTTAACAGATTCCATTGATGGTGATAAATGTGTGTCAAAACACCTGCGACTTACTCCAGAACAATTATCTGTTGTGTTGCTTGACGAAGATGTGATACAGCACATTAACATTGACAAAGTGCATGACGATAGTCCTGTCGATAGGAAATTTCTCAATGCTCCTCCTTGTGGAGCCGCAAGCAGTTCATTCTGCATCAATCCCAATGGCGACATTACTCCTTGCTGCTCTTTCCACAAAATATTGGGAAATGTCAAGCAGAATAATATCAGACAAATTATTGAGAAAAATGATTTCTTGTTGAAATGGAAGTACACCACGGAAAAAGATTTTAATGATTGTTATTCTCACGAATACTGTTATTATTGTTATTTCTGCCCAGGTAATAATTACAATGATACTGGAGAGCATCTAAATGGTGGAGAAAATAATTGTTATTTGGCAAAAATACGATACAATACGGTAATGCGATTGCGTAATGGCGAGGATATTTTGCAAGGTATGTCAATTGAGAATTACATTAATACTCTTGAGATTAAAGATGATATTATACAACATGAATATATACAATAGGGCAAACGGAGACCCTGTAATCTCCAATAATTAAAAAATTGTTTCACAATGAAAGACGTTGAATTAAAACCGAGCAAGAGAAGTTGCTCAAAACAAGGCGTGAAGTGCAAGAAGGCTCCTGGACGTTTACCATGCGCTGGTGGTCCGGCAAAAGGCTGAACCTCAAAAATTTGGTTAGGGTGCTGTTGCAACAAACAGCACCTTTTTAAGTGATAACGAAATGAAATTGAAACGATATGGCAATATTTCTTTGGATATTCCAATTCATTAGTCCTATAGCAATAATACTCGGTGGACTATACTTACTTGAAGACCCTTCTCCTGCATCGCTTGTTGTTGGCGCGTTGAGCGCAGTGCTCGGTCTTGTGGTCGGCATTGTCGGTTGGGCTGACACGGTGCCGCCTCGTTGGTTTTGGATAAAGAGCAGTATGAATTTGGCCGGCAATCGCTTTATGACTGCCATAGGCTATGCCATCCAGTTCTTTTTCCTTGCTCTTGCCATCTTTGGCACCGTGGAATATTGGGGGTAACGAACCCTTAGTTCCACATTTCTTCGAACCTGCTTCTAACTTGGTACGAAGAAGAATCGGTTTTGGTGTGGGTTAAACATAGTTTACCCTATCGGCTTCACAATCTCAAGTCGCAATCCCAATGCATTGACAATTCCACAGACTGTTGAAAGGGTAGGGTCGATGAGCCCGTTCTCAATGCGGGATATGTAACTTTTGTTGGCTCCGATACGCTTCCCGAGCTCGGTTTGCGATATCTTTTCCTCTTTCCTGGCATCACGGATTAGCTGCCCCATATAAAAAGCATATGCCTTTTTGCGAAACTCAGTCCTCTCAGGGGTTCCGACCTTGCCATATCTAGAATCTAAGATGTCATCGTAGCTGTGAATCATGTTCTCTTTTGTATTCATAGTATTCATTTTTAATTCTTAATGCTTTTTCAATTTCTTTTTGAGGTGTTTTCTGTGATTTCTTCTGAAAGCCATTGAACAACACAACTATATTCCCTTTGTCAAATATAAAAAACACTCTATAAATGTTGCCTTCAAATACAACTCTCAATTCAAACAATCCGTCTCTGATATGCTTTACAAATTTAGGATTAACCTTCTTTATTTTCTTTAACATATCAAGTACATAGTCAACTTTTTCTCGTACATCCTCATTTAAAGATTCAATAAAATCCTTAAAGTAATTTCCATAGTAAATGATTGTTCTTTCCATCGGCAAAAATATAAAAAGTTTCAATATGTTGTAATATTTATTAATTTTTTTTTACAAAAACTGGAGCTATGGATTATGTGACATTTGGAAATACAAGATTTCACAATTCCAGTTTTTGTTTTACACTGCAAATATACAAATCTTTTTGATACGCGCAGCTTGGTTTTTGGATTTTTTACAAAAAACACGTAGGGGCGAATAATCATTCGCCCCTACTAATGTCTAA
>CAMYYD010000034.1 GCA_947303395.1 uncultured Bacteroidales bacterium
TATTTCAACGACGCCATCACCTCAATGAATCCCGACTTCACATCCATCATGATCACGCATCCTTGCTGGGCTTCATTCTCGGTCAGACAACGACGCAACGCCTCTTCAGCCACATCCTGAATCTTCGCGTCGATAGAAGTGTAGATGTCCTTCCCGTTCTTCGGTACCACGTTCGACGAGGCTGGGACATCAATAAAACGACCTCCGTTGATACGACGGCGCATCTGCTGACCGTCACTGCCGCGCAGACATGTGTCGTAAGCGCCTTCAAGTCCCACCATCACTGGCTTCACAGTGTCGTTGTAATTGACATAACCTATCATTCGCATCGCGATGTCGCCGTACGGACGTTCTCTCACCAGCTGTTTCTCGGTAATCAGACCGTTGCCAAGACGTTCTCTGAAAATCGGGAAGGCCTTGATGCGCTCATACTCATCCATCTTCAGCTTTTTCGCGATCTTCACATAACGTTTGTTGCTGCCACGCGCTTTCTTTAAAAGATTGACGTACTGCGACTTAGTGTGCGAGTTCAGCATCTTCGACAAGCTGTCCGACAACGCCCCGACTTCTTTGTTAAACCTATCCTCCGGCACCGCGACAGGGTCGAAATAGACGTCAAAAACCGGAATCGTAGTGGCAAGAAGTGTGCCGTTTTTCGAGAAAATATTACCTCTAACCGCCGGAACTTTCACAATTCTGATGTCGGCTTTACGCGCACTCTCAAGCAATTCCTCTCTGTCAACTGTCTGAATAACAACGATTTTGATGATAACAGCAACTCCCACCACGAGCATCAGCACGTAGATCAGAAGCACACGCCAAACATCACCAAAATTCATCTTACTCATTTCAAAATTCTATTTTACTTTGTTAACAGTAATCTTTTTCAAAGGCTCGACAGATTCTTTTATCCCTTTGTTTTTCAATATCTTAGCCAATTCCGACTGCTTCGTCATCCTCGTAATCTCAGATTTATTGTAAACATACTCCACATGACGATCCTCAAGAAGCTTCGTCTTCACCAAAACCTCACGGTTGATATCTTCAGCGATGTAAGTGTTTGTAATATAAAGCATTAGCAAAAACACAACATACAACACAAACGGCAACTGCTTTATCACCGTTTTCTTAGAGAAGACATCGCCTCCCAGATAATTGTTAAAAAACGAACCTTTATTTTTCATATTTTCTCTGCAATTCTTAATTTAGCACTTCTTGCTCTACTGTTTCTTGCGATTTCCTCGTCGCTCGGCACTATCGGCTTGTGCGTTATTAATTTATAAGGTGTGTTTCGGTTTCCGAAGAAATCCTGCTCCACCTCACCATCAGCCTTGCCGCTTCGCATGAAATTCTTCACCAAACGGTCTTCCAACGAATGATACGACATCACCACCAATCTTCCGCCTGGTTTCAAAACGTCGGCACACTGCGTCAGAAACGCCTCAAGCACCTCCATCTCCTTGTTAACCTCAATCCTCAAAGCCTGAAAAATCTGTGCCAACACCTTGTTTTCCTGACCTTTTGGAAGATGTGCCGCCACGGCGTTTTTCAAATCAGTCGTTGTCTCAATCGGATTCAAATCTCTCGCCAATTCTATATCTCTCGCTATCGCCATGGCGTTTTTCAACTCGCCGTAACGCGAGAAAACACTGGCCAAAGCCGAAACCTCGTAAGTATTCACAATGTTCGCCGCGTCAACAGGGTCATTCTGGTTCATGCGCATGTCCAAGCGACCTTCAAAACGTGTCGAAAAGCCCTTCTCTGGCGTGTCAAACTGATACGATGACACTCCCAAATCCGCCAAAATGCCGTCTACTTTCGAATTCGCGTAAAGCTGCACAAAATTCTTCATGTAACGGAAATTCTGCGGGATAAATGTAAAACGCTCGTCATCAAAAGCGTTCTTGGCAGCATCGGCATCCTGGTCGAAGGCATACAAGTGACCGCCATCCAATTTTTCAAGGATAGCTCTCGAATGACCGCCACCACCAAATGTCACATCAACATAGATGCCATCCGGATTGATGTTCAGGCCATCGACACACTCGTTCAACAACACAGGATTATGATACATCTCCAAAAATTTTATTCAAAATCAATGTTTCCAAGTCTGTCTTCAAGCAGCTGCGAGAATTCCTCGTCGGTCATCTGCGCATTGCTCTCGTCCATCTTCTCCTTCGCCCAGATCTGCATTCTGTCAGGCAGCGATGTTATCACCACTTCCTTCACCATTCCGCATTTCTCGACGAGGTCTTTCGGTATCTGCAAACGTCCGCTCGCGTCCATCATCACCACTCTCGCGCCCGCGTTGATTCGGCGCATCATCATCAAGTTTTCCTTCTTGAACGGATTCAGTTTGCCGAGTTTGCTCTGCAAATTACGCCAATCATCCTTTCCATACACGTCCAGGCATGTCTCAAACAAACCCGGTCTGAGCACAAAACCCTCGTTCAGTGCATCCCCCAGCTGTTCCTTGAAACTACTGGGCAAGAGCAATCTTCCCTTGGCGTCTAATTTGCAATAATATTCTCCTATCGGATAATCCATTTCAATACAATTTTTTCAGCTTTCAAAATTATACATTTTTTCCCACTTATTCCCACTTTCATACAAAAATTTTCAAAAATTTTATCAACAGAGTTATCAACAATGAAAAAAGTTATTAACATAATCTCTCTCAGCCTCTCGCAGATCCCGCAGAAAACGCAGAATAATCTTTCACAGTCCAGTCTGCGAGATCTGCAGCTCGCGACGCGAGCAATCCCGCAGAGGAAGAACAGAAAAAAAATCTGTGAGATCTGCGAAATCTGCGAGAGAATTAAAAAAAGCATTATTTTTGCGAGAAATTAAAATATCATGCTGATTAAGACCGCATCATTTCTGCAAAGCAACACCAATCCGGCGAAATTGCCGAAAGCCGACAAACCCGAGTATGCCTTCATCGGACGCTCCAACGTGGGAAAATCGTCGCTCATCAACATGCTGACTGGCAACAGCAAACTGGCAAAAGTGTCGGCGACTCCAGGCAAGACAATCACCATCAACCACTTCATTATCAATGATGAATGGTATCTGGTCGACCTCCCGGGATACGGCTTCGCCAAACGCTCGCAGAAAGATCGTGAAGCGTGGAAAAAGATGCTCGACGCCTACATCCTCGGCCGTCCGAATCTGGTCATGACATTTGTTTTGGTCGACAGCCGCATCAAGCCGCAACAAATCGACCTCGACTTCATTTCAGGACTCGGTGAAAACCAAGTTCCTTTCGCGATAATTTTCACAAAAGCCGACAAGCTCGGCAGCGGTCAACTGTCAGCAAACATTGAGGTTTACAAAAAAGAACTTCTGAAAGAATGGGAAGAGCTCCCCTCAATGATAGTCTCCTCCTCCGAAAAGAAAATCGGCAGAGATGAGATTCTTGATTTAATCGAAAAATTTAATAAAGATTTTTTTAGTTAGTCAGTTGATCAGTTGTTCAGTTGACCAGTTTCACTGACTAACTGAATAACTGACTAATTGAATAACTGATTAACTACTGAGATTCAAACTTTTTAACGAGTTCCTCCGGCGACAATCCCAAGTTTTCAATGGAAGCCTTGCAATCTTCAGCGAATTCACCGTTAGGATACATCTCCAAATATTGCTCGTAGATTTTCTTCGCCATGTTGAGATTGTTGTATTTCGTCTCAAAGATGAACGCCTTCACAAACAACGCCGCCTGAGTGCGCGGATAATCAGGATATTCCCTCACCAACTTGTCGATGATAAAAAGCGTGCGCTGCGGCTCATTCAGATTCATCGAAACATCAACCGCCTTAAACAGATATTCCGGAGCCATCGCATCATTCGGGTTGGCATCCGCAAAATCGCAATACGCTGAAACTAAATCACTTGCGACTTCTGGAACAATGGCATTTTCTGTCGAAAAAACTTCTTTTTCCAACTTCTCAATCCGCTTCGCCGGGTCGTTATTGTTGCATCCGACAAAGATTATTGCGGCAACGAATAATGCAATTATTTTTTTCATCTGCGATGTTTTTTATTCGGGAAAATCATCTTGTAATCCACATCGACATTGCCTTCCGAAATATTGCGTAACTTATTCTTCAGCAACATCTTACGCATTGAACTTATTCTATCGACATAGCATTTTCCTTCCAAATGATCATATTCATGCTGAATCACTCGCGCCACAATGCCGTCGAATTCATCTTCATGCTCCACGAAATTCTCGTCCATGTAATAAATCTTCACCCTGCTCGGACGTTCCACGTCCTCGCCCATGTCGGGCAGACTCAAACAGCCTTCCCTAAACGTCCACGGTTCACCCGAAAGCTCAATGATTTCTGGGTTTATGAACACTTTCTTAACACCCGCGCCCTCAGGATATTTGTCCTTAAACGGGTCACTGTCCATCACGAAAAGTCTTATCGACTTGTTGATCTGCGGAGCCGCCAAACCGACACCCTCAGTATAATACATTGTCTCGAACATATCAGCGATAAGTTGCTGAATCTCAGGACTGTTTTCTTCAATATCTTCGGCCACGTGCTTCAACACCGGATGACCGTAAGCCACAACTGGTAATACCATTTTATATTTTATTTTATCGATGCCATATACGATTGCAGGATTATCGTCGCACTGATGGTGTCGACGAGTTCCTTGTTCTGCCTTGCCTTCTTGCCTAAACCGGCGTCGAGCATGGTCTGATGCGCCATCACGGAGGTGAAACGCTCGTCAAA
>CAMYYD010000035.1 GCA_947303395.1 uncultured Bacteroidales bacterium
ATGCAAAGAGACGGCCATTCGACCGTCTCTTCTTGATGATTTTTTAAACTTTTTATAACTGTAAAATCATTTCTTCCCAAGTTTTCCCTTAACATCGGCTCTTATTGAACTCCAGTCGTAATTACGACGCAAACCGACAACTGTTGAGTATGTCATGATGAATGCACTCGCGATGGCGGCTATGAAGAGCGCGGCGAGTATCATCAAAGCCTGAACACCCCATTGCATGATCTGTCCGGCCATGTCGGCTTCTCGTTCCTTGTGGCCGTCGCTGTAGGTGACAATGTAATCCGGCACATCAGGCATGAACAGAGCACCAAAGAACAAGCCGGTGGCAATACTGTAGGCAATTTTCTTGATGCCTCCGAGAATCTTCGCTTCCAGTCGATGGCGTGTCTCCATCCAGCCGTACGGACGGTCGGCATAGATGTACAAAGGAATCATTATGATGAAAATCCAGATCCAGATAGTGTACTTGCGGGCTTCTTTACGATAGCCGTTGCGAATCTTTTTAGCTTCTTTTTTAGCTATTTTATGTACGTCATCGTAATCGGCGTTGCAGATTTCTTGTCCTTTTTCCAAAGCCTCATCAGCATGTTTCTGTGCCGTTTTTTTAAGATCTTTATAATAATTTCTGGTGCTTCGTTTTGAAGCTGTATCGATTATCGATTGACATTTATTAACGCCAAAAGGACCGTCAATATTGACATCATAAATGCCTCTGTGCATTTCTGCAGTCATCGCTTTGAAACTATTTGCATTGGCAAAACGTTTTTCGTCACGATAATATATATGTTTGCCTTCTACTTCATCCCATGAAATGGTAGTGTCTTGCTCTGTCCAGGATTTATCGACCTGATTGTAGATTTTGTCCCAATTTTTAGCTTTTTCACGAGGTTCTTTCCTGAAATAATTCAAGATAAATAAGCCCAAAATCACACCAAGAATAATCATCCACGAGAAGTTGTAGTGACGTTTTTTCGACCAGTCGATGATGTAGCGAACTTCGTCGATTTGATCTTTAAGTTCGGTGTCGTTGTGATCCTGAATCTTGGCTTCAGCCTGATTGAGCAGGTCTTCCATCTCCAAAGTCTCTTCCAAACTGACTGGATAAACGTCGTCGATAGGCACCTCGTGGCCCTTTTTGTCTTTCTTAGTTATGTGCGACGAAGTTGTCACCGCTTGCCACAGTAAATCATAAGCTTCGCGGTTGTCTTTTGAAGTTTCTTCCTTTGTTTTGATGTCTTCTGGAGTGAACGACACGTAACCTTCCTGACAAGCTTTGTCGCCAGTAGGTTTTTCGTTTTTTTTCTTGCTAAAAAGTCCCATGTTTCATGTAATTTAATTATTCAATAGTGCGAGCTAAACGTACAGAGAAACCTTGATGTATATTTTCTCTTTGATCCCAATAAACAAATCCATCTCCAAAATTCACAGAACGAGAGTTGGCTGGTCCGGAGCCTGTGCATTTCCAATAATAACCGCTTGTGCCGGCTTTGATAACGTCTTTTTCGTTACGATAGCCCGCAGCAGGTAGGAAAATGGCGCCGTTAGCCTCAAGTTTTTCGGTCCACACCTTTTGTGAAATGCGGTTGCTGCCGAAACTTGCATCTTCTTTATTTGGCTCGTTTAACGGATAACCAAATGTTGACCAGCTGTCAGGAAGCAAAATAAGGCCATTCACACCATTTACAATAGCTTTGGCATATAAAATACCGCTTGATGTCTTGCGGGTCTCGAAAATATAGTTCCATTCATCTTGTGACAATGTAAACCAATTGTAGTCCTCACCGTTTATGATAGTGTTTTTACCCCAATCGTTGAATGATTTATAGTCTTCCCAATAAAGATTTTTATATTTAAAAGGAGCGTTGCCTGTTCCCCAACCGAATAAATCTATCCAATCTTCATTGTCATCTGAAATTCTACTATTGGCATCGCCAATGTAATCCCATTGGTTTTCGGCAAAACGCCATGTATTGGTAGATGCTTGATACTGTAAGTTGCCTTTTGCAAAAAACACTTTTGTGTTTGCTGATACAGAAAATGCGCCTTTTTCAACGCCAGGAGCACCGGCAGTAAGTCCTGCGGTTAAATCAGTCAAGCTGCTGCAGCTCAACATTGCCATTGCGACGAACGCAATAAGCCCAAATTGTTTAAGTGCTTTCATATTAATAGTATTTTAGTGAATAATTAGTTAAATCAGTCAAAATCGCAATACAAAATTCCTTATTATTTTAATTATTGAAATTTCGTTGTGTAAAAATGCAGTTTGCTTTGCGTAAGAAAAAGGGTTTTTAGTCGTCAATGCGTAAAAACGAAATTGCAATACGTAAAAAACGGCGACTAATTATTGAAATTTGAATTATAATAGGAAAAAATTGTATTTTTGCAAATATGAATAGTGACTCAGTATATATCATGTTGCTTTGCTTTGTTTCAGGCATTGCGCAATGTGCCCTGATGGGATGCGGGATATATATGCTCCGTCATTATTCCAGCTACCTGTTCCAAAAGGTTTTTGCGATAACGTTGTTTCTGCACTCGATCGGATTTTTCAACAATTTTTTGGTTGTGGCGTGCAGCGATTTGCCATATGCCGATTATCTCAACACACTGTTTCTGCTCTTCGACTATGTGATTGTGGGAGGCTATATTGCTTTTGGCATCTCGTTGGTGATGCCAAGCCGATTTAAACTGTCGCAACTGCTGATTGTTGAGATTCCATTCGTCGGGGCGATGGCGTTGTTTGCCATCACCGGAAGTCCGGAAATATTGCCTGCCACGCAGGTCTTCACATTGATAAGTTGCTTGATTATCATGGTGTATTTGCAGTATTACATCAAGAAATATACAGCTATGCTTAACGACAATGTGAGTAATTTGGAGTATTTTGACCTCCGTTGGAGTAACATTGTGGTTTCGTTGTTTTTCGTCTACCAACTGCTGTGGTTTGTCGACAGTTTGTCGCAGCAAGATTGGTTTGCCGGGCAGGAAGACGATTACAGTTTGATTTTTGACTCCGTCTATTGCCTCATTTCCGTAGCAATTGTAGTGTATGCAATGCATAAAATCATCACCCAGAAAGTGTTTGTCCTGGTAAATCAGGTGGACAAGGATCCTTATTATAAAACCTTCTCTTCCAAAGACATAGAAAAGATTATACTCGAAATGCAATATTATCGCGACAGCACGCTGACATTGCAGAAGTTGGCGCAACTGTTGGGAACCAACCGACAGTATCTGAGCAACTACATCAATAGGGAGCGAAATATGACTTTCTACGAGTACATCAATGATTTCCGTTTGGAAGAGGCCAAGGTTATTTTGGAAAGTAAAAACTCTGAAAGCCAGCAATCCTTGGAAGACATAGCGGTCATGGTTGGCTTCAACTCATACTCCACGTTTTTGCGCTCGTTTAAGAGCAAGTACGGAAAAACTCCATCGAAGTATCTATTTGAAAGGAGTTCATGTGTTTAACATGAAGAATTTTTCGTATTTTTGCCCCCGTGAAAGAAAATCCTATCTCATATTATAAAGACGACGCCAGAATCTTGCAACTCATTGATTATCTTAATGATAAGAAGAGCGTGTTTTGCAAGGGTATTGTCGGTTCGGCAAAGGCTTTCGCTGTTGCAAGTGCGTTTGAGAAGCTTGGCGGACAGCATTTTGTGGTGTGTCCCGACAAGGAGAGCGCGGCGTATTTCTACAACGACCTCGAGAATATCTTCGGCGAGCGCGAGCAGGACTACGCCAAGAAGATGATTCTGTTTTACCCGACATCGTACAAACGTCCGTATGAGCCGGAGAAGCCTGATAACACCTATATCTTGTCGCGAACCGAGGTTTTGCAACGTGTTTCGACATCCGAGCGAAAGACTATAATAGTTTCTTATCCTGAGGCTTTAAGCGAGAAGATTGTCACCCGTAAGATATTGAGCAAGAACACTTTAAAACTTGCGGTGGGCGAGAAGGTCGATATGGATTTCGTCACCGACACCTTGCTGGAATATAACTTCGAGCATGTCGATTTTGTGGT
>CAMYYD010000036.1 GCA_947303395.1 uncultured Bacteroidales bacterium
AGACGCACCATTGCGTCATACACTGACGAGTCACCATGCGGGTGATATTTACCTAAAACTTCGCCGACCACCTTTGCTGACTTCTTATATGGGCGATTCGAGAGCACACCCATGTCCATCATTCCGTAAAGAATACGGCGGTGCACAGGTTTCAAACCGTCTCTAACATCAGGCAAAGCACGAGCCACGATAACCGACATGGAATAATCGATATAACTCGTTTTCATATGGTCCTCAATGCCAATCGGGACTATTCTTTCACCTTCAAGTTTTTCACCTTCTAACTGTTCTTCCATTTATCTTTTCTTTAAATTTTTAATCCTAAAAATAATTTACAAAAATACGGATTTTTTTTGAATTGGAAACACTTTTATTTAAATTTTTTAAACATTTAATTAACAATTAATTTAACAAAATTCATGCCATTTAGACGCGTATACCGAATTTTATTTGTACTTTTGCAGTTTGAAATTTTTATAAGATGGATCAGAAATTTTCACCAAGGGTTCAAGATATCATGCAACACAGTCGCGAAGAGGCTGTGAAGATGGGCAATCCATATATCGGATTGGAGCATATATTCCTTGGAATCGTGGATGACAAAGACAGCAATGCGGTGCAGATTTTGATTAACTTAGAGCTTGATATTGAAGCATTTAGACAAAAACTTGAGGCTTCAATCAAGACCAACAACACCGTTCTTGGAAATACCAACAACCTGCCTTTGACAAAGCAAGCTGAACGCGCATTGAAGTTCACATATATAGTGGCGAAAGACTTCAACTGCGAACAGGTCGCTTCAGAGCATCTGATGCTCGCAATACTTCACGATGACAACAATATCGTGTCACAACGTCTTGAATACGAAGGGATTACATTTAACAAATACAAGAAGGAAGTGGAGAAATTGATGCCAAATTATCCGGCAAAAAGTAAGAATGAAGATATGGTTTCGGAGCCGACTAATGTGTTTCAGGATGAGGACGAAGAAGACGACACTCCGACGCAAACCACCGATAAACAACGCAAAGGCGCAGCAAAATCAAGTACTCCGGCACTCGACAGCTTTGGTCGTGATTTGACTAAAGCCGCTGAAGAAGGTCGCCTCGACCCTATCGTCGGTCGTGAAAAGGAACTCGAGCGCATTGCACAGGTTTTGAGCCGCCGAAAGAAAAACAACCCGATTCTCATCGGCGAACCAGGTGTAGGCAAGTCGGCAATTGCCGAAGGACTGGCGCAACGCATTGTGGAACATAAAGTTTCAAGGACTTTGTACAACAAACGAATTGTGGTTTTGGACCTCGGTTCGGTTGTTGCAGGAACCAAGTACAGAGGACAGTTTGAGGAACGTATGAAGTCGATTCTCAATGAGTTAGAGAAAAATCCAGACATCATTCTGTTTATCGACGAGATTCATACGATTATTGGAGCTGGCAACGCCAACGGCTCACTCGATGCTTCGAATATGTTCAAGCCTGCATTGGCACGCGGCGAGCTGCAGTGCATCGGTGCGACCACTTTGGACGAGTATCGCCAATACATCGAAAAAGACGGCGCTTTGGAACGCAGATTCCAGAAAATACTGGTTGAGCCGACGACTCCAGAGGAGACCGTTCAGATTTTGAATAACATCAAGAGCAAATACGAAGATCATCATTTGGTGAGATATTCAGACGACGCCATCGAGGCCTGCGTAAAGCTCACAAACCGCTATATTTCCGACAGAAACCTGCCTGATAAGGCTATCGACGCTTTGGATGAGGCTGGCGCAAGAGTTCATATCGGCAACATTCACGTCCCGACTGAGATTATCGATATGGAAAAGCAAGTCGAGGAGATTCGCAAGGAGAAGAAACAAGCCATCAAAGAGCAGCGTTTCGAGGACGCGGGAAAATATCGTGACGAGGAAAAGATGATGGTTGAGAAACTCGGAAAAGCCAAGCAAGACTGGGATAACGACACTAACAGCCACCGTGAAACCGTCACCGAACAGAATGTTGCTGAAGTCGTTGCTATGATGACCGGCGTTCCTGTTCAGCGCATCGCACAAAACGAAGGCGACCGCCTGATGAGCATGGAGACAGAGCTCGCTGGCACTGTCATCGGTCAGGATGAGGCAATTAAGAACGTGGTGAAGGCAATTCGCCGCAATCGTGCGGGTTTGAAAGACCCGAACAGACCAATTGGAAGCTTCATTTTCCTCGGTCCTACCGGTGTCGGAAAGACATATCTGGCAAAGGTTTTAGCCAAGTATCTCTTTGATTCTGAGGATGCTTTGATTCGTATTGACATGAGCGAATACATGGAAAAATTCGCTGTCTCGCGTCTCGTTGGAGCGCCTCCAGGATACGTCGGTTACGAAGAAGGCGGTCAGTTGACTGAAAAAGTTCGCAGAAAGCCCTACTCCATCGTTCTTTTGGACGAAATCGAGAAGGCGCATCCGGATGTATTCCATCTGCTTTTGCAGGTCTTGGACGACGGTCAACTCACTGATTCTCTTGGAAGAAAAGTCGATTTCAAGAATACCATCATCATCATGACGTCGAACATCGGCTCGCGTCAGTTGAAAGATTTCGGACAAGGCGTAGGATTTGGCACACAGGCGAAGAAAGATTCGAAAGACAAATATTCACGCGCCGTGATAGAAAATGCCTTAAAACGCTCGTTTGCCCCCGAATTCCTTAACAGAATCGACGAGGTGGTGATTTTCGAATCGCTGAACAAGGAAAACATCAACAAGATCATCGATATCGAACTGAAGAAGGTGTTCGAGCGCATCAGAGAGATGGGATTCGAGCCGGAGTTGACAGAAAAAGCACGCAATTTCATTGTCGAGAAAGGTTGGGACGACCAATACGGAGCACGTCCGCTGAAACGCGCCATCCAGAAATACGTGGAAGATGTGCTGGCTGAGGAGATAATCAAATCACATCCTGAAAAAGGTGCGAAGATTGTGATTGATTTTGATGATGATAAAAAGGAAATTTTTATCAATGAATCTGAAAGATAAAATCGATAATAAATTTTTCAAGGTAATAACCGCCGCATCGCGCGAGTTGGGATTCGATTCCTACATCGTGGGCGGCTATGTCCGTGATTTGTTGTTACATCGTCAATCCAATGATATTGATGTAGTTACAGTTGGTAGTGGCATTGAATTAGCCAAGAAAACAGCTGAATTATTGCCTGGAAAGAAACACGTGAAATATTACGGTCGTTTCGGTACCGCGATGATAAATGTTGACGGTCACGAGATTGAGTTTGTGGGCGCAAGAAAGGAATCATACACTGCCGACAGCCGCAAGCCGACATGCGAAAACGGCACCTTGGAAGACGACCAGAACCGTCGTGATTTCACCATCAACGCAATGGCTATCTCATTGAATGAAAATAACTTCGGTGAGTTGGTCGACCCATTTAATGGAGTTCAGGACCTTGAAGATAAGATTATCCGGACGCCATTAGACCCAGATATTACCTATTCTGACGACCCATTGAGGATGATGCGCGCCATCAGATTTGCAACACAGCTGCATTTCATGATTGAGGCGGAATCGTTTGAAGCAATAAGACGTAACGCACAGAGAATCAAGATAATATCAATGGAGCGCGTCACCGAGGAGATGAACAAAATCATCATGTCGGACGTGCCGAGCATAGGTTTTAAACTATTAGATAAAAGCGGTCTGTTGCCTTTGATATTCCCGCAAATGGCGGCTTTGAAAGGCGTTGAGATCCAGGAAGGCAAAGGACATAAAGACAACTTCTATCACACATTGGAAGTACTTGATAATGTGGCGATTAGCGGTGGCGATTTGTGGCTCAGATGGGCTGCTGTTCTGCATGATATCGCGAAACCGTTGACAAAAAGATTCGAGAAAGAGGCTGGCTGGACCTTCCACGGTCATGAAGTGAAAGGCTCTAAAATGGTGCATAAGATTTTCGCCAACTTCAAACTGCCGCTTAACGAAAAGATGAAATATGTGGAGAAGCTGGTTTACCTCCACCTCCGCCCTAT
>CAMYYD010000037.1 GCA_947303395.1 uncultured Bacteroidales bacterium
ATTGACTCTTAATCAATGGGTCCAGGGTTCGAATCCCTGAGGATGTACAAAAAAAATCATCGTAGAGACGCCATATTATGACGTCTCTACAATTTTTTTTATTATTTTTGCACCGTTTTTAATATTAAACTGTTTGACTATGAAGCAATTGCTGTTTGCATTACTGATATCTGTGGCGGTTATGATGGAGAGCTGCACGATGAACACCACTATGAATCGCGAGCCGCATCTTTCCGATACACTTTATACCGCTAAAGCCGCGATGAAAATATATGACTACAACCCTACAAGGGCTCTGTTGATCATCGATTCAGCGGAAATTGTTGGCAATATGTCACGCGACCGAGCCTCATTTTATCGTGCGAAGATATTCACAATGAGCTTTGAAGGAATGCATTTGGATTCGGCACAAAAGATTTGTCTGTCGCTGATGAATAGCGATTATGTCAAAAACGCTGATAATGAGGAATCTGTGCTTGATTTGTTGATTTCCATCACACGAAGAAAACAGGATTTTGAACAATGGCTTAAATGGTCGACCGAAAAGGTTGATTTCTGCCGTAAAAATAACAACGAAGTCGAGGCTTTACGTACAGAAGCGGAGATTGGCGTCATCCTTGCATATCTCGGCCACCAAGATGAAGGCTTGCAAAAACTCAATGATGTGATTGCGGAACTTGACAAAACACGTAAATTCAACGAGATGGACGCCTGCATCATCGCTTTACGTCGTAAGGTTGATGTGCTTCAGCAGTGTGGTATGTTTGACAAAATCATTCCTGTTGCCAAGAAAATCATAGATAAATTAGACGATTATGAACAGCATCCTGACGATTATCATGATGGCACATTCCGTGAACCTGATGCTGATAAATTGTCTGATTACTGTGGTTTTTATCGAGTAAAAGCTTATGCATATCTTGCAAGAGCATACGCCGAGACCGACGATATTCCAAACTCGCGTTATTATCTTAATCTTTTCGAAAATAGCCGTTACGGAAAGACATTTGATGGACGAATGATGATATCGATGACATGGTGTAAACTTGGTGATTACGACAAAATGCTGGCCATTTATGACGAAGTTGAGAATTATTTGAAGGACGATACCATCAACGAGACTTATTCAACAATATTGCTCAACCGCTCTATTGCCGCTAATGCTCGCGGACAACACGATAAAGCTTACGACTACATTAAGCGTCACGCTGAATTGAGCCAACTGATTAGCAACCAGCTTCATGAAAGCAAAATCAATGAATACGCTGCCCGTTATCGTGCTCAGGAACAGGAGATGGAACTTCAGCGTCAGACCCTGTTAAACCGTATGCAAAACATCATAATCATTATTATGTTTGTTATTTTGCTGGTCATTCTGTTCTTCTATAACAGCTCAGTTTTCCAAAAGAAAAAATTGACAGAGAAGAATTCGGCTTTGGTGAAGTTTATTGATGACAAGACAAAACAAAGTCAGGTGGTGGAAAATCTTAAGGATGAAACGGAAGATGAAAAACGTCTTTTAGAAGCTTGCAGACTGCTTCGCGAACATCCGGATATGAAGGTTGCCGACGTTGCCAAAAAGGTGAAACTCACTCCTCAACGCCTGCAAAAACTCTTCCGTGAGAGATATTCCATGTCGTTGACAGAATACAGGCTGTCGCACAAAAAATAAGATTTATGGAAAAACGAATAGGTACGGTCATTATCGGAATCGAAAACCGTGAGTCGGCACCGAGTGTCAACGCAATTATCTCGAAACATTCGGATATCGTGATCGGGCGCCTCGGGTTGCCTCGTAACGAAGGCATGAGCCTCATCAACCTCGTTGTGGAAGGCTCCACCGACGAGATAGGCTCGCTCACAGGACAGCTCGGCAAACTCGACGGAATCGAAGTGAAGTCGGCGGTACTGAAAAAATAATAAGTTAATCAGTAATAAGTTGTTCAGTTATTCAGTTAAAACTGGTCAACTAAACAACTGACTAACTGATTAACCGAACAACTGAATAACTAAAATTATGAAACTATTTAAACATCTCATCAACTTATTGTTACCGCGCGTTTGCGCCGCTTGCGGCAACCTCCTTCTTGAAGGCGAAGACACCGTCTGTACCACTTGTCGTTTCCTGTTGCCGAAAACAGGCTACGAGCAAAACCCCGACAACCCTCTAGCGCAGATGTTTTACGGTCAGATGCCCTTCAACGCCGTGATGGCTGAGTTTTTCTTCAGTAAAACCGGCAAAGTCCAACATCTGATTCATGGTCTGAAATATCATCACTGTCGCGAAAATGGAATATTTTTAGGTCAGGAAATCGGGAAAAGTCTGCTTAAAGCCGCTGATTATCAAGGAATTGACTATATTGTGCCAATACCGCTGCATCCTAAAAAAGAAAAGATCCGCGGCTACAACCAAAGTCATGTCATCGCCGAAGGAATCAGCGAAATCATGAGCATTCCGATTGCAGAAAAATGCTTGGTGAGGAGTGTTTTTACTGACACTCAGACGAAAAAATCGCGTGAGGAGCGTTGGCAGAATGTGAAAGATATTTTTGAACTCAAAAATCCTGAAAAACTCAAAGGAAAACACGTGCTTTTGGTCGACGACGTGCTCACCACTGGCGCTACTCTTATGTCGGCAGGCAAAGCCCTGATGCAGGTTGAAGGAATAAAAATCAGCGTTGCGACGGTTGCATGCGCAGGCAACTAAAAATTTTATTATCTTTGCGACGTGAAAATAGTGTTGCTCGTGATAGGAAAGACAGACGAGGCTTATCTCGAGACTGGTATCTCTAAGTATATCAGTCGGTTGGAGCATTACGCGCAGTTTGAGATGAAGGTCATTCCCGACATCAAAAACCGCAAGACTCTGTCGGAAGCGCAGCAGAAAAAACTCGAAGGTGAATTGCTTCTTGCGCAGTTTATGGCAGGCGATGAAATCGTGCTTTTGGATGAAAACGGAAAGACATTCTCTTCGCGTGGATTCTCGCAATGGCTTGAACGTCAGATGAACACCGGCTGCAAACGTCTTGTCTTCGTCATCGGCGGTCCTTACGGCTTCTCGCAAGATGTTTACGACAAGGCAAATGCAAAAATCAGCCTTTCAGAGATGACATTCTCGCATCAAATGGTGCGACTCGTCTTCACCGAGCAGCTCTACCGAGCATTCACAATTTTAAAAGGAGAACAATATCATCATGATTAAGAGTTTAGAGTGTAGAGTGTAGAGTTTAGAGTAGTTTTTTAGTTGAAAGTTTAATAGTTTAAAAGTTTATTATATGAAAAGGACGTTATTATCAATTATTACGGTTATCATTTTCGGTGGTATTCTTCGTGCTGACGAAGGCATGTGGATTCCTGCGCTGCTTCAGAAAAACGAAGCCGAGATGCAGGCTATGGGCATGAAAATCACTGCCGATGACATCTATTCAATCAATCACAGCTCGATGAAAGACGCTGTGGTGCTCTTCGGAGGCGGCTGCACTGGTGAAATCGTCAGCGAGCAGGGACTTCTACTCACCAACCACCACTGCGGTTTCGATTGGATTCAGAAACATTCCACAATCGAGCACGACTACCTTACCGACGGTTTCTGGGCGATGACGATGGAAGAAGAACTCCCATGCCCTGGTCTCACTGCTAAAATGCTGAGAAATATGGAAGATGTCACTGATAAGGTTCTTGCCGGAATCACTGACCAAACAACCGATGATGAACGCGCTAAAATCATCGCTGAAAACATTAAAAACATCAAAGAATCGGTGCAAAAAGACAATGAATATAAAGTGACGGTTGAGTCGTTTTACATTGGTAATCAATACTTTTTGATGTATAATGAGATTTTTGACGACGTCCGTATGGTTGGCGCTCCACCTTCAAATATCGGCAAGTTCGG
>CAMYYD010000038.1 GCA_947303395.1 uncultured Bacteroidales bacterium
TGCTTTCGGTGAGGAAATAACAGGTGTTTGTGTAGCTGTGCCACAATTCGTAATCAATGATGTTGCCTTCCTCATCGATGATTACAGCGTAGAGCCCGACACCGCTTTCCACGGCGTTGAGGATAATTTGACCATCGCTCCATTGATCCATGTGATAGACAATAAGTGTAGACGACGGAAGGATTTCGACTGGCTCTGTCACTTGCGCTTGCATGGTCACCCCTCCCAACATCAGGAGTGCAAGCAAAATGTAAATTTTAGTTGCTTTCATATTATTATTGTTTTATCCATTTTCCACTTTCGGCTTCTTTGCCGTTGGCGATGACTTTCCAAACATAAACTTCTGAAGGCCAAGAGGTAGTGATTATAGTGGTGATGTTGTCTGTAATTTCTTGGTTGTAAATCAGTTTTCCGTTCAAATCATAAACTTCAATTCGAGCGTTTTGCAAAGCTGTGCGGATGTTGAGCGTGTTACCACCCGGATTGGGATAAGCCATCGCTACGGCAAAACCAGCATCATGGGCTTCGTCGATGTCGTCAAAAGCCTCTTTCGTGATTTTTATCAGGCAGTTCCCTGCTTCATTAGTGGCTTCAAGGATTTTATGGCAACTCACAAGGCAGCCACCTTCGGGACATGCACTCAATGATTTGATCATATAAACGTAGTCGTCCACATGGTAAATTTCGCCCAATTTGTTCAGGTTCTCGTCCAAACAGGCGATGTACAGGTTGCGGTTGAAGAACTCGTTAACCCTATCCATTTCGCCTGCCATATATACATTATTTTCATTATCGAAACCTATGGATTGCCGGATGCCTCCATTGTCCTCACTTTGAGTCGTAAGTCCCCAAGTGTAATTCGTTTGGCGGAAGTTTTCAGCATCAAAAACACTCATCATAATGTCTTCCACTATCTGGGGGTTGCCTCCATAAGCAGGATAATTGATGGTGTTTATAGAGTATGTCTTGCCATTGGCAGTGTTGGTTTTAAGATAGGCAAAACGGCAGCACTGGTAAGGCCACGACAATTCTTCCACGTTTTCCTTGATGGCTATGGTGTTCAAGTCAGCATCCAAGGTATGGCAATCCAGTTTGGGAGAACCGTTGTTACGAAGGATGATGCGGCATCCCAACGAATCGGGTGTTGGCAGAGTGTGATGGCGGTCTTGTCCGCGGAAGCCTTCCATCAGCCGTTGACCAACTAGTTGTCCTTCGGTATCGAATTTTAAGAACTGCATGGCTTCGGTGCCGTTAAGATGGTATTGGCTGTGAGGCGGATAAGTGATAATAACATTGCCGTCCTTGTTTACGACCACGCCGGTATTATAAGGATAGAAAGTTCTGTCACTGTCGTAGTAATCGTCGGTTTCCCAATCCAGTTGAAGGACGGAGAATGAAAGGTCGTCATTCAAATCCACCCGGTAGAAGGTGGCGATGTCGGCTACTCTTTTTGCGTAGCATAGCATCAAATTACCATTGGGAAGGCGTTGCAAAGGGCTAATCCAAACAACATCGGCGTATTCTTCCGCTGAAAACAGTTGCTGCGAAGCCAGTTCCTCGCCTTCGTCGGTCATCCTCACGAATTGGATTTCTGTAACATTGGAGTTTTGATCAACGATGGTCTTGTTGGCGACAAAAGTATGTTCGTCTTCGAACATCATGCTATAAACCCACGAATCGGGAGAATTTACAATTTCAATGAGCTCTTGAGCTTGTGCGCTGATGCTTCCAACAAAAAGGATGGCAAGCGATGTTAAAAATCCGAGTGTTTTCATTTCTTGTATCATAGATATGGTTAACACCACAAAATTATAATAAAAAATCAATTCAAAAACAAGCCTCAACCCAAAATCAAGGATTTTTCAGAATGATAATATTGATAATGAAGCGGTTGTGATTTAGGAAATCAAGGTTTTTCTACCCTAAAAAACGCCCTACGAGAGCTCCCAAATCGTCGGTTCCCACCTTTTTTCGGATGACGGTGCGGTAGCGATAGACGGTGTTTTCCTGCACATCAAACAGCTGTGCAATTTCCTTGGAGCGGAACGGCAGGTAGCTGAGCACACAGATGGCATACTCCTGTTCGGTCAGGTCGGGATATGCGGCAAGTAACTGGTCGTGCGTGTTGGGGTAAGTGGTGTTGAATTCGTTCAAGATGCGTTGTCGGGCATCCTTAGGCTGGTCAGCGTAAATAACGAGCACCCTTCGCATCAGGCTCTCGCCTTGATCTTTTTTGGCCTGTTCCCTGTTGGACTTCATGCGCAGCACCATCCACAGCATCACCAGAATCGCCATTACCAAGAGGGCAATGTAAAAGTACAAACGGTAGCGCTTTATCTGCTGTTCTGATTGCAATTTATTGATTTCCAATTGCTTTTCGTATTTATCCTTCACTTCGGCGATGGCTTTCTGTTCGCTGCCGTGATCGTCGGGCAAGTTCAGTATTAAATCTGCGAATATAGCGGATTTCCCATTGTCGCCCAGCGCTTTATATGAGTTGTAAAGGCGTTTCAGCTGAAACTCGGAAGTCTTGTCACCATATAAATCGAACACCTTGCTTCCATAATAAATGCAGGAGTCGTAGTCTTGAAGGTTATAATAGGCTTGGGAAAGGTTTTCGAGCATCTCCATACGGTATGAAAACGCCATCCTGTCGTTGACATTTTCGAGCATTTCAAGACCCGTCATACAATATGACACCGATTGACGGAGCATCTGCAGGCGCGCATCATCGGTAGCATCTGTTTGCGTATCATAACGGAATAGCAGCCCGTCGCCAACCGCATTGTAATAGTAGGCGCACTCTGCGACATTGCCCATCGCTTGGGCAGACTGCAATCCCTTGTTATAATACATCAGGCTACTGTCGTATTCGGCTACCAAATTGTAAGCGTGACCGAGCATATAAGCCGAGCCGAGGTGCAGGTTGTAGCGTTTTTGCTTGTAGTAATACTGTTCGGAAAGCAACAAATGTTTGATACCTTCGCGATGATAGCCTCCAGCGGTATAGGACATGCCAAGACGTTGGTGAATGGCATATTTCAGGCGGTCGATCTCGTTCTGTTCGTTGGTCGGAATCAACGAATACTGCACCAGCCGATGGTCAACGTGTTGGCATTGCTCAATGGTTTGGAGCGCTTTCTGCCTATAGTCCATCACATATTGCTGCCCTTGGCCAAGCTGGGCTCCAATACCCGATTTTTGCCAGTACACCATTGCCTCGTGATACCTGTCGTCGCTTTTCGCAAAGAACAATCCGGCCTCATCGAGCAGGGAGTCAATCGCTTGCGGGTCGCGACTCAGGAAATACATGCTTTGCGCCATCAAGAGGTTACGGTGGGCCGCCTCTTTTTCGGAAAGAAGGCTAGCATCGAGATTATCGAGCACCCGAAAGGCGCTGTCGGGCATGATTTGCAGGAAGCACTCGGTCTGATAGAGTTGGTCTTCGAATGGTGAAGGTGCATGATGTCGCGAACATGCGGCTGTGAGCAGCACACAGAGGAGGAGGGTGATATGGAGAAGAGTGGTTTTCACGGGGCAAAGATAGTGAATTTATTATCAGTTTAGTAACAAAACACACGCCTTATACCAATAGAAGAACGC
>CAMYYD010000039.1 GCA_947303395.1 uncultured Bacteroidales bacterium
TTTTTTACAAAAAACACGTAGGGGCGAATAATCATTCGCCCCTACTAATGTCTAATGTCTAAAATCTAATGTCTCTTAGGCTTTTTTCACATTATCCTTACCAACCTTAACGGCTTCCATGTTCAACGGAATCAGCTTGTGAGCACGCTCTGGCAAGCTGTGGCGAAGACCCTCTTCAACGTTCTTGTCGTCGATGATTGGACGAAGCTTCAAGAATGCGCCGAGGATAATCATGTTGAACACTTTGCTGTTACCCATGTCTGATGCCAACTGTGCACCTTCGATGGTGTAGATGTTGATGTCCTTACGGGTAGGCTTCTTTGTGATGCCGTTCGGATCATAGAGAAGATATCCGCCAGGTTTTACTTTCGATTCGAACTTGTCGAGTGACTGCTGGTTCAAAATCACTGCTGTGTCGAATGCGTTGATGATAGGAGAGCACACGCGTTCATCGCTGACGATGACAGTCACGTTGGCGGTACCACCACGCATCTCAGGACCGTATGATGGCATCCAGCTCACTTCTTTGCCTTCCATGATGCCGCTATATGCAAGGATCTTACCCATTGATAAGACACCCTGTCCGCCGAATCCGGCAATAATAATTTCTTCTGTCATTGCTTTAATTTTTTAAATTATTTTTCAACGAGCTTTCCATCGACTTTGATATCGCCAAGTGGATACTCAGGAAGCATGTTCTCAACCAACCATTTGTTAGCTGCGACTGGTTCCATCTTCCAGTTGGAGTTGCAGTTCGATACGATTTCGACGAAGTTTACGCCGCTCTTTCCGTTAATCTGGTTTTCAAAAGCCTTCTTGATAGCTTTCTTGGCGTTACGTACGTGTGCCGGGTCATAAACAGCCTGACGTGTGACGTATTTTGTGCCAGGAAGACGTGCAATCAGTTCGGTGATGTGGAGTGGATAACCGTTGTTCGGGATACCGTCGAAGCCAGCGCCTGCAGGTAATGTGGCCTTACGTCCGTAAGGTGTTGTTGCAGTCTTCATGCCTTCGAGTGTGGTAGGAGCCATCTGGCCGCCGGTCATACCATAGATACCGTTGTTCACGAAGATCATGGTGATGTTCTCGCCACGGTTGCATGTGTGGATTGTCTCGCAAGTACCGATAGCTGCGAGGTCGCCGTCGCCCTGATAGGAGAAGACCACCTTGTCAGGCCATACGCGTTTGATACCTGTTGCGACCGCCGGTGCGCGGCCGTGTGCTGCCTCGGCGAAGTCAACGTCGAAGTAGTCGTATGCCATAACGGCGCAACCTACTGGAGAAACGCCGATGGTTTTGTCGCCAACGCCAAGTTCTTCCAAAACCTCAGCGATGATACGGTGGACAGTGCCGTGACCGCAGCCTGGGCAGTAGTGGAAAGGCTTGTTGGTCAATAACTTAGATTTCTGATATACTAAGTTTTCAGGTTTGATGATATCTTCTACTGTCATTTTCTTATTCTCCTATAATTTGTTTCTTCATAGCTTCGAGAACTTCCTCTGGTGTGTGGATGATGCCACCGACGCGGCCGAAGTGCTCAGCCTTAACACGACCGTTGCAAGCCAAACGAACGTCTTCGATCATCTGACCGCAGCTTAACTCTACTGATAAGAATCCCTTGACGCCTTTCTTGATGAGAGCGTCGATAGCCTTTGTTGGATAAGGCCAGAGGGTGATAGGACGGAGCAAACCGACTTTCAATCCTGCCTCGCGGCCGAGCTGCACTGACTTCTGAGCGATACGTGCGCTTGAACCGTAAGCTACGAATACGTATTCTGCATCGTCGCAGTTAATCATCTCGTAACGGACTTCATTCTCTTCGATCTCTTTGTATTTCTTCTGGAGATGGATGTTGTGCTCTTCCATCTTTGCTGAGTCGAGGTCCAAAGAGGTGATGATGCGGTGTTGTGTGCCGTTCTTGCGGCCGTTGATAGCCCAAGGATATTTGGCTTTGATTTCCTCGTCGGTCATACGTGGCTTCTGATCTGGAAGGACGACCTTCTCCATCATCTGGCCGATAGCGCCGTCAGAGAGGATACATGCTGCCATACGATATTTGAATGCCAAGTCGAAGCCGAGTGCCACGAAGTCGCACATCTCCTGCACTGATGCCGGAGCGAGTACGAGGTTACGGTAGTCACCATTGCCACCGCCTTTGGTGTTCTGGAAATAGTCGGCCTGTGATGGCTGGATTGTACCAAGACCCGGGCCGCCGCGGACGACGTCAGCGAAGACGCAAGGAATCTCAGCACCGGCGATGTATGCCAGACCTTCCTGTTTCAAGCACACTCCAGGGCTTGATGATGAGGTCATGACGCGCTTGCCTGATGCGCCAGCTCCGTAAACCATGTTGATGGCTGCCAATTCACTTTCAGCTTGAAGAACGACCATACCGGTGCGTTCATAAGGGTTCTGTTCCGACAGATACTCGATCACCTCTGACTGAGGGGTGATAGGATATCCGAAATAAGCATCAGCGCCGTAGCGGATGGCGGCTTCTGCCAATGCCTCGTTACCCTTCATCAGTTTTAATTCTCCCATTATGATAAATTTTTAAATGTTTGACAATGATTTGATTACAGTTTTGCTTTGTAAACGGAGATAACTCCATCTGGACATACGATGCCGCAGCTTGCGCAGCCAATGCACTTGTCAGGTTCCGCCATGTAAGCGTAGTTGTAACCTTTTCCATTAACTTCTTTTGCCAGACTGATGACACCCATTGGGCAGTTCACGACGCACACGCCGCAACCCTTACAACGTTCAGTATCAACAGAAATAGCTCCTTTGAAACTTGCCATAATTTTAATTTTTTAGTTGATATTATGATGAAATTTTACTCTTTTCAATCCACGTTTTAAAAAACGTACAAAATTACGAAGGTTTTTTTTGAAATGCAAGGATTTTGGAAAATTAATTTTTATAATATTTTTGAAAAAGAAAAAAGGACTTCGTTTTTTCTTACGAAATCCTTTTTTAGTCTTTAGTTGTTAGTCTTTAGTCTAATTTAACGACTAAAGTCTAAGGTCTAAAGTCTAAAGTCTAAGGTCTAAAGTCTTACTTCACTGGATGATCCTTTGCAAACATCTGCAATCTCTCTGCCAACACCGGAATCTCATCGCGTTTGATGAGCGAGGTGCAGGCGCGG
>CAMYYD010000040.1 GCA_947303395.1 uncultured Bacteroidales bacterium
GTTCAATTGCGACTGCAAAAATACTATATTTTTCAATACCTGCAACAAAAATTTTCAAAAATTTTCATTCAAGTATTCCCTTGCCCTGACGAGTGATAAGTATCTCATTATCAGTGCAATCCACTATTGTAGACTCCTCGTTGCTGCCCACGCCGCCGTCGATGATGATGTCGACACGGTCTTTGTATCGATCATTAATCTCCTCAGGATCGGTTAAAAATCCTGAAATTTCATCCTCATCGAGGATAGATGTTGTCATTATAGGACAGCCGAGTTCTTTCACAATATTGGTGATGATTGGCTGGTCAGGGATACGGATTCCGATGGTCTTACGTTTGCTCTGGAAAATCTTCGGGATGTTGTTGTTCGCCTCAAGAATGAAGGTGAAAGCCCCCGGCAGGTTGCGACGCATCAGTTTGAAAACATCGTTGTTTATTGGCTTAGTAAATTCGGAAAGCTGACTTAAATCATTGAAAATAAATGAGAAATGAGCTTTTTCTTTTCTTATTCCCTTGATTTGCGCGATACGCTCGAAAGCTTTGTTGCTTTTCACACTGCAGCCGATGCCGTAGATGGTGTCGGTAGGGAAGATGATAACGCCGTCATCCTCGAGACATTCAATAATCATTTTGATGTGACGCGGATTGGGATTCTCAGGATGTACTTGTAAAAACATATGTTTTTATTGTTGTTTTCATTAAAAAAACGCCCGGTTATTCGCCAGGCGTTTGCTTGCGTGATCCGGTTGGGATTCGAACCCAAGACCCACAGCTTAGAAGGCTGTTGCTCTATCCAGCTGAGCTACCAGACCATTGCATTTCGCGACTGCAAAATTACAAAATTTTTATAAAAAGTAACCAAAAATACAAAAATTATTTTGCATTTTGTAAATAATTGTCTCTCAATGATTTAGAGTTATTTCTTTCCAGTAGTCTGCTGCGGCTTGGACTTTTTAACGTTGATGACGCTGCCCATAAACTCCATTTCGTTAGTCTCAACAACTGCTTTGTATGCCTCGTTTTCATTAGGCATTTCGATGAAACCATAGCATTTTGAGCGATTAGTTTCATGATCCATGATGACTTTGCATGATGAAACCGTTCCGAAACGTTCAAAAAGACGCTTTACATCGTCGACTGTCGTTCGTGGAGATAGTTTTGCAATAAAAATCTTCATAAAATAATTACGTTAATAAATACTTCACAACTAATTATAAATCAGTCAGCAAAGGTAAGTATTTATTTTTTAAAAACAAAATAATTTTATAAAAATTTAATTATTTTGCAATTTCCATTATTCTCTCGATAATTTCAGTGTTGTCCATTATGCCTGAGAATTTCTCGGCGCCGGGGCCGTAAGAGAACACAGGTACGAACACTGCCGAGTGACTTCCTGTACTCCATTTGAAGTCGGTGCGTGTGTAATTGCCTTCGGGATCGACTATTGTGAGGCCACCTGTTTCGTGGTCGGCTGTGACCACAACCAAAGTGTTTTGATCTTTTTCGGCGAAATCGAGTACTATGTTAAGTGTGTTGTTGAAATCGCGCATCTCTTCGATGAGAGTTGCCGAGTCGTTGTCGTGGCAGGCGAAGTCAATCTGAGAGCCTTCAATCATTAGGAAGAAGCCGTTTTCGCTGTTGTCGAGCATCTCGATGGCTTTGGCGGTAGCTTTTGGCAGATAATCGCCGCGTTCAGGAGCTTTGACAAGGTGTTTACGGCATGTCAGCACCATGGTTCTGGCGTTGTTGTCTTCAATCTGCGGAAGCGAGTCGTAGACATTCCAGCCGTTTTCCCACATTTTGCCAAGAAGGTCGAGGCTGTCCTTGCGCTCTGTGAAATATTTCTTTCCGCCGCCGAAAAGCACGTCGAGTTTAGATTTGTTTGAGATTTCAAGAGCTATTTCCTCATTGTTATTTCTGTTGATATTATGAGCGATGAAGTCGGCAGGTGTGGCGTGAGTCACTGAGCATGTTACAACAACGCCGGTCTTTTTGCCTTGTTCGGCAAATAATTCAAGCATACTCGGCACTGCGATGCTGTCGGGCGACATTCCAACCATTTTATTTGTGGTTTTTTTGCCTATTGCGATTGCTGTTCCGCCTGCTGCTGAGTCGGTTATCTCGTTTGAAGCTGATTTTGTGATTGAGAAACCGGAGTAGGGGAAACGTTGAAATGCGGTTTTTTCGGGACTGGTGAGGATGAGCGAATAGACTTGGGCCGGACCCATGCCGTCGCCTATCAACACTATGACATTTTTAGCTTTATTGGGAGCCTGTTTTTCATTATTTGAGCAGCAAGAGCTTGAAAATAAAGCAGTTGCAACGAGTAAAATTGATAATAAACTACGTGTTTTCATGATGAAATTATTTTCTGCAAATGTAATAAAATTATGATTATCAACAGTAAAATGAAGAAATAAAATTTTTTTCAAAAAATGTTTGGTGATGTGTAAAAATGTTGTATCTTTGCACCCGCAAAACCACAGAACACGGAGAGGTGGGTGAGTGGCTGAAACCAACAGTTTGCTAAACTGTCGTAGCCCCTA